>NZ_CP054916.1:2662500-3862500 GCF_013364155.1 Streptomyces sp. NA02950 | reverse complement strand
GCCCGTGTGGATCGACGATTCCTGTGTCATGGCCACGGCCGCCGACCCGGGCGGCGCGGTCTTCGGGCTCTGGCAGGCGGGCAGCCACTCCGGCTTCGCGCGGCGCGGCGCCCCGGGCTCGTACGGCTGGACCGAGGTCCGCACCCGGCAGCCCCGTCCGGTGGACGCCTTCTATCGGGCGGTCTTCGGATACGGCATGGAACCCGTCGCGCCGCGCGAGCCGCGGGGGGACGCCGCCCCGGCGGAGGCCCGTGGCGCCGCTCCCGACCGTGTCCTGTGGACACCGCGCGGCGAGCCCACCGGGCCCCGGCACGCGATCGGCGGACGGGTGGTGATCGGTGAGCGGTACCCGCCCGAACTCCCCGCGCATTTCCTCACGTACTTTGTGGTGGCGGACTGCGACCACGCGCTGCGCACGGCCCACAGGCTGGGCGGGCGAGTTCTCAATGACCCCGAAGATGCGCTGTACGGGCGTTTCGCGGTCCTTGCGGACAATCAGGGCGCGGTCTTTGCCGTCATCGACACCTCGGCGACGGGTCCTTCCCCGGCGGAGAGCAGGGCGGGACCGGGCTGAGAGCGCGGTGACGGCCGCGCCGTCGAACCGGGTGGTGTCCGGCTCCGTATCGCCCGATGACACGACGATTCGGCCCCGGGTTCGCAACCGCCGCCTTCGCCAGAGAGAATGCAGGATGCGTGCCGCCGGACGGTTTGTCGGTGAGACGCTGCACGGGGCTGTACTTTTTCAAGCCCCCACGGGGAGGTGGCAGGCAAGTGGTGGAGCAGCTGACGCAGCACGATCCGAGGCGGATCGGCCCTTTCGAGGTGCTCGGTCGACTCGGCGCGGGCGGCATGGGGCTGGTCTATCTGGCCCGCTCGGCATCGGGCCGACGGGTCGCGATCAAGACGGTGCGGACCGAGCTCGCCGAGGACCAGCTGTTCCGCGTCCGGTTCACCCGTGAGGTGGAGGCGGCCCGCGCGGTCAGCGGTTTCTACACGGCCGCGGTGGTCGACGCCGATCCGCGGGCGGCGGTGCCCTGGCTGGCCACGGCGTACGTCCCCGCGCCCTCCCTCGAGGAAATCGTCAATGAGTGCGGGCCGATGCCCGCCCAGGCGGTGCGCTGGCTGGCGGCCGGGGTCGCCGAGGCGTTGCAGTCCATCCACGGCGCGGGTCTGGTCCACCGGGATCTGAAGCCCTCGAACGTGCTGGTCGTCGAGGACGGCCCGCGCGTGATCGACTTCGGTATCGCGTCCGGCGTTTCGAACACCCGGCTGACCATGACGAACGTGGCGGTCGGCACCCCCGCGTACATGTCGCCCGAGCAGGCGCGTGACTCGCGCAGCGTGACGGGCGCGAGCGACATCTTCTCGCTCGGCTCGACCCTGACCTTCGCGGCCACCGGACACGCGCCCTTCCACGGCGCGAACCCGGTGGAGACCGTGTTCATGCTGCTGCGTGAGGGCCCGGACCTGGCCGGACTGCCCGACGAGCTGCGGCCGCTGATCGAGTCGTGCATGCAGATGGAGGCCGACCGCCGCCCCTCCCCGGCCGACCTCCAGTCGCAGCTGGCCCCCCATCTGTTCGCCGCCAACGCCGACGACAGCGGTACGGCCTCGGCCTGGCTGCCCGCGGGCGCCGTCGCGCTCATCGAGCGCAAGCGCAGCGGGCGTAACCAGGTGCGCGGCGCCTCCGGCTCGCGCCCCTCGCCCGGCGGTCGCCGTTCTTCCCAGGGCAGCGGCAGCGGCGGCGCCGGCCGTGCGTCGGCTCCGCTGCCGCCGGAGCGCCCGCCCACACCGCCGCCCTCCTACGCGCCCGCCGCCGGAGCCGGAGCCGCCGCCGGGGACGGTCCCGGCGGCCGCCACGGCGCGGCCTCGCCCGCCGCCGCGGGCGGCTGGGAGCCGGTGGGCGTGGGTGATCCGCGCGGCGGTCTGCGCGCGCCGGAGGCCGCGAGCCCGCCGAGCGCGCTGGGCTCCATCGGACCCGGCCGGCACGCCGCCCCCGCCGGGCCCCCGTCCGCCGTACCGTCGGCGCCGCTGCCCGCCGCGGCCGACGGCCCGGTGCGGCTGCCCGGCTCGCAGGTGCCGATCGGGCCCGGGATGCGGGCGGCCGAAGCCCGCGATCCACAGCAGCGGCAGGACACCGGCCCCGCCACGGGCTGGGTGCGCCCGCCCGGCGGGATGACCACCGGCGGGGTGAACGGCGGTGAGGCCGCGGCCACGGGCGCCATGCCGCCGCCCTCCCACGCCGCGTCCGCCGACGCGGCCGACGGGCCGGGCGGCGCGGGTGGCCGCGGCCGCTGGCGGCCCTGGCGGTTCCGGATGTCCAACGACGTCTGGGGCACCCCGGCCGTCGCCGACGATCTGCTCTATGTGACCTCCTTCGAGGTGCACGCGCTGGATGTGGCCACCGGGCGGCGGCAGTTCAAGACCCGCGACGTGGCCTGGGCGATGGCCGTGGCCAACGGGCGGATCCACGCCTCCGACGGCCCCACGCTCTACGCGCTGGACGCGGCGGACGGCGCCGAGCGCTGGCGGCTGTCCACCGACGGCTGGGTCTACTCGCTCAAGGTGGACCGCGGCACGGTCGTCACCGGTACCCGCGGCGGCGGCGTCCAGGCGTGGGAGGCGGCCAACGGCGAGCTGCTGTGGGAGATGCAGGGGCTCCAGACGGATTTCGAGACACCGGAGTCCGGGCCGCTGATCCACGACGGCACGGTCTATGTGTGGGCGGACGCGCGGCTGCGCGCCCTGGAGGCGCGTACCGGCGCGGAGCGCTGGTCGTACCCGATCGGCGACGCGGCGTCCTGCGGCGGGGTCCCGATGCGGCTGCTGTCGGCGCCCGACGGCGTCGTCTACGTCACCGCCGGTACCCGGGTGCTCGCGATCGACATCGCACGCGGCGATGTGCGGTGGCGTTTCGAGGCACCCGCCGTCTTCCTGTGCGCGCCCGCGTACGCGCCGGGGCCCGCGGTGACCGGCGGCGGTATCTACATCGCCGACTACCTCGGCACGGTCTACGCGCTGGACGCGGCGAACGGCCGGGACCGCTGGCGGATCGCCACCGAATCGCGCCAGTCGGTCGAACCGGTGCTGGTGGCCGACGGTTCGGTGCATCTGGGCAGCGGCAGCGCGCTGTACACGCTCGATGCGGTCACCGGCACCCCCAAGTGGCGGTTCGCGGCGGGCGGCGAGGTCATCGGCTCGCCGGTCGTCGCGGACGGCCGGGTCCACTTCGGCTCGGCCGACCACTGCCTCTACACGGTGGACGCGGCGGGCGGACAGCTGCGGTGGAAGCTGGCCACGGGCGGTGAGATCACCGGGTCCCCGGTGGCCGCCGGGGGTGTGGTGTACGCATGCAGTAAGGACCGCTGTGTCTACGCGCTGGACGCGGTCAAGGGCACCGGGCAGTCCCGCCCCTCGGGCAACCGGCCGTAGCGGACGGCCGGGACGCGGGCGCGGCCGGACGCCGGGTCACCGGCCGGTGGTGGTGTTCCTGACAAGTCCTGCTACCGTTGCGCGCGTTCAGCGACCTCCCGGGGGAGCACGGGAGGTCGGTGGACCGTTGCGGGGAGTTCCCGGCCCGCGGGGCCACCGGGGCAGAACTCCGGCCCCCTCTCTCCCTCGTCACTCCTCCCGCGCCGTCCGGAACCGCCGTGACGGGTGGGGTCGTCTCCGACTACTGAGAAGCCGGGCCGGGCCCCGATGTGACTTTGGGGTAGGAAGTGCCGTTGCTAGGGTGGCGTGCACTCGTCAATCGGTTTCCGGTTGGCTTGATAGTGTCTTTCAACGGGGGAGAATTCCATGCAACGCCGCTCTGTTCGCCTGCTCGCCGTCACCCTCATCGGGCTGATGGCACTCACCGGATGCGGGAAGAAGGGCAGGAGCCACGGGGGCGGCGGCTTCGGCGGCCTGGGCTCGGGCGGCAGCGGCGGTGACTCCCCGGCGTCCGACCCCAGCGGTCTGCCCAGCGGCGTTCCCACCGATCTGCCCTCGGGGGTGCCGTCGTACACCCCGGGCTACCCGACGCCCTCCAGCTCCTACAGCTACTCCGCGCCGTCCACCTACAACCCGGACGCCACGACCGAGACCAGCGGCAGCAACTGCCGCTACGACCAGTCCACCGGGCAGTTCAAGTACGACGTGAGGGTCACCAACACCGACTCCAGCCGGAGCTTCCGCTACTCGGTCAGCGTGAGCTGGAACGAGTACGGGGACGACGGACTGCTCGGCTACGACAGCCAGTACGTGACCGTCCTGCCCGGTCAGAGCGAGACCATCACCGCGACCGCCAACTACACCATCACCAAGCGGACCCAGTACACCTGCCAGGTCAGCATGGCCTCCAAGAGCCCGACCAGCTGAGCCCCGAGTCACGCCGCGTCAGCGGAGCCGGAAGCCGGGGCTGCGGGCGGCGAACCGCGCGGCCTGACGCTCCGGCGGCAGATTCCCCAGCGCGATCAACTGCGGGGCGTGGGCGAGCGCCTGGGTCAGTGCCGCCTCCTTCGCCGCCCACAGCGCCCGTACTGTCCCCTGCACCGCCTCCGTCGGGTACGACGCCATGACGGAGGCGGCGCGTACGGCGGCCGCCGTGGCCTCCCCGGCCCGGACCACCTCACTCACCAGGCCCGTCTCGTACGCCCGCCGGGCCGAGACCCGCTCCGCTGTGCCCATCAGCGCCATCCGCGCCACCTCGCCGAACGGCATGCGCTGCGCCATGTGGACCGCCTCGTAGGCGCTGACCATCCCGTAGCTGGTGTGCGGATCGAAGAAGGTCGCTGTCTCGTCGGCGACGATGAACTCCGCCTCGCCCAGCAGGTAGAACGCTCCGCCGCAGGCCATCCCGCCCACCGCCGCGACCACCGGCTTCCACAGGTCGTTCGCCTTCGGCCCGACCGCGCGCAGCGGATCGTCGAGGGCGTACGGCGACGGGGGCTGGGGCACCTCCACCGAGCGGTCGACCCCGGTGCAGAAGGCCCGTTCGCCCGCACCGGTGAGGACCAGGGCACGGACCGACTCGTCCCGGCGGAAGCGGCGCCAGACGGCGATGAGTTCGTCCGCGGTCTCCAGGTCGAGGGCGTTGTGCCGCTCGGGGCGGTCGAGGGTGACCACGGCGACACCGTCCCCCTCCGCCCTGGTGCGCACCGTCATGGCCGCTCCAGCAGCCAGCGCGGCACGGTGAGTCCGTCCGCCGCCCGGTGGAAGACCGCCTTCACCGGGGCGCCGATCCGGATCCGCCCGGGGTCGACGGAGCCGAGCGGGGCGTCGGCGGACTCGACGACATTGCCCACCAGCCGGATCCGCGGACGCTCCGCCAGCTCCACCAGGACCACGTTGTAGGGGGCCTGGGCGGCATAGCCGGGCAGCAGCGGCGGATGAGGCAGCACAAACGACCAGATCCGGCCACGGCCGTTGGTCCTGGCCCACAGGCTCTCGAAGGACTGGCAGTACGGACAGCAGGGCCGGGGCGGGAAGCGGGGCTCCGCGCAGCGCGCACAGCTCTGGACGCGCAGCTCACCGCGGGCCGCGTAGGTGAAGAAGGGCGCGCCGTCCTCGTCGGGGACGGGCTGGAGCAACTCGGCGGTCATGTCGGTCAACTCCTCAGCAGCAGGGCGGATGTGGGAACCCCCTCGCCCGCCGTGACCAGGCAGGTCGTGGCGCCGGGGACCTGTGCGGTGCTGGTGCCGCGCAGCTGGCTGACCCCCTCGGTGATGAGGTTGAAGCCGTGGACGTAGGCCTCGCTGAGCCCGCCCCCGCCGGTGTTGAGCGGCAGCCGTCCGCCGATCTCCAGCGCGCCCCCCTCGGTGAACGCGGCCCCCTCGCCCCGCCCGCAGAAGCCGTAGCCCTCGAGCGACAGCGGGATCAGGGCGGTGAAGGCGTCGTAGATCTGGGCCACGTCCACGTCCTGCGGCCCGAAGTCGGCGGATTTCCACAGCTGTCGGGCGGCGGTCCAGGAGGGTCCGGAGAGCGGGTCGTCGTTCCAGTAGTTGACCATCCCGTGGTGTTGGGCGGGCAGCCCCTGGGCGGCGGAATGGACGTAGACGGGCCGTCGCCGGCAGTCGCGCGCCCGCTCGGCGGAGACCACCACACAGGCCAGTGCGCCGTCCGTCTCCAGGCAGTTGTCGAACAGGCACAGCGGTTCGCTGATCCAGCGCGCGGTCATGTACATCTCGCGGGTCAGCGGGCGTTCGTACATCATCGCGGCCGGGTTCTGGTTGGCCCGGTTGCGGCAGGCGAGGGCGACATTGAAGAAGTGGTCGCGGGTGGCGCCGTACTCGTGCATATAGCGCCGGGCCAGCATTCCGATCTCGTCGGCGGGGCGCAGCAGTCCGTAGGGCCGGGTCCACTGGGCCGGGGTGGGCAGCTGAACGCGGGTGCTGGTCCACGGCCGCGGTCCGCTGCCGCGCTTGCGGGAGCGCCAGGCCACCCCGACGGTGGCCTGTCCGGTGGCGATGGCGGCGGCGAGATGGGCGACGGTGGCGCAGGAACCCCCGCCGCCGTAACCGGCCTTGGCGAAGAAGGTCACGTCCCCGGCGCCGATGGCCTTGGCCACCTCGACCTCGTCGGTCTCCTCCATGGTGTACGAGGCGAAGGCGTCCACCTCGGACGGGGCGATCCCGGCGTCGTCCAGCGCGGCGAGGACCGCACGGCAGGCGAGCGCCTTCTCGGACTCGGGGAGCCGTTTGGCGAAGGCGGTCCGGCCGATCCCGGCTATCGCCGTCGCGTCTTTCAGGGTCGCCGCCATCGCCACCTCCGTGGTCGCGGTCCCCGGTGCCCGCGGCCACCGGTGCTGACAGCGGGGAAGGCTACCGCTAATCTGACGGATAGTCAGGTAGTGGTCGGCCAGTGCGGTTCGGACGGAGAACCCCGGCGGGAGGCGGCTCATGGCGGAGGAGACCATCCCGGCACTGGTGCGGGCGGCGGCCGAGCGGTACGGCCCGACCGAGGCCGTGGTCGAGGGCCGCTCCCGGATCTCCTACGCGGAGCTGGGCGCGCGGATCGAGCGGGCCGCCGCGGCCTGTCTCGCCTCGGGCGTGGCACCGGGCGACCGGATCGCGGTGTGGGCGCCCAACACCACGGACTGGATCGTGGCGGCGCTGGGCGCGGTCACCGCGGGCGGGGTGCTGGTCCCGGTCAACACCCGTTTCAAGGGCGCCGAGGCCGCGTACGTGCTGCGCCGCACCCGTGCCACCCATCTGTTCATCACCGGCACCTTCCTGGGCACCTCCTACGTGGCCTCGCTGCGCAGGGCGGCGGGGGAGGGGCCGGGCCCCGGCCCGCTGCCGGGGCTGCCCCGGCTGCGGGAGGTGGTCGTCCTCGCCGACGACGCCCCGGACGACTTCCGCACCTGGAAGGAGTTCCTGGCGGCCGGTGCCTCCGTACCGGACCCGGCGGTCCGGGCCCGGGCGGACGCGGTACGTCCCGACGACCCCTCCGACATCACCTTCACCTCCGGCACCACCGGTGACCCCAAGGGCGTGGTGATCACCCACGCCCAGACCGTGCGGGTCTACAGCACCTGGAGCAGGATCACCGGGCTGCTGCGGGGCGACCGCTATCTCATCGTCAACCCGTTCTTCCACACCTTCGGCTACAAGGCCGGGATCATCGCCTGTCTGCTGCGCGGCGCCACGATGGTGCCGCAGCCGGTGTTCAGCGTGGAGACCGCGCTCGCCAACATCGCGGCCGAGCGCATCAGCGTGCTGCCCGGACCGCCCACCCTCCACCAGTCGCTCCTGGACCATCCGGCGCGCGCCGCCCACGACCTGTCCGCGCTGCGCCTGGTGGTCACCGGCGCCGCCGTCGTCCCGCTGGAACTGGTGGACCGGCTGCGCGGCGAACTGCGGATCGCCACCGTGCTGACCGCCTACGGTCTGTCGGAGGCGTCCGGCACGGTCAGCATGTGCCGCCGCGGCGATCCGCCGCGGGTCGTCTCCGGAACCTCCGGGCGCGCCATCCCGGACACCGAGATCAAGGTGGTGGGGCCGGACGGCGCCGCGCTGCCGCCGGGCACCCGGGGCGAGGTCCTGGTCCGCGGCTACCACGTGATGCGCGGCTACTTCGAGGACGAGGCGGCCACCGCCCGGGCGATCACTCCCGACGGCTGGCTGCGCACCGGTGACATCGGGGTGCTGGACCCCCGGGGCAATCTCCGGATCACCGACCGGGTCACGGACATGTTCATCGTCGGCGGGTTCAACGCCTATCCCGCCGAGATCGAGCGGCTGATCGCCCGCCACCCGGATGTGGCCGACGTGGCCGTGGTCGGCGTCCCGGACCCACGACTGGGCGAAGTGGCCAAGGCGTACGCCGTCCGCCGCCCCGAGTCCACGCTGACCGCGGACGATCTGATCGCCTGGTCGCGGCGGGAGATGGCGAACTACAAGGTGCCGCGGCAGGTGGAGTTCGTAGCGGTCCTGCCGCGCAACGCCAGCGGAAAGGTGCTCAAGACGGCGCTGCGGGCGCGCTGAGGCCGACCGCCCCGGCGCTGACCGGCCGTGTGCCGCTCAGCCGTCCAGCCGCAGGTCAGGCTCCTCTCACGGCCGGCGCGTCCGGCGCCGCGATGAGCCCCTTTGCAGACCTTGGCATCGGTGTCAGGGTCAAGCCGGCCGGGAGAGGAAGCGTGCGGACGCGAGGTTGCGTCAGCGGGGGCTGGGGGCCGGCGAGTGGCCCTCGCCCAGTGCGCCCGCGGCCGCGCCGTCGGCGGACGAGTCCGCCACGATCACGGGGGTGTGGCTGTCATTCGCGACCGCGAAGGTAGTTGACTGGCCGGTGCCGACCGCGGCGCCAATCGCAATAACCAAGGTAGCTATGCCTTTTGTGGTACGAGACATTCCAGTTCCTCCGGTACGGGGGGTGATGGATAGTTTTGTAGTGCAAATTGGCCATGGATGGGCTGATGGGTTCAGTCATCTGGCCTGAAATGGGCGAAGCTTGGCGAAAAGCGTCTCGCCCACGGCATAGAGGAGCCGATGCCGATGACGTCCCCTCCACGTCATCGACATCGGCTCCATGCGTCACCTCATGAGCTGCGACGGACCCCGCTCTCCTCAGGCGCCGGCGGCGTGTGGCCCTCGCCCTGCGTTGACAGCTGCGGCGGAGCGGGGGTGTGGCCCTCGCCCTGCGTTGACAGCTGCGGCGGAGCGGGGGTGTGGCCCTCGCCCTGCGTCGACAGCTGCGGCGGCGCCGGGGTGTGGCCCTCGCCCTGCGTCGACAGCTGCGGCGGCGCCGGGGTGTGGCCCTCGCCCTGCGTCGACAACTGAGGTGGCGCTGGGGTGTGGCCCTCGCCCTTGGTGCTCAGTGGCGAGGGAGCGGGCGTGTGCCCCTCACCCTTGGTGGAGAGGGAGGAGGGAGCCGGGTCGGCCTCCAGCGGCCGGTAGGCATCGGACTCGGGCTTGTTGTCTGCGTTCGTCACGGTGAACTCCATCGGATGCTGGTCGGCGGGGGCCCGTCGTGCCCGCCCGGCGACTCCCCCGTGGGTCGCCGGACGGGCACCTCAAAGGGCCGCCCACACTACGGTGTGACCTCACAACCGACCCGTCTGCCCCCCGCGGGGACGGATCGACCGTTAAAGAGAATCCCGGACCGCGATAAACGATTGATGAACGGGGGCGACGGGCGGCGTCAGACCGTCGCCGCGGGTGTCAGCAGCCCCCGCACATCCTCCGCCTCCGGAGTGCCCAACCGCTCGTGAATGGACAGGGCTTCGCGCCAGCACGCCTCCGCCCGCCCGTCCTGTCCGAGCTCCAGCAGGGCCCTGCCGAGCAGCGTCAGCACCACGGCCCGTCGCCACTCACCACCGATCCCCCGCAGTGCCAGGGCCTGTTCGGCGTGTGTGGCGGCCTTGGCGGGGCTGGGAAGGGCCAAGTGAGCCTCTGCCAGGCGCTGATGGGCCATGCCCTCCCACAACGGCTGGCGGTGCTCACGGAAGAGCTCCCGGGCCTCGTTGAGCTGCTCCAGCGCCGGTGCGAGGAGTCCGGCGCCGGTCAGCGCGATCCCCAGCGCGTACTTGCCGTTGGCCACGCGCAGGGTGCGCCCCTGGCTCTCGTAGATCTGGACGCCCTGCCGGGCCAGTTCGATGGCGCTGTCGATGCGGTCCATCTCCACATACGCGCGGGACAGGTTGCACAGCGCGCTGGCCTCGCCGGGCCGGTCGTCCACCGCCCGGTACGCCTCGATGGCCTGGAGGAAGTGGCGCTCGGCGTCGTCCCAGCGGGTACGGCTCAGGTGGGCGAGGATGCCGCGCTCGGTACGGGCGCGGCCCACGATCACGAAATCCCGCGCGGCGGTCCCCAGCTCGAGGGCGCGCTCCGCCTCCGCGTCGGCCTCGTCGAGTCGCCCGGCCAGCTGGCGCACCTTGGCCAGGCACACCCGTGAACGGCCCTCGGCCCGCGTGTCGCCGGCCTCGTGCGCGGCATGGCTGATGACCTGGGCCAGCGCCTCGTAGCGCGGGGCGTTGGCGCCGGACTCGGCGAGGTCGATGGCTGCCAGCAGCACATCCGCGGCCCGGCGCAGGGTCTCCCCGTGGGCCGCCTGCTGGGCGCACGCAAGCAGGCAGTCGGCCTCGGTGAACAGCCAGTCCAGCGCCGCGTCCTGATCGGGGAAGGCCAGCCCCGGGTGGTCGGTGGGGGACAGGTGGTCCACCAGGCGGTCGCCCGGCCGCTCCATGGCGTGCACGCGTGCCGCTGTCGCCAGGTAGAAGTCCAGCAGGCGCGACAGCGCGGCCTCGCGGTCGGCCGCCGACTGGTCCCGTTCCGCGCAGTCACGCGCGTAGAGGCGCACAAGATCGTGGTACCGGTAGCGGCCGGGGGCGGCGGACTCCAGCAGCGAAGTGTCGACGAGCGATTCGAGCAGCTCCTCCGCATCGAAGGCGTCCAGATCCAGGGCGACCGCCGCGGCGGCCAAGGAGATGTCCGGCCCCTCCGCCAGGCCCAGCAGCCGGAACGCCTGGGCCTGTTCGGGTTCGAGCTGTCCGTAGCCGAGTTCGAAGGTCGCCCGTACGGCCAGGTCGCCCACCCGCAGTTCGTCCAGGCGGCGGCGCTCGTTGGCGAGCTTCAGCGCCAGCGTCGAGACTGTCCACGTGCGGCGCGAGGCCAGCCGGGAGGCGGCGATCCGGATGGCCAGCGGCAGGAAGCCGCATGCGGCCACCACGTCCATCGCGGCCTCGCGCTCCGAACTCACCCGGTCCTTGCCGACGATGCGGGTGAACAGCACCAGGGCCTCGTCGGGGCTCATCACGTCGAGGTCGACCAGGTGCGCGCTCTCCAGATCCACCATCCTGGTGCGGCTGGTGATCAGAGCCGCGCAGCCCTCGGTGCCCGGCAGCAGCGGGCGTACCTGGGCGGCGTCGCGGGCGTTGTCGAGCAGGGTGAGGACACGGCGGCCGTCGAGGGTGGAGCGGTAGAGGGCGGAGCGCTCGTCGACGCCGTCGGGGATCGCGGACTCCGGGAGGCCGAGGGCGCGCAGGAACGCGCCCAGCACGGCTTCGGGCTCCGCGGGCACCGGGCCCGCGCCCTGGAGGTCCACGTACAACTGGCCGTCCGGGAAGTGGTGCCGGGCGGAATGGGCCACGTGCACGGCCAGTGTTGTCTTGCCGACACCGCCGATGCCCGCGACCGCTGACACGGCCATGACACGCCCGTCAGCGGAGGCGAGTTGGTCGCTCAGCTCGGTGACGAAGGCCGCCCGCCCCGTGAAGTCGGCGACCGTCGCGGGAAGTTGGGCGGGCCGGACGAAAGCGGGACCGGTGACCGCGCGGCCGTCCGGAGGCGCCGCCAGTTCGGCGTCCGCCTGGAGGATGCGCTGGTGCAGCTCGGACAGCTCGGGGCAGGGGTCCACTCCCAAGTCCTCGGCGAGCAGCCGTCGGGTGTCGTTGTAGACGGCCAGCGCCTCCGCCTGGCGGCCGCTGCGGTACAGCGCCAGCATCAGGAGCTCGCGCAGCCGCTCCCGCAGTGGATGGGCCGCGGTGAGGGCCGTCAGCTCGGAGACCACATCGGTGTGGTGGCCGAGCTCCAGGTCCAGGTCGAGCCGGGTCTCGGTGAGTACCAGCTGCCATTCCGACAGCCGCGCCCGCTGCGCCTCCGCGTACGGGCCGGGCAGGTTGGCCAGGGACTCGCCGTCCCACAGGCCCAGCGCCTGGGTGACCAGCTGATGGGCCTGGAGCCGGTCACCGGAGTGCCGTGCCTTCTCGGCGTCCGTCGCCAGTCGCTCGGCCACCTCGGTGTCCAGGGCCCCCACCCCTGCTCGCACCGCGTAGCCGCCCGACTCGCTCACCAGGACGTCCGAGTGCGGCGCGAACGCCTTGCGCAGCCGGGAGGCGTAGGTGCGCAGTGCGGCGATGGCCGCGTCAGGCGGGTCGTCACCCCACAGAGCGTCCACGAGCTCGGAGGCGGTGGCGGTGCGCCCGCCCCGTAGCAGCAAAGCGGCAAGAAGCGCTCTCTGCTGCGGTGATCCCGTACTGATCTGCTGCTCGCCCCGCCATGCGCGTACCGGTCCGAGCACGGTGAAGCGCAAGGGCTGGTCCTGCGCCTGCTCCTTCTCGCCGGCCATGGTCTCCCCCTGCCTCTGCCTCCCAGTTGCAGGGGCCAGTTTGCCTTGCCCGCGGCACCTACGTCAGTAGGGACCGGACCTCTCCACAGGGCCAACACGGTTTGCTGGGTTCCGTAGCCGATGCTGTGTCAGCTCGGTGGGCGCCTTTCGGACAGGGGGTCGCTCGGCCGGGGCATGCTGGTGTGGCCGGGAAGCGAATCCAGGCCCGGCGGCAGCGGCCAACGCGCATCCGAGAGCAGTCGGCGCACCTCGTCGGGCTCCGGGGGCCCCAGCCGTTCCCGGATCTCCCGCGCTTCCTGCCAGCACTCCTGGGCCCGTGTCGCCTGTCCCAGCGCCATCAGGGCCTTTGCCCGCACGGTGAGGAAGGAGAAACGTCGCCACTCGCCGCCGAGCCCGCCCAGGGCCAGCGAACGCTCCGCGTGTGCGAGCGCCTTGGCGGGGCGGTGGGCGGCAAGATGAATTTCGGCCAGCCGGAAATGGGTCATCCCTTCCCACAGCGTCTGACGGGCGTCCCGGAACAGCCCGAGGGCCCGGGTGAGATGGATGAGCGCCTCGTCCAGCCGCTGGGCCCGGGTAAGCGCGATCCCGAGGGTGTACATCCCGTTGGCCAGACGCAGCGGCGCCCCGAGCCGCCGGTAGATGGCCAGCCCCTGCTCGGCGAGGTCCACACCGGACTGGGTGCGGCCCAGGTCCACGTGGAGCCGCGAGAGGTTGGACAGGGCGCTCGCCTCGCCCGCCTCGTTGCCGTCCGCGCGGAAGGCGGCGAGCGCCTGTCCCAGGAAGCGTTCGGCGTCCTCGCGCCGCCCCTGGCCGCCGGCGACTATGCCGAGCTGGTTGGCGGCCCGGCTGGCGACCAACGGGTCGTCGGCGGCCAGCGCAAGGGCGCGTCGCAGCTCTTGGGCCGCCAGGTCGAAGCGGCCGGTGAAGCCGTACAGATGACCCAGTGCCGAGCGCGCGCGAGCCTCGGTGCGTGGGTCTTCCGCGGCGTGCGCCGCTTCGCTGACGGCCAGGGCGGCGCTCTCGTACTGGCGGGGGCGGGCGCCGGACTCGGCGAGGTCGAGCGCGGCCATCAGCAGGTCGGCGGCGCGGCGGCGGGTGCCCGGCCCCGTACATCGCCGCACGCAGGTGATCAGGCCGTCGGCCTCGTTGAACAGCCAGTCCAGCCCGGTCCTCGAGGAGGCGAAGTGGAGCCCGGGAGCACGGGTGGGTTCGAAGTGCGCGACGGTGCGGTCGCCCGGCCGCTCCAGGGCGTACACACGTGCGGCGGTGGCCAGGTAGAAGTCCAGCAGGCGTGAGAGCGCCGCGTCCTGCTCGTCCGGCGACTGGGCCTCGCGCTCCGCGCACACCCGCGCGTAGAGCCGGACGAGGTCGTGGAAGCGGTACCGGCCCGGTGCGGTGGATTCCAGAAGTGAGATGTCCTCCAGGGAGGTGAGGATCCGCTCGGTCTCCTCCGGAGGCAGGTCGAGGACCGCCGCGGCGGCGGTCAGCGAGACCTCCGGCCCCTCGGCGAGGCCCAGCAGCCGGAACGCCCGTGCCTGCGCGGGCTCCAATTGCCCGTAGCCGAGCTCGAAAGTGGCCTTCACCGCCAGGTCCCCGGCGCGCAGCTCGTCCAGTCTCCGGCGCCCGTCGGCGAGTTTGCGGGCCAGGACGGAGACGGACCAGGTGCGGCGGGCCGCGAGCCGGGAGGCGGCGATACGGATCGCGAGCGGCAGATAGCCGCAGGCCGCGAGGACCTCCATGGCCGCCTCGCGCTCCACCTCCGCCCGCTCTTCGCCCACGATGCGGGCGAAGAGGGTGAACGCCTCCTCGGGGTCCATCACCTCGAGATCCACCACATGGGAGCCGGTCAGGCCCGTCATCCGGGCACGACTGGTGACCAGCGCGACACAGCCGCTTCCACCGGGCAGCAGCGTGCGGATCTGCGCGGCGTCGCGCGCGTTGTCCAGCAGGATCAGCACGCGGCGGCCGTCCAGTACCGACCGGTAGAGCGCCGCCCGCTCCGCCGGGCCGTCGGGGATGGCGGAGTCGGGCGTGCCCAGCGCGCGCAGGAAGCCGCCGAGCACCGCCTCCGGTTCGGCGGGAGACAGGCCGGCGCCGCGCAGGTCGGCGTAGAGCTGACCGTCGGGGAAGCGGTGGCGGACGGCGTGGGCCACGTGCACGGCCAGCGCTGTCTTGCCGATGCCCCCGGTGCCCGTGACCGTCAGGACGGTGGCGGCGGGTCCCCGGGTGGCGACGCGGGCGCTGAGCTCGGCCATGAAGTCCGAGCGTCCGGTGAAGTCGGCGACGGCGGCGGGCAGCTGGGCGGGCCGCGTCGGTGCCGCCCCGGCTGCCGTTGGGGGCTGAGCGAGCGCCGGGTCGGACCGCTCGATGCGTCGCCGGAGCCCGGTGAGGGTGCTGCCCGGCTCGACCCCCAGCTCATGGGCGAGCCGCCGCCGGAGGCCGTCGTACACCGCCAGCGCCTCGGTCCGCCGTCCGTCGCGGTACAGGGCCAGCATGTGCAGCCCACACAGTCTTTCGCTCAGCGGGTGGGCCGTTGTCAGGCTGGTGAGCTCGGGAAGGACGTCGGTGTGGCGGCCGCGCTCCAACTCCAGTTCGATGCGGCCTTCGTCGAGGGCCAGGGTCAACTCCCCGCCCCGCCAATACCGCTTCGTGCCGGACGTGGCCGTCGCTCCCCGCCCCTCCGGCCGCTTTCCGCCGACCATGGTCCCCCCGCACGTGCCTTCTCGCTGTACAGCCAGTCTGCCGCTATCGCGGCCGTACGTCAGCACGAAGCGCGGGCTTGACGGCTTCCGCTAGCTGACGGACCGTCAGATCAGCGCTACCGTGACACCCATGGAGAGCTTCCCGAAGATCATCTCGGTGGACGACCACACGGTCGAACCCCCTCACGTCTGGCGGGACCGCCTCCCGTCGAAGTACCGCGACACCGCCCCGCGGATCGTCCGCGCGCCCCTGAAGGAAATGACCTTCGTCGGCGGCAGGTTCGCGCCGAAGATGGGTGCTCCCGGCGACGACGGACCGCTCGCGGACTGGTGGGTGTACGAGGAGCTGCGGCGGCCGCTGACGCGGCTGGACACCGCCGTCGGGTACGCCCGGGAGGAAGTCCGGCTGGAGGCCATCACCTACGAGCAGATGCGCCCGGGCTCCTACTCGGTGCCGGACCGGCTCGCGGACATGGACGTCAACCATGTGCAGTCCGCGCTCTGCTTCCCGACCTTCCCCCGGTTCTGCGGCCAGACCTTCACCGAGGCCCGGGACCGCGAGCTGGGGCTGCTGGGGGTGCGGGCGTACAACGACTGGATGGTGGAGGAGTGGTGCGGCCCCGAGGCGCGGGGGCGGCTGATACCGCTCATCATCATCCCGCTGTGGGACGCCGGGCTGGCCGCCGCCGAGGTGCGGCGGAACGCGGAGCGCGGGGTACGGGCCGTCTGCTTCTCGGAGATACCCCCGAACCTGGGGCTGCCCTCCGTCCACACCGACGAATGGGATCCGTTCCTCGCCGCCTGCGACGAGACCGGCACGGTCGTCGCCATGCACATCGGCTCGTCCTCGCGGATGCCCTCGACCTCCGCGGACGCGCCTCCGGCGGTCGGCTCCACCATCACCTTCGCCAACTGCTGCTTCTCGATGGTCGACTGGCTGATGAGCGGGAAGTTCGAACGCTTCCCGAACCTCAGGGTCATGTACGCCGAGGGGCAGATCGGCTGGATCCCCTACATCCTGGAGCGCGCCGATGTGGTCTGGGAGGAGAACCGCGGCTGGGGCGGGGTGGCCGGGAAGGTGCTGCGTCCGCCGTCGGAGCTGTTCGCGGAGCATGTGTACGGGTGCTTCTTCGACGACGCCTTCGGGCTGCGCAACCTGGACGCGATCGGGGTGGGCAACGTCCTGTACGAGACGGACTATCCGCACTCCGACTCCACCTGGCCCAAGTCCCGGGAGGTCGGCGAGGCGCAGATGGGCCATCTGGCGCCGGACGTCGTCGAGCGGATCGTCCGCCGCAACGCCATCGAACTGCTGGGACTGACGGACGAGGGGCTGTGGGCGGGGCCCGGAACGTGAGCCGGTGGGCCCGGGGCGCTGTCGGTGGCGCCCGGTAGCGTCCGGGACGTGGCGATGATGGTGCTCCCCCTCGACGGCCGATGGCTCGACCGGATCCTGGAGTTCGCGGATCTGCCGTGGAGCCGGCAGGCCCATGACGACGTGTTCGTGCGGAACGGCTGGCATCTGGAGGGCGAGGACGGTGAGCCGGTCGTCCACTGGGTGGACATGTGGCCGCTGGCCGGGGACTTCGGCAAGGGCTGGCACATCGCGCTCGGCGAGTACCCCGGCTGCGATGAGCGGGGTGCCGCGCCCGCGGTGGTGTGCGACCACCCGGAGTGCCGTGCGGACTGCTCGGTGATGCTGCCCGTCGCCTACTGCGCGTTCGGGGTCGTCGACCATGACGATGAGCCGATACCGCCGGAGGACTACTGGGACCTGGACTCCATGGGCGGCGGCATCTGGCTGCCGCACGCCGTGGAGGACGACTGGGAGGTGGAGTACCGGCGGGTGGAGGGGCTGCTGCGCGGGCGGCTGGGCGAGCCGTCGTCGCTGGAGGTCCCGGAGTCGCTGGACGCCGAGCGCGCGCTGATCTGGGAGCGCGGCGGGTATCTGGTCACGCTCTTCTCCGGGCCGGAGTGGTTCGCGTACGGGACGTACGACTGGATCGGCATCGAGGTGCGTCCCCGGGTCCGAGGTGCGCCCCCGTGAGCTGACGTGCACCCCCCCGCTTGTGGCGCGCCGCCGGGCCCGAGGGCCCGTCCCCGGTACCGCCCCGCCCGCCGTTCCGGTGCGGGCGGGGCCTTGTCTGATGGGGCATCAGATATGACGATGGCGGTCCACCGACAAGGAGGCACGCCATGCGCGTCCTGCCCCCGGGACGGCTCAGTTACGGAATGCAGCTGCCGGTCCAGTCGCAGAGCTCCCTCTACGCCGAGCCCTGGGAGGCGGCGGCGGGCCCGGCCGATCTGCTCGCGCTCGCCCGCGCCGCCGACCGGCTCGGCTTCGCGTACCTCGCCGTCTGCGACCATGTCGCGATCCCGCGGCGGCTGGCCGGCGCGATGGGCACCGTCTGGTACGACCCGGTGGCCACGCTCGGCGCGCTCGCCGCCGCCACCGAACGGGTCCGGCTGCTCAGCCATGTCGCGGTGGCCGCGCTGCGCCATCCGCTGCTCAACGCCAAGCAGTACGCGACCCTCGACCACCTCTCCGGCGGGCGGCTGATCCTCGGGGTCGGGGCCGGACACGTACGCGAGGAGTTCGACGCGCTCGGGGTGGACTTCGCCGCCCGCGGACCGCTGCTGGACGAGTCGATCGACGCGCTCAAGGCGCTGCTGGGGCCGGAGGAGTTCCCCGCGTTCCACGGTGAGCGGTTCACCTTCAGCGGGCTGGCGGTGGCGCCGCGCCCGGTCCAGACTCCGCGCCCCCCGCTGTGGGTGGGCGGCTCCTCGCCCGCCGCGGTGCGCCGGGCGGCGTACCGCGGCGACGGCTGGCTGCCGCAGGGCGACCCCCGGGAGCTGCTGCCGGGCCGGCTCGCCCGGCTGCGCGCGCTGCGGGAGGAGGCCGCCCGGCAGGACCCCGGCTGCGCGGAACCCCTGGAGATCGGGGCCATCACCGAACCGCTGTACGTGGGCGAACCCGGCTGGGAGGTGGGGCGGCGGACGCTGACCGGCGCTCCGGACCGGCTCGCCGCCTCGCTGCGCGCGTACGCGGACATGAGGGTGGACCAGATCCAGGTGCGGTTCCGCAGCCGCGGCCGTGCCGAACTCCTCGACCAGATGGCGGCGTTCGCCGCCGATGTCGCTCCGCACCTGGGCGACTGACCGGAACCCCGGAAACCACTGACCAGGAGGCAGAAGTGGGCAAGCTGGACGGGCGGGTCGTCATCATCACCGGTGCGGCGCGCGGACAGGGGGAGCAGGAGGCGCGGCTGTTCGCCGCGGAGGGCGCACGGGTCGTGCTCGGCGATGTGCTGGACGGGCGGGGCGAGGCGCTGGCCAAGGAGCTGGGCGAGGAGCGAGCCCGCTATGTCCGTCTTGACGTGGGCCGCGAGGAGGACTGGAGCACGGCCGTCACCGCCGCCAAGAACACCTTCGGCAGGGTGGACGGCCTGGTCAACAACGCCGGAATCCTCCGCTTCAACGAGCTGACCGGCACCCCGCTGGAGGAGTATCTGACCGTGGTGCGGGTGAACCAGATCGGGGCGTTCCTCGGGATGCGTGCGGTCGCCCCGGAGCTGGAGGCCGCGGGCGGCGGCACGATCGTGAACACCGCCTCGTACGTCGCCCTGTCCGGGATGGCCTTCCTGACCTCGTACGCCGCCACCAAGGCGGCCGTCGTGGGGATGACGCGGGTGGCGGCGATGGAGCTGGCGGACAAGGGGATCCGCGTCAACGCGATGTGCCCGGGCGCGATCGACACCCCGATGACCAACCCCGCCCAGCTCGACCCCGACGCGGACCCGGCGGAGGCGTCGGCGGCGGTCGACGAGCTGTACCGGAAGCTGGTGCCGATGGGGCGGATCGGCCGCCCGGAGGAGGTGGCGCGGCTGGCGCTCTTCCTCTCCTCCGACGACTCCTCGTACATCACCGGCCAGCCGTTCGTGGTGGACGGCGGCTGGCTGAGCGGGGTGTCGGTGTTCTGAGGGACAGCCCTCGGGCCCCGCCCTTGACGCTCCATCCTCGCGGTGCCAGAGTCAATCAAAATCTGACGGTGCGTCAGTTCAGTCGGAGAATCGCAAGCGGGCGATGCCAGAGGCGGTGAACCTCCATGGAATTCGGACTGTTCGTGCAGGGGTACGTACCGGAGCGCCGACGCCGCGCCGACCCCGAGGCCGAGCACCACGCGCTGGTCGAGGAGACCGAGTACGTCATCCAGGCCGACCGGTCCGGCTTCAAGTACGCCTGGGCCTCCGAGCACCACTTCCTGGAGGAGTACTCCCATCTCTCCGCCAATGACGTCTTCCTCGGCTATCTCGCCCACGCCACCGAACGCATCCACCTCGGCTCCGGGATCTTCAACCCGCTGCCGCAGGTCAACCACCCGGTCAAGGTCGCGGAGAAGGTCGCGATGCTCGACCATCTCTCCGGCGGGCGGTTCGAGTTCGGGTCCGGGCGCGGTGCGGGCAGCCACGAGATCCTGGGCTTCATCCCGGGTGTGACCGATATGAACCACACCAAGGAGATCTGGGAAGAGACCATCGGCGAGTTCGCCAAGATGTGGCTCCAGGACGAGTACCCGGGCTTCACCGGCAGACACTGGTCGCTGCCGCCGCGCAAGGTGCTGCCCAAGCCGTACGGGGCCGGGCACCCGGCCATGTGGTACGCGGCGGGATCGCCCTCCTCGTACGCGATGGCGGGCGAGAAGGGGCTCGGGGTGCTCGGCTTCTCCATCCAGAAGGTCTCCGACATGGAGTGGGTGCTCGACTCCTACAAGACCGCCGTCGAACGGGCCGAGCCGGTCGGCGGCTTCGTCAACGACAACGTGATGGTGACCTCCACCGCGATCTGCGCGGAGACCCACGCCAAGGCGGTCGGGATCGCGGTCGGCGGCGGGCTCAACCACCTCCAGTCGCTGCTGTTCCGCTACCACGACACCTTCCCCCGGCCCGACGGCATCCCGCAGTGGCCGGAACTGCTGCCGGACTACACCGAGGAGATCATCGAACTCCTCATCGCCGAGGAGCTGATGGTCTGCGGCGACCCGGACGAGGTCTTCCGGCAGTGCAAGCGGTGGGAGCAGGCCGGGGCCGACCAGCTGTCGTTCGGGCTGCCGATCGGCATCGGCTACGAGGACACCATGAACACCATCAAGCTCATCGGTGAGCAGGTGATCCCGAAGATCGACACCGATCCCGTCCACCGCACCACGCGCTTCCGCCGCACGGCGGGCCGATAGGCCCTGTCCTGCCGCCGAGACGAAGGGATGTCCAGCCGTGCTCGACCACCTGATCAAGGGCGCCACCCTCGCGGACGGTACGGGCGCGCCGTCCCGCACCGCCGATGTCGGCCTCCGCGACGGGCGGATCGTCGCCGTCGCCGGGCCCGGGTCCGTCACCGAGCCCGCCCGGTCCACCGAGGACGCCACCGGGCTGGTGCTCGCGCCCGGCTTCGTCGACCCGCACACCCACTACGACGCCCAGCTCTTCTGGGACCCCTGCGCCACCCCTTCCATGAACCACGGGGTGACCACGGTGGTCGGCGGCAACTGCGGCTTCACCCTGGCACCGCTCAACCCCGAGCGCCCCGGCGACGCCGACTACACCCGGCGGATGATGAGCCGGGTCGAGGG
The DNA here is from genome assembly GCF_013364155.1 of Streptomyces sp. NA02950. Classification (NCBI taxonomy): domain Bacteria; kingdom Bacillati; phylum Actinomycetota; class Actinomycetes; order Kitasatosporales; family Streptomycetaceae; genus Streptomyces; species Streptomyces sp. NA02950. The sequence continues at coordinate 3,841,629 of NZ_CP054916.1, read as the reverse complement.
GATGTCGCTGGTCGCGCTGGAGGAGGGGGCGCCCTGGGACTGGCACGGCTTCGGCGAGTACCTCGACGCGCTGGACGGCCGGACCGCCGTCAACGCGGGCTTCATGGTGGGGCACTGCGCGCTGCGCCGCCATGTGATGGGCGAGGACGCGATCGGCGGACAACCCGGCCCCGCGCAGATGGAGGAGATGCTGCGGCTGTTCCACGAGGCGATGGACGCGGGGGCGTGGGGCCTGTCCACCACCCAGTCCGCCACCCACGCCGACGGCGACGGGCAGCCGGTCGCCTCCCGGCACGCCCGGCCCGAGGAACTGATCGCGCTGTCCCGGGCCGTCGCCGACCACGAGGGGACCCAGATCGAGGCGATCGTCGCGGGCTGTCTGGACCGGTTCGCGGACGAGGAGATCGATCTGCTGGTGGAGATGAGCGCCGCCGCCGGACGCCCGCTCAACTGGAATGTGCTGACCATCGACGCGGCCGTGCCGGAGCGGGTGCCGCGCCAGCTCCTGGCCAGTGAACGCGCCCGCAAGGCGGGCGGCCGGATCGTCGCGCTCACCATGCCGATCCTCACCCCCATGAACATGTCGCTGGGCACCTTCTGTGCGCTCAACCTCATTCCCGGATGGGGCGACGTCCTCGGGCTGCCGGTCGCCGAGCGCATCGCGAAGCTCCGCGACCCCGCCGTACGGGAGGAGATGCTGCGCGGCGCCCGGAGTCCCGAGGCCGGGGTCTTCCGGCGACTGGCCGACTTCGAGCGCTATGTCATCGGCGACACCTACAGCGAGGCCAACGCCGGGCTCACCGGCCGGGTGGTCCGTGACATCGCGGCCGAGCGCGGACAGGACGCGTTCGGCTGCCTGGTGGAGATCTGCGCCGCCGACGGCCTGCGTACGGTGCTGTGGCCGATGCCGACCGACAACGACCCGGCCAGCTGGGAGCTGCGGCGGCAGACCTGGGAACACGAGGACGTCCTGCTCGGCGGTTCGGACGCGGGGGCCCATCTGGACCGGATGTGCGGCGCCCCGTACACCACCCGCTTCCTCGGCGACTGTCTGCGCGGCCGGAAGCTGGTCGGTCTGGAGCGGGCGGTACGGATGCTGACGGACGACCCGGCGCGGCTGTTCGGACTGCGGGACCGGGGCCGGATCGCCGAGGGCTACCACGCCGACCTGGTCCTCCTCGACCCCGAGCGGATCGACGCGGGCCAGGCCACCCTGGTCCACGACCTGCCCGGCGACAGCCCGCGGCTGGACTCGCGGGCGGTGGGCGTGGTGAGCGTCCGGGTGGGCGGGGTGGAGACCGTCCGGGACGACATGGTCACGGGGGCGGTCCCCGGTACGGTGCTCCGCTCCGGCCGCCATACCCGGACGGTCACCACCCGAGCCTGAGCGGGCCCGGCCCGGGCCCGGCCCGGGCCAGGCCCCGGCCCGCTTCGGCCCGGTGGTGTGCGTAAGGACACGCTGCCGCGCCGCTCGTCGCATTAGGCTCATCGGATGATTGATCACATAAACGCCTGAATGTGCGTGGAAAGGAGGACGAGATGAGCAAATCTTCCAGGAGATTGCCCGGTTCGAATCCCTAAGGAGTATGGAATGCGTCCTCACAGCAGGGCCGTATCGCCGCGGGTGCGGTGTTCGTGGCGGTCCACACGGCTGGCGCTCGGCGGCCTCACCTCACTGACCGCCGTCTCGCTGGTGGGTGTACTGGGTGCCCTACCTGCCGAGGCGCAAAGCCTCGGAGAGAAGGAGCAGTCGGCTTCGACCGTCGTGTCCGCCGACCGGGCCTTCTCCTTGGCTGACCCTGACCCTGTCGCGGACGCTGCCGGACCCGGTAGGCCGAAGCCGCCGCGGCCGGGGGCCAACGGGTGCTTCGACATCGACACCGTTCGTCAGGAAGCCGCCGGCGGTGGGGGCTTCTACGCGGCCGTCAGTTTCGGGGTCCCCTACGTCGGGGACGAGTCCGGTCCCGGCGGGGACATCGACTGGGACGACCTCTCCGACGAGGGGGGAGACGTACCCGTGGGTGCCTGCGGTGTGTCCATTGACGTCGGCCCAAGCAGCACCGGCAGTGACATTTTCATCGACGTGATCACCACGTCAGGGACCGTGCACGGCATCACCTGCGACCGCACGGGGGCGGTGATCACGTCCTGCGGCACCTGGGTTCAGCGCGCGACCCCGACGCCCGGCGACACGTTGACACCGTAGGTCGTGCCCGCACTCTCCGGACCGTTGACGCGGGCAGCCGGCAACGTCCGGCTGCCCCGACGCGGCGGACACGTCTTGTCAGTGGCCGCGCTCGCCCAGCCAGATGGGGTTGGTCATGGCCGCCATCCGGCCGGGGACACCGGACGCTCCGCCGTCGGCCGGGGCGTGGCGCACCTCGGCGCGTACATAGGCGGCGTACGAGGGCGTGGTGCGCCACTCCGCCGTACCCGCCCCGGAACCCGGCAGCGCCGTCCCGTACAGCTGGCCCTGGTCGGTGATGAACCGCACCGAGCAGTCCGGTCCGACGCCGGAGACCCGCAGTCGGACCGTGACCTCCGCCGCACGGTCCACTGTCAGCCGCTCGCCGATGCCCGCGTGCTCACCGCGCCCGCCGACCGCCTCGAAGGACAGGTCGATCGCCGAGGACTCGGCGATCCAGCTGCGGCCCCCGCGGATGCCGTCCTGGATGGCGGTGCGGGACAGCTCGTCGGCGAGCACGACCGTCTGCGGCAGGCCGACGACCTGCGGTTCGCGGTGGGCGTCGCTGTTGCCCACGGCCGGGAGCCAGCGGCCGTCGCCCCGGGCCGCGGCGACCAGTGTGTTGTCCCACTCGGCGACCGAGACCTCGTCGTCCGGGGTGAAGTCCGCGTTCCACACCTCGACCGCGTCCGCCTCATTGAAGCCGAACTTCCAGTTGCACCCGACACAGGTGCCGTGCGGATGCGCGGGGACGACCAGACCGCCCGCCTGACGGATCTTGCGGGCGTAGCGCCCGAAGGCGTTGTCCCGGGCGCGGTAGCGCCAGTCGATGAAGACACCGGGGTCGGTGCCGAGGGCCACCACGTGGCCATTGCGGGTGGTGACCTCCTCACCGGTGAGGATCAGCAGGTCATCGCCCCACAGCCCGTCCCACGCACCGTGCCCGGAGGTGGTGTTGTGCTCGGTGGTGGTGATGAAGTCGAGCCCGGCGGCGCGGGCCGCGGCGGCCACTTCGGCGGGCGTGCGTTTGCCGTCGGAGTGCACGGTGTGCAGATGGGAGTCGCCCCGGTACCAGGCCCGGCCACGCCCCTTCGCCCGCTGCGGCGGATAGACCGGCCTCGGCGTCTCCCCCGGCCTGCCGAACCGCAGGGTGATGGTGACCTCGTAGTTCAGGCCCTGCGGCGCGACCGTGTACGGGCCCAGCACCACATGCCAGGTGCCCGCCCGCACCGGCCCCGCCAGATACGCCGGTGTCGCCTTCTCGGCGCTGATCGCGAACTCCGTACGCGCCCCGCCCGACCAGCCGCGGAAGCCGCGGCCGCCCAACTCCGTGCCGCGCTCGTCGAAGATGCCGATGTCACAGGCGTTTCCCTGGGTCCCGGCCGGGACCGACGGCTTGTCGTAGCGGTACGACACGGCGATCTCGCGGACCCCGCCGGGCACCTCGACCGGCAGGTAGACGAAGTCCGGTGAGCCGGTGGGCAGATGGCCGGAGACGGTGCGCGTCTTCTCCCCGCCGCTGCCACCGCCGCCGCCCTCACCCCGCTCGTCGGCCTGTGCGAACGTCACGGGATCGAGCGTAAGCACACCCGCCGTGCCCGCAAGCGCGGAGAGCCTGAGTACATCGCGTCGCTGCATCTGATGCCCCCACCGTCGTCGCCCCCAACGTCACGCGGGTGTCGCACGACACCCGCGTGACACCGTTGTACGCGTGGGTGACTTCCACGGAAAGCCCTGTGGATAACTCCATGGCGGCGGGGGAACATACGCGCAGCCCCAACGGCCCACGCGGAGGTGCAGTCCCGTGCGCATCGCGACCACCGTCTTCCTCACCGATGAGTCCGTCCGCCCCGCCCGGCTCGCCCGGGAGCTGGAGCAGCGCGGTTTCGCCGGGCTCTACCTGCCCGAGCACACCCACATCCCCGTCAGCCGCGACACCGCAGCCCCGATGGGCGAGCCGCTGCCGCGTCAGTACGGCCGCACCCTCGACCCGTTCGTGGCACTCGCCCAGGCGGCCGCGGTCACCGAACAGCTCGGCGTCGGCACCGGCATCACCCTCGTCGCCCAGCACGACCCCGTCAGCCTCGCGAAGCGCGTCGCCACCCTCGATCATCTGTCCGACGGCCGCCTCACCTTCGGCATCGGCTACGGCTGGAACGTCGAGGAGGCGGCCGACCACAACGTCTCCTGGCCCGACCGCCGCGACCTCGTCCAGGACCGGATGGCGCTGATGCGCGCGCTGTGGGCGCCGGAGCCCACCGCCTACCGGGGCCGGTTCGGATCGGTACGGGCCAGCCTCGCCCACCCCAAACCGGTGCGGCGGCGCTCCGCGGCCGACCCCCTCACCGGTCCGCGCACCCTCATCGGCGGGGCGGCCGGGCCCAAGCTGTTCGCCCACGTCGCCGCGTACGCGGACGGCTGGATGCCCACCGGGGGAGGCGGTCTGACGGAGGCGATCCCCGTGCTGCGCCGGGTGTGGGAGGAGGCGGGCCGGGACCCGGCGGCCCTGGAGGTGGTGCCGTACGCGGTGCTGCCCTCGCCCGGCAAACTCGCCCACTACGCCGACCTCGGCATCGAGGAGGCCGTCGTCCAGCTCCCGGCCCCCGAGCCCGGGATGTCCGGCGCGGCCCACGGCACCGAGATCCTGCGCACCCTCGACGCCTACGCCCAGTACCTGTGACCCGCGCGGGCCGCGCCCCGCCCGCCGTTCCGTATTCCCGTCCGGCTCCGTGAACCATCGTGATCAGACCCACAAAACCGCAGGCCCGGGCGATCTGGCGGTGTTCCGCACCGCTCGTATCCTCGGAGGATGACCACGAGCGCGCCGGGAACCCCATCGCCCGCCCCGAACGGCCCCACCGCCAACGCGATGCGCCGCGCGCTGAAACGGGCCCGCGACGGCGTGGCGCTGGACACCGCCGAGGCGGCGGTACTGCTCCAGGCGCGCGGTGACGACCTGAAGGACCTCACGGCCTCCGCCGCCCGGGTCCGTGACGCCGGGCTGGAGGCCGCGGGCCGCCCCGGGGTCATCACCTACTCGCGCAGTGTCTTCATCCCGCTCACCCGGCTGTGCCGGGACAAGTGCCACTACTGCACCTTCGCCACCGTCCCCGGCAAGCTGCGCCGCGCGGGCCACGGGATGTACCTGTCCCCCGACGAGGTCCTCGCCATCGCCCGCCGCGGCGCCGAAATGGGCTGCAAGGAAGCACTGATCACCCTGGGCGACCGCCCCGAGGACCGCTGGCCCGAGGCGCGCGAGTGGCTGGAGGCCGAGGGCTACGACGACACCATCGCCTACGTACGGGCCATGGCCATCCGCATCCTGGAGGAGACCGGGCTGCTGCCCCATCTCAACCCCGGTGCCATGACCTGGACCGACTTCCAGCGGCTCAAGCCGGTCGCGCCCTCCATGGGCATGATGCTGGAGACCACCGCCGAGCGGCTGTGGAGCGAGCCCGGCGGTCCGCACTACGGCTCGCCCGACAAGGAGCCCGCCGTGCGGCTGCGGGTCCTGGAGGACGCCGGGCGCAGCTCCGTCCCCTTCACCAGCGGACTGCTGATCGGGATCGGCGAGACCCATGAGGAGCGCGCGGAGTCGCTGTTCGCGCTGCGCCGCGTCTCCCGGGCGTACCACGGCGTCCAGGAAGTCATCATCCAGAACTTCCGCGCCAAGCCGGACACCGCGATGCGCGGGATGCCCGACGCCGAACTGGCCGACCTGGTGGCCACGGTCGCGGTCGCCCGCCACATCCTGGGCCCCGCCGCCTGCATCCAGGCCCCGCCCAACCTGGTGGACGCCGAGTACGAGCAACTCATCGGTGCCGGGATCGACGACTGGGGCGGGGTCTCCCCGCTCACTCCGGACCACGTCAACCCCGAGCGCCCCTGGCCCCAGCTGGACGAGCTGGCCGAGCGCTCGGCCGCCGCCGGCTTCGCGCTGCGCGAGCGGCTGGCCGTCTACCCCGAGTACATCCAGCGCGGCGAACCCTGGCTGGATCCGCGGCTGCTGCCCCATGTCCGGGCGCTCGCCGACCCGGACTCCGGGCTGGCCCGCGAGGACGTCCTCCCGGCCGGGCTGCCGTGGCAGGAGCCCGATGAGGCGTTCACCTCCGCCGGCCGCACCGATCTGCACCACACCATCGACACCGAGGGCCGCACCGGCGACCGCCGTGAGGACTTCGACGAGGTGTACGGCGACTGGGAGGCGCTGCGCGAGGCGGCGGCCCCGGGCATGGTCCCCTCCCGGATCGACACCGACGTCAAGTCCGCCCTCGCCCGGGCCGCCGACGACCCGACCCGGCTGACCGACCCCGAGGCGCTGGCCCTGCTGCACGCCGACGGACCGGCGCTGGACGCGCTCTGCCGGATCGCGGACGACCTGCGCCGGGCGGCCGTCGGCGACGACGTGACCTACATCGTCACCCGCAACATCAACTTCACCAATGTCTGCTACACCGGCTGCCGCTTCTGCGCCTTCGCCCAGCGCCGCACCGACGCCGACGCCTACACCCTCTCGCTGGCCCAGGTCGCCGACCGCGCCCAGCAGGCGTGGGACGTGGGCGCGGTGGAGGTGTGCATGCAGGGCGGTATCCACCCGGACCTGCCCGGCACCGCCTACTTCGACATCGCCCGCGCGGTGAAGGAACGGGTGCCCGGGATGCATGTCCACGCCTTCTCCCCGATGGAGGTCGTCAACGGCGCGACCCGCACCGGACTGTCCATCCGCGAGTGGCTGACCGCCGCGAAGGAGGCCGGGCTCGACTCCCTCCCGGGGACGGCCGCCGAGATCCTCGACGACGAGGTGCGCTGGGTCCTCACCAAGGGCAAGCTGCCGACCGCCACCTGGGTGGAGGTCATCAAGACCGCCCACGAGCTGGGCATCCGCTCGTCCTCCACGATGATGTACGGCCATGTGGACCAGCCGCGCCACTGGCTCGGCCACCTCCGGCTGCTCTCCTCCATCCAGCAGGAGACGGGCGGTTTCACCGAGTTCGTCACCCTGCCGTTCATCCACACCAACGCCCCGGTCTACCTCGCGGGCATCGCCCGCCCCGGCCCCACCACCCGCGACAACCGCGCGGTCACGGCCATGGCCCGGATCCTGCTCCACCCCCATATCCCCAACATCCAGACCAGCTGGGTCAAACTCGGCACCGACGGCGCCGCCGAGATGCTCCGCTCCGGCGCCAACGACCTGGGCGGCACCCTCATGGAGGAGACCATCTCCCGGATGGCGGGCTCCTCCTACGGCTCCTACCGCTCCATCCAGGACTTGATCGCCATCGCCGACCTCGCCGGCCGCCCGGCCCGCCCCCGCACCACGTCCTACGGCCCGGTCCCCGAGGAGCGCCAGGCCGCGGCCCTGGCCTCGGACGGCCATCTGCCGGAACTGCTGCCGGTGCTGGGGGACTGAGGGCCCCGGACGTCGGCGGACGGTACCTTCCGGCCCGCGACGGCCCTCTGTCGCCCCGTGCGGCCGGTCCAGGAGACTGATCCCTCCGCGCACGTTCCCCGACGGCCGGCGTGCCCGAGCGGCCCCGGCAGAGAGGTGTGATGCCGTGCTCGACCGCAGGTCCCTCGTCGAGAGGGAGTACCGGGACGACAGCCATCTCGCGGCGCGTCAGGCGCTGTACGCGTACCAGCGCCCGCGGCACGATCTGCCGGGGCTGGCCGTCGCCGAACTGCGCGGGGTGCGGGGCGCGGTGGTGGATGTCGGATGCGGCAACGGGGTGTTCAGTGCGCGGCTGCGGGCGGAGCGGCCGGACGTGAGCGTGCTCGGGCTCGATCTGTCGGCGGGCATGCTGGCCTCGGCGGCGGGCCGGGCGGCGGTGGCGGACGCGCAGGCGCTGCCCCTGGCGGACGGGGTGTGCGGCGGGGCGCTGGCGATGCACATGCTCTACCACGTACCGGATATTCCGCGGGCGATCACGGAGCTGCGCCGTGTGCTGGCGCCGGACGGGGTGGCCGTGGTGTCGACCAACAGCCGCCGGGACAAGGCCGAACTGGCCCGGCTGTGGGAGCGGGCGGCGGGGGAGGTGCTGGGCGGGGCGGCCGGATCCGGACGGCCCTCGTTCAGCGGGCGGTTTCCGCTGGAGGAGGCGGCCGGGCTGCTGGGGGCGGAGTTCGCCGAGGTGCGGACGGTGGGGCTGTCGGCCACGCTGACGGTGCGCGACCCGGCACCGGTGATGGCGCACATGGCTTCCTACGAGACCTGGTCCGGTGCGCTCGGGGTGGCCGCGGACGAGGTCCTGCGGCGCGCTGAGCGGCTGGTCCGCGAGGGGATCGAGGAGAAGGGCGCCTTCGAGGTCTCGACCCGGGCCGGGCTGCTGGTCTGTTCCGGATGAGGTGATCTGCCGGTGCGGCGGGAAGAACCGGGGAGGGGTGGCGGGAAGAACCGGGGAGGGGCGGCGGGAACAACCGGGAAGGGCGGCGCTATTCGCACAAACGCCGTTCCGCATGGCGAACACATGGGCCACGGTGTGGCCAACGGTGAGGAAAACGCGCGGATACGGCGGAGGAAATGCCGGTGCCGATCACGGTGCGGAATGAGCACGTCCGCCGGTTCCCGCGTGATGGCGCCTTCACATGCGGGTTCCTCGTGGACGGTGGCCCAAGGCGATCATTCTGTGTCCATTACAGTGCGAAGGCAGTCCGGGGCCGTACACACCGCCAGGGCCGTACACACCACCAGGAAAGAAGAGGGGAAGGGTCGTGACCGCAACCGCCAGCGCAGCGACCGGCGTATGGGGCCGCGCCGAGCAACAGGATTTCCGCAGCCGGGTACGCGGCTGTCTGCTCGGGGGCGCCATCGGGGACGCGCTGGGGGCGGCCGTCGAGTTCTCCTCACTGGCCGACATCCGGGCGGAACACGGACCGGAGGGCGTCACCGACTTCCTGCCCGCCTACGGGCGGCGCGGCCGGGTCACCGACGACACCCAGATGACCCTGTTCACGGTCGACGGGCTGATACGCGCACAGGTGCGCCGGGACACCGGCGCCTGGCATCCGCCCACCGACATCCACGCCGCCCACCGTCGCTGGTACGCCACCCAGCGCGACTGGGGCCCCGACGAGCGGCGCGAGGACGCGGGCTGGCTGGCCCGTGAGGAGTGGCTGTACGCGCAGCGCGCCCCCGGCCGGGCCTGTCTGAACGGGCTCGCCGACGAGACCATGGGCACCCTGGACGCGCCCAAGAACCCCGACTCCAAGGGTTGCGGCGCCGTGATGCGCTCCGCGCCGTTCGGACTGCTGGTCGGCTGGGAACCCCAACTGGTCTTCCAGCTCGCCATCGAATGCGCCGCCCAGACCCACGGCCACCCCACCGGCTATCTCGCGGCCGGTGCGTTCGCCCTGATCGTGCACGGTCTGGCTCGCGGCGAGGGGCTCGACGGCGCGGTCCAGCGGGCGCTGGCCCATCTGGCCACCCGCCCCGGCCACGAGGAGACCACCCAGGCGCTCCGGCAGGCGCTCGGCGCCGTACGCCAGGGCCTGCCGACCGCCGAGCGCGTCGCCTCCCTGGGCGAGGGCTGGATCGCCGAGGAGGCCCTGGCGATGGGGCTGTACTGCGCGCTGGTCGCCGAGGACGTACGCCACGGACTGCTGCTGGCGGTCAACCACGGCGGGGACAGCGACTCCACGGGCGCCATCTGCGGCAACCTCCTGGGCGTACTGCACGGTGAGACGGCGCTGCCGCCCTCCTGGCTGGCCGAGGTGGAGGGGCGCGGCACCATCCTGGAGCTGGCCGACGACTTCTCGATGGAGATGACGCAGGGCCCCGCCCTCCACGGCCCGGGCGGCTCCTCCGCCGCCTGGCTCACGCGCTACCCCCGCGCCCAGGGCGAGCGCCCGGGTACGTAGGGCGAGCGACCGGGCGCGTCACGCGGCTCCGCGCCGGGGCGAGGCGCGGCGGGCCGGTGACGGGCCCGGCCGGGGCGGCGGGCCGCGCGCAGGACCGGCGTGTGCGTTCGGCCGCCGCCGTTCGTCCATGACCTGGGCCGCGACCGCCGCGGTCAGGCCCACGCAGCCGACCAGCGCCGCGGCGACGATCCACCACAGCCCCGGGTCGGGGGTGTGCAGCAGCCGGGCGAGGACGCCGAGGAGGTTCTGGTTGCCCGCGCCCTCGACCTTCCCGGGGCGGTCGGTCGCGAACACCACGTCGGTCCAGAACCGCCGCGAGTCGTGCGGCAGCGCGAGCGCCGAGAGTCCGACCGTGGCCGCGAAGACGGCGGTGGCGACGATCGCACGCCGCAGATGGCCATTGCGGAAGGCGGTCAGCGGCCCGCCGTACAGCCGCACCCGGCGCACCCCGGCCTAGGTTCCGGAGGAAGGCCCGGGCCGGAGAGAGGTTGCTCACGGGATCGGGCGAATTGACCATGACCTATGAGGTCATCGACGGGTCCCGGGACTTCGGCCAGGATCGTTGCCGAACACGGACGAGAGGGGATCACTCGTATGACCTGCACCGATGCCGGCACCGACACCGTCACCGCCCCGGCCGCCGCCGTCACCGAGCGCACCCGGGCCGCCGTCCAGGAGCTGCTGGGACGGCTGGTGGCGGGTGACCCGGAGCGGATCGCCGCGCTGTTCGCGGAGCGGGTCGACTGGCAGATCGCCGAGAACCCGGCCGCCTGGTGGATCCGCCCCCGCTCCACGCGCGCCGATGTCGCGGCCCACTTCCGCGACCTGGCCGAGGGGGTCCAGCCGTACCCGGACGGCAATACGGTCGACGCGGTGGTCGTGGACGGACCGGAGGCGGTGCTCACCGGGACGCTCGCGGGGATCGTCCGCGCCACCGGCCGCGCCTACCACTCGCCCTTCGCGATGCGCCTCACCGTCGAGAACGGGCTGATCACCCGCTACCGCGTCTACGAGGACAGCCTCGCCATCGCCGCCGCCTGCGCCCCTGTCGGCCAGGAACCGCCCGCGATCTAGAGTGTGCCCATGGTCGAATCCGCCCCAGTGATACGCGACGCCACCCCCTCCGACCTCGAGACCGTGGCGGCGATCTACGCCCACTACGTCACGGAGACCGTGGCCACGTTCGACGAGACGCCGCCCACCCCGGCCGACTGGGCGCGGCGGCTGGCCGAACTGACCGAGCGCGGACTGCCGTTCCTCGTCGCGGAAACCGGAACCGGAACCGGGATCGGGTCCGGAGCCGGGTCCGGGGCGGGCGGCGGCATCGCGGGATACGCGTACGCGGGGCCGTTCCGGCCGAAGCCCGCCTACCGCCACACCGTCGAGGACAGCATCTACCTCGCCCCGGGCCGTACCGGCGCCGGTCTGGGCCGTGCCCTGCTCGAGCCCCTGCTCGACCGCTGTGCGCGGGCGGGGGTCCGGCAGGTCGTCGCGGTCATCGCCGACAGCGGCGACGAGGCTTCGGCCGCGCTGCACCGCCGCTTCGGCTTCACCGCGGCGGGTCGGCTGGCCGCCGTCGGCCACAAGCACGGCCGCTGGATCGACACCGTGATGATGCAGCGCGATCTCACAGCGGCCGGGCCCGGTACGGCGGCCGGGGACACCGCCGGCTGATCAGGCGTCAGCCGCCGCGTACACCCGCTGACCCCCCCACGAAGGTCTGGACCACCCGGCGGGCGGCGATCTCCTCCGGCGGGCCGTCGAAGGGGTCACCGTGCACCGGGCCACCGGTGAAGACGGATCCGTAGCGCTGCGCCTGGTTCCCACGTACCGCCGTTGTCCTCAAAGGTCTTGATGAAGAGATAGGCGAGCAGGAAGGTGAGGGTGCGGGGGCCGACGGTCGGCTGGTGGTGTGGGCACCGGGGCGTGAACCCACCATGGCCGGTCCCCCCGTCCGACGCTCGGCCACGCCCACGGGCGGTACGGGAGCGGGATCCCGGAGGCCGGACGGGAGGGGTGCCCCTCGGCTAACGCATCAACTCACCGGCGTTGACCAGCAATGACTGCCCGGTGATCGCTCGAGCCCGGTCGGAGGCCAGAAACACCACGGCCTCCGCCACCTCGCCGTCCGTCGCCAGTTCGGGCAGCGCCATCCGGTGTGCGAGCCGGTTCCGCACGTCGTCCTCGGGGATCCCCTCGGACCGCGCCGCGAGGGAGACGTACGACTGCACCGGAGGCCCCCACATCCAGCCCGGCTGCACGGTGTTGACCCTGATCCGGTGCGGACCCAGTTCCCTCGCCAGTCCGTACATCGCCGAGACCAGGGCGCCCTTGGAGGCGGCGTACGCGGTCTGCCGCACCTCTCTGGGGGCGGCGACCGACGACTGGGTGCCGATCAGGACGACCGAACCGCCCCGTCGTCCGAGCGCGGGCAGACAGGCGCGGGTCATTCGGAGGGTGCCGAGCAGATTGATGTCGAGGACCCGGGTCCAGGCCGCGAAGTCGGCGTCCTCCAGGCCGCCGAAGTGGCTGTCCAGGGCGGCCACATGGACCACGGCGTCGATTCCGCCGAACCGCTCGACGGCCAGGGCGGCCAGTGCTTCGCACTGGCCCTCGTCCGCGATGTCGGTGACCCGCCAGGCGGTGTGCGCGCCGCCCGGGTCGAGCTCCGCCGCGGCCCGGGACAGCCGCTCCTCGGTGCGGGCGCCGAGCACGGCGTTGGCGCCGTCGCGGACGGCCGCCGCGGCCACCCGGTGGCCGAGGCCGGGGCCGACTCCGGAGACGACCACGGTCTTGCCGCGCAGCAGCATGGCGTACCTCCCCGGAGCGGACCCTCGTCCTGACGGTGCGTCAGGTTAAGGGTGCCGCCCCGAGAAGACCAGAGTCCGGCGGGAGTGACCGTGTCCGTGGTGTCAGCGCAGCGCCTTGGCCAGCCGGCGCAGCCCCTCGGCGATCTCGTCCGGGGTGTGGGTCACGAAGGACAGCCGCATCGCCGCCGGATCCGGATCGGCCGCGAAGAACGGCGCTCCGGGAACGAACGCCACGTCGTGCTCCACCGCCACCCGCAGCCGCTCCGTCGCGTCGTACCCCTCCGGCAGCGACGCCCACACGAACATCCCGCCCTCCGGCCGGTTCCAGCGCGACCCCTCGGGCAGCGCCCCGGCCAGCCCGTCGAGCAGCGCGTCCCGGCGCTCCCGGTAGCCGATGCGCACCCGGGACAGATGGGCGTCCAGGTCGGCGTCGGCCAGATAACGGGCCGCCGCGAGCTGGTTGACCGTCGGGCAGTGCAGATCCGCGGCCTGCTTGACGATCACACAGGCGCGGCGCAGCGCCGCCGGGGCGCGCAGCCAGCCGAGCCGCAGCCCCGGGGCCATGATCTTGGAGTAGCTGCCCAGCAGCACGGTGCGGTCGGCGGCCCGCGGACCGGCCGCGATCCACGGCACCGGCTCACCGGCGAACCGCAGCTCCCCGTACGGATCGTCCTCCGCGATCCACAGACCGTGGCGCTCGGCCACCGCCGCCACGGCCTCCCGGCGGGCGGCGGACAGGGTGCGGCCGGTGGGGTTCTGGAAGGTGGGGACGGTGTAGAGGAGCTTCGGCCGCTCACGCCGGACGAGCTCCGCGAGCGCGTCGGGGTCCAGCCCCTCGTCGTCACCGGGCACCGGCACCACCCGGGCCCCGGTGAACGCGAAGCACTGGAGCGCGGCGAGATAGGTGGGGCTCTCCACCAGCACCGTGTCACCCGGCTCCAGCAGCGCGGTGGCCAGCAGGGTCAGCGCCTGCTGTGAACCGCCGGTGATGAGCAGGTCGTCCGCCCCGGTGGGCAGTCCGCGTGCGGTCAGCCGGGCGGCGGTCGCGGTGCGCAGCCCGGGGTCGCCCTCGGTGGTCGAGTACTGGAGCGCCTCGCGCGGCACCTCGGCCAGCACCCGCCCGAAGGCGGCGGCGATGCCCTTGGTGTCGAACAGGTCGGCCGCGGGCAGCCCGCCCGCGAAGGAGATCACCTCCGGACGGGCGGTGAGCGCGAGGATGTCGCGTACCGGCGACCCGGCCACGGACGCGGCACGGGCGGCAAGGGCGGGGACATCGGCGCGCATGGGACTCCTGGCTCCTCGGCTCGGCGGACGGTGCACGCAGCCTACGGTGGACCGGTCGAGCACGACCGAACTGTCCGCGATCCGGTCGTGCACCCCCCTCCACAACTGACGGTGCGTCAGCTAAACCTGGGGAGATGAGAAGCGACTCCAGCGACTCCGGCGCGGACCGCGGTGCGGACGGTGGTGGTGACCCGCACCCCGAGCGGTACGCGGAACTGGCCGCCACCGGCCCGTACGGGATACGCCCCGGGCACGCCCTGATCACCATGGTCGAACCGCATCCGGGCCATGAGTATGCCTACAACCGCTGGTACGAGGACGACCACTTCATCGCGGGCGCGATGGCGATGCCGTGGATCTACGCCGGGCGCCGCTGGGTGGCCACCCGCGATCTCCAGCTGCTGCGCTATCCGGAACGGTCGGCGGTCGCCCGTCCCGTCACCACGGGCTGCTATCTCAGCGTCTACTGGATCACCGAGGGGCGCTATGCGGAGCACATGCGGTGGACCGTCGCGATCAACAAGCGGCTGAACCGCGACGGGCGGGTGTACCGCGAGCGCACGCATGTGTTCACCGCCTTCCAGGACCATGAGCTGACCGTCTACCGGGACGGGGCGGCCGGCCCGCGCGATCACCACGCGCTGGACCACCCCTACGCCGGGCTGGTCCTGGAGGTCATCGACACCGACGGCCCCGGGCGGCGCGCGGCGTTGCTCGACTGGCTCGGCTCCCGCCATCTGCCGCGGCGGCTGGCGGGCTCCGCCGCCGCGATGGTCACCGTCTTCCGCCCGACCCCGCTGCCGGGGGACCGGATGTCCTATGTCAAACAGGTCGAGGGCGTCGGCACCAGGCTGACGCTGCTCTGGTTCCTGGAACGTGATCCACGGGAATGCTGGGAGGGTTGTCTCACCGGACTCGACGGGGAGGTGGCGGAGTCCGGACTCGGCCGGGTGGAATTCGTGGCACCCTTCATTCCGACGATTCCCGGTACGGATCAATTCGTGGACCGGCTCCGCTGAAACCGGAAATGCCGCGAGCCCTCTCGGCAGGGACGGCGGCCGGTCGAGAGGGCTCGTAGGCAATACGGTGGATCCGCACCGCCGACCGCTCTACCGCGGCCGTGCGTAACGGAGATCAGTCGAGGTCGAAGGCGCCACGACGGACGTCGGACACAAAGGCCGACCACGATGCGGGGGCGAAGCCGAGCGTCGGTCCCTGCGGGTCCTTGGAGTCGCGCACGGCGATCTCGCCGACGACCGGGGACGAGATTTCCACGCACGCGCCGTTTCCTGCGGAGTACGAGGACTTCACCCACATACTCGTCTTTCCCTGCTGAATGGACACAATTACTCCGATGCGTTCTGTTGAGGAAGTGCACCCCGTGTTTCGAGGCGAGAACGACGTTACTCGGCAACATCGTTGGCGCAGGGGACCGTTCACTCGACCGGATGGCATATTCCCCTGGCCCCTTCCTTGGGGCGGTGCGGAGGTGTAACCTCCGCTCGCTTCCACCGCTCGGAGCCGCGTCGTCAGCCCTCCCCGTGCCGACGCGCGTGGTCCTGGGCCACGTCACTGATGAACTGGCGGCTCTGGTCCACATTGAGCGCCTGCGCGCGCAGATGCTCGTACATCATGCTGTAGCTCTGCACATCGCTGAGCTTCTCCAGATAGAGGTCGCTGGTCACCCCCTCGAGATAGACCACGCTGGTGTCCGACTCGTCGGAGAACTCGAGAATGGTGAACTGCCCGCTCATCCCCGGATGCGAGCCCATGCCGAACGGCAGCGCCTGCACCGTCACATGCGGCTCATGGCTCATCCGGACCAGATAGTCCAGCTGATCGCTCATGACCTTCGGGCTGCCGACCACCCGCCGCATCGCCGCCTCGTCCACCACCGCCCACAGCCGCAGCGGCGCCAGCGGGTCGGTGATGCGCTCCTGCCGCCGCAGCCGGACCTGCACCCGCTGGGCGATCTGGTCCTGCGGCGCCTCCGGCAGCGCACCGCTGATGACCGCCTCCGCGTAGTCCGGTGTCTGCAACAGACCGGGCAGCACCTGGGGTTCGTAGACCCGCAGCGACGCCGCGTCCGTCTCGAATCCGATGTAGACGCTGTACGGTACGTCACCGAAGGCGTTCCACCAGCCCTGCTGGCGCGACTCCTTGGCCATTTGCATCAGGGAATCGACCAGCGCCTTGTCCTCGACCTTGTAGGTCCGGCAGAGGTCGCGCACATCGCGCTGGCTGATGCTGCGCCGCCCGTTCTCCAGTCTGCTGATCTTCGACTGGGAGACCATCAGCTCCTCCGCCACCTCCTCCGCCGTCATGCCCTTCTCCTGGCGGAGTCTGCGCAGCTCCTGGCCCAACCGGCGTCGCCTGACGGTGGGGCCGACGTTCGATGTCACGGGACGTGCACCTCCGGCTTCATAGCGCTGATATCTGCTGTTCAGCCTGCCACTACCAGCCGGGGCCGCGCTGGGAATTGGCCCCACAGGTGCGCGAACGCACGCGCGGGGCGGTGGGACGGCCGTCGTCCGGGTCGGCCGTCCCACCACCCCGCGCGCTTCAGCGGCTCCCGAACCGGGTCGGTGGGGACTGCGGTGCGGTCGGTGGAGCGGATTGCTGCACGGTATCGATCGATGTGCCGCGGATGGTGCTCAACTGTTGTTCGGCGCCCCGGCGGTGCCGGGAACGGTGCCCGCCGCCCTGCTGGCGGGTCCGCGGCGCCGTGGTGCCCCGAGAGGCGTCAGCGCGCTCCGACGCGGGCCATGCCCACGCGGCGGGACGGCTGGGCCGGAACGCCGGCCGCGGGCTCCGCCGCGGCCCGTGCCCCGGGCTGTCGGCCTGCGACCGGTGCGCGCCGTGGCTGCGCCGCGACACCGTTCTGCACGTCCATCACGGCGTGCGCCACAAGACCGCCCATCGGGTCGTGCCGGATCAGATCCCGGAGCCTGGAGCGCGAGGAGCGCCCCTCGTTCCCGGGATACAGGTGCTTGCCCAGCCCGACCGCGTGGGCCAGGGCGGCAAGCGCGGCGGTCCGCGGGTCCGGCGGTACGCCGGTGCGGATCGCGTTGTCCAGCCGGTTCCTGATCTCCCGGCTGATCGCCGTATCCGTCGCCTGGTAGCGAGTGGTCGGCAGCACCCCGCACATCTGGCCCGCCACGGCATGCACCATGCCGCATCGCTCCAGGTGCGTGAGGTACGTCTGGCGCAGCCCCAGGCGGGGCCCGCCGATCCAGTGGACAGCCCGAACCGGGCTGCCGCGTCGGCGCAGCAGCTCCAGTGCGGAGTCCAGAGTCGGATCTCCTGTCGGCCGTGGCAGCACCACGGCGATACGATCCCCGTCAGGGGCTATCCGTCCGGCCAGAGCCAGCTCTACTAGCTGCGCTCCGGCAAGACCGAGGTCGAGCGACTGCGGCTGCGCCGTGGTACCCGTGGTCGGGTCCAAAGCGAGCAGCAGAAGCTCCTCCGGAATTGTTCTGCGGCTCCTGCCCATCCATGCCTCCCCGCGTGGATGAATGACAGGGTGACCCCTCTCACATTGGTCTGTCGAGAGCGCCTGGGGGATTTAGGTGGGAACCGGTAGGTATGTCGTTCTCGTCTAGCAGGTGGGCGAGCCCCTGAAGGCGCTCTCCGGCGGTGCCGCTGCGCGGCTGCGTGCCGGACACACAGGACACTGGTAGAGGTTGGGCTGCGGGACGAGGTGCCAGGAGGCGCTGTACGTCCCGCGAGACGTACGAGGAGGCATCGGTGGCGGGCGAGTCCCCCGGCAAGTCGGAGCAGCAGAAGTCGTCGGGGGAGACGGCTCGGGGAGACCGCGATCCGCGGCTCGCGGTCTTCCGGGAAGGGGGGGCGGCCGGGGGCGCGTCGGCGGTCGCCGTGGCGTCCGGGAACCCGGAGGCCGAGCCCGAGCCGGCTCCCGACGAGACCGGTTCGCCGGAGGCGGACCGGGCGACGGCGGTCTTCCGCGCCACGCGGGACGAGGCGTCGCGCGACACGAAGGGCGCCGAGGGCGCCGAGGATGCCTCGGAGGCCGAAGCGGAATCCGAAGCGGAAACAAAGCGACCGGATGCCGCCGCGGACGGGGCGGGCGGCGAGGACGCCGAGGACGCCGAAGTGGCCGATGACGCCGGGGACGGCGAGGCGGTCGATGTTCGCGATGGCGAAGACGCCGCCCCCGTGGAGGAGTCGCGGGCGGAGTCCGAGCCGGAGGCCGAACCGGAAGCCGGGGCCACGGCCTCGGGGCTGCCGACCCGCCCCCAGGCCGGGAAGGCCGGACGGGAGAGCGCGACATCGGGGGGTGAATCCGGCAAAGCGGAAGAATCCGGCGAAGCGGCCGCGGCCAATGCCGCTCCCGAGGAGCGCGACGCCCGGCTGCGCCAGGCGGTGGCGGCCTGGGTCGCCGGCACCGACACGGACGAAGGCGCAGGCGCAGCCGAAGACACGGACACGGACGCGGACTCCGGCGACGGCACCGAAACCGACGCCAAAGCTGACGCCGACGCCGAGACGGACGCGGACGACAGCGAGCCGTCCGCCCCGTCGGTCGACCAGCGGACCGCGGTGTTCCGTGCTCTGAAGCCGGCCTCTGCCGTCAAGGACGAGGACAAGGAGGACAAGAAGGACGCCTCGGACGAGCCCGGGGACGGCGAGGACAGGCCCGTCGACCGGGCCACGGCCGCCTTCGGTGTGCTGCCGCGCAAGGGCGCCCCGCAGGACGACAACGACGACAAGGGCAGCAAGGACGGCAAGGACGGCAAGGACGGCAAGGACGGCAAGGGCGACGAGAAGCGCGTCGACCAGCCGACCACGGCCTTCAAGGCGCTCGGCACCGACACCAAGAAGCCCGACACCGAGAAGAAGAAGCCGACGGGCGAGTCCGAGAACGAGCGGACCAGCAAGTTCGTACCGCTCCGCTCCGCCGACGCACCGCCCGCCAAGCCCGCCGGCCCGCCCGCCAAGCCCGCTGGCCCGCCCGCCAAGCCCGCCGAAGCGCCGTCCGCCAAGCCCGCCGCCGGGTCCTCCGGGGCGCCCGCGCTTCCCGAGGCCGAGCGGACCAAGCAGCAGCCGCTGCCGCCCCTGACGCCCGACGGAAAGCAGCCCGCGCCGCTCGATCTGCTGGCGCAGCTGACCAACACGCCGCCCAAGCCCGAGACTCCGATCCGTACGGCGGTCCGCCGGGTCAAGATCTGGACGCCGCTGGTCGTGCTGCTCGTGATCATCCTGGGCGTCGCCCAGGCCGTGCGGCCGCTGCCGGAACCGACGTTGCAGCTCACCGCCGACGCCACCTACGCCTTCGAGGGCGGCAAGCTCGCCATGCCCTGGCCCGGCCAGGGCCAGTCCGCCGTCGCGGTCGACGGTGTGGGCAGCCTCGGCACCTCCGGGGCGCAGAAGCCGGTGCCGATCGCCAGTGTCACCAAGGTGATGACGGCCTATGTGGTGCTCCGGGACCATCCGCTGAAGGCGGACGCGGAGGGTCCGCGCATCACGATCGACGCCCAGGCCGCCAAGGAGTCCGCGGCCGCCGACGAGTCGCGGGCGTCGGTCAAGAAGGGGCAGACCTTCACCCAGCACCAGCTGCTCCAGCTGCTGCTGATCAACTCGAGCAACAACATCGCCCGGCTGCTGGCCCGCTGGGACGCCAAGTCGCTGGACGCGTTCGTCAAGAAGATGAACGACGCGGCCAAGGACCTGGGCATGAAGAACACCACCTACACCGACCCCAGCGGTCTGAAGGCCACCACCAAGAGCACCGCCGAGGACCAGCTGAAGCTGGCGAGGGCGGCCATGCGGTCCGATGCGTTCCGGGCCGTCGTGGCCACCCCCAACACCCAGATCCCCGGTCTCGACGACCGGATCTACAACAACAACAATCTGCTGGTGAAGCCGGGTGTGATCGGTATCAAGACCGGTTCCAGCACCCCGGCCGGCGGTGCGCTGATGTGGGGCGCCGAGAAGACGGTCGCGGGCAAGAAGCAGCGGATCCTCGGCGTGGTGCTGGAGCAGCGCAGCGGCGGCACGCTGGACGAGAGCCTCCAGCTCGTGCAGACCAACAGCTACAAGCTCATCACCGCGTTGCAGAAGGGGCTCACCTCGGCCACGGTGGTGAAGAAGGGTGATGTCGTCGGTCAGGTCGACGACGGCCTCGGCGGCACGACACCGGTCGTCGCCACCAAGGATCTGACGGCGGTCGGCTGGTCCGGGCTGACCGTGGACCTGAAGCTGACCGACGGCGGCAGGACCGTTCCGCACTCCGCCAAGGCGGGCACGGTCGTCGGCGAGGTGACGGTCGGCACCGGTCCGGGGCAGCTCAAGGCGCCGGTGGCGCTCCAGGACGACCTCTCCGAGCCGTCGTTCGGCTCGAAGCTGATCCGGATCACCTGACGCGCGGGGGCCCGGAGGTGAGGGAAACGGCCCCGGCGCGGGACGCGCGCCGGGGCCCGAGACGGTTCTCCACGGCCCGCGCGTGCTAGCGTCGCTCCGTCCCCGGCCCAAACCCGCCGTGGCGAACCGGAGGAATCCGGTACAGGGTTGAAAGACGATGGGGGCAGACCTCGGGGGAAGACGGGGAGAGCCGCAGTGACCACCGTGGATCCGACACGGGCCGAGAAAGGCGGAAGCTCGGAGGAGAGCACCGCCACGCGAATACGCGTACCCGCGCAGCGCTGGCCTGCCGAGCCGGAGGGCCCGGCGGAGGCGGGAGGCGGGGGCGGGGGCCCCGTTCGGAGCGGACCGTTCGGACGCGTCTGGCGGGCCCTGCGTCATCCGGTACCCGCCGCCCTGGCCCTCGCCGCGGTGCTGCATCTGCTGTGGGTGGCGCTGCTCGCGAACAGCGGCGGTGACCTCGCCGCGCAGGATGCCTGGGCGGAGTTCGCTCTCCAGCATCCCGACTCGGCGTACAACCTGGCCTGGTACGGCGGGATGCACCCGGTGTCGTACAGCGTCATCTCGCCGTATCTGATGGCGGTCCTCGGCGTCCGCTCGACGATGATGATCGCCGGGACGCTGTCGGCGGGGCTGCTGGCCCTGCTGCTGGTGCGCAGCCGTGCCGTGCGCCGGCCGCTGTGGCCCGCCCTGTACGGGGCGTTCGCGCTCACCTGCAACGCGATCTCGGGCCGGGTGACCTTCGGGCTCGGTGCCATGTTCGGACTCGCGGCGGTGGCCGTGATCTTCGCATGGCCCGCGAAGTGGCGCTCCCGCCGCTGGCACCACCGGACCGGGCGGTTCCTGCTGGCCGCCGCGCTGTCCGCGCTGTCGACCATGTCCAGTCCGGTGGCCGGGCTGTTCGTCGGCATAGTGGCCGCCGCACTGTGGCTGACCAGGCGGCGCCCGGCCGCGTACGCGCTCGGGGTCACCCCGGTGATCGTGGTGGGCCTGTCCGCCTGGCTGTTCCCGTTCTCCGGTGAGCAGCCGATGGGGATCGGCTCGGTGATCCTGCCGTTCATCACCGGTGCCACCGTCTGTCTGTGCGCGCCCAAGGCGTGGACGACGGTCCGGGTCGGCGCCGGGGCCTACGCCCTCGGCGCGGTGCTCACCTGGCTGATCCCCTCGCAGATCGGCACCAACATCTCCCGGCTCGGCATGATCTTCGGCGGTGTGGCGCTGATCGCCGTGTTGCCCGCGCTGCGCACACCGCCCCGGGCCGAGCTGCACTCGACCGACGCGGGCCGCCGGTGGACCGCGCTGGTGCTGGCCCTGGCCACCGTCACGGTGTGGCAGGTGGTCAAGACCGGCGACGACGTCATCCACACCACCCCCTCCGCGTCCTGGGCCCGTGAGCTGGCACCGCTGGTCGACACCCTGAAGCGGGAGAAGGCGGACCGGGGCCGGGTCGAGGTGGTCCCGGTGCGCAGCCACCGCGAGTCCTCCGCGCTCGCCCCGTACGTCAATCTGGCCCGCGGCTGGAACCGCCAGCGGGACCTGGACCGCAACCCGCTGTTCTACGACCACACCCTGAACGCGGCGACCTATCACGAGTGGCTCAGGCGCTGGGCGGTGCACTACGTGGTGCTGCCCGCCGACGACCCGGACACCGCGGCCGAGGAGGAGGCCGAGCTGCTCGCCACCGGTCTGCCGTATCTGCGGGAGGTCTGGTCGGACGCCAACTGGAAGCTGTACGAGGTCAAGGACCCCACCCAGATCGCCGACGCCCCGGCCACCGTGGAGCGCGCGGGCGCCGAGCAGCTGGTGCTGAAGGTGCGCTCCGGGGGCCCGGTGCTGATCCGTGTCCCGTACTCGCCGTGGCTGGGCCTGGTGGACGAGGACGGGCACAGCGTCCGCGCCCCGAAGGCGGAGAACGACGACGAGCTGCCGGTGAACCGCGAGGGCTGTCTGACCAAGCAGGTCCAGGGCGGTGAGGAAGGGCAGCCGGAGGACGAGTGGACCGTGCTGCACGCCCCGCGCGCCGGTACCTACCGGATAGCGGGCAAGTACCAGCTGCCGCGCGGTACCCCCTGTCCGGACGAGATGGCTCCGTAGTGCCGGGACGTTGAACGCGGACCGCAGCCGGGCCGTAACGGATAACGGCGGCCCGGACCTCCCGTGCCTGGTCCGCCGTGCCACCACCGGGCTCCGCACGGAAGGACCTTCGGCATGCTGCCGCTCTTCTCGCGCTCTCGTCAGCGTTCCACGCCCGACGGGACGACCCCCGCCGGCCAGGACGGCGCCGCGGACGACACCGCCGGTGCCCGACCGCAGCGGGCGGGGACCGGCGGCGGCTGGCGGATGCGGTACCCGGCCGTGGCGCGGGCGGTGGCCTGGACGGTCACCGGACTGTCGGGGGCGCTGGTGTTCATCGCCCTGCTGATGCCGACCACCCTGCCCGCGCTCACCGTCGAGACCTTCCTCCGGATACCGGTGGAGGCGATCTTCGGTGCGGCGCTGCTGCTGCTCCTGCCACCGGTGTCCCGGCGGGTGGTGGCGGCACTGGGCGGTGCGGTCCTCGGTGCGCTGACCATCCTGAACCTCCTGGACATCGGCTTCAACGAATTCCTCGGCCGCGGGTTCAACGTGGTGCTCGACTGGATACTGCTGGACGACGCCGAGTCGTACATGAAGGACTCGCTCGGCTCGACGACCGCCACGGCCGTCTCGATCGGGGCGGTGGTGCTCGCCCTCCTGGTGGTCGTCGGCATGGCGCTGGCGGTCGTCCGGATCAGCAATGTCATGGCCCGCAACAGCGCGGTGGCGACCCGGGGCACCCTGGTGCTCGGCACCGTCTGGGTGGTCTGCGCGGCGTTCGGGGTGCAGTCCGTGGGAGGCCAGGCGTTCGCGTCCCGCACCACCGTCGCACGGGTCCACGACCGTGCGCAGCGGGTGGGCAAGACGCTGGAGGACGAGCGGAAGTTCGCCAAGGAAGCCAAGATCGACGCCTATGGCAGCACTCCGGGCGACCAGCTGCTGACCGGACTGCGCGGCAAGGACGTCATCTTCACCTTCATCGAGAGCTACGGCCGCGCCGCGATCGAGGATCCGCGGATCGGCCCCGGGGTCGGCACGGTGCTCGACCGGCAGACCAAGCGGCTGCGCGAGGCCGGGTTCGCGTCCCAGAGCGGCTGGCTCACCTCCGCGACCTACGGTGG
Organism: Streptomyces sp. NA02950; assembly: GCF_013364155.1. Lineage (NCBI taxonomy): Bacteria > Bacillati > Actinomycetota > Actinomycetes > Kitasatosporales > Streptomycetaceae > Streptomyces > Streptomyces sp. NA02950. Next base: position 3,817,915 of record NZ_CP054916.1, on the reverse strand, counting down.
CAGCAGCTGGCTGGGCCACTCCACCTTCCTGACCGGCCTGTGGATCGACAACCAGAACCGCTACCGCACCGTCACCGCGGGCGACCACCTGTCCATCACCCGCGCCTTCAAGCGCACCGGCGCCTGGCGGACGGTCGGCATCATGCCGGGCGTCCAGAAGAGCTGGCCGGAAGGCACGTTCTACGGCCTCGACCACGTCTACGACTCGCGCGAGCTGGGCTACAAGGGGCCGAAGTTCAGCTGGTCGACCATGCCCGACCAGTACGCGCTGAAGGCGTTCGAGCAGCTGGAGCACGGCAAGAAGCACGACAAGCCGCTGATGTCACTGAACATCCTGACCTCCAGCCACCAGCCCTGGGCGCCCATCCCCAAGACCATCCCCTGGAGCCGGGTCGGCGACGGCTCGGTCTACAAGTCCATCCAGAAGGCGGGCAAGGACCCCAAGGACGTCTTCACCGACTCCACCGAGGTGCGCACCGAATACGGCCGTTCCATCCAGTACTCGGTGAACAGCCTCATCGACTACGTGCTGAAGTACGGCAAGAAGAACACCGTGCTGGTCTTCCTCGGCGACCACCAGCCGCTCGCCCGGGTCAGCGGAGAACACGCCAGCCGGGACGTGCCGGTGGCGATCGTCGCCCGCGACAAGAAGGTGCTGGACCGGATCTCCGGCTGGCACTGGCAGGACGGTCTGAAGCCCGGCCCGAAGGCCCCGGTGTGGAAGATGAGCTCCTTCCGCGACCGCTTCCTGCACGCCTACGGGCCCAACGGCGGCGCCGGGCCGTCCCCCTCGGCCTCCCCGTCGGAGAAGCCGTCCGGGAAGCCGTCCGGGAAGCAGACGAAGAAGCCGTCCGAGCAGCCGTCGGAGGAGCCGTCGGCGTCCCCGTCGAAGAAGTGACGGGGCGGCGCCGCGCCCGGTCAGCCGCACACCGTCGACAGCCACGGCCCGCCGGGCTCGCCGCGGATCCCTTCACGGACCCGCTCCAGGCTGCGCAGCAGCCGGGTGGGGCCCGAGCCGGTGTCGCTGAGGTACTCCAGTACGGCCCGCTGGAAGGCGAGCCGCATCCGGGTCGGCATCGCGTCCGAGGCGTCCAGGCACAGCGAGCCGGACTCCCGCAGGGCGCGGGCGATCTGCCGGGTCACCCGGTCGTGGGACTGGACATCCGGCGGCACCTCGCGGTTGGCGAAGAACGGCCGGGTGCGGCCCGACGCGCTGTGCTTCGCCCACGCCCGCTGGGCGGTGGCCGAGGCGAGATAGCGCATCAGCTCCCTGGCCTGCGGGGAGTCACCGAACATCGCCGCGAAGTCCCCGGACACCTCCCGGGCGGTGGACCGCCGGTCGGCGCCCGGCAGCAGCCCGGCGGAGAACGCGAAGTCCGCCCGGGAGGGCGATGGGTAGCCGCCGCGGATGAACGAGCCCTGGTGTTCCAGCGCACACGGCTGACCGGTCCCGAACAGCCCGCGGCCCGCCGCGCGGAAGTCGGTGACCAGCGCCCGCTTCGCGTCCGCGGCGCCGAACAGCGTGCCCCAGCTCTTCCAGACCCGCACCATCCGCGGATCGTCCCAGGCCAGCCGCCCGGTCGCCCATCGCTGGTAGACGTCCTCGCCCTGCTGCTGGAGCAGCAGGTCCTCGATCCAGTCGGTGCCCGGCCAGCCGGAGGTCGCGTCCCCGCCCATCCCGACGCACCAGCGGCGGCCGTCGGCGGCCAGCGCGGGCAGTTCCCCGGGCCGCCGCCGGGCGTCGTACCAGACGATGCTCTTCAGATCGGCCTTGATCGCCACACCGTAGGTGCGCATTGTTCCGCCCACCCGCACCCGGGGCGTCCACAGCCGTTCGTACGCCGCCCGTTGCCGCGCCGGAACCACTCCGTCCAGTGGGGTCAGCCGACCCGCTGCGGCGTAGGCGGCCAGCTCACCGGAGCTGGGCAGCACGGCGATGTCGGGCGGGGTGCCCGCGTCCACCTCGGAGGACAGCACCTCGCGCAGCGCCGTGGTGCCCTGGTAGTCCACATGGATCCGGTGGGTGCGGCTGAAGGTGTCCAGCATGTCGCGGAAGGCGTCGCCCTCCTCCCCGGTCCAGGTGGCCAGCACGCTGACCGTGCCGCGGGACTGACGGCCGCCCAGGTCGCCCGCGCCGACGACGGCCAGCACCAGCAGCCACAGGCTCAAGCCGACCGCGGTCACGTTCCGGGAGCGGGCCGCGGCGCTCATCGGGGCTGGAACCTGTACTCGTCGATCCGCGGCTGGAGTCCCACCAGGATCAGCGCGGCCAGGACCGTGCCGCCCAGGGGTATCCAGCCGACCGCACCGGCCCGCCAGTGGGTGTCCCGCATGGTGTCCGCCACCTCCTCGGCGGTCCGGGCGCTGTGGCGGCCGATGTCCTCCCGGCTCAGCGTGGTGCGCGCCGAGGCCAGCCGTGCCTGCGTCTGCCAGGTGAACAGGGCCAGCGGCAGCACCGCCAGCAGCAGTGTGGTGGCTGCCGCCAGCCAGGGGCTGACCAGGCGGCGGAAGCGGCGCCGGATGAAGCGCTGGGTGGCCAGCAGCAGCCCCGCCAGGGTCAGGAACAGCACCGGCACCAGCACCCACCAGGCGAACGACAGCAGCCAGCCGAACGAGGTCTGTCCGTCCAGCACAGCGCGCTGGGTCCGCTGCACCGTGTCCAGCCGCTCCAGGATGCCGCCGTCGGCGCGCCGCAGCATGGTCTCGGCGTAGCTCAGATAGGCGTCGCGCAGATCCTCGTTGCCGCGGTGCACATACGCCTGCTCGATGATGTCGCCGTAGGAGGAGACCAGTCCGGCGACGGTGAGCAGCGACTGCCGCCCCGCCTCGCCCCCGGTGGTGCTCTTCACCGCCTGCGCCAGGCTCTGCCCCGCGGCCGACAGCTCCTTGCGGTAGTCCTCGCCGAGGCCCTCCACATCGGCGGTGGAGCCGGTGAGGCTGCCCTCCGCCTCGCGGTAGGAGCGCTGGAGGGCGGTGGCCGCCGCGGCCACCTGGAGGATGGCCGGGGTCGATCGCTCGGTCACCGCACGGGAGTTGCGGCTGACGCCGTAGTACGCGCCGAGCAGCGCGGTGACCGCCACCGCGGAGACCACCAGCAGCGCGGTCAGCCTGCGCACCAGGAACGCGCGGGTGCCGCTCATGGTGCCCCGCCCGGCTCGCCGGGGCGCAGCGGGGTGTCGCAGCGCTGGCAGAAGGCGGCGGAGGCGGGCGAGGTGCGCCCGCAGCCGGGGCAGTCCATGTCCGGTCCGGCCGGTGCGGCGGCGCCGGGGCGCTCCGTGCCGGTGAAGCGGACACTCTCGTCGGACACGATCAGCGCGGAGTTGAGGTCGAGCGGTCGGACGGTCTCCCGGATCCGCACGACGCCGGTGGCGGCGTCGACGATGTGGACCAGGCCGCGCAGCCGGGACAGCGTCTTCTCGCCGCCCAGTTCGTGCGCCAGCCGAACGGCCAGCCCCCACTGGCGCCGCGCCTCCTCCCGGTCCCCGGCCTCGTAGGCGTCACAGCCCGCGGTGACGGCCCGGCCCAGGTCGGAGTCGGCGCCGTAGTGCAGCAGCCGGGGGTCGACCCGGGACGACAGCAGCGCGTCGTCGGTCCACTGCACCAGCACGGACTGCGCTTCGGGCGGGGCCAGGCCGCTGTCGCCGTCCAGCACCAGTTCCACCGCGGCCAGTTCGACGTCCTCGCCCGCCGGGTCGCCCCGCGGGTCGGCCAGGACGCACACATGGAACTCGCGGACCTCGTCGCCCCAGGCGTCGGTGCGGCACTCCCAGGTGCGGGCGTCCGGCCGGGTGCCCTCGGCGGTGAGGTCCACCCGGGTGGGATGCACCTGCTTGACGAAGTTGATCCGGCCGCCCGCCCGGGTGCGCACCCGGATCCGCACCCCGGCCAGCGCCTTGGCCATCGAGGCGCTCACCATCTCCTCGAACGCGGCGGTCAGCGCGGAGTCCTCCAGAACCGCGTCCGCCCGGCCGTGCAGCCGCCGCACGATCTCCCTCAGTTCAGTGGCGTCCCAGCCGTCGCCGATCCCGCGGGCGTCGCAGGTGAAATGCGGTGCGCAGGCGTCCAGCACCTGGTGCAGATGGCCGGGCGGGTCGTGTTCGTTGCGGCCGTCGGTGAGCAGCAGGGTGTGCCGGATCGCGGCGGGCCGCTCCAGGTGCAGTCGGCGTGCGAGGTCGAGCCAGCTGCCGATGGCCGTACCGCCGACGGCGGGCAGGACGGCGGCGGCGCGGGCGGCGGCGGCCCGGGTGTCGGCCCCGGCGACCGCCATCCCGCCGCCGGGCGGATAGACGACGTCCGCCCGTTCGGTGCCCTGGACGATCGCGAAGCGGGTGCCGTCGCGCAGCAGCTGGACGGCGGTGGCGGTGGCCCGGCGCGCCGCCGCGATCTTGGTGGGTGGCCAGCTCATCGACCCCGAGCAGTCGATCACGATGACCTCGGACGCGGTGGTGCGGGCCGCGGCCGGGCCGAGGCCATGGGCCGCGACGCCGATGACGGCGTGCATCTCGGCGGGGCCCGCGGCGGCGGGCAGGTACTTGTTCTGGTGCACCCGCAGGGTGATGGCCGCGTCCCGCGCCGGTGCCGCGGTCCGCTCCGCCCGCTCGTTCATCCGATCCCCCTGTCAGACACGGGTCATGGGCCTGATCGCGTTGGCGCGGTCGACCAGCACCTCCAGCGCGTCGGGGCTGTCCGCCTGCCGGGCCAGCCGGCGCAGGGCCCGCTCCAGCCGGGTGCGCACCGCCCGCTCGTCGTCCGCCTCGCCGAACAGCAGACCGGGCTCGGAGCCGGTCGCCCTGGCGGTGGCGCCGAGCGCCCAGTCGAGCGCGTTCTCCAGCACCTCGGCGGTCAGCCGGTCCCGGGCGGGCCCGGAGGGGCGCCCGTCGTCCAGGTACAGCCGCGGCAGCCGGGTCAGCACCTCCACCAGCTCCTCGGCGGCGGGCAGTCCGCCCGGGGCGGCGAGCCGCCCGGCGAGCACCCGGACCGTGGCGATCCGCGCGGCGTCGTAGTGGCGAGAGACCTTCGGCACCCCGCCCAGGATGTCCGCCGCGCCGCCGCGGTCGCCCGCGGCCAGCCGCAGCCGGGCGAGCCCGAAGGCGGCGCTGCCCTGGGAGCGGTTGCGCTCCCACACCGCCTCGTAGAAGCGGTGGGCGGCGTCGTGGTCGCCCAGGTGCTCGGCGCAGTAGCCGAGCGCCAGCTTGGGCGCGTACTCCCCGGGCAGCACGCTGTAGACGGTGTCGAACGCAGCTTGCGCGGCGGCCACATGGCCCTCGGCGAGCCGCACCAGGGCGCGGTGCCACCACAGCCGCCAGTCGTGGCGGGCGGCGCTTCCGATGATCCGCGCGGCGGCCGTCAGCGCGCGGTCCGCGCCGGCCACCTCGCCCAGTTCGAGATGGGCCCGGCCGATCCGGAACCGTATCTCCGCCGACGGTCGCGGAAACGCCTTCAGCTGCTCGATCAGCCGCCGCGGACCGCTCTCCGTCGGTGTCCTCAGCAGCGCAGCGCCCGGGTCCGCGTCGTCCGGGAACGGCACCGGAAGCCCCGGCGGCACCTGTTCGGGCCGGGGCAGCCCATGGGCGAGGGCCGGACGCGGTTCCTCCGTGAGCCAGCGCTCCAGCCCCGGGATCCGGCCGAGCGAGACGTCCAGCAGCGCCGCGGTCGGGGCGAACAGCGTGGACGGCTCGGGCTGTTCGCGCCGCAGCCGCAGCGCGTGGATCTCCCGCAGCACCCCCCACAGCTGCTCGGACATCTCGGCCGCCGAACCGAACCGCCGGGCCGGGTCGGCGGCGGTGGCGCGGGCCAGGACCCGGCGGTAGGACTCGGCGCCCAGGCCCGGCGGTCGCTGCCCCGGGTGGGTGGCCTTGTCGGACAGCTCCTTGAGGGTCGTGCCGACGCCGTAGAGGTCATGGCGCTCGGTGAGCGCGGCGGCGCCCCGCGCCAGCACCTCGGGGGAGGCGAACCGCTCGGTGATGACCGGCTGTTCGCCGTCGTCACGGCCGAGCCGCCGGACGGCGCCGAGGTCGATCACCTTGACCCGGTCCTCGTGGTGCATCACATTGCTCGGCTTCAGATCGCAGTAGAGCAGCTTCTCGCCGTGCAGATAGCCGACCGCACGCAGCGCCAGACAGCCGTAGGCCAGGATGTGTTCGTACAGCCGCGGCCCGTCGAACGGCGGTACGGCGTCCGCCACACAGTCCCTGATCTGGGCCAGCGTCATCCCGTCGACGAACTCCATCACGATGTGGCCGGTCAGCCGTCCGCTGCCCCGGGGGTCGGGCTGGGTGACGTAGTTGATGATCCGGACGATGCCGGGGTGGTCGAGCATGGTGAGATAGCGCCGCTCCTCGACCGCGGTTCGCAGTGCCGCCTCGTCCTCGTCGTCGATCAAGCCCTTGATGGCGACGGGCTGGTTGTCCAGCTGGGTGTCCTCGGCGAGATACACCCAGCCCAGGCCGCCGTACGCGACACAGCCGACCACCCGGTACTGGTCGCCCAGCAGATCCCCGGGGCGCAGCCGCGGGGTGAAGTCGAACGGATGGCGGCAGCGCGGGCAGTAACCCGACGGGAGCGCGGGCTGACCGGCGTACGGGGCGCCCACCGTCTCCCCGCAGCCGGGCCGTCCGCAGGTCCGGCCGCGGGACGGGGGCCGCGGATCACGCAGGACGAGGTCGCGCGGCGAGGGGAGTTCGACGCGTGGCAGATCGAGCAGCCCCTCGCCCGCCGGGCGCACCGTGAACTTCCGCGCCGCGTCCCTCCGGCGGGCGCGGTCGGTGTCCGCGGTCGCCTCCGACGACAGGCTCCCGGCCGCGCCGGGGGCGCGCGATCCGGGCCGCCGGGACGGTGGCGGCGGGGCCGGGGGGAGTGGCGGCGGTCTGCGGCCGCACTCCGCGCAGAAGCCCCGGGGGTTGATCCGGCCGCGGCCCGCCCCCTCGCAGTCCGGGCGCGCGCACACCCGGTCGGTCATGATGACCCTCCCCGCGGTGGGTTCTCCGGCGGCGGCTGCGGACCCCCCGGCGGGGTGTGCACGGCCCGGACGAAGCGGTCCACGGCCCGCCGCGCCTCCGGCACATCGCACGGCACCGCGTCCAGCCGGGCGTGCGCGGCGCGCTGGAGCGGGAAGAGCTCCGCGCGCTCCGATGCGGCCATCGCCCCGAGCATCGCCGAGTACGCGGTCAGCAGCCCCCTCAGCTCCTCCACCGCCGCCTGCTGGACGGCCGCCGCGCGCAGCGTGGCCTCGGCCCGCGCGGCCACGGTGCGCACCGCGTGCTCGAAGGCGGCCAGCTTGGCGACGATGTGGTGGGAGCGCAGCTCGGGGTCGCCGCGCAGCCGTAACAGGTTGATGCGTAAGCCGGAGGCGTCCCCGCGCGGGCCGGACAGCGACGCGAATCGGGCACCGCGCTCGGCCGCCTCCCGCTCGCGCTCCCCGGCGTGGGCCACGCTCGCGGCCAGCTCGTCCAGCCAGGCGTCGACCCGGGCCGGATCCGGCCGGAACAGCCGCTCGGCCAGCCGGAGTCCGGGCGCGTCGGGGTCCCGGAAGACCAGCATCAGCCTGCTGCCCCGCTCGGCGAGCACCCGCAGGAAGCGCACCAGGGCCTCCTGGTCCACGGCCCGGTCCACACCCACCGCCACGACGGTCAGCGGCACCGCGTTGGCTCGGATCCGGCTGAGCGGGGAGGTGTCGCCGTCCGCGCGCAGATCCATCCGGTCCGCGACCCGCCGGGCCACGTCGGTGTCGGACCAGCCGGTGACGTCGATGGCCAGATCCAGACTGCCGATCGGCGGCACGGTGCCGTGCGGGGCGGCCGACACCGCCTCCTGGTCGCCCCCGGACAGCTCGCGGTCGGCGAGCGTCACGGCACGGCTGAGCGCTTCGTAGCGGTCGCTGTCGCCGGCGGCGATCACTACGGTCTCCACGTCCGCGATGCCCTCCCGTCCCGCCGGACCGCCGCGCCGCAGCCACAGCGCGAGCCGCTGGGCGAAGCCGACGTCCTGCACCCCGCCGACGAGACGGGAGACCAGCGGGGGATCCACCCCGCGGTCCCCGCTCACCCAGCGCCGGACGCCCGGGAGATGACGGACGATCGTCTCGACCGGGATCATGTACGACAGCCGGCGGCGCTCGGCGATGGGCACCCGGGAGGAGTCGTCGTAGCGGCTGACGATCATCCCGATGATGTGGCGGCTGCTCTCGTCCTGCACCCCGGCGCCGCTGAAGCCGCGCCGGACCACGTCCCCGGGGGAGTCGGGGTTGAGCTGCACCCACTCCGAACGCGGCCCCGCGGGCCCGGCGATCCGCCCGGTGAACCACAGACCGCTGGGGTTGTCCTCCGGGAAGCCGAACATCCACACCGGGCGCCGGGGGAGCGGGGGCAGCCGGTAGAGCGGCGCCCCGTGCTGGGCCGGCTGCGGCTCGCTCAGCCGCAGCAGCGCCACATCGCCGCAGCTGTCGGGGAGTTGGGGCACCCAGCAGCCCTCGGCCACCCGCGCGGGCACCGGACGGGCGTCGTGCACCCCGACCAGGTCGACCAGAACGGGCGTGGCGGGCACCGCACTTCCGTCGTCGGGAATCACATGGGCGCAGGTGAGCACCGTGTCACTGCCCAGAAGAATGCCGGCGCCCAGGACGTCACCGGCCGCACTACGGATCCGCACCCGCCAGGTCCCCCCACAGAGGGGATCATCGACGGGAATGCCCCTTTCCGCCCCCATGTGGCACGAGGATACGCCCGGGATCTGCGGAAGGACCCCGTCCGGCGAGGGGGTCACGGGAAAGGGTGAGGGGCGCGACGGAGCTGACCTACGCGGGGGCTGCGGGCCCGGCGCATCCAAGGTGACGATGTCCCCACGTCACGCGCCCGGCCATTCGGGTGACGTAGCGTCACCCTTCTTGTCCAGGCCTACGTCAGATGGATTACTGAAAGTGCGCGGCAAGTCCCCGTCGGTGTCTCCGGCGCCTGGACGGCCGTCGCATCCTCGTCGGTCCCGGGCGCCAGGTGCACCACGAGCACGCACACAGTCACCCATCACCTTCGGCAACGCGTCCCCCCAGGACGCCGTCTTCGAGGAGTCACCGTCATGCCCATCTCTCCGAATCAGGGATCCACCGGCGGCGGTACCACGGTCACCATCACCGGGACCAACCTCGGCGGAGCCACCGCCGTGCACTTCGGCAGCAAGCTGGCCACGATCACCGCGAACACCGACATCTCGGTCACCGTGACGTCGCCCTCCGGCACCGGCGTGGTCGACGTGACCGTGACCACCCCGGGCGGCACCAGCAACCCGCTCCAGTTCTTCTACGTGGGCGCGCCCTTCAAGTCCGCGCTGAGCGCCAGTTCGGGCCCGCTGGGCGGCGGCAACACCGTCACCATCAGCGGCACCGGGCTGTCCACCGCGACCGGTGTGAGCTTCGGCGCCAACACCGTGACGCCCACCATCGTCTCCGACAGCAGCCTCTCCGTCACCGTCCCGCAGGGTGCCGCGGCCGGACCGGTCGGGGTCACCGTCACCACCGCGGGCGGCTCCAGCAACGGCCTGACGTACACCTACGTGGACGTGCCCACCGTCACCGGCTTCTCCCCGACATCGGGCCCGGCCAGCGGCGGCACCGCGGTGACGATCACCGGCACCAGCCTCGGCACCACCCAGTCGGTCACCTTCGGCGGAATCGCGGCACCGTTCACGGTCATCAACTCCACCACCGTGGCCGCGATCACGCCTCCCACCGCGGACGGACAGCCCGGCCCGGCCGACGTCACCGTCACCAACGCGGCGGGCAGTGCCACCGCCGCGACCCAGTTCAGCTACCTCGCCGCTCCCGGCATCTGATCACACATGGGACGACCCGCCGAAGGAGAAGCACGTTGAGCATGCCCCATGCAGGTGCGGACACCGGCCCCACGGCGGCCCTGGCGTCCCCTCCCGTGATCAGCTCCGTGAGTCCCGCCACCGGTTCGCCCGGTGGCGGGACCCTCGTCACCCTGAACGGGAACAACCTTCAGCAGACCACGGCCGTACGGTTCGGGACCACGCTCGCCACGTCGTTCACGGTCGTCTCGGCGACCCAGATCACGGCCGTCTCCCCGCCGGGGACCGGCTCGGTCCAGATCACCGTCACCACGCCGAACGGCACCAGCAACGGTGTGCCGTTCAGCTATGTGGGGGCACCGGCCCCGGTGCTGACGTCCGTGGTGCCGAACCAGGGGCCCGCCGGCGGCGGCAACGCGGTCACCATCACGGGCACGTCGCTCTCCGGCGCCACGGCGGTGCGGTTCGGCGCCACCAACGCCGCCTCGTTCCTGGTCGTCTCGGCGACCCAGATCATCGCGGTCGCTCCGGCGGGCAGTGGCTCGGTCCAGGTGACGGTGGTGACTCCGGGTGGGACGAGTAATGGGGTGTCCTACAGCTATGTGGTGGCGCCGTCGTTGACGTCGGTGGTGCCGAACCAGGGTCCGGGCGCCGGTGGGAACACGGTGACGCTGACGGGTTCGGGACTGTTTGGTGCGACGGCGGTGCGGTTCGGTTCGGCGTCCGCGACGTCGTTCACGGTGGTGTCGCCGACCCAGATCATCGCGGTCGCTCCGGCGGGCAGTGGCTCGGTCCAGGTGACGGTGGTGACTCCGGGTGGGACGAGTAATGGGGTGTCCTACAGCTATGTGGTGGCGCCGTCGTTGACGTCGGTGGTGCCGAACCAGGGTCCGGGCGCCGGTGGGAACACGGTGACGCTGACGGGTTCGGGACTGTCCGGTGCGACGGCGGTGCGGTTCGGTTCGGCGTCCGCGACGTCGTTCACGGTGGTGTCGCCGACCCAGATCATCGCGGTCGCTCCGGCGGGCAGTGGCTCGGTCCAGGTGACGGTGGTGACTCCGGGCGGGACGAGCAACGGTCTGCCGTACAGCTATGTGGTGGCGCCGTCGTTGACGTCGGTGGTGCCGAACCAGGGTCCGGGCGCCGGTGGGAACACGGTGACGCTGACGGGTTCGGGACTGTCCGGTGCGACGGCGGTGCGGTTCGGTTCGGCGTCCGCGACGTCGTTCACGGTGGTGTCGCCGACCCAGATCATCGCGGTCGCTCCACCCGGCAGTGGCTCGGTCCAGGTGACGGTGGTGACTCCGGGCGGGACCAGCAACGGTCTGCCGTACAGCTATGTGGTGGCGCCGTCGTTGACGTCGGTGGTGCCGAACCAGGGTCCGGGCGCCGGTGGGAACACGGTGACGCTGACGGGTTCGGGACTGTCCGGTGCGACGGCGGTGCGGTTCGGTTCGGCGTCCGCGACGTCGTTCACGGTGGTGTCGCCGACCCAGATCATCGCGGTCGCTCCACCCGGGAGCGGCTCGGTCCAGGTCACGGTGGTGACCCCGGGCGGCACGAGCAACGGGGTGAGCTACACGTACGCCTCCGCCCCCGTGCTGACCTCGATCGCGCCCAGCCAGGGTTCGGTCAATGGCGGTAACACGGTGACCCTGACCGGCTCCGGGTTCACCGGCGCCACCGCGGTGACGTTCGGCTTCCAGCCGGCCGTCTCGTTCACCGTCGTCTCGTCCACCCAGATCACCGCCGTCGTACCGCCCGGCAGCGCCGGAGCGGTGCCGGTGACGGTGACGACCCCCGGTGGTACCAGTGGCAGCGTCACCTACATCTATCTGGCCATTCCCACGCTGACCAGTGTCGTTCCCAGCGTGGGGCCGACCTCGGGCGGCACGACGGTCACCCTCACCGGCACCGGCCTCCTCGGTGCCACGGCGGTGTTGTTCGGTTCGACGCCCGCGACGTCGTTCACGGTGGTGTCCTCGACCCAGATCACGGCCGTCGTGCCGCCGGGGACCGGAACCGTCCAGATCAGCGTGGTGACGCCGGGCGGGACGAGCAACACGGTGCCGTACACCTATGTGCCGGTGCCCGTGCTGACCTCCGTGGTTCCCACGCAGGGTCCGCTCACCGCGGGGACGACGGTCACGCTGTTCGGATCCGGTCTGGCGGCGACGAACGGGGTCCTCTTCGACTCCACGCTCACCTCCTTCACGGTCGTCTCCGACAACTGGGTCACCGCCGTCGCCCCGGCCGGGTCCGCCGGACCGGTCTCCGTCACGGTCACCTCGCCCGGCGGAACCAGCACCGCCGTCATCTACACCAGGGTCGGCTCGCCCGGTATCTAGTGCCGCGACAGCCAAGGTGTGCCCGGTGGCGAGGCGTCCTGGTGCGTGCGATCGCAAGGCGGGGAAGCCCTCGTAGTGGGCCTGCTCGGGCTTTTGGCCAACGCGGCGAGAGGGGGCACCTCCCAGCGGTGGCTGGGGGAGCGTGCCAGGGCGGCGAGCGGGGCGAACCTCGGCTGACGCGGCACTAGGGCAGCCGCCCCGCGTGCGCGGCGGAGAGCGGGCGGTCGGCGCACGGCCGGGACCACCACACTCCCGTGCCGTGCGTCAGACCGGGCAGAGCCCGCTCGACGCCATGCACCCGGCGGGCCGGGAGCTCACCCCGGAGCAGCCAACCCGTGTCACCGTCCACACTCTCCGCGATGTCCGCCTCGGCGGCGGAGAGGTGGGCGGCGACCGCCGCGAGCGCGTCCGCCGGAACCTCCGACTCGAAGGCGTGGTACGGCTCGTAGACCAGCCACCCGGCCCGGTCAAGGGCCTGCTGGAGCACCGTTGGGGTGACACCGCGGAAGTCGGCGGCGGTGCTCACCGGGCCGATGAAACCGGAGCGGACCAGGACGACCCGGCAGTCGGTCACCGCCCGGCCGCGGAAGCCCTGGAGCAGCGTGGTGTGCACCGTCTCCTCGATCGCGTTGTGGAACGCGCGGGGCAGCGCGCCCAGTTCCGTCTCGTAGCCGAAGACGGTGCCGGTGCCCGCCGGGGCCGGTTCCACCCGCAGCCCGACCGTCGCCCACAGCCCGCCGTGGTCGAACCGGGCGATCTCATGGCATGCCTCGCCGACCCCCGTGGGCCGTTCCACCAGCACCGGGCGGCTCGGCTCGAAGTCGGCCTCGACGCCGTACTCCTGGGCCAGCGTGGCCGCGATGATCTCCTTCTGCACCTCGCCGTAGAGCAGCACCGACGTGGCGCCGCCGGGCAGCGCCCGGGTGTGGATCAGCGGATCCTGGTCGGCGAGGTCGAGCAGGGCGCTGTGCAGCCGGGCCGCCGCGGCGGACCCCTCCGCACGGGCGCGGACGATGGTCTGGAGGCTGGGCGCGGCGAAGTGCGGCCGGTCGCGGTCGCCGTCTTCGGTGTTCTCCTCGCCGCCGGGCCGGGGTCCCAGCCGGTCGCCGACCCGGACCCCGGGCAGCCCGCGGACCTTCGCGATGTTCCCGGCGGTCAGCGGGCCCGGGGTGTCCCCGGCCCGTCCGACGACCTCCAACGAAGTGATCTGCCCGGTGAGTTCACGGTCCGTGCCGCCCGCCTCGCGCCGGTACAGGGTCACCCGCTGACGTGGCGACACCTGGCCGGAGAACAGCCGCAGATACGCCGTCTTCGGTCCGGACCCGCCGCCACGTGTCCCGCCGCCATGTGCCCCGCCGCCATGTGTTCCGCCGCCATGTGTTCCGCGTTCGACGGCGAAGACCGTGCCGCGCGGTTCCTCACCGCCGGGCGCGGCCGGTACCAGCCGCGCGATCCCCTCGACCAGCGCTCCGACCCCCTCGCCGCTCAGCGCTGAGCCGAAGAACACCGGATGCACGGAGCCCTCCGCGGTGGCGGCGGCCAGCGCCGTCCACAGCTCGCCGGACGAGGGGAGCGGACCGTCGACGACCCGGGCGAGCATCGTGTCATCGGTCTCGGCCAGCACCTCCGCCGTCTCGGCGCGGACCGCCTCGTCCTCGACGGGGCGGGCGACGACGCGCGCGTCCCGCGTGCCCGCGTGCCGTACCGCCGTCAGGGGTACGAGCAGCGGGGCGAGGGTCCCCCGGATCTCCGCGAGCAGCGAGGCGTCACGGGCGCCCGCGCGGTCGATCTTGTTGATGAAGACCAGCACCGGCAGCCGCAGCCGCCGCAGGGTCTTCATCAGCACCCGCGTCTGCGCCTGGACGCCCTCGACGGCCGACAGCACCAGGACGGCGCCGTCCAGCACCCCGAGCGCGCGCTCGACCTCGGCGATGAAGTCGGAGTGCCCGGGGGTGTCGATCAGATTGATCTGGGTGGTGCCGGTGGTGAAGGACGCGACGGCCGTGCGGACGGTGATGCCGCGCTGCCGTTCGATGACGCCGCTGTCGGTCTGGGTGTCGCCGGTGTCGACGCTGCCGAGCCGGTCGATCGCTCCGGCGTCGAACAGCAGCCGCTCGGTGAGGCTGGTCTTACCGGCGTCGACGTGCGCGAGCACGCCGATGTTCAGGGTCCGCGAGACCCGTGGAGAGCTGGGCATGGATGCTGATGTCCTCGAGAACGGTCGTCCGGTGGGGGCGCTGGTTCGTTCCGAGGAATCGGCGCATCGCATGCTCCTGTCGGGTGACGGATGTCGGTCGCGGACATCCTGGGGGCGGCGGTGTGCGGGCGCAACCGAATAATCGGGCGCGCCCGCCGATGGCGCAGCCGCCGCACGGGCGCTGCCCCAGGGCTACGCCGCACGGGCGCTGCCTTACGGGCTACGCCGCCAGGCGGCGCACGATCCGCCGCACCTGCTCCGCGTAGTGCTCGCGGAACTCGGGCGATTCGGGGTCGGCGCCGAAGAACCGCCGCACGGCGTGCGGCATCGCGAGGGGCGCGCTGACCAGACTGACGCACAGCAGCATCGCCATGGCGGGGTCGATGTCCTCGGCGATCTCGCCGTCGATCTGGCGCCGCCGCAGGTCGGAGAGGTCTTCGGGGGCGTCGTCGGGCACCGCCCCGGCCAGCCCGCACCAGGCATTGAGGCGGGTGCCCCGGGGGTCGGCGAAGGCTGCCTCGAGATAGCGCAGGACCAGCTCGTCGAGGGGGAGGGCGGGGTCGTTGAATTCCGCCTCGCGCCGCAGCCACTGACGGCCGAGCTCCTCATACAGGCCCTCTTTGCCACCGAAGTGGTAGTTGATCAGCTGCTTGTTGACGCCCGCGCGGTCCGCGATGTCCTGGACGCGGGCACCCGCGTACCCCTTCTCGGCGAACTCGTCCATGGCCGCTTCCAGCAGCAGCCGCCGGGAGCGCTCCGGGTCCAGCTTGCGCTCGTCGGGCGCGGGGGCACGGCGGGGCTTCTTCGGTGTCCCCTGCATCTCGTTCATCTCCTCTTGCTCGGCCGGGCAGGTCCGCTGACCGGCCGGACCAGGCTAACCGTGCCGGTCAGACCATCAACCATCTATATGTTTGACAAGTTCACCCAGCTGGTTGAATCTAGCGGCAGCATCACAACGTGATTCATACCCAAGGAGATTCGTCATGATCGTGGTCACCGGAGCCACCGGGAACGTCGGCCGGTACGTCGTGAAGGAGCTGGCCGAGGCGGGCGCCGAGGTCTGTGCGCTCACCCGGAACCCCGAGACGGCACAGCTGCCGTCGGGCGTCCGCGCCGCCCGTACCCAGGATCTGCCCTTCGACGGCGCCACCGCGCTCTTCCTCAACCCCGCCGTGGTGTGGGACGGAGCGGACGCGCTGCTCCAGCGGGCCAAGGAGCGGGGGGTGCGGCGGATCGTCATGCTGTCGTCGTCCGCCGCCGTCGACCCCGGCCCCGGCAACCCCATCGGCACCCACCACCGCGACCTGGAGCTCGCGATCGAGGCTCTGGACGTGGAGTGGACCTTCGTCCGGCCGGGTGCCTTCGCGGTGAACGCCCTCCAGTGGGCGCACCAGATCAAGTCCGGCGATGTGGTCCGCGGCCCGTACGCGGAGTGCCAGACCGCTCCGATCCACGAGGCCGACATGGGCGAGGTCGCCGCCCGTGCGCTGCTCGGTGACGACCTCGTCGGCCAGGCGCCGGTGCTCAGCGGGCCGGAGTCGCTGACCTTCGCCGACCAGGCGCGGATCGTGGGCGAGGCCATCGGGCGTCCGCTGCGGTACGAGGAGCTGCCGCGCGAGGTGGCGCGCGAGGGGATGCTCAAGGGATTCGCCACCCCGGAGATCGCGGACTCGCTGCTGGACATGTTCGCGGCGGGCGTCGGGCGGGCCGCCGAGATCTCCCCGGAGACCGAGCGCATCACGGGGCACCCGGGGCGTACGTTCGCCCAGTGGGCGGCGGACCACAAGGCCGACTTCAGCTGACGGGAAGGGTGGGGGACGACGGGGGAGAGGGGGATACCGGGGGAGAGGGGGATACCGGGGGAGTTGCCGGGGCGGATGTCAGGACGCGGTCCTGGAACCCCCCTTGCCGGTCCGCTTCTTCGCCGCGGTCTTCGCGGCGGCGGTCTTCGCGGTCGTCTTCTTGGCCGCGGTCTTCTTGGCCGCGGTCTTCTTCGGAGCCGCCTTCTTCTCCGTGGTCTTCGCGGCCGTCTTGGCGGTCTTCTTCGCCGCCTTCCCGCGCGTCGCGGAGGCGGTCCGTTTGGCGGCCGGGGCCTTCTTCGCCGCCTTCTTGCGGCCGCGCAGCTCGGTGACGGTCGCCTTTTTCCCTTCTCCCTCCGCCGCTTCCGCCCCTTCTTCCTCCTCGGCCGTCTCGCCCCGGGCCTCCCGGGCGCTGCGGACGCTGTCCTTCAGGGCGGCCATCAGATCGACGACCTGGGCGCCCCTCGGTTCCTCACCGGGCTCGGCGGTGGGCGTGGTCCCGGACACCTTCGCCGCCACCAGGGCTTCCAGCGCCTCGTGGTACTCGTCGTGCAGCTCGTTCAGATCCACCTCGCCGAGCGTCGCCATCAGGGTGTCGGCCAGGTCCAGTTCGGCGGGCTTCACGGTCACCTTCGCCTTGGGCGCCACCCCCGTGGGCTCCCGCACCTCGTCCGGCCACAGCAGCCGGTGCAGCGCGATGGCGTCACCCACCACCCGCAGCATCCCCAGCCGCTCCCGGCCGCGGTGGACGTACTTGGCGATGGCCACCTTCTCGCTGCGCTTGAGCGCCTCCCGCAGCAGCGCGTACGGCTTGGCCGCGGTCGTGCCGTTGGCCCCCAGGTAGTAGGCGTCACCCATCTGCAGCGGATCGATCTCCGAGGCGGAGATGAACGCCTCGATCTCCAGGGCGCGGGTGGTGGGCAGCGGAAGGACCGCCAGGTCCTCGTCGGTGATCGGGATCAGCGCACCGTCGGCGTCCTCGTAGGCCCGTCCGATCTCGCCCGCCTCGACCGCCTTCTCCTCGAGCTCGCAGATCTTGCGGTACCGGATGCGGCCGCCGTCGGCGGTGTGGATCTGCCGGAAGGAGACCGAGTGGTCCTCGGTCGCCGGGTACATCTTGATCGGGATGCTCACCAAACCGAAGGAAATGTTCCCATTCCAGATAGATCGCATGCTTGATCCCTTTCGTGAGATTCTTATCCTATGTCCCCGATCACGGAGGTGGAGGGGCGGCGGATCGCGCTCAAGAACCTCGACAAGGTCATCCATCCGGCCACCGGCACCACCAAGGGCGAGCTGCTGCACTATCTGGCCTCGGCCTCCGGTGCCCTCCTCGGACATCTCCACGGGCGGCCGCTGGCGTTCCTGCGCTACCCGGACGGTCCCGACGGTCAGACGTTCTTCACCAAGAACCCGCCCCCCGGCACCCCCTCCTGGGTGACGACCGCCGAAGTCACCCGCCACGAGGGGGAGACCGCCCGCCAGGTCCTCGTCCAGGACCTGCCGTCGCTGATGTGGGCGGCCAACCTCGTGGTCGAGTTCCACGCCCCGATGTGGCGGATCGACGTGGGCGAGGGCGTCGCCGACCGGCTGGTCCTCGACCTCGACCCCGGTCCGCCCGCGACGATCGTCGACTGCTGCGCCGTCGCCCTGTGGCTCCGTGAGCGGCTGCGCGCCGACGGGCTCCCCGCCTACGCCAAGACCAGCGGCTCCAAGGGGCTGCATCTGCTGGTCCCGCTGGAGCCGACCCCCTCCCGGCAGACCACCGCCTACGCCCGGCGGCTCGCCGCCGAGGCCGCCGCGGCCCTGCCCCGGCTGGTCATCCGCAAGATGACCCGCTCCCTGCGGACCGGGAAGGTGTACGTCGACTTCAGCCAGAACGCGGCGGCGAAGACCACCGCGGCCCCGTACACGGTCCGCGCCCGCCCCGAGCCCACCGTCTCCACCCCCGTCACCTGGGACGAGATCGAGCGGACGGCGGAGGAGGAGGCGGCGGAGGCGGCGGAGGACACGGGCGGAGCCGGGCCGCTGGTGTTCCGGATCGACGACGTCCCCGCCCGCCTCGAGCGTCACGGTGATCTGCTCGCCCCGCTCCTCGACCCCGGCCGGGCCCATCCGCTGCCCGCCGGTGACGGCCGATGACCCCGGCCGGGCCCCTGCTGCCGCCGGTGGAGGTGGCACTGGCCCGCGCCGTCCCGTCCCTGCCCGTCGCCCCGGAGGGACGGCGGCTGGCGTACGAACCGAAGTTCGACGGCCACCGGCTGGTGATCTTCCGGCTGGAGGACGCCGTACGGATGCAGGCCCGCTCCGGCCGTATCGTCACCCGCGCCTTCCCCGACCTGGAGGCCGCCGCCCGGCCGCTGCCGTCCGGCACCGTCCTGGACGGCGAGGTGGTGGTGTGGGCGGGCGGCCGTACCGACTTCGCCTCCGTCCAGAAGCGCGCCTTCGCCGCCACGGAGTCCCGTGCCGCCCGGCTCGCCCGGGAACTCCCGGCCTCCTACGCCGCGTTCGACCTCCTCGCCCTGGGTGGCGAGGATCTGCGCCCGCTGCCCTACGCACAGCGCCGCGCCCGTCTGCTGGCGCTCCTGGAGCCGCTCGGCCCGCCGCTCCAGGCCGTGCCCATGACCACCGATCCGGAACTGGCCGCCACCTGGTACGACGCGCTCACGGCCATCGGCGTCGAGGGGCTGGTCGTCAAGAGCCTCGACGAGCCCTACCGTGCGGGCCGCCACTGGCGGAAGGTGCGCCATGCGGAGACCCGGGACGCGGTGGTCGTCGGCGTGGTCGGGCCGCGGCTGCGGCCGCGCTCGCTTGCGCTGGTGCTGCCCGGCGACGACGCCCCGGTGGTCTCCAGCCCCCTGTCCCCGGCGGTCCGGGCCCAGCTCGCCGCCGCTCTGCGGGACCTGCCGGAAGTCGAACCTCCGGTCCCGGCGGGGGAGCTGCCCACCGCGCTCGACACCGTCGGCACCCGGATCGCCTACCGCCCCATCCCGCCGGAGCTGACGGTCGAGGTGCGCCAGGAGAGCACGGTGCGCCATGCGGCGACGACGGTGATACGGCTGCGGGGCGGGGAGTAGCGGCACGGTCCCGATGTCACTGCCCACGATGTCACCGCCCACGATGTCACCGCCCACGATGTCACCGCCCACGGCGTCACCGCCCCGGCAGTGCCTCACCCGCCGGGGCCGACGGGGTCCGGGGGGCCGGTGATCACGGCGGTGATCCGGGTGCCGGGCGGCAGCGCCCCGCGGCCCACCAGGTCGTACACGCACCACAGCGCCTTGGCCACGTACCGCCGCTCCAGGGCGATCCCGTGCCGGTCCTCGAACGCCGCCGCGAAGGTGTCCAGTTCGGGAGGCACCCGGCCGTAGCCGCCCCCGTGGTGATCGTGGTCGATCCGCCAGTTGCCGAACGTCCGCCCCCACCCCCGTTCGTGCAGCCGTGTCACCTCGTCGTCCAGATACCGGGCGCCCCGGACCACCGCGATCCCCAGGGCCCGCGCGCCGTCCGGCAGTCCGGCGGCGATCCCGGCCAGGGTGCCGCCGGTGCCCACCGCACAGCACACGACGTCGCGCTCGCCCAGGTCCGGCAGTTCGGCGGGCAGCTCCGCGGCGCCCCGCGCGGCCAGGACGTTCGTACCGCCCTCCGGCAGCACCCAGCAGCGCCCCCACCGTTCCTCCAGCGCGCGCCGGGTGGCCGGGTCGTCCAGGGTGCGCAGCGTCTCGCGGTAGCCCGTACGGTCCAGGAACGCCAGCTCCATGCCCTGCGCCTCGGCTCGCGTCAGCGACCAGTTGCGCGGCGCGTCCGCCAGTTCGTCGCCCCGGACGACCCCGACGGTGGACAGCCCGTACACGGTCCCGGCGGCGGCCACCGCGCGGAGGTGGTTGGAGTACGCGCCGCCGAAGGTGAGCAGCCGGGTGTGGCCGCGCTCGACGGCCGCCCGCAGATTCGGGGTGAGCTTGCGCCACTTATTGCCCGGCACCAGCGGGTGGATGAGGTCGTCCCGCTTCAGCCGCAGCTCCACGCCCCGGTCGGCAAGCCACTCGTCGTGTACGCCCCGCAACGGGGACGGCGGCCAGGGCTCATAGAGAGTGGCGAGGTCTATCGGGGATCTCACCTGTCCATTCTGGACGCTCCTTCCGGGGTCTCGCCCGTGCCGCCCGTGAGCCGGGTGGGCGCGGGGCCCGCTCCAGTCACGCAGCGTAAACATTGGCACGGCGGCCACGCCGAGGTGAGCAGCGGAGCCAGCGGCTCATTGCTGCGGATCACCCGTTCGGCGCCCCACGTCCGGCCACTGTCACGAGAGACACGCAGGCTCATCAGCCGCTGTGCTCTTTTCGTCATCTCCATCACGATCCGCCTCTTCTGTCGCGGTCGGCCGTGATGGTTCCGCCACCGCCCAGGACATCGCGACGACAGAAGAGGCGTTGTTCGGGCGTCCCTCAAAGGGCGTCATTTCGGTGTCATTACCGGGGGATCGTGGCTAGCGTGGACATCATGACAACCGAGGTTCACGTACCGAACGACGCGCTCAGGGCCGTGCGAATCGGTCTGCGTATGAGCCAGGACGACTTGGCGAGGGCGCTCCGCCGGGCGGGTGCCGAATCAGGCGAACCGAACGAGGCCAGCAAGAGGCTCGTCCAGCGTTGGGAAGCAGGTATCAGCAGGTCGCCGAGGCCGGTGTACATCCGAGCACTGGAGAGGGTCACAGGCATGCCGATCGAGTCGTTGGGGTTCGCCCCGCAGGTGCCCATGGCGAGAGTCCAGGGCGACGGTGCCGGGGGGCACGACATGGCTCCGGGCGCAGAGGGTGTCGCCCCTGCCTCCGAGGAGACCCGGCCAGGCCAGCAGACGGCCGGGGACAACTACAGCGGCGTATGGCTCTCCCGCTACGAGTTCTACTCATCGGGCCGTGAGGACGTCTTCGAGGGCAGGCATTACGTGGTGCTCGTCCAGCACGGAAACCGCCTGACAGGGCGGTCCCTCCCCGGGGCGTCCGTGAACCCTGATTCCCCGCTCTCCCTGGACCTGACAGTTGACCGGAGCGTGATCACGGGTACCTGGACCGAGCAGACGGCCACGGACGGCTACTACCAGGGAGCGAGCTACCACGGCGCGCTTCAGATGCTTGTGGAACCGACCAGCCGCCGCATGGCCGGCAAGTGGGTCGGCTTCGGCAAGGACTTCGACGTCAACACCGGACCGTGGGAGCTCAGGCTCATGGATACGTCGACGTCCAAAGCGACCTTGGAGCGGTACAGCCTGCCGCCCGAGTGACCGAACCGGACTCACCGCATGCGGCCCCGGCAGTGACGTCTACGCCACGGCGTCGTAGCGGGCGCGGGACGTGCGGGCCCTCCGTCAGCTGAAACGGGTGAGCACCGTCATCGTGGGGCGCAGGTTCCGTACCGCGGGCAGTCGGCGGATCAGCGGGGCCACCGCCCCGTGGTACAGACCCCGGCCGCGCGGCGGGGGCAGTTCGCGGACCTCGGTGACGGCCGGGTGGGCGGTGCGCACCTTGGGCAGCTCACCCGCGTCCATGCCCCATGGCATGGGCGGCGTCCGGTAGCCCTGCGGGGTGCGCATCCCGCCGGGCAGCGTGCGCGCGCTGAACCAGCGCGGCACCGCGTCGAAGACCAGCGTCCCGCCCCGGAACCGTTCGGCGCACCCCGCGATCAGATCCCGTACCTCGCCCGGCCGCAGATACATCAGCAGCCCCTGGGCGGTGATCAGCACCCCGCGCGAGGGATCGACCTCGTCCCGCCAGGACAGGTCGAGCGCGGAGCGGGCGAGGGTGCGCCGCCGGTCCTCGTCCGGCAGCAGGGCACGGCGTACCTCGGCGGTCTCCGGCAGCTCCACGCACAGCCAGCGCGCCCGTCCGTTGTCCACCCGCCAGTACTGCGTCTCCAGCCCCTCGGCGAGGGTGACGACCGTGCCCTCCGGATGCTCCTCGAGAAAGGCCCGTACGGCGCCGTCGAAGGTACGGACCCGCAGCGCCTGGCCCTGTGCCAGCAGCGGGGCGGGTGGGCCGAAGGTCTGCTCGAAGGGGTAGTCGATACGGTCGACCAGCTCCACGGCCTTGGGGTCGTCGAGCACCGGCCGGGGCCGACGGGCCTCGGCGGCACGCATATAGAGGTTCCACAGCAGGGTCTCGGGCACCCCGCTGAGCTTGACGCTCCAGCTGTCGCCGGCCGCTGCGTCCGCCATGGCGCTGCTCCTCGCATATCGCATGTCGCGTGCGCGGTGGTGGGCGGTTCTCTCCCGCCATTCAACCTCACCTCGCGGGCTCCCGGGCCGCCGAACGCCCCGGACCGGCGGGGATGCCGGGTCCGGGGCGCTCGGGCAGGGCGTGGCCACCGTGGCGGGAAGTGGCTACCCCGCCTCGGCCGGGACCGGGCCGATGGCCCGCCCCGCCCACTCCGGTGTCTTCTCGACCAGGGCCGACAGCCGCTCACGGACGTCGTCCGGGAACGGCGCCGCGCGCCCCGCCTTCCGGTCGGTGTGCACGGCGAGCAGCTCGGTCGTGGCGACCGGCGCACCGTCCGGCTCGCCCACATGCATCTCGTGCGAGAACCGCACCTTCTTCTCGTCGACCCCCAGCACCCGCGTGCGGATGGTGAGTTCGGAACCCTCCTCGACCTCGCGCAGATACCGGATGTGCGACTCCACGGTGTAGAGCGAGCAGCCGGTCTTCGCGCGATAGCTGGAGTCGAGCCCGGTCTCGACCATCATCTCGTCGGTGCTGTGGCCGAAGACGAGGACGTAGAACGCCTCGCTCATATGGCCGTTGTAGTCGATCCACTCGGGCCGGACGGTCTGCTGGTAGTCGGGGAGCGGGGTGCTCATGAGTCGCCTCCCTGGGGCGCGTGGGTGGTGCTTTGCCGCGGAAGCGGGCTGGTGGTGTCGGTGGTGCCGGTATTGCCGGCGGTGCCGCTGCTGCCGACGCGTTGCCCCGGAAGACGCCCGGTGGCCCGCAGCACGTCGATGACGCCCTGGTCGCGCTCGGCGACCAGCTGGGCGATGGTGCGGCCGTCGGCCGCCGTCTCACAGCCCTCGACCATCGCCGTACGCAGCGCCTCGTCCAGCTCCGGCGCCTCCAGACGGGTCCAGGGCGACTTCAGCGAGGGTCCGAAATGGTCGAGCATATGGGCCATCCCGCCCTCGCCGCCCGCGAGGGCGAACGTCAGACACGGACCCATGAAGGCCCAGCGCAGCCCCGGCCCCTCGGTGATCGAGTCGTCGATCTCCCGCACCGTCGCCTCACCGTTGGCGACCATGTGCAGGGCCTCGCGCCACAGTGCCTCCTGGAGGCGGTTGGCGATGAAGCCGGGCAGCTCACGGTCCATGGTGATCACGGACTTCCCGGCCACCGTGTAGAAGCGCGAGGCCCACTGGACGGCCGCGGCCTCCGTCCGCTCACCGCCCACGACCTCGACCAGGGGGATGAGATACGGCGGGTTGAAGGGGTGGCCGACGAGCAGGCGGCCGGGGTCCGCCGCCTCGGTCTGCATGTCCGTCATCGGATAGCCGGAGGTGGACGACGCGATGACCACACCCGCGGGCGTCGCGGCATCCAGCTCGGCCAGCAGCCGCCGCTTCAGCTCCAGCTTCTCGGGAGCGCTCTCCTGGACGAACTGCGCCTCGGCCACGGCCTCGTCGAGCGTCGCGGCGAAGGCCAGCCGACCGGGCGAGGCACCCTCGGCGAGGCCGATCTGCTCCAGCGCGGGCCAGGCGGCCGTGACCAGACGGCGCAGCCGCTCCTCGGCGTCGGGAGCCGGATCCCAGGCGGTGACGTCGTAGCCGCGCGCCAGGAAGTGGGCGACCCAGCCGCCGCCGATGACTCCGGCACCGATGCAGGCGACCCGCCGAACGCCCTCGGGCGGGCAGGGGGGAAGGGGCATGGGGACGTGGTTCCTCACAGTGGTGGGGGACAGGAGTGGGGTCGTGTCGAGGCGCGGTGCCCGGGAAACACCCGCGGGATCATCCGCGGGGCTTGAGTCCCAGCCGCTGCCGCGCCTCGTCGGGTGTGGCGACCCGGGCGCCCAGCAGTTCGGTGATCCGTACGGCACGTTCGACGAGCTCGCCGTTGGTGGCCTTGACGCCCCGGCTGAGGTACAGGTTGTCCTCCAGCCCGACCCGGACGTTGCCGCCGAGCAGGATCGACTGGGCCACCCAGGGCATCTGCATCCGGCCCAGCGCGAAGCTGGCCCACTGCGCGCCCTCCGGCAGCAGATCCACCATCGCCTTGAGTACGCCGGGCTCGGCCGGGGCGCCCCAGGGGATGCCCATGCAGAGCTGGAAGACGGTCGGGTCGTCGAGCAGTCCCTCGGCCAGCAACTGCTTGGCGAACCACAGCTGCCCGGTGTCGAAGATCTCCAACTCGGGCCGTACGCCCAGCTCCTGGATGCGCTTGGCACCGGTGCGCAGCATGTCGGGGGTGGAGACGTAGAGGTTGCTGCCGTCGCCGAAGTTGAGCGAACCGCAGTCGAGGGTGCAGATGTCCGGCAGCAGCTCCTCGACATGCGGAAGCCGCTCGAGACCGCTCACCAGATCGGTACCGGGAAGCTGCCGCAGCGGCTCCTCGGGGTCGATGACCAGGTCACCGCCCATGCCCGCGGTCAGGTTGATGACCACGTCGGTCCCGGTCCCCTTCACCCGCTCGACGACCTCGCGGTACAGCCGCGGATCGCGGGCGGGAGCGCCGGTCTCGGGATCCCGGACATGGACGTGGACCACGGCGGCCCCGGCCTCGGCGGCCTCGACGGCGGACCGGGCGATCTGCGCGGGGGTGACGGGGACATGGGGACTGCGGCCCACGGTGTCACCGGCGCCGGTGAGGGCGCAGGTGATGATGACGCTGTCGTTCATGGGCATGGGTATCACTCCGAATCTGCGGAACCTAGGGCCCGTCGGCGGCGTGGTGGTGCGGGGCGGAGGGGTCCGTACCGGCGGGGGAGGGGCCGGTGCCGGTGACGGGCGTGGCCCCGCCCCCGGCGGCCAACTCGGTGTCGACGTAGGCGGCACAGGCGGTGTGCATGGCCTCGGCGCTCATCCCGACGCCCGCCGCACCGCCCTCACCGGGGGCGGCGGCCAGCACCTGTGCCGCCAGCCCGTCCATCAGCGCGGTCAGCCGTACCGCGGTGGTCTCCGGGTCCACGCCGCGGAAGACGCCCTGCGCGATCCCGCGCCGGATCACCTCGGCGACGGTCTGCCGCCACTGCCGGTAGAAGTCGGCGTGCAGCCGCCCGATCGCCGTGGACCGCGCGGCCTCGGCCCACAGATCCATCCACACCAGCCACTGCCTGCGCTGCTGCACGGTGTACGGCACCTGGAGCGCGATCAGCTGCCGCAGCTCCTCGTACGCGTCGTCGGCGTCCGCGATCCGGGCGGCGCGCCGCGCGGTGTCCTCGTCCATGCACCAGCGCACCGCGGCCTCCAGCAGCTCGGCGCGGCCGGGGAAGTGGTAGTGGATGGCGGCGGTGCTGGTGTCGCAGGCGGCGGCGATGTCGGCGACGCGTACCGCGTGGAAACCGTGCTCGGCGATGAGCCGCACCGTCTCCCGCACGATCTGCAACGGCCGTCCGCCCTCGGGGGCGACGGCGGGTCGCCGCGCCGTCGTCGACCCGGTGGAGGGGGCGGGGGCCGTGGGCTCGGCGGCCGTGGCGGTACCGAGCAGCCACCCCGCGTCCACGTTCCCGGCGTCGGCGATCCGGGCCAGTTCGGCAACGGTGAACCGGCGGCTGCCGCCGAGCGAGCGCGACAGCTTGGACGGGTCCATCACGATCCGCCGCGCGAACTCCCGCTGGCTGCACCCGACTTCGCCGATCACCTGGCGAACGCGCGCGGCCACCTCGGTGCCGGACTGCTGCTGCATGGCCGTCACCGTACGGACGCGTTGAGATAAGCGCAATGAAGGAGTGTCGCGTATGCCCGCTGGGGAGAAGAATGCTCAGCTAATTGACGTCAGTGGGCCTTCGTACCCCAACTGACTCTAAGATCAGTTCACCGCGGCCGCCGACGCCGCGCCCGTCGCTTGCCGTTCGGTGCGGGCCAGGGCACCTCGGCCCGTACCAGTGCCCGGGCCAACGGCTCACCGCTCTCCCGCGCGTACGCCATCCGCTCCCGCACCTCGGCCGTCGTGCGTGGCCGGTAGCCGGGTCCGCAGGAGCACCCCATGGGGAAGAAGCGGATACCCGCGTGCAGCAGCAGCGACAGCGTGCGCCACCCCTCGGTGTCCCGCCGCGGGGGCGGCGCGAAGGCGGGCCCGGCGTGGATCAGCGGCTCCGCGCAGCGCGGACAGCGCCGTTCGGGATGGCGGGCGTCCCGCGGCTGCTTGTAGGAGGCCCGACAGGGGAGGCAGACCCAGGAGGATTTCGCGGGCGGCATGGGGCCGAGGGTAGGTCCGCCGCCGACCGCCGCTCCAGATGTTTTCCCGGGGGTTTTCCCGGCGAAAGCCGCCGGCGGCGCGGTCAGGGTCGGCTCGGTGTGCGTCCGCGGCGGCCGTGCCCGCCGATCCCGTTCTCCGGGCCCCTCTCAGATCTCTTCCTTCTTCTCCTTGAGCTTGTGCCACACCCGGCTGAGGGCGGTCAGGTCCTCCTCGTCGAGGACACCGGTGAAGACCGGGGCGAGGCAGGCCCGGCGGGTGGCGTCGGCCTCCTCGAAGAGCCGGCGGCCCTCGGGGGTGAGGCTGATCTCCACGGAGCGGGCGTCGTGCGCGGAGGGCGTACGCGTGACCAGTCCGCGGTTCCGCAGGGCGTCGATCACCCGCGAGACCTGGCTGCGGCTGAGCATGGTGCTGTTGCCGAGCACGGAGGCGGGGACCGGATCGGGGCTGGAGGCGAGCCAGAGCATCACCTCGAACCAGGAGACCGGCAGATCGTGCGCCTTGACCAGGGCGCGGTCCACCCGTTCGGTGAGGACGGTCCCGGCCCAGACCAGTCCGTAGAAGGCGTGGTCGGCGACGGGCATGTCGGCCTGGGTGAGCTTGCGCTGTGCCATGGTCCGAGCATACCCGCGTTGCGTGTGCACACACACAATGCTTAAGGTGTGTGTACACGCACCTAAACGGGATCGCCTCGGCGGCCCCCCAGGGAAAGGCCCTCGCATGTCCTCCACCGCCACCCCCTCCAAGGTCGTCCTGATCACCGGCACCTCGTCCGGTATCGGCCTGGCCGCCGCCGTGGCCGCGGCCGAGGCCGGCTGGCACACCGTCGCGACCCTCCGCGACCCGGGCCGCGCCGACGCCCTGCGCGAGGCGGCCGCAGACGCGGGCGTCGAGCTGGACATCCGCCGCCTCGACGTCACCGACGAAGCCGCCGCCATCGCCCTGGTCGAGGCCGTGCTCGCCGACTACGGCCGGCTCGACGCCGTGATCAACAACGCGGGAGCGGGCCATCTGGGCACCCTCGAGAACGAGACCGTCGCCGACGTCCGCGAGGTCATGGAGGTCAACTTCTTCGGCGTCCTCCACCTCTCCAAGGCCGCCCTGCCGCACCTGCGCGCCTCCAGCGGCCGCCTGATCACCGTGACCAGCGTCGGCGGCGTCATCGGCCAGCCCTTCAACGAGGCGTACTGCGCGGCCAAGTTCGCGGTCGAGGGCTATATGGAGAGCCTGGCCCCGGTCGCGAAGGCCCTCGGTGTGACGGTCTCGGTCGTCGAACCGGGCGCGGTGGCCACCGAATTCGTCAACAACATCAACCTCGACCTGGACGCCGAAGTCGCCGCCGCCGGTCCCTACGCCCCCACCCTGCGGGCCTACCTGGAACGCACCACCGCCCAGTTCCGCAACGGCGCCCAGACCCCGGCCGAGGCGGCCCACACCGTCCTCGAAGCCCTCACCGCCGACCGCCCCGCCTTCCGCATCCAGACCTCCGACTGGGCCCGTGACTTCACCGCCACCAAGCTCACCGACCACGACGGCTCCGCGGTCATCGGTCTGACGGGCACCTGGATCGCCTGACGGACGCGTGGATCGTCCGACGGCCGGCGGGGCGGCCGTCGGCAGGGCTGGGCACGACAGAGCCGGGCGAGGCAAACGAGGCACGCGTGGCATGGGCCACTAGAACCCCGTGTGGCCGATATTCTGTTGAACACAGAACGGCCGTCCCTTCCCGCGCCCGGTCCCCTTGGGTCCATGCGCGGCGGGCATATGACACCCGGCTGGCGTCCGCTGTGACCCGACCGCGACATGCGGCGGATCGGCTCGATCCAGAGGGCTGGAAGAGGATTCACCCCCTCCTCCTTCCGGTATCACATGGACGATGCACGTACTAGATCCTTCTGCGACGATCAAAATGTTTGCCTGCCCGAGAGGGCCATGAGAGCGTGAAAGCTCACGGGGCAACAGAAAGCACTTGTCCCGTTCGTCGCTTTGGGGGAGCGTGTATGGCAATCTCGTTATGCCTCGACAATCCCGCCGCGGTGCTGTCCGCGTATCTCGCGGACAAGGGTTTCGGCCCTTTCTTCGGGACGCCCTGCGGGATTCTGGCGCCGCTTTACCAGCGGGTGGAGGACGAATTCGGACTCCGGACCGTCCCGCGGGAGGACAATGCGGTGGGCGTCGCCGCCGGGGCCGCCATGGCCGGCCAGTCGCCCGTGGTCATGATGCAGAACTCCGGCCTGGGACAGTCGGTCAACGCCCTGGCCTCGCTGGTCGTCCCCTATGAGATCCCGTTGCTGCTGATCGTGAGCCTCCGCGGGATCCTGCCGGACACCACTCCGGAGAACACCGTCATGGGGCGGCTGACCGAGCCCCTGCTGAGTGACCTGGGCATTCCGGCCGAGCGGCTGCAGGCGGACATGTTGACAGCCCAAGTCGACCGCGCACACGAAATCATCCATGAACAACGGCGTCCGGCCGCGCTGCTCGTTCCCCCGTCACTCTTCGGGTGGCAGGCGTGAACAAGACCCAGGCCATTCAAGAGATCGTGTCGGCCACCGGTGGCCGACCGGTCGTATTCACCACCGGCTATGCATGCCGTATTGCGCAGCACATCGCTGACCGCCCCGGGCATTTCTATATGACGGGCTCGATAAGGCTCGCCGCATCAGTCGGCACCGGTGTCGCCCTGGCGACCGGTGCGCCGACCGTCGTCGTCGACGGTGACGGCAGCCTCCTGATGAACCCGGTCGGCCTGGTCTCCGCCGGCGCGATACCGGATCTGAGGCTGATCCATGTGGCCCTCGATGACGGTGCGTACGCCTCGACGGGCGGCCAGGCGGTCCCGTCGGACCGGACCGATCTCGCGGCCTGGGCCAGGGCGTCCGGCTACGCAACTGTCCTGCGGGCGGAGGATCCCGACACTCTGCGCGTGATGCTGTGCGACGCGCTCGCGCACTGCGCGGCCCCGGTCTTCCTGCACTGCGCACTGACCGCGCGGGACGCCGCGGTGCCACCGCGAGTCCGCGGCGATCTCGGCGACCACCAGCGTCGTTTCAGCCGTCACCTGGCCACCTCTGCCCCCCACGCCTAGGAGAGACAGTGAGCGTCAACGAGACCGCCGCATCTGACCCCTCCCCCCTGGTCACCCGGGAGAGTCCCAGCCTTCTCACCCGGTACTACCGCGCGGTCGCGGAATGCGCGGCCCGCTACGGGACAGTGCCTGCCGACGGCGAGTTCGAGCCCTCGATGCGCCTCCCCGAGATGGACGCCCGGGTGGCGGAGTTCCTGTCCCCGGCCACCGCCGGCCTGTACGACCTCGGCGACCACCGCGGACTGCCGTTACGTCTGCTGGACCTGCGGCAGAACCCGCACACCCAGACCACCAAGACCTTCGCATCGCTGATCATCGTCGCGCGCGCTGTCCGCCACATCCAGGAGACCGGCGAACCCGTCGTCCTCTTCTCGCCCTCCTCCGGGAACAAGGCCGTCGCACTGCGCGACGCGGTCGCCCGCGCCCTGACCGCCGGGCTCGTCCAGCCGGACCAGCTGCGAGTGGTGACCCTGACCCCCGCGCAGACCACGGGCAAGCTGCGCAGCTCGATCCTGTCCGAGGACGCCGAACTCCGGGCTCTGAACCCGGTGTTCGTCCTGGACGACGCACCGCCGGAGACGGTCAAGCAGGTGGGGCGGGAATTCAAGAGCCTCTTCGCTGTCAGCGGCCACGACGGCTTCCGGCTGTGGCACTCACTGCGGCTGGAGAACTACCGGGTCGCGGACATCGTGCGCGCCCTGTACGACTACGAGTTCGGCCAGGCGGGCCGTACCCGGCTGCGCACCGTCCACGCACACGCGGTGTCCAGCGCCTTCGGACTGCTCGGCTATCAGAGCGGTATCGACCTGCTCAAGGAACTCGGCCACCAGGTCGCCGATCCCTCCTTCCTCCTCGTCCAGCACATGGCCACCCGCGACATGGTGCTGCACACGCTCAACGGCTCGTTCGATCCCGCGAACACACCGGAGTACACCAAGGGCCCGGACGGGGTCTGGGTCCAGGATGCCTCCCCCCACTTCCCGCGGCGCACCTGGTCCCCGCGGGAGACGCTGGAGCACACCTTCTACACCCATGAGCCGCCGACCGCCCCGGAGATGAGCGGCCTCATAGCCGCCCACGGCGGCACGGGCATCGTGGTGTCCCTGAAGGAGTGCATGGACCGGTACGGCGAATGCCGCGAGCTGTTGCGGAAGAGCCCCGTACCGTTGCCGAGCGATCCGCGACGGCTGACCGAGTGGTCCCTGGTCATGGCCGTCACCGGGGTGCTCAACGCGATCGATCGCGGACTGCTCCCCGATGCCGACGGTGTCACCGTCCATGCCTCCGGCACCTACGGGCGGGACGACTACACACCCCTGCCCGACGCGTGGATCAATCATGTGGACAGCGCGGGCCAGATACTCGACACCGTGCTCGGCAAGGTGCGCTCCTGACGATCGCAGAGGGGTTTCGGAGATGAATGACAGCCCCGGCTATTTCCTCCGGGAGAACTCCGGTACGACCGGACTCGGTGAGTCGGCCCGCACCGTTTACCTCGGTGCCCAGGAGGGTCTCACCTATATCGCCCCGTTCGTGGAGGACCGCTTCCTGACCGAGCGGTCCGGCGAGCGGACATCGTCGCTCGACGATGTCTCCGACCTCGTCAAGCGCTGGTCATCGGCCGACGCGGAACTGGCCGTTCTGGTGGCACCGACCGATGTGGTCGACTCCCTCGCCGGCCCCGGCGACATCCGCGCCGTGGCCCGCATCCACCAGGTGGTCGACACCAGCCGTGGCCACGCCCATGTGATGTCGCGGCTCCTCTCGCGACGCGAGGGCAGACGCCGCCGCAACGCCGAGCGGGACGGCTTCACCTACGACGTCTCCCACGAGGACGACCACTTCTACGAGTTCTACCGGACCATGCACCTGCCGACCATGCGCGTGCGGTACGCGGACCGGGCCCGCAGTGTGGAGGAGGAGCCGGCCTTCCGTACGCTCTTCCGGCAAGGCGTGCTCTTCCGTGTGCTCCGGTCCGGGGAATGGGTGGCGGGCAGTGTCTGCCAGATCGACCGGGAACGCCGCAGACTCAACGCGCGGTTGATCGGAATCAAGGAAGGCTCCGATGTCCACCGTGCCGCGGGCGCCCAGACCTATATCTACTACGCGAACCTCGACTGGGCCGCGTCGGAAGACGGGATCGCCCTGCTCGACTTCCAGGGCTGCGAGCCGTTCCTTACCAAAGGAACATTCCAGTACAAGAAGAGATTCGGCACCACCGCCGTCATCCCGGACAATGCCTTCGGCCGCCTCCGCATGCTCATCCGTCCGAAGGTGCTGAGCCCATCGGTCCGCCGCTTCCTGGTGAACAATCCGGTACTCGCCGAGAACGGCTCCGGTGCACTGGTCGCCACCTACTTCTTCGACCGGAACACCCCTGTTCGCTCCGACATCCAGCACAATTCGCCGGGAATCACCGAGGCCGTATCGATCAACCTCGACGAGCTGTAGAGGCCACTGATTCATGAAACTGCTGACCGTCGTCGCGTCGGCCGCGATCTACGCCCTGATGAGCGCCGTGATGAAGGAGGCGAGCAGCACCGGCGACGCGTCCGTGGCGCTGGTGGCCAGATATGTCTTCGCCTGTGCCACCCTGGTGCCGATCTACCTGGCGAGCGGACGTCCCACGGTGCGCACCTCCCAGCTGCGCTGGCACCTCCTGCGCGGCGGGCTGGGGTTCGGCATGTTCCTGTGCTACACCCTGGCCCTCGAACGGCTCCCGTTGCAGAACGCGATGGTGCTGAACTCCAGCTATCTGCTGTTCGTGCCGATCCTGATGCTGGTCTTCATGCGCCAGCGGGTCGGGCCCGTCGCGGTGGCGGGACTGGTGCTGGGTTTCGCGGGGATCGTCGTCGTGACCGGGGTGCGACCGGACGGCTTCCTCGACTGGGGCAGCGTCTTCGCGCTCGCCTCCGGAGTGGCCTCAGCGGGCGCCAACGTGATCGTGGCCCGGCTGCGCCGCACGGACAGCAGTTTCTCGGTGGTCTTCTACTTCTTCGGTGTCTCCCTGGCACTGTCCGTCGGGTGGGCGCTGATCACGAGCCATTCGCTGTCCCTGGGCAGCTGGTGGCTGATCATCGCCGTCGGCGCGCTCAGCGCGGTCTACCAGCAGCTGCTCGCCTACGCGCTCAAGCACCTGAGCAGCGAGCTCGTGTCCAGTGTGATGGCCAGTTCGATGGTGTTCGGCTTCGCCCTGGACATGCTGATGTTCCAGCACTTTCCGAGCCCCCGTGATTACGGGGGCTCGGTCCTCATCCTGGCGGGCGCGCTCGTCGTCCTCTGGGCGAACCGCCTCCGCTCCCGACACCCCCGGGCCCCCGGTCTCCCGGAACTGCCCCAGCCCGCCGACACAACGCCGAGCGACCGCACGGCGGGAATCAAGGGCGCGGAAAGGTAGCACCCCGGGGCCGCCACGGAGACGCGGTACTCCGCGTCCTCGCTGCCGCCCTCGTGCCGCTGGACGCCGGGCTCAGGCCATGGTGTCCCGCCCCGGGGGTGAACAACCCCCGGGGCGGTTACGTTTACTCACGTAGGCGCCCCGCCGAGTGTTCCGGCGGGGGCGCTCTCCCGTGGCGCGGGCCTCCCCGCCCACTGCTCACGGGTCTGCTGAGGCAGGAATCGACGGCACTGGATGGGGAGCGGAGCCGTCCCTCGTGGTCTCGCTATATGAACTGGTACCCCCGCTTGCGAGGGTTACGCTCCGTTGCATTGCCATGATCAATCGGTGATGTGGCATCTATGTGGCACTCGATCATGGCGAAGGCCCCTCGAATAAACGAGGGGCCTCGCGACCCTCTGACCTGCTGCGCAGGTGGTGCCCCCGGCGGGGCACCAGACAGATGGGAACGGTGGCGAACGGTGGTTCCCAGGATCACGGATCACTGTGGAGTCCACTCTGTGCCTATGGAGCGGCTCGGTCGTTGGCCGCAGGTTCGAGTCCTGGGCAGGAGCCACAGCCAAGGGCTGGTCGTGCCGTATCCGCTGTGACCTGCGGAGATGCGCTGATCGTTCGGATGGTGACGCATCTTCCGAAGACGTGTGTGGCTAGCCACCGCTTTGTCGCCCCGGAGGGCGACCGCCACGCTGTCTGAACAGCGGAAAGAGCATAGCGAAGGGCCGGGCTGTCCGACGGGGATACCTACTCCGTCAGCTGGCGGTCGTACACCTTCCGGCCTGAAAACCATGTCTGTTCCACTGTGGTTGCGGCGAGTTCTTCGACAGGGACGGAAAGGGGATCGCGGTCGAGGACGACGAAGTCGGCGGACTTGCCCGGGGTGAGGGATCCGGTGACGTCGTCCAGGCCCATAGCGCGGACGGCGCCGAGGGTGTAGGCGTGCAGGGCCTCGGCCGTGGTGATGGCCTGTTCGGGCCACAGCCGACCGGAGAATGTCCCGGTCGGATCGGCCCGGCTCACCAGGCCCTGGATGCCGGGCCAGGGATTCGGAGAAGGCATCACCGGCCAATCGGAGCCGCCGGCGAGGAGTACGCCGGCGTCCAGCAGACTCCGGTTGGGGTGCAATTTTTCGGCACGTTCGCGCGGGACGCATGCGCAGATGGCGTCGAAGATGGCGCCGGGAAACCACAAGGGGGGGGAGATGTCGGCCACGACGCCGAGTTCGGCCAGACGCGGCACATCCTGTTCGGCGACGTACTGCCCGTGCGCGATGTGAAAGGCGGGCACAGTGTGGCCGGCGGCGCGGACAGCCGCGACTGCGTCGAGGGTCATGCTCACCGACCGGTCGCCGGTGCAATGGATCTTTGCCGATAGACCCTGCGCGGCGGTACGCAGCAGCCACCCCGTGAGTTCCTCCTGGCTCATGGTGGTCTCCCCGCGCCAGTCGGCTTCATGCACAGCGTCGGGCAGGTAGGGCTCGAGGAACGCGGCCGTCCTCGAAGGGGGTACACCATCGAGGAAGATCTTGACGAAGTCGGGACGATGATGGTGACTGCGGTAGGTCTCGCGCAGGCCAATGAGGTCCTGGCCCAGCGGATGTGTGCCGAATATCTTGTCGTTGACCTGGAGCGAGGTCACGACCCAGGCGTCGAGGCGGCCGGTGTCGTCGAGGTGCTTGAGCGCCTCCAGCAGCGGCAGGGACGTGGCAGCGTCCTGGAAACTGGTCACCCCGAAGGAGTGCAGGATCTCGACAGCCCGCCGGCTGGCTTCGGCGTGCTGCGCGACGCCGACGGGGGCCAACGATGCGTAGGCGCGTTCTACCGGAATGAGGGCGGACTCAATGAGCAGGCCGACGGGCGCGCGAGTGCTGGGATCGCGGACGACGATGCCGTCGGTGGGGTCGGCCGAGGCGGCGTGGATACCAGCGATGGCCAGCGCCGCGGAGCTGACCCAGCGGTTGTGGCAACTGTCGTCGCGCAGCAGTACAGGCCGTCCTCCGGCGGCCTCGTCGAGGGCGGAGAGGGCTTTGAGGTCGGACAATGCGGGAATCAGCCCGGTGCCCCACCCACCGCCGACCACCCAGGCGCCGGGCGGCAAAGCCGACGACCAGGCGCGGATAGCATCGAGTACCCCGTCCACGTCCGTGGTCGGGTCGAGTTGGAGCTCGAACAGGTCGGCCCGGCCAGCGAGCATGTGATGGTTGTGGACGTCGGCGAGACCTGGCATGAGGAACCCGCCATGGTGGTTCACGACCTCCGGGGTGCCCGCGATTTCGTCGAGCAGTTCCTCGCCGCCCACAGCGGCGATCGCGCCGCCGGCCACCACCAGGACCGAGGCCCAGGGCAGGGCCGGGTCGAGTGTGTAGACGCGGGCATTGTGATGGACCGCGTCAGCAGGGATGGGCATCTTTCTCCTTCAGGTGCTCGCGGCAGGGGCGAGGGTCAGGCGTAGTTATTCTGGGCGTCTGGGGTGGCGGCGGGGTCCGCAGCGCGACGGGCCGCCGGGCGGGTCGCGAAGATCAGGCCCATCGAGGCGAGCACACCGACGAAAGAAACAGCCAGCATCGGGGCGAAGCTGCCGCCGGCGCCGTCGATGAGCATCCCGGAGAGAATGGGGCCGGTCGCGATACCGGTGCCGATCATCAGGTTGGTGGTGTTCATGACGTGTCCGCCCTTGCTGAGGTCGGAGAGCGCGGAAAGCAGGTAGGGCAGGATGAACGTCCACGCGAACTTGAAGAGGATCGCAGCGGCGGCGAAGCGTGCCACGGTCGGCGCGCCGAACAGCAGCGCGACGCTGAGCGCCATGATGAGGTAGCCGCCGAGCAGGAAAAGGGATCGGCGCGGGCTCTCCCCGACGACAGTGGCGATCATCGCGGACGCGATGCCGGCGACGGTCGCGAGCGACAGCACGACGGAGATCGTTCCGGAGGCATTCCCGGCCTGCGCGCCGATCCGCTCAAGGAACGTCCACACACCGCTCAGCGCGAGGTAGAAGCACAGCATGGAGGAGAGGCCGAGCACGTACCTGATGGGATTGGCGGCAGGGCGCTGAGCATCGGCCGGTTCCGCAGATGCCGGTTCCGCACGAAGAGCGTCACCATCGATGAGGCGGATGGTGGGCAGACAGAGAGCGATGAGCCCTGCGAGGGTCCAGTAGACGACCGCGACCGGCGCGGAGGCGAAGACCAGCGGGAACACCCCCAGGATCAGCGCCCCCATGGAGAGCTGGCAGCACACCCAGAGCCCGAACGCCCGCCCCGGATTCGCGGTGCGCCCGCTGAGCGACAAGACGATCACGGTGATCGACCCGGCAGCCAGCGCGGTGCAGACGCGGAGCGCGACGAGCAGCGGGTAACTGTCAATGAACCCCGAGACCAGGTTGCCGACCAGGACGCCGATGGTGCCGAGGTAGCTGGCGGTGCGCAGGTTCACCCGTCGCAGCCACAGGTAGGCAGGCACCGTGGCGATGCTGAACGAGCCGAGCTCGAGAGAGAACAGCAGACCGAGCTGGGACGGTGTGAGGCCGAGCTGCTGGGCGAGCTTGCCTCCGAGGACCGGGGCGATGAGCAACACGGTGTAGAGCGAGGCGCTGAAGGCCGCGATGTACGTGTAGGCACCCCGGTCGCTGAACCGGGGCACGGCTGTGGTCGGTGTGTTCATTCAGCATCATCCTTGATGGGCTTTGAAGCGCCGATTCGGAGAACCGGGCCTGGTACTGGACGCGCCGGCGCGCGCTCAGTAGCCGGAGGGGAGTCGTCGGGTAGTTCCGACCCCGCGATCGGAAAAGTCCGTCGTTTCCGAGGAGCGGGTGTTCAGGGAGACGAGGAGGCCGACGACGAAGCCGGCCGTGATGCGGCCAGGTTTCCCGGCCAAGGCGACGGAGCCTCTGACGAGGGCGGCGCAGTTCATCAGCATCAGCGCGGTGACGAAGACGATGCCAATCAGTCAGCGAGCGGCAGATGCATGCGCCAGGTGTAACCGGCTCCTGCGTCCGCCGCGGCGGCAGGAGACGACACGTTGGCCCTTTTCCATTGTGGTCAATGTTCCGCCGCGCCGGCCACCTGGGAGCGCATCGAACCCGGAGGGGTTCGGTGCGTCACCGCGTGCCTTGCGTCGATACCGCGGCCAGGTCGGCGTGCGCCAAGCGCATCCTCGCGCCGGAGTCTGTGGCGGCGAGCGGGTGACTACGTCTCCGGCCACGAGGCTCTCCTAAGTACGATAATCGCACACTGTGTGCGCTTGCGGTGAGAGTAGACCATCGGCTGATCGAGCGGAACCCTGCCGACGGGACATGTGCGGGCAACACCCGCAGCTGTCGTGCTTCAGCCGAATTCGTCTGGCGGGGCCAGAGCTTTCGCTGGTCGGGGATAGGGCGGTGGTTCCGTGGGAGTGGTGGCCTGTCGGGTCGTCGCTACCGGGGAGGTCGCGAATGCCGTCGGTCGTGGGACTACTGGAACACCACGAGCTCGCCGCTCGCCGTTGAGTCGACAGGCTGCGTGAGGAGGCCGACCGCATCCAGGCCGGGCTGGCCGCGGCCGAGAAGGACTGGCAGAAGTGGGTCATCGCCCGCTCGTGGGTCGGCGAGGTGCCTGCCTTGGTGGACGAGACCGGGCTTTGCTCAGACTGGGATTGGGCTGGCCGCGCCGGCCGCCGAGGGGCAGACTGTGGAGACGTCGTCGGTGTCGGGTGCGGCAAAGCCCACATTCGCAGGTGCCGATGTGGCGTGAGGGGCTGGCCTGGTCGGCATTGTCGGTGGACTGCCAGCGCGCATCCTGCAGGCGCTCGCGGGTCGCGTCCGGCTTGGGCAGGGGCCGCTGCCCTGCCAGGAGTTGGCTGTCTTGTTCGGCATGCAGGTGGTGCCGGCGCGGGTGGAGGCGCCGCGGTCGAAGGCGAAACGACTGGTGGGCCGCTGGCCACTCGAGTCGGCGCCGGGCCGGTTTGCGCTCGCGCAGGTCGGCGGGCCCCGCAGGCATGGATGTCTACCTACACGCTCCAGACACCCTCCAGTCGCTGTATCGACAACGCACCCGCACGCGCGACGTCGGTAAGCGACGGGCACCTCGCTCCCCACGGAACAGCCCCTGTGGAGCACTCATGTTCTCCCGGGATGCGCCCGTAGGCGGGGGAAGATTGCCGTCCGCTCACCGGCTCGACGGCCCCGCTACGCGGAATCCGTCGGCCTGCGAGCAGAAATGGGCAGGCTCTCGTGCATCCCGAGCGCGAATACGCGTGCCGCCTTCGCGACGGAGACCACATCCCGTGTCGCCTCCTCGACGTGGTCGCGTCGGTGCGAAACGAACATGACGCAGGCGTCCAGCAGGTCGCCGTCGCGGGACAGCGGGGCCGCGACCGCGTGAGCCCCGGGTTCCACCTCACCATGGGTGATGGCCCAGCCTTGTCGGCGCACCTGGCGGACGGCGGGTGAGTCGTCCTCGTCCGGCGCCCGGCCGGCCCGGATCGCGCGCGGGGCGGCTCCCCGGTCCAGCGGCTGGCGACTGCCCTTTCGGTAGGCCAGGTGGTAGTCGGCATCCTTCGGAACGGCCGTGGCCACGGCGACGACGCTATCCGGCTCCGCGAAGAAGAGGATCGCCGTGCCGCCGTACCGGTCGGCAAGCTGTTGCAGAAGCGGCTGCACGAACTCCGAGAGGCTCGGCCGCGAGGTGCCCGCGAGTGCGTGCACCTCACCTCCGGGCACATATGCGCCGTCCGCGGTCCTGGCCACGAATCCTTCCGCAGCAAGCGTGTTGGCGAGACGGTGCACCACTGTGCGGTGCAGTCCAGTCCGGGATGCGATCTCCGTCACAGTCAGGCCCCGCGGCTGATGAGCGACGGCACGCAGGACGGCAAGCCCACGGACCAGGGTCTGCGACGGGGGTTGGCTGGGGCGCTTCGCCGACCCCTCGGTTGCGTTCTCCGATTCGTCTGCGGCCTCTGTCCGCACGCTGCCTACCGCCTTCCAGGATGCGCTCACGCGTTCAGCGTATGGCACTACTCCGGCCCGGGTCTTGACGCAGGCGCCGCCGCTTACCATGCTGTGCACTATACGCATAGCCGGTGCGTATAGTGCACAGCATGGTAAGCATGACCCACGAAACAACCGCCTGGCAGGCGAATTGCTCTGGTGGCCTTGCTGGAACCGAGGTCCTGATCAAGACCTCGCCCATCCCCGGAGTGGACATCCGCTTCGCCAATCCCAGGATCACGGAGATGCACCTGGTCGCCGTGTTGCACGCCGGTTCGGACGGCACCCGCGCCGTACCCGGACTTTCGAGGGTGGATGCACCAGTACTCCCGGCCGATACGCCCGTATCGCGGGCAGGCTGGCGATGACCCTGCTTCATCACCGCCTCCTCGTCCCCGCCATGCTCTGCGGCCCTGCTGCCCCACACAAAGGAAAGTCGGAATGACGATCGACGCGGCCTCCTCGCCAACCGCACAGGAATACATCGACGCCATGGCACACGACCGGGGTTACGTCCTCGATTACCACAAGGTCATGGCACAGCACGACTTCGAGGTCCTGCAAGCAACGAACGGCCTGGTCAAGGCGGCCTATCTCGCGCCCCGCGCTCTGGACCGTCGCACCAAAGAGCTGTTGTTCATCCTCAGCCTCACCGTGATGAGGGCAGGCAAGGGGCACATCCAGAGCCATATCCGAGTGGCCCTCGATCTGGGGGTCACCCCTCAGGAAATCCTGGAGGCGATCGAGATCGCCCTCCCCGAGGCGGGCGTCGTCGCGTTCCAGGTCGGGCTCGAGGCCTGGCGGGAAGCAGTCGGCGCCATCGGCGTCGAGCCGACGGTCACCGTGCACGAGGGCGGCTCCGGCACGCACTGAGCGGCCCCGAGCACAGGGCTCATTGGACGGGATCAAGAGGGGTGTGATCACACGGACACACCCCTCTTCCACGTCCCCTGCCACGTACGGCGCTACGTCTGGCCCTTCGTTTCACAGTCATTGCGCGGACGTGGATGGAGTCAGCCAGGCGCTCGATGACCTCGGCGCGCGCTCCGGATCCAGCCTCCTGGCCGGTCGAAGGCAGGCGGGCTGAGGTGACCGCCGCGTCGGCTTCCGCCGCGGTTGCCTACGGCGTGCCGCCGAGAAGCTTGCCGCTGCTGGGATTGACCGGAGTGATCAGGCGGTGAGCGCTGGCGCGAACCCGGGCGCCGCCGAACAGGGTCTCGCGGCTGCCGCCGTCCATGTGCATCCTTTTCTTCCGGTGCGTGGAGTGCGCAGTGACCCTTCGCGGACGGACCGCGGACGATCCCCGTTGGGGAAACGGGAAGCCGTTCGGCCATGCATGCATGTTTCCCTGCCAGCCGGGACGCCCCGGAAGGAACTCGTGCACCTATTTCGCGGACATGGCCGTGACGAGATCGAACTCGTCCTCGGCGGCGAGGCTCTGCTCGCACCAGATGATCTTGCCGTTCCGGGTGTGCCGAGTACCCCATCGCTGGGTCACCTGGGCAATGAGGAGCAGGCCGCGGCCGCCTTCGTCGAAGAGCCGGGCGCGGCGCAGATGCGGGGCCGTGCTGCTGGCGTCGCTCACCT
Organism: Streptomyces sp. NA02950; assembly: GCF_013364155.1. NCBI lineage: Bacteria > Bacillati > Actinomycetota > Actinomycetes > Kitasatosporales > Streptomycetaceae > Streptomyces > Streptomyces sp. NA02950. The sequence goes on along the minus strand of NZ_CP054916.1, from coordinate 3,777,356 downwards.
CGCAGATCAGGGTCGTGTCCTTGATCAGACGCAGCTGAATGGGCGAGGCGCCGTACCGGATGGCGTTGGTCACGAGCTCGCTCACCACGAGCTCCGTGACGAAACCCAATGTCTCCAGTCCCCAGGTGCCCAGCCAGTCGGTCGCCCATGACCGGGCCTGGGCGACGAAGGCCGGGTCCGCCGGTACGTTCAGGACGGCCACCCGGTCATCGCCGAGGGTATGGGTGCGGGCGATCAGCAGAGCGACGTCGTCGGGTGGGTGGTCGGGCAGCAGATCGCCGAGCACGTTGTCGCAGCGGTCCTGCAGCGATGCGGCAGATTTGCAGAGAGAGCTCCGGAGGTGCTCGAGCCTCTCGTCGGCATCCAGATTGCGGTGGCTGATCAGCCCATCGGTGTACAGGGCGATCTCGCTGCCTTCAGGAAGCTGAATATCGCGCACCTCGAACGGCAGGCACCCCAGACCGAGCGGCGGGCCTGGCGAGACGTCCAGGAACTCGGCGCGGCCCCCCGGGAGCATGACCGCTGGAGGTGGATGGCCGGCGCTGGCGAGCGAGGCCTTGCCCGAGACCGGGTCGTATATCGCATAAAGGGCCGTGGCACACATGTCTGAGGCACCTGACTGCCGGGGTCCGAAGGGCTCCTCGTCGCCCAGTTGGGTGACGAGATCATCCAGATGGGTCAGGAGTTCGTCCGGGGGGAGGTCCACATCGGCCAGGGAACGGATCGCCGTACGCAGGCGGCCCATCGTGGCCGAGGCATGGATGCCGTGGCCGACCACGTCTCCCACCACCAGAGCGACCCTCGCTCCCGACAGGGGTATCACATCGAACCAGTCCCCTCCGACCCCGTAATGGGACATAGCTGGCAGGTAGCGACTGGCAACCTCCAAGGTGGGCCGCTGGGGCAGACGTCCGGGGAGGAGGCTGCGCTGAAGCGCCAGGGCTGCGGTGCGCTCGCGGGTGAAGCGGCGGGCGTTGTCCAGTGAGATCGCAGCGCGTGTGATCAGTTCCTCTGCGAGATCCACGTCTGTCTGCTCGAACGGCTCGGTAGGCCATGACCGACAGAAGAGCGCGACGCCCAGGGGCACTCCGCGGGCTTGGATAGGGATGAACATCAACGAGTGGAATCCGTAGCGGGCCGCCTTCTCGGCGCGATGTGGATCTTCGGTGAACCAGTGAGAGGTGTGGGAGTCCGTGCTGCGAAGCAGCAGGGGGCGACCTGTGGCCAGGCAACGGGCAGGAGGCGAGTGCCAGGGCAGGTAGTCGACCTCACCCACCTCGACCGCCGCCTCCGGGGTGCCCGCGCGCACAGACAGATGCGTTATCCGGCGAAGTTCGGCCCTGCGGGTGACCGGGCCGGGTTCTTCGCCGCGGAGCAATGGTTCGAGCAGATCCACGCTGATGAAGTCGGCGAGGCGGGGAATGACGACGTCGGCCAGTTCCTGGGCGGTTCTCTGTACATCCAGTGTGCTGCCGATGCGGGTGCTGGCGTCGTTCAGGATGGCCAGCCGCTCCTGGCGGCCATGCTCGTCGGTGATATCCCGAACGGTGGCACAGACGCCCACCACGTTCCCTGTCGGGTCGTGCAGGGGAGAAGCCGTGGCGGTGAAGACGTGGCCGTGGTCCGGATCCGTCGGCGTGCGCCCGCGGATGGTGAGGGTGGCTGTCGGGGTGCCGCTCTCCAGTACTTCCCGCAGGAGTCTCTCCCACTCGTCGGTGTCCGGGCTGGTCAGAACGTCTCCGAACTGACGCCACGGTCTGACGTCCGAGGACATTCCGACGATGCGGTTCATGGCTGGGTTCTGTCGCACACAGCGCAAATCCGAGTCATAGGTTGTAATGGCGACCGGCGAATCGGTGAACATCCACTCAAGCACGGGCAGCTCAGCCGCCGGTGTCTGTCGGTTGTTCCAGTCGCTCGCGAGGGTGAGCAGCCAGTCATTGTTCCCTTGCCGGAAAAGAGCACGTACCTCGGCAGGCAACTTCAGAAGGCGCCCGTCACGGTGCTGTATGGCCAGCTCGCCGCTCCATCCGTCCCGCAGTGCGGAACGGAAGTCACTTCCGGAAACCATGACGTTACTCAACGGCCGACCCAGCATCTCCTGATGAAGGTGGCCTAGCAGCAGGTTAGCGCCGGGACTCCACCCCGTTACGACACCGGCTGCATCGATTGTTATCGTCGCGCTCGGCTTGGCGCCGGCGGGGTTATCGTTGTGCCAGCTATGGCGAGTGGCTGGGGGCGGGGCCATCGCTACCTGTGCCTTAATCCGGCGGAGTCACCATTACTTCCGAGGTCGGGAACCATTTACAGCATGCTCCTGACCTCCGAGAGAGGCAAGCGGAGCCGACATTGCGGACCTGGCGCGCACCCGCATCGCAGCCTCAGGAGCAGGTCATCGGGCCGCTCTGACTGCGTGTGGTCCCACGGAGATCGGCGCGGTTGCGCCACCGCACCGATCGTGGACGCACCTGCCTCAGCAGGCGTACCGTGAAAAACGCCCCACGACACAGCGGGGGTTTTGGACGTGCGCACCTGGCCGGAATGCAGAGGAAGGGTGCCGCTTGACGATGGAATCGCTCCCACCTCAGGGATGAGACCGAAACGGTCTCCACGGCCGTTGCGTGGTGGCCGGGTGAGCGCCAGTCCGTCCGCGGCGGTCAGGGCGGCGGTGTCCTCCCCCTTGATAGATCGACGTGGGTCCGTCGAGCGGCCGTGGGTTGCCCGGGGCAGCAGGGCCAACCCCCGGCGAGGCTGGCACCGGAGCGTCCGGCAATTCGCTTCTTCGCTCCTGAGGGCTTGACACCGAACATGCCTCCCCGCACGATGTGCTTCCAACAAGCGTACATCATGTACGAATATCGCACACGCTCGAGATGGGCTGTCCCGACCAGTGATTTTGGTGGCCGACCCAGTGGCGGCGGTGCCAGAGAAATGACCGCACTTCGGCACTGCTAGCCGCCCCCCACTCGTGATCTGTCCTTGCCACACGCAAGCTGGAGCAAACCGCAATGACCACGCCGGATGCAACGCCACATCCGTACGATCCGTTGAGTGCCCAGGAGATAGAACAGGCCGTCGACGTAGTTCGTGCGAGTCAGTCCCACCGGAGGGCGATCAGGTTCCCCCTGGTACGCCTGGACCTCCCGGACAAGGGCGCGGTGCGCGCGTACGATCCTTCGAGCCCTGTTCCTCGCGTGGCCTTTCTGGTCGTGTACGACCGCGATGCAGGAGCCACGTTTGAGGCGCGGGTGGACCTCGGTGACAACACCCTGGCTTCTTGGGAACACGTTCCCGGGGTGCAGCCGGCGATCATGATCGAGGAACTGCTCGCGCTTGACGAGATAGTGAAGAACGACCCCGCAGCGGTCGATGCCCTGGTCCGCCATGGAGTCGAGGATCTTTCCCAGGTGCAGTTCGACCCGTGGTCGACAGGCACCCTGCCGATTGAAGGGGTGGACGCGCGGCGACGCGTCATCCGGGCGAGTGCCTACGTCCGACACTTCAAGGAGGACAACGGCTATGCGAGGCCGGTCGGAAACCTCGTGTTCGTCATCGACTGCGACACCCGTTCGGTCGCCACGATCATCGAAGGGGACCCCGTACCGCTTCCGCCAGAGAGCGGCAACTACGACGTGGAAAGCGTCGGGCCACTGCGGGACGACCTCCGCCTGATCGAGATCACGCAACCCGAAGGCCCTTCGTTCATGGTGTCCGGCAACATCATCGAATGGCAGCGATGGCGGCTGCACGCCCACGTGGACGTAGTGGAAGGCCTCGTCATCAGCGATGTCTCATACCAGGACGGCGGTCGTCGCCGTTCAATCGTGCACCGGGCCAGCATCAGCGAGATGGTCGTGCCGTACGGCGACACCAGCGACGACTTCTACTTCCGGAACGTGTTCGACGCGGGTGAATACAATCTGGGAAAGACGGTGGGATCTCTGAGCCTCGGATGTGACTGCCTGGGTGAGATCCGGTACCTCGATGCGGTGCTCGCCGACGAGTCGGGCACCCCGCACACTATCTCCAACGCCATCTGTCTGCACGAAGAAGACTACGGAATCCTCTGGAAGCACTGGGACTTCCGCTACGTTGAGCAGGCGGAAGTCAGGCGCTCCCGACGCCTGGTGGTGTCCTCCATCCACACGATCGGCAACTACGAATACGGCTTCTTCTGGTACTTCTACCTCGATGGAACAATTCAGTTCGAGGCCAAACTGACCGGCATCGTCCAGACACGGGCGGTCGCGCCCGGGTTGAAGCCGGAGTACGGAGCGCTCGTAGCACCACAACTCGATGCGCCGAACCATCAGCACTTGTTCAACATGCGCTTGGACATGGAGGTGGATGGGCCGCGGAACACGGTCGTCGAGATCGATGCGGTGGGTCTGCCCACCTCGTCCGAAAATCCGTATGGTAATGCGATCGTCGCCCGCCGCACTCCGATCACCAACGAGCGTGACGGCCGCCGAATGTGTGATCCGCTCACCGCCCGTACCTGGAAGATCATCAATCCCGACGTGCGGAACCGATTCGACGAGCCCGTCGGCTACAAGCTTGTCCCGTTCGTCGGCCCAACCCTGCTCGCCGCCCCCGAAAGCGACCTGGCGCGCCGCGCAGAGTTCGCCCGGGCCCACCTGTGGGTGACGCGATATGACCCGGTCGAGTTGCACGCGGCCGGCGATTATCCGAACCAGCACGCTGGCGACGGGATCGGGAACTGGGTCAAGCAGGAACGCGATCTGGAGAACACGGACATCGTGCTATGGCACACCTTCGGAACATCGCATCTGCCGCGTCCGGAGGACTGGCCCATCATGCCGTGTGAGTACGTCGGATTCTCGCTCAAGCCAGTGGGCTTCTTCGACCGTAATCCGTCGTTGGATGTTCCGCCCCTGCCGGGCCGGCCCGCCATGCACTGCCACCCAGCGCCGCACCAGAGCGAGCTAGGCGACGAGTGATGAACCCGCAGTGGCGCCCTGGCCGGGCTCGCAACGTGCGGCCGAGGGAAGAGCTCCATGCCACGGTGTCCGTACTCGTGCGGGGTGCGGACACCATGCGGGCACGGAACCACGCCGCCGCGCGACGCCTACTGAGTCGGCGTTTGGTTCTGCGCGACTGCTTCAGGACCGGATTTGCCGCCCAACCGCGTCGCGGCCTCTCTGGCAGCCTCCGTCACCACCAGGGGAACCTGGTCGTCCTCGAGCCTGACGCCGAGTTGCACCACTCCAAGGCTTGCGGTCGCCCAATCCGACACCCGTATGGGAGCAGCGATCCCCATCGCTCCCTCCTGCAGCGAACCGATGCTGAGGGCGTAGCCGCGGCTACGAGCCAACCGGACGTCTTCGGGATCCTCCTCGCTCTCCGGTCTCCCGGCCAGGATGGCGATCCCGTCCGCACCCAGGGTCAGCGCATGCCGGGCGCCTTCCCGCATCGCCAGGTGCATGGTGCTCCGCGGCGGTTCGGCGGTCAGCAGGATCAGGGCCTGGTTACCGTCAGCGACGCTCAGGAGCGCCGTACTGTTGGTGACCTCGCTGAGCCGGAGCAGAATGGGAAGCACCGTGGCCTGCAGCCGCGGCTTCAGCTGCCCCGCCAACTCGGCTACACCGAACCAGAGAACATATCTCGTGTCGATGCGGCCGACGAGGTTGTGAGCTTCGAGGGTACGAAGAAGGCGGTAGACCGCTGCGCGTGCAGTCCTCAGTTCCTCGGCGAGCTCAGCTGCCGTAAGACCGTTGGTGCTACGCGCGAGCAGAGACAACACGGTCAGGCCACGGTCGAGTGTCTGGGACGTTTCCCCACCGGATACCGCCACGTTTTCCTCTCACCTCGCACGTTTCTGCACCACACATCATGCCACGGCGGTGTGTGCCGGCCGTCGCTTGTATGCCCGGATGAATGGTTCGTCGTCTCACGACTCGCTCTCACCGTAGCGAACGGTGAGGACGGTGACTGCTTTGCAGCATCCGAAGGGTCCCTTGACGGGTTCCCCTCCGGACCCTACGGTTCATATATCGTCCAACTAGAACGGTAATAGTACATGGTAGCGCGCAGCGAGGCCGAACAGCTGGTCAGGACGGTCCCCACCGAGCCGTACTACGCCGGAGGATGGGACAGCAGTCGGGGTGCGGACACGTTCGACGTGATCGACCCGGTAACCGAAAGACGACTCGCCACTGTGGTGGCAGCGGGGGCAGCCGATGTCGATGGCGCCGTCTCCTTCGCCCGGTCAGCCCTCGACGACGGGGCGTGGGGCCGGACGGACGGAACCGCCAGGGGGTACATGCTGAACCGCCTGGCCGATCTGATCGAGGAGCGGACCGAGGTGTTCGCGACGCTGGAGTCGCTGGATATCGGCAAACCCGGCTTCGAGTCGCGCGCCATCGATCTGCCTCAGACGGTCCATGCCTTCCGGTACTTCGCCGGGTGGGCGGACAAGGTGGAGGGTCGCTCCATCCCGACGTCCGCCTACATGGGTAGACCCACGCACAGCTACACAGTACGCGAACCGGTCGGAGTCGTCGCGGCCATCACGCCGTGGAATTCACCGACCATGATCGGAGCGTGGAAGATCGCGCCGGCGCTTGCCGCGGGCTGTGCCGTCGTCCTGAAGCCTCCGGAGGACGCCCCCCTGACTTCTCTGCTGCTTGCGTCACTCATCGAAGAGGCGGGATTTCCGGCGGGAGCATTCAGCGTCCTTCCCGGGCGTGGGGCGGTGACAGGCCAATTGCTCATTGACCACCCCGGGGTAGACAAGATCTCTTTTACGGGAAGTCCCGAAACGGGATACAAGGTGGCCCTTGCTGCAGCCAAGGGATTCCGCCGCACCACTTTGGAACTCGGCGGAAAGAGTCCGCAGATCGTCTATGCGGATGCCGACCTGGACGAGGCAGCGCGGGGGGTGGGAATCGGAATCTTCGCCAACCAGGGCGAGGTGTGTGCAGCGGGCAGCCGGATCCTCGTCGCCCGCGCCGTGTACGACGAATTCGTCGAGCTCCTGGTGGACCAGGCACGCAACGTCAAGCTCGGGGATCCCTTCGATGAAGGCACGACGATGGGCGCTTTGATCAACGAGCGCCATGTCGATCGCGTGTCCCGGTACATTGCTTCGGGCCTGGACGACGGAGCCCGCCTGCTCGTGGGTGGCCATCGACCGGAGCGCAAGGGTTACTTCATCGAACCGACACTCTTCGCCGAAGCCAGTAATTCGATGACGATTGCCCGCCAGGAGATCTTCGGCCCGGTGGGCACGATCATCGCATTCGACTCCGACGAGGAAGCGGTCGCGCTGGCGAACGATAGCGATTATGCGCTGGCGGCCACGCTGTGGACGTGCGATGTGAGCAGGGCGCATGTTGTGGCACGCCGAATGAAAGCCGGTGCTGTCGCGATCAATGGTTGGTCTCCGCTCGACCCTCGCCTGCCATGGGGCGGTTTCAAGCTCAGCGGCCAGGGCCGGGAATTGGGCTGGTCGGGAATCGAAGCGAATACCGAGGAGAAGGCGGTCACGGCTGTTCTCTCGTATCCGCTTCCCAGGTGAGAGGGCAGTCGACGCCTTCCCCGTTGTCAAGCAGTGCTCATCGAGAAGGAGTTTTCATGCCGACACGAGTGTTGGTCGCCTACTACAGCGCTACCGGATCTGTCTACCGTCTCGCGGAGGCGGTTGCGGAAGGAGCAGAATCCGCGGGTGCCGAAGTCCGACTCCGAAGGGTAGCCGAACTCGCGCCCGCCGAAGCCGTAGTCTCCAATCCTGCATGGGCCCAGCATCGTGCGGACACCGACTCTGTCGTCAACGCGGCAACGCTCGACGATCTCGAATGGGCAGACGGATACGCGTTCGGAACGCCCACGCGCTATGGGGCACCGGCGGCACAGCTCAAGCAGTTCATCGACTCGGCCGGCAGTCTGTGGCAGGAGGGCAAACTGGCGGACAAGCCGGTGACGGCCTTCGTGTCGTCCGCTGAGCAGCACGGAGGCCAGGAGTCGACGATCCTGTCGTTGAACAACGTCTTCTACCACTGGGGAGCCGTCATCGTTCCGCTTGGCTACACGGATGACATTGTGTATGCCGCAGGCGGAAACCCCTACGGGACATCGTGGCCAGCCGGATTCCCCTCGACGCCGCCCGACGAAACCACCCTGAACTGCGCCCGTTTCCAGGGTGCCCGGCTGGCGCGATTCTCGACATTGCTCGTATCGGCCAGAGCGGAGGCCGCCGGCCAGGGGTGAGCGGGTGGCATACCGCGCTCCATCCGGAGCACGGGCGATCAGGGAGGACGACCGGGACGGTTTCGATGTTCTCAAAGCTGACACCGCTCCCGGCTCTTTCGGTCAGGAACTCGGAATTCGTGCGCCCGACTGCGGCTACGGGCTGTGTATCACTCAGCTACGAAGAAGTAACGATCACTTCCGATAACTCGCCCCGAATTTTCCGTCCTCTAAGATCTTTCCATGGCAATCTTCGGAAGCTGGGGAAGGTCCGGGCCAAGCCTGCTTCCCGAACTCGACGACGAGCCGCTTGGCAAGGTGCGCAGGTTGTTGGAATCTCCGCCCAGCCCAGGTGTACCGGTGGTGGATTTTCGGGCGACCCAGATCGAGCGCGTCCTAAGCGAGGCAGGAAATGACTGGGATCGGCGGACACATCGGATTTCGGTTCTCGCTGACGTGGTGGCACATACGCAGCTGGCGGAGTCATGGGTGACTCGGCAGCCACACAATCCCGTCGCCTTGACCTTTCAGATGTGGGTGACTCTTGCACGCGAGCGTATCGGCCCGGCCGGTGTGGAAGCCCGCTCCGCCATCGACGCCTGTTATCGGATTGCGGAACTGCGGCCGTATGACCCGGTCCCCTGGATAGCTTTGCTCGGTATTCTGCGGCAGCTGCGCCGTGAGTCACGTGACGTGTTCGCCATCTGGAAAGAGGCGACAGCCAGGGACCCCTGGAATCGCAAAGCGCATTTGCAGATGCTCGGTTACCTCTCGCCCGAGGAGTGCGGATCTTCTGCGAAGATGCTCGACTTCGCCGAGGTTTCGCGCTTGCATATGCCCGCGGACGCGCCGGCCACTGGTGTGGAGCTCGTCGCGACCATCGAGTGCCACCGTCGCAATGTGTCGCGTGGCGGCCTCAACGCGCTGCTGACCCGACATTGGTGGACTCAATTCGGCGCCGCAAGAGTTGTGGATCAAGCCCTGGCTCGTTGGACAGAACCCGGGTTTCTGCGTTATGCAGCGGCCCTGGCCGATCTCAATGCCCTGGCCTACGCCCTGGTGCAGGCGGGTCGGCTCCCGGATGCTGCGAAGGTGTTCCGCATGACGGGACGAGTGGCCACGGTGTGGCCTTGGTGCCTGAATGGAGATCCGCTCCACGAGTACGGCCACTGGAAGAAGCGAGTCGTACGGTGAGTTCTGGGGTGCTCGGGGCGCGGATACCCGCCTCGGGTACCGCGTACGCCTGCTACGCCCTGCTGCACGTGGAAGACCGCCCGGTCTGAGGCGTCGGCCTTGCCGACACGCCTCAAGTGGCCGCCGTGCGGGCGGTCCTGTCCTCCATACAGCGCAGCAGCGCCAAGCTGGAGGCTGGCGGATGCCTCTCCGGTCTGGCCGGAACGAAGGAGAGCATCTGATGACCGGCGCGGCCCCGGCCTCCTACGTCGAACCGGAACCTGGACGCCCGTGAGGACGACGGCCTGTCCTATGAGGACTACGTCGTCGGCCACGTCTCTGAGCACCAGCCCGGCCGCACGATCACCGCCACGGACGACATCTGGAGTTCACTGCTCTGCCTCAACCAGCATCCGCTGCACATCGATGACGTCTACGCGTCCGGTACCCCGTTCAAGAAGCCACTCGTCTCCAGCCTGGTGACCTTCGGGATCGTGAGCGGAATGACGGTGAAGACCATCAGTCAGAAGGCCGTCGCCAACCTCGGCTGGGACAACGTCGGGCTCAACGCCCCCGTGATCGTCGGGGACACCCTGCATGCAGAGACCACGATCGCCTTCAAACGCCTTTCGGCCACCCGGCCGGGCGAGGGCATCGTCGCCACCTCCGGCTGCACGTGGTGGCGGTTGCCGCCGGTCTTCGGTCCGTCGGGGCCGACCGCGCACCGACGTTTCACCGAGTGGAGTGCCGCCCGGGTCTGGGCGAAGCTGGACCGTCGGGTACTGGACGAGCTTGGCTCGCGCGGGGAGCTGGACTGGTCGCGGTGCGCGATCGACTCGGTCATTCTCCCGGCTTCTTCCACGTCAGATGGCAGTCTGCCTGGACGCCGTGGCCGCAGGGGCTGTCACCACGGCGGCCACGGCTCTGACCGGGGAATGAGGTGATTCAGGTCGGTAGTGCCGGTGTGAGGATGCGGCTCGACTGGCGGACGAGCAGGTCCCTGACCTGGCTGCGGAAAACGGCGAAGTCAGCGTCGGAGGCGAGTTCGGCACGTTTTCGCGCCCGGTCCTCGTGACTGTCGTAGCGCCAGAGGTAGATCAGCGTGTTGAGCTCGCCGGTCTCCGTTGTGTAGAAGCCGAGCAGATCACCGAGGATGCGGGTCTGCGGTTCGCGGCCGAACTGCGCCCAGAGGCGGGTGTACCGGGCTGTCGCGCCCGGCTTGAGCAGGTACTCGCGTTCCTCGACGATCACGACGCACCTCGCATGCGGGGGGCGAGCAACCGTTCCAGGTCGGCCGTGGCAGAGGTGAGCCCGAGGGGCTCGGTCACCGCTGCCACGTAACGGTCGGGGCGGATCACGGCGACCGTGCCCGGCTGCTGCGCGAACCAGTCGCGGAGCGAGCCGTCGATGTCCTCCACCACCAGCGTGTCGGTGCCGGAGTCGAGACGCTGGCCGGATGCGCGGCCGGAGCGGGATTCCACCACGCTCACGTAGTGCGTGCCGATGCTGTCCCAAAAGGCACGGGAACCAGGGTCGAGATGGACGAGCGGGTCGGTGCCGTAGCCGACGAGTGCGAACCACTTGCCAAGCGTCTCGTCCAGCAGGGCGGTCTGCCCGTCGGCGGCCTCGACCTTCGGCTGGATCAGCATGCGTCCCACCGAGGTCTTCTGCGCGTCCTTCTGCCCGTGGTGCAGTACGATTCCCTGGCGGTACAGGGGCATCGGCTTGAAGCGCATCTGCAGGAGCCAGTCGCGTACGGGGGGCGCGACGGTGAGGCTGTGCAGCAGGGCGTCGCGAGTGCGCGCCAGCCAGCTGTTCGTCGGGGACAGAACCTTGCCCAAGGTATCGGACAGGTCCACCATTGCTCGGGCGTGCTCGCGTCGCTCGGTGTCGTAGGTGGAGAGGATTCGGGGGTGTGCGCGTCCGGTGACCGCGGCGGCCAGTTTCCAGGCCACGTTGGTGGCGTCGCGGATCCCGGTGTTAAGGCCCTGGCCGGCCCATGGCGGCATGAGATGGGCGGCGTCTCCTACGAGGCATATCCGGCCCTCCACGAAGCGGCTCGCCACACGGGAGTGATGGGTGTAGACCCTGGCTCGGATGATGTTGAGGGCAGCCGGGTCCGGCACGTGGCCGGTGAGCAGCTCGCGCACTCCGTCCGGCTGGATCATGCCCTCGGCGTCCTCACCGGGGAAGAGCATGAACTCCCAACGGCGGTGGTTGTAGGGCAGGTCCAGACAGACGTATGGCCGTTTCGGGTCGCAGTGCAGACCGGTGTAGGGGGCGTCCAGCGGGTCGTTGTCGCACTCGATCACTACCCACTTGCGCGGGTGGGTGTCGCCGACCAAGGGGATGCCCAACTGGGTGCGGATCGTACTGCGTCCCCCATCGGCGGCGACCACGTACTCGGCGCGGACGAGCACCTTCTCGCCGTCGGGCCCCGTGACATGCAGGCGTACTTCGTTGCCGTCCTGCTCCAGCCGAACGAGTTCGTGCCCATAGAGTGGGCGCACCTGCGGGTAGCGTTCAAGCCCTTTGCGCAACGTGCCCTCAGCGAGCTGCTGCATGAACATGTTGCGCCGTGGCCAGCCGAACTCCCGGGTGGAGGGCCGGATATGGGCAAAGCAGCGGCCGTCCGCCCCGAACATCTTCAGCGGGATGTTCTGGAGCATGTCGGCAAGCATGTCGTCGGCAAGGCCGATGCCCTGGAAGCTGCGCAGGCTCTCGTCGTCCATGCCAACGGCGCGGGGGTATTCGACGATGTCGGTGCTGCGGTCGATGAGCAGGGTCTCGATCCCGTACAGCCCCAGGTAGTTGGCGACTGTGGTGCCGCACGGTCCGGCACCGACGATCGCCACCTGTGTGCGGATTTCGGTGGATGCGCTCATGCGGCGGTCTCCAGGCTGGCAAGGAACAGTTCGATCGTGTGACGGAAGGCGTCGGACGCGTCGTCGTGGACGTAATGGCCGGCGCCCGGGATTTCCACCGTCTGGATGAGAGGGTTGCGTGCGCTCATCTCGAAGGCGGTGGCGGCGGGGAGGAAGTCGGAGGTACTGCCGCGGACGACCAAGGTTGGGCAGCGCACAGCCTCGACGCTGGGCCAGAGGTCGACTTGGCGGGCCGGGTCGCGGTTGAGACGCGCAGCGGCGATGCCGGCGATATCGAACTTCCAGAGCTGTCGGCCGTAGGTGCCCGGCCGCAAAGTGTGGCGGAGACGGGATTCCAGTGCTTCGGTGGTGATGCCGGGCCGGATACTTCGCCAGTACGCGCGTGCCGCGTCCAGGGAGGGGAACTCGTTCGGAGTGTCGGCCACCTCGCGTCGGATGCGCTCGGCGCCGGCCCCCGTGAGCGACGAGCCCGGACCGATGTCTTCGATGATCGCTGCCTTGACGCGCTCGGGGTGGCGGGCCGCATATACGTATGCGGTGGCGCCGCCCATGGAATGACCTAGAAGAACGAAGCGGTCCAGCCTGAGCCGGTCGGCGAACTGTTCGAGGTCGCTGACGTATGCCGGGGTGTAGTAGTCCCCGTTCGGGTCCCAGGCGCTGTCGCCGCGGCCGCGAGCGTCCAGGGCCACGACTCGGTGGCGCCTCGCCAGATGGGCGGCCAGCGAGTCGAAGGTACGTGCATAGCTGCGCAGGCCGTGCAGCATGACGATGGCCGGATCGCTCGGTTCGCCCCACTCGACGTAGTGGGCGCGCAGACCGTTCAGCGTGGTGAAGCGGTCGGCGCCGGTGATGCCGTCGGTCATGTCAGTGCAGCCCGTCCTGCCCCTGGATCTCGTCGGCCTTGATCCCGCCCAGCCGCGCGTGCAGCCGGCCACGTGTGGCGAAGGCGAAAATGACGACGACCTCGTCCGGGTCCGGGGTGTCCGTGAAGGTCAAGGTGACCGTGTCGTAGTGCGAGCGGACGTACAGCGCATCCTTGTGCGCCAGTGGTACGTCGATGGCCGTGCCCGGTGCCCCCCGCTTGCCGGTTGAGGGGACCCAGGACTTGCCTCCGCCGACGGCGTCGCGCACCGGGTGTGCGAAGACGGCGGTGAGGAACGCGTTTCCGTGTTCGTACTCGCCGTTGGTGCCGACGAGGCAGGCCTTGCCGTAGCTCTCGATCGGCCGTCCCGCTGCGACTTCGGTGATCCGTCGGCCGAACTCCTCGCCGAGCTTGGGCGAGTCGGCGATGATCAAGTCCAGGTTCTCGCTGAACCGGCCGGCGTACGGGTTGTGGACGGCGGCGGCGATGACGATCTTCCGAACCGGTTCACCGTCCGCGAGCGTTCCGGTTTCGTTGGCGAGGGTGTCCTCGATCTGGGTGTACCACTTGCGGATGTGGTATCCGGCGAAGTTCGGGTCGGGCATGGAGTGCTCCAATTGCTGGAAGGCGGCGGGAAACGGTCAGTTTTGCAGGGGTTCGACGTCGAGCGGTTCGCTGGGAGCTCCGTAGAGGCCGAGAATCCGCTTGCCTTCCTCGTCGTCGGTGACGGTCTCGTGGAAGAACTCGAAACGGTTGCCGTCCGGGTCGGTGAAGTACAGGCCGAAGCCGACCTTGTGGTCGGTGGTCTTGACGACGGGCACGCCCTTGGTGAGGAGCATTCCGTACAGGCGGCGCCACTCGTCGAGGTCGCCGGCGACCTCCAGCCCGTAGTGCTGGAGGCCGACCCCGCCCGATGCCGCGCCCTCGTCGGCGCGGATGAGCGCGATGTCGTGGTGCTTCTTGCCGAAGGACAGGAAGACCCACTGAGGGCCGCGCGCGGTGACTTCCATGCCGAGCACGTCCTGGTACCAGACGGCCGAGGCCTCGGGGTCACGGACGAACAACGACAGGTGGGTGCGGATGACCCGGGGGTGGATGCTGCGGGACGCTTCGTCGAGGAGCGGCGTCGGCTCCTGATGTTCCTCCAGTGTCCGCTCGTCCGGGTCAACACCTTGGGCCCTGACATCGTGTGGGTTGGCGCTCATCAGTGTCCTTCCGGGGCCGGAGCAACGGCGGGGGTCCAGGCGACGTCCGTGATCTCACTGAACTCGCGCCATTCCTTGATCCAGGTACGACCGGCGTCGGTTGAGCGGAAGAGGTGCCCGTACTTGGTGCCCGCGAAGGCGAGATCGGGGTCGGCAGGGTGGACACCGAAGGCCCACACGGTGGAGTTTGCGGGCACGTCGAGAGACGACTCTTGCCAGGTCCTGGCCAGGTCGGTGGAACGGAAGATCTTCGTGGTGGTGCCGGGGGTGGCATCGCCGATGCCGAGTAGGAGTTCGTTGGTGCCCGGGATCTGCTGCACGAGGCGGGTGTAGTAGATACCCCACTGCTTGCGTGTGTCCGTGCGGGTCCAGGTCGCGCCGTCGTCCTGGCTGACGAACAGCGCGTTGACGACCACGACGACGATCGTCTTGGGCGGGCCCTCGAGCACGACGACGCAGTGGATGTCGGAGTTGGTGACACCGTCGGGGAGGCTCGCGGGTGTGCCGTCGACACGGGTCCATGCGTCACCGCGGTTTCCGCTGCGCCACAACCCACCTTCCTCGATGCCGAACCACAGGTTCTTGGGGTCATACCGGTCGACAGTGGCGGTGAGGATGCGGGGCTTGCTGACGCCGGAGCAGAACTCCGGTATCTCCGGGGGCAGTCGGTTCCAGTCGGTGCCGCCGTTACCGGTGCGGAACACCGCCGCCCGCGAGGGTGCGCCGGTGCCGGCGATGATGAAGTCGGGATCGTTCGGGTCGACGGCCAGGGACCAGATCGTCTGGTCGTTCATGGGGGAGTCGACGCGGGTCCAGGTCGCGCCGGCGTCCACGCTGCGGACGAGCCCCGCGTCGGCGCCCGCATAGACGAGGTTCGGCCGACCGGGGTGGACCGCCAGGCAGCGGACGACAGCGTCGAACTCGATGTCCTGGCCGAGCCCGAGGCGGTGCCAGGTGCGGCCGTCATCGGAACTGCGCAGTACCCCTTGCCCGGCGGTGGCGACGAGGATGGTTCCTTCCATGGATGTGGCTCCTGTTGGGTTGAGCGGGTGTGTGGTTCAGAGGAAGATGCCGCGGGTCAGGCCGCCGTCGATACCGATCGACTCCCCTGTGATCGCCGCAGCCCGGGGCGAGGAGAGAAAGCAGATGATTTCGGCGATCTCGGTGGCCTCCAGGACGCGCCGGATCGGCGTGCGGGCGGCGTAGTCGGCCTCGACCTCGGCGGCGGTGATGCCGCGTTTGACGGCCTCCTTCTCGTACAACTCGTGGATGTGCTCGGTCTCGACCACGCCAGGGTGCACCGTGTTGACGGTGATACCGTCCGGGCCGAGCTGGTCGGAGAGGGCCTTGGTCATGTGAACCACGGCGAGGTTGCGCATGCCGGACAGGGCATGACTGGAACGGCCGGTGAGTCCGCCGATGTTGATGATCCGACCGTAGCCGTTCTGTTTCATGTGCCGTGTGACGGCCTGCACGCACCGGAAGTAGCCCACGACCTTCGTGTTGATGTCCTGGAGCAGCAGCTCGGGGTCGGCCTCCTCGACGGAGTTGCGCACCAGACCTGAAGGAGCTGCCGCGCCGTTGACGAGGATGTCGAGGCGGCCCATAGCGGCGACGGCATGGTTCACCATGTTGCGCACGGACACCGAGTCGGTGGTGTCCGAGGGCAAGGCCAGCACTTGCTTGCCGGTCTCCGCCTCGATGTCCTTGGCGGCCTCTTCCAACGGAGCCATCCGCCGGGCGGTGATCACCACATCGGCGCCCTCCTTGGCCAGCTCGCGTGCGACGGCCTTGCCGATACCCAGGCTGCCGCCAGTGACGAGGGCCACCCGGCCGGTGAGTTCGAGGTTCATACGATTGCTCCTAAGCTCCGGTAACTCTGTCGAGATTGACCCAGACGCTCTTGACCTCGGTGTAGAGGTCGAGCACCTTGCGCCCCATCTCTCGCCCCCAGCCGGACTGCTTGAAGCCACCGAAGGGGGATGCGGGATCAGTCAGGTTGAAGCAGTTGATCCACACCGTGCCGGCCTGAAGTTCGTCGGCGATTCGGTGGGCATGGCCCAGGTCGGAGGTCCATATGCCAGCCGACAGTCCGAAGGGTGAATCGTTCGCCTTGGCGACGAGGTCGTCGACATCACTCCAGCGCATGGCGGCGAGCACGGGTCCGAAGATCTCCTCGCGCACGATCCGCATGCCGTGGTCGGCGTCGGCGAAGACGGTGGGCCGGAGGAAGTATCCGTCCGCGTAGACCGCGTCCAGGTCGGGCCGACCTCCTCCAGCTGTCAGCCGAGCGCCCTGTCGCAGACCGGCCTCGACGTATTCGGTGACTCGCGCGTGGTGCCGCGCCGAGACCAGGGGCCCCATTTCGCTGTCCGGGTCGCTGCCCGGTCCGACCACGATTTGCTCGGCACGGGCGGAGACGGCGTCCAGTACCTCGTCGTAGAGCGCGTCATGGACGTAGAGCCGCGATCCCGCGGTGCACACCTGGCCTTGGTTGAAGAAGATGGCCTCGGCGGCGGCCTCGGCGACCGCTTCCGGATCGGCGTCCGGCAGCACGATGTTCGGTGACTTCCCGCCGAGCTCGAGCGAGACCTTCTTGAGGTTGCCGGCCGCGGCACGGACGACCAAGCGGCCGGTCTCGGTGGATCCGGTGAAGGCGATCTTGTCGACGCCGTCGTGCGAGGCCAGGACCGCTCCGGTGGTCGCACCGCGACCGGTGACCACGTTCACCACTCCGTCTGGTACGCCGGCCTCGCTGAGGATTTCCGCCAGCCTCAGGGTGGACAGCGGGGTCTCCTCGGCGGGCTTGAGCACAATCGTGCAGCCGGCGGCGAGGGCCGGGGCCAGCTTCCAACAGGCCATGGACATGGGGAAGTTCCACGGCACGATCAGGCCGACCACGCCGACCGGGTGGTGCGTGGTGTAGTTCAGCACGCGCAGGCCACCGCGTGGTGAGACGGGGATGGTGCTGCCCTCCAGCTTGCTGGGCCAGCCGGCGAAGTAGCGGAACAACTTGATGCTGGTGCCGACATCCACGGAACGGGCCACGGAGACCGGCTTGCCGTTGTCACGGGCCTCCAGCAGGGCCAACTCATCGGCATGCGCCTCGATGAGGTCGGCGATGCGATGCAGCAGCAGGCCGCGGTCCATCGGGGACATGCGTCGCCAGTTGGAGTCGTTGAAGGCGCGGCGTGCGGCGGTGACGGCGCGATCGACATCCTGGGCGTCTCCGTCTGGGACCTGGGTAAGGACCGAGCCGGTTGCCGGGTCGACGGAGTCGAAGACGTGGCCGGAGACAGCGGGAACCCAGGCACCACCGATGAGCATTGCGCGCGGTGAGGACAGGAAACGCCGCACCTTCTCGCCGGGAGCGTCGTACGCGGACTGTGTGTGCTGGACCGTGGGGGACACGGGGTCTCCTTTCACAGGACCATCTCGATGAGCTGGGGGCCGTCCTCGACCAGGGCCCGGGTCAGTGCGTCGATGAGTTCGATGCCGCTCTCGGCACGCTGGGCCGGGACTCCGTACCCCGCGGCCAGCGCCGGCCAGTCCAAGGCCGGGTCGTCCAGGCTTGTCAGGGCGGCGGACGCGGATCCCGTGGCGCTGCCGCCGTGCCGACCCAGCTCCGTGCGCAGGATGCCGTACCGGCGGTTGGAGGCGATGAGCGTGACCACGGAGACCTGCTCGCGTGCCATGGTCCACAGGGCCTGGATTGTGTATTGGGCGCTGCCGTCCGATTGCAGGGCGATCACCCGGCGGTCGGGGGCTGCGACCGCCGCCCCCAAAGCTGCGGGCAGCCCCTGGCCGATCGCACCGCCGGTGTTCGTCAAAGTGGTGTGCCGGGCGGCGTGCGCCGAGGCGGTGAAGAAGGGGTAGCCACAGGTGCCACCCTCGACGGAGACAATCGCGTTGTCGGGTAGCAGGGTCGCGACGATCCGGCCGATCGCGGCAGGATCGAGCCGGCCAGTGGGCAAGGAACGATCCGGCAGGTCCGGTCGGCGGTCCGACGACGCGAGCGGCGCGCCGAGCGCGGTGGCCAGCTCCTCCAACGCCTGAGCGGCGTCCTCACCCGGCTCGGCGAGCACCCGGACCGTGCCAGGTGGCGCCAGCAAGCTGGGCATATTTGAGTATCCGAAGTAGGCGACCGGTTCCAGGGCCCCGGCGAGCACCACCGTTTCTGCATCGGCCAGCGCCTTGATCGCGGCTTCCGGGAAGTATGGCAGCCGGTCGAGGTCTGGAAGGCCGCCCCCACGCTCGGCCGCCGCCGGGAACGTCTCGCTGTACAGGGTGGCGCCGGTCGCTCGCGCGATTCGCTGAGCCGCACGCTGTCCCCGCTCGGTCAGCCCACCCGCCCCGAGCAGCACCACCGTGTGCTTGCTCCGGCGAACTTTCTCGGCGATCCCATCCACCGTGGCCGGAACAACACGGCCGGGACCGGGGGGCGGCGGTACGGCGGTCAGCGGCTCGCCGAACGTCTCCTGCTGGAAGTCGGCCGGGACGATCAGTGTGGCACCACAGCCGGGGGGCGTCCGCGCGGCCGCGAGGGCCTCGACGGTCGCCCGGCTTGTGTGCGCGGCCGATTCCACGGTACCGACCCAGCCGGACACCGGGGTTGCCAGCGATTGGATGTCGCTTGTCAGCGGAGCGTCGTAGGGGAGGTGCCAACTGGCATGATCACCCACGACGTTGAGGACCGGCGAGTGGGCCCGCCGGGCGTTGTGCAGGTTCGCGATGCCGTTGGCGAAGCCCGGCCCCAGGTGGAGAAGGGTCATGGCGGGCTTGCCGGCGATGCGGGCGTAGCCGTCCGCCGCCCCGGTGCACACCCCCTCGAACAACCCCAGTACCGGACGGATGGCGGGCACTTTGTCGAGCGCGGTCACCAACGGCATCTCCGTCGTTCCGGGGTTGGCGAAGCACACTTCGACGCCTCCGGCGGAGGCGGTCTCGATAAGCGCCTGGGCTCCGTTCCTGGTCGCTGTGGGGCAGGTGGACTCGTCGGTGAGGGGATCGGGCATGGGGCGGGCTCCCAGTGAGTGCGCTATGTGCACAATGAAGTGCGTTAATCGCACTAAGCTTGCGATGGCGGAACGCCGTCGTCAAGAGGGAAACGTGGATGACTCAGCTGTGTCCGACCTGATCTGCGGTGACAGTGGGTACAAAGGACGAGGTTCTGCCCCGCGGCGTGAGTGAACGTGCACAGAGCGCAGCCGGGTCAAGTCCCGCGAAGTGGTGTAGCGGAGCGGACCACATCAGTCCGCATGCCTCACGCCGGGCCAGCGGGGACGGCCGCCAGGACGCGTTCTCAGCGCTGCTCCCCGTACGCGCTCCGGGACCTGGCCGCAGTGGCACCGTTATCCCGGCACGCATGACTCACGGCCAGGCGGGTCCGCTGATGTGACCGAAGGGCTCACTCTCCGGTGACGTCGACCAAAGCCCGGCGCCGGAACTCCCTCGGCGTTTCGCCGTACACGGACTTGAATACCCGGCTGAAGTGCCGGTGGTCCAGCAGTCCCCAACGGGTCGCGACCATGCCGATGGGCTGGTCGGCTGCATCTGAGTTCGCCAGATCGCGGGCGCAGTGCTCCAGGCGTCGGGTCCGGATCCAGCCGGCGACGGTTGTGCCCTCGGCGGCGAACAGCTTGAACAGATACCGCCGCGAGATGCCGTGGGCCTCGGCGATCGTGTCCGGCGAGAGCTCCGGATCGGCGAGCCGGTGCTCGATGTAGGCCCGGATGCGGAGCATCATCGCGTCGTGCGGCGCGGCCCGGTCCAGGCGCTCCATGACCAGGGCGGTGAGCAGGGACACCGTGCCGTCCATGAGACTGTGGGCCGCCGGCCCCACGAAATCGCGATCCTGCTCGCCCAGCGACTGCAGGAAGGGGGCCACCACCGCGCCGACCCCCTCGTCGGTTGAGATCCGATGTGCAGTGACCTCCGACACGGCCTCGGGGCGCAGGGGCAGCAGGGGCCGCGGGAGCAGCAGGATCACAGTGCGAAAGTCGCCGACGTACGTGAAGGAATACGGACGCGCCGCATCGCAGATAGCGATGTCCCCGGGACCCAGCGCCGTCTGTGCGCCGCCCTGCTCCACCACCGAGGTGCCCGATATCTGGAGGGCGACCTTGTAGTAGTCCTCCTCGTACTGGGCGCACAGCCGTGCGGTGCGACGGACTCGCAGAGGCCCCGCGCTGATGGAGTTCAGTTGCACCGAGCCGACCGAGCCGCGCGCAGCGATCCCCTGGAACGGGCCCTTGGACACGGGCCGGGTGTCGAGACCGGCGAATACCTGGGACATCTCATACACCCAGTGGTCGAACCGATCTGCCTGGGCCACTGACTCAGTGGTGATGATCGTCCGCATGCTGCGCTCCACCCGGTAGAGGTCTTCCGCTGACGATAGCTCCCGTGAGCCCGCCGTGAATTTCTTGAATGTTGCATCACTCCACCTGTCCGGAGGATGCCGTGCATGCAACGGTGACTTCGAGTGCACCCCACCGCACCTTTTTCGTGCGCAACGAGCGCACAGTACTCAGCACCAGGCTGGCGAGACACGCCCCAGGGTGCGGCTGCCCTTCACTGTCCTGGCCCTCGGCGAGAGAGGCGAGGGACCCGGCCCACACCGTGCCCCGCGCTCGGCGGAGTCATCCTCGGCCTTACCCGGCGCGGACCACACGGGACGCCGCCGACAACCGGCCCTAAGACCCGTATAAGGCGTGCCTGCCTCCGTCTGAGCGGCGACGTCCTCGCGAGGGGTGCTTCCGGACCAGGAAGCACCCCGATCGTCCACTTTTTTTCTTCTACCGACGTAGAAAAAGCACCCCTGGAGGGACACATGACCACCGCGGTACACCCCTTGACCCCTCTTACCGCAGATGAGATCACCGCTGTCCGCTCGGTGCTGGACCGGGCCGGAGTGCTGTCCGACACCTCACGTTTCGTCTACGTGGGCCTCGAAGAACCCACTAAAAACGTCCTGCTCGCCTGTGTGGACGGTGACCCCGTGGACCGGCGGGTGCGAGTCCAGCTGCACGACACCTCGGGCCGGGCGCCTGGTCAGGACCTCGTCGTCTCCCTGAGCCGGCGGGACATCGTCGCACGCCGTACGCTGGACGCCGCGAAGGACGGCCAACTTCCGGTTTTGGAAGAGGAGTTCGACCTCGTCGAAGAGATCCTGGCCCAGGACGCTCGGTGGCTCGCCGCACTGAAGAGCCGGGGCCTGGAAGTGGCACGGGTGCGGGTCGCCCCTCTCTCTGCCGGAGTCTATGCCGATGAGTACCCGGAGGAGGCAGGGCGCCGCATCCTGCGCGGGCTGGCCTTCGTCCAGGAACACGACACGGACCACGCCTGGGCCCGTCCCGTCGACGGATTGGTCGGATACGTCGACGTCCTCAACCGCACCGTCGACCGGGTCGTCGACCTCGGCCCGGTCCCGGTGCCCACCGGCTCCGGGAACTTCGACGACCCCGAGGTCACCGGCTCCGCCCGCACCACGCAGAAACCCATCGAGATCACCCAGCCCGAAGGCCCCAGCTTCACCCTCCAGGGCAACCTCCTCACGTGGGAGAACTGGTCGCTGCGCATCGGCTTCGACGCTCGGGAGGGCCTGGTTCTGCACCAGCTTGCCTTCCATGACCGGGACAAGGGCCGCAACCGCCCGATCATCCACCGCGCCTCGATCGCCGAGATGGTCGTGCCCTATGCCGACCCCTCCCCCGTGCGCTCGTGGCAGAACTACTTCGATACGGGGGAGTACCTGATCGGCCGCTCGGCCAACGCCCTGCGACTCGGATGCGACTGTCTCGGCGACATCACGTACCTCGACGCGGTCATCGCCGACGAGTTGGGCCACCCGCGCACCCTGCCCAACGCCGTGTGTTTGCACGAAGAGGACTATGGCGTCCTGTGGAAGCACACCGACCTGTGGGCGCAATCGAACGAGACCCGCCGCCAGCGGCGTATGGTGCTCTCCTTCTTCACCACCATCGGCAACTACGACTACGGCTTCTTCTGGTACCTCTACCTCGATGGCACCGTCGAATTCGAGGCCAAGGCAACCGGCGTCGTCTTCACCTCGGCGCATCCGGGAGGGGACTATCCCTACGCCACCGAGATCGCCCCCGGACTGGGGGCCCCCTATCATCAGCACCTGTTCTGCGCCCGCCTGGACATGGCGCTCGACGGAACGACCAACCGGGTCGAGGAGGTCGACGTCGTACGCGTCCCGATGGGACCGGAGAACCCCCGCGGCAACGCCTTCACGTACCGCCGCACGCCCCTGACCCGGGAGAGCGGGGCGCAGCGCACCACAGACATGTCGGTCGACCGGGTGTGGCATATCACGAATCCTCACTCGCTCAACGTCCTGGGCAAGCCCGTCGGTTACGTGCTGCATCCCGAAGGCAAGCCGTCGCTGCTCGCCGATCCCGAGTCATCGATCGCCTCGCGGGCCGCTTT
The DNA here is from genome assembly GCF_013364155.1 of Streptomyces sp. NA02950. Lineage (NCBI taxonomy): Bacteria > Bacillati > Actinomycetota > Actinomycetes > Kitasatosporales > Streptomycetaceae > Streptomyces > Streptomyces sp. NA02950. The sequence continues at coordinate 3,754,569 of NZ_CP054916.1, read as the reverse complement.
CGCCACGAAGCATCTGTGGGTGACCGCCTACGACCCTGCCGAGCGGTACCCCGCCGGCGACTTCGTCAACCAGCACCCCGGCGGTGCCGGATTGCCCGCCTACGCCGCGGCCGACCGGGACATCGACGGACGGTCCCTGGTCGTCTGGCACACCTTCGGTCTCACCCACGCCCCCCGGCTGGAGGACTGGCCGATCATGCCGGTCGACTACACCGGCTTCAAACTGAAGCCCGTCGGCTTTTTCGATCGCAACCCCACGCTGGACGTCCCCCGGACCGCCGCGGCCTCGCGCTGCTGCAGCGACGGTGGCCATGAGTGAGGTGCTGTCGCTGGCCGGCCTGGCGGGGGCGCTCCTCTGCCTGGCCGGCCGCCTGCCCGGGACCGTCCACCGGTGGGGGCCCCACCTCGCGGCATTGAGCGGCATGGCCCTGATGACGGGGGGCCGACCGGTGACCGGTGCCTGGGTCACGGCGCTCGGATGCGCCTGGAGCGCCGTCTGCGCGTTGGCTCACCACCGGGGTTGGACCGAGGTGATCGACCTGGGCGCGATGACGCTTCTCATGGCACTCATGACGCTCGGCCCCTCCCCTCACGGAGCACATACACACGTCTTGGCCACCTCCTGTAGGCCGGGCGCGGGGCCGGCGGTACTGATCCTTGTTCTGTGGACCACTGCCAGAGCCGGCGCGGTCATGTTCCGCTCCCTGCGGGGCCGCCCCCGAGATCCAGTAATACGACGCCCGTCGATGAGCGGGGCACGGGCGTGCCGGCACGCGGGCGGAACGCTCATGATCCTCAGCATGACGGCCATGCTCGTGTGACCGAGGAAGTCGCCGGAACGGAGAACGACCCCATGCCGAAGCACGTGGATCACGACGCACGTCGGCGTCTGATCATCGAGTCGGTTTGGACGCTCATCGGCCGACGCGGCCTCGCCGCCGTGACCATGCGGGAGCTGGCGGCCGAGGCAGGCTACGCGAACGGAGGACTCGCGCCCTACTTCCGGGACAAGGACGAGATCCTTCTGGCCGCCTTTCAGTACGCCTGTGACGCCACCGAGCGACGCTTCGAGCCGGCCGTGGCCCGCACCGGTGGCATGGCCGGGCTGCGCGGCCTCTGCCACGAGCTGATGCCGCTCGACGGCATCCGGCTGCTGGAGGCGCGGGTGGTGATCGCCTTTTGGGACCGTGCCCTGTATGACCCGCGCATGTCCCGCGCGTACCAGGCCACGATGAACAGGTGGCGCGCGCTGATGCGCAGCTGCCTGCTCCAGGCCAGAGCCCTTGGTGAGATCACCACCCGTACGTGCGACGAGCACATCGTCGAAACGCTCTTCGCTGTCGTGCTGGGCTTCCAGGTCGATGCCATTCTGGCACCGGAAACCACCACGGCCGAGCATCAACTCGGGGTGCTGGACGGGCTCCTCGAGTCCTATGCACGACCGCGGCTTCGCGACAGCAGCGGTGATCAGACGTAGAGGGACTGTGGCCGCAGGTACGTGGTCAGGCCCTCGGGCCCGAGTTCGCTGCCCAAGCCACTGGCTTTGACGCCGCCGAAGGGAGCGACGGGGTCGGGTGCGTAACGGTTCACCCCGATGGTGCCAGTGCGCACGCGCCGCGCGACGGCAGCCCCGCGCTCGGGATCCGAGGTCCACACCGTGCCACCGAGTCCGTAGTCGGAGTCGTTGGCGATCCTGACCGCGTCCTCGATGCCGTCGTACGGCAGCACGCACAGCACCGGCCCGAAGATCTCCTCTTGGGCGAGGACGAAGTCGTTGTCGACGTCCGCGAACACCGTGGGCTCCACGAACCAACCCCTGTCCAGACCGGCGGGGCGTCCACCCCCGGTGGTGATGCGACCCCCTTCGGCACGCCCCTTGGCGATGTAGCCCTCCACCCGGTCCCGCTGCAGAGCTGTGGCCAACGGGCCGACGAGGGTCCCCTCGTCGAGAGCGTTCCCCACCGGCAGGGCGCGTAGCAGCTCGGTGAAAAGATCCACCACCTCGGCATAGCGGCTGCGGGGCGCGAGGATGCGCGTGCTGAGGAAACACGTCTGACCGTTGTTTGTCAGGGTCGCGGCGATCAGGTCCTCGCCGATCATCGCCGGATCCAGATCGACGTCGTCCAGGATGATGCCGGCCGACTTGCCACCGAGCTCCAGGGATACGGGTCGCAGCAACTGTCCGCAGGTCTCCGCGATTATACGCCCGGCGGCGGTGGAACCGGTGAAGGCGACCTTGTCCACTTGGCGGTGGGCGACCAGATGTGCTCCCGCCTGCCGACCGCCCGGCACGATGTTGATCACTCCGTCCGGTACGCCGGCGGCTTCCGCGGCCTCCGCGATCAGGAACGAGTCGAGCGCCGCCTCAGGCGAGGGCTTGAGGACCACGGTGCATCCGGTGGCCATCGCCGGTGCGATCTTGAACATGGACAACGTCTGCGGATAGTTCCACGGCACGATGGCCGCGACTACTCCCACAGGCACCCGGCGCACTTCGATGGCACCTCCCAGGACCCCGGTGCGCGTCTCGGTGAAGGGTGTGGTTCGAGCCAGACCGGCGTAGTAGCGCACGACCTCCGCCGGATAACCGATCTCCAATCGCCGGGCCATGCTGATCGGCATGCCGTTCTGGCTGCTGACCAGTTCGGCAATGGTCTGGGCGCGTTTGTCGAGCTGCTCGGCGAAGCGATCCATCACTTCGGCCCTGCGGGCCGGCTCCCAGCTCACCCAGCCACCGGGCTCGTCGAAGGCGCGGCGTGCCGCCTGGACCGCCGCGTCGACATCGGCCTCCATGGCTTCGGCGACGCTGCCCAGCACCTCCTCCGTACTCGGATTGATTGGAGTCAGGAGCCGGCTGGTGGAGGGCTGGACCCACTCCCCTCCGATGTAGAAGCGCTTGCGGTGACGGCCCATCGATTCTCTCCTCAATATCCGACGCCCGCTTCGGGAGCGGACAAGCAGGCTTCCCACGATGTTCACGCCGATGTGGAAGTCGAGGCCCCCGCCGAGCGCACGAACAGTCACCAGGCAGTGCATGGGTGCACCAACAGCCGGGTGGGCCGCAGCGACACGGTCGCCTCCTGAGACATGGTGTGGGACGGCACCCAGCGGTGGACCGCACCTTCCTGCCGCGAGGTGCGTAGCGCGCGTGGAGGACGCGGTCACCCCGCTGAAGCACCGGGCAGCGACGCGGAGCGGGCGTGGGCCGCAGGTTCGAGTCGTGGGCAGCTCTCTCGACCCGTTGGCCTGCGTGCAACACATGAGTCTGTTACGATTAACGTTCGACGTGAACGATATTCGTGCCCGACACCCGGCCAAGGTGTCTCGACGATCAGTCATCCTGCGCCCCGCACCCGCACGGACGACGCTCGAAGCCACCCGCGCCAAACGTGAGCGAACCGTCAAGCGGACAAGAGGAGATGGCGTGCGCACCAACGAGAGTCTGGCCAACCTGCTGAGGGAGGAGCGCCGTTTCAACCCGCCCGCCGAGCTGGCCGGGACCGCCAATATCACCGCAGAGGCATATGAGAAGGCTCGGGCGGACCGGCTAGGGTTCTGGGCCGAGCAGGGCCGACGGCTGAGCTGGCAGACGGAACCGACGCAGACGTTGGACTGGTCGAATCCGCCGTTCGCGAAGTGGTTCGCCGACGGCCGGCTCAACGTCGCCTACAACTGCGTGGACCGGCATGTCGAGGCCGGGCTCGGGGACCGGGTGGCGCTGCACTTCGAGGGCGAGCCAGGCGACGCGCGGCCAGTGACGTACGCGCAGCTGAAGGACGAGGTCTGCCAGGCGGCGAACGCGCTGACCGAGCTGGGGATCACTGCAGGTGACCGGGTCGCGATCTATCTGCCGATGATTCCGGAGGCGGTGGTGGCGATGCTGGCGTGCGCCCGCATCGGCGCGGCGCACTCGGTGGTCTTCGGCGGCTTCTCCGCCGACGCACTGGCCACCCGGATCGAGGACGCCGGGGCCAAGCTGGTCATCACCGCCGACGGGGGCTACCGGCGGGGCAAGCCGACCGCCCTCAAGCCGGCGGTGGACGAGGCGCTGACCCGTCCGGGTACCGATTCCGTGCTGCACCAGCTGGTGGTCCGACGCACCGGCCAGGAGACCGCGTGGCAGGACGGCCGCGACCTGTGGTGGCACGAGGTGGTGGGTCGGCAGCCGGTCGAGCACGAGCCGGAGGCGTTCGAGGCGGAGCACCCGCTGTTCATTCTCTACACCTCCGGGACGACGGGTAAGCCGAAGGGCATCCTGCACACCTCGGGCGGCTACCTGACACAGACGAGCTTCACCCACCACACCGTCTTCGATCTCAAGCCGGAGTCGGACGTCTACTGGTGCACGGCCGACATCGGCTGGGTGACTGGGCACTCGTATATCGTCTACGGACCGCTGTCCAACGGCGCGACCCAGGTGATCTACGAGGGCACGCCGGATACCCCGCACCAGGGCCGGTTCTGGGAGATCGTGCAGAAGTACCAGGTGTCGATCCTCTACACCGCTCCCACCGCGATCCGCACGTTCATGAAGTGGGGCGACGACATCCCGGCGAAGTTCGACCTGTCGAGCCTGCGCATCCTCGGCAGCGTCGGCGAGCCGATCAACCCCGAGGCGTGGGTGTGGTACCAACGGCACATCGGCGGCGGCCGCTGCCCGGTGGTGGACACCTGGTGGCAGACCGAGACGGGCGCCATCATGATCAGTCCGCTGCCCGGCGTCACCACGACCAAGCCGGGCTCCGCCCAGACGCCGCTGCCCGGTATCGCGGCGACCGTCGTCGATGACGAGGCCCGCGAGGTGCCGGACGGAGCTGGCGGCTACCTGGTCCTGACCGAGCCCTGGCCGTCGATGCTCCGCACCGTCTGGGGTGACGACCAGCGGTTCCTGGACACCTACTGGTCACGCTTCCCCGGGCAGTACTTCGCCGGGGACGGGGCGAAGAAGGACGACGACGGCGACATCTGGCTGCTGGGCCGGGTCGACGACGTCATGCTGGTCTCCGGCCACAACATCTCCACCGCCGAGGTCGAGTCCGCGCTGGTCTCGCATCCGAAGGTGGCCGAGGCGGCCGTGGTGGGCGCGACCGACGCCACGACCGGGCAGGCCATCGTGACCTTCGTCATCCTGCGCAACAACGCCGAGGACGACGGGGACGAGCTGATCGGCGAGTTGCGCGACCACGTCGCCCGGACACTGGGCCCGATCGCCAAGCCGAAGCGCATCCTGACGGTCGCGGAGCTGCCCAAGACCCGGTCAGGGAAGATCATGCGCCGTCTGCTGCGGGATGTGGCGGAGAAACGGGAACTGGGCGATGTCACGACGCTTACCGACTCCACCGTCATGGACCTCATCCAGTCCACATTGCCCTCTGCGTCGGCCGAGGACTGACATCGCACGACTGAGGTCCAGAGGCGCCCGGCAAGCACCATGTCGGGCGCCCCTGGCGCGTTCAGCCGACGAGCGGGGCGCCGACGCGACCACTGGGGGGCGGCGGGCCACTGCCCCTTTCCTTTGCGTCAGATGCTGTCCTACGTGGAGCTGAGGACTATCTGATCTTGTAACTCGCAGCCTTGGAGTCCTTAACCCCCTTGTTTGTCGGCGGCATGCGTCAAGGGCCCTGGGCAGAACGTCCGGATTGATCGGCTTGGCGGAGAGGCCGGAGTATGTCGGTGGTCAGCCAGAAGGAAGTGACATCCACCCTTTGGGAATGCACGCGGACTTCACTCGGGGACGGTGGCCGGGTGGCAGTGATCCATGGTGCGCCCGGGGTGGGGAAGACTTTTCTGCTCGAACGGTTCGCACGGGAGGCGCGTGCCGTCGGAGTGGCGGTTCGGGAAGCCACCGGAGTACCGACGGAGCGGAATGTACCACTGGGACTGGTCAAGCAGCTGTTCGGCGACGATGAGATCGTGCGGAACGCGGACGCGGAAGGTCCGCTGGAGACCGCGCACTGCTGTGACGTCGAGGTGGCACGGCTATGCGGGCCGTGCCAGTCTCTGGCGTCCAGGATGTACGCACTGATCGAGGAATCGCTCCGGCTGTTCGACGGAACGTCTCCCATGGCCCTCATCGTGGACGATGTGTACCTCGCTGACTCACCCTCACTGTGGGTGCTCCGGTCTCTGCTGTACCGACTGCGGCGGCTTCCTGTCTTACTGGTTATCTCCGGCTGCTACGCCACCACGTCGCGGCAGCTTCGGGACTTCCGATTTGACCTCATGAAGAACTCCTCTCTGCTGTCGCTCGAGCTGTCGCATTTCACGTCATGCGAAGCGACCAAGTTGATCCGGCAGGCGACGGGGAGCCGCCCCACGGCGGCCTACATGAAAGGAGTCATGGAGCTGACCGGGGGGAACGCGCGGCTGCTGGCGGCCGTCGCCTACGACATGAAGATGCTGCCAGAGCGCAAGCATTCGCCGGAGCAGGTGCCGTACCGAGGAACGGGTCTCCGGGAGGCAGTTCGGCTGATGCTCTGCAACAGCCATGTGGCCAATCTCGAACGGGTTGCTCGAGCCATGGCGGTCCTGGGCGGTGGCGTGCCGGTCACCCTGTTCAGCGCCCTGAGCAGGGTCGAGCCGACCGGGACAGCCGATGCCGTTGAGCTGCTCAAGAATATCGGGCTGACCTCAGGGGGTGAGTTCAGGCACCCGGCTATCCGTGCCGCAATTCTGGAGGACCCCGCTTTCAAGGAGCGCGGGGTGTTCCACCGGTCGGCGGCGCGGCTGTTACACCAACGAGGCGCTTCCGCACGCGAGGTGGCCGAATGCATTGTCGCCGCCGGAGTCGCGACGGAGGCGTGGGAGATGGCAGTGCTGCGGGAGGCCGCGCGGCACGCACAGGCCGAGGGTGAGTGGCACGAGGCGGTGGGCTGTCTCGAGCTGGCGCGGATATCCCTGGGCGAACCTGGCGAACAAGCGGAAGCCTTGCTGGAAGCAGCCCGCGCGAAGTGGCGGGTAAACGCCCACGCGGCCTTGAGCCACCTCCCCGAACTGGTCGTTCACGCGCGTCGGGGGCGGCTGTCCGGCTGTGGATCCTTATCGGTCTCCGCGATGCTCACCTGGGTTGGGCGCCAGGCGGAGGCCAACTACATCCTGGGCCTCCTGAGCGACTCGGACCGTGCGGTACTGGGCGGGGCCCGCAGCCTGCTGGAAGGCCCGGAAGCGGCGCTCCAGCAGGCGATGGCACCGAATCCCTCCCTGGTCGGGCCGGAGCACACTACCGCACCCGCTGTCCCGTGGCGGTGCGATGAGACGGCGGCCGTGGTCGACACCGCCAGGGACAGAACGTCAGCGGAGTTCATACCGAGCGAGCAGATGATCCGCTCCTACTTCCTGGACCCCGAGTGGGTGAACTGGCCCATGGACATCGGGTGCTTCACGCCGAGGCTGCTGCACCACGTCTGCCTCGCGCTGCCGGACATACCATGCGTCGACGGCTTGGCAGACGACGACTGCGCGCGCATGAGCCCGTTCCGGCGCATGATCCTTCACTGCCTGCAGGCGGTCAACGCGCAGACCCGCGGCCATCCGGCCAAGGCGGAGAGGGAGGCTCGCAGCGCGCTCGTCCAGTCTGCCAGCTGGGGGATCTACGTGGGTCTTCCGTTGAGTGTCCTGATCCTTTCCCAGGTCCAACAGGGCAAGTTCGAGGAAGGGGAGTCGACGCTCCGCAGGCCCATGCCCGCAGAGTTCTTCGAATCAGAGTTCGGCCGCCTGTACGTGCATTCTCGCGGGGTCTATCGGATCGCCGTCGGAATGCCCTACTCCGCGCTGGGGGATTTTCTTGCATGCGGTGAGATCGAGAAGCGCCTGGTGATTCCTTCCGTGGCCACCTGCCCCTGGCGGGCCCAGGCCGCCTACGCGTATCTCCTCCTGGATCGGAAGGAGGAAGCGATACGTGCCGCGCGAGATGTGGTCGCCACGTCTGGCGGCGTCTGGGCGAAGGCGATAGCCCTGCGGGTGCTCGCGCTCACCCGTCCGGTCGAGCGCCGGGCGGATCTCCTGCGTGACGCGGTCGGTCTGCTGGAAGGCTCCGTGTATCGCATCGAACTTGCCACCAATCTGTGCGAGTTGGGGCGTACTCAGTACGCTCTCGGCCATGCAAAGGCGGCCCGCGTGCTCATGCGCCGGGCCTGGAGCATGGCCAGGTTCGCCAGGTTCGAACCGCTCCTGAGGGCCATATCGTCCAACGAGGCGCCGAGCGCTCTCCGGCAGGACCCCGACGCATCGGCCGAGCCCCCGGCCAAAACCGCCAGCCTGCTCAGCTCCGCCGAACGGCGGGTGGCCTGGCTGGCGGGCATCGGGCACAGCAACCGGGAGGTGGCGGCCCGGCTCTGCATCACGGTGAGCACGGTCGAGCAGCACCTCACGAAGATCTACCGGAAGCTCGGCCTGAAGCGGAGGGAAGACCTAGTGACGGCGGTTCCGGTTCCGCCGGATGGAATTCTCCGGTGACACCCAGCCCGTGAGGATCCTGGGTACCTGCCGGCCAGAGCTGCGAGCAGGGAGACGGGGCCGCCAGGGGCACCGGCCCGTCCGCACGCCGTCGTGTGTGATGATCCATCCCGTGATCACCGCCCCAACGCGGCCCCGGTAGCCCGGATCCGTGCCCAACTGGACGCGGTGGTTGGTGGTCTGGCCGATACAGACGGTCGCGCGTCCGGTCGCCGCCAGCAGGACGACCGCGGCCGGGCAGCGGGGCGACCCGCCTGCCGCGATCTCAAGCAGCCCAGAAACCGCGGCCGACACGACATCGGTACGGCTCGACGGGCGCCCGTTCCGAGTGGTGATGCACGGCACCGCTGAACGCCAAACGGCGGAAACTGGGCGCGCTGACCCCAGGGCCAGACCGGGCTCACCCGTCAAGGAGAGGACGAGCCGGTCCTGGGCTACGACCATCATCCAGGTGCCTGACACTCGCCTCGACGCCGGGCGCGGTGGACCGGAAAGAGCCCGGGCCACCGGGTCAGCTCCGCGCGTTCGGCGTCGAGGCATGGGCTCGACGAGCCCGCAGCCGGCGCCAAACGTCCCGGGCGGGTAGAGGCGCAGTGGGCCCCAGCTCCTCGGGCACCCGTCGCGCTCCAGCGCCTTGGACACCTGACCGGGGTGATCGCCTAGGTATACCCGCATCCCGACATATCCAGCTGGTGAGCTGCTGCGGCGGGTGCGCGTATCGGGCGCCGAAGTCGTCCAAGGCCACTCGCAGGAGCCCGGCCTGCTCAGTCACCCTCAGGCCGGCCGACAGCCGGGCGGCTACCCGGTAACCGGGCCGGTGCGCGGCGAGCACGGTGAGCCCGAGGGCGGCTCCCAGTGACAACAGCCACAGCTGTGGGCGGGCAGGGTCGTCGAGGGAACCAGCGTTCATGCCGCCGTCGTGCAGTGCCACGACGACGGTTCGGGGCGGCGCTTGGAGGGGCCCACTCAGCCGGGCGAACAGGATGACGCCGTCGGCGTCGAGTCTGATCTGCCGTACGTCGGTGGCCCGCTCACAAGCCAGTGGGGCCATGAGGGATTCTTCCCGTGTGGCCTGCCGTCAGGGAGCTACGGGCTGCGCCGGAGAAGCCCGGAGATGACCTTGTGTGTCTCCTCGGAAGAGGACGGCCTGGACAGGGCCGACAGGGAGTTGAGGATGGCTTCCTGAAGCTCCCGAAGCTGGGGAGACGGCTCGATGCCGACCTGCTCCATCATGGCGGCGTAGAAATTCCGGTAACTCTGGAGCGATTCGGCGATCTGCCCGGACCGGTACAGTGCTAGCATCCGCTGGTACTGCAGTTTCTCGTTGAGCGGATGCAGCCCGGCCAGGGAATTCAGTTCGGGGAGGAGCTGGAGATCGCAGCCCTGTCCGAGGCAGGCGTCCACGCGCAGGATCTGCGCGACCAACCGCGCCTCTTCCAGTTTCACGGCGTAGCTGTCCAACAGGGAGCCGCGGTGGACGTCGACCAGGGCTGAGCCGCGCCACAGGGCGAGCGCGTCGGTGAGTAAATCCACCGCTTCCCCGTAGCGGCCGGATAGCATCTTCTGATGACCTTTCCCAACGGATTCGTTGAAATCTTCGAAGTCTTTCCTGGTCGACTTCGGGGTCTGGAGCAGGTAGCCCCCTGGGTGGGTGATTATCGAGCTGGATAACTCATTCTCCCCAGCTTCTCTGTTGCCTGTCGCCCTAAGGAGCTTACGGATTTGAAGAATGTAGGTCTGAAGGGTGGTGGAAAGGCTTCGAGGCGGGGTGCCACCCCATATTTCGTCGACGAAGTCAGTGATGGTAACTACGCTGTTGGAGTGTATTGCCAGCAGGGCGAGTATCTGCCGTAGCTTTGGCGCGGTGGGGGTGATGGAGTTTCCCTGAACGACGATTTCGAGTGATCCGAGTATTTTCACTTCCACCATGGCATGCCCTTTCAGGTGACGAGTTTCCTGTCGCCGCCTTTTCTGTCAACCCCCAGCAAAGATTCGACAGTGACACTAGAGGAGGCCCTGGTAAGTGGCCAACCCCTGAAGTCATCACGGTGAATGATTCGCCGTGCAACGCTTCACGTGGCAGTCGGGGGGCGGTAGGGGCGGGGTAGGGGGAACCGGGCGGGTGTCGCTGCAAAAGGGGGGAAACATGCCCCGCAACACGTGCGTGCTGCGGGGCCTTCCGTCAGGCTTTGCCTTCGGCATACTCCTTGGCATGCTCAAGCGTGGCCAGACTGTTCGCGCTCAAGGCATTTCGGATGAATTTCCGGGCATCCGCCACTACCGCCGTCTCGCCGAGCAGCTGACGGATGGTGTCCGGGTTGAGCACCACGGTGTGCCGCGAGATCACGGCCAGCCCGCCGGGTTCCTCGACCAAGGCCCACTGGCCCGTGTGCACGGTCATCAGCGGGGGCACCCGGGTCTGCTTGTAGACGATCCGTGCGTGCGGGAAGCAGACCCGGACCGACTCCGTGGTGTGTCTGGAGCCATCTTTGGTCAGCGTATCCATGGTGAGCACCTGTAACCCGGGGTGGTCCTCGCGCAGCTCCACCCGGTCGACATGCGGCAACCGGTCCCGCCACCGGTCCGCCTCATTGAGGAAGTCGTAGACGTCCTCGGCCGAACCGTCGATGTACACGGTGTCGTCGAAGGTCAGGAACAGCTCACGGGAGTGGCTGGCCCGTTCCGCGCTGTCGCGCAGGGCGGCCAGTTCGGAACGGCTGTTGTGGTCGACCGCCTTGTCGATCCAGGCCAGCCCCTCGGGAGAGTTCCCGAGCGAGCGGTAGTCGTGTAGCAGGCGGACCCGGCAGGCGTTCGCGGCCAACGGCTCGATCACCCAGGCACCTCCCATCGTGGCGACCGGAGGCGCGGACGACTCCTGACGGAAGGTGATGCGCCGTGCCTCCGGATCCAGTGCCCTGCGGGAGGTCCAGGTCTTCGCCTCACCGCGGGCGGTCGCCCAGATCCGTATCCGCTGCGACCGCCCCTCAGACTCCAGCCGTTCCACATGGATGGTGGGCGGGAAGACATGGGGCCAGCTCGTCACGTCCTCGAGTAGCCCGTACACCGTGTGCGCCGAAGCGTTGATCGTGATCTCGTGCTCGACCTCGCGCGATGCCGATTCGCTCATCGGTCGTCTCCATTCCTGTGGGGTCCTGTAGGGCATTCCTGTACGCCGCGGTCGGCTCAGAAGTTGCCCAGGCCGCCACAGACGTTGATGGCCTGGGCCGTGATCGAGGCGGCGGTGTCGGAGGTCAGATAGGTGACCAGACCGGCCACCTCCTCGGGCGTCGAATAGCGGCCCAACGGGATCTTGGCCCGGAACTTCTCCAGGACTGTCTCCTCCGAGGTGTTCCACGCCTCCGCGTACCCCCGGCGGACCCGCTCTGCCATCGGCGTCTCGACATAGCCCGGGCAGACCGCGTTGACGGTGATACCGGTGGGGGCCAGCTCGTTGCCGAGCGCCTTGGTGAAACCCACGACGCCGTGCTTGGAGGCGGAGTAAGGGGCACCGAGGACGACGCCTTGCTTCCCCGCTGTGGACGCGACGTTGATCACCCGCCCCCGTGCCCGGTCCAGCATGCCGCCGACAGTCAGCACCTCGCGCGACATCCGGAACACGCTGTGCAGATTAGTGTCCATCACATCGGCCCACAGCTCGTCGGATATCGCCGCGGTCACTCCGCCACCGCTGCGTCCGGCGTTGTTCACCAACGTGTCCACCGCGCCGAACCGCTCGACGGCGGCCGCCACGAACGCGCGCACGTCCGTGCCGGACCGCACGTCGCACGGACTGCCGTCGGCCTCCAGTCCTTCCTCGTGCAGGCTCTTGACCGTTGTGGCCACGGAGTCCTCGGTGCGGGCACAGAGGTAGACGAGGTAGCCCTCGCGCGCCAGACTCCTGCTGACGGCGAGCCCGATACCGCTCGTCGCCCCGGTGACGACGGCGACCCGCCTGTCCTGATCAGCCATGGTGTGCTCCAGGCTCGCTCATGCCAGATGGGTGACGGACAGATGCTTGTTGACGACATCGACCAGCGCACGCGGGGTGCGGGCCTGAGCCAGCACCTCCTCGTCCAGAGCGACGCCGAACTCTCGCTCGATCCGCGTGCACGTCTCCAGGACCGCCAGTGAGTCGTAGCCCAGTTCCTCGAATTCGAGGTCGATCGTTGCTGTCTCCACCCCCGGGCCCTCCGGTTCACCGGCCCCTTCGTGGAGAATCCCCTTCAGATCATCGATGTTGAACACATGCTTGCTCATTCTGTTCCCTCCTGGTCCATCTCTTCGATTGCTCCGGCTGTCAGGTGCGCGCGGACGTCATGGCACCGTCGACGATGAATTCCGCACCGGTGACATTGGGCACCCGGTCGGAGGCGAGCAGCAGAGCGAGTGCGGCGACCTCCCCCTGCTCCGTGACCCGTCCGGTGGGAATTCCGGCGAGCTTCGGCATTTCCTTGATGATCTCGGCCAGCGGAATGCCCAGATCCTTCGCCAGCTTGTCCCCGGCCCCGTCCGGCGAGGTCCACAGCCCGGTGTTGACAACACCGGGCGCGATGGTGTTGACCCGCAGCCCCTGGCCGGCGTATTGCTTCGCCAGGGCGGCGGTGAAGTTGCGCGCCGCGCTCTTCGCCGCGCTATACGGCATGTGCCCGGTGTCCGGGGTGTGGGCGGCGACCGAGCCGATGTGGATGATGCTGCCCCGGCGCGCCAGCAGGCTCGGCAGCGTCGCCCGTGTCGTCCGTACCGTGCTCAGGAAGGTGACCTTGAGCGCGTCGTACCAGAGCTCGTCGTCGATCTTCGGGAAGGGCTGGTCGGGGATGGTGCCCCCACCGACGTTGTTGACCAGCACGTCGATGCCACCGAGCTGTTCCAGGGCGTAGTCGGCCAGCTGTTGCGGCCCTTCCGGGGTCGACAGGTCCACTTCCAGGGCGATGATGCCGCTGTTCTTCGGTGCGGGGACGGCCGTACGGGCCGCGCAGACCACGCGTGCGCCTTCATCGGCGAGCCCACGTGCGATGGCCAGGCCGATGCCCCGGCTGCCGCCGGTCACGACAGCGGTTTTTCCGGTCAGGTGCAGATCCATGGGCGAGGACTCCTCGGACATGTGTCGGTGGCCCGTCGGCTGGAGGCCGGGTTCACGGGATGAGCAGGACGCGCCCGATGTGACCGCGCTCCTCGATCAGCTGGTGGGCTTTGGCCGCCTCGGTGAGCGCCAGCGTGGTGCCGAGCGAGACGCGCAGTCCGCCCGAGGCGAGCAGTCCGGTCAGCTGGTCGAGGCCGGCCCTGACCTCGTCGGGTCGGTGCTGCCACCAGGCCCACAGGCTGGACCCGGTCACGAACTGGAGGCCGATCAGCTCCATCGGGGAGATCCGGGGTATGTCGCCGCTGGCCGCGCCGTAGAACACCAGCCGGCCGAAGGGGGCCAGCAGTCCGATGCCCTGGCGCAGGACGTCGCCGCCGACGCTATCGATGATCACGTCGACGCCGCACCCGTCGGTTGCCGCGCGCACCCGGTCGGCCCAGCCGGGGGCCGAGTAGTCGACCGCGATGTCGGCTCCGTACTCGCGGGCGAAGTCGAGCTTGCGCGCCGAGCCCGCCGTACCGATGACCTTTCCCGCACCCAGGACCTTGGCAAGTCGCAGTGCCAGATGTCCGATGGAGCCGGACGCGGCGTGCACCAGTACCGTGTCGCCAGGCTTGATCTGTCCGGTCTTGAGCGTGCACAGCGCGGTCTGTGCGGGCGAGGCCAGGACGCTGGCCTCGGCGAGGCCGAGGCCGGCCGGGATAGGGGCGAGGAAGGTGGCATCGGTGACGGCGTAGTCGGCGTACGCCTCTCCCGCGACGGGCGCGGCTACCCGGTCACCGACCCCGACGCTGGTCACCCCGGCCCCGGCCGCCACCACCGTGCCCACGACATCGCCGTGCGGGGCGTTGGGCAGCGGGGTGGGGAACGGTGCCGAGCCGCGCCGCCGCTGTGTCTCGACGAAGTTCACCCCGATCGCTTCGGCTCTGATGAGCACCTCGGCCGGTCCCGGTTGGGGGACATCGGTCTCCTCGATCGTCAGTACCTCGGGGCCGCCGTAGGAGTGGTACCGGATGACGCGCACGGAGTTTCCTTTCTTTGGGAGCGCCTGGCACTCCGCCCTGGGCGCGGGGTCACCGGGGAGTGAGCTCGAACGCCTCGGCGAGCAGTCGGTATGAGCGCAGTCGGTCGCGCTGATCGTGGATCACCGACACGACGCCCAGCTCCTCGGCGCCCGTGACGTCGGCGATCTTGGTCAGCTGGTCGCGGACCCGGTCCGCTGAGCCGACCACATAGCGCGGCCACTCGAAGGACTCCTCCGCCAGCGGGTCGGGGCCCGGCCGGTCCATCTCCGCCACGGCGACATCGGCCGGCGGCAGCAGCCGTACGTCCCCCTGGGACATCCGGCGGTGGAACAACCGATGGCTGGCGTACACCCGTTGCGCCTCAGTGTCGGTCTCCGCGCAGCACACCACCATCGACAGGATGGGGCGGGGCGACGGGGCTCCCGGGCTCGGTACGAAGGCGGCCCGGTAGGTGTCCAGCGCCGCCCGGGTGAACTGGGGCGCGATGAAGTGCGCGTAGGCGTAGGGCAGTCCGAGTCGGGCCGCCGCCTCGGCGCTGGACACGCTCGCCCCGAGCAGCCACAGCGTCGGCCCGCCGGGCATCTGGGGAGAGACAGGGAACGGAAGTTCGCTGTCCGGGGTCAGATAGGCGCGCAGTCGTTCCAGTCGTAGCCATAGGTCGGCCGAGGACGGCGCCTCGCCGGCCGTGTCGTTCCGCAGCGCCGCGAACGCCGGCGGCTTGACCCGGTTGGCGCGGCCGATGCCGAGGTCGATCCGGTCCGGATAGAGGGCGTGCAGGGTGCGGAAGACCTCGGCGACCTTAAGCGGGCTGTACAGCGAAAGCAGCACCCCGCCCGAGCCGACTCGGATCCCGGATGTTTCCGCCGCGATCCGGGCGATGAGGATCTCCGGAGCGGGTACGGCGTTGAAGATCTCGGCATGATGTTCGGCGACCCAGAAGCGCTCGTACCCCAGGCGGTCCGCGAGGCGGGCCAGTTCGATGCTGTGCCGCAGCGAGTGGGCCGGGGTGAGTCCTTCCACTACGGGTGCCTGCTCGACCACCGACAGTTTCACAGCATGTTCCTCTCATTGCTCGGTGAGGGGTGATTCAGGCCAGGCAGCGCAGTGGGCGGCCGCCGTTGTAGACGGCCATCTCGCGGAATACCGGTCCCGAGGCGATGCGTTCGCCGGGCCGGGCGCCGCGTTCCTCCGCGTAGGCGCGGTGCAGATTGGCGACCAGCCGTTCCGGGTCGACGAGTGCGGCGTACTCCCCGAGCGGGGTCTCCCGTGCCACGGCCAGCGGATCGAGGCCAGCCGCGATGCCCTCCCGAGCCAGCCGCCGTACCCAGAGCAGATACTGCTCGGTGGCGTCGAAGACCTCGGGTCCACACACCGGGCCGTGCCCGCACACAATGGTCTCGGCGCCGAGGGTGCGCAACCGGGCCACTGCCCGTAGGCTGCCCGCCAGCGACCCCATCAGACAGAACGGGGTACAGCCGGACAGCAGGACGTCTCCGGCGAACAGGCATGTGCGCTCTGGCAGCCAGACCACGACATCGTTGGTCGAGTGCGCCGGTCCCACATACAGCAGTTCGGCGGTCTCTTCCCCGAGATGGAGGGTGAGCCGGTCGGAGAACGTGAGGTCGGGGAGGCGCAGTTCGAGGTGCCCCCAGTCGACCTCCGGCCACACCTTGCACAGTGAGAGATGTTTCTCCGCCATCTCCGTCCGTGCGAGGTCGTGGGAGACGACGGTTGCCTCGGGAGTGAAGAAGAAGTTGCCGAAGGTGTGGTCCCCGTGATGATGGGTGTTCACGAGAAAGCGCGGCGGCAAGGCGCTCAGCCGGCCGACCGCGTTGTGCAGCGCGCGGGCTCTGGCCTCGGTGGCGGCCGTGTCGACCACGCAGAGCTGGTCGCCGCCCACAACGACGCCTGCGTTGCTCAGACACCAGCCCCCGTCGGGCTGAACGAAGGCGAAGACCCGGTCGGCGACCTCCGTCACCCGCGGCCGCGGGGACACGCCAGGCGCGGTCACGCGGGCAGTTCCGCCTCGGTGACCACCTCGTAGATTTTCGGCGCGCCCTGCGTCAGCTCACGGACGTGGGCCGCCCGGGAGCGTACGTCCGGCCGGGCGATGGCTGTCTCCAGCACGTGGAGGTCGTCCCACTCGGCGTAGATCAGATAGCACTCCGGGTTCTTAACGGAGCGGACCAGCCGGAACCGGCGGAACCCGGGCTGGCGCCGCATGAAGGCGCCGGCCTCGGTGATGGTGTCTTCCAGGTCCTTGGCGGCCTCTTGGTTCTCCGGGTCCTTGAGCGTGAGGGGGTTCGCGAAGATCGCGGCCATGTCATCCGTCCTTGTGTGGCGATGTGAATTCGGTGTGATGCACCGTGAAAGTATGGAAGTCCGCTCCTCGGCTCATACTCGATCGATGCACGGAAGCCACTCGGAGACATGTTCGGGAATACTCGGGACCGCTTTCCGAGCGGCTTCCGAGCAGGGGCCGAGGCGGTGGCTTCTAGTGTTCCTTGCGCTCGAATTCTGTCCCCCCGGGAGGTTCAGAAATGGTCGTTCTGCTCAGCGAGTTCCGACTGGAATCGGAATCCGACGGATTCCGGGACGTCTTCGAAGAGAGCGCGGAATTCTTTCGTGCCCAGCCCGGCTACCTGAAGCACCTGCTGGTACGCGCGCTCGATGACCCGCTCATCCACATATCAGTCAGTTACTGGGAGAACAACGAGTCGGTCCGGCACATGGCGGCCCAGCCGCAGTTCCAGGACATCATCGGCAAGCTGGGCACAGCCGCTCGGCACATCGCCGACACCAGCACCGCCGTCCTGTCGGTCAAGCACTCCACCCGGACGGCCCCCCATGTCGGCTGAGCCGGGCGGACGGCCGGTCCATCACGCCGAGCACGACGTCACCGTGAGGGCCCCCGCGGACATCGTCTTCGGTATCGTGAGCGACTTCGCCCAGTGGCCCCGTTTCTTCCCCGAGACGGTGCACATCGAGCCCCTCGGCACGGACGGCGGCGAACTTCGTCTCCAGATCTGGCGCGCACCCCAGGGAGCCAGCGGCGAGGTGAAGACCTGGGTGTCGCGGGTCCGACTGGACTCAGGGCGACGGAGTATGACGTTCCGTCAGGAGAGATCTTCGGCGCCCCTGGCCGCGTTGAGCGGCGAGTGGCACATCGAACCGCTCGACGCGGACCGCTCCCGGATCGTCCTCACCCACGCCTACCAGGTCATCGACGAGTCCTTCCAGGCTGGGCTGGACGCGCTCATCGACCGCAACAGCGACCTCGAACTCGGCCATCTGCGGGATGCGGCCGAACAGGACCACCTCGCCGGCGGACTCGTGGTGACGGCCGGCAGTTCCGCCGAACTGCCGCTGGCCGCCGAGGACCTGTACGGGCGTCTCTCGCGGATGGACCCGGACGATACAACCGTACGAGTCGGCGTCCCCGGCAGGCGGATCGCCGAACGGCATTTCACCGCTGACCCGTTGCTGACCGTCAGCACCTCGGTCCTCGAACTCACCCCCACCACCGCGGGCGTCAGGCTGACCGCCCGCCGACACGCGGTCCTCGCCCCCCGCGCGAGCGAAGGCACCTCGATCGACGGCATCAAGGACAAGGTTCGTACAGCTCTCAGGGCGGAGGCGACCATGGCGGTCCAGCAGGTCAGAGAACAGGTTGGCGGCGGCACGGACCCGGTGCTCTACATCGAAGTGGTGCAGTTCTACGCCCGCCAGGCGTACCTGCTCGACTCCGGCGAGGCCGAACGCTGGGCCGACACCTTCACCGAGGATGGCCGGTTCGTGCAGAATGCCCGGCCCGAGCCCTGGATCGGCCGCGACCAGATCCGTAAGCGGATGCGCGCCGGTCTGGACCGTATCTTCGGTGAGGGCCTTCAGCGCCGGCACTGGCTGGGCATGGTGGACTTGGTGTCCTACGACGATGAGACCGTGACCACCCGCTACTACGCGGCCATTTACTCCACAGCCAAGGACGGCGCCCCCCAGCTCTATCTGAGCACCGCCGTCGACGACGTCCTGGTCCGCACCCCCCAAGGGCTGAAGGTGCGCCACCGCCTGGTCTCCCACGACAACGTCCGCTGACACCGACTGGAGGTCCCCCTTGTGATCGTCATGATCAACAGGTTCAGGCTGCGCCCCGGCACCACGGCCAAGCAGTTCGAGGCCCTCTTCGACAAGGTGTCCGACCTGGCCCTGGACCATCCCGGTTACATAGACCACACCTTCGTCCGCGACCAGGACGACCCGTCCCGCTACCTCAACGTGGCCCGTTGGGAGAGCGTCGAGGAGTACCGGAAGTTCATGAGGATGGATGCGCACACCGCCTTCTTCCCCGAGGTCCTCGCCATCACCGAGGTGAGCCCGGCCCTGTACGAGCTCCAGCTGGAATGCGACGAGTCGGCGGCCTGAACCGCCGGGAGGGCAACAACCCCATGAAATTCGGAATCGTGTTCTTCCCGACCGTGGGCGGAGCGGACGGCGAGGCCACCCCCACCCAGTACTACGACGACGGCCTGCACATCGCCGAGCTCGCCGACGAACTCGGCTACTTCCAGGTCAAACTGGTCGAGCACTACTTCTTCGACTACGGCGGCTACAGCCCCGACCCGACCACGTTCCTCGCGGCGGTCGCCGCCCGCACCAGCCGGCTGCGGATCGCGACCGGCGCTGTCATCCCCGCGTTCACTCACGCCGTCAAGCTGTCCGGTCAGCTGGCCATGCTGGACAACATCTCCGGTGGCCGACTCGACGTGGGCTTCGGCCGGGCCTTCCTGCCCGAGGAGTTCGCCGCGTTCGGCATCCCTCTCGACGAGAGCCGCGCCCGCTTCGAAGAGGGCGTCGAGGCATGCGTCCGGCTGTGGACCGAGGACAACCTGAAATGGAACGGTACGTTCCACCAGTTCGGCCCAGTCACCATGCTGCCGAAGCCTGCCCAGCAGCCGCATCCCCCGGTCTTCGTGGCCAGCACCGGCAACCTCGACTCCTGCCGCACGGCCGGTGAGCAGGGCCGTCATCTCCAGCTCATCGCCTCGGCCGCCACCCGGGAGAAGGTTCAGGAAGCCCTGAGCATCTACCGCCGGGCCCGGGCCGACGCCGGACACGCTTCCGGCACCGAGCGCATCGACCTCACCTTCCCCTGTTTCGTCGACGAGGACCGGGCGGCCGCGTACCTACAGGGCGAGTACGTGGAGCGGAAGATGAGCGAGAAGATGGCCTCCGCCGTCAGCGCCTGGACCACCGTCAAGAGCGACCAGTACCCGGGCTACGATCAGATGGCCGCCGCTGCGGTGCGCAACGGCGCCGCCTTCGACGAGAGGGTGACGGAGAACCAGGTTCTCGCCGGCACCCCGGACGACGTCCGCGGCCAACTCGGCGAGATCGCCGAGTGGTACGGCGACGACATCGCGGTCGGGCTGTCCGTACACTCCGGACACCTGCCCCGGGCGGATGTCGAGCGCGGCCTCAGGCTCTTCGCCGAGCGCATCGCGCCCGCGTTCGCGGGCGGCCGGTGAGCGCGGTGCGGATCCTGGTCACCGGGGCCGGTGGCACCCTCGCCCGGCACGTCGCCCGCACACTGACCGAGCGCGGTGAACGGGTGAGGGCGGGCAGCCGTACCCCGGCGGCCGTCAAGGGCTTGCCGGACGAGGCGGAGGTGGTGCCGCTCGATCTTGCCGAGCCGAACACCTTCGCGCCCGCCCTGGAAGGCGTCGACAAGGTCTTCCTGTACTGCGAACCCCGCGGCATCGAGGCGTTCACCGCCACCGCCAGGGACGCGGGCGTCGGCCAGCTGACCGTGCTGTCCTCGACGTCGGTCGTTGACGGGCAGCCGTCCGCCAACCCCGTCGCCGCGCATCGCGCCCGGGTCGAGGCGGCGGTCGCAGTCTCGGGCCCGCGCTGGGCCTTCGTCCGCGCGGGCAGCCTGGCCACTGGCGCGCTGCGCTGGGCCGCACGAGTCCGCACCGGCGTCGTCCGCGGTCCCTATGCCCGCTCCGAGACCGCGCCCGTGCACGAGGGCGACGTGGCGGCGGTGGGGTTGGCGGCCGTGACCGACTCCGGTCACACTGCCAGACGTACGTGGTCACTGGCCCCGAGTCGCTCACCCAGCGCCAGCAGGCGCACATCGTCGGGACGGCCGCAGGGCGGTCAGTACGGTACGAGGAAGTACCGCCCGATGCGGCGCGCAGGGCACTGCATGCCACCGTGCCACCGGATTTCGCGGACGCCGTCCTGGCCCATCTCGCTGCCGGTGTGGACCGCCCTGCCCCTGTCGAGGACACCGTGCTCCGCGTCACCGGCACCCCCGCCCGCACCTTCGCCCAGTGGACTGTAGACCACGCGGTCGACTTCCGCTGACCCCTCCGAGCCCGTGCGAGAACAGACCCGAGCGTCTCTCCTCACGCTCGCCCCCACTCGCCGCAGCAGTCGGAAGGGTGACCAGCACACCGTAAGAAGGAAGCGACGACATGCACATGATTCACTACAGGAGCATCGGATGAACCGCCGAGCGGTGATCACCGGCATCGGGGTCGTGGCCCCGCAGGGAATCGGCACCAAGTCCTTCTGGCAGTTCATCTCCGAAGGGCGCACCGCCACCCGGACCATCTCGCTGTTCGACGCGTCGGCTTTCCGCTCCCGGATCGCGGCCGAGTGCGACTTCGACGCGGCGGCCCACGGACTCACTCCGCAAGAGGTCCGACGCATGGACCGTGCTGCCCAGTTCGCCCTGGTCGCCGCCCGCGAGGCGGTCACCGAGAGCGGCCTGGGGAGCGACCGGCTGGATCCGTACCGCACCGGAGTGACCCTCGGCACCGCCGTGGGCTGCACCATGAGTCTCGACACCGAGTACTGCGTGGTCAGCAACGGTGGCGAGCGGTGGAACGTCGACCACACCTACGCCGTCCCCCACCTCTACGACTACATGGTCCCCAGCTCCCTATCCGCCGAAGTCGCCTGGGACATTGGGGCGCAGGGCCCGGTCACCGTCGTCTCCACCGGCTGCACCTCCGGCCTGGACTCGGTCGGACACGCCGTCTCCCTGATCCGCGAAGGCTCGGCCGACGTCGTGGTCGCCGGCTCCACCGAGGCACCCATCTCGCCCATCACCGTGGCCTGCTTCGACGCGATCAAGGCGACGTCACCCCGCAACGACGACCCCGAGCACGCCTCCCGCCCCTTCGACCGCAGCCGCAACGGCTTCGTCCTGGGCGAAGGCTGCGCCTTCTTCGTCATCGAGTCCCTGGAGCACGCGCTGTCGCGTGGCGCGCACGTCCACGCCGAGATCACCGGCTTCGCCTCTCGCTGCAACGCCTACCACATGACCGGGCTGCGGCCGGACGGCAAGGAGATGGCCGAAGCGATACGACTGGCTCTGGACGAGGCCCGCACTGCCCCGACAGCCGTCGACTACATCAACGCACACGGCTCCGGCACCAAACAGAACGACCGCCACGAGACCGCCGCCTTCAAACGCGCGCTTGGCACGCACGCCTACGCAACCCCGGCCAGCTCCATCAAATCGATGATCGGCCATTCCCTCGGCGCGATCGGCTCGCTGGAGATCGCGGCCTCCGTCCTGGCCATGGAGAACGGCCTGGTACCGCCGACGGCGAACCTGCACGAGCCCGATCCGGAGTGCGACCTCGACTACACGCCGCTGACGGCTCGCGAGCGTCGCATCGACACCGTCCTCACGGTGGGGAGCGGGTTCGGAGGCTTCCAGAGTGCGATGGTCCTGGCTCGGCCCAGGGAGGCGACGTGAGCATGCCAGCGGCCAACTTCCGGGGCGTGGCCGTCCGTTCGGGTTCGGCGACCGACGCGTGGCGGACCGCCGCCCGTCCCGTAGCCGAAGCCGTGGTCACCGGTCTCGGTATCGCCGCGCCCAACGGCCTCGGCCGTGCCCGATGGTGGCAGTCCAGTCTCGGCGCCGCCAGCGGGATCGCCCCCGTCCGGCGGTTCGACCCGGCCGGCTACCCCGCCCGCCTCGCCGGGGAGGTGCCGGACTTCGACGCCGCTGAGCGCATCCCGAGCCGGCTGCTGCCGCAGACCGACCACATGACGCGGTTGGCCCTGGCCGCCGCGGAGGAGGCACTGGCCGACAGCGGAGTGGATCCGGCGGCACTGCCCGACTACGCGGCCGGGGTGGTCACCGCCAGTTCCGCCGGCGGTTTCGAATTCGGCCAGCGCGAACTCGAGGCCCTGTGGCGCGATGGCGGCTCTCACGTCAGCGCCTACCAGTCGTTCGCCTGGTTCTACGCCGTCAACACCGGCCAGATCTCCATCCGGCACGGCCTGCGAGGCCCCAGCGGCGTCGTCGTCTCCGAACAGGCCGGCGGTATCGACGCCGTGGCCCAGGCCCACCGTCAGCTGCGGTCCGGCGTCACCCTCCTGGTCTCCGGCGGGGTGGACGGCTCGCTGTGCCCCTGGGGCTGGACGGGCCAGCTCGCCACGCGGCGGATCACCACCCGCAGTGACCCCCTGCGCGCGTATCTGCCCTTCGACCGGGACGCCACCGGCTACGTCCCCGGCGAGGGCGGCGCCCTGCTGATCCTGGAGGACATCGACGCGGCCCGCGCCCGGGGCGCCACGCCCTACGGCACAATCAGCGGATACGCTGCCACCTTCGACCCCCGGGCGGGAACCGGAGGGGAACCAGGGTTGCGCCGCGCCGCCGGGAACGCCCTGGCCGACGCGGGCCTGTCCGCCCCGGACATCGACGTCGTCTTCGCCGACGCGGCAGGCCTGCCCGAACTGGACCGGGCCGAGGCCGAGGCCCTGCGCGCACTCTTCGGACCGTACGGGGTACCCGTCACCGCGCCGAAGACCATGACCGGACGCCTGTACGCCGGCGGCGGCTCCCTCGACCTTGCCTGGGCGTTCATGGCGCTGCGCGAGGGCGTGATCCCGCCGACCGTGCACACCGTCGACGTCCCGGCGCACTATCAGCTCGACCTGGTCATCTCGCAGCCACGGCGGGCGCCGCTGCGGACTGCGCTGGTGTTGGCACGCGGGTACGGGGGTTTCAACGCGGCGATGGTGCTGCGAAGAGCGGAGGACTGAGAGGGTCGCAGGACTCACGAGGTATCCGCGGTCCTCGGGACCGGCAAGACCCGTGAGACCTGCGTGCCCGAGTCACAGCGGCACTCGCGCCGACGGTGTCGTACGCGCATACGTGGCGTCCCTGTACCACCTGGTCGTTCCCCCCACCTATTCTCCGAGGGAGTCCACTTGCCTGTCCCCCTTCACCGCGACGCGCGGGCTACCGCGGAACGCCTCGCGGTCTGGTTCGGCGCACGCCTCGCCGACGCAACCGACGTCGTCGTGTCCGGTCTGGACGTGCCGACCGGTGCCGGTTTCACCAACGAGACCCTGATGATCCGGCTGACCTGGTGGGACGCCCAGGGGGCCGCGCGCACCCACGCGCTGATCCTGCGCATGGCGCCCACCCGCTACCAGGTACACCCCGACAGCCGCTTCGCCGCACAGGTACGCCTCCAGCGAATCCTGGCCGCCGACACGGACCTCCCCGTGCCGCCCGTCCTCTGGCACGAGGAGGACCCCTCGGTTCTCGGCGCGCCGTTCATGATCATGGAGAGGGTGGACGGGCGGATCCCCGCCGACGTGCCTTCCTACCACCGGTCGGGCTGGGTCGCGGGACTCGCCCCGTCGAAGCGCCGTGCCCTCTGGCTCGCCGGAACCGACATCCTGGCCCGGCTGCACGCCCTGGACGCCGCTGTCCTCGGCCTGGACTTTCTGCCCGCAGGCGGCTCTCGGTCGTACCTGCTCAGACAACTCAACCACTACGAGAGCCACTTCACCTTCTACGCTCCCCACGAACCGCCCGCCGCCCGCCACGCCCTGGCCTGGCTGCACGCCCACCAGCCGCCGGAGTCCGGGCCGGCGCGGCTGCTGTGGGGCGACGCCCGGCTGGGCAATCTCATCTTCCGGGGCCTGTCCCCGGCCGCGGTGCTGGACTGGGACATGGCCGAAACTGGCCCGCCCGAGAGCGACGTCGCCTGGTTCCTCCACCTCGACCGGCACCTCAGCGAGGGCATCGGCGTCCCCCGGCTCGCAGGGCTGCCCGGCCGCGCGGAGACAATCCGCCACTACGAGGGGCGCACCGGCACCCGGCTGCGGCATCTGGACTACTACGAGGTGTTCGCGGCGTTCCGCTTCTGCCTGATCACCGCCCGGGTGACCGCGCTGCTCGGTACCCACGGCTCTCTCCCGCCCGGCACGGACGTCCCGCTGCACCGCAATGCGACCCGGCTGCTGGAAAAAGTGCTGGACGAACGGACCCAGGCTCCGTCCACCGCGTCGGCCCGTTGACCCCGAACCAGGACGAAGGATGGCGCCATGCCCGCCGACACCACGGACATGACCGACACCACCATCGACACCTCTGTCTTCCGCGACGCTTTCGCCTCCCTTCCCACCTCCGTCGCCGTCATCACCACCACCGACTCCCAAGGCACCCCCAAGGGGCTGACCAGCAACGCCGTATGCGCCGTTTCGATGGACCCGCCGCTGTTGCTGATCTGCGTCGACAAGTCCTCCCGCACCCTGCCGGCGCTCCAGCAAGCGAACGGATTTGTCGTCAACTTTCTCTCTGAGAGTGCCGAGCACGTCTCCCGGCAGTTCGCGACGAAGCGCGGGGACAAGTTCGCGGGAGTCCAGCATCGTACGTCGTCGCGGGCGGCGGGCTCGCCGATCCTGTTCGCCGACTCTGTCGCCTACCTGGAGTGCGCCGCCGCGTCCCGCATTGAGGCGGGGGACCACTGGATCCTGCTCGGCCGCGTCCTCGGCGGCGAGGTCCACGACAGGGGCGCCCTGCTCTACCACCGCCGTTCGTACCTGAAGCTCCTTCCCGAGAGGAACGCGTTGTGAAATTCGGCATCAATCTCTTCCCCACCGTGGGCCCCGAGGACAAAAGCGGGGTCCGGTTCTTCGAGGAGAGCCTGGCCCTCGCGGAGCGCGCCGAACAACTCGGCTACCACCATGTGAAGACTGTCGAGCACTACTTCTCGGCCTACGGCGGTTACAGCCCCGACCCGGTCACCTTCCTCGCGGCGGCCGCCGCCCGCACCAGCCGGGTGCGGCTGATCACCGGCGCGGTGCTGCCCGCGTTCAGCCACCCGGTCAAACTGGCCGGCAAGCTCGCCATGCTGGACCACCTCTCGCACGGCCGCCTCGATGTCGGCTTCGGCCGGGGCTTCCTGCCGGAGGAGTTCTGGGCGTATCAGATCCCGATGGACGAGAGCCGGGCGCGCTTCAACGAGGGCGTGGCGGCCTGCCTGCGGCTGTGGACCGAGGAGGCGACGACCCATGAGGGGCGCTTCCACGCCTTCGGCCCGGTGACTCTGTTGCCCCGCCCGTTCCAGTCCCCGCACCCCCGGGTCCTGGTGGCGACGGCGATCACCCCCGAATCCGGCGAGGCGGCGGGCAGGGCCGGGTACGGCGTGATGATGGTCCCGTCGATCAACAAGCAGGAGAAGCTTCAGGAGATGCTCGCCCGCTACCGGGACACCCGGACGGCGGCCGGCCTCGCGACGACCGACGAGGACATCCACTTCAGCTACACCTGCTACCTCGCCGAGGACCGTGACAAGGCGCATCGCTTCGGCCAGATCTACTCGGAGCGCACCAACCGGCTGCTCGCCGCCGCAGTATCCTCCTGGCAGCACAACCGCAGCAGCGACTACGCGGGCTATGAGCGGATTCTGGCCCGGGTCAACAGTAGTGACTTCGGCAAGCAACTCCGGGACAACAAGGCGCTCGTTGGCGACCCGCAGGAGGTCGCGGACCGCGTGGACCTCATCCGCGGCCTGTACGGAGAGACCACCATCAGTCTCCAGATCGTCTCCGGGAACATGCCATTCGAGGAGTCCGTCCGCACCCTCGAACTCTTCGCGGAACACGTACTGCCCCGTTTCGTATGAACACCAATTTCTCATGAGTTCTCACCAGGAGGCTGCCTCATGCTTCTGTCAAGCAGCAAGACGCAGGGGTGGCCGGGACTGGAAGGGCCGGCGATCGCGGAGCAGGGCGTAGAGCACGTTGATCTTGCGGCGGGCCAGGGCGATCAGGGCCTGGTGGTGCCGTTTGCCCTCGGCCCGTTTTCGGTCGCAGTAGGCCCGCGAGGTCGGATCGCGCTGGATCGAGCAGAACGAAGCCTGGTAGCCCCGCACCGGTATACGGAAACGGATACGACGAAGAGGGGAGCGGCGTGCCCATGACGAGGCTGGCCGGCCGGAAGGCCGTGGTGACCGGCGGGACGAAGGGGCTCGGCCGGGCCATCACCCAGGCGTTCATACGGGAGGGCTGCGACGTGGTCGCGGCAGCCCGGAACGCCGATCACTTACAGCGGGAGATGTCCTTCGGTCCGGGCAAGTACCTCTTCCACCCGGTCAACGTCCAGAACCGTGCCTCCGTCGCCACGCTCATGGAGTACGCCGACCTTCACCTGGGCGGCCTCGACATCGTCGTGGCCAACGCCGGGGTGAGCCGCCCGGGCTCCGCTGACACTCTGCCGGAGGAGGCGTGGGACGAGGTGATCGACACCAACCTCACCGGCGTCTTCCGTTGCGTCCAGGCCGCCGTGCCCTACCTGGAGCGCAGCGAACACGCCCGGCTCATCACCATGTCCTCCGTCCTGGCCGGGCAGGTGACGCCCGGGGCCTCGGCGTACAGCTCCTCCAAGGCCGCAGTCGAGGCCTTCACCCGCGTCTGTGCCGCCGAACTCGCCCCCCGCAACATCACCGTCAACTGTCTCTCCCCAGGTCTCATCGACGCCGGCATGGGCAGCCTCCTGCCCCGCAACGAGAAGATGTGGCCCCACTACGAGGCCAAGCTCGCCATGGGGCGTATGGGGAGGCCGGAGGAGGTGGCGGACGCGGCGGTGTTCCTGGCCAGCGCGGACAGCCGGTATGTCAACGGACATGTGCTGGAGGTGAGCGGGGGCCTGTGGTGGTGAGGTGAAGCAACGGGGACGGCCGTCACCGGACAACAACCGGCCATGGGTACACCTTCCAGTACGCGAAGATGATGCCCAACGGTCGGCTCGCCCGTCTTCGTCCGCCGTGAGACGGTCGCAGCAGCGCCTCGGCACCGCGAGTCCGGTCGAGAGTAGTCGACCAGCCGCCCTGCGGTCACCCGGAACGCTACCGACGAGCCGTTCGGCTCGGCCGCCGTCAGGCCCGCTGAACGCCTCTCACTTCCCAGGCTTCACATGGGGCCCACGCGACGGGGCCGCGGTTCAGCTCGGTGACCACCTGGAGGCGGTGGTTGTCGACGGCACCGCCCCACTTGCTGTTCGTTTAGTACACGAACCGGTGGCGTGGGATGCAGGATACTTGGCCTCAATACCGTGACTCGGCTGATGATGTTGGCGAAGTCATGTGGTGGCTGCCCACAGCGCGTGAAGCGTGTGGTGCGGCGGCGGGTTCTGGGGGTGCTGAACATCCAGTCGGCGACGCGGGCGACGTTGCAGGCCATTTCGCGGTGAGGACGTGCTGGACATGGGTGCGGGCCAGGCCGCGGTAGCGGGAACGTCGCAACCCGTGGGCCCGGACATGCTGCGAGGGGGCGGCCTCGATGTCGGCGCGGATCGTGTAACGGCGCTGCCATTGCTCGGTCTGCTGGTCGAGCCGGTTGCGCGTCTGGATCTCATGCAGCGGCCGGGGCAGCACTGCTACTGAGCGCGGCCGGGTCGCGGGGGACGTGCACTGTGTGCGGTCCGGGCAGGATCGGCAGTCCATCTCGGCGAATCGGGTCTGCAGATAGGTGTTCCCCTTCATCCTCAGTTCGGTCCAGGACAGACTCCTGGCCCCGCGTGGGCAGATCACCTGCTCGTTGTCACAGTCGATGGTGAAGGCCGCCCTGTCGGTGCCCGAACCGTCCTTGGCCTGACTGCTGTTGTCGGCGACGGCCGAGCCGAGCAGCGTGATGCCGTGCACGCGCTGGACTCGCTCGATGCGTGCCGGGAGATGTAGCGGAATCAACTACATGCTCGGGGGGCAGCATGTGCTGCTCGGCGAGTTCCTCGTGGATGGTGTCGGTCAGCTCGATGTCCTGGACGGTGGAGATGGTGGTGGCGACATGGACCACCAGCTCGAGGCCTTCTTCGTCGCAGGTTTCCGTGAATGCGTCCGGCATCCGAGGGTGGGGCGCTGACGGCCCAGGGGGCGGTGAGGATCTTCTGCCCGTCCCGGCCGACTCCTCGGCGGCCCGGGCGGTCACGGCCGCCTTCCCGCCCGGCAGCTTGCTCATCTCCACTCGACGTCCGTACCGCTTGGCCCACTCCGGCACGATCAGCGGCGCCAGCCAAGCGGGGGTGGCTTCGGCCAACTCCTCCAGGGCTGCTCGCAGCGTCTCGCCGGCCGGTCGGCTGAGGTGAGGCCGAGCCACTCCGGCGTCGCCCTCACCCCGGGGCTCGTACGCTGTGTCCATACCCTGAGCGATGTCCGGCGACCGCGAGCGTCAGATCATCCGGTGGGGCGGTTCCCTGCCACCTCTCGACACTCCATGATGAAGACACCGGACGACGTAGGTGAGACGGAGGTGATGGCCAGTCCGGCTGCTGCGGCCAATTGGTCGTACTCCGTCAGACAACGTTCCTTGCCGCCGAAGAGCATGAGCATGAGCAGGTTGATCTGAGCCAGCAGCCGCTGGTCGTCGAGGATGCCGCCCTCTCGCTCGCTGTCTCCGTCAGCGTTGGCCTCGGGCAACCCTTCCAGGATGAGCACCCGCCCGTCTGGCCCGACCGCCTCGGCGCACCGGCGCAGAATGTGGATCGACGCTTCGTCGTCCCAGTTGACCAGGACGTTGTGCAGCAGGACGGTGTCGGCGCCCGCCGGAAGAGGATCGAAGAAACTGCCGCCGACCACCGAGATCCGGTTCGCCGCGCTGCTGGCCGACAGTTCACCGACCGCATCGGCCGCCGTCTCGGGCAGCTCCAGCAAAATGCCACGCAGCGAAGGAGCGCTGTCCAGAAGTGCGGCCAACAGGGTGCCACGTCCGCCGCCCACGTCCATCACATGCCGCACCCCGCTCCAGTCGTAGCCTTCGATGAAGGAGGAGGCCAGCAGCGTCGTCTTGCGGCTCATCCACTCCTGGAAAGACTCCGACAGCCCGGGTTCCGTGGCAAAGTCCTCCCACAACGGGAGCCCGAAAAGGTGCTCGTAGACAGGCTTCCCAGTGCGTATCGAGTGGATGACGCCCCGCGAGACCTCGTCGATACGCGCCTGAGCGCTGCCGAGGTCCAGGGAAGAGACCAGACCCGATGCATGGTCTTCCCTCAGTGCACCGGAGAGTACGGTGCCGCGGAACCCGCCGTCGGCCGCTTCGGCGAGGATCCCGTGCCTGGCCAACAACCGCAGCAGACGGTGAAGCGCATCCGGTTCGGTCCCCGTACGGTCCGCCGCCTCCGCCGCGGACAGCGACCGGTCCGCCAGCAGGTCCGGCAGTCGCAGCGTCACCGCGGCCCGGATCGCCCAGGGAGTGACCGTGTCGGTCTTGGCGAGAAGACGCGAGACCAAGGTCTCGGGCCTCATTTCGGCGAACTCCACAGTCGTTCCGTACGGTCCGACTGCGCGGAACCTCCCGGAGGCGATCAGAGGGAGGGGCAGAAGACGAACACCGGCAGCCGCCGCCTCACCGTACACCTCCCATACCTCGGAAACCCACAGCGTCAGGACCGGCATGCCCGCAGAGGCGGTGTCCGCTCGCTCCGAGGCGCACTGGGCGGGGAGGGGAACGGTCAGCCAAGCGTCCGGGGAGGAGACACGAACCGTTCCTTCCTCGGGTCGGAAGACCACCTCGTCCGGCAGATGCCGGTCCCAGAACAACGACACTTCCCGAGTGTCGCCTGCCCGGGCCTCGGCCCTCTCGAAGTCCACAGTCCGTCCGCTCGTGAGAGACATGATTCTCCTCGCACTGTCATAGTGGGACTGTCTCGGCCACAGTGAAGACAGAAGCTGCAACCGATGTACCGATCATGCGGTGAGCGCGCTCAGAGCAAGCTCGGAGAGAACTCAAGGCGTGCGGGTGTCAACGGCCGTTGTGTTCTCCCCGTAGGCGGCCAGGAGTTCGCCCCGCCGACGGCCACGAAGACGTCCTCGGTGACACGGCCAGATAATTCCCCGCCCTCGGGTCGGTCGGGTTACTAAACCTTGCCGGCGTGGTGTCGTGGGGGTCGACGAGCTGTGGTTGTCGCAGTAGGCCAGTCGTATGAGGTCCGCAAGGGGGTGGGCTGACCGCGGAGCGGCGGGCGTTTCGCGAGTACATCCGGATGCAGGCAACCGAGTTATTCGTCCTGCGACACGACATGAGATGCCCCGAATTCCGTAGAGTCCGGCGATCTTGTTTCAGGCGGACTGCGGGGTGGCTTCCTGTTGTCGCCACCAGTCGCGTTCGTACTCGGCGGGCGGTACGTAGTCGAGGGCGGAGTGGAGCCGTTCCTCGTTGTACCAGGCGACCCACTGGAAGATCGCCCACTCGACCTGGTCGACACCCCTCCAAGGGCCTTGCAACTCGATCAGCTCGGCCTTGAAGGTGCCGTTCAGGGCCTCGGCCATCGCGTTGACGCTCCTATAGTTGTCAACTCGCCGCGGAGGCCGTCCGCGGGGTCGGCTGAAGCAGGTGGTAGACCTCGCGGATGACGTAGCGCTTGAGGCATCTGATGATCTCGCGTTTCGTCTTGCCCTCTGCTGTGCGGCGGGCGACGTAGTCGATCGTGGGCTGGTGGAACCGCATTCGGACGATGACGGTTCTGTAGATCGCAGCGTTCAGCTGGCGGTGGCCTCCGTGGTTGATGCGATGCCTGCCGCCGGTCATGCCGGAGCCGGTGGGCACGGGAGCGATGCCCGCGAGCTTGGCGAGAGCGGCCTCAGACTTGATCCGCTCGGGGTTGTCGCCGGTCACGACGAGGACCTCCGCGGCCGTGTCCACGCCGATACCGAAGGGCTCGAGCAGTTGCGGGGCGACCTGCTGGACCAGGTCGCCGATCATCTTCGTCAGTTCCTTGGCCTCGGCGTCCAGGTACTGCCACCGCTTGGCGGGCGTCCGCAGGGTGTGCCGAAGCGCGTCCTCAGGTCCTTCAGACGACGAGGACGCAGAGCTGCCAGTTGCCGCGCCAGTCTGATCTGTGTCTTGCCGGCAGTCTCCCGGCGCAGGGCCTCCGAGGCGTGGATAAGGATCGCCTTGATTGTGACCATTGCCGCCGCACGCTGTTCAACGGCCTGGTCATGGGCGATCTTGAGCTGGACCCCGTGACGGAGGCATCCAGGACCTCCTCGCGGTCGCCGAGAGCGGCGAGCGGCATTTCGATGCAGTCCCGCCGATGCGCCCATCCCTCCGCCGACACCTCGCCGCTCGCCCGCGTTGCACGGATGAGTCTGGCGATACGGCGATGTGCGCCCCCGTTGCCGTCAGCAGCTGCCGTCAGTCCGGCCAGCTGAGCGCTTTGTGGTCCGCCACGAGGCCACAGCACGATCCGAACGGCTCATCGGACACCACGATCCACCCGCAATATTGTCTCGTAATGCGGCGGACTTTCCCTTATCGCCCGACGAGGCTCGCCTACCGGTTCCCGGGAGCCGCTCGGTTGTGCCCCAGTAGCCGGGCCTGCTCGCTCTTGAGCCAGGTGAACCGGTCACGGATGTACTCCCTGAGCTCGCGGCCGGGGAAGGATATGAGTGACACGTGCTGCTCATAGTTGCCTTGGGCCCAGCGCGCAGCCGTGATCTCGTAGCCCGAGACGTGGGCACAAAGCTGGAGGAGTGCCTGGGGCATCTCCTCCTCGATGAGGAGGTCGGCCTTGGTGACCACCACGTCGCGCATGGCTTGGATGTTGGGGATGAAGACGGTGGTGGCCCAGATGCGCCACTCGGCGAGCTCATGCTCGGTGGGTGGTGTGTCGTGGCGGAAGGGGTCGCGGCCATCGGGGCGGGCGTACTTCTCCGAGAAGGTGTCATAGGTACGGCTGTTGGCTTCCATCAGGGCGAACAGTGGCCCGTAGAAGTCGCTCAGCTGCTGGTTGACGCGCGTGAGCCGGGCTTGTCTCTGGGCAAGACGCAGCCCGTTCAGGTAGGTCGTCAGGTAGCCGATGAACGCCAGCCCGACGGTCACGATCACTGTAGCCATGACAGGCGATGCTATGGGTCTGCTCAACAGCTGCTGAGGACAAGGTTGTGCATGTGGGCGACGCAGTGGGTGGCCCAGAACACGCCCTCGCCGTTGAGCCTGCAGTCACGGAGGACCTTCCAGTTCTTCATGCGGGCCAGGACGTGCTCAGCGCGGGCCCGAACGCGACGGTGAGCGGCGTCGTGGCGCCTTATCCGCCGTCGGCGATGACCATTGGACAGACCTTGATCTCTTGATCCGTAGGTTCGGGCAGAGCACTGGCGGGGGGCCTAGCAACGCCCCAACACGAGTCCCGGTGAGGCACTGATCGCCTGCGTGTGGTGCTCGTTGATGTCAGCATCGATGTCAACTGTGGCTACCAGTTGGCGCGTGCTCTCGCAGGTTGGAGGCGCTCTACGACCGGCTCTCTAGATCGACTGGGTCCTTCAGGTTGAACTCTGCCAATGCCCAGCCGTCGATGGCATCAAAGCGGAAGCGGTAGGCGAATTCTCCGTCGTCTCGTCCTCCACCACCAGATGCAAGGCTACGGGCTTGTCCGGGATGGGCGTGTCAGGCCGACCTGCCCGTCGCCTGGCATTTTCCTCGCGCTTCTCCAGGGTCAACCGTTCGACTCCCGCCACATGTCAGCCGTAGTACGGCGCTACCGGAAGCCACAGTCTCAGTGAAACCCTGGTGAAACTCCAGCTCACTAATGAGCCGCCCAGTAATCGAACTCCCGTCGATTCGGAGCTTCAGCCGTATGGTCAGCGTGTCGGCATCGTCGACCAAGGAGACCAGGTCGACGAACGCATCGTCGATGGTGCCTGTCATGTCGGTCAGACTATGCGTAATGGGGCGCGTCGCGAATGAGATCGGAGATCCTTGTCACTGCTCAACCCAGGTACGGGCCCTCGCGGTTCTCCAGAAAGTGGCTGAGTCGGAGACGTTGTGTGTGGTGCATGGGCAAGCTGTCCAGCTCACACTGTGGAACAAATCGCAGTTCCGTGGACTCGTCCGAGATCACGAGTTCCCCACCAACCACCCGGGCAGTGAAGCAGACGTTGAACTGTCGGCGCACCTCGCCGTCCGTGTACGCGATGACGTGCCTGGGGTCTGTGTACGTGCCGACGAGACCCGTGACCTCGACGTCCAGCCCGGTCTCTTCCTTGACTTCGCGGACCGCCGTACCCGGGAGTGAGTCGGTCATCTCCATGCCACCGCCTGGTAGTGCCCAGAGGTCATTGTCGCGGCGGCGCTGGAGGAGGATGCGGCCTTCCTCGTCGGTGACGACGGCGGACGCGGCCACTACCAAGCTGTTCGGCTCAGGTGCGTCCGGGTCGTCGTAGTACTCGGTCCGTGCCATGGTCAGTTGTCTCCTACCGGTGTCGCCGTCACCCACACCGCGTCGAAGCTGGCGGCGTAGGTGTCGAAAATCCCGCCTACCCCGCTCCGCCGCAGGTGCCACACCGGGGCAGCAAAGGCGTTAACTCCCCAGACATGGGCATTGACCAACACCTGATCGTCGGCGCGGTAGATCGAGTTGTAGAGCGTCGTGGCATGCGTCCGCACCACGATGCCCGGCGTCCCTGCGAGGGGCCGGTAGTGCATGAGCGCGAGTCGGCATCGGGATTCGATCCCGTGGCCGAACTTCTCTTCCTCACCCCGCAACCGGACGTTCTCGCTGTCGGCGTCCCCGATCGCGATGCGGACCGTGCAGCCTTCGGCGGCCCGCTCCTGCAAGAGGTCGTTGAGCCGGGGGTATGCCTCGTGCAGAAAGACAGCGGCGTACACAAGGACGTCGATCTGCTCGCGCGCCTCGGACAGTATGTCCACGAACGCAGACACCGGGACGTCCGCCCGCTGGTCGTACAACGCGACCAGTTCAGGACTGACCGCACGGGCGGGTCGCGATTGCCGGAGCGATGGCCATATTGCGTGCACGTCTTCTCCCAGGGTTTCAGCCGCCCTCATGGCCGTGGTCCGGCGCGGCGTACGCCCTAGGTTCACCCACCGCTCTACGGACTTGGGATCCACCTCGACCTTCTCCGCGAGGGTGGCGTACGTCCAGCAACCGGCCGCCATGGCGGCACGTAGCCTCTCGTCCGGCATCCGAGTCTCTCCCTGTTCCCGGGGACGGCACTAGGGACGATTTACATGACGCGGGACGTCCCAAAGTGGGGTTTGGCGGTGGTTCCTACGTCCTGGCGAGCGATCAGAAGATGCGTTCCATGGGCACCGACAACACTCTTGGAGCAGCTGTGGACGTCGCAGGGGTCAAGTCAACGATCGACCGCGCCTTGGTGATGCGGACGGGGCTTCCTCCGTACAGCGAACTGGTGGAGCTGCACCAGACACTCCGGTCACATATCCGGACGCTGTTACCGCTGGCTGAGGCTCGGATTGAGCGCATGGACCGGGGCACGGTGGACTGGTACGACCGGCGGTGCCGGTTGAACACCATCCCGCACAAGGTGGGCCGGGGGCTCGGCTCGGGGTTGCAGTGCTGATGACCACGTGCGCAGCCTGGGCTACACGTGCAAGTTCCTGCTGGAGAACTCCGGCCTCACCCCGGAGCCGGACCAGTGAGGTGAAGACCGGGCGGGAGCTGATGTCCATGGGTCGGCTCACGGCTCCCGCCCCTCACACCCCTGGGTGTGGTGGCTGTACGGCGGACAGCGCCCGTCCGCCGGAACGCAGATGTCACCACCACTCCCAGATGGGCGGCGGACACTGCACCGTCCGCCGTCAGCGGTCCGGCCCGGTGGGCCTGTCCTTCGCCCAGAAGACCGCTGAAGCGGCCGTAGTCGCCCTGGGGGAGGACATCCGGAACTGGCCGGACGCCAGCTCAACCGCACTTCAAGACCCGGCCTACGTCGGAGTGGCTTCTATGGCCCACCAGGGACGTCCCGGCTTCGCCCGCATCCGCACCCCCTACGTCGCCGACGCGGACGCCGCCTGGGCGGACTGGTGGGCCAGCGACTATGTGTTCACCACGCGGAGCGGTCGGCCCATCGAGCCGCGCAACCTGTACCGGTCTTTCGGCCGGATCGCAGAGTCCGCCGGGCTGCCGCGGGTGCGCCTGCATGACACCCGGCACGGATGCGCCTCGTTGCTCTTCGCGGCCGGGGTCGCCCCGCGCGTCGTGATGGAGATCCTGGGTCACTCGCAGATCGCGGTCACCATGAACGTCTACACGCACGTGAACGACGACAGTCGGCGTGAGGCGATGGGCCACATGGATCGGCTGCTCAAGCGCCGCAAGTAGGGAACTGCCGTCAACTTCTGCCGTCAACGCCCCCACGATCCAAGATCGTGGGAGCGTTCGGCCTGTTCAGGTCTGGTGCCCCCGGCAGGATTCGAACCTGCGACACCCGCTTTAGGAGTTTTCTCTGATCAAGGTCGTGACCTGGGGAAACTCCACCATGACCGCGTTTGACCTGGAGAAACATGTCTCGGTGGTTCTTGCAGGTTCCCAGGGTTTCCCGGCCTCATGTGTGCTGAATCCGTTCCGGGCCGACTGCAGGGGGGCGACCTCGTGCCACAGGTCGCGGGCGCGCGGCGTGGCCAGGGGGAGGCGCAAGACGCGGAGGAGTACGCGCCCGTGTGGTGGATCATCACCCCGTTCACGGGGCCCCAGTTGCCGTGCTGGTCGCGGTTGTGGGTGCGCCAGGATCCGTGTTCGACAATGCCAAGTCGTGCGTTCTTGACAACGGACAGGAACTTGTCCGCGGACAGAGGGGTGGCCACCTTCGCTTCACCTTCACCCGGTGCGTCAGGGGCGGTCGGCCGTGCCCGGGGGCACCGGACCGGTCCCTCGAGGACGAAGGGCACTTCGCTACCGGCGGAGGGCCGTCCTGACAGCGGCCGGAGTCTAACGGCTCCCTGCGGCTCACCCACCTCGTCGGATCTGCTGCCAGGAGGGCCAAAAACAGGAGATGGCAAGACGAAGGTCTACAAGGCCGAGTACGTTCGACTCGGCCCGCTGGCTGCCGGACGGCATCGGGGTTACGCCGGCCGTCTCTCGCCCTCGCGACAGGAGTCGTTGCCCCATGACCTACCGGTTCAACCCGCCGCCCACCTGGCCCGCCCCGCCGGAGGGGTGGAGCCCGCCACCGGGCTGGGAACCGGATCCCGCATGGCCCACACCCCCAGGCTGGCAGATCTGGATCCCGGAAGGGGCCGTGCCGCAGCCGAGCGCACCCGTTCCTCAGCAGTCCCCCTACGGTCCCCAGGCCACGGTCCCGGCCACAGGTGGGGGTCTGTTCGGCCGGCGCCGTAGGCAAGCGGAGTCCGAGGCGGCGCGTCTGGCGGGCGAGCTGGCGCTGATGGAGACACAGGTACGCGGACTACAGGAAGACAACCGTCACCTGACGGAGCAATTGAGTCGTCTCATCGGAGCCGACAGCGCTCAGATAGCCGCCGAGCAGCAGCGACTGCGCCGCGCGCATGAGGAGAAGCTCCAAGAGATCGGACGGATCGACGCTCTGCTCGACGAGAAGATAGAGCACGCCGCCGAGAGCGCCGCGCAGTCCCTGGTTGACGTGCGCCGCCAAGCCGACGACATGGCTCGCCAGATGGCGGAGGCCGAACAGCGCCTCACGGCCGCGCGCCGGGATCTGGTGCTCACCGATGAGACGCGGATGCTGCAAGAGGCCGGCATTTACGAGTACCGCCATCCGCTCGCCGACGCGCTCGCCTACAAGGACCGGCTCGACAGTCTCAAGGCCCGCTATAAGCAGTTGGCGAGGGACGATCGGGCAGTGCTCGGGAACCAGTACTGGATGGTGGACGGCTCAGCTGCCAAGGGCCGCAAGATGGTCCGTGACTTCTCCAAGCTGATGCTGCGCGCGTACAACGCCGAGGCGGACAACGCAGTGCGCGGCATGAAGCCGCACCGGCTCGACTCGCTGATCGACCGGCTCGGCAAGACGCGGGAGTCGATCGCCCGGCTCGGCGCCACCATGCAGATCCGCATCGGCGATGACTACCACCAGCTGCGGGTCCAGGAGTTGGAGCTGACGGCGGACTACCTGGTGAGGAAGGAGACCGAGCGGGAGGAGCAGCGAGAGCTACGAGCCCAGCAGCGCGAGGAGGAGCGCCTGCAGCGCGAGATCGAGCGCGAGCGGCAGCGGCTGGAGAAGGAACGCAGCCACTACGAGGGCGCCCTGCGCCGCCTGCGCTCCGGCACCGGCGACGAGGCCGCCATCGCCGAACTTGAAGGAAAACTCGCCGAGTTGGGCGCCGAACTGGAGGCGGTCGAGGCCCGCGAGGCCAACATCCGGGCCGGATACGTCTACGTCATCTCCAACGTCGGAGCGTTCGGCGAACGCATGGTCAAGATCGGTATGACCCGGCGCCTCGATCCCATGGACCGCGTCATCGAACTCGGGGACGCGTCCGTCCCCTTCCGCTTCGACGTACACGCCCTGATCTTCAGTGAGGACGCCGTCGGCCTGGAACGCCGCCTGCACCAGGAGTTCGAGTCCCGCCGCGTCAACCGGGTGAACCTACGCCGGGAGTTCTTCTACGTCACACCGGCAGACGTACGCGCCGCCCTGCAGCGGCTCGCCGGGCAGCACCT
Source organism: Streptomyces sp. NA02950 (assembly GCF_013364155.1). Taxonomy (NCBI): domain Bacteria; kingdom Bacillati; phylum Actinomycetota; class Actinomycetes; order Kitasatosporales; family Streptomycetaceae; genus Streptomyces; species Streptomyces sp. NA02950. Next base: position 3,716,300 of record NZ_CP054916.1, on the reverse strand, counting down.
CCTGGAGTTCCAGGACACGCCCGAGGCTCCTGAATGGAGGGCCAGCCAGACCGCTGCCGGGCGGTGACGGGCTCGACTCAGTCAACCTCGTCGGGTGCGTCCAGACGGCAGGCGGCGCCATCCAGACTGATCCAGGTGACCTTGGAGGTACTTCCCGCCGCGAGGTGAGCGGTCACTTCTCCGGTTGGGGTGATCGCGAGCCACACGGACACCTACACCTCGCTGATGCCCCAGTTCGAGCAGGAGGCCGCCGACGCCCCCGTGGGGTCGGTAGAAAACCCCGTAACCAGGATGTCGCCTAGCGTTACGTCCCCGCACACACGAAAGCAGCCCCCTCGGAGATCACTCCGAGGGGCTGTTTGAAGCTCCGTGCCTGGTCAGACACTGTGCCCCCGGCAGGATTCGAACCTGCGACACCCGCTTTAGGAGTGGGATTGGATCCTTTCCCGGGGGGCCTGGCTGTGCCGCGTGGTGCTGTTCTTACTGATCAGCGTCACACGGCATGGCGCTCTGTCCGGTGCTGGATGGCCTGTCCGCGGCAGTGCGCTCACGCATCGCTCACGCGTTTCACCCTCATGGTTAGGCGTGCCGTCAACCATTTTCGCGACACGCCTCACCACTTTCCAATCACTCCGGCACTGAACAGTTGCAGACGCCGCCGACGCTGTCTCCCTCGGCGTGTACCTCATGCCTCGACGTACGGAGCCGCGGGCCTGCCGGTGGAGTTCCTGCATCCTTGGACGGCGCGGTCAGCAGCTTGCGGGACTCGGCCGGCATCGTGACCCCCGGCTCCAAGGTTCCGCCATGCTTGGTGTCTTGGCTCGCCTTGTGGTCGGTGCTCCCGGTTCGGTGGTTCTCCGTGCTGGGTCGTCGCCAGGCGGCGTACAGGGTGGAGAGTCCTAGGGCAACAGTTGAGACCGCCTCAGGCCGAACCTTGCACGCGATCAGAACCACTCCCGTCAGCAGTACCGATACGAAGGCGACGAGATCGACGCGGGGATTAGCCTCGCGCTTTCACGAGGCGGGCTGTCCGACTGGTGATCAAGAAAGCAGAAAGTGCCTCTGACCAGCGAGAATGAGGATTGCTGAGGTCCTTGTTCCCGCCACCGCCGGAGGCACTTTCCAGGTGAAGAAGCGTATCGGGTCCTACCCGCGTGTCCGCGTCGAGGGCGGCGGTCGTGGGGTCGTCTCGCAGGCCGGGGCCGTGCTGCTGGTCGAGACGATCCGCAAGTCCGGTCTCGACACGGCGATATCGGCGGCGCTTGAGCCGTGGCGGAAGGCCCGGGCGGTGCACGATCCGGGCAAGATCCTGCTGGATGTCGCGCTCGCGGTGGCACTCGGCGGGGACTGCCTGGCCGACGTGGGCTTGCTGCGGGCTGAGCCGGCCGTGTTCGGGCCGGTAGCCTCCGACCCCACGGTCTCCCGGCTGATCAACACGCTGGCGTCGGGCGGACAGCGGGTCCTGGCAGCACTGCGCACCGCCCGTGCTGAAGTACGCGAACGCGTATGGCGGTTGGCCGGTGAAGCAGCGCCGGACACGGGCGGGCAGGTGATCGTGGACATCGACGGCGTCCTCGTCCTGGCCCACTCCGAGAAGCAGGACGCAGCCGCGACCTGGAAGAAGACGTTCGGCCACCACCCGCTGATGGGATTCGTCGACCACGGCCGCAGCGGGTCCGGCGAGCCGGTCGTGGGCCTGCTGCGGCCCGGCAACGCGGGCTCCAACACCGCCGCCGACCACATCGAGGCCACCAGACTGGCCCTGGCCCAGTTGCCGAAACGGCTCCGGCGCGGCCGGCAGACGCTGATCCGTACCGACTCCGGCGGAGGCACCCACGAGTTCGTCGCCTGGCTCGCCCGGCGCGGAAGGTGGCTGTCGTACTCGGTCGGCATGACCATCACCGACGCCATCCACCAGGCCGTCCTGAAGGTCCCGGCCTCGGCCTGGACACCGGCCGTCGAACCCGACGGCGACATCCGCGACGGCGCCTGGGTTGCCGAACTCGGCGGCGACTGCCTGACCGGCTGGCCCAACGGGCTGCGGCTGATCGTGCGGAAGGAACGGCCGCACCCCGGTGCCCAGTTGCGCTTCACCGACGCCGACGGCATGCGGTTGACCTGCTTTGCCACCAACACAGCGGGCGAGGCGATCGCCGCCCTTGAACTGCGCCACCGCCAGCGTGCCCGTGCTGAGGACCGCATCCGCGCCGCCCGCGCCACCGGCCTGCGCAACCTTCCCCACCATGGCGCCGCACAGAACCAGATCTGGCTGGAGATCGTCCAGATCGCCCTGGACCTGCTGGCCTGGATGCCCCTGCTCGCTCTCACCGGCAAGGCCCGCCTGTGGGAGCCCCGCCGCCTTCGGCTTCGGCTGTTCTCCGCCGCCGCGCAGCTCATCACCACCGGCCGCCGCCGCTACCTCCGCCTGGCCAGGCACTGGCCCTGGGCCGACGTGATCAGCGATGCCCTGGACCGGCTCCGCGTCCTCCCGAACCCCGGCTGACCGGCACGTTCCCGTCCCTGCGAGCAGCACCACCCCCGACCGGAGCCGTGGAACCCGGCGCCCACCCGACGCGACAACCGGGCCGTCAGCCTGCCCAGACGCCGAAACCCCCACCACAAAGAGTCCGCCAGCAAACTGACGACCCCTCATGAACGATCGAGGTTAGGGTTTCGCATGCCGAGCCTCCCTGATTGGTTTTTCGTGGGACACGATCAAGGCTGCGGCGTGTAGGAAGTGTTGCGGTAGCAGGCACAGTTGCCACTTGCTGCAACACCGACGGGAGGGCAGCTTGTGACGAGTCTTGAGCCGCTGGTAAGGCAACTGCCGGATGATTCGCGTGCGCTCGCCAAAGCCTTGAGAAGCATGTTCGATGGTCTGAGGGTTAGCGTTCGTCGCTATGCGGCGCGTCGGCACAGAGACGCAGGGTCTGTCTCCCGATACCTCAACCGGACGCGGATACCACCTTGGGAGTTCGTCAGCGACTTGATGCACGATGTCGCGGAGGAACAGGGAGCTGCCCCGACGCCTGAGGCGATGGAACTGTTGCGTCAACTGCATCGCAAGGCGCTGGCTGTGAGCGGATCCACAGCGCAGAAGCTGCAGTTACTGGAAGATCAGCTTGCTGACGCTGACAGAGAGGTCAGGCGTTCGGCCGTCCGCGAGCGTGCGCTCACCGATGCGTTGCTCGACGCGCAACACCGTGCTGCTGATCTTGAGGTGCAGATCGGACAACTTCATGCCGATCACGACCGGGATCGTTCCGAGACGCGGAGCGCTCTGCAGCTACACGAAGACCAACTCGGTGATCTGCGGGACGAACGGGCTGAGCTTCTAGCGCAGGTAGAGATCCTCGAAGAAGAGCTGAGGGAGGCACACACTCTGCGACTCCGTGCCGAGGCGAGATGCGAGGTGCTGGAACGGCAGCTGGACGCAATCGACAATCTGACGGAGCGGACAGACACGCCTGAACGTGGCGAGGCGCGACAGGGCCAAGTAGAGGATGAGGCAGTGTCCGCTGAAGAAACCCTGCTACAGAAGGTAGGCGGAGAGTACTTTGAAAACCGTGTGTCTACGTCGAGGCACGCCCCAGTCTCAAACCCGCGACTGAACTCGAAGTATCTATTTGAGACGTTCGTCGTCGGCGCCTCAAATCACTTTGCGCATGCGGCCGCCGTTGCTGCCGCCGAAGCGCCGGCGAAGGCGTATAACCCCCTGTTTATTTATGGCGAGTCGGGTATCGGTAAGACACATTTGCTTCACGGAATCGGGAACTATGCTCGCAGCCTGTACCCAGGGGTGAAAGTTCAATGTGTGAGCTCGGAGGAGTTCACTAATGAGTTCATCAACTCAATTCGTGATGGCAAGACTGACGCCTTCCGTAATCGGTATCGCGACGTCGATATCCTACTCGTGGACGACGTTCAGTTCCTGTCGGACAAGGAGGTGACGCAGGAGGAGTTTTTCCACACGTTCAACACGCTACACAATGCGAACAAGCAGATTGTCCTGTCCAGTGATCGGCCGCCCAAGCAGTTGCTGACGGTGGATGAGCGGTTGAGAAAACGTTTCGAGTGGGGTCTGGTCACCGACATTAAGCCGCCGGAGCTGGAGACGCGGATCGCGATCCTGCGCAAGAAGGCGATGCGGGAGCAGCTGAATGCGCCAGTCGAGGTCTTGGAATTCATCGCTGCTCGAATTCGGCGAAGCATCCGCGAACTGGAGGGTGCTGTGCTTAGGGTGGCCGCGTTCGCTGCTCTTAATCGGCGGGAGGTGGATATCGAGCTAACGAATTCAGTTCTCAGTGACATGTTTTCGGGGGTTGCTGTATCAGATCCGCAGGGTGCTGTCACGGGTGACCTTGTTATCGAGCTTACAGGTGACTATTTCGGAGTCGCGGATGAGCTTCTACGTGGGCGCGATGGCGGACGAGTGGCCACGGTCGCGCGGCAGATGGCAATGTATCTATGCCGCGAGCTGACGTCGCATTCCGCTACCGAGATCGGCTCCCTGTTCGACGGCCGAGAACGGACAGCAGTGGACCGAGCTCAGCGGAGGATCCGCGAGCTCATGAAACAGCAGGGCACCGTCTACGAGCAGGTCACCGAGCTGACACAGAGCATTACCGGTAGTTCGTTAAATCCGGCGGTAGAGGTCAATGCCGTGTCCGGTGGTGACCGCGTCGATCAGGGCCTGGAGCTCTGAGGGTGGGTCTGTGTCCGTCCAGGCTCGCCACCACCGGGTGAGGGTGATGGCGGGGGTGAGCCAGGACCGGATGGCCCGTAAGGCCCTGGGCCAGCAGGGCTGTTGGGGCTGGTGGGGTTCGGTTGATCCCCCTCTCTGGCCCGTCGTCGGGGCATGGGTCCGGCGCGGTGGCATCCAGGGGTCCCGGTGGGGCGAACCACTGGTCCCAGCAGAAGGAGAAGGCGCAGTTGACCAGGGTCTGGTGGCGGCGGATGGCGCGGTCGGAGCGGACTTGGAAGTCGGCCCAGCCGAGTTCGTCCTTGATCTGTTTGTAGCTCTGCTCGATCCAGGGCCGCAGTCCGTAGAGGTGGACGATCTCGGCGAGGCCCGCCGGCGGGTGCGGGCCGGTGGCAGCGTGGGGTGTGTCGGGGTGGGGCAGGCTGGTGGCCAGGTACCAGGTGGCCTTCTCCGGCAGGCTGCCCGGATCGGTGGTGGCCACGACCAGCCGGCAGGGAGAGTCGGGGCCGTAGCCGCCCAGGCGGGCATCAGCCGCCCACCAGGTCTCGGTGTGCCCGTCACGGAAGTGACGTTCCACGGGCATCCAGTCGCCTGGATGCCTGGCATCGCGCCAGGCCAGTGAGTGTGCGGCTTCGATGGGGGTGTGCGGCTGGTCGGCCGGAGCCCAGGTGCCGCGGTGCGGCTTGAGCGCGACCACGTAGGCCAGGCCGGCCTCGCGCAGTGCGAGGTACCAGTCGTCGCTGACCGAGTAGGCGCAGTCGGCGACCACCGCCCGGCAGCCGAAGCCGGCCTCCTTCCCTCGGGCCGCGAGGGCAGCGGCCAGCTGTGGTTTCGTGCGGAAGTCCGGGTCGGAGCGGCTGCGGGTGAAGTGGTGGGCGGGGGTGTAGGGAGCCGCGTGCAGCGGGTAGTACACACGGCCGTCGGTCCACACCGTGGTCACCGTGACGATGCCGTTGTCCGTCTTGCCGTACCGGCCCAGCCACTGTCGGCCCACGTGCGCGGTGGCCGTGCCGTCCTTACGGTCCCCGGAATCGTCGATCACGATGACCCCGCCGTCGTGCGGAGCCGTCGCCGACTGCTCACGCAGCAGCTCAAGCCGCCGGTCGTTGACCTGCTCGGCCTCCCAAGGGGACTCGGACAGGAAGAACTGCAGCCGCTGCACCCCCGCCGTCCCCGCACCCGCCACCGGCTCCGCCCCTGCCAGGCATGTGATCGTCTTGTTCCGCTCCCGTGGTGCCAGCAGTCCCGTCAGGTACTCGCGAAACCCCCGCCGCTGAGCCAGACTGAAGAAGAGGTCGTCGAACCGCGCCGCATAGTCCTCCAACGGCCCCGGCGCAGGCGGACACGGACGGCGAGCGGTCATCTTCAGCCCCCAGCCAGGTAGTTGACTCCTACCACCGGCCTACGACCAACCCGGCCTGCCGTCAACCCGCACCACCGCCGGATTTAACGAACTACCGCTACTGAGGTTGAACTCGTGATGTCGCTGGGGTGCTCAGGCGGGTCGGATGGTCAGGCCGGTCTCGGCGAGGCAGCCGTCTATGAGGTCGCTGCGGTACTGGATGTGCCGTAAGCCGCGTCGGATGCGGTGGACGAGGTGTTCGGGAGTGCTGAAGGCGACGTTGGAAAGCCAACCGCGCCGCAGCAGTGACCAGATCCCTTCGACGGGGTTGAGGTCGGGTGCGTAGGGCGGCAGGTAGTAAATGGTCAGCCAGTCCCGGACTGCCGCCCATTCCCGCAGGTCGGCGGCTTTGTGGACGTTCAGGTTGTCCCAGACGAGAACGATCGGGCCGCCGAGCTGCTGGTGGGCGGCGATCAGCAGGTCCCGGTACTCGCGCCAGGAGAAGCTTTTGCGTCCGTCGCGCGGGCCGTCGTCCCGGCGCGGCCGGTAGATCAGCCGGGACCGGTGGCCGGGTTTGTAGCAGGTCAGCGCAGCGATCGATATCCGTCTGCGCGAACGGCCGCGGACCCGCACCACCGGGGTCCGGCCGCGCTGGGACCAGGTTTTCGCCTGCGGCGGCGTCATGGAGAATCCGGCTTCGTCCTCAAAGACCAGCCAGGCTCCACTCACCGCCGCGAGCCTTCCGCGCAGGGCCACACCTCCTTGACCCACCCGGCCACCGCATCGTCGTCCCGCTCCATCGCCCGTCGGGCCGGGACCTGGCAGGACCATCCGTTACGGACCAGCAGCTTGCGCACGCCCTGGACCGTGTAGGTCAGGTGGAAGCGGCGGCCGATCACCGTCTTCACGCGGCTCAGGGTCCACCGCTGGTCTTCCCAGCCGTGAGCGGCCGCCCCTTTGGCCAGCTCTGCCTCCAACTGGGCGAACTGCTTATCGCTCAGTCGCGGCAGCGACGCCGGCCCCTGCGACCGCAGAGCCCGCGGACCGCCCTCGTCCCACACCTGCCGCCACCGCTGTACCGAGCGGACGCTGACGCGCAAGTCCTTGGCGATCACCGAGCTCGCCTCACCCTGGGCGAACCTCTCAGCCGCCTTCAGCCGTAACTCCTCGCGGAACTGCTGCCGTTCGGCGGTCAGCCCGCCCCCTTGTGGATACCGCATGTCCTGGTGATACCGCACAGACGACGAGCCGTCAGCCCCTACGACACCACGAGTTCAACCTCAGTAACGGTAGTTCGTTAAATCCGGCGGTGGTGCGGGTTGACGGCAGGCCGGGTTGGTCGTAGGCCGGTGGTAGGAGTCAACTACCTGGCTGGGGGCTGAAGATGACCGCTCGCCGTCCGTGTCCGCCTGCGCCGGGGCCGTTGGAGGACTATGCGGCGCGGTTCGACGACCTCTTCTTCAGTCTGGCTCAGCGGCGGGGGTTTCGCGAGTACCTGACGGGACTGCTGGCACCACGGGAGCGGAACAAGACGATCACATGCCTGGCAGGGGCGGAGCCGGTGGCGGGTGCGGGGACGGCGGGGGTGCAGCGGCTGCAGTTCTTCCTGTCCGAGTCCCCTTGGGAGGCCGAGCAGGTCAACGACCGGCGGCTTGAGCTGCTGCGTGAGCAGTCGGCGACGGCTCCGCACGACGGCGGGGTCATCGTGATCGACGATTCCGGGGACCGTAAGGACGGCACGGCCACCGCGCACGTGGGCCGACAGTGGCTGGGCCGGTACGGCAAGACGGACAACGGCATCGTCACGGTGACCACGGTGTGGACCGACGGCCGTGTGTACTACCCGCTGCACGCGGCTCCCTACACCCCCGCCCACCACTTCACCCGCAGCCGCTCCGACCCGGACTTCCGCACGAAACCACAGCTGGCCGCTGCCCTCGCGGCCCGAGGGAAGGAGGCCGGCTTCGGCTGCCGGGCGGTGGTCGCCGACTGCGCCTACTCGGTCAGCGACGACTGGTACCTCGCACTGCGCGAGGCCGGCCTGGCCTACGTGGTCGCGCTCAAGCCGCACCGCGGCACCTGGGCTCCGGCCGACCAGCCGCACACCCCCATCGAAGCCGCACACTCACTGGCCTGGCGCGATGCCAGGCATCCAGGCGACTGGATGCCCGTGGAACGTCACTTCCGTGACGGGCACACCGAGACCTGGTGGGCGGCTGATGCCCGCCTGGGCGGCTACGGCCCCGACTCTCCCTGCCGGCTGGTCGTGGCCACCACCGATCCGGGCAGCCTGCCGGAGAAGGCCACCTGGTACCTGGCCACCAGCCTGCCCCACCCCGACACACCCCACGCTGCCACCGGCCCGCACCCGCCGGCGGGCCTCGCCGAGATCGTCCACCTCTACGGACTGCGGCCCTGGATCGAGCAGAGCTACAAACAGATCAAGGACGAACTCGGCTGGGCCGACTTCCAAGTCCGCTCCGACCGCGCCATCCGCCGCCACCAGACCCTGGTCAACTGCGCCTTCTCCTTCTGCTGGGACCAGTGGTTCGCCCCACCGGGACCCCTGGATGCCACCGCGCCGGACCCATGCCCCGACGACGGGCCAGAGAGGGGGATCAACCGAACCCCACCAGCCCCAACAGCCCTGCTGGCCCAGGGCCTTACGGGCCATCCGGTCCTGGCTCACCCCCGCCATCACCCTCACCCGGTGGTGGCGAGCCTGGACGGACACAGACCCACCCTCAGAGCTCCAGGCCCTGATCGACGCGGTCACCACCGGACACGGCATTGACCTCTACCGCCGGATTTAACGAACTACCGGTAGCCAGGCTGCAGTTGCCGCCCAGGGCTGACGCCCTTTACTGTCAACCGGCGAGAGCACCGCTCGTTAGTCCCCAGTCGCACCGTTTACCACTGGAGTAGTGGCGACGTCATTGAAGTGGGATTACTCGCCGGGTGTTCGGGCGCTGTTGACCGCTCGATCCACTAATGCAACGGTCACCCGTAGGTCGGGAACTTGTCGCCAAGGATGATGCGCCACAGGCGCATCGCCTCCTTATGGTCCCCATTTATCTCGGCTCGATTCGCTGCTACAGCGCGTTCCCACGCGCGCTCCATCGCTGTTTGGGCAGCAAACCGAGTTGTCCACGACATTCCGTCCGATAGATCCCCGCTGTAACCGGCAGGATCTTGTACCGACAAGTTCCCCTTGTTGTATCGGAAGAAGTCTTCCAAGGCGTCGCGTGAGTCGGTACCGAGCGACCATTCAAAGGTGCGAGCGACCAAGGCTTCGAGGTGGAAGGAGCCGAAGTAGTTACTGTGTGCCTTGTTCCACTGTTTCGCGAACCGGATGATCTTCTTGATATCTCCATCTACTCGGTTGTTGATTTCATTCAGGTGGTCCTCGTGCTTCACTGGATCGGTGGTGAGCCACCTGCCTGACCCATCTGGGATGCCGTATCCGCCGCTGTCATACTTCACGACAGCGGCCACGTCCACCTCTAGGCCATCGGTGTAGAAGAGTCGCACTGCCTGACCCCGTGCGCCGATCTTCCTTACCGTGGAAGCGTTATTCAGGCTGCGCCGCACGCGATAGAGGAAGTCGGTTGAGTTATCCCGGTAACTTCGACTCCATAGGTCAGGGTCCACATACAGGTGCGTCAGCAAATCGATGTCACTGACAGGACGACTCGCGGTACGGCGCCCCAAGGAGCCGATGATCTTTGTTGACTTGTACGTAATGGTGCTGGTGGCGGGGAAGGCGCTCTGCAGGGCCTTCACGACGGCGTCGCGCCGTTCGTAGACCTTGTCCCAGGTTGCTTGACGAGGCTTGATGTCGTCATCGAACTGATTGAAGGCAGATGCCACTGTGAGCGCCATACTCACACCACCTGATCGGTTTCGTAGGTCTGTCTGCCTCTCTCGATATTGCGAGTGGCCAACTTGAAGGCCAGGCGTCCTGGCGGATCGGAGGTCTTGTTCAGCTCGTCCCGCGTGTTGGTCAGACCGCGCAGGGCATCCCGCGATTCCTCGCGGGTCAGGTCGGCCAGGTCAATCGTGAGGAACTGGCGGGCTGCCGTTTGCAGTTCTAGGTAGGCGTTTGCCGACGCCTGGGCCTGGGTCATCCTCCGTGAGGCGTTGACGGTCGTGAGGGTCGCACTGAAGGCCGCCGCCGCAAGCGCCAGGACACCTGGCCAGATACCAACGTCACCAGCGAGCGCAGTGCCGCCGGACACAGCAGCCAAGGCGGCAGCTGGAACGCCGAGCATCAAGTTGATGAGGCGCCACAACTTGGCTTGCTCGAATTGGCCTTGTGCGCTCCAGAGGGCGCTCTCATGGATGCGGTCGGCTTCTTGGGCGATGGATCGATGCGCCTCAGGGAGACCGTCAGGGATCAGAGACAAGCGCACCTCATCTACCGCAGTCGGGTATGTAGGACGGACCGTGACAGGTGGGGGGACAAGTAGCGTAGACGGGTTACCCCTCTTACCGCCATCCGCTTGCAGTAGCGCAGCACGGTGGTCACATGCTCGCTCGGTACGAGAGGCACGCGAACTGGATGAGCGGGCTCCTGTCGGCACCGTGCGCATTCCCACAGACGGATGGTCGGTTCAGGACACGCCGTGGATTGCTGCAGGCAGCCGCTTGGTAGACGCGTATCCGTGATCACGCAGCCGCACGTCGCGTGACGCTGGGCCTGGAGTGCCTTGAGTGGGCCGACTCGCCGCTCTCTGATGGCGGTTCAGTCTCGAAGGTCTTGGACCATCACTGCGTACACCGGTGAGTCGGCGAACGGTTGCTGCTCGCCGACTTTGGCGTACCCCCACGACTCATAGAGCTCCTGCACCTTGGGGTGGGTGACGTCGACCAGGAGCACGGCGAGGTCTTCCGTACGTTCCTTGAGGAGCGCCTCGTGCAATCGCTCGGAGATGCCCTGCTTGCGCCAGCCAGGGCGCACCATAACCTCGGACACGGCATAGGTGGAGGTGTAGCCGTTGTTCGGCTCGTAGCCCGTGGAGCGCCACCACTCCCGGCCGGGGGTGAGCGGGGCGCCGTAGGCGAAGCCGGCGGGCTCCTCTCCGTCGTAAGCCAGGACGCAGGAGAAGCCCTCCATGCTGGTCCAGTGGTCGACGAACCAGGCGAAGCGCTGGTGGAAGGGGTCGTCCATCTGGTCGGCGTAGGCGTCGGCGTGTACGTCGATGAGCATCTGCCGGAAGCCCTCGGGGAGGTTCCCGTGCTGGAAGTGACGTAGGTCGGTCACGCTCGACTCCATTCGGTGCGCATGCGGTCTGCCCAGTCTCGTGCGTAGGAGGCTGAGGGGGACAGGGCGAACAGGCCCCGGTGGAAGTCGCCGATGAGCGTGCGCATACGGCCGGGCATGGGATCGCCGTCCATGATCGTGAAGACATCGGCGGCTGTCACTGTGGCTTGTTCGGCGTCGCCCTGGTGCAGTTGCGCGAGGGCGAGCTGGGCCGTTGCGAGCGCCCTGTTGCGCCGGAAGGGCTCCGGGATCTTGGCCAGGGCCCGGTGTGCCATTGCTTCGGCGTGGGTGTGGTGTCCGCTGTTGTAGTGGACGATGGCGGCGAGATGATCGAGTTCGGCCTGGCCGTAGAAGGCTGTCCAGCGTGGGCGCTCGCGTTCCGGAGTCTTGGTGAAGGCGTCCTGGGCCGATCCGAGGGATCGCCCAGCGATGCGGCCATCGCCGAGGGCCGCGTAGGCGAGTGCGGCGCGGACGCGACCCAGGGAGTCGAAGAACGGGTCACGTCGTGCGGCCGGAGAGGCTTGTGCGGCCTGCGCTGCCGCGAGCGCTTCCGGCCAGTTCTGGCGCTGGTAGGCGAGCATGGAGAGGTTGACCCACACTCGCATTTCGGTGGGGCCGTCCTGGGAGAGGCCGGCGTACGTCGCGGATTCGTTCAGGTGCCGTTGCGCCTGATCGAGGTTGCGGGCGTCGATGCAGGACCAGGCCGCGATGGTGGAGTACTCGGCGGCCAGCGCATACAGGGCTCGGCGGACGCGTTCACCGGCGTTGCGCTGCTGCAACTCCAGTACGCCGTCACGGCCCTTCCTCGCCGCCTTCTCCAACTCCACGTGTCCACCCTGGCGGTCGTCGGCTTCTACGAGCGCGTTCATCCCGGCGGCGGCCCGAGCCACATCTGACATGCCGACCGTGCGGCGCTGGGCGATCAGGGGAGCCGCGGCGGCTGCGGTCCCGGTGGCCGAGGCGATGAAGGTGCGACGCCGCACAGGGTCCTCCTGCGGGTGGTGCATGGTGCGTGGTGCGCTGAACCCTAAGTCCTCGACGGGGCAGCCGAACACCCGCTCCAGCGCCGCGCATGTACGGCCGATGGGGCGGCGGGACGTTCCGTTGAGCAGGTTGCGGACGGTGCGAGCGGAGACGTCGCCGGGTCTGCCGGTGATCTCTGCCAGCGCAGTGTTCATCCGACCAGCCAATTCGTCCTGGGTGAGTTCGAGTTCATCCATCCGGCTCTTGAGGATGGCGTTCGCTCCCATGCCACTGACCGTAGACCGGCGGTCACCGACTGATCCAGACCCCAGGTCACGGGAACGCAAAGTCTTCCGGGTCGGGGCGGCCAGCGCGGGCACGACTTTTCCTGTTCCTCACGGGCCACAGGCCGTTGACTCGGTAGCAGCCCGTCGAGGTCCTGATTCCCCTTTCCTCGACGGCATGGAGGAGAGCCCGCCCCTGCGCCACCCCGTCGCGGGGGCGGGCGTCCACCCCCGGAGGGATGTTCCTGTGACCATGACCGCAGCCCGACCTACTGCGACCGGCACCCCCGGTTACACCGAGACGATGCCGTGCGAGCCGGAATCCGCTCGCCGGGCCCGCATGCTCGTCTCCGCCGCACTGAGCACCTGGGGCATAGGCGAGTTGGCTGAGGCCGGGGTGCAGATCGTGGCTGAGCTGGTCAACAACGCAATCGACCACACCCGGTGCCGGAACGTTCGTGTCCTGGTCACGCGTCCCAGCCAGGGCGTGGTGCGTATCGGCGTCGCCGACACCTGCAGGGAAGGCCCCGAGCTGGGCAGCCCCGACGACGATGCCGAGGAGGGGCGTGGCCTGCTCCTGGTCGAGGCCCTTAGCTGGAGATGGGGATACGACCGGAAGCGCTGGGGCAAGGTCGTGTGGGCCGAGCTGGAAGTGCCGGCCAAGTGCTGAGACCTCGCGTGCTGTTACGGCTGATGCCTGCTGACGAGCTGGTGGACGATCCCAGCGCGGAAGCGTGCGTGGAGCTCATCATCCTCGGCCCACTCCGCTCGACAAGTGACCCCGGCACCGCGATATTCGCCGAGCCCTTGCGCATCACCCCAGTGGATCTCTTCAGGCTGCACATGGAGTCGGCCCATGCACTTGGGGAAATCCGAGCCGAAGCCACGGGGGCGGAGATCGAGTACAAGCGGCGTCTCCACCGGTGGCATGAGGACGGCCGAGTCGCGGTCGAGTCCATGGAACCGGAGGTAGTGCTCCTTGCGCGCGTGCTTGAGGCACTGCGCCGGGAAGCTCTCGCGCCGGGCTGACCCGGTTCCAAGGGGCGACCGGCGCTCCACGACTTCCGCTTGGCGACTCGATGTCCGAGGCGCTGGGCGGACGAACAAGGCAGGCCAAAGTTCAGAACTTTCCCGGAGAAAGGAAGACCGTGTTCAACTACATGGACCGATTCCCCACCGGCAGCCCGCTGCCACAGGGACACCTGACCGCCGCTCCTTGGGGCCTGCGCCGCATCGCCCCATACCCGCTCGTAGCGGCGCCGGACTACGTGACGGTGGAACTGGACCCGGCGACGCAGACCGCCCGGTACCTGGACGTGTCCGGAGCGCCCACCATGTCTCCGGGGCACGGCACATCGTCCGGTACCAATCCGTCCACCGGCACCACGGGCCAGGGCGACCGCAACAGCGACTCCCCGGACAGCGACACGGGGAACGACACCGACCAGTGACTCCAGTGACGAACGACGATCGTCCAGTCCTGGTCGTCACGAACCTCGACGACCCGACCGCGGACATCGTGATCACCGAGCTGCACGACCGGGGTGTCCCGGTCGTGCGGTTCGACTCCGGTGACTTCCCAGCCACCCTGTCGTGTTCCGCCTCCATCGGCGACACCGACAGGTGGCGAGGAAGCGTGCAGACCCCGAGCCGGCGAGCCGACCTGGGCGCCGTGAGGTCCATGTACTACCGGCGCCCCTCTGGGTTCGCCTTCCCCCACCTCGACAGGCAGGAAGAGCGGTTCGCCATCGCGCACGCCCGCTACGGGCTGGGTGGCATCCTCACTTCCCTGCCTGGCTGCCTGTACGTAAATCACCCCAACCGCATCGGTGACGCCGAGTACAAACCGGCCGGGCTCGCGACCGCGGCGGCGACCGGCTTCACCCTGCCGCCCACGCTGATCACCAATGTGCCTGACGACGCGCGGGCGTTCATCGAGGATCACGGCCCGGCCATCTTCAAACCCATCTCGGTTCCGCTCTACCTGGTCGACGGCAAGGCCCAGACTGTGCCCGTAACCGAAGTGACCACCGACGAGATCGACGACGCGGTGGCCGGCACCATGCACCTGTTCCAGAAGCGTGTGGACAAGGTCGCGGACGTCCGGGTGACGGTCATCGGCGAGCAGATCTTCGCGGTGCGAATCGACTCCGGCCTCCTCGACTGGCGCACCGACTACGGCACCCACACTTACACGCCCGTCACCGCGCCGTCTGAGGTGGAACATGCCATGCGTGCCTACCTGAAGCACTTCGGGCTTGTCTTCGGGGCATTCGACTTCGCCTTGACCGACTCCGGCGAGTGGGTCTTCATCGAGTGCAATCCTTCGGGGCAGTGGGCATGGATGGAGCCGCCGACCGGGCTGCCCATGACCGCGGCACTCGCCGATCTTCTGGAAGGAGGACTCCGTGGCCGGTGAGCCTGATGCCGAGACAACGGCAGCCGACCTCCGACGGCAGCTGGCCGCCGGACTGGAGAAGGACGGCTGGCTGCGGTCACCTCAGTGGCGGGCTGCCGTTGAGGCAGTGCCCCGCCACGTGTTCATTCCGCGCTTCTACCGGGAGAGCGACGGCCTTGGTGTCACCACCTGGGAGCCGGTCACCGAGACGAACGCCGGCCAGGAAGAGTGGCTCCGACTCGTCTACTCCGACGAGACCTGGATGACCCAGTTCGACGGCCGGGACATCGACTGGGCCGATCCGAAGCCGATCAGCAACGCGGTCCCGACCTCGTCGTCGACGTTGCCGAGCCTCGTGGTCCGGATGCTCGAAGACCTGGATGTGCAGGACGGCATGAACGTACTGGAAATCGGGACAGGCACCGGCTACTCGACTGGACTGATGTGCCACCGGCTTGGCAGTGAGGCCGTGACCTCGATCGAGACGGACGAAGGTGTGGCTCGGCGAGCCCGCGAGGCTCTCGCGAGGTCCGGCTATACCCCTGACCTGGTGGTGGGCGACGGCCGCGTCGGCCACCTCGACGGAGCCCCCTACGACCGGTTGATTGCCACGTGCGGTTTCCGCAACATCCCCCCTGCCTGGCTGGAGCAAGTGCCGCCCGGCGGCGTCATCCTCACCACTCTGCGCGGCTGGATGCGCTCCCTCGGCCTGGTCAAGCTCATCGTCACCGGCGACAGCGCGAGCGGCTGGTTCAGCGAGGGCGACCCGAGCTTCATGATCGCCCGCCAGCAGGATGCGCCGGTGAGCCTCGGCATGGTGCCGGGGCCCGACGATGGCACGAAGCGGAAGGTCACGTACGGGCCGGAAGTCCTCACCAGTTCGGGGCCCGGCTTCATGGCACAGCTCGCGGCGCCAGATGCCCGCTTCTTCTCCATGTCGGTCGACGCCGGGCCGGTGAGCACGTTCGTGCTGGACAGCGGCACTGAATCGTTCGCCGTCCTCACTCCCACGGACAACGGCTGGGAGGTCCGCCAGGGCGGTCCGCGCCGCCTCTGGGACGCGGTCGAGTCGGCGGTGGCCACCTGGGAGGAGTACGGCTCACCGAGCACTGCCGCGTTCGGGGTGACGGCATCCCGCGATGCGCAGGTGGTATGGCTCGGGAACCCGAACGGCCCTCAATGGCTGCTTCCCCCCTCGTGATCAACGCCGCCGAGTTTGATGCTCCTGCGCAGGCGGTACGGCTGGGTGCTCTGGCACATGGCGGGTATTTGCTGCCTGCGCTCTCGGTCCCGGCGCGTGGCGTTCGCCGAGGCGGCGGACGCGCCAAGTAAGGGCGCGGGCGGGTCTGTGGGCATCGTCCAGGGTGCGCTGGCTGACCGCGCGGTCGAGGACCATGGCCGCGTTGTGCCCGGCTGCTTCCGCCTCGGCGAGCACGGTGGCAAGGGCGTCCCAGGCGGGGTCGGTCAGGATGCCTTCGGCGTGCTCGGGGACCGCCTGCTGCACGTGCTGGGCGTAGCGGCGTTTGGTCTGCGGGCTGGGTGCCCGGCTGGCGAGGCCAGCCAGTACCGGTCCGGCGATCTGCACGTACGCGGCCTGCAGGTGGATGAGGGTCTGCTCGGCGGCCGCCTGCTGTTGGGTGTGTCGACGGGTGCGGTGCCAGTGCATCGCGTAGGCGACCGCGGTGAGCGCGACGTCCAGCAGCATCGCCAGGCCAGCGCCGTCTCCATGTCGCGCGGGGTCCTTCCAGATCGCCTGGACACTGCGGCGCAGGGCGCAGGCACTGGCGTCGTCGGCAGCGATGCGGGAGCGGGTGGCGCGCTCGAAGGCGACGGCGGCGCGTTCGAGTTCGGCCCGCACCGTGGCGGGGGCGGTGAGCGGGAGCAGATCGAATGCTGCGCCGAGCGCGGCCAGCTGGCCCTGAGACGTCGGGTCGTCGCCGTGGGTGAGGTGGTGGGGGATGCGTTCGGTGGCGGCGGTGGCCTGGTGCCAGGGGTTGCCCGGCCGGACGGCCTTCGGTTCGGGGGTCGTGGTGGTGAGGCGTTGGCGGATCTTGGGCAGGGAGAGGTCGCCGGCGAGGGTGGAACCGGCGTAGAACACGGGCTCGCCCTTGTCGTTGATGTCACCGGGCAGGGCGAAGTTGCAGCCGAGCGCGTCGCCGGAGGGGCCGCGCTTGAGGCGCACGGTCACGCCAGTGGCCTCCAGCAGGGCGAAGAACTCGGCCTCGTCCGTTGCTGCGGCGACGGCACGGCGGACCCGCAGGCGCAGTACATCGCGGGTTGCCGCTTCCTGACCCAGGCGCTTGGCCTTGAAGTGCTCCTTGCTGGTGGGGCGCTTGGCGGCGGTGCCGTCGCCCGGCTTCAACCGCCTCAGCCGGTAGTCGACTTCGATCTGGCGGGCTTCGCGCTGAACGGCACGCTGGTCGTAGTCGCGCTGGGGGCGCCGGCCGTCCTGGCGGACGAGGGTGGCGGCGATGTGGATGTGGTCGTCGGCGTGGCGGACGGCCACCCAGCGACACGCTTCGGCGTCGCCTTCGGGGGCGATGCCGGCGGCGGCCACGATCCGGCGGGCGATGTCGGCCCACTGGGCGTCGGTGAGGATCGGGTCTTCGGGTGCGGCGCGGACGGGGCAGTGCCACACGGTGTACTTGGGGGCCTTGTCGCCCAGCATCGTCACGGGCTGGTCGAGCTGAGCGGCGAGCTGGGCCTGCACCACTTTCGGGTCGCGGTGGGGGCTGCGGCCGGGGTCGGGGGCGAAGTCGTTCCAGGAGGCCACCAGGTGCGGGTCGACGTGCTCGTTGGCCCGGCCCTTGCCGAAGAGGTAGCCGATCGTGCGGCGGGTGGCGTGGGGCCCCTTGCCGAGGATGATCTTCGGGATCAATGGTTCACCGCGCCTCTGTGATCTGGGCGACGGCGGTGTCCACCGCGGCGATGGACGTCTCGACGCGGTCCAGGAGCCGTTGGACGGTGTCGGGGTGGGGCCAGGAGCCCTCCTTGTTGAGGTGCCAGGTGAGCTGGTTGAGGTTGTTGCCTATGCCGCCGAGCTGCCGGTTGGCGGCCATCAGGGTCTTCACCATCGTGCGGTAGTCGGCGACGGCTGCGGTGGGGTCGTCGGCGCGGGCGGCGGCGAGCGCGCACTCGGCGACGTAGCCGCCGGGCTTCATGCGGCTCAGGGCAGCAGCCTTCTGGACGAGCTCGAACTCGTCGTCGTTGTAGCGGGGATGAACGCGGCGCTCACGCAGTTGCTTGTCACGCAGACGACGACGCGGCGCGGAAGTCTGGGGCGCGTTCGACGACGGCTCGACGGCCTCTCCCCCGGTCGGCTCCCCCGGGCCAGCCGACTCCGGTGCCGCCTCGGCGCCGGATGCCTCCGCCTCCCCTGGGGCGGGGGCCGGGTAAGGACTCCTTATCCGACAACTTGCTGCGCTGTATGGGACTGATGTGGTGTGCATCTGCTGCTGAGCTGTGGGGAGTTCGTGGTGATGTTCGTGCACGGTGGTGCTCCGGGGGTGAGGGGGTGGGAGATGTGTCACGTGCGTCGCATGCGTCCCATGCCTGGTCAGGACAGGTACGGACGCGTGGGCAGGTACGGAGATGTCCGTCCCGGTGAGGACATCCGTCCCCGCGCTGACCTGCGTGGGGACGGATGCGACGCAGTGATACGGACCCAGGGGAAGGCGGGTCAGCGGGCGCGGTTGGGGCCGGCGGGGCCGCCGGGCGGGCCGATGGGCAGCTGACCCGACGGGGCGGCGGGCGGCTTGCCCTGCGCCTGGCGTGCGGGCGTGGCGTCATGCGCGGGGGTGGGCGCCGTCTCGGTGAGGTCGGGGCAGTGCCGGGCCCAGCTGTCCAGAAACCGGTTACGGGCGTACCCCTTGGCCTGCCTGCCCTTGTCGAACCGGTAGTTGGCCGGGCGGATGTCGAAGTCCCGCAGCATTCTGCCCAGGTGGTAGGCGTTGAGCCCGTTGGTGCCGTGCTCTGCCCAGGGGGCGTCGGGGTCCTGGAGCAGGGCGGTGACCAGATCCAGGGAGGACAGGGCTTCAGGGTTGCCGTGTGTCTCGAAGACGCGGTGAATGTCGCGCAGCAACCGCGTCTTCAGGTTGGTCTGCTCGTCCTGGACGGCCTCGAACCGGGTCATTGCCACACAGGCCGCACGCGCACTGGCGGGCCAGTGGCCGCCGGCCAGGTCGGCGATGATGACCAGCGGTTCCCAGGTGTCCGCCGCCCGGTCCTCCACCGGCATGGTCGGCGCCATGCGGCCGGCCGTGCCGCGCAGCGGGCCCAGCCAGGCGGCCAGCTTGTCCCGCACAGCGTTCAGTTCCGGTACGGCGTAGCGCGAGCGGAACGGGGTCACCTTCTCGCCCGGCTTGCGCTTTTGCATGCGGAGCACGACCGCCCGATCTGTGATCGTGTCGGGCAGGTCGCCGATCGAGGCCAGTGCTGCCATGGCGAAGGTCGGATACGGGGTCGGCTTGTGCTCCGGACCGGAGATGCGCCAGGCGGGCCGGTTGCGCTGGTGTCCGGCGTTCAGCAGGCCGCGCAGTTCCTCGTTGTCGCCGGCCTTGCTGAAGATGGTGTCGGCCTCGTCCACCAGGATCGTGCGCGGGTTCTTGCCGATGACGCGGAACAGCACCGCCGTGGACATGTTCACCGTCATGATCGGCTGGCGGACGGTCTCGTGGAGCACGTCCAGCACCCGGGACTTGCCGCAGCCCTTCGTCGGGCCGACGACCGCCAGGCGCGGCGCGTGCTGCAAAGCGGTCTGGATGTGCGTGGCCGCCACCCACAGGGTGACCGCTGTCAGCGCCTCGTCACTGGGCAGCACGACGTACTTGCCGATCGCCGCCCGCAACTCATCCAGCAGTTCCGCACCCTCACCGGAACCCCGTTCCCCAGGGGCTGCTGGTCCCCGAGGAGGCCGGGAGCCGGTCCCGTGATCCGGTCCCCGTGCGTCGACGGGACCGGTCCCCTCCTGCTGGGCGGTTCCCGCCACGGGGTTGTCAGACCCTGGCGACTGGCGAAGACCGTGATCACGGTCCCCATTGCGGTCCCCTGGTGCAACTGCAGCCCCTTGGGGACCGGTCCCCGATTTCCCGCCGCTGACCTGCGAGTTTGCACTGGATGCCGATACGGGGACCGGGACGTGCGGGGACCGAGCAGCGGGCACGTCGCGGGGACGGTCCCCAAGCACCTCGCGGGGACGGTCCCCAACAACCGCATCGACAGACGGCCGGGGACGGTCCCCGTGCGCTTCCGCCTCCGCCGGGTGTTCGACGGTCCCCGACGTGGGGGACCGTGTGTCCTCCTGATCCTGGCGGCGCCAGGGGATGCCTTCGCCGGGGACGGCGGGAGTGGGCCAGCCGGTGGGGGAGGTATTGGTGGTGCTGGGGGACGTGGGGTCCTCCATAGGCGTTCCTCTCCGGTGAGAGGCGGGACGGGCAAGGTCCCGCCCCTCACCAGCTCGTTCGTTCAGGGATGGGCGATCAGTTGGGAAGTTTTCGGCCTTCGGCGTTGGCGCGCCGGGGGCCGCTTCGTTGTCCGCGTCAGACGCGGGGTCAGGCCGTGAGGTCGTACGACGTCTGGGCATCCAGCCACGCGTCCACCTCCCGCCAGCGGTAGCGCAGGTGACGGCCGACCTTGTGGACGCTGGGGCCGATGCCCCGGTACTTCCACTGGTAGAGGGTCTTCACCGGTACCCCGAGGTACGCGGCCACGTCGGCGGGAGTGGCGAGCTGGTCACGCTCGGCGCCGGCAAGGCGCGGGGAGTTGTTCGGCAATGAGGTCTCCATATAGGAATCAGGGTTTGGATGGCAGGCGTGGGCAACGCAGCCACACCACCTGGGAAGCGTCCAGAGTGAATTCTGAAACCCCCGGTTACTTCCCTCGGCGTCGCCGGGGAAGACCAAAACAGTAAGGGCGGATCCCCGGTTGCCGAAATCGCTCCCGCGGAAGCCGAAATTTTCTGCGGCGAAGCAACCGGCCGAGGTGCCGGAATCCGGTACCCCAGCAGCTCAGAGGCGGCGTGCAGCAGTCAGAAGTGACGCGGCCAGCCCGCCGGACACTGCATCCGATAGGTGCTCAAATCGCCCGCCTCATTGACGCGGAGGGAAGGTAGCACAACCTCCCCGCTGAAACGGCTCGTGATGTGCCGGAATTCGACGAGACGAACGCCACTTCGCCTCCGAACGACTTTTGGAGAGTTTTAGAGCTAACTCTTGCCATGGTGCCCGGATGCAAGTTACAGCTATCTGTCATGCCCAACCGACCTGTTGAAATAGGCCCCGCCGGCCTCCACACCGCCCGCGCCATCGAGTACCTACGTCTCGTGCGCGGCCTGACCCAACACCAGCTCGCCGCCCGCTGCACCGCGCTGGGCCGTCCGATGGCCAACACCGCTCTCAGCCGCACCGAACGCGCCCGCCGCCGATGCGACGTAGACGACCTCGTCGCCCTCGCCACCGCGCTCGGCGTTTCTCCCACGGCCCTGCTCCTGCCGCTCCCGTCGCTGTCCGGTGATGACCGGAGGGGGTGCTAGTTGGCGCGGGTCTGGATTGAGGACCGCATAGGGCACGCGGCGTATGCACGGGCCGTGGCGGACGCCAAGCGGGCGGGGCGTACGCCACCGGGGCGCTACCGCGTGCGCTGGTACGACCCCGACGGCAAGCCGAAGATGAAGACCTTCGCCCGCAAGGTCGACGCCGAGGCGGAGCGGACAAGGATGGAGTCGCGTCTCAACGACGGCTCCTATCGCGATCCCGCATCCGCGCGGGTGAAGTTCGCAGAGGTGGCGGAGTCCTGGCTGGCGGCGCAGCTCCACCTCAAGCGCTCAACCCGGGCTCGCTACCGCGGTGTTCTCGACGTCCACGTGATCCCCAAGTGGGGCACCACCCCGCTGGACCGCATCCACTTCGAGGACATCGCCGAGTGGCTCGCGGATCTGCTGTCCGGCGAGGCGACCGGCGGCAGGAAGCTCAGCCCCCGGTCGGCCCGCAAGGCGTACGTCGTCCTCAGCCGCGTTCTCGGCTACGCGGTCAAGGCCCGTCGTCTGGCGGCCAACCCGGCTGTCGGCGTGCCTCTGCCGAAGGCGATGCCCGCTGATCACGTGTACCTCGACGACATGCAGGTCGACGCGCTTGCTAACGCGTCAGGCGCCTACCGGGTGTTCATCCTGCTGCTGGCCTACACCGGACTGCGCTGGGGCGAGGCATCCGCGCTCAAGGTGGGCCGCGTCGACCTGGACGCCTGTCGGGCCCACATCGTGGAGGCGTACGCCGAGGACAACGGCAAGCTCTACCTCGACACCCCCAAGAACCACGAGCGCCGGTCCGTACCAATCTCGCGGTTCCTGGCCGACGAGCTGAAGCCCCACGTCACGGGGAGAGGAGATGACGACTTGCTCTTCACCGCCCCGCAGGGCGGGCCGCTCCGGGCCCGGAACTTCCGTCAGCGGTTCTTTGCGCCGGCGGTCGTAAAGGCCGGGCTGGGGCATCTCAAGGTCACCCCGCACAAGCTGCGCCACACGGCGGCCTCGCTCGCCATCGCCAGCGGCGCGGACGTCAACGTCGTACAGACGATGCTGGGCCACAAGTCCGCGACGCTGACCCTGGACACCTACGGGAACCCTCGGGAATTGCATCAGACGGGCGAGAAACCGCAGGTCGCGAGGTCAGGACGGCGTCCGGTGAGGGCTTCATCCTCCTACAGCTTGGCGGTCTGAGCTGGGGGTTTGGCGATCAGATCCCATCTGATGCAGGATTTGCCCTCCGGAAGGGAGGGCGGAAGTGGGTCTTCAGCGACGTGCCGACCTGGCTGGGGCGGCTCATCTGGAGCTGGTCTCCGGCGTCGTCCAGTTGCGTCCGCAGGACGCGATGGTCGAGGCGATGCTGCGGGGCTGGCGGGCCCAGCAGGCCGCCCGCGGGCTGCGCGAGGACACGGTCACCGCCCGGGAACGGCTCATACGCCGGTTTCTGGAGTACACCAACGAATACCCGTGGGTCTGGACGCCCGGTCACGTGGACGAGTGGTCACTGTGGCTGACCAGCGAGAAGCACCTCGCGCCGTCCACGATCCGCAGTTATCAGGGCGGCCTGCGCCTGTTCAGCGAGTTCCTGATCGACGGCCGTTACGGCTGGGCGGTGGCCTGCGAGGACGCCTTCGGCACCCACCCGGTGGCCATATGCCATGAGTGGAACACCATCGCCCACCTGAACGACTACGAGGGCCGCCCCGAGGCGAGGCCGTTCACCCGCGAGGAGATCCAGCGGTTCCTCGACTACGCCGACGACCAGGTCGAACGGGCGATTCGGGCCAAGCGCAAGGGCGCCCTCGCCGCCTACCGCGACGCCACTCTCTTCAAGGTCATCTACGGGTGGGGACTGCGCCGGACCGAAACGTCGAAGCTGGATGTGGTCGACTTCGGGCGGAACCCGAAGGCTCCGCAGTTCGGCCGGTACGGCACGCTCAACGTCCGCTACGGCAAGGCGAAGAAGGGGCAGCCGCCGCGGCGCCGGAACGTGCTGTCGGTGATGGACTGGGCGGTGGAGGCGGTCGCCGACTATGTGGAGAACGTACGGCCGCGGTTCGGTTGCGAGGACCACCCCGCGTTGTGGGTGACCGAGCGGGGCGGCCGGGTCAAGCCGGCGGAGATCAACGCCCGGTTCGTCGCCTACCGCGACGCCCTGAAGCTCCCGAAGGAGCTGACCGTCCACTCCGCTCGCCACGCCTACGTCACCCACCTCACGGAGGACGGGGTTGACCGGCGGTTTCTGCAGCAGCAAGTCGGTCACGAGAATGACAGCTCCACCGCCATCTACACGCACGTCAGCGACGATTTCATGAACACCATGCTCCACAAGGCACTTGCTCCCGTGCTCGCCCCGACCTCCGCAGACAAGGACCGCTGATGGCCGCCAAGCTCGATTACCAATGGCACCTGCGCAAGGTCATGGCCGACCGCGGGCTCTTCTCCACCACCGACCTCATCCCACTGCTGGACGAACGCGACATCACCCTGTCGTCCAGCCAGGTCTACCGGCTCGTCGTCGAGCGCCCCGAACGGCTCAGCCTGAAGATCCTCATGGCCCTGCTCGACATCCTCGACTGCACCATGGACGACCTCATCGAGCCCGTGGCCACAGCCGGTGCCGGATCAACCACCCGGACCAAGAAGGCCGTTGGCGCCGAGACCGGTGTCGGTGACCTGCGGCCCAAGCGGGCCCGCATCCGCGGTGTCGAGCGGCCGTGACCGCACCCGGGCACCCCGAGCGGGCCGTCTCCGATCCGATCGGGATGATCGTGGACCTGGTCGCGGCCGTCGAACACCGACTGAAGCCCGACCGGATCCGCGCCGTGGTCACTGGCGTCGCGGGCGGCCGCGCGAAGTCACGCCGCCTCGCGGCGCATCTGGCCGAGCATCCCAGCGTGCTGAGCGACGGACGCTCTCCGGCACCCAGGGCGGCAGGCGACCTGCTCATCGCCCTGCGTGAGGCCGGAGCCCAGGCCGTCTCGCCGCCGTGTTGCGCCGAGTGCGGCAGACAGATGCGAACCCTCCAGCGCCGCGGTCAGGACTGGTACTGCGGGAACTGCGGACCGCAACCCGAGTCCTGTGCTGCCTGCGGAATCACCCGCCGGGTCGCTACGCGGGACCGGGCCGGGCGACCGCGATGCGCAAAGTGCCCGGACTCCGACGGACGCGATCCCCTCGGGGTGATCGGCGCCCTGATCGCCGAACTGGACCCGCGGGCAGGGCGGGAAATAATCGCCGACGCGGTCCTCCGGTCGGCACCCCGCCCCTCCTACCACCAGAAACTCGCCTGGGCCCTGGAAGCCAACCCCGCCCTGCTGACCGGGGACGGCCACCTCGCACCCCACCGCGCGATCCTCCGGCTGATCGACCTGCTGCACGCGGCCGGCGTCGCCGGGATCGTCCGGCCGTCCTGCCCCGGCTGTCACAGAGTCGTACGCATCGACAAGCCCCTCGGCGGGCAGCGGGTCTGCCGCACCTGCATCGCCCACTCCCGCATCGAGGAGTGCTCAGGTTGCGGAGCCCGCCGGGAGCCGGCCACCCGCGACGACCACGGTCGACCACTGTGTCCGAACTGCCTCGTCAACGCCCCGGCGAACCTGGAGACCTGCATCAACTGCGGCCGACGCAAGGTCGTGAACACCCGCACGCCGGACGGCCCGCTCTGTCAGAGCTGTCCTTCCTTACCAGTCATGACCTGCAGCATCTGCTGCGAGGACAAGCCCTGCGGCACCTCCCGCACCACGGGCCGACCGTGGTGCCCAGCCTGCCAGCACCGCTCAGCACCGTGCTCGGCCTGCGGGAACGTCGCGGCGGTCGCCTCCGGCACCCTCGACCAGCCCCTTTGCGCGGACTGCACTGCCCCTGAGGTCTGGCACACCTGCCCCACCTGCACCGACCCCCATTACCCGCACCCCGGCCAGTGCGCCCGCTGCCTCATCAACCGGCGCCTCAACGAGCTGCTGGGCCCTCCGTCCGATGCCCTCCACCCCGCCCTCGAAGCCCTCCGGCACAACATCGCCACCGCCGAGCACCCCATCACCGCCAGACGCTGGCTGAACAAGCCGTCCGTCTCCCCGGTCCTGTCCGACCTCGCGGCCGGCCGGCGAGCCCTGACGCACGAGGCACTCGATGAGCTGCCTGACAGCCCGCCCCTCGCCCACCTCCGCCAAGTCCTCGTTGGTGTCGGCGCCCTGCCCGAGCGCGACGAGTACATGGTCCGTCTTGAACGCTTCCTCACTGGCCTCCTCGCGTCCCAGCCGAACCCCGAGCACCGCAAAATCCTGCATCGGTACGCGATCTGGCACCTGGTCCGGCGACTCCGTCGACGCAACAACGGCCGCCCCCTCACCCCGCAGCAGTTCAACTCCGCACGTCAACGCACCCACGCGGCCGTCGCCTTCCTGAACTGGCTCACAGCCCACGACCTCACCCTGGAAATCTGCCGACAGGCCGACCTCGACCGGTGGCTCACCGACGACTCCGCCACCTACCGTCACGTGGCCGGGCACTTCATCCGCTGGGCCCGCACCAACAAGCTCACCACCGCCCACATCCCCGCCGTCCGCTGGAACGGCCCCACCCAGCCACTCGACGACGAACACCGCTGGAATGTCGCACGCCGGCTCCTGCACGACCGCACCCTCAAGCCCGAAGACCGCCTCGCCGGGCTGCTTCTCCTCCTTTACGCCCAAGGGCCGTCGGCCATCCACCGGTTGACCACCGAGGATGTCGAGATCAGCGCCCAGGAAGTACGCCTCCACCTCGGCAATGCACCCGTCCATCTGCCCGAGCCCGTCGCCGAACTGGCTCGCACCGTCGCCGCGAACCGCAAGGGCCACGCGACCATCGGTGCCCTGGCCCCATCCCCCTGGCTCTTCCCCGGCGGCCAGCCCGGACGCCCGATCAGCACCAGACAGCTGACCCAGCGGCTGAACAACCTCGACATCCGCCCCAACCAGGCCCGCAGCACCGCGCTCTTCCAGCTCGCCACCGAGATCCCCGCCGCGATCCTCGCCCGCACCCTGGGCATCCACACCGACGTCGCCGTCACCTGGCAACGTCTCTCCGCGGGCGACTGGGCCAACTACGCCGCGGAAGTCAGCCACCGCTACTCACCCGGGAGGCAGCACGATGCACCGTGACAACCAGCCAGCGAGTCAGCGACCTGCGATCTCACCGGAACGGGCTGCCGAAACGAAAGAGATCATCGACCGCGTCACGCGGTGGGCCGCAGGCCGCCACGACGTCGTCGGTCTCCTACTTGTTGGATCGTGCGCTCGCAATGCCGCACGGCCTGACTCCGACATCGACCTCGTCCTTCTCACGACAGACGAGTCCCAGTACTCCGACAATGCATGGGCCGACGAGCTCGCCCTCGGCAAACTGGTCAGAACCCAGTCGTGGGGACCGATCAGCGAACGACGCTTTGCTACAGCGTCAGGGCTGGAGGTCGAGATCAACATCGGGTCTCCCGACTGGGCACAGACGGACCCGGTGGATGCTGGCACACGCCAAGTCGTCACCGACGGCGCCCGTCCCCTGCACGACCCGGGCACTGTCCTCGCGTCGCTGATCCGAGCCTGCCAATCGTGATGTCCCCGGCAGCGAACGGCCGGCTCAAGGGGCATTCGGACACTTCCAATACCCGACGTCACCATTACACCTCTTTCCCGACCGCCTGGACGAGGTCTCGAAGAAGATGCACAAGCGCCGCTCCAAGCAATTGGCCAAGGCGAAGGCCAAGCTGGAGAAGGCGGAGCGGAAGGCCCGTGAGGCCGCCGAGACAGTGGCCGCCCTGGAGGAAGACGCCGCGTGATGTGTGTCTAACCCGTGCCGGGGCGCCGTAACCGAAGGGGGCACCCCACCGCGCTGATGCGGTGGGGTGCCCCCTTCGTCTTCCTCGGATCAGGTCAGTCGCGGCCGACGGCTTTCCTCCCAGAACCGGTCCATCGCAGCAGCGGCCGCATCCCCAGCCAACCGCTCGATCCTCTCGGGCACCTCCCGCTCGTCGAGGACGAAGAGCCTCCCGCCGACAAGGCGGGTGGTCGTCTTCCAGCCGAGACGCCGTCCCGCCTCCCTGGCGGCACGCCGGACGTCCTTGAGCTCGCCCATCTCCGCAAGATCGTCAGAGCCGAGGATCAGCTGCCCGTAGTACCCCTCGTACTCCGGCCTCAGCGCGGCCAGCATCATCGACTCAAGTCGGTCGATCAGCCTCTCGTGCCGGCGGCGGGCCAGCTCGTCCTTCGCGGGCATATCGCACAGCTCCCCACCTCTGCCCGCAGCACCCATGTGTGCCATATGTGTGCTACGAGTACGAAGGCCCTCCCGTCCGATGGACGGAAGGGCCTCTGACCTGGTGTTTTGCTGTGCCCCCGGCAGGATTCGAACCTGCGACACCCGCTTTAGGAGCGAGGTTGGGCGATCATGGGTCTTACCTGCGGTTTCCCTATCTTTAGCGGAGCCTCGTCGTGTGCACCGCTTCGCGCCACGGTTCCCCGTGAGTCCCCGACCGTTCTGGCACGAGAGTGGCACGGCCCACGCGGTCGGAAAGCCGAACGCTGTGGTCCAACGGGGGTGCACCTAGCGGAGCGCCCACGACGGGCTGAGCCACCTCGCGGTAGCAGCTGCTCCCCATCAGCCCATCCCCTCGGCGGCGGTCCGCTCACGCTCCGGTATCCGTGACGGCGGCGGTACGGCGCTCGGCCCCAGCCGGCCTTTCTGCCTGGCGGCGTCGCCTGGCCCGGATACCGCCCCTTCCGCCGCCAGCCTGTCTCGACAGCACAACGGCTATGGCCGCAGACGGCCACGCTCGTGCCATGTAAGCCGCTCAGCGATGCCGCTGTGCTACCCCCTCGCAGGTGCGGTTTCAACTGCTTGCCCGCCGATCGGGACACCTGTCGTTAGTGGTCGTCATCTGTCGTCGCCGATCCCCCATCTGGCGGCTTGCAGGCCGCCCAGCCGATGGGGCCTTGTGCCTGCCCACGCGGTCGGTGAAGGGGTCGGGCCCCAGCCTAAGCCGGGGCCCGTGGGGCGGTCAGCTCTCCCCGTACGCCTCGACGACGTAGTCGGCGTACAGGTCCAGGTGCCACTGCTCGGCGGCGGTGATCTCGTCCTCAGCCTGCTCGGTGTCCTGGGGGGTGGTGTCGGTCGTCATGGTCGCTCCTTAGCGGGTCGGTGCCGTCGTCCTGATGGGCTACGCCCTGCACGGTTCTGGGAGGGGCCACAAGGTGGAGCACACCACTGTCTGAACGACCTTGTGGCCCCTCCCAGGTTCGTGCTGCCCTCGGGCATCAGGACGGCGGCACCGACTCACGGACGCCCGCCCACGACAACCCGCCCACGGCTGGTCGCTGCACGATCACCTGCACACCACACCCAGCAGCGCACTCGCTTCCACCCCCAGGTGCGGGCACTCACGACCTCCCCAGCCACAGAGGGTTTTCTCGCTCACCCCGCTACACGCGGCGCGCCGCCTGGCGCGGCCAGCCGGGGCGAAGACAGGAGGCAGGCCGCGCCGCCGAGGCGGCGCGCGCCCGCGCCGTGCGCGGGCACTTGATGATGTAGAGAAACTCCTACCGCGCCGTGGCTTGGGTCGCCGGTCGTCTCTGTCGGTGGTCGCACTCCGCGGCTACGCTGGTGCGGGCCAGTCGATGACACCAAGGAGTGTGCTCGCAGGATGGGACCGAAGTCGGAGCGGGTGTACCGCACGATTCGTGAGTGGATCTCGACGGGCAAGTACCCGCCGGGCGTCAAGATCCCTTCTGAGCGCACGCTGTCTGAAGATCTCGACATCGGTCGCACGCAGCTCCGTCAAGTCCTGGCGAAGCTCATCGCTGAGGGTGCCATCGAGGTGCATGGCCGTAGCTCCTACCGTGTGCCGGACCGCGCTGTGACCGTCCAGGCACCGGCCGACTTGGAACCGTGGCAGATTCACGGTGAGCGCACGATCTATGACAACCGTTGGGTGAAGCTCGAACTCGTCGATGTCGAGCCGCCCGGCGTTGAGCGGTTCGAACATCACGTGGTGCGGCTCCACCACGTGGCCATTGCCGCCGTACTCGACGACCGAGACCGGGTCCTCATGCTCTGGCGATACCGGTTCGTTCCGCAGTCCTTCGGCTGGGAGCTGCCCGGCGGCATCGTGGACGCGGGCGAAGATCCCGCCGCAACCGCGCTCCGGGAGGTGGAGGAAGAGACCGGTTGGCGGCCGGACGCGCTGGAGCACGTGATCACGTACCAACCTATGGTCGGCATGGTCGACTCGCCGCACGAGATCTACGTAGGCCGCGGGGCGAAGCACGTCGGGGAGCCGACCGACCTCGAAGAGGCCGGGCACGTCGCCTGGGTACCGCTCGCGGACATCCCTGGGCTCATGGCACAGGGGAAGCTGATGGGGTCGGGAACGCTCGTCGCGCTGCTCCAAGTCCTTGCTTCGCGGGCTGCGGGGAAGTCGTCTACAACCGCTGCGTGAGCTGCTCAATCCGCCGACGGTGACGCACTGATCCAGTGCGGTTCGCCAACAGGCGTGCCTGTCGAAGATGATCGTGGGCTTGGTCGTACTCGCCGCGGGCCAAGTGGGCTTGCGCGAGATCACAGCGAAGTCCTGCTGAGGCTCGGATGAACGTCGGGTCGACCGCGTCCAGTGCACCGTAGAGGCTGCTCACCGCGTCATCGTCGCCGATCATTGCGAGAGCATTCCCGCGCCATCGGCTGAGGTGCCCGTGATTCAGGAAGATGCTCAACATGTCCGGGTCGCGGGCCTCATCGCCGGGTGGGAGGCAACGAACTGCGCTGTCCAGCGCCCTGCGGCAGTCGTCGGGCATTCCGGCTCTGGCGCAGATCTCGGCCTCGGCCGCGTACAGCCACGCTGTAAGACGCGGTGACATCATCCCGCCGCCGAGGCGCTGAGCATCGCGGATCAATTCGACGGCGATTGCGGGGCGCCCTGCGTCGCAGAGTACATAAGCCTGCTCTGCCGTCGCGTGGGCGAGATACATCGGCTCGTCGGCCTCCTTGGCCGCGTGCTTGCCCAACTCGTAGTGACGCCACGCTCGTTCAACGGCTCCAACATCGAGAGCCTGCCAGGCTGCAAGCGTCGCTGCACCGGCGAGAGCGCGGGCCACTGGTCGCCGAGTCTCGGGCAACACAGCGAAGGTGAGGGCGTCTTCAAGCGTCCCCAGATGACCGGTCATCTGGTCGACGAGACTTGCCGCGCCCATCTGCCGATCCATGGTCCGCAGCAATTCGGTCTGATCCATGAACGTCTTCACCATGGTAAGGCTGACGTTTCGAGCCGCATCGATCCGGCTCACCAGCTCGTCGTATCCGCCCACTTCGACCGGTGCCCCTGGTGCGCCGGGCGCGGCGCCGTACAACTCGTCATCGGTGATGCCGAGAAGGGGACGCAGGATCTTGGCGTACCGCTCCGAGATGGTGCGCTTGCCGTTCTCCCACTCCGAGACGTAGACGTGCAGGCTGGCCGTAGCTGCCACCGTGAGCATGTGCTGTCGCGCATAACGCTCTATCTCGCGGACCAACCGCTCTTGCGACCACTCGCGCGCGTTCCTCGCTGCCCGGAGTCCGTTCGCCACATGCACCGCCCTACCTGTGAGTCGGGAGCCGTAACAGCAGCATCCCGCACATCGGTGCAGGTCGTCAGGGGTTAACCCAATCTCTGTTAACCCCTGTTGGCTACCGGCCAGTTGGGCAAAGCGGTTCTCTAGAAGTGTTGCAGGAAGACGAGTTGATTGATCCGACCCTCAACACCGCTTGACATCTGGTGCGCACCAGATGCAACCTACTGGTGCGCACCAGTTGGGAACGCAGGCGCCCGTAGGTCAGCTACGGGCCAAGTCAATGCACAGGAGCGGCGACCCACCGCCAAGCAAGTACGCCGCTCCCGCCCCTCTGAAAGGGAGTTCCATCATGCGTCAGATTCCCGTCGACACTTCCGCCGCCTCCGTGATGGTGGCCCAACCCCCGCAGCCCAAGGTCAAGGACCGCCGCACTGGCGAGCGTGCGATGGATGCCGAGACCGGTGCCGCGCTGATGACTGTGGACGTGATGTTCGTCCTCGACGGCAATGCCGAGATCCTGAGCCTGACCGTCCCGGAGACCGGCATCTCCGGTGAGCTGGCGATGGGTACGCCGGTGGCGCTCACCGGGCTGATCGCCCGGCCGTGGGAGAACGAGTTCAACGGGCAGAAGCGGCACGGGATCGCCTTCCGCGCGGTCGCCGTCACCTCACTCGCCGCCGGTGGTGCGCAGTCCGAGGCAGCCTGACCATGACCTCGTTCACGGTCGCTCTGGTGCTGGTCGTCGCCACTGCGGGTGTTCTGCGGTGGCGACGACCCGCCTGGTACTGGTTGACCTTCGGTGTCACCTTCGCCGCCCTGCGGGTCCTGATCCGCTACACCTCGGTCATGGACGCCTGCGGGCTGACGGTCCCGCCCTCGCGGTGGCGGCTGGCGCTCGCCCGTATGAGCCACCGGCCGGTACCCGAGTACCAGGCCCCGCGCATCCTGCGCGTCAAGCCCACCCGGACCGGTCTGGTGCTGCGGCTCAAGCTCCGGCCCGGTCAGGATGCCTTCGACGTGGCTGCGGCGTCGGATCGGCTGCGGCACTCGTTCGGGATGTACGGGGTCACCTCTCGCGAATTGCGCTCGGGTGAGGTCGAGGTGCGAATGACCGGTTACGACGTGCTCAAGCGGGTGCAGATGCCCGCCAAGGTCGACCGCTCCCCGATGCGGGTCCCGGTCGCCCTGCGCGAGGACGGCAGCGTGCACTACCGCGACTACCGCGCCGTCCCGCACGCCCTCACGCTCGGCGCCACCGAATCAGGGAAGTCCGTCTATCAGCGCAACCTGGTAGCAGGGCTGGCCCCGTTGGATGTGGCTCTGGTCGGGATCGACTGCAAGCAGGGGGTTGAGCTGTTCCCGCTGGGACGCCGGTTCTCGGCGCTGGCCGACAACCCCGACACTGCCGCCGAACTCCTCGGCGCCCTGGTGACCCACATGGAGGCCGTCTACCAGCTCATACGCGCCGATCAGCGCATCAGTGTCGCCGTGCCGGATGCGGAGATCGCGGCCGACATCTGGGATCTGCCGGACGACGTCCGCCCGGTGCCCATCGTGGTCTTGGTCGACGAGGTGGCCGAACTCGCCCTCTTCGCCAGCAAGGAGGAGGAGAAGCGGCGGGACCGGATCATCACCGCCCTGGTCCGCCTGGCCCAGCTCGGCCGCGCGGCGGGGGTCTATCTAGAGATCTGCGGGCAGCGCTTCGGCTCCGAACTCGGCAAGGGCATCACCATGCTCCGCGCCCAGCTCACCGGCCGCACTGCCCACCGTGTCAACGACGAGACCTCGGCGAACATGGCCTTCGGCGACATCGCCCCGGACGCCGTCCTCGCCGCGATCCAGATCCCCGCCGAGGCCCGTGGTGTCGCGATCGCCGGTGATTCGACCGGCGGCTGGTCTCGCATCCGCGCCCCGCACACCACGCTCCGGCAGGCGGTGAATACCTGCAACCAGCATGCCGACCGCACCCCTGACCTGCCCGAACTCGCCCCCTTCCGTCCCGCAACCGCGGGCGCCACCCCGCCCCCCGTGCCGCTGTCCAAGGCCGCCCCGGCGACGACCTGACCTCTTCCCGTACCTCGGTCGGCGCGACCGCATCGCGCCACGTCCCTACCCCCGCCATGCCTGAAACGAGAGGAGACCGCGATGTTCTGCGAGCACTGCGGCGATATCGACGGCGACGAGACCGGCATCGACCACGACGAACGTGACTGCCCCTGGCTGGACACCGACGGCGACCCCGTACCGGTCGACGCTGCCGAGCTGGCCGACACGCTCCAGGCCGCTGCGGACGGCTCCCCGGCCCACAGTGCCGCGATCGGGCTCCTCATCGGCCACGGCCTGTGGATCAAGCGTCTTGCCGAACGGCCCGGCCTGCTCCTGATCGACTACTCCGGCCCTTCCCCGGAGGCGTATGGCATCGACTGGCTCAAGGTCGTTGAGGCCTTGGCCGCGAAAGAGTTGGCCGCGTCCAGCGGGGAACTGCGCATCCTCGCCATT
Source organism: Streptomyces sp. NA02950 (assembly GCF_013364155.1). Lineage (NCBI taxonomy): Bacteria > Bacillati > Actinomycetota > Actinomycetes > Kitasatosporales > Streptomycetaceae > Streptomyces > Streptomyces sp. NA02950. The sequence continues at coordinate 3,682,754 of NZ_CP054916.1, read as the reverse complement.
GCCGCATCCCTGGCCGACACCGCCGCCCGCATCCCGCTCGGCGACGCCGTCAGCAGCCTGGACGCGACCAACCTCGACCTGGTCCTGACCGCCATCGCCCAGGCCAACGGCCGCCCCCTGGCCCGGTGACCGCCATGCCGTCTCGTCTGCGCATCGATGCCGTGCTGGTTCAGGCCGTCATCGCCGGTGCCCTGTCCTTCGCCCACCTGCACGACCTGGCCGCGGCTGCTGGGCAGGACGGGTGGAAGGCATGGGCCTACCCGGTCAGCGTGGACCTGCTGCTTGTGGCGGCCTGGCGTCGGCTGCGCAACTCCGGCCCATCCCGGCTGGCCTGGTGCTGGTTCCTGATCGCCTTGTTCGCCTCCCTCGGCGCCAACGTCGCCACCGCGGGCTTCCTCGACCTGGCCCACCCCCCGGCCTGGCTGCGGTTCGGCATCGCCGGATGGCCTGCCCTGGCCTTCCTCGGCGGAACGCTCCTCGCCCACTCCGCCACGGACCGGGAGCCGGGTCCGCCGGCACCCGCAGCACCCGAACCCCGAACCGCCCCGAAACCGGAGCCGGAGCCGGTCGCCGCTGCCACCGAAGCTCCGGCCCTGGCCACCGCGGATCCCGATCCGGCTCCGGCGCCAGCCAAACCGGCTCCTGCTCCTGAACCACCGGTCCCGGCCGCACTGGTCGACCACGCCCGCAAGGTCGCCGACGACCACCACGCCCGCACCGGCCACCGCATCGACACCGACACCCTTCGCGCCCGCCTCGGCGTCCCGCCCCAGCTCGCCGACGCCATCGCCGCCCAACTCACCTGAGGGGACTCCCACCATGCGCCCCTTCCGAGGCGACCGTGAGCTGACAGCGGCCGAACACCTTGACGCCGCCCGCGACATGGCCGACACCGGCCGACCGACCCTCGCCCGTCTGCTGGCCGAAGCTGCCGCCCGGCAGGACACCGACAACGCCACCGCCATCCTCGACCGCCATCCTGACCCGTCCACCCAGCGAAAGGACTGACCAAGATGCCCGCCCGTGACCACTTCCACTCGGTGATGCGGATCGGCCCCGTGCAGATCGGCACCTACCGCGACCGCCGCGCCCGCACCAAGCACGCCGCCGTGTGTACCGCCGACCGCTGCGGCTGGTCCGCCGACTACTCCAGCCCCTCCGCCGCCCAGCTCGCTGCCCGCACTCACCGCTGCACCGCCCGATAGGAGCCAATCGCCGTGAACGTCCCGCTCTGGTTCGCCCTCGCCGTCGTCGGCTACCTCGGCTGCAAGCTCATTCGTCCCCCGCTCTGGCTCGTCCTGGTGCTGCTCCTCGGCGGCTACCTCATCGCGGACACCACCCTCGCCCCGGTCATCGACACCACCATCAAGTAGGGAGACGCACCATGCTCCGCCCGAAGATCCCCACCAACCCCACCCCGACCGGCGTCACCATCCCGATCCCCATCGAGCCGACCGCCATCGCACAGCGCCCCCCGGCCCCGGCGCCCGCGGCTGTCCCGGCCGCTCCCGTGTCGTCCCGGCCCACCGTCCAGCTCACCCCGAGCGCGGTGATCGGCGGCACCGCCGTCGTCCTGGTAGTCGGCGCCGTCCTGGTCTCCATGCTCCTCGCGGTCGCTATCACCGCCGCGTCGGTCGCCGTCTGCGCCCTGGTCGTCCGCTCGGTCCTCACCTCGCAGAAACGCCGCTGAACGGCCACCGGGTGGCGCACAAGCCGCCAAGCACGCCGCCACCCGGGGCGTCCCTTCCAACCGCAGTCGAAAGGAATCTCAATGATCGTGTCAAGCCGCCTGCGTGACCGGTGGGGCGGGGGTGAACGGCCTTTTGTCACGCAGCATCGCCCACAGCACGTCGACCCGGCGGCGGGCGAGTGCGAGCAGGGCCTGGGTATGCAGCAGGCCCTCGGATCGTTTCTTGAGGTAGTAGTCCCTGGACGGACCGGGCCGCATCATCGCGGTCTGCGCGGCCAGGTAGAAGATGTGTCGCAGGCGCCGGTTGTAGCGCTTGGGCCGGTGATAGTTGCCGCTGCGGCGGCCGGAGTCCCGCGCGACCGGGGCCAGGCCGGCGTGGGAGGCAAGTCGGCCGGCATCGCGGTAGCCCGACAGGTCCCCGACGATGGCGACGAACTCGGCGCCGAGGATGGGCCCCATGCCGGGCATGGACTCGATGACCTCGGCGCGGTCGTCGTCGCGGAAGGTTTCGCGGATCTCCCGGTCGTTGTCCTTGATCCGCTCGTCCAGCGTCAGCAGCTGGTGGGCGAGGTCGCAGACCAGCTTGGCAGCCCGTTTCTCGCCGGGCAGCACGGTCATCTGGGACTGGGCGGCCTCCACCGCCTTGGTGGCCACGGTGTCGGCGCTTCGGACCTTGCGGCGTTCCAGCCAGGTCGTCAGCCGCTTGACGCCGATCCGGCGGAGGGCTGCCGGGGTCTGGTACTCGGTCAGCATGACGATGGGCCCCTTGGCCGCGGAGTAGTCGAAGGCCCGTTCCAGCGCGGGACAGATCCCGACCAGCAGGTCGCGGAGCCGGTTGATCAGTCTCACCCGGTCGGCGATCAGGTCGGCCCGGTAGTTGGTGAGCACCTGGAGGGTGGTGACCAGCTCCGGGGGTGTGTTCAGCGGGGCGAAGTCCTTCGGGCGCATGCGGGCCTGGTCGGCGATGACACGGGCGTCCTTGGCGTCGGTCTTGCCCTCCCCACGGTAGGCGCCGGACATACGGTTGACCGTCCGGCCGGGCACGTAGACCACCTGCTGGCCGTGGGCAATCAGCAGGGCCAGCAGCAGGGTGGAGGCCCTGCCGGAGATATCCACCGCCCACCGCACTTCATCGGCCCGCTCACGGGCGGTGTCGATGAGGGCGAGAATCTGCGACTCGTCGTTGATCACCTTCGTCGAGAAAAGTGTCTCGCCGTCGGCGTCGACCGCCACCGCCCAGTGATGCCCCTTGCCGGCGTCGATGCCGACCCATATCCGCGTGTGAGACGTGCTCAAACTCGTTGCTCCGTTCCACCGTGACCAGCACCTTTCGTGGTCCGAGGAACACTCCGCCAACAGGTCCCTAACCAGCGATGACCGCAGTTCTCAATCAGTGGTCGGAGCGTCCCGGAGGACCGGGCGGCCATTCCTTTCGAGCCACGAACGGCAACCCACCATCAGCCACACCCGGTCCTCCCGGACCGCCAACATTCTTAGGGAACCACCATCATGGCCCATCCCCCGCACCCCGAGCCTCGCATCTGCCCGGCCTGCGACGGCTTCGCCTCCGCCGCCATCTCCCTCGGCGGGCGAGACGCCCGCGGCAATCTGCGCACCATCACCGTCCACTGCCCGACCTGCCACGGAACCGGCACTCTTCGCCCCGCCCGCACCCGGGAGGGCGCCCGTGCCTGACACGCTGCTCGACCCGACCACCCTCGGCGATCTGCTGAGGGTGGCTTCGGCCCCCGACTTCCACCGCTGGCAAGACCAGATCCACCGCACGGGCGGCTGCGCCGACCCGGTCCACCTACGCGGCTGGACCCTCACCAAAGACACGGTGACCGGGCAGACCCTGCATCACTACTCGACCGAGAACGAGCCAGGCGGACGACTCCGCATCGCCTGCGGAAATCGCCGCGCCTCACGCTGCCCGGCCTGCGCCTGGACCTACGCCGGGGACACCTACCACCTCATCCGCGCGGGGCTGGCCGGTGACGACCGCCGCGACATCCCCGCCACCGTCCGCGACCATCCCCGCATCTTCGCCACCCTCACCGCTCCCTCCTTCGGCCCCGTCCACAACCGGCCCGACACCGGCCACTGCCGCTGCGGTGCCCAGCACACCGCCGATGATCCGGCCCTCGGTACCCCCCTCGATCCCGAGACGTACGACTACGCCGGGGCAGTGCTGTTCAACAACCACGCCGGGCAGCTGTGGCAGCGCTTCACCAACCGTCTCCGCCGCGAGATAGCCGCCCGCGCCGGAATCACCCAACGCCAGCTGAAGGAGGAAGCCCGCATCTCCTATGGCAAGGTCGCCGAGTTCCAGAAGCGCGGCGCCGTCCACTTCCATGCTGTGGTCCGCCTCGATGGTCCGGATGGGCCCGAGACCCCGCCGCCGTCCTGGGCCACCGTCGGCCTGCTGACCGAGTCGATCCGCGCGGCTGCCCACCACTCGTACACGAGCGTGAGCCTCCCGGCCGCCGCTGACCACCCCGCCCGTACCTTCCGCTGGGGCACTCAGCTCGACGTGCGCCCCGTGAAGGCGTTCGGGGACGGCTCGGACATCACAGAGCAAGCCGTCGCCTCATACGTCGCCAAATACGCCACGAAGGCCGCCGAGAACACCGGCGCCCTGGACCGCCGCATTGGCGAGCTGGCCGAGCTCGACCACCACCAGGTCCCCGACCACGCTCGCCGACTCATCGAGGCGTGCAAGTTGCTCGATCCGCTCTACCCGGATCGGCGGCTGTGGGCCTGGGCTCACATGCTCGGCTTCCGCGGCCACTTCTCCACCAAGTCCCGCCGCTACTCCACCACCCTCGGCACCCTCCGCCAGGCCCGCGCCGACTACCGCGCCGCCCAGGAACGCGACGCCCTCGGCCTCGAAGCCACCGAGCCGGACACCGTGCTCGTTCTCGCCGACTGGCAGTACGCCGGACATGGTCACACCCCCGGCGAATCCGCTCTCGCCGCCACCATCGCCCGGGACCTCCGGCTCAACCGCGAAACCGCCCGCGAAGCACTCGCCAACTTGCCTGATGAGGGGGAGTGGTGACCATGGCGGATCCTTTGCTCGACGTGAAGGAGGTTGCCGAACGACTCGGTACGACTGTGCGCTTCCCCCGGCGACTGGTCGAGGAACGCCGGATTGAGTACGTCAAGGTTGGTCGCCACGTGCGCATCCGGGAAAGTGTGGTCGCCGAGTACATCGCCGAGCACACCGTGCATCCGGTGACTGTTCGTCCTGGCGTGCTCAGGAGGGTTGCCTGATGGCGAACAATCAGGGCAGGCGTCGCCGGTTCGGCTCGGTTCGGCAACTCAAGTCCGGTCGCTGGCAGGCTCGGTACCGTGATCCGGCCACTGGGCAGCTCCGCAGTGCCGAGGACATGTACGCCACCAAGACGGATGCCGAAGTGGCCCTGACCCACATCGAGGCGGACATCACTCGTGGCCAGTGGGCTGACCCCGAGGCGGGCAAGGTCCACTTCGGCGAGTACGCCACTGCGTGGCTCAAGGACCGCAAGCTCGCTGCCCGTTCGCGAGAACGTCATGAGTCGGTGATCCGGCTGCATCTGCTGCCGACCTTCGGTGATCGGTCGCTGTCCTCGATCACGACGGCTCAGGTTCGGGCCTGGCGTACGGCGTGCCTCACGCGGACCGGTGAGCCGACTGTGGTCAAGGCGTACCAGATCCTTCGGGCGATCCTGAACACGGCTGTTGATGATGAGCTGATCCGTCGCAACCCGTGCCGGATCAAGGGTGCCGATCGCTATGACGTGCCAGAGCGGCCGGTTCTCACCGTGGCCGAGGTGTTCGCCGTGGCTGACGCGATCCCGTCGCGCTACCGGCTGCTCGTCCTCCTGGCTGCCTTCACCGGGCTGCGCTTCGGGGAGCTGGCTTCACTTCGCCGACGGGACGTCGACACCGAGAATGCCGCGCTGATGGTCCGGCGCTCACAAGCCGAGATGCAGACGGGAGCTCTCTTCGACAAGGCGCCCAAGTCCGATGCCGGGGTTCGGCCGGTGGCCTTCCCGACCGAACTCCTGCCGGACGTGAAGCGCCACCTCGACGGGTACGCCGGACTTGGCCGTGATGGTCACGTCTTCCAGGGTCCCCAGGGCGGTCGGCTGCGGCGGAGCAACTTCCGGGACGACTGGATCAATGCGCGGACCAAGGCGGGCGTCACGGGAGGCGTGCACTTCCACGATCTTCGGCACACCGGGAATACCCTCGCCGCGTCTGGCGCGAGCCTGCGTGAGCTGATGACCAGGATGGGCCACAGCACGCCTCGGGCGGCGCTGATCTATCAGCACATGGTCAATGGCCGTGATCGTGAGATCGCCGATCGGCTCGGTTCGATGATCCGCGAGACGCGGGGTGATGTGGACTCTTAGTGGACTTTGTGGCACGTGCGTGGCACGGCCGTGATCATACGAAAGGGCCAGTTCGAGAGGATCAAGCCTCTGAACTGGCCCTTAGTCGTGTGCCCCCGGCAGGATTCGAACCTGCGACACCCGCTTTAGGAGAGCGGTGCTCTATCCCCTGAGCTACGGAGGCCGGGCCTTGCGTGAAACGTGGATGAATACTCTGAGTGATTATTCGTCCCGTCTCAGCAAGAGGGACCGCCGCTAGCGGCGGTCCCAGACAGAGTAGCGGATGAGGTCAGGGTGTGGTTGGTGCCCCGGATCAGTTCATGATCGTGGGGGCTTTCGGCGGTCGCTGCTGGGGTCTGTTGTCTCGGTGTGGGCGTCGGAGTAGGTGGGGTCTTCTTGGTAGCGGGCGGCGCTGGTGGCGTTCTGGGCGAGGAGGAAGCCGAGGACGACGAGGCTTTGGGCTTGGGCGCCGAAGGCGATCATGCGGCGGTTCCATAGGGAGCGGTCGAGTTGGGAGAAGCCGGCTTCGGTGTCTTCGCGGCCGCCGTAGAGGGATTGGTGGACGGCGGTGTTGTCGGGGATCTGGAGGAGGTGCTCGGCGCGGTGGAAGCCGGTTTCGGTGTCGCTTTGGCCTCGGTTGTGTTCTGCGGGGGTGCTGGTGATGCCGACGGATTCGCGGTGTTGGTGGGGGCCGCGGGGGCAGGGGATGTCGAGCAGGTGGTACCAGCGGTGGGTGTGGGGGCTGGCTCGGCGTTCGAGTTTGTCGACGGGCAGGGGGATGAGGGCGCTGGTGCCGTCGTCGAGGGGGGCGCGTTCGTGGACGCGGCCGCTGTTGGACCACAGTTCGTGGCGGCAGTGGTCGAAGGCGAGGGTGCGGATGTAGCGGGGGATGGTGCCTTTGTGTTGTTTGTTGATCAGTAGGCGGCCGCGGCGGGCGATGACGTCGCGGTGCATCCCGCGCAGGGCGCCGTCGTAGAGGACGCCCATGCAGCCGTCGGCGGCGTCGATGATGGCGCAGGCGAGGTCGAGGGCGACGGCGCCTTCGCCGCTGGGGTGGTTGTGGGGGACGTGGGCGTAGCGGAGGAAGACGCGGCGGAAGTAGCCGCGGTGGCGGGTGGAGAAGACGACGAACTTGGTGCCGAGGACCATCGCCCCCTCGGTGTTGTTCGCGGTGTCGGTGTCGGTGTCGGTGTCGGTGTCGGTGGCTGTGCTGGGCGGTTGGGTCTGCGGGGGTGTGCCGTTGCGGTCGGTGCGGCCTTCTTTCTGCCAGGAGGAGGCGGGGTCGACGCGGTGGCGGCGGATTTCGCCGGTGGTGGGGTCGACGCTGTAGGGGGTGGTGGCCAGGGTGGGGGACTTGGCGACGGTGCCGTCGCCTGCGATGAGTTGGTGGCGTTGCGGGCTGCTCCAGGTGCGTCGTTGGCCCGCGGGCAACAGGCCCTGGCGCAGGGCCTGGGCGAGGGCGAGGTCGGCGAAGGTTTCGCTGAGTTCTTCCAGACGGGGGATGAGGAGGGTGCGCTGGGCGTGCTGCCACTGGTGGCGGGAGGGCCCCGCATCGGGTAGGCGGGCGGCCTCGTCGGCGCCCAGGTGGTGGGCGACGCCAGCTCGGATGGCCGCCCACACGCTGGGGTCTTGGAGGTCGCCGGCGCAGTAGCGGGCGGAGCCGTGGATGCCGCGCAGGGCGAGGAAGAGGAGGTAGAGGTAGGGCGGGTAGTGGGGCGGACGTCCGCGGCGGGGGCCGGGATCGGGGGTAAGGGTCTCGGCGAGGATGTAGAGGTCTTCGAAGTGGGCCACATCGGTGATGCGTTGGGAGATGGTGCGCAGGTCGGTCTCGCCGGCGCGGCGGCGTGCGGTCTTGGTGCGGGCCGCGCGGGGTACGCGGTCGCCGAAGAGGTCATCGGGCATTGCTGTGGCCCCCGTTCGGTGTCGTGTGGTAGGTGGTGGGGGCCTGCCACTGGTGGCCGATGAGGGCGGCGGTGCTGTCGAGGGAGGCCATGCCCAGGCGTCGGGCTGCGACCTCGATCCGGCCGGTGGCGGTGAAGGTCTCCCAGCCCGCGTACGCGGTGATCGAGGCGGGGCGGATAGCCGTGTCGGCGCCGAGGCCGATGCGTTTGAGGACATCGCGCAGGGCGACGCAGACCCGGGCCTGGACCTGTTCGTCGGTGCCGTTGCGTGGGGAGACGGCCAGCCGCAGCCGGTGCCGGGCCGTGTCGGGCGGGGCCGTGGTGCGGATGTGGTGGGCGCGGGCTGCCACCACCTGAGCACCCCAGGCGTCCAGCAGACACCAGCGCGGCCGGGTCTTGGCCGAGCCGTGCATCCACACCCGCGCGCAGACCAGATCCAGGTGGTGGGGGCCGATGTGGCCGATCTCGCCGCTGAAACCGCCGGCCAGGGCCAGGGCTACCGCAGCGGCGTGACGGGTGGGGTGGCCGGTGAACTGGGCTGCGCGGCGCAGCTCGACCGCCTCGGCCTCGTCCAGCGGGCGGGTGGCCCCGCACAGGCGCGGGGGCAGGTCGATGTCGCGGGTCGGATCGGAGTCGGTCAGGGCCAGTCGGCGGGCGGTGGTGAAGCACATCCGCAGCACGCTGCGGCGCAGATGCCGGGTGGACAGCGACGCGGGGGCGATGTGCCGGTGACGGGTACGGCCGTGCGCGTCGATGAACTGCGCGGCCAGGGCGGCATCGGCCTCGGCGAGTAGCACCGCGCCGCGGGCCGCGGCGAACGCTTCGAAGCGGCGCAGCAGCTGGCCGAACCGGCTCAACGTCTGCTCGGACATCTCGCCACGCCTGACCAGGTCCTGCCAGGCGGTCAAGACGGCCACGACGGCGACGGCGAGCGGGACCTCAGCGGCCATACGACGCCGCCAAGACGGCCATCCAGCGGCGTGGCCGGGATGATGAGGGCAGGGGACGTGGGACGGGCATGCGGCAACCTCCACACAATTGGTGCAAACATGCACCACGGTGGGGAGGGTGCGGGAATCCGGCAACCGCAGCGGGCCACACCGGTGACGGGGGCACCCGTTCGGGCTACGAGCTGATGTGCCGCTATGAACCAGGTCAAACTGGGCGGGTGCGCATGGGCGCTGGCTCCCTTCGATGGTGGGCTGACATGCTGTTCGTCAGGGGGTGGATGGCGAGGGGATCGAACCCTCCGCAGGCGGGGTCCAGAGCCGGCCGCGAGCACCAGCCGCCACCCTGGCAGGGCGCCGGTCCGCCATGGGTCGGCGCTCTGCCTGTACGGGTCAGGCGGTCGGCGCCAGGGCGCCGCGCAGGGTCTGCAGGATGCCTTCGAGGAAGGCCGTGTAGCGGGTGTCGGGCAGGTCCTGGATCTCCCGACGGGACATCCCCAGCAGCACAACGGAGTCGGCGACATTGCGGGGACCGGTGTCCTCGCCGTCAGCGGCGCGGTCCTGGCCCTGCGCCCTGTCCTGCTGCCTCTTCGGGTCCGGCGTCTCGCTCTCCGGGTCCGGGCCCGGGTCCTGCGGGGGTGCGGGGGCATCCGGGGCGCGCAGACGGGCCTCGAGCCGCTGCGGGTCACGCTCCACGATCAACGCGATGTCCAGCCACTCGACCATGTACTGACCGCGCATCGCCACCCCGGGCAGGCCGTCACGCAGCAGGCGGGCCAGCTCTTCCTGCGGCAGAGGGCCGCCGGCCAGATGGGCGGCCGCTGCCGCCGCCGACCAGTGCGCCCCGAGAAGCGGACGCAGCACCAGCCGCGCCTGCGCCCGGTCACGCCGCCACGCCTGGGCGAACGCCCGCCCGCGCCCGGTGATCGCGTACTGACCCCGTCCGGCCTCGGCCAGCCCCACGTCCGCAAGGAACGTCATGCAGTCCCCGACCGTGGCCGCGCCGAGGCCGAGATACTCCGCCAGTGCCGCCCGCTGCACCGGGGCGGCGCCGGTATCGAGGTCGGCGAGCCCGATGAGGATGTTGATCTGCTGGCAGGGGTTCGCCCGGTAGCTGGGCAGCGTCCGGCGCGGAGCTGAAGATGAGGAAGCAGTGCTCCGCTGGCTCCTTCGGCGGCGTTTTGCGGTCATGAAAGGGTCCGCGTTACGGCCGGTGCCGGAATCTGTCCGGCGAGAGGAAGAAAAAGACATGTTGAGCCCAATTCCCGGCCCCTTGGGGCCGAATTCCTGCGGGCTCTCGCATTCGCGCCGAAAGGCGCATAGAATCATCGTGATGCGTGAGCCCAGATAACCGCGTGTCCTCGTGCCGCCGACTCTTCCTCGGCGGCACGTTCGCGTTGTGCGGGCCATTTCTGGCGCGGCGGCCTCCTCTACTGATCACCGCCCGCTGCGGGCACCGGCACGTAGAGGGAGCCTTCGACCAGGACCAGCGTCCTCTTGGTGACCATACGGTTCAACTCCCGCCGCAGACTGGCGGGTTTGATGTCCGGGCGTGCGGACTTCATGTGCCGGACGATCTCTGCGCGGGCAGCGCGCCGGCGCGGGCGGAGGAAGGCCAGCACCTCCTGGGCGATCGTCGGCGTCCGCCCCGCCGGGTCGGCCACGGTGCGGGCCCCGCGCGGTTCCTCGCCCCGGTCGTGTGCGGCGGTGTGCAGCAGTTCCTCTGCGCCGTGCACGACGCGCTGGGAGACCCCAGCCCGTGCGCTCGCAGAGTCGAACCCGGAGCGGGCGGCGGCCAGTTCCGCCTCCGCCCGGGCGAGGCGGTCCTTCGCCGCGGACAGCTGCCTCGCATCGTGTGCGGCCAAAGACCTCAGTTCGGCGAGGACAGCCAGTGCCCGATGCGACTTCATGGAAGAACCTCCCCCCGGATATCCCGGCTCCGGCGAATCACTGATGAGCGTATCCAGTGACTTCTCAGTCCAGTAGATCTTCTCCCGGAAATGCCCCCTCAGTGTCACAGTCGGCCAGGTGAAACCGCATCGAACGCAATCCGAAAAAGAACAGGCAGTGCCGCACGGCGGAACAGCATTCCGCCTCTCACCTGCCTTTTCTTCCGGTGACCTCAGTTACTCACCGTCAGTGTGACGCGAGCCGGAAACGCAGGGGGCGCACGGGAGTGAAACGGCGCTCGCGTAAAGGCGGGCAATCCCGGGCGGAATCCTGCACATGCACAAAGCCCCGCGAGCCCGTGCGGCAGGAGGGGAAAGAGGGCGGCGCGGGACGCCGGGGCGTGGACCACATTGCGCCGATGCATTGAAGGGTGTCGATACAAGCTCCCGAAATGGTGTATGTATGCACCAGGGTCTCTGGTGGATGGCTGCCGGGAAACGAGAAGGAGGGTCGGCGGATGACGGGTGCGTGGGATGATCCGGGCATGCCCCGGAGCAGTAACGACAAGGTGCCGCGCGACTATGTCGTCGACGACGCCTGGCCGCATGCCGCTCTCGCGCCCGACGCCCCCGTCAGTGCCCACTACGGCCAGGCACTCGCCCGCAACTTGGGAAACGCCCTCACCGTCAGCGGATACAGCCTGCGGACACTCGCTGAGGTGACGGGGGTCAACCACTCCACCATCAGCCGTGTCATCAACGGCAAAGTGATGCCGGACCTGGGCACCCTGGCCCGGCTGGAGGCCGCCTTCGGCTTCCAGGTCTGGCCCGGCCCAGGGGCATTGCCGGCGCCCTCGTCATCCTCCGGTTGAGGGTGCGGGTCTCTTCCTCTGTGGTTGGGCGCAGGGCGGGGTGCCGGATCGCCCGCCTGCCCGTCCGGGCGCGCGCGGCATCGCATTCGCCCCTACGCTCACGGGCATGTGCATGTATGCACCGCCCTGGGGTGATGTCCTCCTGGTCTGCTTCGACCGGCGCCACCAGGTTGCCCTGTTCCCTCCCGGGCCCTCGGAAACCGGCCGATCCTGGGCCCTGCCCGCCGTGCAGCGCAGGCCGGCTGAGCCCTACCGGCGGGCCGCGCAGCGTCTTGCGTGCGCGATGGCCCCGCCGGGGGGCATCCGCCTGGGGGCGGTCACCGGCCGCATCCGGCCCACCGCCCCCGGCACCTGGCCACGGCGGCGGCAGGGTGAGCGCCGCATCTTCACCGCACATCTCACCGCACGAGGCGCTGTGCACGACACCGCGGTGGCCCTTGTATGGCTTCCGTACGCCCGCGTTGCCGAGCGGGTCGGGGGCGTAGGGGCCGCGGATCTGGACCTGTTCCTCAAGGGGTACGTGGGCGGCTGGATCCCGGACGGCTGGATCACTCTGGAGTGGCACGTCGGCCAGGAGGTCTGAGGTCCGTCGGCATGGTCTTCAGGCCGGTCACGAGCCGCAGCAGCCACCGCCGGCCGGACCCTCTTGGGCCGGGCCCTGCGTCGTGGCCGGGGCAGCGAACTGGATGAGCTGCGGCTCCGGTGCCGCGCAGCAGCCGCCGCCGTCGGTCTGCTGGCCGTCGGGGGTGTCGAACAGTCCGGCGCCCCCGCACACCCCGGTCTCGGGAAGAGTGAGTTCGACGCGGTCGGCGGCTTCGGTGTCGCCCGCGATGGCGGCGGCGACGGAGCGGACCTGTTCGTAGCCGGTCATGGCCAGGAAGGTCGGAGCGCGGCCGTAGGACTTCATGCCGACCAGGTAGATGCCGTGCTCGGGGTGGGAGAGTTCGCGGTGGCCGTGGGGGTAGACGGTGCCGCAGGAGTGCTGGTTGGGGTCGATGAGCGGGGCGAGCGCGACGGGCACCTGGAGGCGCTCGTCCAGGCCGAGGCGGATCTCGGACAGGAAGGTGAGGTCCGGGCGGAAGCCGGTCAGCACGATCACCTCGTCCACCGGATCCAGACGGCGCCCGTCCTCAGCCACCAGCGTCAGGCGGCCGTCGCTGCCGCGCTCGATCGCTTCGGTGCGGAACCCGGTGACCGCATCGGCGTGCCCCTCGTCGACGGCGGCCTTCGCCGCCAGGCCCAGAGCGCCGCGGGCGGGCAACTGATCGGCGGCGCCGCCCCCGAAAGTGGACCCGGAGATGCCCCGGCGCAGGATCCACACAGCCTTGGCGCCGTTGCCGTCGCCGCTCTTGGCGAGGTCTGCGAGGTATGCCAGGGCGGTGAAAGCGGAGGCGCCCGAGCCGATCACCGCCGTGCGCTTGCCCGCGTAGCGGGCACGGACGGCGGGGTCCTTGAGGTCGGGAACCCGGTAGGTGATCCGGTCCACGGCGGCCTTCTCGCCAAGTGCCGCAAGGCCGCTGCCACCGGCGGGGCCGGGAAGGGCCCAGGTGCCGGAGGCGTCGATCACGGCGCGGGCGAAAACCCGCTCCTCGCCGCCGTCGGCAAGGCTGATGTGGACCACGAAGGGCTGCATCTGGCGGTCTGCGTCCACGATCCGGTCCCGGCCGGCCCGGGAGACGCCTGTCACGGCGGCGCCGTACCGCACCCTGTCGCCGAGGACATCGGCCAGGGGCTTGAGGTACTGCTCGGCCCAGTCACCACCGGACGGATAGGCGGCGGCCTCCGGCCGCACCCAGCCGGTCGGGGCCAGCAGCTTCTCGGCAGCCGGGTCGGTGACCTCGCCCCAGGGGGAGAACAGCCGCACGTGCGACCACTCGCGCACCGCGGCTCCGGCGGCCGGTCCGGCCTCCAAAACCAGGGGCTCGATGTCCTGGTCGATCAGGTGGGCGGCGGCGGCCAAGCCGATCGGCCCGGCTCCGATCACGACAACGGGCAGCTTCGCAGCGGCGGGCACGGTCACGGCGACTCCTCGCGTATTTCGACATCCGTCGATGGCTTCCGCCACCAGCATGCGCACTGATTCGACAAACGTCAACATAGACGTTTGTCGAATCAATGGGTGGAGTAGTGCGTCGCCGTCGCGGCGAGTCGGCGGCAGCCAGTGCGGACTGGCCGCCGCGCGCGCCCTGCGGAGGCAGCTCTGGGGCCGGTGGAGGTGGAGAACCTCCGGCCAGATGGCCGGGCCCCGGCTGCAGCCCGAGGTCATCGGCCCCTGCCTGCCTGATTCGATGTGTGTCAACATAGACGCATGTCGAACGCGCAAGCGATGCCGCAGCTCGATACGGAAACCGGCCCGGTGGTAGCGCCATGCTGCCCGCCGCTGGCCGAGCGCCCCTTCACCGCCGAGGAGGCCGAGACAGCCGCGCCGATGTTCAAGGCGCTCGGCGACCCCGTCCGGCTGCGGCTGTTCTCCGCCATCGCCTCGCACGAGGGCGGCGAGGCATGCGTGTGCGACATCTCCGACGTCGGCGTTTCCCAGCCGACCGTCTCCCATCACCTGAAGAAGCTCAAGGAGACCGGGCTGCTGACCTCCCAGCGGCGCGGAACCTGGGTGTACTACCGGGTCGAGCCCTCCGTGCTTGCGGCCATGGGCCAGCTGATCGCATCGCCGGCTACTGCCTGACGGAAGCGGAATCAACGGGGGAGCGATGAGCAACGGGGCTGTGGGTCCGCTGATCGTGCCGCTGACGGCACAGCACGCCGAGCAGGTGCTGGCGACCTACCAGCCGGGCATCGACGAAGGCAACGCAGCCTTCGAGACCACCGCCCCCGCCTGGGACACCTTCGACGCGGCCAAACTCCCCGGCCACCGCTTCGCCGCGCTCGACGCGAGCGGAGCGGTCCTCGGCTGGATCGCGGCCACCAAGGCCTCCAGCCGCTGCGCCGATGCCGGCGTGAGCGAGCACGCGGTGTACGTCGACCCCGGCGCCCGTGGACGTGGCATCGCCTCCGCGCTGCTCAAGGCACTCATCGACTCCACCGAGGCGGCAGGGATCTGGACCATCCAGTCCGGCACCTTCCCCGAGAACACCACCAGCCTCGCCGTGCGCCAGCGTGCCGGGTTCCGGATTATCGGCACCCGCGAACGCATCGGCCGCCACCACGGCACATGGCGCGACGTGCTGCTCATCGAACGGCGCAGCCCGGCTATCGTCTGACGTCCACCCGCCGTATCCGTGATCCGCCAGGGGGCGCGGGAAAGGAGCAGTGTGATGTCGGTGCTGACGGGGATGATGCTCTGATGGGCATCGACATTGACTGGGCCCGCGAACAGCTCACGGGTTTCCTGGAACTGACGGAGCTGTACCGGCCGCCCGACCCTCCCGGGACCACCAACTTGAGCAGTAGTCGGGCGAACCGTGGCACGCAGGACGAGATCGTCGCCAGCGCACAGGTGGTGGAGCGGATCCTGGACCGTGTGCTGCCACGGTGGCGGACGGAAGTCCCCAGCGAGCGCAACAAGCGGGTCAATCGTTGGTGCCAGCACCGCGAGGCGGTCCAGCGGGCTGATGTCGTCCTTGTGCGTGACACGGAGATCAGGGAACGCCTCGGTGATGACGCGCCCCAGATCAGTGCCGCCATGATGCATCCGTGGGTGTGGGATGGGGCGCGGTCGTTGTGGCAGAGCGGCCACTTCCGCGAAGCGGTCACCGCGGCCGCCAGGAAAGTCAACGCCGAGACGCAGAACAAGGTCGTACGCCGCGACGTGAGCGAGACCAACCTCTTCAAGAGCGTCTTCTCCCAGGACCCGCCCAAGCCCGGCCAGCCCCGGCTGCGGATCACGGCCGATGACGGCAGCGACACCTTCCGCAGCCTTCACCGCGGCGCCATGTCCTTCGCCGATGGGTGTTACGCGGGGATCCGCAATCCCAACAGCCACGAGGACGGCTTGCCCGAGCTGCCGGAACACCAGGCGCTGGAGCAGCTGGCGGCCTTCAGTGTCCTGGCCCGCTGGGTGGATTCCGCCACGGTGGAGCTGTGAGCCAGGCGGCAGGGTGTTCTGTGCAGCGTAGATCCAGAAGTCCTTACGTCTCGGGTGGTGTTGCCGTTGGTCTTCGCTCTTCTCCGGAGCCCAGGCATCCTGCTGACGACGATGTTCCCCGCCCACAGCCCATGGAATTTGAGCCACGACGAAGTGGCGAGGATGGGAGCCTTGCTGGATGGGGCATTACTCATATCTCGTAGTCGGGGACTGTCAGTTCTTCTACTTCCGCAACCACTACGACGAGCAGCTGGCGGCACTATTCGACGAGGCTGAACGAGAGTGTGTCGCTCCGAATGAAGCGACGGGCGAGGGAAAGTTCGGGTACTTCACCACCGCCCACGCGCTGCGGCAGCGTCTGGACGTGCAAGGCTTCACCTCGCGGCGGGCGCAGGCCGACCTGGCGGAGGGTCTCTTGCAGTGGCGCAAGAGCTACGAAGACGAACGGGAGGAAGCGGCGAAGGACGAGTGGGTGAGGGAGCCTCGAACCCGGGAACCACGTGAGTCCGCTGATCTGCTGGCGGGCATCGGGAGAGCGGTCAGACCACACAGGAAGTCTTTCGAAACGATCGGGGAGTACCTCCAGTACGAAAATCAGTTCGTGGAGACCGTTCAAGACGTCGACGAGCTCCGCGGCATTGTTGAGGTTCGCAGCCTGATACGACTGCTTCTGGACCAGGCCCCCGACGAGACACGAGTTGGGCTGGATCTCAGCGAGTTGACCGGATGCTGCGTCCATATGGACCCAGTCCAGCCCGTTGCGGGACCGACGCGCATGCGGCAACTCGCATCCCTGCCGGCTGATGCTCCGCTGATTGTGCTGACTGAGGGAAGCACCGATTCCAGATTGCTCACTCAGGCCATGCAGACCACCCATCCGCACCTCGTGGGGTTCGTACGCTTCATCGACTACTCCGGAACGGACGCGCAGGGCAGCGCCGGCGCGCTTGTGGTGATGGTGTCTGCGTTCATTGCGGCCGGCGTCGCCAACCGCTTCGTGGCTATCGCCGACAATGACACTGCTGCACACATAGCCCTTGCCAAGCTCAAGAGCCGAAAGCTGCCAGAAGGGTGCCAGGTTCTGCACTATCCGGATCTGCCCATGTTGGCCAGCTACCCCACCATCGGTCCGTCGTCCTCAGTGGTGTCACTGACCAATCTGAACGGCGTGGCCGGTTCCCTGGAGATGTATCTCGGCGAGGACGTCCTGACTTTCGGCGGCTCGTTGGCACCAGTCCACCTGCAGAACTACGGGCCCACGGTGCAACGCCCCCACGGTGCCCTCTCGAAGCAGCACAAGAGGCTGGTGCAGAAGGCCTTCCAGAAGAAGGTCAGGGCTGCCCAACGGGGGCAGCGGAGCGACTTCGCTGACTGGAGCGGCGTGCACGCCATTGTCGAGAGGATCGTCCACGCCTTCGACTGAGACTCACCAGACAAGGCTGCGGCCGTACCTGGTCCTTAAGGTTCGAAGGCTCCTTCACGTGATCCTTTCTCTCGGGCGGCCATTCTGGCATTTCTGGCCCGGTCCCCGCGGCCGTCGCGGCACACCGCGGACTTCCCCGCCTGGCTCGATGACGGCTGCGGCTTGGTCGTGGAGGTCTGTTCCGACGACAGGAGTGAGCCGGAGGATGCGGAGGCGTTCGCGGCAACCACGCGGGCCTGTGACCTCCACCGGATGGTCGTTCCCGCGAGTGGAGGCGATCCCCGTGGGGGGAGAGATGCGCGCCCGCCCTTCGGCTCCGGGGCCACCCACGCGGCGATCTTCGATGACAGGCGACACACAGCCGCGCGGTCTCGAAGGCGCCGTCGCGCGTCTGGACGGCACCCTGGATGGTGCCCCAGAGCTGCGAGGCGAGCGCCTTCATCCCGGCGTCGCTGAGCAGATCATGGGGAGTCGGCTGGCCAGCAGCAGGTCCGTAACCTGGCGCTGCCCCCGACTGGCGGCGTGGAAGAGCGCAGTGACACGAGGACGCTGAAGGCCCGTTGGTACCCAAGGGACAACCGATCTCCAGCCTTGATGCGGCACCGATCAGGGCGCGACAGGCGCCCTAAACTTCCGTCGCCAGGCCAGCGAGACGTACACCAGCGCCACCAGCACCGGGACCTCGATCAGCGGGCCGACGACACCGGACAGGGCCTGGCCGGAGGTGACGCCGAAGGTAGTTATGGCGACCGCGATGGCCAGCTCGAAGTTGTTCCCGGCTGCGGTGAAGGCCAGGGTGGCGGTGCGGTCGTAGGCCAGGCCGATCGCCTTGCCGAGGACGAAGGTGCCGAACCAGATCAGCGCGAAGTACACCAGCAGCGGCACTGCGATCCGTGCGACGTCCAGCGGCTGTGAGGTGATCGTCTTTCCCTGCAGGGCGAAGAGGATGACGATCGTGAACAGCAGGCCGTAGAGGGCGAACGGGCCGATCTTCGGCAGGAAGCCGTTCTCGTACCGCTCACGCCCGAGCTTGCTCTCGCCGATGCGGCGGGTCAAAAACCCGGCGAGCAGCGGGATTCCGAGGAAGATGACCACGTTCAGGGCGATCTTCCACATCGAGATGTCCAGGTGCTGGCCGTCACCCAGGCCGAGCCAGCCGGGCAGCAGGCCGAGGTAGAACCAGCCGAGCACGCCGAACGCGAGGACCTGAAAGACCGAGTTCAAAGCGACCAGGACCGCGGCGGCTTCCCGGTCGCCGCAGGCCAGGTCGTTCCAGATGATGACCATGGCAATGCAGCGGGCCAAGCCGACGATGATCAGGCCGGTGCGGTACTCGGGCAGGTCGGACAGGAAGATCCACGCGAGCGCGAACATCACTGCCGGACCGAGGATCCAGTTGATGACCAGTGAGGAGATCATGAGCGGCTTGTCGCCGGTGACGGCGTCGAGCTTGTCGTAGCGGACCTTGGCCAGGACCGGATACATCATGATCAGCAGGCCGAGCGCGATCGGCAGGGAGATCCCACCGATCTCCACCTTCGCCAGGGCGTCGTTCAAGCCGGGGACCAGCCGGCCGAGCCCCAGGCCGAGGGCCATCGCGGCCAGGATCCATACGGCGAGGTAGCGGTCGAGGGTGGAGAGCTTGGCGACGACTGAGGACTCCTCGGCCGTCGCGGTCGCGGGGGTGTCGGTGCGGGTCACGGGCAGGCCCTCTTGGTCTCGGCGGCGGCGGTGGCGCGGGCGGTCGCGGCGAGCTTGGTGAACTGGTCTGCCAGGGACTCGATGATGTCGGGCCTGAGCCGGTAGTAGACGTACCGGCCACACGGCTCGGTCTCCACCACCCCGGCATCCCGCAGCACCTTCAGGTGGTTGGACAGGTTCGTCTGGCGGGCGCCGGTCTCCTCCACCAGGTGTGTGGTGCACAGCGTCTCGCGGGCCAGCAGGTTCACGATCTGGAGCCTGAGCGGGTCGGCCAGCACCCGGATCAGGTCAGTGTCGACTGACGTCAGCATGGGCTGATACTCTCACATCACTCGACACTGATACCAGTCCGGGCTGACCCATAGGTCCGACGGAAGGGTCTCGCCATGTCCACCTCCTCACCGCCCCTTCTGCCCGACCCCCGTCTGGCCACCAGCGCGGCCCGGCTCACCACCCGGCACGCAGGCCACTTCTCGGCCGAGACCGTGCAGGGCCTGCTCGCCGACTCCTACCGGCGCCTGGCCGAGACCGCGCGGGTCACCACGCACTTGGTCGTCCTGGCCGAGCGCCTCGCCGCCGAACGCCTCGACGCCCTCGCGCACGTCCACAGCGCGCCGGACTCCGGGCTGGTGCGGGTGCTGTTCGTGTGCAGCCACAACGCCGGCCGCTCCCAGCTCGCGGCCACCCTCCTTCAGCAGCGGGCCGCCGGGCGGGTGACCGTCTCCTCCGCGGGCACGCATCCGGCCGCCGAGGTGGAGCCGCACATCGCGCAGGTCCTCACCGAGCGGGGTGCGGATGTGGCCGACGCGTTCCCCAAGCCGCTGACCGACGAGGTCGTCCAGGCCGCCGACATCGTCATCACCATGGGCTGCGGCGACGCCTGCCCCGTCGTGCCGGGCCGCCGCTACCTGGACTGGCCCGTCGCCGACCCCGACGGCGCCCCGATCGCCGTCGTGAGGCAGATCCGCGACGACATCGACGCCCACATCACCGACCTGCTGACCTCCCTGCCCGCCTGAACCACCGACGCCCCCGTGCAGTTGATCCGCTTGATGAAGGAAGACCCCATGCCTGCCGCTCCGCTCGCCTCCGTGCTGTTCGTCTGCGTCCACAACGCGGGCCGCTCGCAGATGGCCGCCGGATTCCTCACCGCCCTCGCGGGCGACCGGATCGAGGTCCGCTCCGCCGGATCCATCCCAGCCGACCAGGTCAACCCCGCCGCCGTGGAGGCCATGGCCGAGGTCGGCATCGACATCGCCGACCACAAGCCCAAGATCCTTACCACCGAGGCCCTACAGGCGTCCGACTACGTCATCACCATGGGCTGCGGCGACGCCTGCCCGATCTTCCCCGGCAAGAAGTACCTCGACTGGGCCCTGGAAGACCCCGCGGGCAAGGGCGTCGAGGCCGTCCGCCCCATCCGCGACGAGATCAACACCCGCATCCAGGCCCTCATCGCCGAGATCGACGCCAAGCAGGAAGCGTGACGTCCGTGACCGGCACCGCCACCACGACCTCCGACGTGCGCGAGGGCATCATCATCGGCTCCGGCCCCGCCGGATACACCGCCGCCCTCTACACCGCACGCGCCCAGCTCAGGCCCCTGGTCTTCGAAGGCTCCGTCACCGCGGGCGGCGCGCTGATGACCACCACCGAGATCGAGAACTTCCCCGGCTTCGCCGACGGCATCCAGGGCCCCGACCCATGGACAACATGCGGGGCCAAGCCGAACGCTTCGGTGCCGAACTGATCGCCGACGACATCACAGCCGTCGACCTCGCCGACGACATCAGGCTGCTGACGGATGCGGCGGGCACCGTGCACCGAGCCAAGACGGTCATCGTCGCGACCGGATCCCAGCACCGCAAGCTCGGCCTGCCCGGCGAGGACGAGTTGTCGGGACGGGGCGTGTCGTACTGCGCGACCTGCGACGGATTCTTCTTCCGCGAGCACCACATCGCCGTCATCGGCGGCGGCGACACCGCCATGGAAGAAGCCACCTTCCTCTCCCGCTTCGCCAAATCCGTCACCATCATCCACCGCCGCGACACCCTGCGCGCATCCAAAGCCATGCAGGAGCACCCCAAGATCTCCTTCGTCTGGGACAGCGAAGTTGCTGGCATCTACAGCCGTCCTCACCCTGCGCGACACCACGACAGGTACCACCACGGACCCGGCCGTCACCGGACTGTTCGTGGCCATCGGCCATGACCCGCGCACCGAACTCCTCCGCGGCCAACTGGACCTGGACGGCGAGGGCTACATCAAAGTTGCCTCCCCCTCCACGCACACCAGCCTGCCCGGCGTATACACCTACCGACAGGCCATCACCGCCGCCGGCACCGGCTGCGCCGCAGCCCTGGACGCCGAGCGCTACCTCGCCGCCCAGAAGAACGAAAGCGCCACGTCCAAGCGACCGCAGGCGGTACCGGTCGCCTGAACGGCCAAGTGAGTGAAACGGGACTCCGGGGGTGCGGTCACGTGTGACGCGGTCACTCGGCGGTTTTCCGGCCGGGCATGAAGATCAGGGTCACGAGTGCCATCCCGGCCAGGGCGCCGAGGAGTTGCATGGCGATGAAGGCCGGGACCGGCCCGGGGGCGATGCCCGCGAAGGTGTCGGTGAAGGCGCGGCCGATGGTCACCGCCGGGTTGGCGAAGGACGTGGACGAGGTGAACCAGTACGCCGCGCCGATGTAAGAGGCGACCGCGACGGGGGCGACGCGGAGCCGGCCGGTACGGGCCAGGCCGAAGATCAGCAGGATCAGACCTGCGGTGGCAACGACTTCGCCGAGTAGGAGGTGACCCGCCGAGCGGTCGTGGGTGGACCACTTGACCAGGGGCTCGCCGAACATCGCGTCCGCCAGGATCGCGCCCGCGATCGCGCCGACGATCTGGACGGGGACGTAGATGGCTGCCTCGCGCAGAGTGACACCGGGGCCGCCACGGCGTGCGGTCCACCATTCGGCCAGGGTGACAGCCGGATTGAAGTGTGCGCCGGAGACCGGGCCGAACAGGGTGATCAGGACGCCGAGGCCGAAGACGGTGGCCGTGGAGTTGGCCAGCAGTTGCAGGCCTACGTCCTCGGTCAGGTCGGTGGCCTGGATGCCGGATCCGACCACCACCGCCACCAGCGCCGCCGTGCCGACCAGTTCGGCTGCGGCCTTGGCTATCAACGGAGGAGTCTGCGGCGGAGTGCCGCCCGGGACGAACTGCGGCTGGGTGCCGGGCGCGTCGGCGGCTATGGCGGACTGCTCGGCTCTGTCGTGCTCGGTGGCGGTCAACAGAACTCCTCGGTGCGTGCGGATGGCGACGGCGTCGGGTCAGGGACAGGACCGCTTGACGTTGCTTACGCCTGGACCGGGCTAACCACCGGCTGAAACGCCTCCGGACACGGGCTCCGGAGCGAGCAATCTGGGCTGCAAGTCCGGCGGTAGCCTGCCGGGGTTCTCCGGCAGGTGCGGTCCGTGTCCGTTCACTAGGTCGTGCGGCTGCGATTGCAGAGCCGATCACTGCTGTGACGAGTGCCCCGATGCCAAGGCACTCAGTGTGTGCCGTGTCCGGTCTGCCGGGCTCGGTGTGAGGGGTCTGCGCCGTCGGGACTACGCCTGGATACGGTGGACGGGTACTGGGTACCCCGGGCGGAAGGCGGTGGGTGCTGCCAGCGGAACACTGATGCAGGCTGCGGCATCGTCGGCCGCGCGAACCGCATCCTGAACGGCCGCGTCCAGATCGGTGGGGTCGCACACCACGCGGGCGTTGAACTGGATGTCCGCGCTGTGAACGGGCTCCGTCTGGGCGGTGTTGGCGACCGGATCGGCCCCTGCGGAAATCAGGCTCAGCTTAGTCAACGCCGTGCCAGAACGCACGCTCACCTTGGCGTGTCCAATCGTCCAGCCCTTGGTAGCAGCTCGCGCCGACAAGTGCATCAGGGCGGCGGTGGCCCAGGTCTGGGGAACGAATCCCTGTGGGCTGGAGCTGCTGAACCTCTGGTTGAGCCAAGCGAGTTGGGCCTCTGCGTTGGCGTAGCGATCGTAGTCGATCTCCAGCACGGCGCCCGACCCGGTGTCGTTCCCCCACGCGTCCACCAAGTCCGTAATCCCTTCGGCAGTGGCCGCAGAGTACGCAACTATTTTCGCCTGGGGATAACGCTGGGCGAGTCGGCCAGTGATTTCTCGGCGCTCCGCTTGCACCAGGGTGTCTATCTTGTTCAAGGCGATGACGTCAGCCTCTTCCAGCTGCTTGCCGAAGAGATAGGAGAGGTCCGATTCAGTGTCCTCGAGCCGTAGAGCGGTGGCGAGTGCCCGGTGCCGGTCCGGTTCGACGACGGTGGTCAGCGGGGCCACGGTGAACTCGTCCCCGTAGTACCGCTTCATGGGGTTCACGACTGTGGCTTGCAGATCCGTGCAGCTGCCGACCGACTCGGCGAGGAGGGTGTCGACGTTTCCGTCGTCGACCAGCGTCCGCGCGACGCTCACAAGGTCTTCAAAGCGACAACAGAAACAGCCGCCGGTGACCTCGCCAACTCTGTCCACGTGCGACTGGGCGAGCTGGGTGTCGACCAGGTCGGCACCTTGATCATTGGTGATGACGGCGACACGACGACCCTGTTCCTCAAGGGTGCGTGCGGCCGCCATGAGTGTGGTGGTCTTGCCGGCACCAAGGAATCCGCTCAGCGCGATGAAACGTATCACTGCATGCCCTCCCGTTGCGCACCAGTCAGAACGACGTTGCGGGGCTGAGAAGCCCGTCACACAGCCTCCGTTGTCATAGCGAAGCGCCCCGACGGTAATGCCATCTGAAAAGTTGGGTCAACCGGCCAATACTCGCCAATCACAATCTGTGATTAGCCCGGGCGTATATCGGAAATTGGTCGCAAAAGGCAAGGAAGGCACTTCGAGGGAAACGTGCCTCTGAGTAAGTTTGGGCGCTGAGGTTTGAAGCGATCTACGGTTGGACATTAATGCGTCCGCCCTGGTGTCGCGTATGTGATCTTCTTGAACAAGAGGGCCCTGTGTTTCTCGTGATCGCGAAGCAGGGGAAGTGGCGGCTCGAAACTTCAGGGAAACCTCGAATTCGTCCCTGCGGTGACGCTCAGCGACGGCGGCCGCCTAGTGGGACGCCGATCCAGCCTCATACGGGGGCAGCCCCAGGACCGGTCCGAGGGTCTCGCGCGCCGTGGGGCTGATCCAGTAGTAGACCCAGGTGCCGCGGCGCTGCGATTCGACCAATCCGGCATCGCGAAGGATCTTCAAGTGGTGGCTAATGGTGGACTGGGCCAGGTCGAAGGCGCCCACCAAGTCGCAGACACAGATCTCGCCGTCGAGGTGCGAGGCGATCAGGGACAGCAGCCGCAGCCGGACGGGGTCACCAAGGGCTTTGTAGCACTGCGCCAGTTCGGTCGCCCGCTCCAGGGAAAGCGGCAGCTGTGTCAACGGCTCGCGGTGCCCGTCCGCCACAATGGCCGAAATCTGGCTCTTGTCCATCGCCACTCCCTGCCCCTAGGTTCCAGCAAGAGTACTTCTGCGTTTCGTCAGAGATCATTTTAGAACATCTTTACCTTGATTGCGCAGCAGCGGTCCGCAATGCTTTGGGGGATGGTCTGAGCAGTTCTCCGCTGATCCGTACGGACGTCGAGTCGCGGAGTGAACTGCTTCGCGTGAGCTCCTACCACATCGAAGTGGATCTGCAAGACACAGCAACATCGGCGCCGGTGTTCCATACCCGCTCCACGATCAGGTTTACCTGCCGGAGGCCAGGAGCTCACTCGTGGATTGACT
Source organism: Streptomyces sp. NA02950 (assembly GCF_013364155.1). Lineage (NCBI taxonomy): Bacteria > Bacillati > Actinomycetota > Actinomycetes > Kitasatosporales > Streptomycetaceae > Streptomyces > Streptomyces sp. NA02950. The sequence continues at coordinate 3,658,133 of NZ_CP054916.1, read as the reverse complement.
GCCTTGCACAGGACGTCATGGGGGCGGTTCTCAACGGGCGCCGTCTGACCGATGCTGATCGATTCGCCGAGGGGATTCGTCTGGGTCCACTCGCCGAGACAAACGATCTCACCGTCGAGGCCGTCTACCCGTATGCGGGACGAAGCCAGGGGTTGCACCGCTTCACCGACCCGGCCGACGGCGAGTGCTATGTGTACAGCCACTTCCAAACGACTCATGCGCGCCGGGCGTTCGCCTGCTTCGACCAGCCCGGTCTCAAGGCCTCCTTCCACCTGTCGGTGACGGTGCCGCGCGGTTGGAAGGCGCTGTCGAACTCTCCCGTAATCTCCCGGACCACACTTCCTTCCGGAGCGGTCCGGTATGTCTTCGAACCCACCGTTCCACTGAGCACCTATCACATCGCCCTGCTCGCAGGGCCGTTCGTGGAGGCGCACGCAACCTTCTCCAGCAGCTCCGGCGCCGTGCCCCTGGGCCTGTACTGCCGGCGTTCTCTGGCACCGCGTTTGGACTCCAAGGGACTCTTTGCCCAGATCAAGGACGGTCTCCGCTTCTTCGAGACCAACTTCGGTCAGCCCTATCCTTTCTCCAAGTTGGACGTTTGTTTCGTCCCGGAGTTCGGGGCCGGGGCGATGGAGAACGCCGGCTGCATCACCGCCGTCGATGACTTCCTCCATGGCGCCCAGGCGACACGCAACGCCGTGCAGCGTCGCAATGCGATGTTGCTGCACGAGAGCGCGCACATGTGGTTCGGCAACCTGGTCACGCTTCGCTGGTGGGACGATCTGTGGCTCAACGAGGCATTCGCCACCTGGGCGGCCTTGTGGGCTCAGAACGAGCTGGGGCAGTTCTCCGACACCTGGGCGTTGTTCGCCTCGACGAAGAAGGCGTGGGCTTACGCACAGGATGGACTCCCATCGACGCACCCGGTGATCTTCGCTGTCGAGGACATCGAGGAGGTGCAGGCGAACTTCGACCACATCACCTACGCCAAGGGTGCCGCCCTGATCCGGCAACTGGTCGAGTACACGGGCATCGAGGCATTCCTCACCGGACTCAAGAGCTACTTCCACCGGCACAGCTATGCCACGGCAACCTCAGCCGACCTGTTTGTGTGCCTGGCCGAGACCTGCGACCGCGACGTGCTCGAGTGGGTGGACCGCTGGCTGCATACGACTGGACCCGGCCTGCTACGTGCCGACTTCGCGGTCGACAATGAGGGACACTTCAGTCGTTTTCGGCTGCTCCAAGCCGGTCCGGCGCCCACACACCGACCGCAGCGGGTCGCGGTGGGAATCTACGGCGGGACCGGGGAAGGTGGTGCCCTGATCCGCACGGCTTACGCCGAAGTGGATTTGTCAGGCCACGCCGCCGAGGTGCCCGAACTGGTCGGCAAGCGATGCGGGATGATCGTGCTGCCCAACGAAGGTGACTTGGGTTACTGCCGGGTGCACCTGGACTCTCGGTCACTGAACGGGCTACTCGCACACATGTCTGAACTGCGGGATCCTCTGGCGCGTTCCCTGTGCTGGGCGAGCGTGTGGAGCATGGTGCAAGACGCCTCCTTGTCTGCCCGGGACTTCCTGCAGATGGTGGTCAACGGGATGCTCAGCGAGTCGCAGTCCGGAGTCCTTCAGCGAGTGCTGCGTCAGGCTCGCACTGTGCTAACCACCTACGTCAGCCAGGAGTGGGCCGAGGAACAGGGATGGCCGCGGTTCACCGCAGCACTGATGGATGGTGTACGAGGAGCACGCTCCACCCCCGATCAGCGGCTGATCTGCTGCCGGTCGCTTGCGGAGGCCCGGCTCGACCCCAATCTGCGGGCGACCGTGCGGGATTGGTGCGCGGGCACACCGCTACCCAACGGGCTCACTCTGGACGAGGATCTGCGCTGGCGGCTGCTTGCCGGGCTCGCCGCACACGGCAACACCACCTTGGAACAGATCGACTCCGATGCACACGAAGGGGAGCCGCTCGCGGAGAAGGCGAGGCGGGTGCGCGCATACGCCTCGTTCCCGGCAGTAGGCGCCAAGGCGGCGGCCTGGGAGCTGGCCGTGCTCGCCGAAGACGTGCCGGCGACGCTCGCCCGCGCGGCCGCCACAGGGTTCGCTCCGCCGGGACAGAACGAGGTGTTGCGGCCGTTTGCACACCGGTATTTCGACGACATGCCGGCCCTGTGGCAGCGGCGGCCTGCAGAACTGGCGGGCCAGCTTTCCCGCCAGCTCTTCCCTTGGTGGGGCGAGGAAGAGGCAGTGCTGTCAGGGGCGGAACATCTGCTGGCGGCGGATCTTCCCCCCGCGCTGCATCGAATCGTCACCGAGGCCCATGCTGAATTCCGCAGAGCGGCCGCGTTGCGGCGCCGGGACCGCGAGCAGGCCGATTCACATATCTGACATCGCGGGTGCGAGGGCCGAAGAAGACCATTCGGCCGGTGCAGTACGCCCGATGGCAGCGAACAGGTCCACCAGGGTGGTGTGTGCCGAGGGGGAAGCCCACCATTGAGGCCCTCCCTGTTGTTCCAAGTACTGCCACAGCGGGTCACGCAGGCGATAGGCCTCGTAGTACACGAGCGGATAGCAGGGCTGCCCCTCCAGGTATGCCTGGAGCCGATTGAATGCATCAGCGCCGCTGACGCTGATGCCGAACTCGCGGCCGAACATCTGCTCGTACAGGTCTCTGGGCGCAGGGTGCCCGTCATGTACCGCCATCTCGTAGCACAGGCTGGTGGCGATCAGACGGCGTACAGCCTCCCGCCCGAACCGCAGCCGGTCAGCGGCCTCGGGAGCCAGCGAAGCGCCCAGATGCTGTTGCTGCCATTGGGGCTGATGCACGACATGCTCCACTGCGAAGCCGACCGCCTCGGTCAGTGCAGTCGGGATCCGCCAAAGCTCCCAGGCGTGCTCCACGCCAGAAGTGAAATGCAGGGCGTGGCCGAACTCATGCAGCAGTGGGGGCAGATCGCGCAGCGAACGGCCAGGAGTGACCGACACCCGTACATCGTGGGGCGGATTCACCGGGGAGCAGAAGGAGAAGCTGAGCTTCCCGGCTCGTGCCTCGCTGTCGACGGTGATGCGGTCCAGGGCCGCAGACAGGCCCCATGCCTTCACGGTGGCGGTGACGACGCCGAGGGGGTCATCGATTGTACCTGCGCCCTCGGCGACGATTCTGGTGTCCAAGAGGCGTGGCGCCGCCAGGCTGTCCTGATCCTGCCAACGGCGCCACCGGGTAAGGAAGTCTTCGCGGGTGCGCTCCAGCCAACTCTCAGCGTCAGTCACCCACCGGTCGGCGTCCGGGTGCAACGCGCGTACCAGATGTGCGTGGGATACGAATCCGAGCCGATGGACGGCCTGAGCATGCTGCTCCAGCCACCGCATGCGGTACTGATCGAGCTTGCTGCTCGCCTCGGTCACGGCCCGGCCGAGGGCATCGTGCTCGGCCGTGGACTGCGCAGTCCTCCGGGCGGCCAAGAGTTCGGCGTGGCTGAGCGAGCGGCCATTCACCTCGACGGTGACCTCACGCTGTCCTTGTCGCAGTTCCTGGGTGGGCCGGGCCAGCATCGTTCGGAAGTACCACAGCGACAGTTCGTGAGCGAGGGAGAGATCTCCGTGATCCAGCGCGAGCGAGACCAGAGAACCGTTCGACAGGTGCGGGTAGCGTTCCGCCGTGTCCGTGGTGGCGTATGCGTCGCGCCCTGTGGCCGCGAGCCAGCGATTATGGGCGACTGCCCGCTGCAAGGCCACGAGGTCCTCGGCATGCGGTGCAAGGTAGTCGGGGAGCGCCGGGCCGGTCACCGGGCCTGCTCCTGTTGCGCCAGGCGTGCGGCTTGGGGCAGGCCTAGGACTTCGGCGGTGGAGTCTGCCGCACGCTGCCAGAATGCCTGCCGGTCAGCAGGCAGTGCTTCGAACAGGCGCGAGCAGTGCGCGGCCAGTTCGAAGGCGAGGCCTGGGTGCCCCAAAGCGCTGCGGATCCAGGCGCGTTGGGACGGTGCGGGAGGCTGAATGGTCAAGTCCTCCAGTCCCTGTCTCATGCGATTCACGATCTTGGTTTCTGTCTCCTCCATGTACTGACTAGCGCTGTGTTCCCAACTGACTCGGCCGCTCAGGGCGTCGTCCAGGGTCTGAGCCAGGGCCCGGGAGCCGGAAACGGCATCAGCGATGCCGGCACCGAACAGCGGGTCCTTGTGGCACAGGGCATCACCTACCAGCCGCCAGCCTGCTCCGGCTGCAGGCCGATGGAAGTTGCGCAGATTCTTGCCCGCGAAGACCTGGGAAACGCGTTCGGCGGTGCGCAGCCGGGCTCGCATGGCAGGTATGGCGCGTAGCCGCTGCTCGTATCCGGCTCCACCGTCTGCGCGCATCTGCTTGAATCGTTCAGGGGGGACCGAGACCATCACCACCCACTGGTCGCCATCACAGGGGCCCATCTGGATCACGTCACCGTCGTCGTGCCACAGCTCCAAGGAAGGCTCCGGGAGGGCGTGCACATCGTGCCAGTAGGCGTGGAAAGTGCAACGCAGGGCACCGGCGTCGAACAGCGGCTCGGCCCCGAGTTGCTGGGCGACCAGCGAGCCGCGTCCGTCGGCGCCGATGACCACACGTGCCTTCTCCTCCCAGCCAGCCCCTGCCACGCCGGTGACCTGGTCACCTTGGCGCAGCAGAGTACGCACGGCGGTGCGGTCGCGTACCTCGACCAGGGGCTCTTCAGCGGCACGGCGCAGCAGAATGTCGTCCAGGGAGTCGCGGCGTACGCACAGGTTGTACGGGTGCTGGGCGCGCGGCAGCATCGGCCCGCCGTAGTAGTTATCGCCCAGGTGGAGATGCCAGTGCGCCAGAGGTGGCGCCCCGGTGGCGCGCACCTTGTCCAGGATGCCCAGCTCCTCGAGGAAAGCAAGCACGGAGGGCCCGAAGAAGTGTGTGGACACCGCGGGACTGGGCAAGGGAGCCCGGTCGAGCAGCAGCACCCGCCACTTGCGTTGCGCCAGCAAGGTCGCGGTGACTGACCCAGCCACCCGACCGCCGACGATGATCGCGTCGTACGTGTGGATCCCTCCTTCAGTCCTGGAGCGAACGGGCAAGGAGGAACGGCATCTTGCCGGTCCACACCTTGCTCACCGGCCAGCTCTGCGTTGACACCCCAGCAAGGTCCGCGCCCAGAGCCTCGCGCAGGTCCATGCGAAAACTTGTGCGCCGCAGCCGCGCCACGACCCGGCCGTGTTGAACGACGAACCCTTGTTGGACGCCCCCCTCGACAACAGGAGACAGCCGCCCCTTCTGTTCGGCTCCGAACAAGGACTCCACCACGATCCCGTTCTCGATGGAGGCCAGCAGTTCATGCCATGAGGTGGTGAGCGTCGCGTCAGCATGCACGCGGACATTGTTGAGGACAGCGGAGATGGGCTGCAGGGGCTTGCGGCGCAGGGCATTGCCGCGAAAGCCGTGCCCCGTCGGTGTTGCACCAACGGCCGCCGCGCTGTGGGAGGTGTGGTACCGGTGAATCGGTCCCCCGGCGTCGATCAGCACCAGGGGGCGACAGGCTACGCCCTCGTCATCGACCGCCGGATGTGGTAACCCGTCGGCCGTGCGGTTCCGCTGCCCGCCTGTGCAAGACCCGTCGGTGACAGTTAAACGCTTGTCCAGGAGCCTGTCACCGAGTTCGGCGGGCAGGAATGAACGCCCGTTGGAGGCCGGGCCGCCGAGTGAGCGCATCAAGGGCGAGAGCAGGGCGTGTACCGCGTTAGGGGCCAGGAGTACTTCCCGCAGTCCGGGAGGGCACGGCAGAGCCGGCAGGTCTTGCCAGGCCCCAGCTGTGCCGGTCCACTCGGCGACCTCCTCGGGCAGCTGGGGCCGGCGGGTCCAGGTGTGCCAAGTCAACTGCAGATTCTCCACAATAGGGCTCTCGGCCACAGCGGATACGCCCCAGCGGCCCAGCCTGTCGTGCACCACGCCGACCGGGCCCGCGATGTACACCGCCTCGTCCGTGCGCGTGATCGTGCCGTGCAGCAGAAGTTTCGAGTGCTGCTGCAGTTCAGCTACCTGGTGAGTCAAGTCGCGGGTACCGGCGAGCACCGCATCGTCAGGCAAGAGGCCAGAGGTGCGATCAGGCGTGTCTGGCTTGGACGAAGGAGCGAAGCTGTGGTCAGCGGTGGGCCCGCAGCGGGCGCAGTCCCAGGCGTCCTGGACGAGTTCCTCGACTCGGTCGGGGCGACTGCTGGTGGCAGTGCCGATCCGCCCGTCGACCATCAGTCGCAGGTAGGCGGTGGTCTCCCCGGACGAACGGGAAGCGTCGACCTGCCCGTTGGAAAGTTCGGTGGTGGTCTGCTGGTGATCGAGCAGGAGCAGGTGCCACTCTGCGGTACGGGCAGAGGCCTCCGCGGAGATCGCTGCGACCGTGGCGCCAAGGTCCTCAGGGGTTTCAGCCGACGTCAACATGCACCCCTCTCATGCGCAGGGCGGGTGCCCAGCAGGAGACCGGAAGCGGTGTCTGACCCTGTTTGCCGCAGCTGGCGGACGTGTCACCGCGCGATACGTCGCGGCCGACGGCGTCCACGGTGGCGAAGGTGTCCAGTACGTCGCCGGTCAGTACCGCGCCCTTGACCAGGCCCCTTGTTTCGCCGTCGCGGATCAAGCGGCAGGAAGCGGGCAGGAAGGCGAACCCGGACCTGTTCGTCTGGCCTCCGAAGAGTCCCTCCGCGAGCAGGCCATTGCTTACGCCGGAGATCATCTCCTGCAGCGTGCTGGTGCCTGCCTCGACGCAGGTCGTGCGCAGCCGCGGCAACGGCGGGTGGCGGTAGTTCAGGGCGCGGGCATTGCCGGTGGGCGCTTCCTGGAAGGCGGTCGCGGTGCTCAGGTCGTGCAGGCGGGGGCGGCTGCCCACCCGCCCGCGTTCGATCAAGGTGATCTCCCTGCCGGTGGTGCATTCGTCATCCACTGGCACATACCCACGCGCTGTTGAAGGCCCCGGGCGGTCGACGACGGTCAGCTCCTCCATACCGAGCCTGCGGCCCGCACGGAGGTCTGCGATGGTCTTTCTCGCCCCTTGCTGATGGTCGGCCTCCGCCAGGTGCCCGACCGTTTCATGAGCCCATGTAGCAGCAAGCGGGCCGTCACACACCACATCGTACGTGCCTGCCTCAAGTGGCGGTGCATGGATGAGATCTACGGCTGTGGCGGCGGCCTCCTCCACACGTTGCTCCAGATCACGTACTGCTGCGAAGTCTCCGTGGCTGCCAATCGAGACCGAGCCGACGCCTCGCTCCTCGCTCCCGCCCGCATAGATGCTCCCGCCCGCATAGATGGTGATCTGCAGCGTCAGGTCGGCTCGGGTCCAGCTGACCTCGCCGCCATCGCTGGTGACCACCTCCACGTTGGATGTCGCATGGCGGTAGTAGACGAGGGCGCCGACGACGGCCGGGTGGGCTCTGAGAGCCTGGGCGTGCCACCTGGCCATCAAGGCCAGCTGTTCGTCCAGCGGGAGGGCTTCCACCGGTTCTCGCACCTGCGGCGCGTAGGAGCCGCGGGCCGGTGTCCGGTCCGCTGGCCGCATGGGCGCTGCCCCCAGGCCGACGGCGTGCTGCCGGGCCTGACGCAGCGCGAACACGGGCGTGCCGTCGGTGAAGGAGACGAAGGACGAGCCGCGCGGGCTGAGCACCCGCACGCACCCGCCCTCGTCGGTAGCTCGGTTGACGCTCTCCAAGGTGCCGCCACGCCATACGGCTGTGAGCAGGCGGCTGCGTTCCCGGCGTATCTCGGCGTATTCGTCGGCACGCAGCCCGGCCTCGGTGAACGGCCGCCGCAGGCCCTGGCTCAGCAGCATGGTGTCTCGGGCGGCTGGCCACGGTAGGCGACGATGGTTGCGCTGGTCACCCGTGCGCCGTCGCGGTAGGCGACCGAGCCGTCATCTCGAATGTCGACATGATCGAAACCTGCCGAAACGACCATCTCCCGGTACTGATCCGTGGTCATTCCCACCACACAGCGTGCGTAGTCGTCCGCGTCAGCCTCGCCGGTGGTGACCGCTCCCTCGGGTACCTCATCCAGGTAGACGACGTCGGAGATCACGGCGTAGCCACCGGGACGCAGCGCCTCGGAGATCGCTTCCAGCACCTGTGCTTTGTCCGGGAACATGCCCAGAACGCAGTTGCTCAGCAGAACGTCGACGCTGGACGGGCGCAGCGGCGGGCGCCGGATGTCCCCCACCCTCACGTCGATGTTGGTGTGACCTGTCTCTTTGGCGGCGCGGCGGGCGGTGCGCACCATACTCAGCGAGCCGTCGATACCGATAACGCGCCCGCCCGGGCCTACCCGCCGGGCCGCGAGAATGAGATCCAGGCCCGCGCCGCAGCCGAAGTCTGCCACTGCTTGTCCCGGGCGCAGGTCGATTGCGCCGAGCGGTGCGCCGCAGCCGCTGGACAGGTCGAGAACCCACTGCGGGATCCCGTCCAGCTGGTCGGGGGTGTAGATGGCTTGCGGAGCGCAGCACAGGTTGCTCGTTCCCGCCTGCGCAAGCGTGTCGTATCGCTCCTTGACGGTGATCTCAATCGGAACCGCCGCGGGTACGGCGGTCTCGACCGCCAGCGTGGGCCGCGGACCGGTCAGCTCATCCAGGGGAACGAACCCGCCTGGCTCATTTCCTGCCATGTTCCCTTTTCCTTCGTCACGGTGTTGGTGTTCCTGCGGCGCAGGGCCATCGGCAGTAGGTAGGCCAATTCGCGCTCTACGTTGGACTTGATGGTCTCGACCTTGGGGCAGTAACAGGTGTCGAAGTTGCCCCCGCTGGCAGCCCACGCCTTGATCGGGCAGCCTCCACCACCGCAGAACAGCTTGACGTTGCACTGGCGGCACATCTCCACGGTGTCGACGTGGCGATGCCGCCAGGGCTCGCGGTAGGCGCGGGCGTATCGGAACTCAGGGGCGTAGCTGCCGCAGGCGTGCTGAGGACGGCCGACGGTCTCCGGGCAGCCGTAGAGCTTGCCGTTGGGGTCGAAGGCGATCACGCTTGTCCCCGCGCTGCAGCCCTGAAGGTTGGGATGGATCCGGTCACCCTCCATGACAGCCGAGCGAATGCGCGCCGGGTCCGGCTTGAGCATGTCGTCGACCAAGGGGTTGGCGCGCAGCATCTCGAAGAACGCTTCACTCAGACCCGGTTTGACATCGCCGCGCACCATGGTGCGGCGCCTTTCCTCGGGGTGGTCGGGAGTGACGTACAGGAACGTCGTCTGCTTCGTGAATCCGTAGAAGAGCGTGACCAACGGGTTGTCGATCCAGCCCTTTTCCTGGGCCATCTCGGCAAAATTTGGCATGTCGTCCACGCTGTCACGGTCGACCAACAAGCGGATCAGGACCCGGACGCCAGCGTCCAACGCGGCATCGATGCCGCGCTCGATGCGATGGAAGGTCGGACGGCCGTTGCGGAAGACTCGGCGCTGGTCGTGCACCGAGGGTGTGCCGTCGAGACTGACCTGGACCTCTTCACAGCCGTACTGCTTAAGCAGCGGCACGTACTTGTCCAGGTCCACCCCGTTGGTGATCGCCGTGGAGGGGTAGCCCCGGTCGTAGGCACGCTTGAGGATTTCCTCGACAGCCCAGCGCTGATAGGCGGTGTCCAGCAACGGCTCGCCGCCGAACAGGGTGATGTAGGGCGGTCCGGAATTCTCGTGGAGCTCTTGGATCATCGGGATCGAGTCGAAGGCCGCCTCGATCATTTCTTCGCTCATCTGCGGGCTTTTCGTGGTCAGTTCGCCTTCGAAGCAGTAGGAGCAGGCGAGGTTGCACACGAAGGAGGGGATGAACATGAACTGGAACGGCGCTTCCTGGATCGTGCGGAAATAGCCGTCCACCAAGTCGCGGTAGGCCTTCTGCTCGGCGGCGGCGTCCTCATAGACGTAGCCGCGTTCCCGGAAGGCGGTCAGGATGTCACGGTCCTCTTCGCTGGTGCGGCCGACTCGCAGGCGTTCGAGCGAGGACAGTTCGCTCCGGCTGACCAGATCCATGCTCCCGGACACGGCATTGGCGAGGAGGGAGACCTTGCCATCCTTGTCCAGGTATTCGGGGCCTACGAGATCAGGTGGGAGCTCAACCCGGAACTCCACGGTGTTCGCACTGACTTGCATGGCACTTCTCCTATTCGACTGAACCGGTATGGCTCGTAGCGCAATAGGGTGAGGGCACGGCAGGAGTGATGACCGGTTCGCCGGTCAGGCAGTGCTCTTGCTGATTGTGCTGGTCTTAATCGCACCCCTCGGGGTCGGCCACCATTACATTGGCCTGCACGTCGAGGTTCTTGCGTCCGCGCAGTGCGGTGCAGCAGTCGGGCTTATTCTCCTCGACCTCGGCATTCTCGATGTTCGCGATCTCCATCATGGTCACAGCACCTCCTTCCTGTAAGGACCTCTGCCGTGCCCTCGCTCCCCCGCCGAGTTCGGCGGGGGAAGATCGTGGATGTTGCTCGCCGAAGCAGTCAGTTCAGAAACGCGCGGGTGATCAAGACGATCACCATGACAACGCCCTCGCCTATGATCAGGCCGGAGGCAGCAGTCTCCATTCCGGTCTTGCGGCCGGGATGGTTACGCAGTACACCGCTGCGGAGTAGTCCGCCCAGCCCGATGGTCAGCGCGTAGGCGGGCGGTAGAAGAATGCCCAGGCCCAGCATCGTCGGCATGGCCTTGCCGACGAAGGTCAGCGCGATACCGATAGGGCCTCCGACGGCGAGTGCCATCCCGACAGTGCCCGAGTAGCCGTTCGTATCGCGCACGGTCGAGTCGATGAACCCCAGCGACTGGGCGACTGGTGCCGGGAATCCCTCATCACCGATCACGTGGAGCCTGGCGAGCAAGACGATGACGCTGATGCCAAGGAGGGCCCCGATCAGGCCGCCGGTCATCTGGGTCCACAGAATGCGTCGCGCAGGAACGGGCGTTTCAGCAGGTGAGCTGTCGGCCACTTTCACCGAATAGGTGTAGTAGACCGAGCCGACGGCCGCGCTGCAGATGGTCGCGGCGCCCAGGGTTGCGGTGGTCGATCCCAGACCAAGCGCTGCCAGCAGGGTAACGCTCAGGTAGAGCGTGGGTGCCAGCGGCGCTATGCCGACCTCGCCGCCGGCACGGTTGAGGAAGAGGCTGAACAGCAGGACCAGTACCGCTCCCAGTGCAACCAGGGCGACCGGTTCGAGTGCGGACGGTCCTCGGACCACGGCTATCACGATGAGAGCTGCTGCAGCCGCGCCGAGCGAGCCCAGCGTCCATCGACGCCTTGCGGCTGAGGTGAACAGAGGGCGGCTCGCTGCCGACAGCGCATGGGCGAGTGGTCCGCGCACCTTCACCAACGACATCAGTGAATAGCCCAGGATGATCCCGACCCCGCAGGCCAGCACCCATGGATAGGCCAGGTGGTGGTCGTAGGAGGGCTCCGTTGTGGCTCCACCCTGTTGAACCACCCACAGCACGACGGTGTACAGCGAGCCGAGCACCATCCAGCCGCAGGCCCGCGGACCGATCAGCATTCCCAGCCCCACCAGCAGCGGGGACAGGGACAGCACCAGGTAGGACGGCAGTCCGGGCAGGGCTGGGGTGCTGCTGCGCCCCAACATCTCAGCAACCAGGGCCACGGCTCCGCCAGCAGCAGCAGTGACCGGCAGAACTCGACGCACGCTCCTCGTCTGCTCGTCGCCACTCTGCGTCAGCGTATTCATGAGGGTCACGGCAGGCTGCAGTGTCGGGTACGGCAGTCTCTCCGCGAATACAAAACTCCGAGCGACCAGAATCCCCAGCAACACACCGCACAGGTTCGCGCCGACGGCCAACGCCGTCAGCAGGATCCAACTCGGCACGCTGCCCGTACGGAGCATCACCGTACCGATTCCGGTATCCAGAGCGGCCGTAGCCACGTACCCGCTGGACGCGAGGGAGAAGACGACGAACAGGTGCTGCCAGTCCAGCCGTCGGGTCACTCGCAACAAGGCGGCGCCCAGCAGTGCCACCAGCGCCGAGCCGCCAAAGGATGAGCCGGTCTTGAACAGCACCAACACGTTCAATACGCACAGCACGGTGCCGATGGCGCAGCCGATCACGACCGTGGAGGTGAACGAGTGCCGCGAAGGCTCACCTGGCGGCCCTGCTAAGTGGGCTCCGTCCGCTGTCTCGGAAACCTCCAGGGAGTCTGCGGCAGGGGATGCGGCGCGTCGCGCCTGACTGTGGGTCAAGCCGAGCACCCCTCTCCCCGTCGCAAACGCGCAGACCGAAGCTCGCCTGAATCGAGATCTACCGATTCAGCATGTGCATGAAGGTACGGGCGGTTCGAGTTGAGCGTCAAGAGCTCCTCTGAGGGCGACCTGAAGGGTTATCAGTGGCCGGTTTGCTTACGACATCGTGACGGCCTGCCAAGGTGTCCGTCCGGGGAGTGCGACCGATGATGCCCCGACGCACCCACCTGCCTTCTGGGCGCCGAGCGGGCGGGGTGACATTCTGACGCCTGCACCGATCCGTGCCCGATGCTGAGCCCGTGCAGGAGGATCTGCCGTGTCCGTGGCCCGCGATGTCGGCCCTGCCCTAATCACGCCACTCACCGAGGTGCATGCCCGCGACGTCCTGACGATCTACCAGGCAGGCATCGACGAAGGTGATGCCACCTTTGAGACATTGGCCCCTACCTGGGAGGCCTTCAACGCCTCGAAGCTGCCGGAGCACCGCTTCGTCGCGCTCGCTAACAAACGCGTCGTGGGCTGGATTGCCGCCAGCCGGGTGTCTTCCCGCCCCGTCTACGCCGGGGTGGTGGAACACTCGATCTATGTCGCGCCGAATGCACGCGGGCAGGGCCTCGGTCGCGCAATGATCAATGCGCTGATCGCATCCACAGAAGCTGCTGGTATCTGGACCATCCAATCCGGCATCTTCCCAGAGAACACCCCCAGCCTCGCCCTACATGCGCATGCGGGCTTCCGGGTCATCGGCACTCGTGAACGCGTCGGCTGCCATCACGGCCGCTGGCGCGACGTCATCCTCATCGAGCGTCGCAGTCCCAAAGTCAACTGAAGCAACCTCGACTGGCTATCCATGCCGTAGCGGGGTGCTTCACCGCAGCCTCCCCGCGTCCGGGCATTCGCCACACGCCTGGTGGCGCTGGCCTAACCCTGGAGCCTCCTATATGCCCGCTGCGAGCCGCAGGGACAGCACCGACTTGCCGACCCCTGCGACGCACCGCGACGGCCACCAGCAGGCCACGGCGACGCGCATGACACTGCTGTCCGCCCGGCTGGGCCGCTGCGGCGGCCAGCACGAGGAAGCCGAGCAGCCGGGAGCGCCCCGGGGCCTCCCGGCCGGCTGGCTGATAAGGATCCTCGAATACGGTTCTGTCCGCAGTTCCGTACATCCCCAGGTCAGGGAAGGGAACGGGGGAACGTTTCAGCGCCGGACTCGGCTGCTGGCTGCAGAAGGACTCGGCGCGGCGATCACGCACGCGGACGGCTCCTCGCGCCTGCCCTCCCGCTGCCGTAACAGTCTGCGCGGCATGCCGGTGAGCTGGGCGAACACGCCCTGCTTCTGCCACTTGGCGAAGTAGCCCCAGGCCGTCTCCCAAGGGTGGGGGTCGTGCGGCAGGTGGCGCCACAGCACCCCCGTGCAGTCCACGTACAGGATCGCATTCATGATCTCGCGCAGATCGTGCTCGGCGGGCGTCCGATGCTCAGCGCATACAGACCCCGCTCGACTCAGAGTCCCCTCAGCGCCACCCTCAGCGTGAAAGCCAGGAGAGGCTGCGCAGCCAGCCACACGGAGCTATAGAGCTGACCTGCGAAGATGCCTCATCCGTTCCCGATTCGAGGGAGAGGCGTTTCGGGACCTCACTGCGATAAAGCCCTGACCTGTGGCGTCGCAATTATCCGCAAGGCCCACGGAGGCCCGACGGTCTGGCGGCAGGGTGGCCGGTGAGGGCCGTGCCGCCGCAAGACAGTGTAGCGGGTGGTGATCCGGAGGCCCCGGGGGTTTGGGGACGGGGTCAGGGGGCGGCGGTGTGGTGCCAGAAGGCGCGCATCAGTGGGGGTGGGGTGGGGCCGGACATCTGGAGCTGGGTGAGGAGGATCGTGACCGCGCCGCTGGAGGGGGTGAGGTGGCCCGCCGTGCCGGTGCCGCCGATCCAGCCGTAGCGGCCGGGGACGTTCCAGGGGTCGGTGGGGGTGATGTCGACCGAGCCGCCGTAGCCCCAGCCCTGGCCCTCCAGGAAGAGGGCGCCGGCCGCGCGCTGGGCCGGGGTGAGGTGGTCGGTGGTCATCCGGGCGACCGAGGCGGGGGAGAGCAGGCGGTGGCCGTCGGGGGTGGTGCCGTCGGCGAGGAGCATACGGGCGAAGGCCAGCCAGTCGTCGGCGGTGGAGACGAGGCCCCCGGCGCCGGACGGGAAGGCGGGGAGGGTGCTCCACTGGCCGTCGGGGGCGTCCAGGAGTTCCGGGGTGCCGGACTGGCCGGGGCCGTAGTAGCTGGTGAAACGGTCCAGCTCGGGGGGCGGGACCGCGAAGCCGGTGTCGGTCATGCCGAGGGGCTCGAAGAGGCGTTCCGCCAGGAACTCGGGGAGGGGGCGGTCCGCGACGCGGGAGATCAGGACGCCCTGGATGTCGGAGGAGATGTTGTACAGCCAGGCGTCGCCGGGCTGGTGCAGCAGGGGGATACGGGAGAGGGCCGCCATCCAGGCGTCCGGGGGCGCGACGTGCTGGGGCTGGGGCGGGCCCTGCCGCAGTTCGCTGAAGAGCGGGGCGAGGGCGGGGAGGGAGAAGTCGGCGGGGAAGCCGAGGCCCGCGCGGGAGGTGAGCAGGTCGGCCACGGTGATCGGCCGGGTGGCGGGGACCACGTCGTCGACCGGGCTGGAGGGGGTGCGGACCACCGTCGGGAAGGCCAGTTCCGGGAGCCATGGCGCGACCGGGTCGTCCAGTGCGATCCGGCCCTCGTCGACCAGAGTCATCACCGCGGCCGCCACGATCGGTTTGGTCATCGAGGCGATCCGGAAGATCGAGTCCCGGGCCATCGGGGTGCTGCCCTCCAGGTCCGTGGAACCGACGGCCGCCACCTCGACCCCGTCGCCGCGGGCCACCAGGGCCACCGCCCCCGGCAGCGGTCCGTCGTCGACGTGGGACTGGAGGAGGGCGCGAAGGGTGGACATCGGGTCTCCTTCTCGGGTGGCTCGCGGGTGCCGGTGTGGGTAGGACCCGCGCCGCCGCGGAAAATCATCGGACCGGGCGCGATGTGCGGCGATACGGTCCCCTTCCATGAGCGGAAGGGTGAGCGGAACATGGACGGGGGTGCGCGAGCGGGTGCTCGCGCTGCGGGCGGCGCCGGGGGCGTCGAAGGTCTTCGGGGCGTCGTGGGGGAAGTCCGGGCACGGCTTCGAACTGCGGCCGCCCCTCGCCGATGCCGATCTGCTGGCCGCCGAGCGGGTGTGGGGCACCACACTCCCCGAGGAGTACCGCGGCTTTCTGCTGGAGGTCGGCGGATCCGGGGCCGGGCCCGACTACGGGCTGTTTCCGTTGAGGTTGCCGGACGGGGAGGGGACCGCATCGGGGTCCGGTCATCTGCGGCGGGTCTTCCGGCCAGCCGCCGTGATGGAGCTCCTCGACGCCCACGAGGACGCCGAGCCGCGCCGGGACGCGTACGCCGACGACGAGGCGTATCTGCGGGCCTTCCGCGCCTGGGACCGGCGGGACGACGAACTCCGCGACGAACTCACCGACGGTGCCCTCTACATCAGTGAACGGGGCTGTGCGTACTACACCCTCCTCGCCGTGACCGGGCCCGAGCGCGGCACCGTCTGGGACGACGTCCAAGCCGTCGGTGAAGGGGTGCTCCCCGTGCGGCGGCCGGGCGTGGAACGGGTGACCTTCGCCGAGTGGTATCTCGGCTGGCTCGCGGCGGCCGAACGCCAGGCGTGGGACGAGGGAGCGAGCTGACCCCCTCGATCTCGTACGCCGGGTGTTCTTGACCGCCGGTCGGGGGACACCCGGCCCGGGGCCACCCGATTTGTGCCCCGCGCCGTTCACCATGGGGGAGACGGGCGGTGCGGACGGGCACGAGGGCGAGGAGACCACGGTGGGCGCTGCGACACCGGGCTTCGAGGAGTTCGTCGCGGCGCGCGGACCGCGGCTGCTGCGCGTCGCGTGGCTGCTGACCGGGGACGCCCATCTGGCCGAGGATCTGCTCCAGACCGTGCTGGCGAAGGTCTGGCCGAAGTGGCGGGGGATCGCGGCCGACAACCCGGAGGCGTACGTCCGCAAGGCCCTGGTCAACACGCATGCGTCCTGGTGGCGGCGGCGCTGGCGCGGGGAGGTGCCGCATGACGAGCTGCCGGACGTGACGGCCGTGCCGGACCCCTTCGAGGGCGTCGATCTGGAGCAGTCGCTGGCCGCGGCGGTACGGCGGCTGCCGGTGCGGCAGCGGGCGGTGGTGGTGCTGCGCTACTTCGAGGACCTGACCGTCGAGGACACCGCCGAGGTGCTGGGGTGCAGCGCCGGGACGGTCAAGAGCCAGGCGTCGAAGGCGTTACGCACCTTGCAGAGGTCGTTGCCGCGGACCGAACCGGTGGAAGGCGGAGGGTGGTGACGGGCGTGGGTGGTGAGGATCCGACGCGCTACGAGCGGGAACTGAGGGAGCTTCTCGAACGGGCCGTACCGCGGCCGGGCCCGCCCGCCGACCGGCTGGGGCAGGTGCGGCAGCGGGTGCTGCGGCAGCGACGGCGGCGGGCGGCCGGGCTGGCCGGAGGAGCGGTTGCCGCGTTGATGGTGATCAACGTGGTGGCCCCGGCCCGCGACGGGGGCGGGGGCGGGGGCGGGGCTGCGCACCGGCCGGACACCGCTCCGCGCTCGGCGGCCACCGGCTCGTTCCGCTTCCCGGCGCTGGCGGGGATGACGGTCCGGCTGCCGGACGGCTGGAGCGGGCGGGCGGTGCCCGCGCGGCCGGGGCGGGATCCGGTGGGCCTGGCCGGTAGCCGACCGACGACGGTGTCGTCGGCGTCGTCGTCGGCCTCGGTGTCGTGCCCGGACGTTCAGCGGTACTGCCTGGGCCGGTCGGCGCTCCGGGCCGGGGAGGGCCTGATCGTCTTCCGGTTGCAGCGTGGGCATGTGGGCGAGGGGGGTGGTGCCGGAGCCCTGCTCATGGCCACCGGACTGGGGAAGTCCTGCCGGGCGGCGGGCGGTACGCGTGAGCTGACGGGCTGGCGCGCGGTGGAGGAGGGCGCGGGGCGCGCGGGCGACGAGCTGGTGGTCGCCTCCGCCTGTCTCCACCGGCCCTCCGCCACCGCGCTCGGCCAGGTGCGGTCCGTCCTGCGGACGGCGGTTTTCCCGGGGGCTCGAGCCACGGGGGCTTGAGCCCTGGAGGGTTTGGGCCCTGGAGGGGTTGGGCTCGTCGGCTTGGGCTCCGGGGCTTGGGCCCGGAGGCTTGAGGGGACCGTACCCCTCAAGCCCCCGCCCCGTGCCCCCGGACCGGCCCCCATGCTGGTCCGGGGGTCGGCCAACCCCCCGCTGGGCGTCGTTCCCCGGCACGCCGCCGCCCCCGAAGGGGGTCCTCCCCGTGCCGGGGCGACGGTGTCATCGTCCCGCCACGGGTCCGGGACCGGTCCCGGGACAGGCCTCCGCTCAGCCCTCCGGGCGGAAGCGCGCGATCGGGTTGCGCAGGGTGCCGATCAGCTGGAGGGCTCCGGCCGGGTCCTGGAGGTCCACCATCTCCCGGTTGTTGCGCAGCTGGAGACGGTTGAGGCAGGACAGCGCGAAGTCCTCGGCGAACATGTCGTACTGGGCGAATTTGTCCGCCAGTTGCGGGGCGGACTCCTGGTAGGCGGTGACGCAGTCGGCGACCGTGCGCCAGAAGGCGTCCTCCGTCAGCAGACCGTCGTTGACCAGGATCCCGTTGAGGAAGCGCAGGAAGCAGTCGAAGACATCGGTGAAGATCGACAGCAGCTTCATGTCCTCGGGGACGTCCGCGCGGATGCGCTCGACGGCCGGTGGCAGCACCGCGGACGGGTCCATGACCGCGATCTCCTCGGCGATGTCCTTGAAGATGACGCGCCGTACCGTGCCGTCCTCGACGACGAGGATGGCGTTCTCGCCGTGCGGCATGAAGACGAGGTCGTAGGCGTAGAAGCTGTGCAGCACCGGGGTGAGGTACGCGTCCAGGTAGCGGCGCAGCCACTCGGCCGGGGTGCGGCCGGACTCCTCGATCAGGGCGCTGACGAAGGAGTTGCCGTCGGTGTCGGTGTGCAGCAGGGAGGCCATGGTGGCCAGTCGCTGGCCGGGTTCGAGCGACGGGACGGGGCTCTCGCGCCACAGGGCGGCGAGCATCTTGCGGTAGGGGGAGTAGCGGTTGGTGGCGGCCTCGTACTGCCGGTGGTGGTAGCCGATGGCCGCCCGCTCCCGGATGATCGAGAAGCGCGCCGCCCGGAAGACGTCGTCGGCCTCGATGACGCCCGCCAGCCAGTCGTTGATGGCCGGGGTGGCCTCCATGTAGGCGGCGGACAGGCCCCGCATGAAGCCCATGTTGAGGACCGACAGGGCGGTCTTCACATAGTGCTTGGACGGGTCGCTGGTGTTGAAGAAGGTGCGGATCGACTGCTGGGCGTAGTAGTCGTCCTCACCGGGGCCGAGGCAGACCAGGTGCTGCCGGGCGACCTCGGCGGCGAAGGAGACCGACAGTTTGTTCCACCACTGCCAGGGGTGCACCGGCAGCAGGTGGTAGTCGGCCAGGTCCAGGCCGAGGCCGGTCATGGTGTCTTCGAAGCGGGTGAGGGTCTCCTCGCCCAGCTCGGAGCGGATCAGCCCGTCGTAGTCGAGGTCGGCGCAGGCGGTGAAGGTGGAGCGGTCGCGGTGGGCGGCGAGCCAGATCAGCCGGACCGGGCTCGCGGTCTCCGGGGCGTACGAGAGGTATTCGTGGACGCCGAAGCCGAGTCGGCCGTTGTTGGCGACGAAGCAGGGGTGACCCTCGGTCATCCCTGTCTCGATCTCCTGGAAGCCGGACTTGGCGAGCTGGGCGGCGTCCACCGGCTCGGCGGCCAGTTTGTAGGCGGAGCCGGACAGGGTGGAGCTGATCTCCTCCAGGTAGACCGGCAGGATCTCCTCGCTCAGACCCAGCGTGGAGCGCAGCTCGATGAAGAAGTCGAGTGCGTCGAGGGGGAGTTCGGCGCCGTCGCGGCCGTGGCGGGTGATGCTGTCGGCGTCGACCAGCCAGTGGTCCAGGGACAGCACGCGGGCGGCGAAACGGTAGGTCGAGGCGCCGTTGTCGCTCGCTACGGCGTAGCGCCCGTCGTCCTCGAGCACGGGCGTCAGCAGCCGCTCATGGCTGAACTCGGCGAGCGCCTTGCGGATGAGCAGGCGTCCCGCCCGTTCCCACAGGTCGGGGGTGAGGTGGGAGACGGCGTCGCGGGGGCTCATCGGGTCACTCCTTGGGCGGTACGGGGTCCGGCGGCCCCGGCGGGATCCTCGGCGGGGCGAGAGGTGCACGTGCTTTCGGCGGCACCCGCCGCACGCGCGGCCTCGAACCGCTGGCGTGTGCACACGCTCAGCAAGGCGTCCTTCTCCGGTTTGGCGATCTTCTCGACGGCCTCGAAGCCGACGGCCGCGTTGAGCGCGTGCACCGCCGTGTTGCGGACATCGGGCTCGACCACGACGCGCCGCACGGCCGGGTCGGCGAAGCAGAACTCCATCACCGTCGTGATGACGGCGAGGGTGAACCCGTGCAGCGGGGTCCGGGTCGGCGCGCACAGGAAGTGCATGCCGACATCGCCCTCCTGGGGTTCGTACAGCCCCACCAGCTCCACCTGGGCCGGGTCGTAGCGCTCGGCGAGGAAGGCGGGACGGCCCTCGTGCAGCCCGATGAACGCGTCGTGGTGCGGGTGTTCGTGGATCCGCCGGTACTCCCGCTCGACCTCGGCGAGATCGGCGTCCTGCATCATCCAGAAGGACGCCTTGGGGTGGGTCACCCAGCCGTGCAGCGGCGCCGCGTCGGCCGCGGGGTCCAGCGGCCGCAGCGCGAAGGCGCCCAGCCGGTCGTCGGTACGGGTGAAGAGGGTCATGACACGGCTCCTTCCGGTGCGCCGAACTCCTGGAACGCGATGGACTTCTCGACCGGGTAGTGCTCGCGGCCCAGCAGCTCGCGGATGATCCACGAGTTGCGGTAGGGGCCCATGCCCAGGTCGGGGGAGGTGAGGCTGTGGGCGTGGGTGGCACCGTTCTGGAGGAAGATGCCGCGCCCGGTGGTGTCGATGCTGTAGTTGCGGGCGACGTCGAAGCGGCCGTGGCCGTCCCAGCGGATGCGGTCCCGCACCGGCTCCAGGAAGGCGGGCACCTGGTAGCGGTAGCCGGTGGCGAGCACCAGCCCCTGGGTGCTGAGGGAGAACTCCCGGCCCTGCTCGGTGTGGTGCAGCCCGAGGGTGTACGTCCCGGTGGACCCGTCGTACGAGGCGTTGTCGAGCGCGGTGTTGGTCAGCAGCCGGGTGGGCACCGGGCCGCTCACGCTCTTCTGGTACAGCAGGTCGTAGATGGCGTTGATGAGGTCCGCGTCGATGCCCTTGAACAGGCCCTTCTGCTCGGACTCCAGCCGGTAGCGGGTGTCCTCGGGCAGTGCGTGGAAGTAGTCCACGTACTCCGGCGAGGTCATCTCCAGCGTGATCTTGGTGTACTCCAGGGGGAAGAACCGCGGGGAGCGGGTGATCCAGTTGAGCCGGTAACCGTGGGTGTCGATGTCGGCCAGCAGGTCCTGGTAGATCTCGGCCGCGCTCTGGCCGCTGCCCACGACGGTGATGGACTCCTTGGCCTGGAGGGCTTCCTTGTGCTCCAGGTACTGCGCGTTGTGCAGCAGGTCGCCGCCCAGGTCCCGGCAGGCGTCGGGGATGTACGGCGGGGTGCCGGTGCCCAGGACGAGGTGGCGGGCGCGGTGCGCGGTGGTCTCGCCGGTGGCGGTGTGGACGGCGTGCACCGTGTAGCGGCCGTCGGTCTCGTCGTACTCGACGCGGGTCACCTCGTGGCCGAAGCGGACGCTGGTGAGTCTGGCGGCGGCCCAGCGGCAGTAGGCGACGTACTCGGCGCGCAGCGGATAGAAGATCTCGCGGATGTAGAAGGAGTACATCCGCCCGGACTCCTTCAGGTAGTTGAGGAAGGAGTACGGGGAGGTGGGGTCGGCGAGGGTGACCAGGTCGGCCAGGAAGGGGGTCTGGAGGGTGACGCCGTCGAGCAGCATGCCCGGGTGCCAGTCGAAGTCGGGCTTGCTCTCCAGGAACAGGCCGTCGAGTTCGTCGATCGGCTCGGTGAGGCAGGCGAGGCCCAGGTTGTAGGGGCCCAGTCCGACCGCGATGAAGTCATGGGTGTCAGGGGTGGACACGGGGGTCTCCGAGGGGGGATCGGCGGTCAGCGGCTCAGCTGGCGCGGGAGTGGCTGAGTTCGGGCTCGATGTGGAGGGCCAGGTACTGACCGGCGTGCTCGGCGAGGAGGTCGAGGACGAACGCGATGTCGCTCAGCGAGGTCTCCGGGTTGAGCAGCGTGAACTTCAGGTAGTGGCGGCCGTCGACGACGGTGCCCGCCACCACGGCCTCGCCGGAGGCGGCCAGGGCCTCGCGGGCGTGCAGATTGGCCCGGTCGACGAGGACGGGGTCGCGGTCCTCACCGGTGGGCGGGACGTAGCGGAACACCAGCGTGGACAGCTGGGGCCGGGTGACGACCTCGTAGCGCGGATCGGTGTCCAGCAGGCTCCAGCCCTCGGCGGCCCGGTCCACCACCTCGTCGAAGAGCGCCCCGACGGCGTCGGCGCCCATGATGCGCAGGGTCAGCCACAGCTTGAGCGCGTCGAAGCGGCGGGTGGTCTGGATGGACTTGTCGACCTGGTTGGGGATCAGCTTCTTGGCGCTGCGTTCGGGGTTGAGGTAGTCCGCGTGGTACGTGGCGTGGCTGAGCGTGCTGCGGTCGCGGACCAAGACCGCACTGGAACTCACCGGCTGGAAGAAGGACTTGTGGTAGTCCACGGTGACCGAGTCGGCGCGCTCGATGCCATGCAGCAGATGGCGGCGGGTGGTGGAGGCCAGCAGGCCGCAGCCGTAGGCGGCGTCCACGTGCAGCCAGGTGCCGTACCGGGCGCACAGTCCGGCGATCTCGGGCAGCGGGTCGATGGAGCCGAAGTCGGTGGTCCCGGCGGTGGCGACGACGGCCATGACGACCTGGTTCTCGCGGCGGCAGCGGGCCAGTTCGCGGGCGAGGGCGACGGTGCGCATCCGCCGGTCCTGGTCACACGGGACGGGGATGACGGCCTCGTAGCCGAGCCCGAGGACGGCGGCGGCCTTCTGGATGGAGAAGTGGCCGGCCTCGGAGGTGAGGATGCGCAGCCGCGGCAGGATCGCGGACTTGGGCGGGATCTCACCGGATCCGGTCGCCGCCGCCTCCTTCTCCACCAGCTTGCACGCCTCGTCGCGGGCGAGCAGCATCGCCTGGAGGTTGGACTGGGTGCCGCCGCTGGTGAAGATGCCGTCCGCGGCATCGCCCAGGCCGATGCGCTCGGCGGTCCAGTCGATCAGACGACGTTCGATCAGGGTGCCGCCCGCGCTCTGGTCCCAGGTGTCCAGCGAGGAGTTGACGGCGGACAGGACCGCCTCGCCGAGCAGCGCCGGGATCACCACCGGGCAGTTGAGGTGGGCGAGGTAGCGCGGGTGGTGGAAGTAGACGGCGTCCTTGAGGTAGACGCTTTTCAGCTCCTCGAGCGCCGCGCCCGCGTCGCCCAGCGGGCGTTCCAGGTCGATGCCGGAGATCTCGGGGGCCAGTTCGGCGGGGGTGACACCGGTGAACGGGCGGTCGGTGCGGGCGACGGTGGAGGCCACCAGGCCGACGCCGTCGGTCACGGAGCGCCGGTAGCGCTCGGCCGTACGGTCGTTGAAGAGGTGGGCCCTGCCATCCGCCGCCCCGGGTATCGACTCCGGCGACGGGTCCTCAGCGGTCTGCGCGAGGAAACTCACGGTCTGTCCCTTCTGGAGGTGAGCGGGTGGGGGGTGCGTCCGCGGGTGGGCGTGCGGGTGCCCCGGCCGCCGGAGCCGGGGCACGCCGGAGCGCACCGCCGGTCAGCCGTCCGTCGGCCAGTGGTGATCGGTATGGGGAACGCGTTCTGGGATGCGGGATGCGGGATGCGGGATGCGGGATGCGGGATGCGGATGCGGGATGCTGGATGTGGGGATAGGGGCGGAGGGGAGTGCGGAGGTCAGTCGTCTTGCGCGGGGCCGGTGCCAGACACGGCTTCCTCGACGAGCTGTTCCTCACAGGCACCCAGGC
This sequence comes from Streptomyces sp. NA02950, assembly GCF_013364155.1. Classification (NCBI taxonomy): domain Bacteria; kingdom Bacillati; phylum Actinomycetota; class Actinomycetes; order Kitasatosporales; family Streptomycetaceae; genus Streptomyces; species Streptomyces sp. NA02950. The sequence continues at coordinate 3,634,874 of NZ_CP054916.1, read as the reverse complement.
GCCAGTAGCCGGTGAAGGTCACGGCCTTGCGGTCGTAGCCGCGCTCGCGGACCAGATGGCGGCGCACCTCGCGCACCGTCGCTGCCTCGCCCGCGATCCAGGCGTACGGGGTGCCCCGGGGCAGCTCCGCGGCGCGCAGCGCGTCCAGGACGAGGGCGTGGCGCGGGGCGCCGGGGGCGGCGCCGTCCCGGACCAGCCAGGTGATCTCGGCGTCGGCCGCGGTGGGCAGGTGCTGGATGTCCTCGGAGTGCTGGACCTCGATCCACACCTTGGCGGTGGTGCCCGCGGGGAGCCACTGGAGGCTTCCGGCGACGGCGGGCAGCGCCGTCTCGTCGGCGGTGAGGAGGACCCAGTCGGTGCCGGGCGGCGGACGGAAGTCGACTCCCGCGTTGTCGGCCTCGGTGGGGCCGAGGAGGGTGACCCGGTCGCCGGTCTCGGCACGGGCGGCCCAGCGTGCGGCCGGACCGCCGTCCTCGTGGAGGGCGAAGTCCACGTCGATCTCGTCGGGTTCACGGCGCTGCTCGCGCACGGTGTACGAGCGCATGACCCCGCGGACGCCGGGGTCCATGGCCCGCCAGGCGGTGAACCAGTCCTCGCCGTGCTCGGTGGGCACGACGGGCGCGGGCTGGCCCGGATGCGGCAGGAACAGCTTGAAGCGCTGGTCCCGGCCTCCGGTGGCGAAGTCCTTGAGACATGTGCCGCCGAAGGTGATCCGGGCCATGGAGGGCCCGAGGACACGGGTGCGCACCACCCGCGCGTCGAAGAAGCGGAACGGGACGGCGGTGGGGGTGGTGGTGGCTGCGGTGGTCATGGGAGGGGCACTTCCCTTCGCTTGCCGTGAATCGGCCGGGCCGGCGGGTCAGCTGACCTTCTTCGCGTCCTGGATCGCCTTGGTGAGGGACTCGACGAGCGGGGCGGCACCCGCGTACGAGAAGCGCGGCTCGCTGCTCCAGGGGGTGATCTGACCGGCCTTGACGGCGGGCAGCTTGGACCAGGTCGGCTTGCCGGTCAGGGCCTCGGGCTGGAGGGTGGCGGTGCGGTTGTCGAGGAAGAGCACATCGGCGTCGTACTTGTCGGCGTTCTCCCAGCTGAGGCTCTCGAAGTAGCCGCCCTTGTCGGTCTTGCGGGGCTGGACGAAGTCGACACCGAGCTCGCTGAAGTAGATCAGGTCGGCGTTGATCTTGGGGTTGGAGACATAGAAGAGGTCGGCGCTGGCGGAGCAGGCCATGACCTTGACCCGGTGCGATGCAACCGTCTTGCGGAGCTCTTCGGACGCCTTCTCGAAGCGCTTCTTGGCCTCGGTGACCTTCTTGGCCTTGAGGTCGGCGCCGAGGGCCTCGGCCAGCGCGGCGTAGCGCTTGATGGGCTCGAGCATGGAGACGCGGCCGGTGGTGATGGCGGCGCTCGGGGCCAGCTCCAGGATCTTCTTCTTGCTGTCCTCCGGGATGTAGAAGAGCGCGCCCGGGTCGTACATGTTGGTGATCAGCAGATCGGGGGTGAGCGAGGCGTACTTCTCGACGTTGAACTGCCCCCAGACATTGCCCAGGGACGTCGCGTGGTCGACGGGGAAGTCGCCCGCCTGGACGTCCGGCTTGCCGTTCTTCAGCTTGCTGGGGCCGAAGATGCCGGTGATCTGCTGGTCGACGCCGAAGTCGTGGAGCGCGGCCGCGGCACCGATGTACGCCACGACGTGCTTGGGGCGCCCCTTGAGGCTGATCTTCTTCTTGCGGTCATCGGTGAACGACCAGGAGCCGCCGTCTTCGCTGTCGCCGGAGCCCGAACCGCCCTTGCCGCCACAGGCGGTGACCAGGGCGCCGAGTCCGACGGCGCCGCCCGCGGCGAGGAGGCCGCGGCGGGAGAGGGGGAGTGCTCTGGCGTGGCGCATGAGGGTGTGCTCTCTCTCGATTTGCGTGGTGCACAGGGGACGTGGCCACGGGACGGCAACCCGAGGACGTAGTTAGGTTAGCCTAACCAACTTCGTTGTCCAGTGGGCGGGGTCCCGCAACGTCCTGTGATCGAGCCGGAGCGCCCGCGCCGCCGCCGGAACGCGACGGACGTCACATGCGCAAACACCCCGCGACCGGCACATCGGGTGTGCTGTCGCGGGGTGCTGGGTGCCGCCGGTCCGTCAGCCGCCGAACTGCCAGAAAACGGACTGGTCCAGTGTCACCAGGACGATGAGCAGGACCACGTCCACGACACCGAGCCCGATCCCGAGCAGTGCCCGGCCCCGGCGGCCGGTCTCCCGGGCGAGCGCGAGCGTCCCGAGGACGATGGCGCACGGTCCGAAGACGGCGTTGAAGAGCAGGGTGCCGATGAGCCCCAGGACGAAGGAGGCGACGGCCATGCCGTCGGCGTCCTTGCGGGCCCGGGCCGGCGAGGTGCGGGTGGGTGCGGTCAGTGCCATGGGTCAGCTCCCCTTGTGTCCGGTGCGTTCGCGGATGAAGAAGACCGTCAGCCAGGCGGCGATGGCTGCGGAGGCGGCGAGGAACAGCGGGAGCGGGGTGTGTGCCGCCGCGCCCAGCAGAATCCCCATCAGGGCGAGAGCCGCAACGATGAAGAGCATGTGAGCCTCTCTCGAAGAGATGGATCCGGATGCGGTTGGCGTGGGGGTAGTGTTTCGGTGAACAATTGAAATCACACTTGTTCACTGACTCCTAGGATACCCTCCGCACCCCTGGCCAAAGTCAGCAAACAGCTGTTTACTGAATGATATGAGTCACACGTCCGGGGTCCGGCAGGCCCAGAAGGAGAAGACGCGGCGCGCGTTGCTGGATGCGGGGCTGCGGCTGTTGGAGGAGCAGAGCCTGAGCAGCCTGGGCCTGCGCGAAGTCACCCGGGTGGTGGGGGTGGCCCCCGCCGCCTTCTACCGGCACTTCCGGGATCTGAGCGATCTCGGCGTCGCCCTGGTCGAGGAGTCCCTGGGCAGCCTCCACTCCCTGATCCGCGCGATACTCGCCGACCGGATCGGGGACGAGGAGCGGATCGAGGCCACCGTCGACGCGGTGGCAGAGCAGGTGCGCCGCTACCCCGCCCACATCCGCTTCATCGCACGTGAGCGGCACGGCGGCGTCCGCTTGGTGCGGGAGGCGATCGCCGCCGAACTGGACCGGTTCGCCGACGAGGTGGCCGACGCCTTCGCCCCGCAGCTGACCCCGGAGGGCTGGTCCGCGGAGGATGTCCGGATCCTTGCCCAGATGTATGTGGACCACATGGTGATGACCGCGACCGCGTTCCTGGAGGTCGCGCCGGACCGGCCGGAGGAGGAGCGCCGGGTGGCCGACACCGCCAGGAAGCAGCTGCTGCTGATCAGCCTCGGGCGCCGCCACTGGCGCGACGGGTGACCTCTATGCCGTAGGCGCCGCTCGCGTCCTGCCCCATGACCCGGACCTGGACCCGGATGCCGCCCGCGCTCCCGGTGAAGGTCTCGCCGGGCCCGAACGCCGCGTCGCTGAGGCCGGGGTGGACATTGCGCTCCCGGGTGCAGCCGCGGCCGTCCGGGCGGCTGTCCATGACGGTGACCGGGCCGCCGCCGGAGTCGACGCGGGTGTCCACCCAGGAGATCAGCACCCCGGGTTTGCAGACCGCCTCGTCGTTGCCCCCGTTGGTGCGCACCTCTATGGCGTAGCCGGTGGCCGCCGAGACGGGTACGAAGACCATCTTGGTGCCGTCCGTCCGGTGCAGCGGCGCCACTGTGTGGGCCGAGACACCGGGCTGCGAGGCACAGGCCACCTGGCCCGGCCCGAGCCAGCCCAGCTTCCACTTGTGCCAGGCCAGCAGATCGTTCCCGGCGCCCCAGTCCTCGGACATCACATCCCAGTGGCCCACCTTGTCCCCGCCGCCGCGGGTGTAGAGATCGGGCAGTCCGAAGACATGGCCGTTCTCGTGCGGCAGCACCCGGTAGCCGGTGCGGTGCAGTGAGCCGGAGCCGTCGTCCTGGCGGCTGTAGACGAAGGAGACATTGGCCAGCGGCACCCCGTCGGCGATCGGGGCGCGCTGGTTGTCGGCGTAGGTCACCGAGAGCACGGCACGGGCGGCGGGCGGCCCGGCGTTCGGTGTCACCAGCACGTTGACCAGGTCGTAGCGGCTGAAGTCGATCGTGCGGTCGGCCGCCTTGGCCAGGTCGGCGACCAGCTTGCGGTAGCCGGGCTCGAACGGGCTGCCGCGCTTTATGCCGTAGGACTTGAAGGAGTGCGGCATCCGCAGCCAGTGGGCGATCGGCATCGCGGCACGGTAGTCGAGCCGTCCGTACGAACTCTGCGCGAACCAGCGCGAGGTCTGCGGGAAGAACTCCTCGAAGCGCTCCCGGGCCGTGCCCTTGCCGTGCACGTCCGGGAAGTCGATCATGAGGTTGAGGGCGTGGACCGTACCGGTGCTGCGACTGTAGCCGCGACCGGTGGGAATGCCCTCGGACATCTGGAGTCCATGGCCCGGGGCGAGGGTGCACGGCGCCAGCGTTCCGGAGACCGGACGGGCGGACGGGGCGGCTGCCCGCTCGGGGGACGCGGGCACCGAGGGATGAGGGGCCGCCGCCGGGGCCACCACCGCCACCGTGAGCACGGCTGCGGTGGCGAATGCGCTGCCTCGGCGGGGCCTGCGTATTCGAGGGCGGGAGGACTCACGGGTCTGGCTCATCGCCGACCACGGTGTGTCGGCGCGGGGCGCGGCGCCCGTGGGGTGCGGCCGTGCGGGGGAAATCGCTGGTCCGTCCGGGTGTCCGAACCGTCGGTCGAGTGTGAGGCAGGTCACGTGCGGACGGGGAAATTCCGGGGACTGATTCCCCGTTTAGACGGGGGAACGCACAAACGGGGAGTGACTCCCCGGAAAAGTTGAACCTCGAAACGTCGGAACCGGGCCCTCCGGATGTCGGACGCCGGTGCGCGGAAAGGAGTGCTGCCATGGCCCCCACGGCCACTACGAAGACGGGGAAGACGGCCCGGCCCGGGCAGTACCGGCTGCGCGCCGACGCCCTGCGGAACCGGGAGCGGATCGTCGCCACCGCCCGGGAGGCGCTCGCCGAGTACGGGGGCGAGATCCCGCTCGATGAAATCGCTCGACGAGCGGGTGTCGGCAATGCCACCATCTATCGGCACTTCGCGGACCGCCGCGAGCTGATCCACCACGTGACCCTGTCGGTGATGTCCCGCGTTGCCGAACAGGCCGAATCGGCCCTGGCCGAGGAGCCGGACGCGTTCCTCGCGCTGCGGCGCTTCGTGCACGCGGCGGCGGACGAGCGGATCGGCGCCCTGTGCCCCCTGCTCTCCGACAGCATCGACAAGGAGCACCCTGATCTCATCGCCGCCCGCGACCGTCTGGCCGCCAGTATCGACGCCCTGATGGGGGCGGCGCGCGCGTCCGGCCAACTGCGCACCGACATCGGTGTCGGTGATCTGATGGTCGCCCTCAACCAGCTCACCCGGCCGCTGCCCGGCAGCGGCTGCGTGGACTTCGACACCTTTGTGCACCGGCATCTTCAGCTGTTCCTGGACGGTCTGTCGGCCCCGGCGCGCTCCGAACTACCCGGCTCCGCCGCCACCTTGGAGGATCTGCAACAGCGGCCGTGATCTGAATCTCATCCGCGCCGAGCACCGCTTATTTCTCATGCGTTCACAGGTCTTCTGTGTATGCGTGCCAGCCTCTCGTCACTTCCGTTCCGACGCTTGGTGACCCCGCCCTTCCCTGACGCCTGTCCCAACGACTTCACACCGGTGACCACACGTCGGTGATCACCGGCCCGTTCCGTCCCGTTTTTCACTCTCCGCACCGCTAGGTAGGCCCACTCATGCCTGAAACGGCTCCATACGTCGATCCCCGGCGCTGGAAAGCGCTGATATTCATCGCCATCGCCCAGCTGATGGTTGTCCTCGACGCGACCATCGTGAACATCGCGCTGCCCTCCGCCCAGGCCGACCTCCATATCTCGGACGGCAACCGGCAGTGGGTCATCACCGCGTACGCCCTCGCCTTCGGCGGACTGCTGCTGTTCGGCGGCCGGGTCGCTGACCTGTGGGGCCGCAAGCGGACCTTCATCGTCGGACTGGTGGGCTTCGCCGCGGCCTCGGCGCTGGGCGGCGCCGCGCTCAACAGCGGGGTGCTGATGGGCGCCCGGGCGCTTCAGGGTGTGTTCGGCGCGCTGCTCGCGCCCTCCGCGCTCTCGCTGCTCGCCGTGATGTTCACCGACGCCAAGGAGCGCGCCAAGGCGTTCGGCATCTTCGGCGCCATCGCGGGCGGTGGCGGCGCAGTCGGCCTGATCCTCGGCGGTGTGCTCACCGAGTACATGGACTGGCGCTGGACGTTCTTCGTGAACATCCCCTTCGCCGCCGTCGCCGCCGCTGGTGCGATCGCCGTGATCCGCGAGCCCATCGAGAGCCGCAATACATCCCGGCTGGACATCCCCGGCGTCATCCTGGCCACCACGGGCCTGGTCGCGCTGGTCTACGGGTTCACCCGCGCCGAATCCGACGGCTGGTCCGCGGGCTGGACCATCGGCCTGTTCATCGCGGCGGCCGTGCTGCTGACCGCGTTCGCGGTCGTCGAGTCCCAGGTGAAGGCTCCGCTGCTGCCGCTGCGGGTGGTCACCGACCGGAACCGCGGCGGTGTCTACGCCTCGCTGGGCCTGGCCATCATCGGCATGTTCGGTCTGTTCCTGTTCCTCACCTTCTATATGCAGATCGTCAAGGGATACAGCCCGGTCAAGACCGGTTTCGCCTTCCTGCCGATGATCTTCGGCATGATCGTCGGTTCCACCCAGATCGGCACCCGGCTGATGATCCGGGTCCCGGCCCGGCTGCTGATGGGTCCGGGCTTCGTGGTCGCCGCGATCGGCATGGTGATACTGACCCAGATCGAACTGGACACCTCGTACACCTGGCAGATCCTGCCCGCGTTCATCCTGCTCGGCCTCGGCATGGGTACGGCCTTCATGCCGGCGATGAGCCTGGCGACGCACGGCGTCCAGCCGCGTGACGCGGGTGTCGCCTCTGCGATGGTCAACACCTCGCAGCAGGTGGGCGGCGCCATCGGTACCGCGCTGCTGAACACCATCGCCGCCAGCGCCACCACCGACTACGCCAAGTCCCATCTGCTCAGTGCCCCCTCGCGCAAGGCGCTGGAGATGCAGGCCATGGTGCACGGCTACACCACCGCCATCTGGTGGGCGGTCGGCATCCTGGCGCTGGCGGCGCTGATCGCCTTCACCTTCATCAACGCGGGTCGGCAGGACGGCGGGGGTCCGGTCGCGAGCTCCGGCGAGGGTGCGGTCGAGGACGCCGTGCCGGTCATGGCGCACTGACGCATCTGACGCATCTGACGCACCCTGCCGTACGGCGGCACCGTCGCGCCGTACGGCGATGAAGGCCCCGCTCCCTTGAGGGCGGTTTCTAGGGGTCGTTGCAACACGTGGTCGTGTTGATCAGGCCGCGAGCAGTTTATGCAGGCGCTCGGCTGGGGTTTCCCAGCCGAGCGTTTTGCGTGGGCGGCGGTTGAGCTGGTCGGCGACGGCGGCCAGGTGCTCGGGGCCGTGGGCGGACAGGTCGGTGCCCTTGGGGAAGTACTGACGGAGCAGTCCGTTGGTGTTCTCGTTCGAGCCGCGCTGCCAGGGGCTGGCGGGGTCGCAGAAGTAGACCGGGATGTCGGTGGCGAGGGTGAACTCGCCGTGGCGGGCCATCTCGCTGCCCTGGTCCCAGGTCAGGGACCGTTTCAGCTGGGCGGGCAGGGTCTGGACTGTGGTTGTCAGCGCTCCCAGGACGGCCTCGGCGCCGTGGTCGCCGGGCAGATGCAGGAGCATGGCGTAGCGGGTCGCGCGTTCCACCAGGGTGCCGATCGCGGACTTCCCGTCCTTGCCGATGATCAGGTCGCCTTCCCAGTGGCCGGGCAGGGCCCGGTCCTCGGCCTCGGCGGGCCGTTCGCTGATCATCACCATCGGGGTGGTGAACCGCGGCTGGCGGCAGTTGGCCTGCTTCTGCGGCTTGCGGCGGGCCCGCCCCGAGCGCAGGGTGCCGGCGAGCTCGCGCCGTAGCCGGCCTCTGCCCTGGACGTAAAGGGCCTGGTAGACGGTCTCGTGGACCACGTGCATCTCCGGCCGGTCGGGGAACTGTGCCCGCAGAGCGTGGCATACCTGCTCCGGGCTCCACTTCTCGTCCAGCATCGCCTGGACGGCGGCCCGCAGCTCGGGGTTCTCGCTGATCTTCCGGCGCTTGGGGCGGGGCCGGCGGGCATCCGCGCGGGCCTGGGCCGCGTAGGGCCGGTACTGACCGCTGCCCGGGTGCCGGTTGCGGCGGATCTCCCGGCTGATCGTGGACGGACTGCGGCCCAGCTCGGCCGCGATCGCCCGGACCGTCGCCTTCTCACGCAGCCGGTCGGCGATGTGGATCCGGTCGGCCTCGCACAGGTACCGCGACGGCGCAGAAGGCGGCCCCACCGAGTTGATCGGTGGGGCCGCCTTGTTGCTGCCGGACACGCCGCGTCCGTAGCGCCAGCGTTTCCCGGTCCGCCGGTTGATCCCGACAATCCGGCACGCTTCCGTGTTGCTCACGCCCTGCTGCATGAGCCGGAAGTATGCCTCCCGCTCACGAGTGAGCTTCCTGGGTCCCTGCGGCTGCCGGTCCTCACGGATCTCGAAGTCCATGCCACCCCTTGAGCTGGGGTGTTGCAACGACTCCTAGAACCCAAGGAGGGAGTGGGGCCTTCGGGTGTTTCCGGGTCGGGAGGCGGGTGCGGGCGGCTCAGCGCAGCCAGGGCAGATCGGCGCCCTCCGGCTGGAGCCCCTCGCGGATGATCTGGCAGATGTCGCCGAACTGCTCGACCTGCTCGGGACTGAGCCGGTCGAAGATCGCGGTCCGTACGGCGGCGACATGGCCGGGCGCCGTCTGCTTCAGCACCTCGAACCCCTTGTCGGTGAGGACCGCGTTCTGCCCGCGCTTGTCGGAGGGGCAGTCCTCACGCCGCACCCAGCCGTCCTTCTCCATCCGCGCGATGGCGTGGGACAGCCGGGAGCGGGTGATCTTGGCGGCCTCGGCGAGCTCGGTCATCCGCAGTCTGTGGCGTGGCGCCCGGGAGAGCTTCACCAACAGGCCGTAGTAGACATGCGGCATCCCCGCGTCCCGCTGCAACTGGCGGTCGAGATGGTCCTCCAGGAGCATGCTCGCCTGCATGTACGCCTGCCAGGTGCGCTGTTCGTCTTCGGTCAGCCAGCGGGTCGCTTCGCCGTCTGCGTCTGCGTCTGCGTCTGCGGGGGTCGGGGTCTTCATGGCGTCCACGCGTTCATTGTACGGAGCATTCCTTGAACATTGAACAATTTGATGTTATCGTCCCTCCATTAGTTGAGACTTCAAGTTTCTGGATCGACCTGGATCGAGGAGTCATCGTGTCCGCGTCCGACGGGCGTATGCCCGCCCTCTATCTGAGCCATGGTGCCCCGCCCCTCGCCGACGATCCGGTCTGGCCGGGGCAGCTGGCCGCCTGGTCGGCGGAGCTTCCCCGGCCGAGAGCCATTCTCATGATCTCCGCCCACTGGGAGGAAGCGCCGCTGGCCATCGGGGCCACCCAACAGGTGCCGCTGGTCTACGACTTCTGGGGTTTCCCCGAGCACTACTACCGGGTGCGGTACGCGGCCCCCGGCGCCCCGGAGCTGGCCGAGCGCATCCGCGGGACGCTGCGCACGGCGGGTACCCCGGTGCGGGACATCCCCGACCGCGGACTCGACCACGGTGCGTATGTCCCGCTGGTCGAGATGTATCCGGAGGCCGATATCCCGGTACTCCAGGTGTCGATGCCGACGCTCGACCCGGGGAAGCTGATGGAGACCGGGAGGAAGCTGGCACCGCTGCGGGACGAGGGCGTGCTGATCGTCGGCAGCGGCTTCTTCACCCACAACCTGGCCGCGCTGCGGGACACCGGCCCGACGCCGCCCAGCTGGTCGGCCGAGTTCGACGACTGGGGGCAGCGCGCGCTGGAGGCACAGGACATCGACGCCCTGCTGGACTTCGAGTACACCTCCCCGGCGGGGCGGCTCGCGCATCCGCGCACCGAGCACTTCGCGCCGCTGTTCGTCACCTTGGGGGCCGCCGAGTCCGAACTCGGCAGTCAGCGCAGTGTGATCGACGGCTTCTGGATGGGACTGGCCAAGCGGTCGGTGCAGTTCGGCTGAGGCGACCATGGGCTCTTGGGGTTGTGGGCCGTGGGGGCTCTTGCGGGTTACGCCAGCGGTGAGTCGATGAGCGCGCAGGCGTGCAGGGCGGCGGCGAGGGCGGTTTCGTGATCCTCGCCGGTGGCGACGGCGTCGCGGGCGACATCGAGCGCGGTGTCGGTCAGCTTGATGGCGTGCTCGTCACCGTGTGCGGCGGCATGCGCGATGACCTCCTCTGGGGACACGTTCGCTCCTGCGGCCGCGGCCCCCTTGAGCGCGGCCCCTGCTGACGGCCGGGGGAGCGGCTGCGAGGGCCCGTACGCCGCCGTGACCGCGGCGCTCGCCGCCCAGGCCGCGTCCAGGCTCGGCGCCCACAGCTCGCGGGGGAGCGCGGGCAGCGTCCGCAGCACGGCGTTGGGCGCGGTCGCGGCATGGACCAGCATCACGGGCTCGCCGTGGCCATGGGTGAGATAGCGATGGGTCGCTGCCCGTACCAGCTGGGCCAGCCGGTCGCGTGCGGCGTCGGGGGCGGTGGCCGCGTCGGGGGCGGTGGCGCCCCGCTCCTGTTCCACGGGCCAGGCGGGGAACGCCGTGAGCTGCGGCAGCCGGTCCCGTATGCCACCGCTCTGGTCCGCGACGGGGGCCACGGCGGCCAGCGCGTCGGCCGCCGATCCGGACGCGGGCCCCGGCAGGCGGCCGAGCGGCGGCAGCGGTGCGTGGCGGGCCGCCCAGTAGCCGAGGGCATGGGCCAGTTCGGCGGTGCGGGGCGCGGTCGCGGTGCCGGGTGCGTCGAGCAGGGTGCGTACGGCGTGGCCGACACGGATCACCGGATGGGTGGCCCCGCCCGCGATCCCCGGCAGCAGCCGCGGCCACCACAGGGCGAGTACCTCCCGCCACGGCCGGTCGGCCAGCTCGTGGCCGAAGTACACGGTCCAGTCGGCGATATGGCGGGGATCGCCGAGTGCCTCCCGCCAGTTGTCCGCGGTGATCGGAGTGCGGGCGTCCGGCATCTCCTCCAGCTTGTCGCGGTAGTAGTCGAGCCAGCGGTGGACCGAGCGGCCCTGGCCGTGGCGCACCAGCGCCTCGACGGCCATCGGTCCGTGGTTGCTGAGCCAGCCGCGGCGCTCGGGGCCGGCGGTGTGCAGCCGTTCCAGCGCCTCGTCGAGTGTTCCAGAGGTGTCATCGGTCATACGGCCACGCTAGGAACAGGGGCGCGGGGGCCGGAACCGGCCGTGGACGTACCCGGTGCGGGTCCGCGGACCTACGTCGGAAAGCCGGGCGCGGGGCTGGTCCGCACCCCGGGGCCGGGGCCGGGGCCTGGATCCGGGCCGGGCTGCGGTGACAGGGCGCTCACTCGTCGCGTACGTGGAAGACGTAGAAGGCCGCGGCCCCCATGACCAGGCCCACTCCGAGCCCCATCCCCGAGGCCCGGTAGTTCGAGGCGCCGCTGATGTTGTAGAGGAAGCCGATCGCACAGCCGAAGACCGCGCCGTAGAGGGTCGCCCGGACCTCCGGCAGCAGCTTCGACTGCACTTTGCCGACGCCGTAGCAGACCGCCCCGAAGACGATCGCCGCCACGATGCCGAGGATGAAGGCCGCGGGTATGGAGGAGCCCTGGTTGTGGTCGATGAAGACCGCCCATCCGCCGATCAGGATCCCCAGGACGACCGGGACCACCCAGGAGGCGGAGGGGTGCAGCGGCGGGTGGAGCCGGGGATGGCGATGCTGACGTGCGGTGATGGCGGCAGGGCCATTCATGGCAGGACCTCCTCGTCGCCCGCCGGACCGGTCCCTTCCAGCGCACACCCGTACCTCACCACCGGCAACTCGGGCCCCGGCGCACCGCACCGCTTGCCCGCCCCGCGGCCGGCCCGGGGTCCGCGTGCGGTGCGCCCGCGGTCCGCTCGTGTACGACCCGGTCCCGCGGCATCCGTTCGGGCAACCGGAAACCCGGGAAATTCGTCCTCAAGGGTGGGAGGAAGTCACCGACGGCGCTGTTCGAGGCCCTGACCTGCGCTTCCCGGTGTTCGGACGCCACGCTGACGCGCCTGTGGCCGGACAGGGTACTGCATGATCGTAAAAAGGTGGGCGCGGCTTGGGAATTCTGTCCGGATTCCAGTCGTTGTTTCCATCGGACGGGGCACCCGGCAGGGGCAGGTCCGTCCATAGTCCGCGCCCGATCCATCTGTAAGGGAGCACGCATGGCAACCCGTGCCGTCGCCCGTCATCAGTCCGCCAGCGGTGGCGCTGATGGGGCCAACAGTGTTCGCGCCTCAGGCGGGGAAATCGCCGATCGCGACCTGGTCGGCATGTATCTCGACGAGATCGCTCGTACCCCGCTGCTGGACGCGGCGAAGGAGGTCGAGCTGTCCCAGTCCATCGAGGCGGGCGTCTACGCCCAGCAGATTCTGGACGGAGAGGTGGAGGACGCCGAAGCCGCCGGTGCGAGCCGTGAGGAGCTGGAGGCGATAGCCGCCGAGGGTGCCCGCGCCAAGGACGTCTTCATCCGCTCCAACCTGCGCCTGGTCGTAGCCGTGGCGCGTCGCTATCCGCGCAGTGGGCTGCCTCTCCTCGACCTGATCCAGGAGGGCAACGCGGGCCTGGTGCGCGCGGTGGAGAAGTTCGACTACACGAAGGGCTTCAAGTTCTCGACGTATGCGACGTGGTGGATCCGTCAGGCCATCACCCGCTCGATCGCGGATCAGTCCCGTACGATCCGGCTGCCCGTCCATCTGGTCGAGGAACTCGGCCGGATCCGCCGGGTGCAGCGGGAGTTCAACCGTGAGCACGGCCGGGAGCCGGAGCACGCGGAGATCGCCCATGAGCTCGGCTCCACGATGGAGCGGGTCTCGGATGTGCTCGACTGGGCCCGTGACCCGGTCAGTCTGAACATGTCGGTCGACGACGAGGGGGAGACCCAGTTCGGCGATCTGCTGGAGGACACCTCGGCGGTCTCGCCCGAGCAGTCGGTGATGACGCTGCTGCGGAGTGAGGAACTGGAGGACCTCATCGGCCGCCTGGACGACCGCACCGCCTCGATCATCAAGGCGCGCTACGGTATCGACGACGGCCGGGAGCGCACACTCACGGAGGTCGGCAAGCAGCACGGTCTGACGCGCGAGCGGATTCGCCAGATCGAGAAGCACGCGCTGCTCGAGCTGAAGAAGATGGCTCGCCAGACCGGTTTCGACGCCGCGGCGTGAGCCCGCTGCGGCGCTAGTCCGCCGTGGTGGAGAGCCCGGCCCTGTTGGATCCGCTGAATTCCTTCAACCCCATGGACCGAGCCCCGGCGCCCTCCCCCCCGGCGCCGGGGCTCACTCTGTGCCCGATGTGCTGGGCGGTGCGGTGTGATCAGGCGGCGAAGCCGCCGTCCACGGCGATCGACGCCCCGCTGATGTAGCTGCCGTCGTCGCTCGCGAGATGGGCCACGGTCGCGGCGATCTCCGACGGCTGCCCGTAGCGGCCCAGGGCGGTCAGACTGCTCTGCAGGGCGGCGCTCTCGCCGTCGGCCGGGTTCATATCGGTGTCGATCGGGCCGGGGTGCACCAGGTTGACCGTGATGCCGCGGGGGCCGAGCTCACGGGCCAGTGCCTTGGTGAGGCCGCTCTGCGCGGTCTTGCTGGTCGCGTAGAGGCTGCCGCCGGGGAAGGGGGTGTACTCGGTCATGCAGCTGCCGATGTTGATGATCCGTCCGCCGTCGGACAGCCGCTCCAGCGCCGCCTGGGCCATGAGGAACGGCGCCCGGACGTTGACGGCGAGCACGCGGTCGACATCCTCCAGGGACAGCTCGCCGATCGGGCCGAGGACTCCGGCACCCGCATTGTTGACCAGGATGTCGAGGCGGCCGAACTCGGCGGCGGCCCCGGCGACGGCGTCGCGCACCGCCTGCGCGTCGGCGCCGTCGGCCCGCACGGCCCAGGCCCGGCGGCCGAGCGCCTTGATCTGGTCGACCACATCCGCCGCGCGCTCGGCTTGGGAGTTGTAGGTCAGCGCGACATCGGCGCCGTCCTGGGCGAGCCGCAGCGCCACGGCCCTGCCGATACCACGACTGCCCCCGGTGACCAGGGCGGCCTTGCCGTCGAGTGTCATGTCATCTCCATGATCGCTTTTATGGGGAATGTGTTGGAAGCCCCGGTTCGAGGTGATCCCGGGGGCATGACTCGATCCTGGCCGCCCGTGCACGGGAAGTCCGGCGGCATTCGGACACGGTGCTGGGCGGGCCCGGCGGCACGTGCGTGGCGTGCGTGGTGGGCATGCCGGGCGGGATCGGTTTGTGCTGTAACTGTGTCCGGGCACGTCTGTTTCGTGCCCGAGTCTGTTTACTTTCCGGAACTGGCACCGTAATCTGGCCCGCGAAATCACAGGTTCGGGCATCGAAGGGGCGTAAACCCACATGTACGCACCGGAGCGGCAGCAGGAGATCCTCCGGCTCGCCCGCGAGAGTGGACGGGTGGATGTCCTGTCCCTCGCCGAGGAGTTCCAGGTCACCGCCGAGACCGTACGGCGCGATCTGCGGGCGCTGGACCGGGCGGGGCTCGTCCGCCGGGTGCACGGGGGTGCCATCCCTGCCGGACGCCTCGACTTCGAGCCCGATCTCGCCGAGCGCGAGGGGACCGCCGCCGACGAGAAGGACCGCATCGCGCGGGCCGCCCTTGCCGAACTGCCCTCCGACGGCAGCGTGATCATCGACGCGGGCTCGACGGCGGCCCGATTCGCCGCCGCCTTTCCGCTGGAGGCCGGGCTCACCGTCGTCACCCACGCCCTGCCGATCGCGGCACGCCTCGCCGACCACCCCGGTATCGCCCTGCACCTCGTCGGCGGCCGGGTCCGTCACCGCACCCGCGCCGCCGTGGACGCCTGGGCGCTGCGCGGCTACGGCGAGATCAAGGCCGATGTGCTCTTCCTGGCCACGAACGGCTTCTCGCTCGACGGCGGGCTGACCACCCCCGACCTCGCGGAGGCCGCCGTCAAGCGCGCGATGATCGCCGCCGCCCGGCGGGTCGTCCTGCTGGCGGACTCCGCCAAGTTCGGCCAGGAGCACTTCGCCCGGTTCGGAGACCTCGGCCATGTGGATCTGCTGATCACGGACACCGGACTGAGCCCGCAGGACGCGCTCGCCATCGAGCACCGGGGCACGGAAGTGGCCCGCGCATGATCCTCACCGTCACCCCCAACCCCAGCCTGGACCGCACCTACGAGATCCCGGCGCTGGAGCGCGGTGCGGTGCTGCGCGCCACCACCGACCGGGTCGACCCCGGCGGCAAGGGCGTCAACGTCTCGCGCGCGGTGGCCGCCGCCGGGCGGCGCACGGTCGCGGTGCTGCCGCTCGGCGGACCGGAGGGCGCGCTGCTGGCGCGGCTGCTCGGGGAGTTGGGCATCGAGGCGGCGGGTGTGCCGGTGACGGGCTCGACCCGGATCAATGTCGCCGTCGCCGAGCCGGACGGCACCCTCACCAAGGTCAACGCGGGCGGGCCCGAACTGACCGGCGCCGAGGCGGAGGCGGTGCTCGAGGCGGTGCGGACGAAAAGCGCCGACGCCGACTGGATCGCCTGCTGCGGCAGCCTTCCGCGCGGGCTCGCCCCCGAGTGGTACGCCGAACTCGTCGCCCGCGCCCATCGGGCGGGCGCCCGGATCGCCCTGGACACCTCCGGTCCCTCGCTGACCGCGGCGCTGCGCGAACGCCCGGACGTGGTGAAGCCCAACGCCGAGGAACTGGCCCAGGCCGTGGGCCGCCCGCTGGCCACTGTCGGCGAGGCGGTCAAGGCGGCAGAAGAACTGCGCGGGCTGGGCGCCCGCGCCGTACTGGCCAGCCTGGGCGCCGACGGACAGTTGCTGGTCGACGGGACCGGCGCCTACTTCGGCGCGGCCCGCGTCGCCACGGTTCGCAGCAACGTCGGAGCGGGCGATGCCTCGCTCGCCGGATTTCTCGCGGCGGGCGGCGCCGGACCCGTCGCGCTCGCCGCGGCGGTGGCCCATGGCGCGGCCGCCGTGCAGCTGCCGGGCAGCGCCATGCCGACCCCGGCCGATCTCGATCCGTCCGCCGTCCTGACCACGGCGGACGTCCCGCTGGACCGCGCGCTCACGGAGCCCGTGTGACCGGCCCGCCCCACTCCCACCCCCCGTCCCCACTCCGTTCCGCCCCTCCCCGACACCGGGCGGAACCGCACCCAAGGGAGCCGCGAGATGCGTGAGCTGATCACCGCGGATCTGGTCGACCTTGACCTGTCCGCCGATACCAAGGAAGCCGCCGCCCGGTCGCTCGCCGCACGCATGGCCGCGGCCGGACGGGTCACCGACCTCGACGGGTTTCTCGCCGACGTGGCGGCGCGCGAGGAGCAGATGCCGACCGGCCTGGACGGCGGCATCGGCATACCCCACTGCCGCAGCGAACATGTCACCGAGCCCACACTCGCCTTCGGGCGCAGCGCGGCCCGGATCGACTTCGGCGCACCGGACGGACCGGCTGATCTGATCTTCCTGATCGCGGCCCCGGCGGGGGCGGACAGCGACCATCTGAGCATTCTGTCCAGCCTCGCGCGGTCGCTGATGGACACCGCGTTCACCGACGCACTGCGCTCGGCGGACGAGCCGGAGCGGGTGGCCGCCCTGATCCGCAGGGACGGGCGGACGGAGGCCCCCGGGGAGGCGGCCCAGGCCACGACCGCGACCGGGACGCCGCGGGCGGCCGCGACCGGGACGCCGCGGGCAACCGCGACCGGGACGCCGCGGGCGACCGTCACGGAGCCGCAGGCGCCGGCCGCCCCGTTCCGGATCGTCGCCGTGACCTCGTGCCCCACCGGAATCGCCCACACCTACATGGCCGCCGAGTCCCTGGAGAGGGCCGCGGCCGAGGCGGGTGCCGAGCTGGTGGTCGAGACCCAGGGGTCCGCCGGGTTCGACAGGCTCCCGGCCGCCACGATCGCCGCCGCCGACGCGGTGATCTTCGCGCATGACGTGGAGGTGCGGGACAAGGGCCGGTTCGCCGGAAAGCCGACCGTGGACGTCGGGGTGAAGGCGGGCATCAACCGCCCGGCGGAGCTGGTCGCCGAGGCACGGGAGAAGGCCGCGCGCGGCGAGACGAGCGCACCGGCCGATGGCCCGGAGCAGGGCTCGGCCCCGATGGACGCGGGCGCCGCCGCCGGTGACGGTTTCGGCACCCGGCTGCGCACCTGGCTGATGACGGGCGTGAGTTACATGGTCCCGTTCGTCGCCGCGGGCGGTCTGCTGATCGCCCTCGCCTTCGCGATCGGCGGCTACGAGATCGCCAGTGCCAAGTCGGTGGCCGACCACTTCGTCTGGACCGAGACGGCCAGCTGGGCGGCGCTGCTCTTCCAGGTCGGCGGTGCCGCCTTCACCTTCCTGGTGCCGGTCCTGGCGGGCTACATCGCCTATGGCATGGCCGACCGGCCCGGTCTGGTCCCCGGCTTCGTCGGCGGTTTCATCGCGACCACCATCAAGGCCGGCTTCCTCGGCGGCCTTGTCGCGGGACTGATCGCGGGCGCGGTGGTGATGGGCATCCAGCGGTTCTCGGTGCCTGGTGCGCTGCGCGGCATCATGCCGGTGGTCGTGATCCCGCTGATCTCGTCGGCGGTCGTCGGGTCCCTGATGTTCGTGGTGATCGGCAAGCCCATCGCCTCCGCACAGCAGTCGATGACCGACTGGCTCAACAGCCTCTCCGGTGCCAACGCCGTCATCCTCGGCGTGATCCTGGGCCTGATGATGTGCTTCGACCTGGGCGGCCCGGTCAACAAGGTCGCCTACGCCTTCGCCACGGGCGGTATCGCGGCCTCGGACCCCTCCACCGGCAGCCTCAAGATCATGGCCGCGGTGATGGCGGCCGGGATGGTGCCCCCGCTGGCGATGGCACTGGCCACCACCGTGCGCGGACGGCTGTTCACCAAGGCGGAGCGGGAGAACGGCAAGGCCGCCTGGGTGTTGGGCGCCTCCTTCATCAGCGAGGGCGCGATCCCGTTCGCCGCGGCGGACCCGCTGCGCGTCATTCCCTCGGCCATGGCGGGCGGTGCGGTCACCGGTGCGCTGTCGATGGCCTTCGACTGCACCCTGCGCGCCCCGCACGGCGGCATCTTCGTGGTCCCGCTGATCGGTCGGCCGTTCCTCTACCTGCTGGCCATCGTGGCCGGTACGGCGGTCTCGACCGGACTGGTCATCTTCCTCAAGGGGCTGCGGAAGACCGCACGGCCGGAGGCGGATAGGGTCCCGGCCGCCGGACGGGCCGAGTCGGGCGCCACCGGGGACGAGTCGAAGGCGGCGGTCACGGTCTGACCGCATCTCCGTCACCCCCCGTGCGGTCCGGCGCCGCGGTGCCGAGGTCCACGGGCAGGCCGCGCGAGGCGTAGTAGGCGCCGAGCGCGGCCTCACCGCCCGACCCCATGGCGGTGGCGATCCGCTGGAAGCGGGCCGAGCGCAGATCACCCGCGGTGAACACCCGGGGGTGCTGGCGAGCGGGCGGACAGTAGCCGGACCCGTCGGTGGCAACGGCCCCTGTCGGGAGCGCAGGCGCGCTGCCCAGGTTGAGATATCCGCGATCGGCCCTGAGAGTGTGCCGCTCGCCCGCCACGGTGAGGGCCTCGGCGGTGAGCCCCTCGCGCCCGGGCGCGCTCCCGGGCGCCAACTCCAGCCTCCGCACCGCCACCAGCTCCACCCGCGGGTCCTGGCCGATCTCCTCGGTCTTGTACGCGTCCTCGGGCGGATAGCCGACCAGGAAGCGGACGTTCAGCTCCGGATGGGCCCGTGCACAGGTGCCCAGCGGCCGGTCCGCGCCGAGGACGAGCACGGTGCGGTCGGCCAGCTCCGCCGGATCCGCCTCCCACAGCGGAGACAGCCCCCGGCCTTCGGCACCGCTCAGCCAGCCGGCGCCCTCGGGCCCCATGGGCCCGACTCCGGTGGCCACGACCGCATACGACGCCGTCAGCCGTGTGGCGCCCGCAGGGGCCTTCGCGGGCCGGGGCGGGGAGGTGCCCACCGCCCCGTTCGCGGGCTCGAACGTGATCGCCACATGGTCGTCGAACGCTTCGACCCGCGTGGCGCGCCGCCCCAACTCGACCCGGCACGGAGCGCAGCGCGCGATATCCGTCTCGATCGCCGCCGCCAGCCCGGGGCCGGTGGTGAAACCGAGAACATTGCGCACCACGGGGATGCGCCGCAGCCCACCGCACAGGGCCTCGCCGGACTCCACCAGCACCGAGCGCATCCCGACGCTCGCCGCCATCACGGCGGCCGCGCAGCCCGCCGGACCGCCGCCGACGATCAGCAGATCGGTATCCATGGCCGTCGTCTCCCCCTCATATCCCGGTTGCCTGTCCCCTCATCGCTTCCCAACCCTCCGCATCGCGTCTCAACCCTCCGCATCGCGTCTCAACCCTCCGCATCGCGTCTCAACCCTCCGCTCCGTACAGCTCGCGGTACGCGGGGAAGACACCACCCGGTCCGTCCACCCCCTCCGCCGCCAGCACCGCCTTGACCACCGCCCGCGTCAGGACGTCCGCCCCGGAAGCCAGCACCTCGTTCAGCGCGCCGCTCTCCCGGTGCACCGCGAACGCCGGGTCCGCGCCCTCCTCGCCGCGCTCCGGCACCAGCGGGCGGCCACCCGTGGCCAGGGCGAACACGGTGTCCCCGTCGGACAGCAGATGCACCGGCCGGACCGCCCTCGCCAGACCGTCGTGCGCGGTGCCCGCCAGCTTCTGCGCCTGGGCACGGGTGAGGACGGCGTCGGTGGCCACCACGGCCAGCGTGGTGTTCAACGGCGGCAGCACCGAGGCGGCCTGGCGCCGCTCCGACTCGGCCCGCGCCGCCGCCAGCCTGCGCAGCGCCTCGGCGTGCTCGGCCTCGCCCGGCCGGTGTGGCCCGCCCCCGGCCGACGGCTCGTAACCCTCCCCGTACAGCACGCCCGTCCGCGGATCCACCGCCGAACCCGCCGCGTTGACCGCCGCCAGGGCGGCCACCGTGAGGCCGGACGGCAGTACCACGGAGGCCGAGCCGATGCCGCCCTTCAGACCACCGGCCACCGCACCCGTACCGGCCCCGACGCTGCCCTGCGCGACCGGCGATCCCGGCTCGGAACCCGCCGCGGCCTCGGCCGCCTCCCGGCCCAGCGCCGCCCCTGGCCGGGCCTTCCAGTCCCCACCCCGGCCCAGGTCGAAGAGGGCGGCGGCCGGAACCACCGGGACGACCTGTGAGGGATCGGGGCCGACCCGGAAGCCGCGGCCCCGCTCCTCCAGCCACTCGGCCACCCCCGAGGCGCTGTCCAGACCGAAGGCGCTGCCCCCTGTCAGCACAACGGCATCGACGCGCTGAACGAGATTGCGTGGGTCGAGGGCGTCGGTCTCCCGGGTGCCCGGGCCGCCGCCCCGCACATCGACCGCGGCCACCGCACCCCCTTCGGGAGCCAGCACCACGGTCGTGCCGGTCAGCCAACCGCGGCCGATGCGCTGGGCATGGCCGACCCGCAGCCCATGGACGTCCGTCAGCGCATCGGCCCGGCCGGTGCGGGGGGATCCGGGGATTGTCCCGTCGGTGTTCATGGAAGGTATGCGTAGCACGGGACGCCAGGGAACGGGCCATGGCAGGGGCGGGGAGTGAGGCGCGCGCCGGGCCGGGTGGGATGCTTCCGGGAGCGGCGCCACGAGATGGGCCCGGGGCCGATACGCCGTCATATACAGGACGTTCATCAGACGTTGATGCCCCACCAGCAGTCTGAGCGGTATCCCGTCCGTACCCGCCCGAAAGAAGACCGACGTGCCCCGTACCTCTCGGACGGAGGTGCTCCCGACTCTGGCCGCCGACACCCGGCAGGCCGCCCGGGTGGCCCTCCGCTGGATCAGCGAGCCGGACTGCACCGAGGAGCTCACCCATGCGGAGCTGCTCGACCAGGCGGCCAGGGCCGCGGCCGCCCTCACCCGGCTCGGGATCCGCGCCGGTGACCGGGTGGCGGTCCATCTGCCGCTGGTGCCCGAGTCCGTGATCGCCACGCTTGCCTGCGGCCGTCTCGATGTCGTTCGTGTCAGCCTCCCGGTGGGGCTGCGCCCGCATGAACTGCGCAACCGGATCAGGGAGGCGGGGGCCAGGGTTGTCATCACCGCGGACGGCGAGCAGCGCCGTGGCGAGGCGAAGGCGCTCAAGCAGATCGTCGACCGGGCGCTGACCGGCTGCCCGGAGGTGCGCTCGGTGCTGGTGGTGCACCGGCTCGCCCGCCCGGTGTCCTGGAAGTCCGGCCGGGACCGGTGGTGGCACGAGGAGCTGGGGCGGTACACCGAGCCGCTGGCCCGGCCGTACTCTTGAGGCATGAGCACCGCCCCTGCCCCCGGACCGCGCGATCCGGCAGCCGCGCTGATCTTTGGTGATCCACTGGCGCAGCCGTCGCCGGACGACACGGACCGCGGGTGGGGTGAGCGGACTCCTGGCGGCGACGGCGCCGACTGCGCCGCGGATCTGGCGCGGTTCCTCGACGAGAAACCGCCCCACCACCTCTGACGCGCGGCTAGGCGCCGCTGCCGCGCTGGGCCACCAGCTCGTCGCGTATCTCGCGGAGCAGGGTGATCTCGGCGGCCTCCACCGCGGCCTGCTCCTCCTCCGCCTGCGCCTCCCGGGCGGCCTTCCGCGCCAGATAGCGCGACATCGGCAGCACCATCAGGAAGTACACCACCGCCGCTGTGATCAGGAAGGTGAGCACGGCCGAGAGCACGGTGCCCCACATGAGCGGGATGCCGTGGACGACCTCGCCCGCGGCGTTCGTCTCGCAGGGCGCCTTCAGGCACGAGCGGTACTTCTCCAGGTCCTTCGTGCCGAAGGCTCCGACGATGGGATTGATCAGGCCCTTCACGATGGAGTTCACAACGGCGGTGAAGGCGGCTCCGATGACAACCGCGACAGCCAGGTCGATCACATTGCCGCGCATCAGGAAGGCCTTGAAGCCTTCCATGACGCTCTGCTTCTCCTCGGTCACCTTCTCCTGACTCAAGCCACAGCCTCTCTTTCGCCGCATGGGTGCTGGAGCGGACGGTTCCGCAACCTACACCGGGGCGGACCAGGGGCAAGAGCCCAGGAGGGGTCATCAGGATCGGCACAGCGTCACCGCCAGCCGGGAACTGGCCGCGGCACCGGCCAGCGCCGCGGCGGTCGCCCGGGGAACGGTCAGCACAACCAGCGCCCCGCCGCCGTCCGGCGGCTCAGCCCCGTAGGCCCCGTCTTCGTCCACCCCGGCGGCGTCCGCCGCCCCGCGGGCCCCGCCCTCCTCCGTCCCGCTCGCGTCCACCGCCGCACTCCCGCGGGCCCCGCTCTCGCCCGCCCCGGGCACCTCGGCGACCCGTACCCCGGGCGCGACCACCCGCGCAGGGGCGCCGGACCCGCGGCCCGAAGCCGCGCTCGGCAGGGGCATGGCCAGCACATCCACCCGGTCGCCCGGGTGCAGCAGCTCCACCGCCGCCGCGTCGGCGATCCGGACCGGAGCCGCCACCATGGCGGGCCGTGTACCGCCCCGGCGGCCGCCGTCCTCCGAGGCGGGCACCGGCGCGGGCGCCCCGCCCCCGTGCCCCGGACCGGGCGGTGCCGCGGCAGCGAGCGCCGCGGCGGTCAGCGCGAGACCGGCCGCCATCGGGCGTCTGCGCCGCCGCACCGCCCGCCGCAGCCGATGGCCGCCGTCCCGCCCGATCCGGACCGGGGCGAAACCGGGAACCGTGCTCAGCGGGGGAGCGGAGCGGGGTAACGCGAGTGCGGGGGACGGATGGGACATGGCACATCACCGCCTGGTGTGAAGGGTCCGGAGCTTCCGGCCCCTTCACGATGCCCGTCCCCGCCCGAACCCGCTCGGGCCTGTGGACGGCCAAGCGGACTGTGCACAACTCGGTCACCCGTTCGAGCGATGTCCTGCCCCAGGTGTCGAGCGACATCCCGTCCCGAGTGACGCCCCGCCTCCGGGTGTCGAGCGATGCCCCGCCCCCAGGCGCCAGCCACGCCCTGCCCCAGGCGCCAGCCACGTCCCGCCCCCAGGCGTCAGCCACGTCCCGCCCCCAGGCGTCAGCCACGCCCTGCCCCAGGCGCCAGCCCCGCCCCGCCCCCAGGCGCCAACCACGCCTCCTCCAGGCGCGTTCCCGCACCGCCCTACGGCAGCTCGATCCCCAGGTCCCAGCCGTCGTGCGCGCGGGTGCACAGGCAGTCCCGCTCGGAGCTCTCCGGCAGCCTGACCACCGCGTCGAAGAGCACCTCGCGCAGCCGCCCGATGTTCTCCCCGAACACCTTCAGCACCTCGGTGTGGGTGACCCCCTCGCCCGTCTCCACCCCCGCGTCCAGATCGGTCACCAGCGACAACGACGTGTAGCAGAGCCCAAGTTCACGGGCGAGCACGGCTTCCGGATGGCCGGTCATACCCACCACCGACCAGCCCTGGGCGGCATGCCAGCGCGATTCCGCCCGGGTGGAGAAGCGCGGCCCCTCGACCACACACATCGTCCCGCCGTCCACCGGCTCCCACGCGCGGCCGCGCGCCGCCTCGACGGCCGCCTTCCGCCCCACCGGGCAGTACGGGTCGGCGAAGGTCGTGTGCACCACGTTCGGGATCCGGCCGTCCGGCAGCGGCTCACCGTCGAAGTAGGTCTGGACGCGTCCCTTCGTACGGTCCACGAGCTGGTCCGGCACCAGCAGCGTCCCCGGCCCGTACTCCGGCCGCAGCCCGCCCACCGCGCACGGCCCGAGTATCTGCCGCACACCGAGCGAGCGCAGAGCCCACAGGTTGGCGCGGTAGTTGATCCGGTGCGGCGGCAGATGGTGCTTGCGGCCGTGGCGGGGGAGGAAGGCGACCCGCCGTCCCGCGACGTCGCCGAGGAAGAGCGTGTCGCTCGGTGCCCCATAGGGAGTCTCAACGGTGATCTCGGTCACATCGTCGAGGAACGAGTAGAACCCGGATCCCCCGATGACCCCTATGTCTGCTTGCCTGCTGCTGGTCTCGGCCATGTGATCACCCTAGCCAGCGGTGCCCGCCGGTTCGACACCCGCCGTAGGACGCACACATCGCCGTACGACGCCCAACCGCCGTACGACGCGCGCCACCCCGCCGTCTCCAGGAAGACGGCGGGGTGGCGCGGCGGAAGATCAGGCGGCCGACGTGGCGCTGCTCGCCGAGGAGCGCGACGTGGACGACGACGAGCTGGACGACGACGAGCTGGACGCCGACGAGGACGAAGAACCCGACCCGGACGACGAGTCCGAGGACGAGGACGAGGAAGCGGACGACGAGCTGCCGCTGTCGCTCTTCGCCGCGGGCTTGGCCGAAGCACCGCTCGAGCCGCTGGCGGAGGAGCGGCTGTCGTTCCGGTAGAAGCCGGAGCCCTTGAAGACGATGCCGACCGCCGAGAACACCTTCTTCAGGCGTCCCTGGCAGCTGGGGCACTCGGTGAGCGCGTCGTCGGTGAACTTCTGCACCGCCTCGAGGCCCTCGCCGCACGCGGTGCACTGGTACTGGTAGGTCGGCACGTACTTCCTCCTGGCACTCTCACTCAATGAGTGCTAACGACGCTCCATAGTGCAGTATTCCGGCCCGTCAGTCCACTGGATCGAGCCACACGGTGATCGATCCCACGCTGCGCCGCCGCCCCCGGTGCCCCCGCTCAGCCGCCACCCGTCCCCAGCCAGCCCGCCAGCTTGCCGCCGCGCCCCACCGCCCGCAGCCGCTTCTCCGCCGCGTCGCGCACCGGGTCCGTGGCCACCACCAGCAGTTCGTCGCCGCGCCGCAGCACCGTGGAGGGCAACGGCACAAAGCTGGCCTTGTCCCGGACGACCAGGGTGACCGCGGCCCCGGGCGGCAGCCGCAGCTCGCCGATCTCGACCCCGTGCATCTTGGAGTCCTGGGGGATGGAGACCGACAGCAGATGGCCGCGCAGCCGCTCCAGTGGCGCCGACTCGATCCCGAGGTCCGACGCCTCCTCCGGCTCGCCGAGCCGCAGCCGGGTGGCCAGCCAGGGCAGCGTCGGCCCCTGGACCAGCGTGTAGACGATCACCAGCACAAAGACGATGTTGAAGATCCGCCAGCTGTCGGGCACCTCACCGACCATCGGGATGGTCGCCAGCACAATGGGCACCGCGCCGCGCAGCCCGGCCCAGGACAGCAGCGCCTTCTCCCGCCACGGCACCCGGAACGGCGCCGTGCTGACCAGGACCGACACCGGCCGGGCGATCACCGTCAGCACCAGCCCCACGACCACCGCGGGCCAGATGTCATCGGTTAGGTCGTGCGGTGTCACCAGCAGACCGAGCAGTACGAACATGCCGATCTGGGCGAGCCAGCCGAGCCCCTCGGCGAAGCCGCGCGTCGCCGGCCAGTGCGGCAGCCGGGCGTTCCCCAGGACCAGCGAGGCGAGATAGACGGCGAGGAAGCCGGAGCCGTGCGCCAGCGCGCCGCCCGCGTAGGCGGTCACGGCGATGGCCACCACCGCGATCGGGTAGAGGCCGGAGGCGGGCAGCGCCACGTGCCGCAGACCGTAGGCGCCGAGCCAGCCGATCGCGAGCCCGATTGCCGCGCCGATCGCCAGTTCCAGGGCGATCTCGCCCATCAGGAAGTACCAGGGGTCGATGGGCCCCTGGGTGGAGAAGGCGACCACCAGGATCACCACCGGGGCGTCGTTGAAGCCGGACTCGGCCTCCAGGGCGCCCGTGAGCTTCTTGGGCAGCGGCACCTTGCGCAGCACCGAGAAGACCGCCGCCGCGTCCGTGGAGGACACCACCGCGCCGATGATCAGCGCCTGCCGCCAGTCCAGTCCCACCACATAGTGCGCCGCCGCCGCGGTGACCCCCACGCTCACCGCGACGCCGGCGGTGGACAGTGCCGCCGCCATCGGCAGGGCGGGTTTGATCTCCCGCCACTTCGTGCTGAGACCGCCCTCGGCCAGGATCACGACCAGGGCGGCATAGCCCAGGATCTGCGTCAGCTCGGCGTCGTCGAACTTGACCCCGATGCCGTCCTGGCCGATGGCCACGCCGAGCCCGAGGTAGATCAGCAGGGTGGGCAGCCCGCTGCGGGAGGAGAGCCTGACGGCCGCCACCGCGACGAGGAGGACGAGCGAGCAGACCAGCAGCAGTTCATTGAGGTGGTGGACAGTCAGGGGCCGAACCTTTCTCGCAGGAGCGGCGGGGATCGCGTGAGCGGCACCCGGCCGACCGGAACTTCGTTGCCTTGCCTAACATTTTACGGGTTCTTGACGCGCGCCTCCGGTCAGGGTGGTGGGCCGGGCTGTAATGACCCGGCCCGGTGGCCGGTGCCGGGCGTCAGTCATGACTCCGCGTAGGGGCGGAGACAGCGCTGCGCCTATGGTTGCTCCAGCACTCCAGGATCACCCTGCCCCTCGAAGGACAGCGATGCCCGCCAACAAAACCGGCTCTTCTCCCAAAAAGAAGAAGAGCCGACGTCTCCGCCTGATCGTGATCGCAGTCGTGCTGCTGCTCGTCGGAGGCGTCGGCTACGGCACGTACTGGAGTATCAGTACCGTGCGTGCCTCCTTCCCGGAGACCACGGGATCGCTTCAGCTGAAGGGGCTCTCGGGGCCCGTCCAGGTCAAGCGTGACGGCTACGGGATACCGCAGCTCTACGGCGGCACTCCCGAGGACCTGTTCCGCGCCCAGGGGTTCGTCCAGGCCCAGGACCGCTTCTGGGAGATGGACGTCCGCCGGCATATGACGTCCGGCCGGCTTTCGGAGATGTTCGGATCCGGCCAGGTGGAGACCGACGCGTTCCTGCGCACCCTGGGCTGGCACCGGGTGGCCAAGCAGGAGTACGACACCAAGCTGTCGCCCGCCACCAAGAAGTATCTGCGGGCCTACTCCGACGGGGTCAACGCCTACCTCAAGGACCACTCGGGCAAGGAACTGTCCGTCGAGTACGCGGCCCTGGACTTCAAGAACGAGGGCTACAAGCCGGAGAAGTGGACCCCGGTCGACTCTGTCGCCTGGCTCAAGGCGATGGCCTGGGACCTGCGCGGCAACATGCAGGACGAGGTGGACCGCGCCCTGGCGTCCAGCAGGCTGGACGCGGACCAGATAGAGGACCTCTACCCGTCGTACCCGTACGGCCGGAACAAGCCGATCGTCCAGGACGGCGCGCTCGACGAGGCCACCGAGGAGTTCGACCCCAAGGCGACCACCACGGGCGGCACCAGCGGTACGGGGGGCACCGGTACGGCTCCCGGCGCCGGCAGCACCGCCCAGGGCCTCCAGACCGGGCTGTCCTCGCTCTCCAGGACCCTGGACAAGATCCCGGCGCTGCTCGGCCCGAACGGCACCGGTATCGGCTCCAACTCCTGGGTCATCGACGGCAGGTACACGACCAGCGGCAAGCCGCTGCTGGCCAACGACCCGCACCTCGCCCCGCAGCTGCCGTCCGTCTGGTACCAGATGGGCCTGCACTGCAAGCAGGTCAGCAGCTCCTGCCCGTACGACACGGCGGGCTTCACCTTCGCGGGCATGCCGGGCGTCGTCATAGGTCACAACCAGAACATCAGCTGGGGCATGACCAACCTGGGCGCCGACGTCAGTGACCTCTATCTGGAGAAGGTCACCTCGCACAGCTACCTCTACGACGGCAAGCAGCAACCCTTCACCACCCGTGAGGAGACCATCAAGGTCGCGGGCGGCAAGAGCCGCACCATCACCGTCCGCACCACCAACAACGGACCGATCGTCTCCGACCGCGACGAGGAGCTGGCCGACGTCGGGAAGGCCGCCCCGGTCGGCCGTGGCGCCGACGATGTGGCCCCCGACCGCGGCGACGGCTACGCGGTGGCGCTGAAGTGGACCGCGCTGTCCCCGTCCAACTCCATGGACGCCGTCTTCGGGCTCAACACCGCCCGGAACTTCACCGACTTCCGCAAGGCCGCCCGCGACTTCGACGTCCCCTCGCAGAACCTGATCTACGCCGACACCAAGGGCAACATCGGCTACCAGGCGCCCGGCAAGATCCCGGTGCGCGCCAAGGGTGACGGCCGCTACCCGGCGCCCGGCTGGGACTCGCGCTACAAGTGGCGCAAGTACATTCCGCAGTCGGCACTGCCCTGGGAGCTCAACCCCAAGCGCGGCTACATCGTCACCGCCAACCAGGCCGTCATCGACAAGAAGAAGTACCCGTACCTGCTGACGGACGACTGGGGTTACGGCGCGCGCAGCCAGCGCATCAGCGATCTGATCCAGTCCAAGATCAAGGACGGCGGCAAGGTCTCCACCGAGGACATGCAGTCCATGCAGATGGACGACAGCAGTGAGATCGCCAAGCTGCTGACGCCCTATCTGCTGAAGATCGACATCAAGGACAACTACGTCCGAGAGGCCCAGAAGCTGCTGGAGAGCTGGGACTACACCCAGGACTCCGACTCGGCGGCCGCCGCGTACTTCAACGCCGTCTGGCGCAACACCCTCACGCTCGCCTTCGGCAACAAGCTCCCCAAGGAGCTGCGGGTCAAGGGACAGTGCCTGCGGGTGCGCCCGGCCGACGACTCCGGCCCGCTCGAGGACCTGGACGGCAACACCCGGCTGGTGCGCGAATGCGGCCTGCGCGATCCGGACATGGCCCAGCCCGACGGCGGCGACCGCTGGTACGAGGTGGTGCGCAAGCTCCTCAAGGAGCCGCGCAACGACTGGTGGAAGTCGCCGGGCTCCCGTCTCGACCCCGGTTCGCACAACCGTGACGAGCTGCTGAAGATCGCCATGAAGGACGCGCGCTCGGAGCTCACCGCCAAGCTGGGCAAGGACATCAACAGCTGGAGCTGGGGCCGGCTGCACCGGCTGACGCTGAAGAACCAGACCCTGGGCACCGAGGGCCCCGGTGTGGTGCAGTGGCTGCTCAACCGCGGCCCGTGGAACCTCGGCGGCGGCGAGGCCGCGGTCAACGCCACCGGCTGGAACGCGGCGGGCGGCTACGGCGTCACCTGGGTCCCGTCGATGCGGATGGTCGTCAACCTGGACGACCTCGACAAGTCGCGCTGGATCAATCTCACCGGTGCCTCCGGCCACGCCTACCACGCCCACTACACGGATCAGACCGACATGTGGGCCAAGGGGGAGCTGCTGCCCTGGGCGTTCAGCGAGAGCGCTGTGGACAAGGAGACCGACGACGAGCTGGCGCTGACCCCCTGAGGCCCCGGTGGCCGCCCCCACGGCGCCCGCGCCGTCGTCGCGGCCCCCGGCCCCGCCGATCCTCCCGGCCCCGCTGAGAGACGCCTTCGGGCGCCACTCAGCGGGGCCGCCGCGTGAAGCGGTGGACCTCCGAGGGTGTCACCGCCGCGTGCACCGGGCGGTCGTGGGCCTCCTCGGGGACCTCCTCCAGCAGCTCGCCGTCGTGGAGCAGCACCACCAGCGCCGGATCGGCCCCGGCCCGCGCCAGCCGCTCCAGCACCCGGTCGTACGAGCCGCCGCCGCGGCCCAGCCGCATCCCGCGCCGGTCCACCGCGAGCCCCGGGAGCAGGACGGCGTCCGCCCCGGTCACCGCCTCCGGCCCGAGCCGCGGCCCGACCGGTTCCAGCAGCCCGCGCCGGGCGGGCGCCAGCCGCTCCGGCCCCTCGTCCTCGCCCCAGTCGAGGTCGTTGTCCGCCAGCAGGACCGGGAGCAGCACCCGTACGCCCCGGGCGCGCAGCGCCTCGCGCAGGGCGTGCGTCCCCGGTTCGCTGCCCAGGGACACATAGGCGGCCACCGTGCCCGCGTCCGCCAGCTCCGGAAGCTCCAGCGCGCGACACGCCAGGGCGGTCGCGGCCGCTTCGATGTCATCCGCAGTCAACCTGGATCTCACCGCCAGGAGGCGCCGACGCAACACGCGCTTACTACCGTCGCTCGTGATCACTGAGTGCACAAACTCCCCGTCTCATGTCATATTCACTGAATCCTCATCATCCGCCCCAAAGGCACCGGATAGGGTTCTGTACATGACTCAATCGCGTACTCGGATCAGCAAGGCTGTCATCCCCGCCGCGGGACTGGGCACCCGCTTTCTTCCGGCCACCAAGGCCACGCCCAAGGAGATGCTGCCGGTCGTGGACAAGCCGGCGATCCAGTACGTCGTCGAGGAAGCCGTCACCGCGGGACTCTCCGACGTCCTCATGATCACCGGGCGTAACAAGCGGCCGCTGGAGGACCACTTCGACCGCAACTACGAGCTCGAGGAGACCCTGACCCGCAAGGGGGACGACACCCGTCTCGCCCGCGTCCAGGAGTCCAGCGATCTCGCGACCATGCACTACGTGCGCCAAGGCGACCCCAGGGGTCTTGGCCACGCCGTGCTGTGTGCCGCCCCGCACGTCGGTGACCAGCCCTTTGCCGTCCTCCTCGGCGACGACCTCATCGATGCCCGTGACCCGCTGCTGTCCCACATGGTGCAGGTGCAGGAGCAGCACCGCGGCAGCGTCATCGCCCTGATGGAGGTGGATCCCGCGCAGATCCACCTCTACGGCTGCGCCGCCGTCAAACCGACGGTCGACGAGTCCGTCGTCCAGGTCACCGGTCTGGTCGAGAAGCCGGACCCGGCCGACGCGCCCAGCAACTACGCGGTCATCGGCCGCTACGTCCTGGACCCGGCCGTTTTCGACGTGCTCCGCAGGACCGAACCGGGGCGCGGTGGCGAGATCCAGCTCACCGACGCCCTCCAGGCACTGGCCTCCGATCCCGACCTCGGCGGCCCGGTCCACGGGGTGATCTTCAAGGGCCGGAGGTACGACACAGGAGACCGTGGCGACTATCTGCGTGCCATTGTCAGACTCGCGTGCGAACGTGAAGACCTGGGCCCGGACTTCCGGGACTGGCTCCGCAGTTACGTCACCGAGGAGATGTAGCACCTTGAGCAGCACCGCAGCACGGGCCACCGACCAGGGCCCGGACCAGGACCGTGTCTGGACGGTGTCCGAGCACCTCGACGACATCCTCGGCCACATCCACCCGCTGGAGCCCATCGAGCTGCAACTGCTCGATGCCCAGGGCTGTGTCCTGGTCGAGGACGTCACCGTCCCCGTCGCCCTCCCGCCCTTCGACAACAGCGCCATGGACGGCTATGCCGTGCGGACCGCTGATGTCGCGGCCGCCACGAGGGATCACCCTGCGGTGCTCACCGTCGTCGGCGACATCGCGGCGGGCAGCGGTGAGCTGCCCGCCGTGGGCCCCGGTGAGGCGGCCCGGATCATGACCGGCGCGCCGGTGCCGCCCGGCGGACAGGCCGTGGTCCCCGTGGAGTGGACCGACGGCGGCCTGGACAACGGGCCGGTCACCACCATGCCGGCGCGCGGTGACGGCCCGGACGGCGGCAGCGGCAGGGTGCGGATCTACCGCCCGGCCAAGGAAGGCCAGCATGTGCGCACCCGGGGCAGTGACGCGGGCGCGGGCGAGCTGGCGCTGCACGCCGGCACCGTCCTGGGGCCCCCGCAGATCGGGCTGCTGGCCGCCGTCGGCCGCGCCACCGTCAAGGTCCGCCCGCGGCCCCGGGTCGTGGTGCTGTCCACCGGCAGCGAGCTGGTCCAGCCCGGCGAGGAGGTGGGTCCCGGCCGGATCCACGACTCCAACAGCTACCAGCTCACCGCCGCCGCCCGGGACGCCGGAGCCATCGCCTACCGGGTCGGTGCGGTCGCCGACGACCCGGCCACCCTGCGCTCCGCCGTCGAGGACCAGCTGGTGCGCGCCGACATCGTGGTCACCAGCGGCGGCGTCAGCGTCGGCGCGTACGACGTGGTGAAGGAGGCGATGCACGAGGTCCGGTTCCGCAAGCTGGCGATGCAGCCCGGCAAGCCCCAGGGCTTCGGCCGCGTCGGCCCCGACGCCACCCCGCTGCTCGCCCTCCCCGGAAACCCGGTGAGTTCGTACGTCTCCTTCGAGCTGTTCGTACGCCCGGTCATCCGCACCATGCTGGGCGGCGGTGAGATCCACCGGCCCGTCGTGCGGGCGGTGTGCCCCGGAGGCGTCGCGTCCTCCCCGGAGGGCAGGCGCCAGTTCCTGCGCGGCTGGTACGAACCGTCGGCGGGGGTGGAGCCGGGTACCGTCACCCCTGTGGGCGGTGCGTCATCCCACCTGATCAAGGCCATGGCCCAGGCCAATGCGCTGATCGTGCTCTCCGAGGAGACCACCGAGGTGGCCCCCGGCTCGGAAGTGGACGTGGTCCGGCTCACCTAGGACGCCGCCACGGCGGGTACGGTGTCGTCCCACAGGAGCCGCGCGGCCCGGACCGGGAGAACGATGAGCAGCGCCCAGGACCATCTCACCCACCTCGACCAAGCGGGCGCCGCGCGCATGGTCGACGTCTCGGCCAAGGAGGTCACCGCGCGCACCGCCCGCGCCAGCGGCCGTGTGCTCGTGGCGCCGCGCGTGGTCGAACTGCTGCGCGGCGAGGGCGTTCCCAAGGGCGACGCCCTCGCGACCGCCCGGATCGCGGGCATCATGGGCGCCAAGCGCACCCCCGATCTCATCCCGCTGTGCCATCCGCTCGCCGTCTCGGGGGTGACGGTCGATCTCACCGTCGCCGACGACGCGGTCGAGATCACCGCCACGGTGAAGACCACCGACCGTACGGGTGTGGAGATGGAGGCCCTGACCGCCGTCTCCGTGGCCGCCCTGACGGTGATCGACATGGTCAAGGCCGTCGACAAGGGCGCCGTTGTCACCGACATCCGGGTGGAGGAGAAGACGGGCGGGAAGTCCGGCGACTGGAGCCGGACATGACCGGCTCACCGGTGCCGCGCCACCGCGCCCTGGTCGTCACCGCCTCCAACCGCGCCGCCGCCGGGGTCTACGCCGACAAGGGCGGGCCGCTGATCGCCGAGGGCCTGGCCGAGCTGGGGTTCGCGGTCGACGGCCCCCGGGTGGTGCCCGACGGCGAGCCGGTGGAGGCGGCGCTGCGGGAGGCGGTGGCCGCCGCGTACGACGTGGTCGTCACCACCGGCGGTACCGGACTCACCCCCACCGACCGCACCCCCGAGGCCACCCGCGCCGTCCTCGACCGCGAGATCCCGGGGATCGCGGAAGCCATCCGCGCCGAGGGGCTCGCCAAGGTGCCCACCGCGGCGCTCTCCCGCGGGATCGCCGGGATCGCCGGGACGACCCTGGTCGTCAACCTCCCCGGCTCCACCGGAGGAGTACGCGACGGGCTCGCGGTCCTCGGCCGCGTCCTGCTGCACGCGGTCGACCAGATCCACGGCGGCGACCACCCCGGACCCGCCGGCTCCGCCGGGCCCGCCGGGAGCGCGCGCTGAACGCCCCCTGGCCGGTCGTACTGGCGGACGGCGATACGGTCCTCCGACCGATAAAGCTGCGCGACCAGCGCGCCTGGCGCGAGGTCAACCAGCGCAACCGGGAGTGGCTGCGCCCCTGGGAGGCCACCATTCCGCCGCCTCCGCCGGGCGGCCCCGTCACCCACCGGCCCACCTACCGGCAGATGGTCCGCCATCTGCGCGCCGAGGCGCACGCCGGGCGGATGCTGCCGTTCGTCATCGAGTACCGGGGGCGGCTGGCCGGGCAGTTGACGGTCGCCGGGATCACCTGGGGCTCGATGTGCTCGGGCCATGTCGGCTACTGGGTCGACGAGGCGGTGGCCGGGCGCGGGGTGATGCCGACCGCCGTGGCGCTCGCGGTCGACCACTGCTTCCGCACCATCGGACTGCACCGGATCGAGATCTGCATCCGCCCGGAGAACGTGCCCAGCCGACGGGTGGTGGAGAAACTCGGATTCCGCGAGGAGGGGCTGCGGCCCCGCTATCTCCACATCGACGGGGCATGGCGCGACCATCTGGTCTTCGCGCTCACCGTCGAGGAACTCTCCGAAGGACTGCTGGCGCGCTGGCACCGGATTCGACCAGGGGCGTCACAGAAATAAAAAACCTGTTCGAATTAAGCTCGTACATTTCCAGACCGGTCATCCCATCAATCACAAAAAACTTTTGAGATATCAGCCAGATCGTGCGACACACCGCGCCAATTGGCGGATGGCCTCGCGCGGACCCCTCTACCGTGTGACCGTGAGCAGCAGTGGCCTCATCTACGCAGTCATCGTCGGGGCCTGGGCCGCCTATTTGGTGCCGATGTGGCTTCGGAGGCAGGACGAGCTGAATGAGGCCCGTCCGACGGAACGCTTCAGCACCGCCATCCGGCTGCTGTCCGGACGGGCGGGCATGGAGCGTCGTTACGCCAAGGAGCTGGAGGAGGAGCGCCGGAGGAGCCCGGAGGACCCGGCGGAGCGCACCGCCGAGGACGCGGACGCCCCCAAGGCCGGGGGCGGCGCGGCCGAGCCGGAGCACTTCACGGTCGACCCGGACGCGCTGACCGACGCGATCGACGTCCGGGCCTTCGCCGACCCCGTGACCGTGCGCGCACCCGTCCCCACGGCCGTCGCGGCACCGTCCGCCGAGGGCACCGCCTCCGCCGGCGCGAAGCCCGGCCGTGGTAGCTCCGCCCTGGACCGTGGACGGCGCGCGAGAGTGCTCGCGCGCCGCCGCCGCACCACCGTGATCCTCTTTGTCGCCTTCACCCTCGGTGCGGTCGTGGCGGCGATCGGCGGACTTGCATTCCTGTGGGCACCGGGTATCCCGGCCATACTGCTCAGCGCGTACATCGCCTATCTCCGCAGCCAGGAGCGCCGCCGCTTCACCTTCACCATGGACCAGCGGCGCGCGGAGCAGGCCGCGCAGCGCCTGCGCGAGCGCCGCCCGCGCCCCCACTCCTCCGACGCCACGACGTCCGACGGCGGCCCCGCCGAGCCGCCCGCCCCCGCCGAGGCCGAGCCCGCCGCCGCACCGCCGGCCTCCGCCCACGCGGCGGGGCGCCGGGCGCTGGTCGAGCAGACCGACCACGCCGAGTGGGTGGACCAGGAGCGCGAGCGGGAGCGCGGCCCGGCCGCCGGAGACGGCTGGGAGCCGGTCCCGGTGCCGCTGCCGACCTACGTCACCGCGCCGGTCGCCCCGCGCGCCACCGGCAGTGTCGACCTGGCCGCACCCGACGCCTGGAGCTCCGCGCGCTCCAGCACCGTCGAGCCCACCCAGGACCCCGCCCAGGACGCCGCCCCGGCCCCGACCGCGGAACCCGCCCCCGGCCGACGCCCGGCCGCCGCCTCCCGCCGCCCCCGCGAAAGCGGCCGCACGCCGCTGTTCGACCAGTACGCCGACGAGGACCGGCCCCGTGCTGCCAACGAGTGATGCGCACTCCACTGACCAGCGCGGAACGGATTTCCGAGCAGCCCGCGCGGGATGCTAGAGTTTCACTCGTTGCAAGGGCCTGTGGCGCAGACTGGTAGCGCACCTCGTTCGCATCGAGGGGGTCAGGGGTTCAAATCCCCTCAGGTC
Source organism: Streptomyces sp. NA02950 (assembly GCF_013364155.1). NCBI lineage: Bacteria > Bacillati > Actinomycetota > Actinomycetes > Kitasatosporales > Streptomycetaceae > Streptomyces > Streptomyces sp. NA02950. Next base: position 3,599,453 of record NZ_CP054916.1, on the reverse strand, counting down.
CACCGCAGGGCCGTTCTTGAGTTAGCTCAGGTTCGGTTGACGAGATCCCGCCGATCTTCATGATCGGTCGGGGTCTTTGTCGTTTCCGGGGTCTGTTCGAGGCTGTTCGGGGTGGTGGATGGCGGCGAACTGCGTCTGGAGGTGCGCTGGTCTGCTGTCGTGCGGTTGCGTGAGCATGACGGCCAGCCCCGGGGCTCCGGGGCTGGCCGTCGTCATGAGGTTGTGTGGCTGTTCCGCGGGTTGGTCATCCGGCGGGTGGAGGTGGCCGCCCTGTTGTCTCAGGCGGATCGGTGTCCGGTCCGGTCGCTGGTGGGGCCGCTGCGTAGTCGGTGTCCGTGAGTTCGGTGCCGGTGCGCTGGTAGAGCCAGGTCTCCAGGATGTCGAGGTTGCCGATGGTGACCATGATGGCGACCAGGAGGGTCTGGGCGACCTGGCCTGGCGCGGGGCGGTGTTTCGGGTTCCCGATGTCCATCTCGCCGCTCTTGAGACGGCCGTGGATTCCTTCGTTGTGCGAGCGGATCGGTTTGTAGGTCGCGGTCCAGGTGCCCGTCAGGTAGTGGCTGTCCTGCCGGAACTTCGCGATCTTCCGGTCACCGTGGGCGTCGGCGGGGACGTTGATAGCGGACTTGCCGCAGACGTCTGGCAGTTCTTCGGCGGGGGGACGGGTGAGCCATTCGTCGCCGGGCAGCTGGACGGTGGGCCGTGCGGCGGGGTGCGCGGCGCGTTTGCGGGTGTCGGCGAGGTTGATCACCGCGGGTGGCGGTCCGGAGCCACGCGGTTTGCCGGGGCGGAGCCGGTCACGGCGGGGGCAGTTCACCGACGGCGACGGACCGGCCGCTGGGCAGTGCAGGCGTATGGTGCCTCGGGCGTCGGGTCCTTGTTTGGTCTTGAGGAAGTACGGTTCCCGCTCGGCGATCGCCGCTTGCAGTTCCTCGGACGGCAGGCGCACGGCGTCATCGTCCGCGCCCTGGGTCGCCTGGGCGAGTGCGGTGGGCGTGTGGGGGCAGGCCAGGGAGCCGTCGATCAGCAAGGCGCCCTTCCAACTGCCCTGTTGTCCGCGGTCCTCCACTTTGTAGTCCAGGGCGAGGCGGTAGCCGAGGAGGCGTACGGGGATCTGGAAGTTCTCCGGCGCGCACCCGGTGTAGGCGCGGTCGGCCGCGCAGGTGCCGGCCGGCAGTCCCAGTTCGCCGAGCTGTGTGAGCGCGGTGAGGGCGTTGGGGCCGGTGCGGACGGTGGGGGTGTCCAGGATCAGGCCGACACACAGTTGCGGGTAGGCCGTCGGTTTTCCGGCCTGTTCCTTGGGGTGGCGGGAGTGTGCGGCGACCACGAAGCTGGCGCTGTAGCCGAAGGTGGGCTCGTCGGAGCCTGCGCTGTAGTGCCAGCCCGCGGTGATCTCGACCGAGGCGGTGCCGGCGCGTTCACTGCGAGGGCGGGCAAGGACCGGGATCGCGGTTGCGTCGACGCCGATATCGCCTCGCCAGCCCCGCAGGTATCCGCGTTGGCGGGCGAGGCGGACCGGGGTGAGGACCAGTTGGTTGGCCAGCCGCTGCAGGCGCTCGGCGGTCTTCCTCCCGGAGGGGACGTCCCATCCGTCCGCGTAGGCTTCGGCGTCGGCCAGGGACAGGCGGGCCCGGCGGTCGCATCGTGCAGGGTCCAGCACGGTGGTGATGCGGTCCCAGCCTCGGTAGAGGCGTCGGCTGGCCGCGATGCCCTCCCGCGCCGTAGCGGGTGGCTTGTCGGGGATGCCCAGCCAGGTGCGGGCCCTGGACTCAAGGCGGAAGTGGAGGATCCGCCAGGCCTCGGCGATCGTGGCCCGGCCGGTGTAGTAGGCGGACAGCAACAGCCCGGCCAGCACGGTGCGCGGCCGCACCCCCGCGGGCCCGGGCCGCCCGTGCAGCAGGTCTTCCATCTGTTGGGGCAGCCCGGAACGGTCCAGCAGTGTCAGCAGCTGTCCGACTTTGGAGTTGGGGATCATGGTCAGCTTCCCGGGACGGAACCGGGGCCGCAGAGCGCGCGCGGTCGTCTCGTCCTGGGCAGGCCGGGCCATCACCAGCCGTGCCCGCGCAACAGCCGGATGACTTCCTCCTGCGGCAGCGGTGGAACCCAGCGGTGGTAGGGGGCAAGCCCGGCGGGGGAGGCCATGCCCGCAGCGGATGCGATCACGGCTGGGCTGATGCCTTCGGCCAGCAACCGCACGATCCAGGTCGACCGCAGCCGGCGGGCCGACAGCGGTGGGAGACCGGCGTGGGGCCGGTGACGGAGGGGCCAGGAGGAGAGGAGGTTCTTCGCCGCTGTCACTTTCCGGCCGGGCCGGAACACAAAATCCGTCCCTGCTGTCTCGGCCATCTCGGCGAGGGCCGCTTCCCACCCGGCCCGGCAGGCGACCAGACGCCCCAGCATGTCCTGGTCCAGCACCGCGACCCCACTGGAAGTGATGCGGATGTGGCTGCCGCGGACGCGGACGATTTCGCCGGGGGCCAGGCCGCATCCGGTGCCCAGCGCCATCAATGCGAGCCCGTCCAACCGCGCTCGGCCCGGCAGGTGAGCTGCCCAGTCGCGCAGCCGCGACACCTCCCCGGATTCGTAGGGTGGTTGCGGGTTACGCGGCGAGGACAGCCGTGCGGGCGGGGCTTCGCCGCGCTGTACCCAGACCAGAGCCTCGCGTACCCGCCGCAACCAGGACCGGTAGGTCTGCACCGTCGATCCGTCCATGCCCGGGCAGCCTGCCAGCACGAACGCGTCGATCGTCTCCGTCCGCATCCACACGTCAGGATCCGGCGGAAACCCGCAGCCGTCCGCCCACACCGCCAGCCGACCCACCACATGCAGCAGATGTCCCGCCTCGTAGCAGGTGGCCGGGGCGGCAGCCGATACCGTCGCCCTCACCAGGTCGGCGACCGGCGCCCACCGACGTTGCGGCAGCCGGGGGCGGTACTGGCGGATCTTGCGGGAGACCTCAGGACTCAGCGTCACAGACCAACGAAACCGGCTGGACAAGCAGCCGGTGAAGGGGTCGAAGCCGATCTTCACGGAAAGGAGTGCATCGACATGGTGGGAGGTTTGGCCCGCAGCAGGCCGCCGCGCGAGCTTGCCCGCGATCCGGAAGCCTGGCCCGACGCAATCCTCGGCGACCAGGCCGCCGTCGTCGTCCAGGACATCGCCCGCGGCCTCGCCGCCGCACTGGAGAAGCAGGGAAGGAGCCTGCGGCAGGCCGCCGCCGGCTCCGGGGTCAACCGGCAGGCCATCGCCGATCTCCTCGCCGGCCGTTGCTGGCCCGACATCGCCACCGTGGCCCGCCTGGAGAACTTCCTTGCCGTACCGCTGTATCCGCCCCACGGCGGAACGCCCATCGCGCATCAAAACCGGCCTTCCCGCCCCCAAGTACTACCCGACCCGGGAACGACGAAATAGGCCACGCACCCCCCGAGGCGAGCAGCGTTGCTCTAACCTCGGGGATGCGTGAGCCACTACGAGAGGGTCCACGTCAAAGGTTCTGAAGAGGGTCCAAACTCAACAGAACCGGTTCCCTCCTCCCCGCAACGGGAGGAGGGAACATCTCTTATCGGGGGCGCGTCGTCAGGCGGCTCCCTTCACCGGCGGTTCCTCGGCCCGGGCGACAGCGAACACGCCGACCGGATCCTCGACGGCCCGGCCGTTCTTCACCAGCCGCTTGCAGGTCCTGCGGGTCGTCTCGATGGGAGCCCGTCCCTCCTGACCCGTCGTCGGCCGTCCCAGCGCCTCGGTGATGTCCTTCGCCGACAGCGGACGCCCGGCCGTCACCAGGATCTGCAGAACCGCCTGCATCAGCTCCCCGGACGCCGTCGACCGGGCTGTCGCACGCTTGCCGGACGGCTTCTGGTGCTTGTGCTCCGATCGATCACCGGCACCGGTCGCCTTGTCCTCGCGGGGCGGGGTAGGCACGTCCTCCGGCTCGGGAGCAGGGCCGGGAGGCGAGGCAGCAGCGGGCTCCTCCTGTGGCGCCGGAGCGTCAGCGAGGATCTCTTCCAGGGCCTCAGCCAGCTGGTCGCGGGCGCTACTGGCCTTGGCCAGTTCGGCCCGCACAGCCTCAAGCTCGGCTTCCAGGTCCGCTTGCCGCTGCCGCAGCCGGTCGACCTTGCCGGTATAGAACCCGACGGCAGTCCGCAGCCCCGGTGCCGCATCCACCTCGTCCATGCCCACCGAGCCCATTCAGCCCCCTATCCGCCAGCACATCAGCGCAACGCCAGACATCGTAGAGAATGCCAGTCGTGCCAGACGCCCAAACGGCCAAGTAGGTCTGGCAGTTGACAGGGATCGCTGTGCCGCCCGCAGACCGAGGCCCTGACTGGGTAGCTGGCTGTGCTGCCCTGACGCACGTCTGCCGTCCCTGTGCCGTTCGCGCCCCCCGTTCACGGAGACCCTCGGTGCCACGTGGAGGAGTGTGTCCAAAGAGAGGAACCCCGATGGCAAGCAGCGACACGCTCCAGTTGGAGATTGCCCGGCTGGAAAAGAAGGAGCTCGCCTCGGCGGCATCCTCCATGAGTACCGACACGCTGCATGACCTGCCTGGACGAGGTTTCCTGCCAGGGCAGGATCACAGAAGCACGAGATCACCGCAGCCTCACGGCAATAGTGCAGGCTCAGCGTGTGGACGCTGAGCCTGCACAAGTGGATCACTGATGCCGACCGTGAATCGTCACACCCGCCATCGTGAAGACCGGCGAGACGTAAGCCGCGGCTTCAGGAGTGGTTGCGTGATCAGTCACGATAAGAGCCGCTCCGATCAGCAGCGCGGCGAGCATCATCGCCCCAGCGCACCAGTTCAGCGATGCAGCGGGACGCAGAGACGTCATCGACGACAACTGGCATTGCGACGTGACACCTACCCCGCACGCCGGGCCACTGTCGCACGTCGACAAAGGACAACGCTCACTCCACAACGTGCACGAAGTCCGATAACGACCCCCATCGTCGCCAGCGGCTGTTTCCCTGGGTAACGGAGCGGGCCTGGCTGAATTCCTGCTTGATACGCTCAAGGCAGAGTCCTTCGCTAGGGATTCGTTGATCAGCGAGTTGCACCTCGCTGGTTCTTGCGGCGGCCGGGTGCTTCAGCACCTGGCCGCCGCGCTGCCATCCGGCAACGGACGGCAGCGCACCGCGGCACCACTCCACCAGGCATCGCGAGTTCCGTCAAACACTCCACATGCCCTCTGACCAGGCGATATTCTCGATCCATCGTCTAACTCGTCGATCCGTCCCCGCGGAGGGCAGGCGGGTTGAGCTGGTACGTCCCCGCAGAGATGCCATCCGACAGCCTCCTAATCGGCATCTGTCAATGACCACTCAGGGCCGGACACCGCCCGCGCTCAGTCCCCAGCGGTCTCTGGGGAACGATCACTCTCCTCCTAGGAAAAGATCTTGAACCCCGCCTCATCGAAGCAGGTAACCCTCACTCGTGAACGGCCCACCGCAGCTCAAAGCCCCCGCAGGAGAAATCCGGCGGGGGCTTTCTGGTACGGGCGAGAGGAAAACGGGTCGTTGGCGGGAGGGGCCGGGGCCTAGCGTGCGGGCATGCTCACTTCAGCTCTTGCCTTCGCCGGTGTTGCCGCGCTGATCAATATCACTCCCGGGCTGGACACCCTGCTGGTGTTGCGGACCTCCGTCTCCCAGGGGCGGTCCGCCGGGCTCGCCTCCGCGCTCGGGATCCTCGCCGGGTGTGTGGTGTGGGGTGTCGCGACCGCCGTCGGGCTCACCGCGCTGCTGACGGCCTCGCGGTTCGCGTACGACGCCCTGCGGATCGCGGGTGCCGCGTATCTGGTGTGGCTCGGGGCCTCGGCGCTGTGGCGGTCGGGGAAGGTGGCCGCCGGCGGGAGCGCGGGCGTGGAACGTGTGGTGGTCGAGGAGGGGGCGCGGGGGCGGTGGGCCGCGTTCCGGGCGGGGGTGGGGACCAATCTGCTCAACCCCAAGGCCGGGGTGTTCTACATGAGTCTCATACCCCAGTTCACCCCGCACGGGGAGTCCGTCTTCACCATGACGCTGCTGCTCACGGCCATCGACATCGTCGAGTTGGCCGTCTGGTACTGGGTGGTCTCGGGTGCCGCCTCCGCGCTGGCGGACCGGCTCAGGCGGCCCGCCTTCCGGAGGCGGATGGAGCAGGTCAGCGGGATCGCCTTCTTCGGCTTCGCCGTCAACCTGCTGGCCGACCGGGGCAAGGCCGCCTGACCTTGCGTCAGTGGATGTGTCAGGACGCCCTCGTCGTGAGCCACGCGTGGACGGCGGCGACATCGGTGAAGAAGTTCGGGCCGGGGGAACCGCAGGGCTTGCCCGCGGTCTCAATCCCGAAGCTGAAGACGCCCACGACCGCTCGTCTGCCGTGCCGCCGGGCCACCAGGGGGCTGCCGCTGTCCCCGGTGCAGGCGACGGCGTGTGCGCCGCGGCCGCACAGGACCGACGGGCCGTCCACCGGGGCCGGGGTGGCCGGTGCGCAGGAGGCGTCCGGCCGCGTCCGGTAGGTGCCGCGGCGCAGGACGTCGCCGCGGGTGGAGGGGCCGGTGAGGCCGTGGCCGTACAGGGTGGCGGTGGCGCCGGACGACGGTGCCGCACGGGCGACGGGGAGGGTCGGGACGCCGCGCACCGGGCGGTCGAGGGTGACCACCGCGATGTCGTACGCCGCGCTGGAGGCCGCCGGGTTGTCGGGGTCCTGCGGGGAGGGCAGCAGCCGGTAGCGGGGGTGGACATCGACGCCCGCGATTCCCGCCACCCGGCCGGGGTCCCCGGACAGCACCCGGGCGCCGATGTGGTACTCGCCGCTCCGCGGCAGATCGTCGACGGTGACGCAGTGCGCCGCGGTGAGCACCTTGGTCGGCGCGATCAACGCGCCACCGCACGAGGCGCGCTGGAGCAGCGGTTCGTCGCCCTTGACAGCGAGGGTCGCCATCCACGGCGCCTCACGGTCGCTGTGGACCTTCTCCCCGCCCGCGACGGCCTGAGCGCCGGTGGTGGGCAGGACCGTGGCGGCCGCCGTGGCGAGCAGCGTGGCCACCGCGGCGGCCGTCCGCCGGACGCGGCGACGGCCCGGCTCCTGTGCGGAGTTCGTGTCGTTCCGGTGGTTCATCACCCCACCACCGTCGCGTTCCCGATGATGCCGTACCACCGGGGCGGACCCTGAGACGACCCTGAGATCGTTCCCCAACCTCCCTCGGGGACAAGCCGCTCCGGTGCCGTCCTCCAGGGGCGAGGGCCATGGGACGGTGGTCACCGGTGTGTTCTGTTCAGCCGTTCGATGTCATGGAATCGTGCGGACCGCGTTCGTGTTGTGTGCGGGCCATGGCACGGGTGCGGGTCCCCGGCGGGAGCCCAGGCATAGTAGGTGCCTGTTCCATTCAGTGGGCCGTGGCGCGAAAACGCCGCACCACCACCGCACAGCACCACACGCACCGCACAGCACCACACAGGGGGATAAGGCTTCATGCCACTCATACGACGTTCCGCCGTGGCGGCCGCCGTCGTGACCGCGCTGCTCGCGGTCTCCGCCTCGGCCTGTGGGCCGGGTGACGACAAGGCCGGTGCCGAGACCCATGCCTCGGACTCCAGCGGTGAGCAGCAGGCCAAGGACGGGATCAAGCTGCCCGAGGGCGTTCCGACCAGCCTGGAGGATCTGAAGCAGTGGAAGGAGGGCGGCTGGAAGGACTGGGACAACTGGGCGCGCAAGGCATCCGAATTCGCCAATCCCGTCATCAAGAACTTCTGGCAGCCGTCCCGGATGTCCAAGGCGAAGGACGCGCCGCACACCGCCTCCGCGCAGACCGCGGGCCAGAACCAGCCGGCCACCGACCCCGAGCCGCCGGCCGTTCCGGCCAAGGAGGTCTCGCGGCCGTACCACCAGAACATGGCGCCCGTCGGGAAGGTGTACTTCGACAGTCCCAAGGGGCCGATGGTGTGCTCCGGCACGGTGGTCAAGGACCCGGCCCATCCGGGCAAGTCCAACATGGTGTGGACCGCGGGCCACTGTGTGCACTCCGGTAAGAAGGGCGGCTGGATGCGCAACATCGTGTTCGTGCCGTCGTACAACGACAAGGGGCTCAGCGCGCGCCGGGCGCAGACCGCCGCGCAGCGGGACGTCAGCCCGTACGGGGTGTGGTGGGCGGACTGGTCGCAGACCTCGTCGCAGTGGATCGACACCGGCGGTGAGACCGGCGGGGTCTCCTCCTCCTATGACTTCGCGGTGCTGCATGTGAAGCCGGAGAACGGCGGCGGTAAGTCGCTGGAGGAGACGGTCGGGGCGGCGGTGCCGGTGTGGTTCGGGGCGCCCTCGGCGAACCGCGTCAGCTCGATCGGGGCGTACGGCTATCCGGCGGCCCCGCCGTACGACGGGGCGAAGATGTTCAACTGCACCAGCCGCCCGGGCAGGCTGTCGTTCTCGCCCACCTCCCCGACGATGTACCGGATCGGCTGCTCGATGACCGGCGGTACCTCGGGCGGCGGCTGGTTCGTGAACCGCAAGGGCAAGACCGTGCTGGTGTCCAACAGTTCCATCAGCTCCTACGGGCACACCTGGCTCGCGGGCCCGCATCTGGGCACCGAGGCGAAGGGCGTGTTCGACGCCATCAGCAAGAAGTACGCCGGAAAGCGCTGAGCCGTACGGCACACAGCGGGACCCGCTCCGGAGCCGGGGCGGGTCCCGCCGTCAGGGCGCACCGACGCGCCGCTCCCGGTGAGCGCCCCGTTCCTCGCGCTCACCGGTCAGCGCCTTGCCGAAGCAGCGGCTGTCCTCGTCGAAGCGGTAGACGCCGAACTTCGGAATCGGCTCATAGCCGGACGAGGTGTAGAGCGCGATCGCCTCAGGCTGTTTGGTGCCGGTCTCCATGACGATCCGCCGCCGCCCCGCCGCGCGGGCGCTGTCCTCCAGGGCGGCCAGCATCAGCCGGGCCAGTCCGCGGCCACGCGCCGCCCGGACCACAAACATCCGCTTGACCTCGGCGTCCCCGTCCGCGTAGCCCTCCTCACCGCCCTCCTGGCTGCGCCAGCCGCCGCTGGCGACGGGGGTGCCGTCGGGGTCGTAGGCGATCAGGTAGAGGCCGTGCGGCGGGTCGAAGTGGGCGGCGTCCACGGGGGTCACATCCCCTTCTCCGTAGCGCTCCACGTACTCCGCCTGCACTTCGCGGTCGAGTGCGACGGCGTCGGGGTGGTCATAACCAACGGTCCGGATATTCATGCGGAAGATCGTACGTCTATGCAGGCGGGACGGGCATGTGGTTTTTCTGTCGTATCGTGCCGTGGTGCTCACCGTGACGACCGTGAATGTGAACGGGCTGCGTGCCGCGGCCAAGAAGGGCTTCGTGCCCTGGCTCGACGGCACCGAGGCCGATGTGGTGTGCCTCCAGGAGGTACGGGCCGAGCCGCATGAGCTGCCCGAGTCCGTACGGGAGCCGGGCGGCTGGCATGTGGTGCACGCCCCGGCGGCGGCCAAGGGCCGGTCCGGAGTGTCGGTCTACGCACGGCGCGAGCCGGAGGCGGTGCGCGTCGGCTTCGGGTCCTCGGAGTTCGACGGCAGCGGCCGCTATGTGGAGGTCGATCTGCCGGGGGTGACCGTCGGCAGCCTCTACCTTCCCTCGGGCGAGGTCGGCACCGAGCGGCAGGACGAGAAGGAACGCTTCATGGCGGAGTTCCTTCCGTATCTGACGGAACTGCGCGATCGGGCGGCGGCCGACGGCCGGGAGGCGCTGGTGTGCGGCGACTGGAACATCGCCCACCAGGAGGCCGACCTGAAGAACTGGAAGGCCAACCAGAAGAAGTCGGGCTTCCTGCCGGAGGAGCGCGCCTGGCTGTCACGGGTGCTGGACGAGGCGGGATACGCGGACGTGGTGCGTGCGCTGCACCCGGAGGTCGCGGGTCCCTACTCGTGGTGGTCCTACCGGGGCCGGGCGTTCGACAACGACGCGGGCTGGCGCATCGACCTAGTTTGCACAACGCCAGGCATCGCTGAGCGTGCCGTGAAGGCGTACGTGGAGCGGCCCGCTACATACGAAGAGCGCTGGTCAGACCATGCTCCTGTGACAGTCGTGTTCAACCGCTAGATGCGCCTGAGTGAATTGCGACACACATAGGGTCCCTGGTGATGCCAGGGGCCACGGTCGTTGTCGTTCACCAGCGGATAGGTTCCGCATCCCCACCGACGCATACCGGGCAGGGGCGTTTCGCCGTACTGGCCGCTCGATGCTGACGGACCAGGAGAACACCAACGACAGGTAGGACCCATCAGTCGGTAATGAGCCTCAGCCTGGGCCAGGGCGTCCCGGTGCTCCTTCGTGCACGGCGCCCGCTCTGTTGGTCGGAGGGCGCAGGCAAGGCAAGGCCCCGCCCATCGCCACGGGGGAGCGCGTGGACGGGGCCTGGGCCCGCTCCGGCCGAGCGGCCGCGCGGTGGTCAGTCAGCAGTAGCCAGGCAGTCAGGGCAGTTCACTACCCGCTGCCAACGGGACACCTCTCGTCGCGAGGAGACCTCAGCCCTGCATCGGGGAACCATCGGCGTGACGCTGAACTTGTGCACAGTCAGCAGATCATCCCCGATCGTCCCCGGGAACCACTCACGGTCTCCCCGCATGTCAGTCGGTCGCTCTATCTGTGGCTTCCCCATGGTTCCCCCTGGTTGTAGTCCCTTCCGGCGGCAGTGCGCGCACGGGTACGGGCACGGTGGGTGGTCGGCCCCCGCCGGGATGTAGACGACGCCAGAGACGGAGTCCCGGGCGCCGCCGTACTTCGTCCACCACCCCTCGCGCGACCCCTCGTACGCGGTCCCCGCATACGGGTCGGCGGTCATCCCAACAGCCTGCGGTACCGCTTCGCCTGTTCAGTGACCAGCCGGTGAAGTTCGGCCCACGTGGGTGCGCTCACGGTCTGGTCGAGCTTGCTCCTGCCCTCCGCATCCGGGAGACGGGGGATGTGATATGGCGCCGTGGCGTACCACTGGGGCAGCGGGCCCCCCTCCACTGGCTTCACCTCGGAGCGGAAGTACGTCCACCCGTCAGGCAGCGGCAGGGTCAGCGGCGTTGACTGTGTACGTCGGCTCATGACGTGGCCTCCAGGGACTTGCTCTCCAGTACCCGCTCCACCTCTGGCTCCAGAGGATTCGGGGCCGGGAGGCGCCCGCCTCGGGACTCCGCCACGCGGAGGACGTCGAACAGACACTCCGTGAGCCGCTTCATCAGATAGGCGCACTCGTTCGGTTCGATGGGTAGGCCGGTGTCCAGCATGCCCTTAGCGAGCGCCATCACAGACCCCGCCGTAGCGATCTGTTCGGCCTCCACTCGATCGGCCAGCCGAGCAACATCGCCGTTGGGGGAGTCATCTGGCGTGTACGTTCGCTGGCCGTTCGGCCCCGGCCATGGCAGTAAACGTAGGCGGGTAGCCTCCATGTGTCGCGCTCCTTCGCAGCGTGGCCACGCCCCCGGGCCGGTCGCACGGTCGCGGGGGTCTTGTAGGCCCAACGTGCCGAAGGGGACGGCTGCTGGACAGGGATGTAACGTCCTAGTTCCAGCGCCTTAGCTGGCCACCCCTAGGAACTCGGCGAGCTTCCGCAGACCAGCGGGGCGCGAAGATCCGGCCCAAAGGTCGCTGACTATGGCCACGGCCAACGTGTGATGTCGCATCCATGCCGGGGCAATCTGCCGCAGCTTCTCAAGCGCCTTCACGGCGCCTTCCGCATTGCCTAGGTCCGTATGCGCCCGTGCCACGTCCAGCAAAAGCCACGTTCGCCACGAGGGCGGGGTATCGGTGCTGAGGCGCATCCCCTTGGCCAGTGCCAGAGCCTCCTCCGGGCGTGCGTGCTGGACGGCCAGGCGGACGCGCTCAATGCGGACGGAGGAGCGGCTGAAGACCGAAACCATCTTGCTTTCAGCCGGGGGCGGCAGAGTGGCAAGACGCTTCGTCGCTTCCTCGGCCGTCGTCATCATCTCATTCGCCGTGCCGTAGTCGCCGGAGCGGGCCGCAGACGTGGCAGCGGACATGAGCAGACCTCCCCATACCCGCAACCCCTCAGCAGAGTTCCCGTGTTCCTTCTCGACTCCGTCAGCGGCGTAAACGGCAAGGTGTTCCGCATCGTCCAAGCGGTTCTGTCGCTGGTAGTTCCAAGCCACGCTGTTACTGATCATCGGGGCCAACAACGGGTCGGAGGAGTCGGCAGCCGCGTTCATGGCACGTTCCAGAGCACTCAGCGCTAGGTCCGTCTTCCCCAGGCGAATAGCCAGGTGTCCAGCAAGCTGAAGCGACTTCCCCAACGCTGCCTGCCCTGCCGCCCGTTCATCGACGTTGCCCACAGCGGCGGTAAACCGTGCGTCGTTGATGATGCCGGGTAGCACGTCCATGAGGCGCCCGAACTCCGCGTCGTGGTACAGCGTCCAGCCGTCTGCGATCTCCCGCCTGAGGAGTGGCAGGGACAGCCACTCAGCGCCGTTCGGCTCAGGCGGTGGAGTGAACAGCGGCGGCATGATTGCGCGCCGTACAGCGACCAACTGGGGCGGGTCCGCGTCGCCGGAGGAGGGGGCTCCCGGAGGGTCTCCAAGTAGGGCGGTCAACTCCACCCCCAAGCCGCGTGACAGGCCGTGCAGGGTCGGCAGGCGTGCGCTGTGCTTGCGCCTCTGCTCCAGCTTCCTGATCACGTCCACGGACACGCCGGAGCGGTCCGCCAACCCCTCTTGCGTGAGGTCTGCGAGTCGGCGAAGTCGTGCCAGCCGGTCGCCCAGGTGCTCAGCCATGTCACCGAGAGTACGACGGACAAGGCAGGGAGGCAGCGGCTCTGATCGTTAACGACAGCATCAACACGGGTCACTGACGGACAGCGGACACAACGAGAGAAGCCCCAGCGGCCAGCCTGGCGGACAGGCGGTCACTGGGGCTTCGTCGTGTCCGGCCAAGCGGACATCGTGAACGGACAAAGTGGCCACGCGCGGCCAGGGGAGCGGACAGGCTCGGACGGCTGGCCGGACAGCGGCGGACACGCGGCAGCATCGAGCGGCCAGTAGTTGGACCAGGGGGACGACGCCTGGCACTGTCCGCATGCGCTGACCTGCGCGTCTGCCTTCGCTGTCCGTTAGCGGTCAGCGCGGACCAGGCGGGCGGTCAGGCGGAGCCAGCGTTCACGAACTGGGCAGTCACGCCACTTGCTGGCGGCGGCCAGGTTCCAGCGGAGAGCGGTCACGTTGGCCAGGGTGGCGGCCATCAGCGGGGAGGGTCGTCCAGCCTTCGGCCGTGGCCTTCGCCTTGTGGCTCCGCTCCTTCGATGTGAGAGCTGGGCCGGACCTGGAGCGGGCGCCGCCTCTTGCCATGGGTGATCACCTCCCGGAGTCGTCACGATGCGTGCGTGATGGGGGTCACATCAGGTGTTCTGAACCGGGCGCGGGAGGCAGAGACCTCCCCCGCGTTCGGGGCCCCCACCCGCTTGGGGGTCACCCCCCACCCCCTGACCTGCGTAAACACGTCTCGCAAGTCTCTGAGCTGCGATGATGTGCCACTGTCACGCATCGTGAACGACAGAGGGGCCAGGCGCCCCGGGCCCTGGCGCTGAGGCCAGGACCAGAGGCAGGCAGCGAGGCGGGCGCGCGTCCGCTGTCGGCCAGGCGAAGGTCAGTGGTTCACGGTCAGGTCCCGCTGTCCCAGCCGTCAGGCCAGACGCCATCAGCGGGGACGACCAGACCAGTACGTAGCCAGGTAGTGGCAGCGTCGTCGGCCACGGTGAACTCATCACCTTCGCTGTAGTCCTGGCCGTTCAGGACCAGGTGGCGGGAGAGGGCCACACGGACTCTCATAGGGGCCTCCCTTCAGGGGCCAGGCGGGGGCCCAGATAGCGAACTATCCAGGCCCCGCAGTGGCGTTGGTCAGGCAGCGTCAGTCGCCGTGTCGGGGGCGTTGTAGCCAGCGGGCATGCGCTCCGGCTCCAGGATCTGGACCTTCCGCTGGCGCTCCAGGTAGGCCGCGTGGCTGGCCTTCAGCTCCATGTCCTGGCCGCTGTTCAGGGCCGTGACACGGACCATCGGGTCAGCCTGGACGGCAGGGGCGCCGGTCTCGCCGTAGAGGTCCTGGACGCCGATGGCAGCGAAGGACGATTCGATCTGCCTGACCTCCGGCATGCCACGGTCTACGGGGCGGCCGTACAGGTCGGCAGGTTCGTGACCCTGGGCGGTGCGGGGGGTCGCCTGGGAGACGCTGGCGAAGTCCGTGTACACGGCCAGCTCCCAGTTCACGGCGTTGGCCCTGTCGGCCAGGATCGCGCCGAAGGTCTGGCGGGCGGTGTCGGCCAGCCGCTGGGCCTCCAGGTAGGCGTCACGGGCCTTCGCCAGCTCCTGGCCCATGGCCTTCGCGATGGCGGGCATCTCGCGCCGGACCGCGTCCTTGAGCTTCGAGTCATCGCGGCGCACGTCGGCGGCCAGGGCCTCCACGATCGCGATGGCGCGGGGGCGGTCGCGCTCTGCCTTCTCCACGGCGGACGGGAGATCGAAGGGGTTCTTCCCGCTGGCCACGGCCTGGCGCGCGGCTGCCTTGTCGGCTGCGGTGGCCTGATCCTTCCAGTCGCTGGCCAGGAGGTGGACGAAGTCGGACTCCGCGTCGGCCCACTTCGCGTGCGCGTCATCGCGTTCCTTCAGCAGAGCCTTGACGGGGCGCGGCAGGAAGCGCGCGTCAGGGGCGGAGAAGACGTCCAGGTACGAGTCGTATTCAGTCATGGTGTGGTGCTCCATTCGGGGAGGTCAGGGTGGGTCGGGGGAAGGCGGCCAGGCGGCCGTCTGAAGGCGTCCTCCAGGTCAGGGCCCGGAGGAGGCGGGAGAGGCCGTTTACGGGCCGTCAGGCGGGTCCAGGAGGACCAGGCCAGCGACGAACCTCCGGCCAGCGGCCTTGCGCTTGAAGTGGCCACGGGCGCGGAGGTAGCGACCAAAGGCGCCCAGCGGCAGCGACGTGGAGCCGTCCGCCGTCAGGACAGTGGTCACGGCCCGATACAGGTCCAGCTCCCGCTCCAGACCGTGAGCGTCAGCGAAGGCGACGCGAGCCAGGGCAGCATCCAGACGCGGGAAGAAGTCGGGGTCATCGGCGGTCAGCGCGGGCACTGGCTGGCCTCCTGGCGCTTCTTCGCGTCCAGGTGCTGCCAGCGGCGAACGCTCGCCTCCTGGGCCCGCGTCTGGGCGTCCAGCAACTTGGCCAGGACCTCCAGGCCGTCCAGGTCGATGTCGGCGGAGGCGGATAGCTTCAGGGCCGTGCCCGTGATCAGATCGCGGATCGTCTGGCGCTGGAGGGCGTCCGGCGAAGGAGTGCGGGGCGGTATGTCGGCAGGGGAAGGGGAGGCGTTCAAGGTGTGTTCCTTCGGAAGCGCAGGGAGGCGCCCCAGTTGAGGCGCCTGGCACCCCTGAAGGCCCGCCCCACGGAGGGACGGACCAGGGGAGCGTCAGCGGCCGATGCGGCCGTCTTGGTTCATGCGCTTGATCAGGGCGTTGACGACCTGCCTCATCGTGGGCGGGTGGTCCGGCACGCCGTGCGCGGCGGCCACGGTCATGCCCGCGCGGAAGGCGGTCTGGCGGATGTCCCGAGGGACGGCGGAACAGTTCACGTCGTCGTTGTCGAAGACCCAGGGCGCGTCAGGGGCGAACGTCAGGGAGAGCATGAAGAACACGTCCACGACGTAGGCCGCTTCGTCGGCCAGTTCCTCCGCCGTCGGTACGGGAAGGCCCAGGTCGTCAACGGCGGGGGCGGCAGGCTCCGCCTTCAGCTCCTGGCGTCGCTCCCACAAGGCGTGACGGACGGCCAGGACGGCGCTGTCGTTCGCCCTGACGCGGTGCCGCTGGAGGGCCTTGACGATGGGGGCAGTCTTGTCAGTCTCGCGACTGTCAAGGGCGTGCCAGCCAGTGGCGGTCAGGTCGTTCACGATGGTGGTCAGGATGTTGGCGTTCATCGTCAGGCCCCCTTCTGGGTCGAGCGGTACGAGCGGGTACGGCAGGCAGCGGAGTGGAACTTCGAGGGGCGGCCACGGCCCGAGTAGGGAACGGGCTCCTCGCAGTCAGGGCCCTGGCAGATGGCTTCAACGCGGGTCGCCTTCAGGCGGGATTCTGCGTCCTCCGCGTCGTCCTGAAGCTCCTGACAGAAGCTGTCGGCGTCGTCGTAGGGGCATGTCGTGCGGCGGCCACGACCGCGCTGGAGGAACGGCTGGCCGCAGAGTCGGCACGTCGCCAGGGAACGAGGCTTCTCACGGCGGGACCGGGACAGGGCGGTGCGGCACTTCGCGGAGCAAGTCCGGCGCTGGTCGCGGTTCGTGCGTGCGTCGGTACCGGGGCTCTTCTCGCCGGAGTAGGTCCGTCGGCGGGGACGGCCTTCAGGCTGGGGGATCTCGCTCGTACAGCCGGGGGCCTGACAGGTCCCGTCGAAGTCGTCGTGGTGGTCGTTGCGCATGTCGTGAACTCCTGTGTGTGGCGGTGAGTTGAACGCAAAAGGCCCGGCGGTCATGTCGATGCCTCAGCGCCGGAACCGCCACAGTCCGGAGCGCTGAGACACCGGCATGACGGCCGGGCCTGGATTGCGTCTGAGGGAAGCCGAGACGCGCGGCTGGTTGAAGGTCAGCGGCTCACGACGACGTGGCGGTGTCGTGGCGCTGGAGAAGTTGGGGGCCCTGGCCAGGTACCTGCCCGGCCAGGGCGTGGACGCTGCGAGGCGTCACCATCGACCCCATCGATGGCCTCCCTGGGTGCGACCCCAGGAAGCAGAAATGGGCCGCCCGGTCCGCGTCACGTCCCCTGTCAGGTAGGGCGGAGCGGGCTGGACAGCCCAAGATCAAGCGGCGACCCGATGCCTGACAGGCGGTCGCGGAGGAGGGGCGCCGTAGCGTCCTTCTCTACTGTCCGGTGAGGATGTGAGAAGGGCACCGAAGCGGCCTCTACTACTGTCCGGGGAGGATGTCCCCTGCCGCCGGTAACACCTGGGAGACAGCGGGAGAGGCCGCGCGGAGTGGCTCCCAGTCCTGGCCGGAGAGGACGTCCCCCAGGTCACAAACGGCTCTGAGCGCCCCCGTGAGGGCCTGGAGGGCCGCCTGGGGCCTGGGGTCCAGGAGCGGCCCAGAGGTCGTCAGGCGGGTGCCTGGGGCCCTTCCTGGGCCTCTGGTGGGGTCAGCGGTCGTGAACGTCATACGCGGGCCAGGGCAGCGGGCCAGACAGCGGAGGCAGGCGACGCGGGGGAAGGCGGGCGGCTGGCGGGGAGGCTGGCGCGGGGCCAGCGGAGAGGGCGGGCCTCTGGGCGCTGTTCGTTATCGGTCCTGGTTGAAACACCTACTGGGCTAAGCCCCAAAACAGAAAGCTCTATAGGAGTTATTTGTTAGATGTCACCTTCAAAAAATATAAGAACTATGCAGGTCAGGGCCTTCTAAAGTCTGGGTGGCTGACACACCAAAGGCGGTCCGCCCTCCTCCGCCGTGGCTCACGACACAGCGAAGGGGGCCGACCCCATCGGGCCGACCCCAGTCACTCCTCCGCCGTGCCTCCTTCACGCGGCGGGCAACGCCTCCGGCGCTCGGCCGCACGATCCGCATGCGGCCAGCATCTGGGGTGCCTCCCCATAGGAGCGCGGCCTGGGCGGCCTCCAGGCGCATCACGCGTTCGCGGAGACGGGGCGTGTCCTGGCCGCCCAGGATCTGGCCCCAAAGGAGGGTTGCCTGGCGCTGGAGCGCGTCGGCTCAGCCGAGACGGGAAGCGCGCTCCTCCTCTTCCACGGCTTCGAGTGCCGCAGCTTCCGGGTCGTCGTGAGCCCCGATCGTGAACGCCAGCCGCTCTGGGGCCGGGCCCTTCAGCCGCTCAGCCCCTCCGCCTGAACGGCCCTTCGCCACGGTCACGCGTGCGCCAGCGTCTAGGAGGAGCTGGCGGCGGCCAGCGGCGTCATGCCGAGTCCAGAAGCTGGCGTACGTCTCGCCTGTCTCCACCACCTCTGTACGGGCCTCTGTCCGGGGTGTCGCCTCCAGGGACTCCGCGCGCCGCTCCAGGGCGTCTACCTCCTCTTGCCAGATCATCCGGCCAGTCCGGGACTTGCGGCTCTCCTTCTCCGCGTAGAGCGCCCTCAACTCCTCCTCTACTTCTCGGAGTTCCGGGGTCGGGTCGTACCCCTTGTGCGTGATGACCTTCGTCATCTGGAAGTGTCCAAGGCGGGCCAGGAACTCCTCCTCCACGTACTTCTCCAGCCAGTCAGCGCGGATGCCGGCGGGGGCCTGGCAGCGTTCGCCCCGGGCCGTCGCGCGGCAGTTGTAATCGCTGCCTCCGGCCCGCTTCGAGAGGTACAGGTTCCCGCCGCAACCACGGCACTTCGCGACGCCCAGGAGCATGGCCCGGGTGTCCTTGCGGGTGCGGTTCTTCTGGGGCGTCAGAGTGGAGAGATGGTCCTGGAGGGTCTCGAACTCCTCCCGCGTCAGGACAGGCTCCCCGATCAGGACCGGGTTTCCGTCGCGGTCGCTGACGGGTTTCCCCTGGTGGATGCGGTATCCCATCAGGGCAGGGGAGCGGAGGACCTTCGACATGGTCCCCGCTGTCCAGCGGAAGCGTTCGATCTCGTTGCCTCGCCTTGTCCCGCCTGGCTCGCGGCCTGCCTTGATGGCCTGGTAGTCCCTGGGTACGGGTACGCCGTTCTCGTTCAGCGCCATGGCGACGGCGGTCAGGGACTGTCCCTCCAGGACGTCCCGGATGATGCCGGACAGGACTTTCACGGCCTCCGGGTCGGGAGCCAACTTGAAGCCTTCGCCATCAGGGTTCTTCACCTTCCCGTACCCGTACGGGACCAGGCCGCCGGAGTATCGGCCTTGTGTACGGAGAGCAGCCATGGCGCCGGTCACGCGCTCCTTGATGGCCAGGGCCTCCATCTGTGCACTGAAGGCCAGCATCATCATGATGAGCTCTGACACGGGTGACACGGTCCGCATGTCCAGCTCTAGCGGTGCGCCTCCCGGACCTTCAGCGAACACCAGGAGCTTTCCGTGGTCCTTCGCCCAGCGGCCCAGCTCCGCCATGTCCGCCATGGATCGGACTGCGCGGTCCATGCGCCACCAGATGATCATGTCGAACTCGTCTGGGCGGGCCAGCCAGGCGCCCAGCTCCGGCCGGTTGAAGGGCGTCGTCTTCGTCGCTGAGACGTCCAGATCCTCCGCTTCACCGACGACGACAGCGCCACGGCGCGCGGCCTCGTTGGAGTTGGCGGCACGCTGACGGCCTGGTGACGTCGTTTCATCCGTCCTGACGGACAGTCGGATGGCGCTCAGCGCCCGCAGTTGGTTCGTCATGTCGGGGAGCGTACTGGGATCTGTATCGATCGGCCTGCGCATCGACTACCAGATCGCCGACGGCTGGGCTGGCCGGGCGCGCGCTGAAGGCGGATGTGGAGCGCGCGGCCGCGTACGACCAGCGGTGGAGCGACCACGCGCCGGTGACCGTGACCTACGGCGCGGCTCACTGACCCGGGGCCCCGTCCCGGGCCGAACCCCCGGCCCCGGTCCCGTCGCCGTCCCCGTCCCGGGCCGGGCCCTCGGTCCCGGCTCCGCCCTCGGACCGTTCACGCAGCCACGCCTCGATGCCCTCCCGCATCCGGCGGTCCATGGCCATCGACAGCTCCGCGTCCACCACGGCCTTGGCCAGCGGCCGCAGCCGCTCCACCGTCTCGCTGATCCGGGCGGTGTACTCCGCGTCCGGCCCCTGCCCGTCCGTGGCCTCCGCCATGTGGTCGGCCAGTACGTGGGTGCACAGCAGGCCGGTGAAGGTCTCGGCGATCGCGTCCACCTGTGCGCGCAGTTCCCGTCCGGCGGCCAGCACCGCCGCCAGGGGCACACCCCGCTCGACGAGGGTGTGCGAGGCGTCCAGCAGCCGTCTGCTGATGTGCACGATCTCGTCGCCGTCGACCCTGAGATAGCCGATGTCGAGTGAGGCGCTGAGGTTCTCCGGGGTGACCTCGCCCTCGAAGTAGTCGGCGAGCGCCTCGGGGGTGAGCCGGACCGGGGTCTCCTCGGACCAGGTCGGCATGCCGTCAAGGCCGAGCAGTTCGCCCACGTCCCGGCGGCCGCTCTCAAAGGCGGTGATCAACTCCGCTATCCCGCCCAGGGTGTGACCGCGCTCCAGCAGCGCCCCGATCGTCCGCAGCCGGGCCAGATGGTGGTCGTTGTACCAGGCGATACGGCCTTCCCGGCGGGGTGGTGGGATGAGTTTGCGCTCCCGGTAGAAGCGCAGGGTGCGCACGGTGATACCGGCCTTGTCGGCCAGTTCCGCCATGCGGTACTCGGTCACCTCGTTCGCTCCGCTCGTCGCCACAGGTGCAGCCTATGCGGCGACCGATGGGGTGCGACCGCCGGTAACTTCCTCTGTCCCAGCCCCTACCGCTCGGTACGTCGCTGCCTTACGCTCCCATCGTGCCAGTGATTGCTGGCGCGGTTTCGAGCGTTGCGGGAGGGCGGCGGCATGGCTGGGCTGACGCGTGAGCACGTACGGGTGGCGGTGATCGGATCCGGATTCGGCGGGCTGGGGGCGGCCGTACGGCTGCGCCGCGCGGGCATCACCGACTTCGTGGTCCTGGAACGGGCGGACGCCGTCGGCGGGACCTGGCGCGACAACAGCTATCCGGGCTGCGCCTGCGATGTCCCGTCCCACCTCTACTCCTTCTCCTTCGCGCCCAACCCCGACTGGCCGCGCAACTTCTCCGGACAGCCGCATATCCGCGCCTATCTGGAGCGCGTCACCGACACCTTCGGGCTGCGCCCGCATCTGCGCTTCGGCGCCGAGGTGCGCTCCCTGCGCTGGGACGCCGCCGCGCTGCACTGGGAGGTCGAGACCGTACGCGGCACCCTGACCGCCGATGTGGTGGTCAGCGCCACCGGGCCGCTGTCCGATCCGCAGATCCCGGACATCCCTGGTCTCGACGGCTTCCCCGGCAAGGTCTTCCACTCCGCCCGCTGGGACCACAGCTTCGCGCTGCGCGGCAAGCGGGTGGCGATGGTGGGCACCGGTGCCTCGGCCATCCAGATCGTCCCCGCCATCGAGGAGGAGGTGGGCCGGCTCACCCTCTTCCAGCGCACCCCGCCCTGGGTGCTGCCCCGGATGGACCGCCGGATCAGTGGTGTCGAGCGCTGGCTGCACGGCAAGGTCCCGGCCAGCCGCGCTCTGCGCCGCGGGGTGCTGTGGGGGCTGCGGGAGCTCCAGGTCGGCGCATTCACCAAGCGGCCGAACGAACTGGGGCTGATCGAGCGGATGGCCGCCGCGCATATGAAGCGCGCGGTCAAGGACCCGGGGCTGCGCGCCGTGCTCACCCCCGACTACCGCATCGGCTGCAAGCGCATCCTGCTCTCCAACGACTACTACCCGGCGCTGACCCGGCCGCATGTGGACGTGGTCGCCGCCGGGCTGAGCGAGGTGCGCGGTTCGACCCTGGTGGCCTCCGACGGCACCGAGACCGATGTCGACGCGATCATCTTCGGTACCGGCTTCCATGTCACGGACATCCCCATCGCCCGCCGGGTGACCGGGGCACGCGGCACCACGCTCGCGGAGGAGTGGAAGGGCGGGATGGAGGCGCTGCGCGGCGGCAGCGCGGCCGGGTTCCCCAACTTCCTGACCATCATCGGGCCCAACACCGGGCTCGGGAACAGCTCGATGATCCTGATGATCGAGGCCCAGCTGAACTACATGGCCGACTATCTGCGGCAGTTGGACGTCCTGGGCGGCAAGGTCGCGCTGGACGCCCGGCCGTCGGCGGTGCGCGCCTACAACGACATGATCCAGCGGCGGATGGAACGCACCGTCTGGAACTCCGGCTGCGACAGCTGGTATCTGGACCACGGGCGCAACACCACCCTGTGGCCGGGGACCACCGGCGAGTTCAAGAGGATCACCCGCCGGGTGGACCTCTCCGAGTACACGGTGCTGCGTCCCGCCGCGGCGCCCGCCAAGGCCACCGTATCCACCGCCGGCGCGGGGCGGGGATCCCGGTGAGCCGGCGGTCCGCGGCCCTCGCCTCCGGCCCGTACGCCCCGCCCGTCCCGGTGCGCGAGCTGACCGTGGTCTCGGCCGACGGCAGCCGGCTCCACGCCGAACTGCACGGCCCCGAGGACGCCCCCGCCGTGGTCCTCGCCCATGGCTGGACCTGCTCCACCGCCTTCTGGGCACCGGTGCTGCGCCATCTCGCCACCGACCACCGGGTGGTGGTGTACGACCAGCGCGGCCACGGCCGCAGCCCGGCGCCGGGACCCGGCGGCTACAGCACCCATGCGCTCGCCGACGACCTGGCGGCCGTGCTGGACCAGACCCTGCCGCCGGGCCGCCGTGCCGTGGTGGTGGGCCATTCGCTGGGCGGGATGACGCTGCTGGCCGCCGCCGGATGTCCGCAACTGCGCGAGCGCGCCGCCGCGGTGGTGCTGTGCAGCACCGGCGCCGGACGGCTGGTGGAGCGGGCCCGGGTGGTGCCGCTGCGCGCGGGGCGGCTGCGCACCCGGGTGCAGCGCGCGGTGCTCGGCACACGCGCCCCGCTCGGCCCGGTCACCCCGCTCGGGAAGCGGGTGCTGCGGTACGTGACGATGGGGCGCGGCGCGCGGCCCGCCGCGGTGGAGGCGTGCGCGCGGATCGTGCACGCCTGCCCCCGCACCGTGCGCGCCGAATGGGCCCATGTCCTCGCGGAGCTGGACCTCGACGCGGGGATCGCCGAACTCACCATGCCCGCGGCCGTGATCGTCGGCACCGCCGACCGGCTCACGCCGCCCGAGCACGCCCACGCCCTGGTGGCCGGGCTGCCGCACTGCGTGGGCCTCACCGAGCTGCCGGGGCTCGGCCATATGACCCCGGTCGAGGATCCGGCGGCGGTCAGCGGTGTGATCCGCGGCCTCGCCGTCGCCTACGGACAGCCGGCCGAACCGGTTGCGGAAGCAGCCCCCGACGCTGAGGAGCAGACGACATGAGTGCGCGCAGGAGCCTGGACGGCAAGGTCGCGGTGGTGACGGGGGCGGCGCGGGGCGTCGGCGAACTGCTCGCCCGCAAGCTGTCCGCGCGCGGTGCCCGGGTGGCGCTGGTGGGGCTGGAGCCGGCGGAGCTCAAGCGGGTGTCGGAGCGGCTGATGACCGAATCCGGCCACTGGTGTGCCGATGTCACCGACTCCGAGGCGATGGCGCGGGTGGCGCGGGAGGTCGTGGAGCGCTTCGGCTCGGTGGACATCGTCTGCGCCAACGCCGGGGTGGCGCAGGGCGGTCCGTTCCTGGACGCGGACGAGACGTCCTGGCGGCGGGTGATCGAGGTCAATCTGCTGGGCAGCGCCACCACCGCGCGCGCCTTCCTGCCCGCGCTGATCGCCAGTCGCGGCTATCTGCTCCAGATCGCCTCGCTCGCCGCGATCACCCCCGCGCCGATGATGACGGCGTACTGCGCGTCCAAGTCGGGTGTCGAGGCGTTCGCCCACTGTCTGCGGGCCGAGGTCGGTCACCGCGGGGTACGGGTCGGGGTGGGCTATCTCAGCTGGACCGACACCGACATGGTGCGCGGCGCCGACCGGGACGAGGTGATGCGGGAGTTGCGGCAGCGGCTGCCCTGGCCCGCGAACCGCACCTATCCGCTGGGCCCGGCGGTGGACCGGCTGGTGGCCGGGATCGAGCGCCGTTCGGCGCATGTGTACGCGCAGTGGTGGCTGCGCGGAATGCAGTCGGTGCGCGGCTGTCTGCCCGCGGTCATCGGGGCCGTGGGCGGCCGGGAGATGCGCCGCGCCGAGCCGCGGCTCGCGGCCACGCGCCAGGAGCGCCGCGGTCTGGTGGGGGAGGGCGGCGCGGCCGACGAGAAGGCCCGCGCGGCGGGCACTCAGCGTCACCAGTAACGCTGCGTGGCCCGTGCTGACCTGGGCCTTCGCCATGAACTCCGGTCCGAAATGCGGAGCGTGTCGCTGCGTGTAACTCTTGTCGAGCCCGACCCCCTTCACCCGATGAGGAGTGACACTCATGGGCACGATGGACGAGTTCAACGAGAAGGCTCAGCAGGGCAAGCGCCAGGCGCAGGGCGAGCGGAGCCGTCGGCAGCAGCGCGGTCAGAAGCCCGGTGAGCGCGTGGAGGAGCGTGCCCGTGAGGAGATGGGTGCCGAGCGTCGCGGGCCCCAGGACCGGCCGCGGCAGCCCCAGGACCGTGAGCAGGCCCAGCGCATGAGCCGGGAGCGCCGTCAGCGGGGCCAGGGGGACGAGACGCGGGATCAGGACCCGTTCGAGGAGATGTGACCTCCCACGGCTGACGCCGGGCGCCGCCCGGCCGGCGCCGAAGGGCGGCAAGGGGCGTGTTCCCGAGGGAACGCGCCCCTTGGCCGTGTGACACGGGGGATCAGTTCCCGTTGCGCGGCGGGAGTTTGGGGCGGCGCAGATCCGGGACGTCCGAGTAGTCGGGCGGGGTCGCCGCCGGATGTTGTGCCAGCAGATCCAGCGCCGTACGGACGGCGACCCCCAGCTGCGGATGGCGTCCCTCGGCCCAGTCCAGCGGGGAGCGCAGCGCCTCGATGTCCGGTTCCACTCCGTGGTTCTCGACGCCCCAGCCGTAGGCGTCGAACCAGGCGGCGTTCATCGGGACGGTGATCGCCGTGCCGTCGCTCAGGAGATGACGGCCGGTCATCCCGACCACCCCGCCCCAGGTGCGCAGCCCCACCACCGGGCCGATGCCCTGTATCTTGATCGCCGCGGCGATCATGTCGCCGTCGGAGGAGGTCATCTCGTCGGCGACGGCGACGACCGGCCCGCGCGGCGCGTTGCTGGTGTACGACACGGGCTGGGCGTTGCGGGTGAGGTCCCAGCCCATCACCGTGCGGGTGAGCTTCTCGACCACCAGCTCGCTGATGTTGCCGCCCGCGTTGCCCCGGACGTCCACGATCAGCGCGGGCAGCGACATCTCCCGGCGTACGTCCCGGTTGAACTGGGCCCAGCCCGAGCCGCCCATGTCGGGGATGTGCAGATAGCCGCACTGTCCGTCGCTCAGTTCGCGGACCACCGCGCGGCGTTTGGCCACCCAGTCCTGGTAGCGCAGCGGCCGGTCGTCGATCAGCGGGACGACCGCGACCCGGCGCGGCGGCCCTTCCCCGTCCGCCGATTCGAAGGTGAGCTCCACCGTGGTCCCGCCCGCGGCGGTCAGCAGCGGATACGGACCGGCCAGCGGATCCACCGGGCGTCCGTCGACATGGGTGAGGGTGGCCCCCTCCCGGATGCCCGACCCGGCCAGCGGGGAGCGCGCCCGGGAGTCGGAGGACTCCCCGGGCAGGATGCGGGAGACGACCCACGTACCGTCCTTGGTGCGGGCGAGGTTGGCGCCCAGCAGTCCGATGGGGCGCTGGTAGTGGGCCGGGCCCTCGTTGCGGCGGGCGGGGCTGACATAGGCGTGGGAGGTGCCCAGTTCGCCCATCACCTCGCGCAGCAGATCGGCGAACTCGTCGGGGGAGGCGACCCGTTCGACCAGCGGCCGGTACTGGTCGAGCACCCCGTCCCAGTCGATACCGCACATGGCGGGCTCCCAGAAGTAGGCCCGGATGATCCGGCCCGCCTCCTCGTACGCCTGCCGCCACTCGGCCGCCGGATCGACGGTGTGCTGGATCCGGCGCATGTCGATGTGGACGGTGGAGTCGCCGTCGCCGGACTCGGTGGCGGGCACCGCCCGCAGATCGCCCTCGTCGTTGACCACCAGCCGGGAGCCGTCGCCGCTGACCGCGAACCAGTCCAGTTCGGCGGTGAGTTCGCTGCGTTTGGCCTTGGCCAGGTCGAAGTGTTCCAGGGTGGGGCGGGCGGAGGTGTCGGCCGGATTGGCGAACGTCTCGCCGAGCGCACCGGAGATCGGCCAGCGCAGCCACACCAGCCCGCCGCCGCTGACCGGATACAGCGAGGAGTACTTGGAGGCGGACACCGGGAAGGGGGTGACCCGGCTCGGCAGCCCCTCCACCTCGACCGTGACGGTGCCGTCGCTCTCGGCCGTGTCGTCCTCCGGGTCGAGTCCGCCCGCCGCCGGACGCCCCTCGGGGGACAGAGCGAAGGGGGAGGGGGTCGCGGAGGACAGCGGTACGAGATAGGGGCGGCAGCCGAGGGGGAAGGAGAGGTCGCCGGTGTGCACGTCGTAGACCGGGTCGAAACCGCGCCAGGAGAGGAACGCCAGATAGCGGCCGTCGCTGGTGAAGACCGGCTCCTCGTCCTCGAACCGGCCGTTGGTCACGTCCACCGTCGTCCGGTCCGACAGCCGGGCGATCTTGATCGAGCGCAGTGAACGCCCGATGCCCGGATGGGACCAGGCCAGCCAGGCGGAGTCGGGGGAGAAGGCGAGATCGCCCACCGGGCCGTTGAGCGACCGCACCAGTTCGGTCACTTCGCCGTCCCCGTCCGGCGAGGTGTCCACCAGCAGCAGCCGCCCGTCGTGGGAGGCCACCGCGAGCCGGGTCCCGTCCGGGGCGGGTTCCACCTCGTGCACCCGGCCCAGCTTCCCGGCGGCCAGCCGCCGCGGTTCGCCCGCCTCGGTGGCCCGCGGCAGATAACCGATCTCTATCGCGTCCTCGCCCTCGGCATCGGTCACATAGGCCACCCGGCCCGTGGAGCCCAGGATCGCGGGAAGCCGCACCCGGACCCCGGGGGTGTCGGCGAGGGTGCGGGCGGGGCCGTCGCGGTGGGTCAGCCAGTACAGGCTGCCGCGGACGCACACCGCGCTGGCCCGGCCGGTGGCGTCCACCGACAGCGAGTCGACATGGGAGGCGGCCGGTACCTGGTAGGGCCGCCGCCCGGCCCGCGGTCCGCCCAGCCGTACGGCCAGTCTGCGCGGTACGGCGTCCGGCGCGAGGCTGTCCACCAGCCACAGTTCACCGGCGCACTGGTAGACCACGCGGGAGCCGTCGGTCGAGGCGTGCCGGGCGTAGAAGTCCTCGTGGTCGGTGTGGCGGCGCAGATCGGAGCCGTCGGGCAGACAGGAGTAGAGGTTGCCGATGCCCTCGTGGTCGGAGAGGAAGGCGATCCGGCCGCCGACGAACATCGCCGAGTCCAGATGGCCGCCCAGGTCGGGCACCAGCCGGGTGCCGTGCAGCCACAGCCGCCCCGTCGCCCCGCCCCGGTAGCGCTTCCAGGAGGCGGGCTCGTGGGGCGGCTTCCCGGTGAGCAGCAGGGTCCGGTGCTCGCCGTCCAGATCGGCCACGGCGATGTCGGACACCGGCCCCCACGGCAGCCGCCCGCCGGGGCCGCCGTCGGTGGACAGGCCGTAGGCCCAGGAGAAGTAGGAGAAGGGCTGGCCGTGGGAGGCGACGGCGAGGATCTGGGAGTGGCCGTCGGCGTCCGGGGGCGTCCAGCCGCAGACCCGGGCGTCCGTACTGCCCCAGTAGGTCAGCCGCCGGGACGGGCCGCCGTCCACGGGGGCGAGATAGATCTCCGGATCCAGGGTGCGCCAGGTGGTGAAGGCGATCTGCGAGCCGTCGGGGGAGAAGCGGGGGTGGCCCACCCGGGTGCGGTCCACGGTCAGCCGCCAGGCCCGCCCCGGGGTCTCGCCGGGGGCGGCCAGCGGCGCCACCCACAGATCGTCCTCCGCGGCGAAACAGAGCAACTCGCCGTGCAGATGCGGATATCGCAGATAGGCGGAGTCATGATCGCTGCCAGGGCGCGGTGGTTCACGGTGTGCGTCGCTCACCTCACCCATGCTTTCGGGCTCGGCGACGGGGAGCAACTCGGTTCTGTGATGGACACCACCATCGAAACGGCTTGGTTTCGTTAGCGAGGGACCTATGCTGGTGGGGTACGAAACCGTTTCGTTCGGAGGGAGGCGCCCCGTGCAGGCGACGGACCAGCAGACAGAAGACCGGCCCACCGCCCGGGTGCGCCGCAGTCGTCTCTCCGCCGAGCGTGAGCGCGAACTCTGCGAGGCCGTGGTCGAGCTGCTCCAGGAGGTCGGGTACGACGCGCTGACGATGGACGCCGTCGCGGCCCGCACCCACTCCAGCAAGGCCACGCTGTACCGCCAGTGGAAGAGCAAGCCGCAGCTGGTGGCCACCGCGCTGCGGTGCGTGAAGCCGGTTCTGCTCGAGGACATCGACACCGGATCGCTCCGCGGCGATCTGCACGAGATCGTGCGGTGTTCGGAGCCCGCCCGTGAGCGGGACGCGGCGCTGATGAGGGGACTCGCCCAAGCCGTCCATGAGAACGAGGACCTCCAGGAGGCCCTGCGCGAGTTGTTGATCTACCCCGAGATCGAGGCGCTCGACGCACTGCTGGGCCGCGCCGTCGACCGGGGCGAAGTCGCCGCCGACGCACCCGCCCTGCGCTACGTCCCGCACATGCTGTGCGGCGCGTATGTCGCCCGACCGTTCATCGAGGCGAAAGAGCCCGATCTCGAGTATCTCGAGGACTTCATCGATGCCGTGATCCTCCCCGCTCTCGGCGCCTGACTTCCCCGCACTCCCCACCTCCCCACCCCACAACCCCATAGGCCCCAGCCGGCGCGCCGCTCTCGTCGCCGGCTGGTCACCCCACCTGTTCGTGACACCTATTCGACGGGAGCACCTCTTCTCGTGGCCACGTTCCTCTACAAACTCGGCCGTTTCGCCTTCCGGCGACGCGGTTTTGTCGCCCTGATATGGGTGGCGTTGCTGGTGGTCGCCGGTGCCGGCGCGGCCACCGCCTCTCCGCCCGCCAACGAGAACTTCTCCGTCCCGGGTACGGAGGCGCAGAAGGCGTTCGACCTGCTGGAGCAGCGTTTCCCGGGCAGTAGCGCCGACGGCGCCACCGCGCGCGTGGTCTTCCGTGCTCCCCACGGCGAGAAGATGACGGACCCGGAGAACAAACAGGCCGTCAAGAAGGTCATCGCCGAGCTCAAGTCCAGCTCCGACCAGGTCGCTTCGGTCGCCGACCCGTACGCCACCAAGGGGGTCAGCAAGAACCGCACCACGGCGTACATCCTGACCACCTACAAGGTCAACTCCATGGAGCTGGAGGACAAGACGCGGGACGCCCTGGAGGACGCGGGCGAGCACGCCCGTGACTCCGGGATGACCGTGGAGATCGGCGGTGACGCGCTCCAGGAGATGCCCGAGACCGGTGCCACCGAGGTGATCGGTATCGCGGTCTCCGCCGTTGTCCTCGCGATCACCTTCGGCTCGCTGATCGCGGCCGGAATGCCGCTGCTGACCGCGCTGATCGGCGTCGGCATCGGTATCTCCTCGATCACCGCGCTGGCCTCCACTCTCGGGCTCTCCAGCACCACGTCGACGCTGGCGATGATGATCGGCCTCGCGGTCGGTATCGACTACGCGCTCTTCATCGTCTCCCGCTACCGAGCGGAGCTGGCCGAGGGGCGGGACCGGGAGGAAGCCGCCGGACGGGCCGTGGGCACCGCGGGCTCCGCGGTGGTCTTCGCCGGGCTCACGGTGGTCATCGCCCTGGTCGGTCTCGCGGTGGTCAACATCCCGATGCTGTCCAAGATGGGCTTCGCCGCCGCGGGCACCGTGGTGATCGCCGTTCTGATCGCGATCAGCCTCATCCCGGCGCTGCTCGGCTTCGCGGGCAAGCGGATCATCAGCCGCAAGGCCCGCAAGGCCGCCGAGAACGGCGCCGACACGGGCGAGAAGAAGGAGAACGCGGGCACCCGCTGGGCCCGGTTCGTCCTGCGCCGTCCGGTCATGGTGCTGGTGGTGGCCATCCTCGGCCTGGGCGCCGCCGCGGTCCCCGCGGCGAGCCTGGAGCTCGGACTGCCCGACGACGGCTCGCAGCCGACCAGCACCACCAAGCGCAAGGCGTACGACATGGTCTCCAAGGGCTTCGGTCCCGGTTTCAACGGTCCGCTGATGATCGCCGTCGACACCAAGGGCAGCGACGACCCCAAGGGCGCCGCCGAGCGGGTCCGCAAGACCATCAAGGGCGTCGACGGCATCGCCGGGGTCAGCCCGGCCACCTTCAACAAGGCCGGTGACACCGCCATGCTGTCGGTGGTGGCCAAGTACAAGCCCAGCAGCATCGACACCGAGAACGTGGTCGCCGACATCCGCGACAAGGCGGACTCGATCAAGTCCGACACCGGCGCCGACATGCTGGTCACCGGCCAGACCGCGATGAACATCGATATCTCCAAGAAGCTCAATGACGCGCTGCTGCCGTATCTGGCACTGGTGGTCGGTCTGGCCTTCCTGCTGCTGATGGTCGTCTTCCGGTCCATCCTGGTCCCGCTCAAGGCGGCGCTCGGCTTCCTGCTCTCCGTGGTCGCGGCGCTCGGCGCGGTCGTGGCGGTGTTCCAGTGGGGCTGGATGGCGAGCCTGTTCAACGTGGAGGAGACCGGCCCGATCATGAGCATGATGCCGATCTTCATGATCGGTGTGGTGTTCGGTCTCGCGATGGACTACGAGGTCTTCCTCGTGACCCGGATGCGCGAGGCGTTCGTCCACGGCGAGCGTCCCGGCCAGGCCATCGTCACCGGCTTTAGGCACGGCGCCCGGGTGGTCACCGCCGCCGCGGTCATCATGATCAGCGTCTTCTCCGGGTTCATCGGCGGATCCGACTCGATGGTGAAGATGATCGGCTTCGGTCTCGCCATCGCGGTCTTCTTCGACGCCTTCATCGTCCGGATGGCCATCGTCCCGGCGGTGCTGGCACTGCTCGGCAAGTCCGCCTGGTGGCTGCCGCGCTGGCTCGACAAGGCGCTGCCGAACGTGGACGTGGAGGGTGAGGGACTCCAGAAGCACCTCGACACCCACTCCTCGGCACGGGACGAGGACGCGGAGCTGACGCGCGTCTGACCCGCGGGCGTCACCTGGACGTCAACGGCGCCCTCGGCGGCCTCCGCATCAGCGGAAGGCCGCCGTCGGCGTTTTTCGCAATGTCACCGCTCTTGCGAACCCTTTGCAGTCAGGCGCTACCATCGAGCCGAAACGCGCAGCTCAGGAGCGGAGCCCCGGATGCATGTCCCCGACGGATTCATCAACGCCCCGGTGTCGGCGGCGACCGGTGTGGTCGCTGCTGCCGCCGTCGCGGTCAGTCTCCGCGGTGCCCGCCGGGAGCTGCTGGACACGGCCGGCGGGCCCGCCGGTGGTGCCGGTGCGGCCGGTGGGGAACGCACCGCGCCCCTGGCCGGCCTGGTCGCCGCGTTCATCTTCGCCGTGCAGATGCTGAACTTCCCGGTGGCCGCCGGTACCAGCGGCCATCTGCTGGGCGGAGCGCTGGCCGCGATACTCGTCGGTCCCTGCACGGGTGTGCTGTGTGTGTCCGTGGTGCTGCTGATGCAGGGGGTGCTCTTCGCGGACGGCGGTCTCACCGCGCTCGGGGTCAACATCACGGACATGGCGGTGGTCACCACCGTCGTGGCGTACGCGATCTTCCGCGGGCTGCTGAAGCTGGCCCCGGGCCGCCGCCGCACGGTCACCGTCGCCTCCTTCGTCGCGGCGCTGGTCTCCGTACCGGCCGCGGCCGCCGCCTTCACCGCGCTCTACGCGCTGGGCGGCACCACCGACATCGCCATCGGCAAGGTCTTCACGGCCATGGTCGGGGTGCATGTGCTGATCGGCATCGGTGAGGCGGCGATCACCGCGCTCACCGTCGGCGCGGTGATGGCCGTCCGCCCGGACCTGGTCCACGGCGCGCGCGGGCTGACCGCACGCCCCCTGGAGCTGCGCAACACCGGTCCGGTGGCCGCCCCTGGCGCGCCCGTCGCCGCACGGACCGCCGACGGACCCGAGGCCGCTCCGGCTCCGGAGCCCGCGGCGGACACCGCCCCCGCCCCGGCCGCCGCCACCCCGCGCCGCTCCGCCCGGCGGGTCTGGCTGGCCGGGCTCGCCGCCGCCCTGCTCTGTGCCGGTGTGGTCAGCTTCTACGCCTCCGCAAGCCCCGACGGGCTGGAGAAGGTCGCCCACGACAAGGGCATCGACAAGAAGGCCGAGGACCACGCCACCAAGGACTCCCCGCTCGCCGACTACGGCGTCAAGGACATCACCGACGCCCGGCTCTCCGGCGGACTCGCCGGGGTCATCGGGGTCGGAGCCACACTCGCCGTGGGCACGGGGGTCTTCGTGGTGGTGCGCAAGCGCAGGACGGCGGCCGAGCCCGCCGAGACGGCCTGACGTGGGTGCGGGCCACGCCCACCGGCTCTACCGGGAGGGCCGCTCTCCCGTGCACGCCCTGCCCCCGCACTGCAAGATCGCCGCGGTGTTCTGCTTGGTGCTGGTGGTCGTCTCCACCCCGCGCGAGGCGGTCTGGGCCTTCGGGGCGTACGCGCTGCTGCTGGCGGGGGTGGCCGCGGTGGCGCGGATCCCGGCGGGCTTTCTGCTGCGGCGGCTGCTCATCGAGATTCCGTTCGTGGCCTTCGCCGTGCTGATGCCGTTCGTCGCGGAGGGCGAGCGCGTCCAGGTGCTGGGGATGTCGCTCAGCCAGTCCGGGCTGTGGAGCGCCTGGAACATCCTGGCCAAGGGGACCCTCGGCGTCGCCGCCTCGGTCCTGCTGGCGTCCACCACCGAGCTGCGCTCCCTGCTGCTCGGGCTCCAGCGGCTGCGGATGCCCCCGCTGATGGTGCAGATCGCCTCGTTCATGATCCGCTACGGGGACGTGATCACCGATGAGATGCGCCGGATGCGGATCGCCCGCCGCTCGCGCGGTTTCGAGGCGCGGGGCGTCCAGCACTGGGGGGTGCTCGCGAAGTCGGCCGGGGCGCTGTTCATCCGCTCGTACGAGCGGGGTGAGCGGGTCCATCTGGCGATGGTCAGCCGCGGTTACACGGGCACCATGCCGGTGATCGACGATGTGACGGCGTCCCGGGCCCAGTGGACGTACGCCGCCGCCCTCCCGCTGACCGCGCTGGTGGTCTGCCTGACCGGATGGATGCTCAGATGACCGCACCCGAGACACCGAACACACCGGCCGCGGAGACACCGGCCGCCGGGCCGGAGGTGCCGCCCTCGCTCCAGGTGTCCGGTCTCGCCTACGCCTACCCCGACGGCCACCAGGCCCTCTTCGGCGTCGATCTGACCGTCGCCCGCGGTGAGCGGGTGGCCCTGCTCGGGCCCAACGGGGCGGGCAAGACCACCCTCGTCCTGCATCTCAACGGCATCCTCGGCGCGGGCGCCGGGACGGTGACGGTCGCCGGGCTGCCGGTGGCCAAGCGGCATCTGCCCGAGATCCGCCGCCGGGTGGGCATCGTCTTCCAGGACCCCGACGACCAGCTGTTCATGCCGACCGTCCGCGAGGACGTGGCCTTCGGCCCGGCCTCGGCCGGACTGCGCGACGCCGAGCTGGAGGAACGGGTGCGCACCGCGCTGGAGCGGGTCGGCATGGCCGACTTCGCCGACCGGCCGCCGCACCACCTCTCCTTCGGACAGCGGCGGCGGGTGGCCGTGGCGACGGTGCTCGCGATGGAGCCGGAGATCCTGGTGCTGGACGAGCCGTCCTCCAACCTCGACCCGGCCTCGCGCCGCGAACTCGCCGACATCCTGCGCTCGCTGGACGTCACCGTGCTGATGGTCACCCACGATCTGCCGTACGCGCTGGAGCTGTGTCCGCGCTCCGTGGTGCTCTCCGGCGGGGTGATCACTGCCGATGGCACCACCCAGGAGCTGCTGTGTGACGAGGAGCTGATGCGCGCCCACCGGCTGGAGTTGCCGTTCGGCTTCGACCCGAGGTCGGTGACGGTCCCGGCGCGGTGAGCGGACCGGCCGAGGGGGCCCGGTCGGGGCCGCCGCCGGGACCGTGCACCATAAGGAGACGCAGCGGAATTCGCAGCGCACTCGGTCGCGTCGGCAGGGCAGGAGTCGGATCAGTGGTGGACGTCCAGGGCACGGTGGCCGCCGGTTTTGAACCGGTCCGGGACGCTTTCGCGGAGAACTTCGCCCGCCGCGGCGAGCGCGGCGCGGCCCTTGTCCTCTACCGGGAGGGCGAGAAGATCGTCGACCTGTGGGGCGGTACGAAGCATGCCGACGACGGTGACGCCGACGGCGCCGCCGAGCCGTGGGCCCCGGACACCGCGCAGGTCGTCCGGTCCGTCACCAAGGGCGTCGCCGCCGCGGTGCCGCTGCTGCTCCACCAGCGCGGCCAGCTCGATCTGGACGGCCGGATCGGCACCTACTGGCCGGAGTTCAAGGCGAACGGCAAGGACCGGGTACTGGTACGGCATCTGCTGGGCCACCGGACCGGAGTGCCGGTGCTCGACACCCCGCTCACCCCGCACGAGGCGCTGGACGGCATATCCGGGCCGCGGGCCGTCGCCGCCCAGCGTCCCGTGTGGGAGCCCGGAACGGACCACGGCTACCACGCCCAGACCTACAGCTGGCTGATGAGCGAGCTGGTGCGGAGGGTGACAGGGCGGACCATCGGACGCTGGATCGTCGAGGAGATCAGCCGCCCGCTCGGCCTCGACCTGTGGCTCGGACTGCCCGAGGAACAGCGCGGGCGCGTCGGCCGGATCGCGTCGGTGGAGGCGCCCGCGGGCCCCGCCGCCCAGGGGTTGCGGCTGCGCCCCAAGCGCTCGGTCACCGAGGCGTACCGGGACCCGGAGTCGCTGACGCGGCGGGCGTTCGCCGCGATCACTCCGCTGCCGGACGAGAACGACCCGGCGTATCTCGCCGCCGAACTGCCCGCCTCGGGCGGGGTGGCCACCGCCGACGCGCTGGCCCGCTTCTACGCGGCGCTGATCGGCCCGCTGCCCTCGGCCCGTACCGCCCGTGCGGGCGGACGGCTCTTCGCCCCGGCGACCCTGACCCTGGCCCGTACCGAGGAGTCCGCGGGACCGGACCGGGTGCTGGTCGTGGGCACCCGGTTCGGGCTCGGCTACATGCTGCACGGACCGGCGTCCCCGCTGCTGGGACCCGGCTCCTTCGGCCACCCGGGCCGCGGCGGCTCCCTCGCCTTCGCCGACCCCGAGGCCCGGATCGGCTTCGGCTACGTCACCAACGGGATGCAGCGCGGGGTCACCGCGGACCCGCGTGCGCAGGCGCTGGTGCGCGCGGTGCGGACGGCCCTGGCCGCCCAGGAGGCGTAGCGCACGCCCGGCGCGCCCGGTGGCCGGCGATCGCGTGCGTACGGCGTGAACTACCTCTGTCCGCACGCCCCTTGGATGCTTCCGCCCGCCCTCCGGTATCCGTGCCGCTGAGCCGATCAGGGCCAAGGGTCCCTATGGCGCCATCCCCGGTCCGCCCAGACTGGGAGGCCTTCCGGCAGGGAGTGCGTCAGGGGGTGGCGCTGCCCTGCCGGAATCGGGGGACAACGGGGGAAAGCCGGGTGGAGCGCGTACGACGGCGGCCCATGGCCACGCGCGTACGAGCGGTATGCGCTCCGCCCTCCCCGATGGCACGGCGGAATCCGCCCCGCGCACCGTGCCGATCCCTGTCCCGCGCGGCGCGGGCACGGCACGGCGGCACGGCGACGGAGCCGGGACCGGGGGGATCGGCATGAGGGACGGCAGCGCGCAGCACGGCGGCGGACCGCCGCTCCAGGTGGCGGTGGGTAACGGTGACCGGGCGGGCTCCGGTTCGACCTCGTACGGCGGGGGCGGCGGGCCGAAACCCGGCGGAGTCCGGGCCGCGTTGCGGGACAGGGCGAGCCGTCCGGCGGTGTTGCGGTCGCGCTTTTGCGGCAGCGGCCGCCCCTTGGCCCGCGGTGCCGCGTACACCCGGGCGTAGACGGTGTCCAGGTCGAGCAACTCCGGTCCGTCCGGCACCCCGTCGCGCAGCAGCCTGAGCAGCTCCCCGGTGAGCGCCGCATGGGTTCACCGGGAGGCGCGCGACCGGGGCGGGCGGTGCCCGCGTCTGCGCCCACAGCACCAGGCCGTACGCGAAGACCGACAGCACCCCGCCGAGCAGACCGCGCAGCGCCACTGGGCGCAGCCGGCCGATGAGCGCGCGGCGGCGGACCACGAGCGCGTACACCGGGACGGCGAAGCCTCCCAGGACCATCAGCCAGGCGATGTAGCCGGTCGAGCTGCCGGAGGCGCGCACGCCCAGACCGTCCACGACCGTGTACGCGGCGATGGACAGACCGGTGGCGACGGCGGCGGTGAGCGCCGGCCAGTGCCGTCCGCCGCTCGCCTCGCCGCGCTCCCGCCCGTCGTCCCGCCGTCGGCGAGCGGCTGACGGCGGGCGCCCCGGATGCCCCACAGCGCCACCCCCAGCAGCCGCGCCGACGCCAGCGCGATGCCCGTCGCCTGCCAGCCGTCCGGTGTCTCGCCGACGAAGACCGCGGCGAGCACGGTCACCACCAGCGGCGCGGTGCCACGGGCGATGGGGTACATCCGGCCGAAGTCCCCGGGGTGGAACGAGCGCATCAGCAGCAGGTAGTAGATGACGTGCACCAGCGCGGAGGCCACCAGATACGGCCAGGCGGCGGCGTCCGGCACCGGGGTGAAGGCGGCCATCGCCAGCCCGCACACCGCCCCGCCGCCGCCCACCAGGGTGAACGCGAGCAGCTGGTCCCTGATGCCGTGCGCGACGGCGTTCCAACTGGCGTGGGTGAGGGCCGCGATGAGCACCGCGGCGGCGACGAGCGGGGTCACGCGGTGCGCTCGCGCACATCCACCAGGGTGGCACCGGCGTGGCCGACCAGTTCGCCCGGGGCCAGCGGGAACACGGTGTGCGGGGTGCCCGCGGCGGCCCACACCGTTGCGTGGCCGAGCAGTCGGCGGTCGGCCAGCACCCGGGTGCGCACCCGGTGTCCGAAGGGCGGTACCCCGCCGATGGCGTAGCCCGTGGTCTCCCGTACCAGCGCCGGGTCCGCGCGCCGGACGGCCCCGGCGCCCAGCTCATCGCGTACCCGCTCGACGTCGACCCGCGAGGCGCCGTCCATCAGCACCAGCACCGGCTCACCGTCCGCCTCGAAGACCAGCGACTTCACGATCTGGCTCAGCTCGCAGCCGAGCGCGGCGGCGGCCTGGGCCGCGGTGCGGACCGCTTCGGGGAAGCCGCGCACCTCCACCTCCAGGCCGAGTTCGCGCAGGGCGTCGGCGAACCGTGGATGGGCTGAGGTGTCCGGAGTGGCCATGGGCCCGACGCTATCGGGGCGCGGGTGGGCCATGCGAGGGCATTTTCGCTGGTACCGGAATGCGGTCGGGGCCCGCCCGGTTGGCGGTGTCAGGTGGTCGGGGGCGGGCCGTCCCCACGTCGTGACCAGCACAATGCCTGAAAAACGCCCTGAACACCCGGAAAGCCCTGAACACCCTGAACGCCCTGAAGAGGAGACGTGCCGATGTCGCTGGGTATCGCTCTGCCCGCCGGTGACGATCACACCGGCAATCTGGTGACCGAGCTGATCGGCCAGGTCCTGGAGGCCGCCGCGGCCGGGATCGGCACCGTGTGGTTTTCCCAGCGCCAGGACGTCGACGCGGTGACGCTGGCCGCGCTCGCCGGTCAGGCCGTGCCCGGTATCCGGACCGGCACCAGTGTGGTGCCGATCTACCCCCGGCATCCGATCACCCTGGCCGCGCAGGCGCGCACCGCCCAGGCGGCCTCCGGCGGGCGGTTCCAGCTCGGACTGGGGCTGTCCAGCAAGACCTTCGTGGAGGAGAGCTTCGGGGTCCGCTTCGACCGGCCCATCCGTCATCTGCGCGAGTACCTCACGGTGCTGGGCGGTCTGCTGCGCGAGGGCGCGGCCGACTTCGAGGGGGAGACGCTGCGGGCCCGTACCGTCTTCGGCCCGGTCGTGGTGGCGGGCGCCGGACCGGCCCCGGTGCTGGTCGCGGCGATGGGCCCACAGGCGCTGCGCGTCACCGGTGAACTGGCCGACGGCACGGTGCCCTTCCTCGCCGCGCCGAGGGCCCTCGCCGAGTACGTCGTGCCCACCATCGGCGCCGCTGCGCGGGCGGCCGGGCGGCCCGCGCCGCGTGTGGTCGCCGTGGTGCCCGCACTGGTCACCGCCGATGTGGAGGCGGTGCGGCGGCGGGCCCGCGAACAGTTCGCGTTCTACGAGGGGATCCCGTCCTACCGCGACATCCTGGACCGCGCGGGCGTCGAACGGGCCGGGGACCTCATGGCGATCGGCGACGAGGAGAGCGTGGCCGCGGAGCTGCGCCGCTACACGGAGGCGGGCGCCACCGAAGTGATCGTCTCCCAGACCGGGATGGGCACCGGCGAGGACCGGCTGCGCACCTGGCGGCTGCTGGGCGAGCTGTCGGCCGGGAGCCCGGGCCGCTAGCTGCTGAGCCCGGGCCGCGGGGTGCGCACCAGCGTCCAAGACGGCGTCCGGGCCGCCCGCCGAGGATCGGGGCATGGACACCGCACCTGTCAACCTCAGCGAGGCGCTGGCCTCCTTCGACGACGTCTACAGCCCCCGCGTCGTGGCCCGGATGAACGACTACGACATCCGGATCGCCCACACCCTGGGGGAGCACGTCTGGCACGTCCACGACGACACCGACGAATTCTTCCTGGTCCTCGACGGCCGGTTCGACATCGCCCTGAGGGACGCCGACGGCACCGAGACCACCGTCGTCCTCTACCGCGGCGACACCTTCGTCGTCCCCCGGGGCACCGAGCACAAGCCGTCCTCGCCCGGAGGCTCGATCCTCATGGTCGAGCCGTCCGGGACGCGGACGACCGGCGACCGCCACGAGGGCGAGGTCCCGGACCACGTGGACAGCACCGCGGGCCACGCGCTCAACTGACCGGCCAGGCGCCCGCCGTCGGGTGGTAGCCGGTCGCGGCATGGATCCGCCGTGCGCTGTCCGCGTGCCGCCGGGCCCGGGTGCTACGGCCCAGTCGGCGGCAGACCGCCGCCAGGGTGTGATGGGCCCGGCACTCCACCAGCCGCAGCCCCTGGTCGCGGGCCAGGTCCAGGGCGCGCAGGGCGTGACCGGCCGCCGCATCGTAGGCACGGGCGCCATGCCGTACATGGGCCAGTCCCAGATGGGCTTCCGCCTGCTGGCGGCGCAGCCCGTGGGCCGCGGAGGTCTCCAGCGAGCGGGTGAGCCGGGCCTCCGCCCGCTCCGCCCGGCCGGCCCGCCGGTGCAGTTCGCCGAGGGTGGTGAGGCTGTCGGTCTCGTCCTTGACGGTGCCGGTCTCCACCGCCAGCTCCAGGGCGCGTTCGGCGTGGCCGAAGGCCGCCTCCGGGCGTCCGGCGTCCCGGTGCACCAGGGCCAGCAGATCGTGGGCGGTGGACAGATGGTGGCGCTGGCGCAGTTCCTCGCAGATCCGCAGCGCCTCCGAGGCGTCCGCCAGCGCCCGGTCCAGCTCACCGAAGGCCAGATGGGCGAGCCCGCGGTTGATCAGCGGGCCGACCGTACCGGAGGGGTTCGCATGCCCCGCCTGCACCTCGATGGCCTCGTTGGCCCGGTCCACCGCCCGCCGCAACTCGCCGAGCTGGACGTACACACCGGAGCTGTTGGTGAGCGCGGGGCCGATCACCTCGGTCCGCCCGATCGCCCGGAACAGCGCGATCCCGTGGTCCTGCCACGCGCCCGCGCGCCGGATGTCGCCCAGGTCGTCGTAGAAGGTGCCCAGATTGCACAGCATCGCGGCCTCGCCCTCGGCGAACCCCGCCGCGCGATAGCCGTGCAGCGCCGCCCGGTGATGCTCCAGCGACCTCCCCACCTCGCCGGTATGCCGGTACAGCGTGGCCAGGCTCTGGGCCATCGCGGCCTCGCCCAGCGGATCGGCGGCCCGCCGGGCCGCGCGCAGCCCCGCCTCCGCCGCCGTCTCCCACGAGGACAGATGGCGCCGCTGGTAGAAGTAGGTGCGCAGGTCGTCGGCGAGCTGCCAGGCGGTGCGGTACGGACCGGTCTCCGCGCCGCGGACGACGGCGGCGACCAGATTGGCGCGCTCGTCCTCCAGCCAGCCGAGCGCCGCCTCCCGCCCGTCGAACAGACCGGCGTCGGCGCGGTCGCGCGGCAGCCGGACCGGCGGGGTGTACCCGTACGCCGTGGCGGCCTCGGTGTGCCGCAGCCAGAACGCCAGCAGCCGTTCCAGGGCCGCGGTGCGCTCGGCCGCCCCGATCTCCTCGACGGCCCGCTCGGCCGCGTACTCGCGCAGCAGGTCGTGCGGCCGGTGCCGGCCCGGCCGCGGCGACTCGATCAGATGCGCCGCGTCCAGTGCCCGCAGCAGCCGCTCGGCCTCCCGCACGGTGGAGTCCAGCAGCGCGGCCGCGGCGGGTGCCGTGATCTCCGGGCCGGGGGCCAGCCCCAGCAGCCGGAAGAGCCGGCGGGGCCCGTCGGCCAGCGCGCGGTAGGAGAGGGTGAAGGCGCGGCGGACCGCCGTGGCCGGGTCGTCGTCGAGTTCCAGCGCGCCCAGCCGGTTGCCGTCCGCGAGTTCGTCGGCCAGATCGGCGATGCTCCGGCCGGGCTCGCACACCAGCTGGGCCGCGGCGACCCGCAGCGCCAGCGGCAGCGCTCCGCACCGCTCGGTCAGCCGTCCTGCGGCGGCCGGTTCGGCGGCCGTCCGCCGCTCGCCCACGGCCGCGGCCAGCACCGCGCGGGCCTCCTCCGGGGCGAGGGAGCCGAGGACGAGCGGATGGGCACCGTCCCGGGCCACCAGACCGCTCAGCCGCTGACGGCTGGTCACCAGCACCTGACAGGTGGGGCTGCCGGGCAGCAGGGGGCGCACCTGCTCGGCCGAG
This sequence comes from Streptomyces sp. NA02950, assembly GCF_013364155.1. NCBI lineage: Bacteria > Bacillati > Actinomycetota > Actinomycetes > Kitasatosporales > Streptomycetaceae > Streptomyces > Streptomyces sp. NA02950. The sequence goes on along the minus strand of NZ_CP054916.1, from coordinate 3,558,959 downwards.
ACGGCGTTGTCCAGCACGATGAGCATCCGCCGCCCGTCCAGCAGCGAGCGGTAGTGGTGCGCCTGCCGGTCCTGGTCGGCCGGGATCCGCTCACGGGGCACGCCGAGGCCGTGCAGCAGCTGCGCGATGGCCTCGGCGGGGCGCAGCGGTTCGCAGTCGTGGTCGAAGCCACGCAGATCGACATAGAGCTGGCCGTCCGGGAAGCGGTGACGGGTGCGGTGTGCCCAGTGCACCGCCAGGGCCGTCTTGCCGACGCCCGCCGTGCCGATGATGGCGGTGATGGTCACGGCGCCGGGCCCGCCGCACGCGCCGGACGCATCGGATGTCCCGTGCGGCAGCCGGGTGTCCAGCCGGGCGAGTTCACCCTCCCGGCCGCGGAACCCGCCCACCGTGTGCGGCAGCCCGGCGGGCACCCCGGGGGCGACGGCCGCGGCCCCGTCCGCCGCCCGCGCGTCCACCACCGGCTCCGGTACCGGGTCCGCTGACGCGGGCGGCGCCATCAGCTCGGGGTCGTTGCGCAGAATCCGTTCGTACAGCCCCCGCAGCTCCGGTCCGGGGTCCACACCGAGCTCATCGGCGAGCCGGACGCGAGTGGCCTCGTAGGCGTCCAGCGACTCCGCCTGGCGTTCGCTGCGGTACAGCGCCGTCATCAACTGCCGCACCGCCCGCTCGTCGAGCGGGTGTTCCTCCGTCAACGCGCGCAGTTCCGCCAGGAGTTCTCGGTCCCGCCCGCGTCGCAGTTCCGCCTCGTACAGCTCCAGCCGGGCCGTGAGCCGCTCCTCGGCGAGCCGGGCCCGGGTTCCCTCCGCCCAGGCGCCGGACAGCCCGGCCAGGGCCTCCCCGGACCACAGGTCCAGGGCGTCCCGCAGCAGGTCGACCGGGTCGCCGTCGCCGCCGCGTGCCCGTGCCACCAGCCGCTGGAAACGGTGCAGATCCACCCGCTCGGGGTCGGTATCCAGCTGATAGCCGCCGGAGCGGCGGGTCAGGCCGACGGCGGGTCCGCCACCCGCCGCCCGCAGGGCCCTGCGCAGCCGGCCGATGTACCCGTAGAGCACATTGCGGACCGAGCCCGGCGGATCCTCCCCCCACACCCGGTCGATCAACTGCTCCGCGGGCAGCGCGCGGTTCGGCTCGCACAGGAGCACCGCGGCCACGGCGCGCTGTTTGGGATGCCCCAGATCCACCGGGCGCCCGTCGACGGATGCCTCCACCGGACCCAGTACCCGGAACTCCACCTCGGCCCCTTTCGGTTCGGCTGCTCCACCCTCCCTGTCCTGGGTAAATGACCCATCAACGTTTCTTCAACTCCCCTTCCACACCCGGGCGGAAGAGTGGTGGACGCCGCACGGGGGAGAGCACCGGCGGCAGCGGTGCCACAGGCATCGCATCGCAACGAACCGAAGGAGCATCATCCATGCGTGTACGTGGACGCCTCACGGGGGCCGGTCTTGTCATCACCGCCGCGGCGATGGTCACGGGACTGGGCGCGACCGCGGCCAGCGCCCAGCCCGCCGACACGGTCGGGACCAAGGCCGAGGCACAGAATGTCACGGTCCATGCGATCTCCGACGCCTATATCCGGTCCGTCCCCAGCACCGGCGGTGCCGACTGGGGCGAGGTCCGGTTCGGTGAGGACTGGGACGCCATCTGCTTCACCGAGGGCGGCAACGCCTCCCTGGGCGGCAGGCAGAGCAACATCTGGGTGCAGCTCGACCAGTGGGGCCCGTCCAACGGCTATGTGACGGAGCTGGCGCTGCGTGACGGCCACGCCAATCTGCCGCCCTGCTGACCCGAAGCGAGCGGTCTCGGCGGAGCGGCACCAAAGGAGCCGGGCGGGCGCGGAGTTCCCGCGCCCGCCCGGCTCCACCGCTGACCGGGGCCGCCGTCAGCCCGCCCGCAGCACCGAGGCCACGATCGGGCCCGCGGTGTCACCGCCGTGGCCGCCCTCGGGGACCACACCGGCCGCGGCCAGGTCGCCGCGGTACGCGGTGAACCAGCCGTTGGGCTTCTTCTGGCCGTCGACCTCCGCCGAGCCGGTCTTCGCGCCGAAGTCACCGGTCATCCCGGACATCGCCTCGGCGGCGGTGCCGGAGGTGGCGGTCAGGTGCATCAGCTTGCGCAGCTGCTCCCGGGTGCTCGACTTCATGGTGCGCGTGGCCTTGGCGAGCGTCCGGTCGTCCAGCGACGGCGAGACCAGGTACGGCTGGCGGAAGACACCGGTGGAGGCGGTGGCCGAGACCGACGCCATGTTGAGCGGGTTCATCCGTACCCCGCCCTGGCCGATCAGCGAGGCGGCCTTGGAGGCCCCGGACTGCACCGGCACCGCGCCGTCGAAGGAGGGCGCGCCCGTCTGCCAGTTGAGGCCGATGCCGAAGACGTCCCGGGCCTCCTTGGAGAGGTCGTCGTCCTTCAGCTTCGGGGCCTGGCTGATGAAGGCGGTGTTGCAGGAGCGGGCGAAGCTCTGCTCGAAGGTGCCGTTCTTGATCTCGAACTTGTCGTCGTTCTGGAACTTCCAGCCGCCGTAGGAGAAGTACTTGGGGCACGGGTGCGGCTTGCCGTACCCGGCCAGGCCCTTGTCGAGGAGGGTGGCCGAGGTGATGACCTTCATGGTGGACCCGGGCGCGTAGGAGCCCTGGAGGCCCGTGTTGAAACCGTCCGCGGGGGAGTTGGCCACCGCGAGGATCTCCCCGGTGCTGGGCTTGACGGCGACCACCGACGCCTTGGAGCGCTTGCTCACCGCCCGCTCGGCGGTGCGCTGGAGCCCGGCGTCGATCGTGGTGCGCAGGGTGCCGGGAGTGCCCTTGGAGAGCACCTTCAGCGTCTCGTCGGGGGACTTGGCGCCCTTGGCGCGGGCGATCCAGGTCTCCACGCCCGCCGTGCCGCCCGCCTTCTTGCCGTAGCGCTCGCGCAAGCCCTCCAGCACGGTCTTCAGGGTCGGGTGGTCGGCGGCGCTCAGCTCCGCGCCGTCGCGGTCCACGGCCTTGATCGGCGGGGCCTCGGACTCACCCGTCTTCAGGGTGTCGCCGGCGTGCAGCTCGGGATGGACCACCGACGGCTTCCAGTCGACGACGGCCTTGCCCGAGCCGGTGTCGCGCGTCACCGTCAGCGAGGATTCATACGTCCAGGGGACCTGGTGGCCGCCGTAGGAGATCCGTGCGCTCACCGAGAACGGCACGGTACGGCCGCTCGGCTGCCCCGGCTCCAGCGCCACCTTGTCGACATGCGCCTTCGTCCGGTACCCGGTGAGCGCCGTGGTGGCCGCCTCGGTGTCGTCGGTGAGCGCCGCGGCCTTCGCCGCCGACCCGGACGACCAGGCCGCCAGGAACTCCTTGGCGGTGGTCCTGACCTCGGCCGCGCTGGGCGGGCCGGTCTTCACGCTCTTCAGCGACGGCTTGTTGTCGCCGCCGGCACCCGCGCCGTTCCTGCCTCCCGACGCATCGTCCTGGCTTCCGCCGCAACCGGCCGTACCGATCATGGCGGCGAACAGCGCACCGGCGATCGCGGCTCTCGCGCCACTCCGCATTGCAGAACCCCCACAGTCCTCGAATCCCCCCACCCATCCGATGGAGGCCGCGGTGCAGGGCACTCTACCGGCATCCCCCGGACTGCCCGGGGCCACCGCCGGTCGGCCCCCGAGCGGGGCCCCGGACCGGCGGGACGCGGGTTCCCGGTCCCGGTCCGGAGCCGGCAGTCAGATCCAGGTGTCCAGCCACATCCGGGCCCGCCAGGCGTCGATCGGCAGGGTCTGGCCGGTGTAGAGCGGGAAGAAGTAGATGAAGTTCCACATGATGAGCAGGACGAGCGCTCCGGAGCCGACGGCACCCACCACCCGCCGGGTCTCCGAGGCCCCCGGCGGCCCCAGCAGCGCGCCGATCATCATCGCCACCGCCAGACACAGGAACGGCACGAAGACCACGGCGTAGAAGGAGAAGATCGTGCGGTCCTGGTAGAGGAACCACGGCAGATAGCCCCCCGCCACCCCGCACAGGATCGCGCCCGCCCGCCAGTCGCGCCGCAGCGCCCAGCGGAAGAGCAGGTACAGCAGGGCGAAGCAGGCCGCCCACCACAGCAGCGGGGTGCCGAGGGCCAGCACTTCGCGGGCGCACTTCTCGGTGGTGCCGGTGGGGCAGCCCGATTCGCCGGGCTTGGGCGACTCGTAGAAGTAGGAGACCGGACGGGACTGGACCAGCCAGCTCCAGGGGTTGGACTGGTAGATGTGCGGAGAGTCCAGGCCCACATGGAACTGGTAGACCTCGGTCTCGTAGTGCCACAGGCTGCGCAGCGGGTTGAGCAGCCAGGAGAACGGCCCGCTGTTGCTGTAGTGGCCGTCGGTCTCGGCCCAGTGACGGAAGTAACCGGAGTCCCGCCAGCCGGTGCGCTTGCTGTACGAGCCGGTGGCCGCGAACCAGCCGGACCAGGAGGCGATATAGGTGACGATCGCCACAGGCACCAGCGACAGGAAGGCCCACCCCAGATCGCGCCGGAGCACCGCCCGGTAGGGGCGGTGGACGCCCGCGAGACGGCGTGCGCCCACATCCCACAGGACGGTCATCAGACCGAAGGCCGCCAGGACGTAGAGCCCGTTCCACTTGGTGCCGATGGCCAGGCCCAGCAGCACCCCGGCCGCGATCCGCCAGGGCCGCGGGCCCAGCTTCAGGCTCTGGGCGACCGCCGGGTCCGGCCGGGCGGTGCCGTCCTCGCCGACCGGCAGCGCCGCGGCGAGCCGGGCCCGCGCGTGGTCGCGGTCGATCAGCAGACAGCCGAAGGCGGCCAGCACGAAGAACATCAGCACCAGGTCGAGCAGTGCGGTGCGGCTCATCACGAAGTGCAGACCGTCCACCGCGAGCAGCGCGCCCGCCAGACAGCCGAGGAACGTCGAGCGGAACAGCCGTCGCCCGATCCGGCATAGCATCAGCACCGACAGCGTGCCGAGCAGCGCGACCATGACCCGCCAGCCGAACGGATCCAGCCCGAAGAGCTGCTCGCCGATGCCGATGACCCACTTGCCGACCGGCGGATGGACCACATAGGCGGCGGCGTCGCTGAGCGGGATGTGCTGCGGTGTGCCGAGGATCTGGTCGTTGGCGTTCTTCGGCCAGGTGCCCTCATAGCCGAACTCCCAGATCGACCAGGCGTCCTTGGCGTAGTACGTCTCGTCGAATATGACGTTGTCCGGGCTGCCCAGCCGCCAGAAGCGGACCAGCCCGGCGCAGAGCGCGACGAGCACCGGTCCGGCCCACCCCGTCCAGCGGCCGAACCCGGCCGCCACGGTGGGGGCCGCGCCGAGCGTCTCCCACAGCCGGGCGCCCGGCTGTGGATACGGCGGGACCAGCCGCTCGCGTACGTCGGACCGGGGCCGGCCCGCGTAGCCGAAGCGGCGCAGCCGGCGCTGCCAGGCCGGCGGGTGCTGGCCGGCGGCTTGGCCCGGCTGGGCGTGGGTCGCGGTGTCACTGCTCACCGGGCCATCGTAGGGAAGCGGTGGGGGAGCGTGGCGCCCCAATGCGGCGGGCCGGGGAATCGTCCCCGTCACGGCGGTGCGGCGTGGCTGCGAGGATGGTGGGCGTGACTGGAACGCTCGTACTGGCAGGGACCCCCATCGGCGACACCGCGGACGCGCCCCCTCGGCTGGCGGCCGAGCTCGCCGCCGCCGATGTGGTGGCCGCCGAGGACACCCGGCGGCTGCGCCGCCTCACCCAGGCGCTGGACGTCCAGCCGGGTGGCCGGGTGGTGTCCTACTTCGAGGGCAATGAGGCGGCCCGTACGCCCGAGCTGGTGGAGGCGCTGGCGGGCGGCGCCCGGGTGCTGCTGGTCACCGACGCCGGGATGCCATCGGTCTCCGACCCCGGCTACCGGCTGGTCGCCGCCGCGGTGGAGCGCGGCATCACGGTCACCGCGGTGCCCGGCCCGTCCGCGGTGCTCACCGCGCTGGCGGTCTCCGGGCTGCCGGTGGACCGCTTCTGCTTCGAGGGCTTCCTCCCGCGCAAGGCGGGGGAGCGGCTGGGGCGGCTGAGGGAGGTCGTGGCCGAGCGCCGCACGCTGGTGTACTTCGAGGCGCCGCACCGGCTGGACGACACCCTGGCCGCCATGGCCGAGGTGTTCGGCGCGGACCGGCGCGCCGCGGTCTGCCGGGAGCTGACCAAGACCTACGAGGAGGTCCGGCGCGGCCCGCTCGAGGAACTGGCCGCCTGGGCCGCCGAGGGCGTACGCGGCGAGATCACTCTGGTGGTGGAAGGGGCCGCCGAGCCCGGACCGGAGGACGCCGGACCCGCGGAGCTGGCCCGGCGGGTCGCGGTGCGCGAGGAGGCGGGGGAGCGCCGCAAGGAGGCCATCGCGGCGGTCGCCCAGGCGGCCGGGGTGCCCAAGCGGCAGGTCTTCGACGCCGTCGTGGCGGCGAAGAACGCGGCGGGAAACACGCCACGCGAAGGTAAAGGGCAGTAGCGCAAAGCAAAGACCGGGTAGCGGCCGGGGCCGTTTCGTAAAGCCCGTCGCCAAAACTCCCTCAAAGTCGGGGAACAGCTGCTGCGGTATCGCACGGAAAGGCGTCCACTGGTGGGGACGGCGCGGGCGGGCCCCCACCCCGGAACCCGTGTCCCGCGTGACACGAGGAGCTGCCATGAGCGATTTCGCGGGAACCCCGAACGGTGCGCCGACGGCCCGCCTCCCCATCGGCCCGGCGGTCGGCGAAGTGGCCCACGAGGCCTATGCCTTCGCCTGTATGAAGTGCGGACACGGCTGGGAACGGTCGTACGACATCGAGCACCACGTGGACGGCGAGGGCCGGCCCTTCGTCGTGTACTTCACGGACGGGACGCGCGTCCGGTCCCCGCTCACGAGCCCCGACTGCGTCAACTGCGGTGCGCACCTGGTGCGCATCATGCGCGCGGGCCAGGTCTCGTCGGCGCTGGAGGGCGCGCGGCGCGGGCGGCGCACCGCCTCGGGGACGTCGCACTCCGGGGCGTCCGGGGCGTCGGCGGCGGAGACCGGCGACGCGGCGGAGGGCGAGGAGGGCGCCGGGAGCCGTAAGCACCACTGGCACCTCTCGGATCTGCTGCACCCGTTTCAGCACCACCGCACCTGAATCCGGCCTTCCGGCCCTTATGGGCCCGATACGGGACAAGTGAGCGGCCGGACGCGATTCACCGCGCATTCACCAACATTCATAGAATCGCGGCCATGGCAAAAACAGGATCGGCCCCCGGCGGTAGCGAGAAGGCGAACGGAGCGCAAAAGGAAAAGGACGCGCCTCCACCGCTTCCCGCACCGCTGCGGGTGCCGGTCGCCGACTCCCACACCCACCTGGACATGCAGAGCGGCACCGTCGAGGAGGCCCTCGCCAAGGCGGCCTCCGTCGGCGTGACCACCGTCGTCCAGGTGGGCTGCGACATCGCCGGGTCCCGGTGGGCGGCGGAGACCGCCGCCGCTCACGAGAGCGTCCGGGCCGCCGTCGCCCTGCACCCCAACGAGGCGCCCCGGATCGTGCTGGGCGACCCCGACGGCTGGTCCCGGCAGGGTGCCCGGGAGCCCGGCGGCGAAAAGGCCCTGGACGCCGCCCTCGCCGAGATCGACGCCCTGGCCGCGCTGGACCAGGTGCACGGCGTCGGCGAGACCGGCCTGGACTGCTTCCGCACCGGCCCCGAAGGGATGGCCGCCCAGGAGCGCTCCTTCCGCCGCCACATCGGCATCGCCAAGAAGCACGGCAAGGCACTGGTCATCCACGACCGGGACGCCCATGACGATGTGTTGCGGATCCTGGCGGAGGAGGGTACGCCCGAAACCGTCGTTTTCCACTGCTTCTCGGGCGACGCCGCCATGGCCCGGGTGTGCGCCGAACGGGGCTACTACCTGTCCTTCGCCGGGAACATCACCTTCAAGAACGCCCAGCCGCTGCGGGACGCGCTCGCCGTCGCCCCCCTCGACCGCGTCCTCGTCGAAACGGACGCACCCTTTCTGACCCCCGCCCCCTACCGCGGACGGCCTAACGCTCCGTATTTGATTCCGATCACCCTGCGGGCCATGGCCGAGGTCAAGGGAGTCCCCGAGGACACGCTCGCGGCCGCCGTAGCAGCCAATACGTCCCGCGCCTTCGGTTACTGACCGCTCGGGAGCCTTGACGACACCACGACGCAGGGTGACGGTATGGCTTTGGAGAGTCACCGCCGCTCCGCTACAGTCCCGGACCCAACGCCCCATCCCCGGACGTGTGGAGTGTTGTCGTGAGCCGTATGCAGGACAGCCACCCCGTCCCGGGCGGCCGCGCCGAAGCGCGCCGAGCCGCCCGGCGCCGACGCACAGCCGACCGGACCGACCCGATGCGGCGGCTGCTGCCGCAGGCGCTGGTGGTCGCCGCACTCGCCGGAGGCACCTCCGCCTTCGTGGCCCATGACAAGGCGGTGCGGCTCACCGTGGACGGTGAGCAGCGCACCCTGCACACCTACGCCGACGATGTCGGGGAACTGCTGGCCGACGAGAAGGTGCGGGTCGGCCGCCACGACATCGTGGCCCCCGCCCCCGGCCAGAGCCTCGCCAGCGGTGACGAGGTGGCCGTCCGCTACGGCCGCCCGGTCACCCTCACCCTCGACGGCGAGCGCCGCCGGGTGTGGACCACCGCCGGCACCGTCGACGGCGCACTGCGCCAGCTGGGGGTACGCGCCGAGGGCGCCTTCCTCTCCGCCTCGCGGTCCTCCGCCATCTCCCGGCGCGGGCTGTCCCTGGACGTCCGCACCGAGCGCACCGTCACCTTCATGGCCGACGGGCGCGAGCACACCGTCCGCACCAACGTCGCGACCATCGGCGAGGCACTGGCGGCCGCCGGGCTCACCCTGCGCGGCCAGGACACCACCTCCGTCCCCCAGGGCAGCTTCCCGCGCGACGGCCAGACGGTGAAGGTGATGCGGATCACCGGCGGCAAGGAGGTCCACGACGCGCCGCTGCCCTTCACAACCGTCCGGCGCAACGACCCCACCCTGCTCAAGGGCACCGAGGTCGTGGAGCGCCAGGGCGAACCGGGCCTCCTGCGCAGCACCTACCGGGTGCGCACCGTCAACGGCGTCCGCCAGCGGCCGCACAAGCTGGGTTCGGAGGTCGTCAAGGCCCCGGTGTCCAAGGTCGTCCGGGTCGGCACCAGGACGCCGCCCCCGGCGTCGCCCGGCGGCGGCTCCGACGGGCTCAACTGGCAGGCGATGGCGCACTGCGAGTCCGGCGGCCGGGCCGACGCGGTGGACGGCAGCGGCCGCTACGGCGGGCTCTACCAGATGGACCGGCAGACCTGGCGGTCCGTCGGCGGCAGCGGCAACCCCCAGGACGCACCCGCCTCCGAGCAGACCTACCGCGCGAAGAAGCTCTACGTGCAGCGCGGCTCGAGCCCCTGGCCGAACTGCGGCAGCAGACTGCACCAGTGACCCCTGGGGATGCCCGGCGAACCGGGCCGCGGAAAAACCACCTAAACTTCCCCGGTGAGCTCCCCCGACCCCGATGTCCTGCTCGGCCCCGCCGACATCCGCGAACTCGCGGCCCGGCTCGGCGTGCGCCCCACCAAGCAGCGCGGCCAGAACTTCGTCATCGACGCCAACACGGTCCGCCGGATCGTACGCACCGCCGGCGTACGCCCCGACGACGTGGTCGTCGAGATCGGTCCCGGGCTCGGCTCGCTGACCCTGGCCCTGCTGGAGGCCGCCGACCGGGTCACCGCCGTGGAGATCGACGACGTGCTGGCCGCCGCCCTGCCCGGCACCGTCGAAGCCCGGCTGCCCGGCCGCGCCGACCGCTTCGCGCTGGTGCACCAGGACGCGCTGCGGGTCACCGAACTGCCCGGACCCGCCCCCACCGCGCTGGTCGCCAACCTCCCGTACAACGTCGCGGTCCCGGTGCTGCTCCATATGCTGGCCCGCTTCCCGAGCATCGAGCGGACGCTCGTCATGGTGCAGTCCGAGGTCGCCGACCGGCTCGCCGCGGCGCCCGGCTCCAAGGTCTACGGGGTGCCGTCGGTGAAGGCCGCCTGGTACGCCCGGGTCAAGCGCGCGGGCGCCATCGGGCGCAATGTGTTCTGGCCCGCGCCCAATGTCGACTCCGGTCTCGTCTCGCTGGAGCGCCGCCCCGAACCGCCCCGCACCACCGCGACCCGGGAACAGGTCTTCGCGGTCGTGGACGCGGCCTTCGCCCAGCGCCGCAAGACGCTGCGGGCGGCGCTGGCGGGCTGGGCCGGTTCGGCCGCCGCGGCCGAGGCGGCTCTCACGGCGGCCGGGATATCGCCCCAGGCCCGTGGCGAGGCGCTCACCGTCGAGGACTTCGCCGCCATCGCCGAGCACGGACCCGCCTCCGGTTAGGGGCCCGCCCGTCGCGGGCGCGACAATGGCCTCACTCGCCGACGAGTCAGCGGCACCCATCGCCGTGCGCCTCCTTGCCCCGCCGGCAGGGGGCACCTCCCAGCGGTAGCTGGGGGAGAGCCGAAGGGGCGCCGCTGTCGAAGGCGAGAGCTCGCGGAGGCCGCGAGGCCGCGATCGACATGCGGCTCCGCCGCGTGGAGGCACCGAGCACGGCCGACCGTCGACAGGTGGCTTGTGGCGTCCCGGAGGCGAACCGAGCACCGAACAAGGAGAGGAACCCGCACCCGTGACCCGCCCCGTGACCGCCCGCGTCCCCGCGAAGGTCAACGTCCAGCTCGCGGTCGGCGGCCTGCGCCCCGACGGCTTCCACGACCTGGCCAACGTCTTCCTCGCCGTGGGCCTCCACGACGAGGTCACCGCCACCCCCGCGGACAGTCTGCGGATCACCGTCTCCGGCGCCGACGCCGACCAGGTGCCGCTGGACCGCACCAATCTCGCCGCCCGCGCTGCTCTCGCCCTCGCCGAGCGGCACGGCATCGAGCCCGGCGTCCACCTCCACATCACCAAGGACATCCCGGTCGCCGGGGGCATGGCGGGCGGCAGCGCGGACGCCGCCGGGGCACTGCTCGCCTGCGACGCGCTGTGGGGCACCGGCACCTCACGCGAGGAGCTGCTGGCCCTCTGCGCGGAGCTGGGCAGCGATGTCCCGTTCAGCCTGGTCGGCGGGGCCGCGCTGGGCCGGGGCCGCGGTGAGCTGCTGGAACCCCTTCAGACCGGCGCCGCGTTCCACTGGGTGTTCGCGGTCGCCGACGGCGGACTGTCCACCCCCGCCGTCTACCGCGAATGCGACCGGCTCCGCGAGGCGTCCGGCACCGGCGCCACCGTCGAGGACATCCCCGACCCCGAGCCGTCCCCGGCGCTGCTGGAGGCCCTGCGCACCGGGGACCCGGCCGCGCTCGCCGCCGCGGTCACCAATGACCTCCAGCCCGCCGCCCTGTCCCTGCGTCCCGCGCTCACTGAGACCCTGCGCGCCGGAGCGGACGCCGGAGCGCTCGCCTGTCTCGTCTCCGGCTCCGGCCCGACCTGCGCCTTCCTCGCCAAGGACACCGAGGCCGCGGAGGCCGTGGCCGCCGCGCTGGCCGCCTCCGGCACCTGCCGCGCGGTGCGGACGGCGTCCGGACCGGCGCCCGGCGCGACGGTGCTGACCGACTGAGCGGGTAGTCGCCGGCGGCGACTACCCTGGGACGTCGATCGATCCGCGTACAGGAGTGTGATGGCCACCAACCTGGTCAACGTCGAAGCCGTCGGCAAGGTGTACGGCACCCGTGCACTGCTCGACGGCGTCTCCCTCGGAGTCAACGAGGGCGACCGGATCGGCGTCGTCGGCCGCAACGGCGACGGCAAGACCACTCTCGTCCGGATCCTCGCCAAACTGGAGCCCGCCGACACCGGCCGGGTCACCCACGCCGGGGACCTGCGGCTCGGCGTGCTCACCCAGCACGACTCGCTCGACCCCGAGGCCACCGTCCGCCACGAGGTGATCGGCGATCTCGCCGACCACGAGTGGGCGGGCGACGCCCGGATCCGGGACGTGCTCACCGGGCTGTTCGGCGGGCTGGACCTGCCCGCCTTCCCGCAGGGCCTGGACACCGTCATCGGCCCGCTCTCCGGCGGTGAGCGCCGCCGGATCGCGCTGGCCAAACTCCTCATCGCCGAACAGGGCCTGATCGTCCTGGACGAGCCCACCAACCACCTCGACGTCGAGGGCATCTCCTGGCTGGCCGGGCATCTGCGGGCGCGCCGCTCGGCGTTGGTGGTCGTCACCCACGACCGCTGGTTCCTCGACCAGGTCTGCACCCGGATGTGGGACGTCCAGCGCGGTGTGGTCCACGAGTACGAGGGCGGCTACAGCGACTACGTCTTCGCCCGCGCCGAGCGGGAGCGCATCGCCGCCACCGAGGAGGCCAAGCGGCAGAACCTGATGCGCAAGGAGCTGGCCTGGCTGCGCCGCGGCGCCCCGGCCCGCACCAGCAAGCCGCGCTTCCGGATCGAGGCCGCCAACGCGCTGATCGCCGATGTGCCGCCGCCGCGCGACAGCGCCGAGCTGATGAAGTTCGCCAACTCCCGCCTCGGCAAGACCGTCTTCGACCTGGAGGACGTGACCGTCACCGCCGGGCCCAAGCTGCTGCTGCGCCATCTCACCTGGCAGTTGGGGCCGGGCGACCGGATCGGGCTGGTCGGGGTGAACGGCGCGGGCAAGACCTCGCTGCTGCGCGCGCTGGCCGAGGCGGCCCGTACCGAGGGCGAGACCCAGCCCGAGGCGGGCCGGATCGTGGTCGGCAAAACCGTCAGACTGGCCTATCTGTCGCAGGAGGTGGCCGAACTGGACCCGGGCCTGCGGGTGCTGGAGGCCGTCGAGCGGGTGCGGCAGCGGGTGGACCTCGGCAAGGGCCGGGAGATGACCGCCTCCCAGCTGTGCGAGAAGTTCGGCTTCACCAAGGAGAAGCAGTGGACCCCGGTCGGCGATCTGTCCGGCGGTGAGCGGCGCCGTCTCCAGATCCTGCGGCTGCTGATGGACGAGCCCAATGTGCTCTTCCTCGACGAGCCCACCAACGACCTGGACATTGAGACCCTGACCCAGCTGGAGGACCTGCTCGACGGCTGGCCCGGCTCGCTGGTGGTCATCAGCCACGACCGGTACTTCATCGAGCGCACCACCGACCGCGTGCTGGCGCTGCTGGGCGACGCCACCCTGCGGATGCTGCCGCGCGGTCTGGACGAGTACCTGGAGCGGCGGCAGCGCGTCCGGGCCGCCGCGGTCCCGGCCGCCCCCGCCCGGCAGAAGGCAGCCGAACAGCCCGCGGGCGGCCGTCCGTCCGCCGCCGAGCAGCGCGCCGCCACGAAGGAACTGCAACGCATCGAACGGCGTCTGGACCGCATCAGCGAGCAGGAGTCCACGCTCCACGACCAGATCGCCCAGAACGCCACGGACTTCACCAAGGTGGCCGAACTCGACGCACAGCTCAGGGAGCTGACCGGGGAGCGCGAGGAACTGGAGACCCGCTGGCTGGAGCTGGCCGACGACGTCTGACGAGGCCGCGCGGTGTGACGCGCGCCCGCAACAGTCCCGTCACAGGCCGGTCTCAGCTGTTCGATGAGTGGAGACCGGCCCGGAGTCCGTCGGTGCCGGGTGATACAAAGAACTCCCGCCTGCCTGCCGTTCACTGGCGGGTCCCATGTCCGATTCGCTCCTTCCTGGAGGGCTTTGACCTCCGGGATCGCGGGGGAGGCCGGTCGGAACCTGGGTCCCGCGTAAGAAGGATTCCGCATGTCACAGCCGCCTCCGCCGCCCAACCAGCCGCCGCAGGGCGGCTTCGGCGCGCCGCAGGACCCCGGTTACGGCTACCCGCAGCAGCCGCCCGCCCCGCCCCAGCAGGGCCACGGCGCGCCGCAGGCACCGGGTCAGCCGCCGCAGGGCCCACCTCCGCCTCCGCCGGTCTCTCCGCCGCAGACGCCCCCGCAGGGCGCCGGTGGCTACGGCTACCCGGGTCAGCCGGGGCAGCCGGGGCAGCCGGTGCACGCCCAGCCGACCCAGGTGGGCATGCCCTCGCCGTTCCAGTCCGGCCCGCAGCAGCAGTACGGCTACCCGCCCCAGCCCCAGTACCCCGGTGCGCCGGGCCCCGGCGGTGGCACCAACAACTCCAACCAGTCCAAGCAGCGCTTGATGATCATCGTGGCGGCCGTGGTGGCGGTCGCGCTGGTCATCGGCGGCGGCATCTGGTTCGCCACCAAGGACAAGGGTGGCAACGAGGCCAAGGACGACGACAAGAAGAGCAGCCAGGGCAGTTCGAGCGGCAGTGACGGCGGCTCCTCCGGCGGGTTCAAGAAGAAGCCCGCGCCGGAGACGGTCGACGGCAAGCTGCTCAACAAGATCCCCATGCCCAAGGTCAAGGAGCAGGTCACGGTCGAGGGCATGTGGACGACCGACGACGCCTTCGTGAAGGTCGGGGTGAACAAGGTCGTCGGCTACCCGCTGGAAGGCGGCAGCCCCAAGTGGGAGATACCGCTGGCCGGTGCGGTGTGCTGGTCCTCGCCCCATCTCACCGATGACGGTCTGACCGCGGTGGTCTACGAGGAGAGCAAGCCCACGAAGAAGGACAAGTACCCCGACTGCAACCAGGTCGGGCTGCTCGACCTCAAGCAGGGCAAGATGCGCTGGCACAAGAGCGTCGACGGCGACTACGGCGACAAGATGCGCTTCGACGAGGTGACCATCGGCGGTGGCACGGTGGCCGCGGGCGGCACCCGCGGCGGCGCGGCCTGGTCCCTCGACGGCAAGCAGCTGTGGAAGCCGAGCGAGAGCGACGAGTGCTCGGACAACGGCTACGGCGGTGGCGCCGACAAGCTGGTCGCCGTGCGCAAGTGCGGTGAATACGGCAATGAGCAGGTCCAGATCCAGACGCTGAACCCGAAGACGGGCGCGGTGCGGTCCACCTACAAGGTCTCCCGCGGCATCGAGTACGCGCACATCGCGTCCACCGATCCGCTGGTGGTCGGCCTGGACGCGGGGGACGAGACCGGCGGCGGCGTCTCCGACTTCCTGGCGATCGACGACAGCGGCAAGACCGGCAAGGTCCGCGGCAAGATCAGCACGGACAACGGCAAGTATGACCCCCGGTGCGAGTCGACCAATGTCGAGGGCTGCCGGAAGATCGCCATCAGCAAGGCCACGGACACCCTCTTCATGCCCTCGAAGGAGCGCAGCTTCAGCTCCGAGGGCACCGGGAACGAGATCGTCGCCTTCAGCATGAAGACCGGTAAGGCGATCGGGAAGACCGACGGCGTCACCTCCGCCACCATGACGCCGCTCGGCCTCGACAAGGACGGCTATGTGATCGCCTACCAGGACGGCGGCTACTCGCGCGGCGGTGCGGTCTGGCGGATCGACCCCAAGTCGTACGAGAAGAACAAGCTGCTCCAGAACAGCACCGACTCGGCCGAGACGGAGTCGGACTTCAGCGCCGACTACTCGGAGATCCTCTTCGACGGTGAGCGGCTCTACATGGGCGACCACTACGCCACCAAGCCCTCGGGTGAGTACGACAAGGACGACCCGCTGGCCGTCGTCTTCGGCGCGAGCTGACCGCGGCCCGTCCGGCACCTCCGGCCCACGACCCGCTCGCACCGGTCGGGTTCGGACGTCGACCGGATGTCAAGTAGGCACGAATGGCCGGGATTTCGGCATTCCGGGGGGCTTCTTCCCGGTAGGGGGCGCGCGACGTCGAACAAGCGTGTAGCTTCCCCCCTGGGCGAATGGGGGGAGCTCATGGGCGTGCGACTCATGGTGGTCGACGATCACCGTCTGCTCGCGGAGGCACTCGCCTCGGCGTTGAAGCTGCGCGGGCACCGGGTGCTCGCCGCGGCCGCGCCGAGCGCGGGGGCGGCGGAGCTGGTGGTGAGCCGGGCACCGGAGGTGTGTCTGCTGGGCACGGCGACACCGGCGGAGCCGGGGGCGTTCGATCCGGTCGTGCGGATCAAGAAGGAGCGGCCGCAGGTCGCGGTGGTGGTGCTCGGCCCGGTGCCGAGTCCGCGCGGCATAGCCTCCGCGTTCGCGGCCGGGGCCTCCGGCTATGTGCGCCACGACGAGCGGATCGAGGGCGTGGAGCGCGCCATGATGAAGGCGCGGGCCGGAGAGGCGGCGGTGGCCCCGCAGTTGTTGCAGGGGGCGTTCGCGGAGCTGCTGAACCCCTCGGCTCAGCCCGATGACGAGGGCGCCCGGCTGCTGCGGATGCTCACCCCGCGCGAGGTGGAGGTGCTGGTGCGGGTCGCGGAGGGCGAGGACACCCGGCTGATCGCGGCCGGGATGGGGATCGCGCCCAGTACCGCCCGTACCCATGTGCAGCGGGTGTTGATGAAGCTGGGCGTCGGATCGCGGCTGGAGGCGGCCGCGTTGGCGGCGCGCACGGGTCTGCTGGAGCGGGCGGCGGCGCACCGGGCGTCGCCGCCCGCCTGAACTCCGTCCTGTCCAGCGGCAGGTGTCAGGCCGCTTCGTCCCCGGGCCGGGCCGGACCCGGCGGTGGCTCGGGGGCGGGTTCGGGGGCGGGCTCGGGGGCGGCCGCGGGCCGCAGCCACATCCAGAGCAGGAACAGCAGCCCGACGACGAGCATCGACAGGCCCGTCCAGAGGTTGATGTTGATGTTCTGGGCCTTCTTCAGATCCGCGTCGGAGGCGGTGAACCCGGCGATCGTGACGATGATCCCGTAGATCACGAACAGACCGCCGATGAGCCGCCGGACGTCGAACAGCCGGGCCGCGGTCGCCGACTTCCCCTCGAGTTCCTCGACCTGGTGCTGGTACTCGTACTCGTCGCTCATGGCACGAACTCCTTTCCGGTCCCGGTCACAGGGAGAACGGGACGTAGCACAGGGCCGCGAGGATGATCGCGCCCCAGCCCAGCAGCGCGGGCTTGCGGTACCAGGCCTCGTCGCCCGCGGCCGGGGGTTCGGCCATCCCGGGCGAGGTGGTGCCGTAGACCAGACCGGCCAGCGACTCCACCGGCTTGGGCGTGGTGAACAGCGAGACCCCGACCATCACCACACCGCCGACGACGAACGCCACGATGGCGGAGACGAAGTTGGCGCCCTGGTCGCTGGGGATGGAGATGACCCCCGCCTTGTAGAACCAGAAGTAGTTGATCATCGCGGCCACGGTGCCGCTGAGCAGCCCCCAGAACCCGGCCGCGGCGGTGGCCCGCTTCCAGAACATGCCGATGATGAAGACGCAGAACAGTGGCACGTTGAAGAAGGAGAACAGGGTCTGGAGGTAGTTCATGATGTTGCTGAACGAGGAGGCGATGAAGGCCGTCCCCATACCGCACAGCACCCCGATGGCGGTGACCACCCGCCCGGTCAGCAGGTAGTACTCGTCCGGGCGGCCCTTGCGGACGTAGGCCCCCCAGATGTCGTTGGTGAACACCGTGTTGAACGCCGACACATTGGCCGCCATGCCCGCCATGAAGGCGGCCAGCAGGCCGGTCACCGCCAGCCCCAGCACCCCGTTGGGCAGCAGATCGCGCATGAGCAGCGGGATCGCGTCGTTGTACTGGAAGCCGCTCTTCTCGCTGCCGATGCCCGGTTCGAGGACCAGCGCGATCAGCCCGGGGACGACCACGATCAGCGGGATGAACATCTTGGGGAACGCGGCGATCAGCGGGGTGCGCTGGGCGGCCGAGAGGTTCTTGGCCGACAGCGCGCGCTGCACCTCGGCGAAGTTGGTCGTCCAGTAGCCGAAGCTCAGACAGAAGCCCAGGCCCAGCACGATGGTCAGCCAGTTGGCGCCCAGCGGGTTGGGGCTGCCGATACCGGTACCGCCCCACGCCGAGGTGAAGTCGGTGCCGTGGGAGGCGTCGAGGGAGTCCATCAGCCCGCCCCAGCCGCCGACCCGCTCGAGGCCGACGATGGTCAGCGGGATGAGGGCGGCGAGGATGACGAAGAACTGGAGCACCTCGTTGTAGATCGCCGAGGAGAGACCGCCGAGGGTGATGTAGGCCAGCACGAAGAAGCCGGCGACGACGATGGCCACCCACTGCGGCCAGCCCAGCAGCGCCTCCACCACGATCGCCATCGCGTACAGGTTGACGCCCGCGATCAGCACGGACGCCACGGAGAAGATCACCGAGCTGAGCAGATGCGAGGACTGCCCGTAGCGGTGCAGCAGGAACTCGGGGACGGAGCGCACCTTCGACCCGTAGTAGAAGGGCATCATCACCAGGCCGAGGAAGACCATGGCCGGGATGGCACCGACCCAGTACCAGTGCACGGTGTAGACGCCGTACTGTGCGCCGTTGGCCGCCATGCCCAGGATCTCCAGGGCGCCGAGGTTGGCGGCGACGAAGGCGAGCCCGGTGACCCACGCGGGCAGTGACCGCCCGGAGAGGAAGAAGTCGAGGCTGGTCTTCACGCTCCGTCTGGCGGCGAATCCGACGCCGAGCACCACGGCGAAGTAGAGGATGAGGATCGAGTAGTCGAGCGCGTTGGTGGGGAGCCGTAGTCCTTCGGCCAGATAGTGCATGGGTGACTCGCTTCATTGCGTGAACGGAATGCACCACAAACGTGCGGTGAAGGTATCCGAATTCTCCATCTTTGTCCGAGCACCTTCACCATCCATTGACGTCGCTGTGCGCTTGTGGTTCATTATGTTTAGTTGTGTTGAGTGGAGATGGCAAGGTGAGGAGCCGGCGGAGTGAAGAAGACGGCGACGCGGCTCGCGGACGGACGCGAGCTCATCTACTACGACGCGCACGCCGACGCGGTGCGCGACGCCGTCGACCTGCGGCCGCTGGACCCGATCACCACCCGCTCCGAGATCCGCCACGACCCGCTGCTCGGCGACGACGTGGCCATCGCCTCGCACCGCCAGGGGCGTACCTACCATCCGCCCGCCGACGCCTGCCCGCTGTGCCCCTCCAAGGACGGGCGGCAGAGCGAGATCCCCGCGTCCGACTACGACGTGGTCGTCTTCGAGAACCGCTTTCCGTCGCTGGCGGGGGAGTCGGGCCGGTGCGAAGTGGTCTGCTTCACCTCGGACCACGACGCCTCCTTCGCCGAACTGCCGGTCGAGCGCGCCGCCCTGGTGCTCGACGTCTGGGCCGACCGCACCGCCGAGCTGGCCCAACTCCCCTCCGTCGAGCAGGTCTTCTGCTTCGAGAACCGCGGCAGGGAGATCGGTGTCACCCTCGGCCATCCGCACGGCCAGATCTACGGGTATCCCTTTGTGACCCCGCGTACCCGCCGGATGCTGGATTCCGCCACCGCCCACCGTGAGCGGACCGGTCGGAATCTGTTCGACGATGTGGTCGCCGGGGAGCTGGCCGACCGGCGGCGGGTGGTGCTCGACGGCGAGCACTGGGCCGCCTTCGTCCCCTATGCCGCCCACTGGCCGTACGAGGTTCACCTCTACCCCAAGCGGCGGGTCCCGGACCTCACCGAGCTGGACGATGCCGCACACAAAGAATTCCCACAGGTGTATCTGGAACTCTTGCGGCGCTTCGACCGGATCTTCGGGGACGGGGAGTCGCCCACGCCGTACATCGCCGCCTGGCACCAGGCGCCGTTCACCGCGGCGAACCGGCGGGATTTTGCTCTGCACCTCGAGCTTTTCACCATTCGCCGCACTTCCGGCAAGCTGAAGTTTCTCGCGGGTTCCGAATCCGGCATGAATGTGTTCATCAACGATGTGCCGCCGGAGGCCGCGGCCGAGCGACTGCGAGAGGTAGCGAGCAAGTGAGCAATGCGCAGCAGAAGAAGTACCTGGTCACCGGCGGTGCCGGCTATGTCGGCAGCGTGGTCGCGGCGCATCTGCTGGAGGCCGGTCACCAGGTGATGGTGCTGGACGACCTGTCCACCGGGCACCGCGCGGGGGTCCCCGGCGGTGCGGAGTTCATCGAGGGCCGGGTCCAGGACGCCGCCAAGTGGCTCGACCCCTCCTTCGACGCCGTCCTGCACTTCGCCGCGTCCTCGCAGGTCGGCGAGTCCGTCGTACGTCCCGAGAAGTACTGGGCCAACAATGTCGGCGGCACCACCGACCTGCTCGCCGCGATGCGGGACGCCGGGGTGCGCACCCTCGTCTTCTCCTCCACCGCCGCCACCTACGGCGAACCCGACCAGGTGCCGATCACCGAGGACGCCGCCACCGCGCCCACCAACCCCTACGGGGCCACCAAGCTGGCCGTCGACCACATGATCAGTGGCGAATGCGCCGCCCACGGCCTGGCCGCCGTCTCGCTGCGGTACTTCAACGTCGCGGGCGCCTACGGTGCGTACGGCGAGCGCCATGACCCCGAGTCCCATCTGATCCCACTGGTGCTCCAGGTCGCCCAGGGCCGCCGCGAGACGATCTCCGTCTACGGCGACGACTACCCGACCCCCGACGGCACCTGTGTGCGTGACTACATCCATGTCGCCGACCTGGCCGAGGCCCATCTGCTGGCGCTGTCCGCGGCGGCCTCCGGTGAGCATCTGATCTGCAACCTCGGCAACGGCAACGGCTTCTCCGTCCGTGAGGTCATCGAGACCGTCCGCCGCGTCACCGGCCACCCCGTCCCCGAGACCGCGGCACCCCGCCGCGGCGGCGACCCGGCGGTGCTGGTGGCCTCCGCCGAGCGTGCCAAGGACCGGCTGGGCTGGCGCCCGAGCCGTGCCGACCTGGCCGGAATCGTCGCGGACGCCTGGGAGTTCGCGCAGCGAAGGGAGAGCGAGTGACCGACAGCGACAGGGCGTGGCAGGCGGCGGACCGGTTCCGGGAGGTCTACGGAACCGATCCCGCCGGGGTGTGGGCGGCGCCGGGGCGGGTCAATCTGATCGGTGAGCACACCGACTACAACGACGGCTTCGTCATGCCGCTCGCCCTGCCGCACACCTGCCTGGCCGCCGCCGCCCCGCGCCGCGACGGTGTGCTGCGGGTGCACTCCGGGGAGGCGCCGGGCGGCGTCGTCGAGCTGCGGGTCGCCGACCTGGCACCGACCGGGTCGAGCGGGCCGGGCGGGGACCGCGGCGGCTGGGCGGCCTATCCGGCCGGTGTGGTCTGGGCGCTGACCGGGGCCGGGCTGCTCCCGGACTCCGCTGACGGCCCGCCCGGAGCCGATCTGTACTTCACGTCCGCCGTGCCCACCGGTGCCGGGCTCTCCTCGTCCGCGGCGCTGGAGGTCGCCACCGCGACCGCCCTGAACGACCTCTACGGGCTGGGGCTCGAGCCGGGGGAGATCGCCCGGCTGTGCCAGCGCGCGGAGAACGACTTCGTGGGCGTCCCCTGCGGGATCATGGACCAGACCGCGTCCGCCTGCTGCACCGCGGGCCATGCGCTCTTCCTCGACGCCCGGGACCTGACGCGCCGCCAGGTGCCGTTCGACCTGGCGGCCGAGGGGCTGCGGCTGCTGGTGGTGGACACTCGTGTCACCCATGAGCTGGGCGAGGGCGCGTATGCCGCCCGGCGCGCCGCGTGCGAGACGGCCGCGCGGGAGCTCGGGGTGCGGGCGCTGCGCGAGGTGTCCGTCGAGGACCTGGACGCGGCGCTCGCCCGGCTCGCCGAGGCCGGCCAGGACGCCAGTGTGCTGCGGCGGGTCCGCCATGTAGTGACCGAGAACCGCCGGGTGGAGGAGACCGTCGCCCGGCTCGACGCCGGAGACGTCCGTGCCATCGGGCCGGTGCTGACCGACGGCCACGCCTCCTGCCGCGACGACTTCGAGATCTCCTGCGCGGAGCTGGACCTCGTCGTGACGTCGGCGAACGCGGCGGGTGCGCTGGGGGCGCGGATGACCGGCGGCGGCTTCGGCGGGTCGGCGATCGTGCTGGTGGCGGAGGAGACCGCGGACGCGGTGGGCAAAGCGGTCACCGAGGCGTTCGCCGGGGCCGGATACGCGACGCCGCGGATCTTCACCGCGGTGCCCAGCGCGGGGGCGCGGCGCCTCTAGCCGCGATCTCCTCGGCCAGCCCCCGATCACATTTCGCCGTTCTGGGGTGACATACTCCACAAGACCGAACACAAAACTCACAGTAAACGGGTGCGGACGGACAGTTTCGCGAAAGGGCTCCGGATTGTGGGTCCCGGCCTTACGCTGAGCACAGCACCGGTGGGGGCCGGTGTTTCATCAGGGGGCGAGACAGTCAGGTACGACGCCCGGGGTGGGGTAGCAATGACGGTGCGGCGGCGGCCGCGCGGATTGCGGTGACCTCGTGCCGGGCGCCGTACCCGCACTGATGCTCGGTGCAGTCCGGGAAGTATCCGGCGACGTGGGGGTGTCCGTGGCACGTATTCGGGTTCTCGTGGTCGACGACCATCGCATCTTCGCCGAGTCTCTGGCCGCCGCCCTCGCGGCGGAGCAGGATGTGGACGTGGCCGCGGCAGGGAGCGGTCCGGCGGCGTTGCGCTGTCTGGAGCGGGGCGCCGCGGAGGGGCGCCGTTTCGATGTCCTGCTGGTCGACGCCGATCTGGGCACGGCGGTCGGTGAGAGTGTGCCGGTGCCGCTGCCCGCGCAGCCCGACACGGCGTACGGCGGAGCGCGGCCACCGGGGCCCGGCGCACCCGCCCGGTCGGTCAACGGCCGTGCGTCGGACGGGATTTCGCTGGTCGGCGGAGTCCGCACCGCCCAGCCGGGGGTGCGGACCGTGGTGCTCGCCGAACGGGACGATCCGCGCCGGGCGGCCGCGGCGCTCCAGGCCGGGGCGTGCGGCTGGGTCGCCAAGGACTGCTCGCTGGTCCGGCTGCTCGCGGTGATCCGGGGGGTGCTGCGGGACGAGACGCATCTGCCGCCCGCTCTGCTCACCGGCGTTCTGCGGGAGTTGACGGCCGCGCGCAAGCACCGCACCGAGAGCGAGCGCCTGGTGGAGTCGCTGACACCGCGTGAGCGCGAGGTATTGCGCTGCATGGTGGCCGGGCTCGGCCGCAAGGCGGTCGCCGAGCGGCTGTTCCTCTCCCCGCACACCGTCCGCACCCATATGCAGAACGTGCTGGGCAAGCTGGGGGTGCACTCCACCCTCGCGGCGGTGGCGCTGGCCCGGCGGGCCGGGGTCGGTCCGGTCGACCTAGCCGGGGAAATTGTCGAACGGGGCGGTCAGCTGGCGTAGCAGCGCCGCCAGTTCCGCGCGCTGGGCCTGGGAGAGTTCGGCGAGGAGGGCGTGCTCCTGCTCCAGCAGCCCGGCGAGTGCCTGGTCCGCGCGGTCCCGTCCCTCGGCGGTGAGCCGGACCAGCACTCCGCGCCGGTCGCTGGGGTCGGGCTCCCGCCGCACCAGGCCCTTCTTGGCGAGCCGGTCGATCCGGTTGGTCATGGTGCCCGAGGTCACCAGGGTCTGGGTGAGCAACTGCCCGGGGGAGAGCTGGTACGGGGCCCCGGCCCGGCGCAGCGAGGTCAGGACGTCGAACTCCCAGGGCTCCAGCTGATGCTCGGCGAAGGCGATCCGCCGTGCCCGGTCCAGATGGCGGGCGAGCCGGCTGACCCGGCTGAGCACTTCGAGCGGTTCCACATCGAGGTCGGGGCGCTCCCGCCGCCACGCCGCGACCAGCCGATCGACCTCGTCCTCCATGGCGATCAGTGTAGTAGGTCTGTCGACATGAAGTCTCTTGACATCAAGAGATATCCTGGAGCACGGTGAGGACGCCCGGAAACGCGATCACGACGTCCCGATCCGACCGTTACCCGCAGGGGGCTTGACGACCATGAGCACCGCACCGCACTGGGATCCACAGCAGTACCTGCGCCACTCGGGCTATCGCACCCGGCCCTTCCTCGACCTGCTGGCCCGGGTCCCCCGGCTGCCCGCGGGACCCGGCCGCCCGCCCCGGATCGCCGACCTCGGCTGCGGCCCCGGCAATGGCACCGTGCTGCTCTTCGACCGCTGGCCCGACGCCGACGTCATCGGCCTGGACAACTCCGCCGAGATGCTGGAGGCCGCCCGTCCACTGGCCGGTCCCACCACCGGCGGCGGCCATCTGGACTTCCGCTCCGCCGACATCCTGAACTGGGCCCCCGACGAGACCTACGACCTGATCGTCTCCAACGCGGCGCTCCAGTGGGTGCCCGGCCACACCGACGCCTTCCCCGCCTGGCTGGACGCCCTGCGCCCCGGCGGCTCCCTCGCCTTCCAGGTCCCCGGCAACTTCACCGCCCCCAGCCACACCCTGATGCGTGAGCTGTGCGAGTCGCCCCGCTGGCACGACCGGCTGGCCGGAGTGCTGCGCCACCGTGCCGCGGTCCTGGACCCGGTCGGCTACCAGGATCTGCTGGCCGGGCTCGGCTGCGAGGTCGACGCCTGGGAGACCACCTACGTCCAGACCCTCCCCCGCGCCGACTCCGTTCTGGACTGGGTCAAGGGCACCGGACTGCGCCCCGTGCTGACCGCTCTCGCGGACGATCCGCGGGCGCGCGAGGAGTTCGTCGCCGAGTACCGCGAGCGGCTGCGCGCGGCGTACCCGGCCCGGCCGTACGGCACGCCCTTCCCGTTCCGCCGCATCTTCGTGGTCGCCCGCAAGGGGAAGAAGTGATCGCCGCCGTCGACCATGTCCAGCTCGCCGCCCCGCCGGGCAGCGAACCCGTGCTGCGCGCCTACTACGCCGATGTCCTCGGCATGACCGAGATCCCCGAGCCACCCGTCCTGGCCGCGCGGGGCGGGGTGGGGTTCCAGACCGGATCCGTCCAGCTCCACCTGGGTGTCGAGGAGGACTTCCGGCCCGCCCGCAGGGCTCACCCCGGGCTGCGCGTCACCGCTGTCGAATCCTTCGCGGCGCGGCTCACCGAGCGCGGCGCCCCGGTCACCTGGAACGGCGACCTCCCCGGTCACCGCCGCTTCTACTCCGAGGACCCGGTGGGCGACCGGCTGGAGTTCCCGGAGCACACCGGCTGACCCGCCGATGCCACCGGCCGCCGGATGATCGGCCTCGCTCCGGGTGGGCCGCGCGCCCGGGGCCACGGCCGGTCTCAGCTCTTGCGGTGGCCTATCAGCCGGGGTTTGGGCTCCAGGCCGTCCAGACCGTGCCAGGCCAGATTCACCAGATGCGCCGCCACCTCGGCCTTCTTCGGCTTGCGGACGTCCAGCCACCACTGGCCGGTCAGCGCGACCATGCCGACCAGCGCCTGGGCGTACAGCGGGGCCAGCTTGGCGTCGAAGCCGCGGGCCTTGAACTCCAGCCCGAGAATGTCCTCCACCTGGGTGGCGATATCGCTGATCAGCGAGGCGAAGGTGCCCGTCGACTGGGCGACGGGGGAGTCACGCACCAGGATCCGGAAGCCGTCGGTGTACGCCTCGATGTAGTCGAGGAGCGCGAACGCGGCCTGTTCCAGCAGCTCGCGGGGGTGGCCCGCGGTCAGGGCTCCGGTCACCATGTCCAGCAGCTGGCGCATCTCGCGGTCCACCACCACCGCGTACAGCCCCTCCTTGCCGCCGAAGTGCTCGTAGACCACCGGTTTGGAGACCCCGGCCTTGGCCGCGATCTCCTCCACCGATGTGCCCCCGAAGCCCCGCTCGGCGAAGAGCGTGCGACCGATGTCCAGCAGCTGCTCCCGGCGTTCCTTGCCGGTCATCCGGACCCGGCGGGTACGCCGGGTCCCGGAGCCGGAGTGCCGGGCGGCCCTGGCGGGCCGGTCCCTGTTGCCGCTGGTATTACTATCGGTCGCCACAGGCTCCATCATGCCGCTCCGACGGACTCCTTTTGACGCCGGGCGTCGATACGGGCCTCGTCCGGCCACCGGACGTCGTACGCCCAGCCCGCCTTCTCGAACCAGCGGATGATCCGGGCGCTGGAGTCCAACTGCCCCCTCATCACTCCGTGCCGGGCACAGGTCGGGTCCGCGTGGTGCAGGTTGTGCCACGACTCACCGCACGAGAGCACCGCGAGCCACCACACGTTGCCGGAGCGGTCGCGCGACTTGAACGGGCGCTTGCCCACCGCGTGGCAGATCGAGTTGATCGACCAGGTGACGTGGTGCAGCAATGCCACCCGGACGAGCGACCCCCAGAAGAACGCGGTCACCGCACCCTGCCAGGACCAGGTCACCAGACCGCCGATCAGCGCGGGCAGCATCAGTGACACCACGGTCCACAGCACGAACTGCCGGGAGATCGTACGGACGGCGTTGTCCTTGATCAGATCCGGTGCGTACTTGTGCTGCGGGGTCTGCTCCTCATCGAACATCCATCCGATATGTGCCCACCACAACCCCTTCATCAGGGCCGGTACCGTCTCCCCGTACCGCCACGGAGAGTGAGGGTCACCCTCGGCGTCGGAGAACTTGTGGTGCTTGCGGTGGTCGGCCACCCAGCGCACCAGCGGCCCCTCCACCGCCAGCGATCCGGCGATGGCCAGTGCGATCCGCAGCGGGCGCTTGGCCTTGAATGAGCCATGGGTGAAGTAGCGGTGGAAGCCGATGGTGATGCCGTGGCAGCCGATGTAGTACATGGCCACCATCAGCGCCAGGTCCAGCCAGCTCACCCCCCAGCCCCAGGCCAGGGGGACGGCGGCGATCAGCGCGACGAACGGGACGGTGATGAACAGCAGCAGGGTGATCTGTTCGATGGAACGCTTGCTGTCCCCGCCGAGTGTGGCGGAGGGATGCGGCGTCTCCTGGGCCTTCGGCGCGTCGTGGACCACGTCGGGGCTTGCAGTCATGGGATCCCTCGTGGGGCTCGGGGGCTGGGCTACGGATCCGTAACCTACGGCGACGTAAGTATGGCAGGGTCACGAAGCGGGGCAAGAGGGCTCTGGACCCTCTCGGGTTACGCGCCGCATATCCTGGGTGCGTCGGACAGCGCGGTCCGCACCTGGCCGAAAGCATGGGGGCCATGTCCCGCGGTACCCGCCGCGCAGGCGCCTCGCCCCGCTTGACGAACCCCGTTCACTGCAAGGAGCCCGCACCTGTGAGCAGTGCCGACAACACCAATGCCGCTTTGCGCGCCGATATCCGCCGACTGGGCGATCTGCTCGGCGAAACCCTCGTCCGGCAGGAGGGCCCCGACCTCCTCGACCTCGTCGAGCGCGTCCGCGCCCTCACCCGCAGTGACGGAGAGGCCGCCGCGGACCTGCTCGGCTCAACCGATCTCCAGACCGCGGCCAAGCTCGTACGGGCCTTCTCCACCTATTTCCACCTGGCGAACGTCACCGAGCAGGTGCACCGCGGCCGTGAGCTGCGCACCCGCCGCGCCGCCGAGGGCGGCATCCTCTCCCGCACCGTCGACCAGCTCAAGGACGCCGACCCCGAGCACGTACGGCACACCGTCGAGCGCCTGAA
This sequence comes from Streptomyces sp. NA02950, assembly GCF_013364155.1. Taxonomy (NCBI): domain Bacteria; kingdom Bacillati; phylum Actinomycetota; class Actinomycetes; order Kitasatosporales; family Streptomycetaceae; genus Streptomyces; species Streptomyces sp. NA02950. The sequence continues at coordinate 3,531,863 of NZ_CP054916.1, read as the reverse complement.
CGTGCGCCCGGTCTTCACCGCGCACCCCACCGAGGCCGCCCGCCGCACCGTCCTCAACAAGCTCCGCCGGATCGCCGAGCTCCTCGACGCGCTCGCCGCCGGGGGCGAGGAGCGCCGCACCGATCTGCGCCTCGCCGAGAACATCGACCTGCTCTGGCAGACCGACGAGCTGCGGGTGGCCCGCCCCGAGCCCGCCGACGAGGCCCGCAACGCCATCTACTACCTCGACGAGCTGCACGCCCACGCCGTCGGCGACGTCCTGGAGGACCTCACCGCCGAGCTGGAGCGCGTCGGCCTGGAGCTGCCCGCCACCACCCGCCCGCTGACCTTCGGCACCTGGATCGGCGGCGACCGCGACGGCAACCCCAACGTCACCCCCGAGGTCACCCGTGAGGTGCTGATCCTCCAGCACGAGCACGGCATCACCGACGCGCTGGAGATCATCGACGAGCTGCGCGCCGCCCTCTCCAGCTCCATCCGCAACTCCGACGCCTCCGAGGAACTGCTCGACTCCCTCCAGCGCGACCTGGAACTCCTCCCGGAGATCAGCCCCCGCTACAAGCGGCTCAACGCCGAGGAGCCCTACCGGCTCAAGGCCACCTGCATGCGGCAGAAGCTGGTCAACACCCGGGAGCGGCTCGCCGCCGACACCCCCCACCAGCCCGGCCGCGACTACCTCGGCACCCCCGAACTCCTCGCCGACCTCCACCTCATCCAGGACTCGCTGCGCGCCCACCGCGGGCGGCTCATCGCCGACGGCCGCCTCGAGCGCGCCATCCGCACCCTGGCCGCGTTCGGTCTCCAGCTCGCCACCATGGACGTCCGGGAACACGCCGACGCCCACCACCACGCGCTCGGCCAGCTCTTCGACCGGCTCGGCGAGGAGTCCTGGCGCTACGCCGACATGCCGCGCGACTACCGCCGCAAGCTGCTGGCCAAGGAGCTGCGCTCACGTCGTCCGCTCGCGCCGTCCCCGGCTCCGCTGGACGCCGCCGGGGCCAAGACCCTCGGGGTCTTCCGCACCATCCGGGAGTCCTTCGAACGGTTCGGCCCGGAGATCGTCGAGTCCTACATCATCTCCATGTGCCAGGGCTCCGACGACGTCTTCGCCGCCGCGGTCCTCGCCCGAGAGGCCGGGCTGATCGATCTGCACGCGGGCTGGGCCAAGATCGGCATCGTGCCTCTCCTGGAGACCACCGACGAGCTGAAGATCGCCGACACGCTGCTCGACGAAATGCTCGCCGACCCCTCCTACCGGCGGCTCGTCGCCCTCCGCGGCGATGTCCAGGAGGTCATGCTCGGCTACTCCGACTCCTCCAAGTTCGGCGGGATCACCACCTCGCAGTGGGAGATCCACCGCGCTCAGCGGCTGCTGCGCGACGTCGCCCACCGGCACGGTGTACGGCTGCGCCTCTTCCACGGCCGCGGCGGCACCGTCGGCCGTGGCGGCGGCCCCACCCACGACGCCATCCTCGCCCAGCCCTGGGGCACGCTCGAGGGCGAGATCAAGGTGACCGAACAGGGCGAGGTCATCTCCGACAAGTACCTCGTCCCCTCCCTCGCCCGGGAGAACCTCGAGCTGACCGTCGCGGCCACCCTCCAGGCGTCCGCCCTGCACACCGCCCCCCGTCAGTCGGACGAGGCGCTCACCCGCTGGGACGCGGCGATGGACACCGTCTCCGACGCCGCCCACGGCGCATACCGCAGGCTGGTCGACGACCCCGATCTGCCCGCCTACTTCTTCGCCTCCACCCCGGTGGACCAGCTCGCCGAACTCCACCTGGGCTCCCGGCCCTCCCGCCGCCCCGACTCGGGCGCCGGGCTGGACGGACTGCGCGCCATCCCGTGGGTGTTCGGCTGGACCCAGTCCCGGCAGATCGTGCCCGGCTGGTTCGGTGTGGGCTCCGGCCTCAAGGCCGCCCGTGAGGCCGGCCTCGACGGCGTCCTCGACGAGATGCACCAGCACTGGCACTTCTTCCGGAACTTCCTCTCCAACGTGGAGATGACGCTCGCCAAGACGGATCTGCGGATCGCCCGCCACTACGTCGACACCCTGGTGCCCGACGAGCTCAAGCACGTCTTCGACACCATCGTGGCCGAGCACGAGCTGACCGTGCGCGAGGTGCTGCGCATCACCGGCGGGACCGAACTCCTGGACTCCAACCCGGTGCTGAAGCAGACCTTCCATGTCCGGGACGCCTATCTCGACCCGATCTCCTACCTCCAGGTGTCGCTGCTGCACCGGCAGCGCACCGCCCGCGAGCGCGGTGAGGAAGCCGATCCGCTGCTCGCGCGCGCCCTGCTGCTCACCGTCAACGGCATCGCGGCGGGTCTGCGCAACACCGGCTGACCGTAGGCCGCACACCACACGGCACCGGGCGGTGGCCCCCTCCACGAGGGAGGGCCACCGCCCGGTGCCGTGCGTGGTGTTCAGCCGCCGGAAGGACGCGTCAGAAGGTGAGCGTGGCGAACGAGGCGCCGAGCAGGGCCACGCCCAGCAGCCCGATCACCCACGCCGTACGCCGCATCCGCAGCCCGCCCGCCACCAGCAGTGCGGCCAGCAGCAGCGATCCGCCGAACGGCACCCACGCGTGCAGCACCCCCGCCGGACCGGTGCGGACCCCCTCGTCGGCACCCGGTATGAGCGCCACCGCCACCCGGTCGCCGGGCCCGTCGGTGACGGCCTTGTCGATCCGGATCCGGCCGTGGTCCTCTCCGCCGCCCCGGGCGGGTGCGAAGGAGCCGGTGCACCAGTCGTCGCCGCAGTGGGAGACCGTGACCACACCCTGCTCCAGCCCCTTGGTGAGCATCGCCGGGCGGGCGTCGCTCCAGGACGACCACACACCGGCGGCCAGCAGGAACAGCGCGATCAGCGACACCGCCGCGTTCTTCGCGAGCAGCATCAGCCCGTACGCGCTCTCGCCCGCACGACGGGTGCGGCTGCGCTTGGTGGTCACAGTGGTCGCACCGGTGGAAGCCATGCGGGGGATCCTGGCCATGACAGGCCCCGGGGTCAACCTCGGGTGCAGAAACGGGCGAACAGGCGTTTGTCAGGAGTTGTACGTGGACTGCGCGCGCTCCAGACCGTCCACGATCAGCGTCTCCACCGCATCGGCCGCACGGTCCACGAAATAGTCCAACTCCCTGCGCTCAGCAGAGGAAAAGTCCTTCAGGACGAACGCCGCGACATCCATCCGGCCCGGCGGGCGGCCGATCCCGAAGCGCACCCGGTAGTAGTCCTGCCCCAGCGACTTGGTGATCGACTTCAGTCCGTTGTGGCCATTGTCACCACCGCCCAGCTTCAGTCGCAGCGCCCCGTAGTCGATGTCCAATTCGTCATGGACCGCCACGACATGACCCACCGGCACCTTGTAGAAGTCGCGCAGCGCGGTGGTCGGTCCGCCCGAGAGGTTCATGAACGACATCGGTTTGGCGACGACGACCCGGCGGCTTCCCGGACCGGGCGGACCGATCCGCCCCTCGACGACCTGGGCCCGCGACTTGTGCGCCTTGAACCGGGCGCCCATCCGCTCGGCCAGCAGATCGGCCACCATGAAGCCGACGTTGTGGCGGTTGGCGGCGTACTCGCCCCCGGGGTTGCCGAGGCCCATCACCAGCCAGGGGCTCGTGTCGTCCGTGGTCGTCATCTGTTGTCTCTCCTGGAGGGACGGCCGCCGTCCCGCCCGCCGCACCGGAACACGGGGCGGCAGGGCGGAACGGCGGCCGGAGAAAGAAAAGGGAGGAAGCCGGAGCTTACGCCTCTTCGCCCTCTTCCTCGCCCTCGGCGGCCTCCTCGGCCGGAGCCTCGGCCTGGGCGGCGACCACGTGCAGCACCGGGGCGTCGTCCTCGACGGCGAGCGTGGTGCCGGCCGGCAGCTTGATGTCCTTGGCGAGGATGGTGGCACCCGCGTCCAGGCCCTCGATGGAGACGGTGACACCCTCGGGGATGTGGGTGGCCTCGGTCTCGACCGGCAGGGCGTTCAGCATGTGCTCGAGCAGGTTGCCGCCGGGGGCCAGCTCGCCCTCGGTGTTGATCGGCACCTCGACGGTGACCTTCTCGCCCTTCTTCACCAGCAGCAGGTCGATGTGCTCAAGGACACCGATCTTGATGGGGTGGCGCTGGACGGCCTTCGGGATGACCAGCTCGTTCTTGCCGCCCTCGACATCGAGGCGGATCAGCACGTTGGGGGTCTTGAGCGCCATCAGCAGATCGTGGCCCGGAAGGGTCACATGCAGCGGGTCGACGCCGTGACCGTAGACGACGCCGGGCACGCGGCCGGCCACACGGGTGCGGCGGGCCGCGCCCTTGCCGAACTCGGTACGGGGCTGGGCGGAGATCTTGACCTCGGCCATGGGGCACTCCTCGTAGATCGTGTCCTGATATGTGGGCGTCACCCGGCCCACGACAGACCTGCTACGAAGAGCGCGTCGATAACGGACAGCTGTGCCGAGCACAGCCTCCCTCGCCGAGCAACCCCACGATTCTACCAATGGCCGGACATGGCTGAGGCCACCCCATGGCGGGGTGGCCTCAGCAGGCTCGCTCAGCGACAGGGTCTAACCCCATCAGGCGTGCTCCTCGAAGAGGCTGGTCACCGAGCCGTCCTCGAAGACCTCCTGCACGGCGCGGGCGATGGTGGGCGCCATCGACAGCACGGTGACCTTGTCGAGCTCGACCTCGTTCGGGGTGGGCAGCGTGTTGGTGAACACGAACTCGCTGACCTTCGAGTTCTTCAGCCGGTCGGCGGCCGGGCCGGACAGCACACCGTGGGTGGCGGTCACGATCACGTCCTCGGCGCCGTTGGCGAACAGCGCGTCGGCCGCGGCGCAGATGGTGCCACCGGTGTCGATCATGTCGTCGACCAGCACACAGACCCGGCCCCGTACATCACCGACCACCTCGTGGACGGTGACCTGGTTGGCCACGTCCGGGTCGCGCCGCTTGTGCACGATGGCCAGCGGGGCGCCCAGCCGGTCGCACCAGCGGTCGGCGACCCGCACCCGGCCGGCGTCGGGGGAGACCACGGTGAGCTTGGTGCGGTCCACCTTGGCGCCCACGTAGTCGGCGAGCACCGGAAGCGCGAAGAGGTGGTCCACCGGACCGTCGAAGAAGCCCTGGATCTGGTCGGTGTGCAGATCGACGGTGAGGATCCGGTCGGCACCCGAGGTCTTCAGCAGATCCGCGATCAGACGGGCCGAGATGGGCTCGCGGCCGCGGTGCTTCTTGTCCTGGCGGGCATAGCCGTAGAAGGGGACGATCACCGTGATGGACCGCGCGGAAGCCCGCTTCAGCGCGTCGATCATGATGAGCTGCTCCATGATCCACTTATTGATCGGAGCGGTGTGGCTCTGGATCAGGAAGCAGTCGGCGCCCCGCGCGGACTCCTGGAATCGGACGTAGATCTCGCCGTTGGCGAAGTCGAAAGCCTTGGTCGGGACCAAGCTGACGCCCAGCTCGTGGGCGACCTCCTCGGCCAGCTCGGGGTGGGCGCGGCCGGAGAAGAGCATCAACTTCTTCTCGCCGGTCGTCTTGATCCCGGTCACAGCAAGTCTCCTTGGATGTCACTTAGGTGCGCTTCTCACGGTACGCCCCGCACGGCATACCCCTGCACGGGTCACTGATCGCTCCGGTGCTCCTGGTGAGCGCTCTCCGCGGCCCGCGCCGCGGCACTTCCGGGGCGCTTGCGGGCCACCCAGCCCTCGATATTCCGCTGCTGTCCGCGGGCGACGGCCAGCGAGCCTGGGGGCACATCCTTGGTGATGACCGAGCCGGCGGCGGTGTAGGCGCCGTCCCCGATCGTGACAGGAGCCACAAGCATGTTGTCGGCTCCGGTGCGGCAGTGGCTGCCGATGGTGGTGTGGTGCTTGCTGACGCCGTCGTAGTTCACGAAGACGCTCGCGGCACCGATGTTGGTGTGGTCGCCGATCGTCGCGTCGCCCACGTAGGACAGATGCGGCACCTTGCTGCCCTCGCCGATCGTGGCGTTCTTCATCTCCACGTAGGTACCGGCCTTGGACTTGGTGCCGAGCCGGGTGCCCGGGCGCAGATACGCGTACGGCCCCACGCCGGCGCCCGCGCCGATCTCGGCGCCGTCGGCGACGGTGAACGACGCGACGGCGCCCTCGCCCACGGTGGTGTCGGTGAGCCGGGAGTTCGGACCGACCTCGCTGTGCGCGGCGAGGTGGGTGGTGCCCAGCAGCTGGGTGCCGGGGTGGACCAGGGCGTCCGGCTCGACGGTGACGGTCGCGTCGATCCAGGTGGTCCCCGGGTCGACCACGGTCACCCCGCTGAGCATGGCGCGCTCCAGCAGCCGGTCGTTGAGCAGCCTGCGGGCCTCGGCCAGCTGGACGCGGTTGTTGATGCCCAGGATCTCCCGGTGGTCCGCGGCCACGGCGGCCCCCACCCGGTGACCGGCCTCACGCAGGATGCCGAGGACATCGGTGAGGTACTCCTCGCCCTGGCTGTTGTCGGTGCGCACCTTGCCGAGCGCGTCGGTGAGCAGCTGGGCGTCGAAGGCGAAGACACCGGAGTTGATCTCGCGGATCGCGCGCTGGGCGTCGGTGGCGTCCTTGTGCTCGACGATCGCGGTGACGGCGCCGCTCGCCGGGTCCCGCACGATCCGGCCGTAGCCGGTGGGCTCGGGCACCTCGGCGGTGAGCACGGTCACCGCGTTCCCGTCGGTGGCGTGGGCCGAGGCCAGCCGCTCCAGCGTGGCGCCGGTCAGCAGCGGGGTGTCACCGCAGACGACGATCACGGTGCCGTCGAGAACGACACCGCTGTCGGACAGCTCCTCCAGGCCCATCCGGACGGCGTGGCCGGTGCCGTTCTGCTCGTGCTGGACGGCGGTGCGCACCTCGGCGTCGATCTCGGCGAGATGTGCGGTGACCTGCTCACGGGCATGGCCGACGACGACCACCAGATGCTCGGGGGAGAGCTCGCGGGAGGCGGCGACGACATGCCCGACGAGGGATCGGCCGCAGATCGCATGCAGGACCTTGGGGGTCGCCGACTTCATACGGGTGCCCTCACCCGCTGCGAGGACGACGACGGCTGCCGGGCGGTTGGCGCTCACGGGTGTGCCCTTCGGCTTCGGGGGTGGACACCCGCAGGATACCGAGAGGTTTCGGGGTGGAAACGTGCGCGGGTCCTGATCGGGGCGATCAGGACCCGTAGGGACGGAAAGCAGAGCTCCCCTGCCAGGACTCGAACCCGGAACAACCGGACCAAAACCGGTAGTGTTGCCCATTACACCACAGGGGATGGAAAAGCACTCAAATCGGACATCCGGTCAGGCTGCCCGACTTGGCCCCCACCACTATGCCGTACCACCAGCCCTCGATGCGACGGTATGGATCAGCGTCGTTGCCCCGTTCCGGGGCGCGGCGCCGTCCGCCGTCCGAGTGGCCTTCACCCCGCCGTGTCCCAGGGAAATGCGTTGCCCCACGGCCGTAGTCTGGTCGCTATGAGTGCTACGGGGGTAGTCGAGGCGGCGAGTGCGCGGGGCGCGCCCGCCGGTCCGTGGTGGTGGCCGCGGCGGCGGAGCATGGTGCTCGACGTGGGGCTCGCCGTCGCGTCGGCGGCGGAATGCGCCGCGGAGGGTGTCGGTTTCGCGCATGACGCCCGGATCCCAACGGTTCTCGGGGTGCTGCTCGGGGTGGTCGTCGGTTCGACGCTGGTGCTGCGGCGCCAGTGGGCGATCGCCGTTGTCCTGATATCGATCGCGGTCACCCCGGCCGAGATGGGCTTGCTGCTCGGTGTGGTCGGCCTCTACACCCTGGCCGCCTCCGAGGTGCCGCGGCGGATCACGGCGGTGCTCGCCGGGATGGCGGGCTCCGGGACGCTCATCATCACCATGATCCGTTTCCAGCAGGACATCAAGAAGGACGGCTGGGAGCCGGGGCTCTGGGTGGTGCCGCTGGTCTCGGTGGTGATGGCGCTGGGGATGACCGCCCCGCCGGTGCTGCTCGGGCTCTACGTCAGGGCGCGGCGGCGGCTGGTGGAGAGTCTGCGGGAGCGGGCCGACGGGCTCGAGCGCGAGCTGTCGCTGCTCGCGGACCGCGCGGAGGAGCGCGCCGAGTGGGCCCGCAACGAGGAGCGCACCCGGATCGCCCGCGAGATGCACGACGTGGTGGCACACCGGGTGAGCCTGATGGTGGTGCACGCGGCTGCGCTCCAGGCGGTGGCGCTGAAGGACCCGGAGAAGGCGTCGAAGAACGCGGCGCTGGTCGGCGACATGGGGCGGCAGGCCCTCACCGAGCTGCGGCAGATGCTGGGGGTGCTGCGCTCCGAGGACGGTCAGCGGTCCGGGGCCGCGGTTCCGGCTCCGGCCCCTCCGAAGGAGCCGCGGCGGGTGCCGCTGGCCGCGGTGGGCCTGGCCGCTTCGGCCGCCGCGCAGGCGGCGGAGGCGGCCGTGCGGGAGGCGGAGCCCCTGGGCGGGCCGTCGCTGGCGGAGCTGGCGGCGCTGGTCGGCCAGTCGCGCGCGGCCGGGATGACCGTGGAGCTTTCGGTGGAGGGCGAGGAGCGGCGCTACGCGTCGCGGGTGGAGCAGACCGCCTACCGGGTGGTGCAGGAAGCGCTCACCAACGTTCACAAGCACGCCCCGGGTGCCAGCGCCCGGGTCCGGGTCGCCCATCGCGCCGCCGAGATCGCGGTGCTGGTGGAGAACGGCCCGTGCGAGGGGGGCACGGCGGACGCCGGGCTGCCCAGCGGGGGCAACGGTCTGGTCGGCATGCGCGAGCGGGTCTCCACGCTGGGCGGGGGCTTTGTGTCGGGGCCGACCGAGACGGGTGGCTTCCGGGTCTCGGCGGTCATCCCGGACCGCACGGCCGACGGGGCCGACGGGGCCGACGGCACGGATGGCGAGGGCGGCACGGACGGCGTGGGCGCCGAGGACGGCGGGCCCGTGGGCTCCACCGCCGGGGAACTCGAGGGCGCCGCGGGGGTGGAGCGCGCCAAGAGCGCGTAGCCGGTCCGGGCCCGCGGTCCGGGTGGCCCTCCTAGGCCCGCGGCAGGCGGGGCGGGAGAGCGCCCGTGACCAGGGTGGCCAGCGCCGCGTCCACGGTCGCGCCCAGATACCAGTCGCCGCAGTGGTCCAGGCTGTAGACCCGGCCCTCCGTGTCGATGGTCAGCAGCGCCTGTCCGTCCGCCTCCTCCCCCAGCGGGCAGACCTCCGTCTCCAGCGCCCGCCCCAAGTCGCTGAGGCTGCGGGCCAGGTGGAGGCCGGGCAGCGGGTCGATCCGGAACGGGGTCGGGGCGATCTGCCGCCCCGCCGCCGGCGGCTGTACGTGCAGTCCGCCGAACTCCGCCCACGCCTCGACGGCCGCCGGGAAGACCGCGTGCTGGTGTCCAGCGGGGGAGGTGTGGGCGCGCAGGGTGTCGGCCCAGACCTCGGCGCGCTGTATGTCCCAGCGGCCGGGCTGCCAGCCCGCCTCGCGCAGGGCGGCGTCCACGGCGATGGGGAAGCGGGTGACGTCCCTGCGGTCGTATGCCTGTTTCACTCGGTCTCACCCACGACCCGTACGCCGAAGTGGGCCAGCAGCGCCGTGCAGGACAGACACGGCGGGGCATAACTGCCGTGCTGGGGGTCGCCCGCCTCGCGGATGCGGCGGGTGGTGAGTTTGGCGTGCTTGAGGGAGCGGCGGGCCTCGCCCTGGCCGAGCGGTTTGCGGGCGGCGCGCTTGGAGCGGCTCGTCTCGAAGGCCGTCAGATGGCGGGAGAGCAGGATCGCCTCGGCGCAGCGGCCGGTGAAGCGCTCGCGCTGGCCGGTGGGGAGGGCGTCGAGGAACTCCTGGACCAGGGGGTGGAGCGTCGGTGGCTGATCGCCCTTGATCCCGGTGCAGGTGAGGGTCTCGCCGCGGACGGAGAGCGCGGCGGCCACGGCGGGCAGGATGCCATCGCGCCGGTGGTGCACCGCGGGCGGCCCGGCGTCGGGGTCGCCGCCGCTCCATCCCAGCCGGGGGTCGTCGGCCGCGGGGGCGGCGTCGTTGCCGCTCCCGTCGCTCCGCGTGGTGTGCATGTGGTGGTTCCCTCCCTACCCCAATCCCCCGGTTGCAGTGATCAGATTGCCAAATGTGCCGGGTGGTGCGGTAGTCCGGTCTGGTGCCGCCAGGTGGGCGGCGGGGCGTGGCCCGAGGCCGGGCGGCGGGGCGGGGGCGGCCGGGGTGACCGACCGGTTCCGGCCGTTGCGCCACCGCATAGGCTGTGTGCAGTAGACAGCATCAGCAGGGGGCAACCGCCATGACGACAGGTCGGCTCGGGCAGCAAGCCGCGCCACCGAACGCGGCCTACGCCGGGCAGGTCGTGCACTTCCCGGACCCGGTCCGGGCCGCTCGCCACCCCAAGGGCGTCCGGGTGGACGAAAACGGCTTTCCGGACTTCTCGCCCTATGCGCGCGCAGCGGCCGAAATCGCCGAGCCCCCGGAGGGGTTCGGCGTCGACGAGCTGCGGCTGACCGACTACGTCTCGGCGAACGCGGCACAGTTCGCCGCCGGTCATGACCTGTGGAAGGACTCCGTACCGGTCGCCACCCCGCACGGCTGGACCTGGCACCACGTCGCCGGCACCCGCCGGATGGAGCTGATCCCGGCCGAGGTGAAGGCGCTGCTGCGGCACCACGGGGGACTCGCCACCGCGCCGGTCGACCAGAACAAGCGCGGCACCCGCCCTCTCCAGGAGACCCGGCCGGTCCACTTCGGGCTGCCCGTCCGCGGACTCTCGGTCACCGAGGAGCAGGTGCTCGGTGTCGAGGAGGACCTCGGCTACCGGCTGCCCGACGCGTACCGCGGGTACCTGAAGGCGGCGGGTGGCTGCGCCCCGGTCGGCGCGGCGCTCGACCCGGAGCTGGGGCTGCTGATCGACCAGCCCTTCTTCACGGTGCGCGACGAGGCCGCGATCAACGACCTCGTGTACATGAACAAGTGTCTGCGCGACCACTTCACCAAGGACTATCTGGGCGTCGGCTTCGTCCAGGGTGGGGTGATCGCGGTGAAGGTGAAGGGCGACGCGATCGGCTCGGTGTGGTTCTGCGCGTACGACGACGCGCGGGACCGCGACGGCTGGACGGTCCAGGACCGGGTGACGGAGCTGATGCTGCCGTGCGGCGATGACTTCGACGCCTTCCTGCTGCGGCTGGCGGGCAATCCGCCGGAACTGGAGACCGTGGCGAACCTGATGGTGGACGGTGGATTCGCGTACGCCGTTCCAGTGGAGGAGTGAGCGCGATGGTGACCTTCGCACAGGCGCAGGAGCGCGCGGAACTCTGGATCAACGGTGATGTGCCCGCCTATCAGCAGCGCGAGGTGCGGGTCCGGGAGTTCGACCTGGGGTTCGTGGTCTGGGCCGAGGACCGGCCCGACGGTCCGGTCTCGGACACGGCCACCGACGGCGCGCGGATGGTCATCGCCCGCGACAGCGGTGACACCACGCTGTGGCCCGGACTGCCGGTCGGTGAGGTCATCCGCCGCTACGAGGAGTGCTACGGGTCGACGGCCGACGCCGACCCCTCGGAGACCACCGGCGGCCGTCAGCGGCGCATCGATCTCAACGCCACGTCCTTCCTGCTCACTCCGCCGGAGTGGTTGCAGGAGGCGGCGGACGCGCTGAGTCTGCCGGACCAGCGGCTGGACATCCCCGACCAGCGGTCGGACGCCGCGCCGGGGGCGGGGCCGTCCGGCGCGCCCGCGGCCGGGTCCGGGGGCGCGCGGCCGCAGGACGCACCGCCGGTTCCACCCGCCCCTGCCGCGCCTTCTGCGCCTTCCGCTTCCTCCTCCGCCTCGGCGCCGTCCGGTGGTACGCCGTGGGCCGGGGCCGACACCAACTCCGGGGGCGACGACGGCGACCGCTCGGTCGCACCGCCCGCGACGGTCTTCGCCCCGCCGCTGGCGGGCTCCGACGACGAGGACACCCCGGCGCCGGGCGTACGGCCGGACGCCAAGACCGAGCTGCTGTCCGGCGGCAGCGCGCTGCCGCCCACCGCCATCGCGCCGCAGATCGACCTCCCGGGCGGTCCGGGCGCCGGTCCGGTGTCCGGCGCCGCTCCCGGCGCGGCCGATATCGCGAACGAGGCCACCCGCAAGGCGACGCCCGGCGGTCCCACGCCTCCGCCGCCGCCCGGTGCCCCGGGTACGCCCGGCGCCCGGCCCGGCGCGGGTGCGCAGACCCCGCACGCCCCGCACACCCCGCCCCCTCCGTCGTCGCCCGCCCCGTCCGGGCCCGGCACCCCGGGCGCTCCGGCCGGGGGTTACGTACCGACCCAGCTGGTCTCGCAGCTCGACCCCGACGCGGGGCCCGGTGGGCAGACCCCGCCGCCCGGTGCTCCGGGCGGCGGCAATGTGCACGCCGCCGCGACGATGCTGGCGGGCGGTCCCGGCCAGCCCGCCGCGCCTGGTGCCCCCGGTGCGCCTGGTACTCCGGGCGCTCCCGGTGCTCCTGGCCAGACCCCGCCGCCGGGTGCGCAGCCGCCCGGTCCGCCCGGTGCTCCGCAGTCGCCCCAGGCCCCCGGCGCCCCGGGTGCGCCCGGGGCTCCCGGTGGTGTGCATGCCGCCGCGACGATGCTGGCGGGCGGTCCCGGCCAGCCCGGCGCCCCCGGCGCTCCCGGCCACACCCCGCCGCCCGGTCCGGGCGGTCCCGGTTTCCCGGCTCCGCCGGGTGCCCCGGGCGTACCCGGCCAGGCTGCCCCATCCGGCCCGCAGCCGCCCGGCCCACCGGGGGTCCCCGGTGCGGGTGGTTCCGCGACGCCGCCGCCTCCGTTCCCCGGCGCTCCCGGCGCCCCAGGGGCTCCCGGGGCCCCCGGTGACGGTGTGCACGCCGCCGCGACCATGCTGGCCGGTGGCCCCGGCGCGCCCGGCGCCCCGGGTGCCCCCGCTATGGCGCCGCCTCCCGGTGCTCCGGTGCCCGGCATGGCGCCGCCTCCCGGTGCCGCGGCCCCCGGCACGCCCCCGCCCGGATACGCGTATCCGCAGCCGCCGCCCGGTCAGCCGACCGTGGGCCCCGGCTATATGGCGGTCCTCCGCTACCGCGCACAGGACGGCTCCGAGCAGCAGCTCATCCGCCGTTCCGCACCGGGCACCCCGCATCCGGAGTGGCAGATCCTGCACGAGCTGCGGTCGATGAACGTGCCGCCGCAGCAGGTGCTGGAGCTCCACACCGAGCTGGAGTCCTGCGATCTGCCCGGCGGTTACTGCGCCCGGATGATCCACGAGACCTGGCCGCAGGTGCGGATCAGCCACACCGCCCCGTACGGCCGGGACCACGCCACCCGCCAGCAGGGCGTCCGCCATCTGCTGGAGCACCAGGGTGAGTTGCACCAGGTGGCGGACGGCCCGGCCCGTCCGGCGCCGAACCGGGCGCCGCTGCCGCACCCCGGCCAGGTGCAGCCGGTTCCGCCGGTTCCGCCCGAGGGTCTGGCGCATGAGCTGGGCCAGTCGTTCGGCCCCGGCATCTTCCGCTTCGACCAGCGCGCGGTCTCCCGGATGGGCGTACCGGACGTGGTCGCGCAGACGCTGGTCTGGGCGGGACTCCCGGTGGACTTCGGGCCGTTCTTCTGGGCCCAGGCCCAGCCGGGCCGCCCGGTGCCGACGCTGGCCGAACTGGCGGCCGAGCGCGGCGTGCAGCCCGCGGCCGACGCCGGGTCGTACCTGGTCATGGGCAATGACTTCGGCCGTCAGCTGTGTGTGCAGTACGGCACCGCGCACATCGTGGCCATTCCTCTGGAGGCGGTGGCGCAGCCGGTGCCGCCGCAGTTCGTGAACACCGGTCTGCCGGAGTTCGTGCGCTGCATGGCGCTGCTGGGCCGGATGTGGCGGCTGCGCTACGGGCTGACGCCCGAGCAGGCGGGCCGCTGGACGGTCGACTTCCAGGCCCAGCTCGCCGCCCTGGACCCGGCGGCGCTGTCCGCACCGGACAACTGGTGGGCGGTGCTGCTGGAGCAGATGTGGGACGGCCTGCTCTGACGTAGCCCGTAGGCCCACCAGGCAGCGCCGGCAGACGGATCGAGGCGCCCGACCCCCGTGACGGGGGCGGGCGCCTCGTCGTTGTTGTCACCGGATTCCGGCGGGATTCCACGGGGGGACCGGAACGCGTCCCGGCCCCGGCCGCCGGGGCGGATGGGCGGAGTGTCGCGTTATGGGCGATTAGCGGCGATCCATCAAGATGTGCGCCGAAGCGCGTTGCATGCCGGACAAAAGGGGTTCCAAGGATGGGCGCATCGGTGTCACCACAGGGCTTCACCATCGTCGGACGGGGCCGCGGCTACCGTCCCGTGCAGGTCGACCGCTGTGTGGCGGAGCTGTCCCAGGCACGTGACGCGGCCTGGGAACGGGCCGCGCGCCTCACCGTGCTCGCCAACGAGCTGTCCGCCGACGCGGAGCGGCTGCGCGAGACGGTCTCCCAGCTGGCCCCCCAGACGTATGAATCGCTGGGCGACCGCGCCCAGCTGATCCTGATGGCGGCCGAGGAGGAGGAGACGCATCTGCGCGCGCAGGCCGAGGCGTGGGCGCAGGAGCAGTGGGAGGCCGTGCAGGTCGACGCCCGTCTGGTGCGCGACCAGGCGCGCGACGAGGCCGAGCGGGTGCGCGAGGCCGCCGAGGCATCGGCGCGCAGCACCCTGGAGGCGGCCCAGGCGGAGGTCGAGGAGGTGCGGGCCGTCTCGCGCCAGGACGTCAAGGAGTGGCGGGGCGAGGCGCTCGCCGCGCTCAAGGACATGCGGCAGCGCACCGCCGCGGTCCTGGTCGAGCAGGAACGGGAGCACGGTGAGCGGTGGGAGGCGGCGGGCCGCGAACTGGCCGAGCGCGACAGCGCGATGACCGCCCGCCTGGCCCAGCTGGAGGAGTTCACGCAGGCCAGACTGGCCGACGCGAAGCGGGAGTACGCGATGGCCGAGCAGGCAGCGCGGCTGCGCCAGGAGGACGCGCAGGCGCAGGCGGCGGAGATCATCGCCCAGGCGCGGGCCCGCGAGGATCGCCTCGCCCGGGAGACCGAGCGCACGCTGCGCGACCACCTCCAGCGGCGCGAGGAGCTGAAGGCACATCTGGAGCATGTGCGCGGCAGTCTGGCGGCGCTGACGGGCAAGCCGGTAGCGGAAGACCCCGGCCCGGGCTCCCGCCCGGAGCTGAGCCCCGAGTCCTGACCCCAGGGCCTCCGGCCCGGAACGGGGACGCCCGGCGGGTGCGGCGATGCGGCCGCACCCGCCGCGCGCCGGTGTGCGGTGGCGTACGGCCTGGCCCCCTTCGCCCGCGCGCCGGGCGGTCACGGCGGCGTGACCACCGGACCCGGCTCCCGCCGGGCGTCATGGGGGCGCAGGCCCGGAGGCGGGGCGGCTGTCCCTCGGCGGCGGCGCCGTGTCCGGCGATCTCCCGGCGGGCGACGTGCCGCACCACCCGACCCCAGGACCGGCGCCGTCGGATGCCGCTCGCCGCCCGCCGCTCAAAGCCCGGGTTCCGGTTCCGTTTCCGGCCGCGAGGCGGCCTCCCGCTCCGGGCGGACCGGAAAGGTGCGCGGGGCGAGGAAGAGCAGGACCAGCAGGGCCAGGAGGGCCGCGGCCGCGGCGCCCAGATAGACGTGGTCGACGGAGGCGTCCACGGCCCGGCGCAGATAGTCCGCGGCCCGGTCGCTGAGGGCCGCCGGGTGGTCCAGGGCGTGGGAGACCGAGTCGAGGTCGTCGGGGAGCCCGGTCCGGATGGCGGCCGGGGCCTCGGTCAGCCGCGAGGCGAGCGTCGCGTTGGCGACGGCGCCGAAGAGGGCCGCGCCCACGCTCTGGCCGACCTGACGGCAGAAGAGGATCGAGGCGGTCGCGGTGCCGCGCTCGGCCCAGCCCACGGACGACTGCACCCCGATGATCAGCGGCAGTTGGAACAGCCCGAGGGACGCTCCCAGCAGCAGCGTGATCAGCGCGGGCTGCCAGGCGGCCCCGGGGTAGGGGAGGAACGGAAAGGCGGCCAGGACCAGCGCGGCGGCCCCGATTCCGGTCATCGCACAGCGCCGGAAGCCGATCCGGTTGTAGACGCGGTTGCTGTACGCGGCCGAGATCGGCCAGCTCAGCGTCATGACGGAAAGCACGAACCCGGCCGCGATCGGGCCGAGACCCAGCACCGACTGGGCGTAGGTGGGCAGAAAGACCGTCGGGGCGATCATCAGCAGTCCGAGCGCGCCGAACGCCAGGTTGACCGCCGAGATCGTACGGCGCCGCCAGACCCAGCCCGGGATGATCGGTTCGGCGGCACTCCGTTCGATGACCACGGTCACCGCCCCGCACACCGCGCTGCCCGCCAGCAGCGCCAGCGAGGGCGCCGACAGCCAGCCCCAGGCCACCCCGCCCTGGACGAGCGCGGTCAGCAGCAGTCCGCCGGAGGCGAAGACGGCCAGGGCCCCCGCCCAGTCGATCCGCGCCCGGTCCCGGGCGGGCCGCTCCGGTTCGTGCAGATGACGGGCGATCAGCGTCCAGGCCAGCGCGCCGACCGGCAGGTTGATCAGGAAGATCCAGCGCCAGTCGGCGTATCCGGCGAGCACCCCGCCGATCACCGGGCCGGTCACCGCGGACACCGCCCACACCGAGGAGAGCCGGGCCTGGATCTTCGGGCGCTCCTTGAGCGGATAGAGATCGGCGGCGACCACCTGGATGGTGCCCTGGAGCGCGCCGCCGCCCAGCCCCTGGACGATCCGGAAGGCGATGAGGGAAGCCATGTTCCAGGCACCGGCGCACAGCAGCGAGCCGGAGACGAAGATGACGATGCCCGCGAGGAGCACCGGTTTGCGGCCGAAGGTGTCGGAGAGCTTGCCGTAGACCGGCAGGGTGACGGTCACGGCGAGCAGATAGCCGGAGAACAGCCAGGAGAAGACGGAGAAGCCGCCGAGGTCCCCGACGATCTGCGGCACGGCGGTGGAGATGACGGTCGAGTCCAGGGCGGCCAGCGCCATACCGAGCATCAGGGCGGCGACGACCGGGCGGCGCTCACGGGCGTCCGGCGGCGGAGAGGTCGCTCCGGGTGCCGGAGGGGTGGGGTCCGCGTCCGTCCGCCGTCGTGCGGTGCCGCCCACCGTGGCGCGCTCCTTCCGCCGGACCGCGCCCGGCCGCCATCCGGCGCCCGGTTGACGTCCGGAGTTCTTGTACGACCCACCTTTCCATGCCGGGGCAGGGCGGGGGAAGGTGTCATACGGGCTGATGGGCCCCGGGTATTGAGCCTCCCCCAGGGTCAGGGTGCAGGATCGACCCGGAGACCGCCTCCCCCTCAGGTCCTAGACCCCTAGGGGATGTCCGCCCGTTCCTCCTACCCGTGGTTCGTTCCGGCGGAGGAGGAGGGCGGGCACCTCCGCTCCGTAATCTTGCTGTGGGCAGCGCGACCGCGGGGGTGGGGCTGCCCCTACCGCGAAGACGGAGTCAGGCACCATCGCGGCGGTTCCCGGAGCTCGGCAGGCTGGATGCCGCGAGCGATCAGGGAGCCGGGATCGCCACAGACAATCGAGGAGAGTCACCGTGACAACGGCTGTATCGATTCCCAAGACCGGGGGCAGCGGGGGACATACGGCCGTTGCCGCCCGCGCGCGACAGGTGGTCAAGGCATACGGCTCGGGGGAGACCCGGGTGGTCGCGCTGGACCAGGTGGACGTGGACATCGCCCGCGGCCAGTTCACCGCGATCATGGGCCCCTCCGGCTCCGGCAAGTCCACCCTGATGCACTGCCTGGCCGGACTGGACACCGTCTCCTCGGGCCAGATATTCATCGACGAGACCGAGATCACCGGGCTCAAGGACAAGAAGCTCACCAAGCTGCGCCGGGACCGCATCGGCTTCATCTTCCAGGCGTTCAACCTGCTTCCGACGCTGAACGCGATCGAGAACATCACGCTGCCGATGGACATCGCGGGCCGCAAGCCGGACCGCGCCTGGCTGGACCGGGTGGTGGAGACCGTCGGCCTCGCCGGGCGGCTCAAACACCGGCCGAACCAGCTCTCCGGCGGTCAGCAGCAGCGCGTCGCCGTGGCCCGGGCCCTCGCCGCCCGCCCCGAGATCATCTTCGGTGACGAGCCGACCGGAAACCTGGACTCGCGGGCCGGGGCCGAGGTCCTGGGCTTCCTGCGGCGTTCGGTGGACGAGCTGGGCCAGACCATCGTGATGGTCACCCACGACCCGGTCGCCGCCTCCTACGCCAACCGCGTGCTGTACCTGGCCGACGGCCGGATCGTGGACGAGATGCACAACCCGACCGCCGAAGGGGTCCTGGAGCGCATGAAGCACTTCGACGCGCGTGGGCGGGTGTCATGACCGTCCTCAAGACCTCCCTGCGCAACTTCCTCGCGCACAAGGGACGGATGGCGCTCTCCGCCATCGCCGTCCTGCTGTCGGTGGCCTTCGTCTCCGGCACCCTGGTCTTCACCGACACCACCAACGCCACGTTCGACAAGCTCTTCGCGGCCACCTCCTCCGATGTCACGGTCAGCCCGAAGAACGCCGACAACGGTGACGACTCGCAGGCCACCAGCCGGATCGAGACGCTGCCCGCCGCCCAGATCAAGCGGATCCAGGGCATCAAGGGCGTCAAGAAGGTGACCGGTGACGCCACCAGCCAGTCGATCACCATCGTCAACAGCCGGAAGAAGGACATCGGCCCCGACTCGGGTGCCCCCACCATCGGCACCAACTGGGACCCCACCGAGCACCGCTCGGTGAAGCTCACCTCCGGCCGCGCGCCGCGCGGACCCACCGAGGTGATGCTCGACGCCGACACCGCCAAGAACAAGAAGGTGAAGATCGGTGACGAGCTGCGGGTGATCACCGTCCCCGGTGAGTTCCGCGCCAAGGTCGTCGGTCTGGCCACCTTCCAGGTGACCAACCCCGGCTCCACCGTCCTCTTCCTGGACACCCCCTCGTCCCAGCGGCTGCTGCTGGGCCGTACCGAGGCGTTCACCAGCTTCGCGCTCACCGCCCAGCCGGGCGTCAGCAACGAGCAGCTCAAGAAGAACGTGCTCGCCGACCTCGGCCCGGGCTTCAAGGTGCAGACGAAGGCCGAGGCCAGCGACGAGGCCCAGGACGACATCGGCTCGTTCCTGGACATCATGAAGTACGCGATGCTCGGCTTCGCCGGGATCGCCGTCCTCGTCGGCATCTTCCTGATCGTCAACACCTTCTCCATGCTGGTCGCCCAGCGCACCCGGGAGATCGGCCTGATGCGTGCCATCGGGTCCAGCCGTCAGCAGATCAACCGGTCGGTGCTGATCGAGGCACTGCTGCTGGGCATCGTCGGCTCGGTGCTCGGTGTCCTCGCCGGTGTCGGGCTCGCGGTCGGGCTGATGAAGATCATGGGCAACGCCGGACTGCACCTGAGCACCGATCAGCTGACGGTGAAGCCCGCCACGCCCATCATCGGCCTCACCGTCGGCGTCGTCGTCACCGTCATCGCCGCGTACATCCCGGCCCGCCGGGCGTCGAGGATCTCCCCGATGGCGGCGCTGCGCGACGCCGGTACCCCGGCGGACGCCAAGGCCGGGCGGATCCGCGCCGTGATCGGCACCGTGCTCACCGCGGCCGGGGCCGCCGCCCTGTTCGCCGCGGGCAGCGCGGACAAGGCGACCGACGGCTCGATGTTCCTGGGCCTGGGCGTGCTGCTGACCCTCGTCGGCTTCATCGTGGTCGGCCCGCTGCTGGCCGGTCTGGTGATCCGGGTGCTCGCCGCCGTGATCCTGCGGATCTTCGGCCCGGTCGGCCGGATGGCCGAGCGCAACGCGCTGCGCAACCCGCGGCGCACCGGCGCCACCGGCGCGGCGCTGATGATCGGTCTGGCCCTGGTCGCCTGTCTGTCGGTGGTCGGCTCCTCGATGGTCGCCTCGGCCAGCGACGAACTGGACAAGTCGGTGGGCGCGGACTTCATCATGCAGCCCAAGCCCGGCAAGCCGGTCACCCCGCAGATCGAGAAGGCGATCGAGAAGGCCAGGGGCCTGGACCACATCAGCCACTACAAGCAGCTCAACGATGTCCGGCTGACGCTCCCGGACGGCAAGACGGTGGGCAAGGACCTCTCCGCCGCCACCCCGACCTACGCGGACGACCTGCGGACCCCGGTGGTCGAGGGCTCGCTCGCCGACGCCTACCGCAAGGACGCGATCTCGCTGCCCGAGGGCTTCGCCGAGGACCACAAGGTGAAGAAGGGCGACACCGTGACCGTCGCCTTCCCGCACGGCCGGAAGGCCGGGCTCACGGTGGCAGCGATCACCTCGGACGACACCTCGCTGGACAAGGGAGCGCTGTACACCAGCATCGCGACCGTCCAGGCCCATGTCCCGGCCGACCGGATCCCGACGGACATGATGGTCCTCGGCACGGCCAAGGACGGCCAGGAGGACCAGGCATACGCTTCGCTCAAGAAGCAGCTGGCGGACTACCCGCAGATCCAGGTCCGCGACCAGACCGACTACAAGAAGATGATGAAGGACCAGATCGGCCAGCTGCTCAACCTGGTCTACGGTCTGCTCGCCCTGGCGATCATCGTCGCCATCCTGGGTGTGGTGAACACCCTGGCCCTGTCGGTCGTCGAACGGACCCGGGAGATCGGGCTGATGCGCGCCATCGGTCTCTCCCGCCGCCAGATGCGCCGCATGATCCGCCTGGAGTCCGTGGTCATCGCGCTCTTCGGCGCCCTGCTGGGCCTGGGGCTCGGCATGGGCTGGGGCGCGACGGCCCAGAAGCTGCTGGCCCTCGAGGGTCTGAAGACCCTGGAGATCCCGTGGCCGACCATCATCACGGTCTTCATCGGCTCCGCCGTGGTGGGCCTGGTGGCGGCGCTGATCCCGGCCTTCCGCGCGGCCCGGATGAACGTCCTGAACGCCATCGCCACGGAGTAGGACGCGACGTAACGGAAACCGCCCGGACCTGCCTCTCCCACATACGGGGGTGAGGGGCGACGGCGACCCGGCCCGGTGTGCTCTCGGGGGTGCACACCGCGCCGGGTCGCGGCGGTTCACCCGGGCTGTGCGTGCTCCCGGTCTTTGACTTCGAGCGCCCTCCAGCTCCTAGCGTGATCGACACGACCGCGAGGAACATCGCTTCCAGGAGGTACAGCCATGAATCAGCTTCCCACCCGCAGCCTCGGCGCGCTGGACGTCTCCGCCCAGGGCCTCGGCTGCATGGGGATGAGCCACGCCTACGGCGCGTCCGACGACCAGCAGTCGATCGCGACCATCCACCGTGCCCTCGACCTCGGCGTCACCCTTCTGGACACCTCGGACTTCTACGGCTCCGGACACAACGAGGAGCTGATCGGCCGGGCCCTGACCGGGCGTCGGGACCAGGCGGTGATCGCCACCAAGTTCGGCTTCGCCAACCGGCTGGGCGAGAAGACCGAGATCCGGGGCGACGCGGAGTATGTGCGGCAGGCGTGCGACGCCTCGCTGCGCCGCCTCGGTGTCGACCACATCGACCTCTACTACCAGCACCGCGTCGACCCCGATGTGCCCATCGAGGAGACCGTCGGCGCGATGGCCGAGCTGGTCCAGGCGGGCAAGGTGCGCTTCCTCGGGCTCTCCGAGGCGAGCGCGGGGACCGTTCGCCGCGCCCACGCCGTCCACCCCATCTCCGCGCTCCAGAGCGAATGGTCGCTGTGGACCCGGGACCTGGAGGCGGAGATCGCCCCGGTCTGCCGTGAGCTGGGCATCGGCCTGGTGCCGTTCTCGCCGCTCGGCCGTGGCTTCCTGACCGGCAGGGTCACCTCGCTGGACACGCTGGAGGAGAAGGACATGCGCCGCACCCAGCCCCGGTTCGCCGACGGAAACCTGGACCGGAACCTGGCCATCGTGGAGCGGCTGCGCGAGCTGGCCGCCGAGAAGGGCGTCACCGCCGGTCAGCTCGCCCTGGCCTGGGTGCAGTACCGGGGCGACGACGTGGTGCCGATCCCCGGCACCCGCCGGGAGACCTATCTGAAGGAGAACCTGGGAGCGCTCGAGGTCGAGCTGACGGCCGAGGACCTCGCCGCGATCGACGCCGCCGCGCCGGCCGGGGAGATCGCCGGGAACCGCTACGACCCCACCGCCCTGGCCTTCGTCGACGGCTGACTCCCGGGCGGGACGAACGGGAAGCGGGACGAACGGGAAGCGGGACGAGCGGGAAGCGGGACGGACGGGAAAGGGGGAACCGGCCGGAAATCCCGTCCCCGCGAGCGATGAGTTCTCCGGTGCCCCGCGGTCTCAAGGGAAAAGCCACTCACCACGGAGGTTCCCATGACCGAGACCGCGAAGGGCACCCGGCTCAGCGAGGTGGGCCGGGTGGCCGTCACCGTCGCCGACCAGGACCGCGCGCTGGACTTCTACGTCGGCACCCTCGGCTTCGACAAGCGCGCCGACATCCCCTTCGGGGAGGGCCAGCGCTGGATCGAGGTCGGGCCGTCGGACGGCGGGGCCGGGATCGCGCTGGTGAACCCGCAGGGCTGCGAAGGAGCTGATGAATCCGGCTCCGGGCCCCGCAAGGAGACCGGCATCATCCTCACCTCCGAGGACATCGACGCCGACCACACCACGCTGCGGGAGGCCGGTGTGGACACCGACCCCGAGGTCATGCGGTACGGCGCCCCCGTGCCGCCGATGTTCTCCTTCCGCGACCCCGACGGGAACGCGATCATGGTCGTCAGCAACGAGTGAGCACCAGGGCCCCGCCCTGACCCGCCGGGGCCGGTCCGCCGACGGGGGAGCGGACCGGCTCCCGGGCCCCGGACGAGGCCCGGTTCAGTCCCGGGGGAGCAGGGTGCCGAGCGGCCCCAGATCGAGATTGAGGTCCTCCGGCTTCAGGCCGTGCTGGTCGCGCAGCTCCGCCATCCGCCGGTCCAGCAGCATCAGCGTGGTGCCGATCCGTTCCACCTGCTCATCGGCGAGACCGCCCGCGTCGATCCGGCGCAGCGCCTGGCGTTCCATCAACTGGCGCAGCAGTTCCACCACGGTGAGGACGAGCGCCACCAGATCGCGGCCCATCGCCTCCTGGTCGAGGTCGACCCGGGCGCCGCTCACAGCGGGCCCGCGTCGGTCCACGGCGCGGGGACGCGCTCGTTGACCGATGACAGCAGGGCGTGCAGGGACAGCCGTACGAGGGGGACCTCGGCGATGGCGATGACCAGGTCGCCGCTGACCACCACCCCGGTGGCCAGCACCCGGTCCAGCAGATCCACCAGCGGTACCCCGATGGGGCCGTGGGCCTCGGCGGGGACCGACCCCCAGGCGGCGACGGTCATGACGCGGCACCTCCGTCGGCGAAGGAGTAGGGGGCCCAGGGGCCGGACAGCTCGATCTCGACGGCCGTCTCGTCCCGGCGCAGCGAGGCGAGCGCGGCGCGCACCTGCCGCTCCCGCCCCCTGTCCACGAGATACGCCGCGTTGAGCACATGGGTGCGGCGCGGGCCCGTCACCTCGGCCCCGTGCGGCCGCAGCCGCCGCGTGGCCACGGCGAGGCCCCGGACGACGGTGTCCACCCGCTCGGCGGCCCGGAGCGCCGCGCCCCGGCGCTCCTCCCGGCCGCGCTGACGGCCGCGGATCTGTTCCAGATAGGCGCGGCCACTGGCCGCCGCGGCGCCGGGGGCGGCCGCGGGATCGGTGGGCTGTCCGGCGAGGGCATAGACCTTCACCCCCCACTCGACCCGGCCGGTGATCCGGGTGAGGGCGGCGAGCAGGGAGTCCTCGCGCTCGCGCAGGGCCTCCCGGGCCCGTTCGTCACCGCGGTAGAGGGTGGCCAGCGGCAGCGGGACGGTCGGGGCCGCGGCCATGGCCGCCGTGATCACCTCGTGGTGGGCGCGGGCGCAGCGTTCGAGCTCGGCGCGGTCGGACAGCCGCTGCCGCAGGGCCTCTTCGGCGTAGTCGGCGGCCGGGACGTCCTGGACCACGGCGGTCAGCGGGCCCGCCGCGAGGGTACGGACCGGGGCGGGCGGGCCGACCCCGGTGAGCCCGCCGAGCGCGGTCCGCGCCTCCGGTCCGGAGGGGCGGCAGACCGCGAAGACATAGGTGAGGGTGGATCGGGTCGCCGTCATGTGCCGCTCCGGTCGGCCCCGTTGGACTCACCGGACTCACCGGACTCACCGGGCTCACCGGACGTGCCGGACTCGCCGGACTCGATCGCCCGCAGCCGCTCGCGCAGCTCCGCGTTCTCCGCGGCGAGGGCGTCGTGCGCGGCGCGGGAGGACAGCGCGGGGTCGGTCTCCCACCAGTCGATCCCCGCCTTGCGCGCGGTGTCGACGGACGAGACGAACAACCGCAGCCGGATGGTCAGCAGTTCGATGTCCAGCAGGTCGATCTTGATGTCCCCGGCGATCACGATGCCCTTGTCCAGGACGCGTTCCAGGATGTCGGCGAGGTTGGAGGTGGTCGGCCCGGTGGGCACCGGCGCCTCCCACACCGTGTCGAGTTCGGTCACGGCCGCCTCGCAGCCGACGGGCCGGCGGAGGCCGGCCGCTCCAGCAGATCCAGCAGCCGGTCCTCCTCGCGCTCGAACTCCTCGGAGCCGATCTCCCCGGACTCCAGCGCCTCGTTGAGCGCCGCGAGCCTGGCACGCACCACCGCCGGATCGCTGAGCTGGCGTTCCGCGGCGTCCCGCAGCTGCTCCGCGACCCACACCACGCCCCGCACCGGTGCCAGCGGCAGCAGTACGACCTCGGTCAGGAGCCCCATGCGCCCTCCACGAAGCTGTAGCAGGGCAGCGGTCCGGTCAGCCGCAGCTCGACCCGGGCCCCGTACCGGGCCGCCAGCCGCTCCACGGCGCCGCCGAAGCGCCCGGTGGCGCTCCGAGGGAGGAGGAAGGAGGCGTTGAGGACACAGCCGGGCACCTCCGGCCCGGCCACCCGCGCCTCCGCCAGGGCGGACAGCTCGGCCACCACCCCGGCCGCCACGGCCGCGGCCCGGCGGGTCAGCCCCCGCGCCACGGCCTCGCCGAGCCGCACACTGGCCTCGTAGCCCGGGGCACCGCGGGCGGCGGCCCGGGCGCGGCCCACCTCCGGGTCCTCGCGCACCAGCGACTCCAGATCGCCCTGGGCCGGGCTCACCTTGACGTTCATCTCGACGCGGCCCTCGACCCGCCGCAGCGCGGTCAGGCAGTCGCCCTGCGAGGACTCCAGCTGCCGCCGCACCGACTCCTCGTCGGGGGCGACCATCCCGAACCGCATCGGCAGCACCGGGCCGTCCGCCGCCAGGGCCAGCGCCAGGTCCTGGTGGGCGAGGAGATCGCGGCGCTTGGCGCGCAGCCGGTCCGGGGCGTCGCTGACGACGGCGGCCAGCTCCCCGGCGGGCAGCGTACGGACCGCACCGGGGAGCCCACCGACCCCGGTGCGGCCCGGCGGCACCGGATGACCGGCGCGGACGACGCCGTAGACATACACACCCCCCGGCGCTTCCGGGGGCGCGGGCTGCGGGGCGGCGGCCATCGGTCAGTCCTCCTCGGAACGGCGGCGGGAACGGCTCGCGGGGCGGCGCCGGGGACGGGACTCCTCGTACGCGTGGCGCTCGTGGCGCTCGTCGCGCTCGTCGTGCTCGTCGTCGTCAGCCTCGTCGCCGTCGTCACCGGCGCCGACGGCCTTCTTGACCTTCTCGCCCACCGACCCGACCGCCTTCTTGGCCTTCCGCTTGCCCACGCCCGCGGCCACGCCCCCGGCGCCGCCCCCGCCGCCGAACAGCTCGGGCACGGTCTTGCTGCGGTCGTACTCCAGGTCCAGGCGGTTGCAGGCTTCGGCGAAGCGCAGATAGGTGTCCACGCTCGCGACCACGATCCGGGCGTCGATCTTCAGGATCTCGATGCCCACCAGGGAGACCCGGATGAAGACATCGATCACCATGCCGCGGTCGAGGATGAGTTCCATGACGTCGTAGAGCGTGCCCGCGCGCGGGATGACGACGACCTCGTCGGTGTAGGTGGCGACCATGATCGGACCGTCCCTTCGGTTGCCCTGTGCGCTGCGGGTCAGCAGTCGTCGGCCGCGCCGCGCCGGTAGCGGCGGACCCTCCGGTACTCGCGGAGCTCGCCGTGGCCGTCGAGGTTCACCTCGTACGTGGCCAGCAGGCTCGTGGTGTCGGGGATCCGCGGCACCTCCAGGACGTCCACGCTCACCCGCCAGCCGTCCTCGACCCGGCACACCGCGGAGACTCCCTCGGGCGGGTGGGAGATCAGGGCGGCGAGCCGTTCGCGGGCCTGTCCGGCCGCCTCCTCGGGACCGGGGTCCCGGGAGCGTCGGCCGGTCCGCTCGCCTCGGCCCGGCGCGTCGGTGGACGTACGGCGCTCTCGCTCTGCCATGTGCACCAGTCTGGTCACACACCGTGCCCGGGCGCGCGCTGGACTGGGCCGGACGTGGGCACCCGCGGTTCGCGAACACGGGGCGGGGCCGGGGCGGGCGCGGACCCGGCCACCGCTGTCGGCGGGTGGCCGTACTCTGGAAGACCCCCGGCCCGTGTCACGTGTCGGGTGATTCGCGTTGTCCGCCTCCGGGATGGAATACCCCTTTATGAGCCTCACCGGTCTGCTCGACGCCGTCGTACGGGACCCCGCGCTCGCTGAGGCGGTGCGCGGCGCCGCCGATGGAAACCGCCCCTATGTCGACCTGGTCGGCCCGCCCGCCGCCCGGCCCTTCGCCGTCGCCGCGCTGGCGCGCGAGACCGGCCGCCCCGTACTGGCGGTGACCGCCACCAGCCGGGAGGCAGAGGACCTCGCGGCCGCCCTGCGCTCGCTGCTTCCGCCGGACCGGGTGGTGGAGTACCCGTCCTGGGAGACGCTGCCGCACGAGCGGCTGTCCCCGCGCTCGGACACCGTCGGCCGCCGGCTCGCCGTGCTGCGCAGGCTCGCCCACCCCAGCGAGGACGACCCGGCGGCCGGTCCGGTCTCCGTGGTGGTCGCCCCCGTCCGCTCGGTTCTCCAGCCGCAGGTCAAGGGGCTCGGCGAACTGGAGCCGGTCAGTCTGCGGGCCGGGCGGACCGCCGATCTGGAGGAGGTCGTGGACGGGCTCGCGGCCGCCGCCTACTCCCGGGTGGAACTGGTTGAGAAGCGCGGTGAGTTCGCCGTGCGCGGCGGCATCCTGGATGTGTTCCCGCCCACCGAGGAGCATCCGCTCCGGGTCGAGTTCTGGGGCGACGACGTCGAGGAGATCCGCTACTTCAAGGTCGCCGACCAGCGGTCCCTCGAGGTCGCCGAGCACGGGTTGTGGGCCCCGCCCTGCCGTGAGCTGCTGCTCACCGACGAGGTGCGGCGGCGGGCCGCGGCGCTCGCCGAGAACCACCCCGAACTGGGCGAGCTGCTCGGCAAGATCGCCGAGGGGATCGCGGTCGAGGGCATGGAATCCCTCGCCCCGGTCCTGGTCGACGACATGGAACTGCTGCTGGACGTCCTCCCGGCGGACGGCATGGCCGTCGTCTGCGACCCGGAGCGGGTGCGCACCCGGGCGGCCGATCTGGTGGCCACCAGCCAGGAGTTCCTCCAGGCGTCCTGGGCGGCCACGGCCGGTGGAGGCCAGGCCCCGATCGACGTCGGCGCCGCCTCGCTGTGGGGTCTCGCGGACGTCCGGGACCGGGCCCGCGAGCTGGGCATGATGTGGTGGTCGGTCAGCCCCTTCGCGGCCGACGAGGAGCTGGACGAGGCCACCGTCAAACTGGGCATGCACGCCCCCGAGACCTACCGCGGCGACACCGCCCGCGCGCTCGCCGACACCAAGGGCTGGCTCTCCGACGGCTGGCGCGTGGTGTACGTCACCGAGGGCCACGGCCCGGCCTCCCGCACCGTCGAGGTGCTCGGCGGCGAGGGGATCGCGGCCCGGCTGGAGGCGGACCTCGCCGGGATCGCCCCGTCCGTGGTCCATGTGGGCTGCGGTTCGATCGACTACGGCTTCATCGACCCCGGGCTGAAGCTGGCGGTGCTCACCGAGACCGATCTGTCCGGGCAGAAGGCCGCGGGCAAGGACGGCGTCCGGATGCCCGCCCGGCGCCGCAAGACCATCGACCCGCTCACCCTCGAGGCGGGCGACTTCATCGTCCACGAGCAGCACGGCGTCGGCCGCTACATCGAGATGGTGCAGCGCACCGTCCAGGGCGCCACCCGGGAGTACCTGGTCGTGGAGTACGCCCCGGCCAAGCGCGGTCAGCCCGGCGACCGGCTCTACATCCCCACCGACCAGCTGGAGCAGATCACCAAGTACGTGGGCGGTGAGGCCCCCACCCTGCACCGGCTCGGCGGCGCCGACTGGACCAAGACCAAGGCGCGCGCCAAGAAGGCGGTCAAGGAGATCGCCGCCGACCTCATCAAGCTCTACTCGGCGCGGATGGCCGCCCCCGGCCACGCCTTCGGCGCGGACACCCCCTGGCAGCGGGAGCTGGAGGACGCCTTCCCGTACGCCGAGACCCCCGACCAGCTGACCACCATCGGCGAGGTCAAGGAGGACATGGAGAAGTCGGTTCCGATGGACCGGCTGATCTGCGGCGACGTCGGCTACGGCAAGACCGAGATCGCGGTGCGGGCGGCGTTCAAGGCGGTGCAGGACGGCAAGCAGGTGGCCGTGCTGGTGCCCACCACCCTCCTCGTCCAGCAGCACTTCGGCACCTTCGGCGACCGCTACGGCCAGTTCCCGGTGGTCGTCAAGGCGCTCTCCCGCTTCCAGACCGACACCGAGGCCAAGGCGGTCCTGGAGGGGCTGCGGGACGGTTCGGTCGACATCGTCATCGGCACGCACCGGCTCTTCTCCTCCGAAACCACGTTCAAGGACCTGGGCCTGGTCATCGTCGACGAGGAGCAGCGCTTCGGCGTCGAGCACAAGGAGCAGCTGAAGAAGCTCCGCGCCAACGTGGATGTGCTGACCATGTCCGCCACCCCCATCCCGCGCACCCTGGAGATGGCGGTCACCGGCATCCGCGAGATGTCCACGATCACCACCCCGCCGGAGGAGCGCCACCCGGTGCTGACCTTCGTCGGCCCCTACGAGGCCAAGCAGATCGGCGCGGCCATCCGCCGCGAACTGCTCCGCGAGGGCCAGGTCTTCTACATCCACAACCGGGTGGAGTCCATCGACCGGGCCGCGGCGCGGCTCCGCGAGATCGTCCCCGAGGCGCGGATCGCCACCGCCCACGGCCAGATGTCGGAGAACGTGCTGGAGCAGGTGGTGGTCGACTTCTGGGAGAAGAAGTTCGACGTCCTGGTCTCCACGACCATCGTGGAGTCCGGTATCGACATCTCCAACGCCAACACCCTCATCGTCGAGCGCGGTGACAACTTCGGCCTCTCCCAGCTGCACCAGCTGCGCGGCCGGGTCGGCCGGGGCCGTGAGCGCGGCTACGCCTACTTCCTCTACCCGCCGGAGAAGCCGCTCACCGAGACCGCCCACGAGCGGCTGGCCACCATCGCCCAGCACACCGAGATGGGCGCCGGTATGTACGTGGCGATGAAGGACCTGGAGATCCGCGGCGCGGGCAATCTGCTCGGCGGCGAGCAGTCCGGCCATATCGCGGGCGTCGGCTTCGACCTGTACGTACGGATGGTCGGCGAGGCCGTCGCCGACTACCGCGCGACCCTGGAGGCGGGCGGCGGCGAGGTCGAGGAGGCACCGCTCGAGGTCAAGATCGAGCTGCCGGTCGACGCCCACGTCCCGCACGACTACGCTCCCGGCGAGCGGCTGCGGCTCCAGGCGTACCGCGCCATCGCCGCCGCCAACAGCGAGGACGACATCCGCGCCGTCCGCGAGGAGCTCACCGACCGCTACGGCAAACTGCCCGAGCCGGTGGAGAACCTGCTGCTGGTCGCCGGACTGCGGCTGCTGGCCCGCGCCTGCGGGGTCACCGACATCACCCTCCAGGGCGCCAACATCCGCTTCAGCCCGGTGGAGCTCCGCGAGTCGCAGGAGCTGCGGCTCAAGCGGCTCCACCCGCGTGCGGTGATCAAGCCCGCCACCAAGCAGGTCCTGGTGCCCCGGCCCACGACGGCGAGGATCGGCGGAAAGCCCCTGGTGGGGCGGGAACTGCTGGCATGGACCGGGGAGTTCCTGACCACGATCCCGGGGTCCTGACCACGATCCCGGATCCCGGGGGCCTGACACCGGCCGCCGCTCCACGGCGTGGTGCGGCGGCGGGAGGAAGCCGTCCGGACCCAGGCCGGCGGGGGCGGGCAAGGATGTGCCATGTCCTGGGCCCGGACGGACAGGGGCTGCCGCCGCGCGACACCCCCGTGGTCGCGCCGCGTGCCGCCCCGGCTCAGCCGGGACTCCCGAGGGGGTCCCGTGGCCGCGCGGTGTGCGCGGCGGGGGTACGTCCGGTCGCCCGGCGGCCCGTACCGAGCTGGGGTGCCGTATGGGCGAAGGGGGGCTTGTCCACACGGCCCTCAGGGAGGTTCGAGGTGGGCTCGGAACGGCCCGCCGGGTCGTGGTCAGGACACTAGGCGCGGGCGGAACGGGCGGCGAGGAACGAACTGCACAGTGAGCGCGGCGGGTGGTTCCGCATCGAACGGTGACCGTGCGCCGTGGCCGCCCGGCCGCCCCTCACAGTGTGCCCAACGCCCGCATCGCCAACCACAGTTCGTACTTCGCGCTCGGCGCGCGCAGCAGTGACCGCCCGAGCGCGTCCTCGGCCTTCGCCAGCCGCTTGCGCGCTCCGGGCAGCGAGATCCCGAGTGCGGAGGCGGTCGCGGGCAGCCGGGCGTCGGCTTGCAGCCAGGCGCGTACGGTCTCCTGTCCGGCCGTCACCCGGGCCTGCTCCAGCGGGCGCAACTGGGTCCGCGCCCAGATCTCGGCGGCGGGCGTGGCCAGCAGGGCGTCCAGGGTGGCGGCGCGGTCCACCGTCGCCGCGTCCACCGCCCCCGCCGTCCACGGCGCGGTGTGCAGCCGCAGCGCGAGCCAGGCCGCCGACTGGCTCGCCAGACGGCGGCTGACGTCCAGCCCGAGCAGCCCGTCCAGATGGCGCACCCGCGCGGCGAGCGTATTGCGGTGGATCTTCAGATGGCGGCTGGCCGCACCGCCGAAGCTCAGCCAGGAGCCGAGGGTGTCCAGCAGCTCCCGCGGACCCGGGTCGGCCCGGCGGGTCGGCGCGTACCGCAGACAGGGCCCCAGCAGCTCGTCCGCCCAGGTGCGGCCCTCGGGACCGGCCAGCACGGTGACATCGGTGTGGCCGCCGAAGCTGGCGCACCGCTCGGGTGCGTCACGGGCCACCGCCAGGGCGTGGAACGCCTGCTCGTAGCCGGCCGGGGTGTCCCGCAGCGCGACCTCGGCGCTCACCCCGACCCGGCACTCCGGTACGTCCCGGGCGATCAGCCGGTCCAGCCGGTCGGGGCCGGGGTCCCGGTCCCGGGGCCCGGGGTCCTCCTCGCTCGGCACCAGCGCGATCAGGTGGTGGGGGCGCACCGGGCACGGCACGATCCAGGCCCGCCCCCGCGCCGTACGGTCGATCCGGACGGCTATCTCGTGCCGCCGGCTGCTGGGGCACTCGATCACGTACACCTGCGCCACGGCGGGCAGCGCCGGGCGCAGCGCCCCGGCGATCCGCTGCGCCGCGGGCACACTGCCGACCATCAGCAGATGCAGCACCGCCTCCCGGCTGTGCACCTCTGCCGACTCGACCCGGCGGCGCGCCCGCTCCGCCTCCTCCAGCCGCCAGCACAGGGCGAGGGTGCGCGAGGCGTCGGCGAGCAGCACCCCGCAGCGCGGATCGTCGGGCCGGACCACGGCGAGATACACGACCCCCGCCGCGTCACCGGCCGCCCCGTCCGTATCCGCACCGGGCCCGGGGCCGAGCGCGACCAGATGCACCGGATGCGCCCCGTCCCCGCCCAGCACGGCGGACGGCGCGCCCCGCCGGTGCAGCTCGACCGCGGCGGTGGCGGCGGACGCGGCCGACGGCGAGGCGGCGGGATCCGGTGTCCCGCCCGGCGCGGCCAGTACGGACCCGTCGGACCCGGCGAGCACGGCGAGACCGCCGGTGCGCCGGGTGAGCCAGTCCAGGATCGCCCGGACCGCGCCGCGCTTGGCGGAGAGCCGGGCGAGGACGAGGACGTCGTCGGCGCGATCGGCTCGCGTGGCGGACGGCGAAACTGCCATGAGCGGCAGGGTAATACCCCTGGCCGACCGTGTGACAACGGTTGGTATCCGGCGGATGTCCGCCGTCATAGCAGCGATGATCACCGCAGTGGCCGGTGTGCTCGGCACCCTCTTCGCACCCCTGCTCCACCAACGCCTCACCGCCCGCCAACGCCTGGACCGGGCGCGGGCCGAGGAACGACGACGGCGGCGCGAGGAGGAACGCCGGGCCGCGTACACGGGGATGAACCGGGCCTCCCGGCAGTTCCACACCCTGCTCAAGGACACGCTGCACCGGATCCGGGACGGTGTCCGCACCGACGAGGGCCGGGCCCAGGTCGAGGAGGCCCGGCGCGACTACCGGGACCGCTGCGCCGAGGCGCGGATGATCGTCCCCGAACGGGTATGGGCCGCCTCCCGTGGGCTCCAGGACGCCGAGCCGCGGCTGTCGGAGATGCGGCGGATCATGCGGGAGGACCTGGGCATCGCCGACTGAGGGCGGGGCCCGGCTGCTGCCTTACGTCGCGGGTAATCGACCGTGCTCGCGGGGCGCGGCAGGGTGGTGGACATCAGCCGGGGACGCCCCGGGCCCCGGCCGGCACCTTGGAGGAACGATGACCGCCTATGCCCTCGCCCATCTGCACGCCGGCAGCTCGCACGCCGACGTCTTCGCGTACATGGAGCGTATCCAGGCCACCATGGACCCCTTCGGCGGCCGCTTCGTCATCCACGGCGCCGAGGTGGAGGTGGTGGAGGGCAGCTGGCCGGGACATGTGGTGCTGATCGAGTTCCCCGACAGGGCCCAGGTCCGCGCCTGGTACGAATCGCCCGCGTACCAGGAGATCCTGCCGCTGCGGACCGACCACATCCCGGCTGATCTGATCTTCGTGGACGGCGTCGGCCCGGACTACAACGCGGCGGGGACCGCCGCGAAGGCGCGGGAGGCGGCCGCCCGGGGCTGACCCGTGGCTCAGCGGCCCACCGCATAGCCCTGTGCGCCGCGCGGGTTGGCCGCCGCCAGCAGGACGCCCGTCTCCGGGTCGCGGGCGACCGCGCACAGCCGCCCCTCCGACCAGGCGGGGCCGACCGTGACAGCGTGCCCCCGGCGCCGCAGTCCGCGGATCGCGGGCTCCCCGATCCGGGACTCGACCACCACCTTCCCCGCCGCCATCGAGCGCGGGTGGAAGGAGCCGGGGAAGCTCTCCTGATGCCAGTTGGGCGCGTCGACCGCCCCCTGGAGGTCCAGCCCCGCGCGCACCGGACGGCGCAGCGCGACACCGAGGAGGAAGTGCAGGCTCCACTGGTCCTGCTGATCGCCGCCGGGGGTGCCGAAGGCCATCACGGGCGTGTCGCCGCGCAGCGCGAGGGACGGGGTGAGCGTGGTGCGCGGACGGCGGCCCGGGGTGAGGGAGTTGGGCAGCCCGGGGTCCAGCCAGGCCATCTGGAGCCGGGTGCCGAGCGGAAAGCCGAGCGTGGGGACGACGGGGTTGGACTGGAGCCAGCCCCCGCTGGGCGTGGCGGCGACCATGTTGCCCCAGCGGTCCACCACATCGAGATGACAGGTGTCGCCCCGGGTGGTGCCGTCGGCCCGTACCCCCGTGCCGCCGACCGTCGGTTCGCCGCCGCCCGGTCCGGCCACCGGTCCGGGGGTGTGCGCCGCCGCGCGGGCGACGGCGGCCAGCGCCTGTTTGCTCAGCCGCGGTACCCGGCCGCCGGGCCGCCCCGGGCGCAGCTCGTACGAGGCGCGCTCGCCGATCAGCGCGCGCCGTCCGTCGTTGTACGGACCGGAGAGCAGCTCCGGGAGCGGCACCTCGGCGGCGTCCCCGTACCACGCCTCGCGGTCGGCCATGGCCAGCTTGCCGCCCTCGACCAGGGTGTGCAGCAGCTCGGGGGTGCCGAGGTCGTCCTCGGTCAACCCCTCCGGGAGCAGGGCGAGTTGCTGGAGCAGTACCGGCCCCTGGCTCCAGGGCCCGGCCTTGCACACCGTCCAGCCGTTCCAGGTGTGCCGGACGGGGGCCTCGTAGTGGGCCTCGAACGCGGCCAGGTCGTCACCGGTGAGCGTCCCCGCATGGCGCTCCCCGGAGGAGTCCATGGCGGGCCGGGCCGCGGCGGCCGCCAGTTCCTCGGCGATGAAGCCCTCCCGCCAGACCCGGCGCGCCGCCTCGATCCGTGTCTCGCGCCCCGGCCCGGCCGCCTCCGCCTCGGCGATCAGCCGCCGCCAGGTGGCGGCCAGCGACGGGTTGGTGAGCAGCCGTCCGGCGGCGGGGGACCGGCCGCCGGGCAGATAGAGCGCGGCCGAGTCCGTCCACTCCGCCGTGAACAGCTCCCGCACGGCCTCCACCGTCTCGCCGATCCGAGCGACGGCGGGATGGCCGTGCTCGGCGTAGCCGATCGCGTACCGCAGGACGTCCGCGAGATGCCGGGTGCCGTGGTCGCGCAGCAGTACCAGCCAGGCGTCGAACGCGCCGGGGACGGCCGCCGCGAGCGGCCCGGTGCCCGGCACCAGGTCGAGGCCGAGCGCGGTGTAGTGGTCGATCGTGGCCCCGGCGGGCGCCGGGCCCTGACCGCACAGCACGGTGGGCTCCCCGCCCGCCGGGGCGAGGAGGATCGGCACCTCACCGGCGGGTCCGTTCAGATGCGGCTCCACGACATGGAGGACGAACCCGGCGGCCACGGCGGCGTCGAAGGCGTTGCCGCCGTCCTCCAGGACGGCCATGGCGGACTGCGAGGCCAGCCAGTGGGTGGTGGACACCATGCCGTGGGTGCCCTGGAGGGTGGGCCGGGTGGTGAACATCGGGCTCCCTGGTCGGGGTGCGGCGCGCGGTGGTGCGGTTGGTGCTGTGGTGCGGCCAGCATGACGCGGGGACCGATCAGCCGTCCATGGAGCCGGAGATCATCTCCCGTGGAGAGCGTGCGGTCAGCCCGTGGGCTTGGTGCGGACGAAGCGGTCGGGCTCGCCGGAGTTCCAGTTGAAGGTGAGGTTCTCGCCGCCGTTGCTGACCACGGCACGGCCCGTCGCGCTCTCGCCCTGGCAGGAGGCGGAGATCGCCATGGCGGCGTTGATGGTCCCGGAGCAGGACTGGCCGCTGTACGCCATGGTCCACGACGTACCGCTGACGCTCAGGGTCGCCAGGCCGTTGCTGCCGCGGACGGGGACGTACCAGGTGCCCTGGACGCTCTGCGGGGCGCCGGCCGGACGGGTCGGCGCGGCCGTCGCGGTCCGGGTGCGACTGGGCGCGGGCGCCGGGGCGGCGGAGGTGCGGGTGGGGCGCGGGCTGGCGCTGGTGCCGGGGCTCTCCTTCTTCTTCGTCTTGGCGCCCCCGGTACGGCTCGGGCTCGGGCTGGCGTCGGCGCTGGGCGACGACGTGGTGTCGCGCTTGCCGGTGGTCTGTCCGGTCGCCTTGCCCCCCTTGGCCGGGGATCCCGAGTCCTTGTCGTCGCCGCCGCAGCCGGTCAGGGTGAGCGCCAATACCGCGACAGCGGCGGCGGCGATCGAAGTCGATTTACGCACGAAGGTTTCCTGTTATGCCTAGATCATGGTCGGTGAGGAATGCGATCCTGGCAGGTGCCGACCCAGGAATTCCATGCCTTCCAGGAATGTTCCGCAGGATATTTCCGCTGGAATTCAGATCATTTCCGCGCCCCGCGCTCAAGGAGACGCGGGACGGGCCGAAATATCGTCCGTCATCGCGCTGACGGCCGGCCGGGCGAAATGGTGCGTTGCCGGGTGGGCCGAACGTTCCGGCCGCACCGCGGACATAGGGAGCATCAGCGGACGACCGGTCAACGGGCGCCGGGCGGCGCGCGGTTCCTCGCCGATTTCGCGGGTGGCAGAACACCACGGCCTTCCTCCCGGGCCCAACACTCCTACGCTGAGGGGGTGAGCAGCCACGCGACGAACCCAGCCCGCGTCATCCCGCTGCGCCCGGCCACCGCGCCGCCGCCGGCCACCGCGCCGCGGGAGACCGCGCCCCCGGGCGCCGCGCCCAAGGAGCCCCTGTGGCGCCATGTGGTGGGCGGCGTGCTGCGCCGTGAGCGCCGCGCCCAGCAGCGCACGCTCAAGGACGTGGCCGACGCGGCCCGGATCTCTATGCCGTATCTCTCGGAGCTCGAGCGCGGCCGCAAGGAGGCCTCGTCCGAGGTGCTCGCGGCCGCCGCGCACGCCCTGGGGCTCGGGCTGGCCGATCTGCTCGCCCTCGCCCATGACGAGCTGGCCCGTGCCGTCGCCCCGCGGGCCCGGCGGCGGCCCCTCGGTGCGGCGGACGCGCGCACCCGGGGTGGCGAGACCGAGGTGACCACGCCGGAGCGGGACGAGGTGACCACCCCCACGGCCCTCGCCGAGCCGCGCGCCCGGCGCACCACCACGCGTACGTCCGCGCACCGGGGCGAGGTGCGGCTCGCCGCCTGAGGACCGTGTGGTCAGGCGGCGAAGGCTGCGGACGCCCTCCGGCGGCTGAGCACCTGGTCGGCCAGCCCGTACGCCACCGCCTCCTGCGCCGTGAAGATCTTGTCGCGGTCCATGTCCTCGCGCAGGGTGGCGATGTCGTGCGGGGTGTGCCGGGTCAGCACCTCCTCCACCTGCGAGCGGATCCGGAGCATCTCCTTGGCCTGGAGGGTGAGATCGGAGACGGTGCCCTGGCGGCCACCGCTCGCGGGCTGCCCCAGCAGCACCCGGGCGTGCTCCAGGACGAACCGCCGCCCCGGGTCCCCTCCGGCCAGCAGCACCGCCGCCGTCGAGGCCGCCTGGCCGACGCAGAACGTGGAGATCGGCGCGGTGACGAAGGTCATCGTGTCGTAGATCGCCATGAGCGAGGTGTACGAGCCGCCGGGGGAGTTGATGTAGATCGCGATCTCCTGCTCGGCGCTCGAGGACTCGAGGTGGAGCAGCTGTGCGATGACGACGTTGGCCACCCCGTCGTCGATCTCGGTCCCGAGGAAGATGATCCGCTCGGACAGCAGCCGGCTGTAGATGTCGTACGCCCGCTCGCCCTGCGTGGTGCGCTCGACCACCGTCGGAATCGTGTACTGGCTCATCTCAGATCCCCATCCGCCGTCGTGCTCCACCCGGCCGTACGTCGTCGAGCGAGTCGACGATCCGGTCGACCATGCCGTACTCCTGGGCCTGTTCGGCCGTGAACCAGCGGTCGCGGTCGCCGTCGCGGGAGATGGTCTCCTCGGTCTGGCCGGTGTGCGCCGCGGTGATCCGCTCGATGGCCTTCTTGGTGAACTCCAGGTTCTCGGCCTGGATCGCGATGTCCGCGGTGGTCCCGCCGATACCGGCCGACGGCTGATGCATCATGATCCGCGCGTTCGGCAGCGCGAAGCGCTTGCCGGCCGTCCCGACGCAGAGCAGGAACTGCCCCATGCTCGCGGCGAATCCCATGGCGAGGGTCGCCACGTCGTTGGGGATCAGCTGCATGGTGTCGTAGATGGCCAGACCGTCCGTCACCGATCCGCCCGGGCTGTTGATGTACAGGCTGATGTCGGTCCGCGGATCCTCCGCGGAGAGCAGCAGCAGCTGGGCGCACACCCGGTTCGCGGAGACCTCGTCCACCTGGGTGCCGAGGACGACGATGCGCTGGTTGAGGAGTTGTGCGGCCAGATGGTCGTCGAACCGCGACGGGGGCGTATCGCCGTCCGCGGCCCGTGGGTTCAGGGCCGGGTCCCGGCCGGTGGTCAGTGGTGACATCGGACCTCCCGTGGTCGACCGCGGCGGATGGTGCCGCGGTCTCACCACTGTCGGCCGCCCGGTGGCGGCACGTCAGTGTTCTTGGCCCCGAGCAGATTCGCCCACGGCAGAGTGCTCCGGGCGGGAGCAACCCGGAGCCGCCGCGGCTACTTCCCGCTGTCCTCGGCCAGGGTGTGCGCGACCAGCGCGTTCGCATGCCCGTGGCCGAGGCCGTGCTCGCTCTTGAGCCAGCCGACGAGCTCCATGTGCTTGGTCAGCGGCGAGGAGCGGATGAGGTCCTTCCACTCGGCGATCGGACGCCCGTACGTCTTCTCGATGGACGGGAAATAGCTGGCAGGGCCCTTCACGGTCGGTGCCATGGCGGTTCTGTCCCCTCGGTGCGGTGTGGTGTTGTCTCTTCCGACCGGACCGCGGGGGCGAACTGATCGTTGTGTTGAAGTGATCCACGCCACATGTGGGCCACGGTGTGCCACCGGCCTCGTCGCGAAGCTGCGTAGCGATGAACTCAGCGCCGCCGAACGGAAGCTAGCGACACCGCCGTCCGGGGCCTGCCCCGGAACACCTGCCCGGTGTGCCAGGCGATGTTCTCCGGCGCGACCGGCTCACCGCCGTGCGGTGGATCCTCGACCCTGCGGTCGGCCAGCTCGAGGACCTGATCGCGTGCCGCCCGGCCGCGTCCCGCGAACGCGTCGGAGACCGTGATCCGCCGACCGGGGTCCATGCCCAGCACACCGCGGTCGAAGAGCCTGTGGTGCAGGGAGCACAGACACAGCGCGTTGTGCAGTTCGTCGGCGCCGCGGAACGCCCACCACCGCACATGGGCGGCTTCCAGCCCGACGGGCACCCGGCCGATCGCGCCGTCGAACCCGCAGAACGCACACCGGTACGCGTACGCGCTCAGCACCTCGCGCCGCAGTTCCGCCGCCCGCCGCCGGTCCCGTACCGAGACCGTCATCCGCCGCGCGTCCTCGGCGGCCTCCAGGTCGAGCCCCGCGGCGGCGGCGATGTCGGCGTGCAGCGAGGGCGGGAAGTGGGTGTCCAGCAGCAGGTGCGCCAGCCGCCACAGCAGCATGGGATCCGTGGCCAGCGCGGACCGCAGCTCCGGCACCAACTGCCCGCGCGCCCCGCTCGCCCGCAGTACCCCTACGCCCGACCCCGGGCTGCCGTGGCCGCTGTCCGTCCGCACCTCCCACACCCCGTCGTTCTCCAGGTGGTGGAACGGGTAGGAGGGCGAGGTCTGACGCGGAGGCCCGAAGTCGTGCAGCAGAGCCTTGAGGTCGCCCTCGACCTCCGTATAGGGCAGGGCCTGTTCGGGTGCCTGCTGGAACCGGCCCAGGGCGTACAGCATCAGCAGCGGCTTGTGCGGCGCCCGCACCCCCTTGTTCGACCACTGCCGTAAGGCGCGCACCCGCTCGACCCAGTCCATGGGAGCGACTGTAGGCCCGTCACACCGCGGGGTGCTCGCGTACGGGGGTCGTATCCATCAGGCGTGCCCGTCGCGGTCGGCGTCGGCGGTCATGGGCCTACTTCCCCCAGATCTTGCGGTACGCCTGACGGTAGCCCTCCGAATCCCATGACAGCGCGCCGCCGCTGTTGGCGGCGGTGGTGATGTGGACGGGTGCCACATAGCCGCTGGGCGACCGGCCCGCGAAGGCCCGGTTGAACTCGTCGACGATCTGCCAGCCCTGCTCGGAGAGCGGTTCGGGCACGGTGGCGGCCTGGAATTGCTCGCCGTTGATGCGCTGGAAGGCCGACGGATCGCCGTCCCCCGCACCGATGTTGTACGGGGCGCCCGCCCCGTCCTTGCCCGCGGCGCGCAGGACGGCGGCGCTGTGCCGGAAGTACAGGTCGTTGATGGCGGCCGAATCGGTCCACCTGTCGCCGAAGCGGGAGAGCAGGGAGCGGACCTCCCTGATCGAGCGGTTGTTGGCCTCGGGGATGGGGATGTTCCGGTAGCTCAGCAGCTTCACGTCCGAGCAGGTGGCGAGCTGCTTCTTGATCAGGTCGGACTTGTGCTTGGCGAAGGGCACGGTCGCGTCGGTGAACAGCACGACCCCCGCCCGGCCGCGGGACCGCGCGATGATCCAGTCGGCGCTGATCCTCGCCACGTCCTCCACCTTGGAGGTCACATTGCTGAACAGCCCGAGCTTCGCGCTGGGGCCGGGGGCGGCGGTGGCATGCCAGCCGATCACCTCGATGCCCGCCGCGTCGGCCCGTTCCACCTCGTCCGCCACGCTCTTGGGGTCGAAGCCGGCGATGACGATGCCGTCCGGCTTGAGGTCGAGGGCCTTCTTGAACGCGGAGCGGATCGCGGTGGGCGTGCCCTGGCCGTTGATGGTGCGGGCGTGCCAGCCCAGGATCGACGCGGCTTCCTGGACCCCCTGCGCGACACCCGCGACACCGGGATTGCTCAGTGTCTGCGCGATGTAGACCACGCTCTTGCCGCGCAGCGCCGCGGGTCCGGTGGTGGGGCCCTTCCAGGGGGCGTCGACGTCCTGGGCCTTCTTGACCGCCTGCTTGGCCCGGGCGAGCGCGGTGGGGCAGCCGGGCTCGGCGGAGGTCCGGTGGGACGAGGTGGCGCCGCCGGGTTCACAGCCGGTGGCGGCCACGGCCAGGAGTACGACGGACGTCAGGACCGCCTTGCGGGTGGGGTGCACGGATCTCCTCGCAGGGCACGGGGGACGACGGACGGAACGGGGCTCGGGGTGGCGGAGGCGGACAGGGTACGCATGACGACGCCCGGCGCGGCAGCCCTCGGGGACATGGGGCAGCCCCTCCGGGGAGTGCGGCGCGCGTCGCCGGGGGCCCGCGCATGGTAACGAACAAGCCAGTCCGCGGGGTGACCTCGGCCTCCGTCCGACCGCCACCCTACGGACACCCGGCCGACCCCGGTGCAGCGGTTCGCGGGACACGAAGCGAACGGGAAGACGGCCCAAACCCAACAAACCATGGACATTCGGTAGCGGTTGCTCCGGCCCGTCTTGCATGGGCGCGCGCAGGCGGTAGTGTTCACCGCCGATCGGGCCTGTGGCGCGATCCCGACAGTCGCGGTCCGCCCGTCAACTGCGTCGGCGTCATGCCCCCGGCCGTCAGCGGTCGACAGCACAACCCACCTCGGAAGCACACCAACACCTCGGCACACCAACACCTCGGTCACCGCTCAGGAGCACATCGAAGGAGGACCTGGGTGTCTGTGGACACACCGGATCACCCACGCGAACCGGACGCGTCCGGACGCGCCCCGCACAGCCCGCGGTTCCGTCCGCGGACGGACGCCCTCCTCGACCGATGGCCGTTCCGCCGCAAACTCAACGTCCTGGTGATCGTGCCGATCACGGTCGTCGGCGCCCTCCTCGGCGTGGGCGTCTACGGCCAGGTGCAACAGGCCCGGGACGCCGACCGGGTGGCACAGCTGGTGCGGGACAGCGAGCAGGTCACCCGCCTGATCAATGACATCCAGACCGAGCACCGGCAGGCCCTGCTGCTGGCCGTACGGCAGGAGTCCGCCCGCCCCGGCACCGCCCTGCCGTCCACCACCGACTACGACCGGGCGCAGCGGGTCACCGACGACCAGGCCGACGCCGTGCGGTCCGCGTTCGGCTCGGAGCTGCCCAAGGAGGAATCGCGCGCCCTCGGCTACGTCCAGCGCCTGGGTGTGCTGCGGGACAAGGTCGAGCGGGGCTCGGTCCCCGCCGCCGGGATCGACCCCGCGTACGCCGCCGCCGTCGGCTACCTGATCGACGGCATCGGACTCGACCGCTTCTCCGGCACCTCGTCGGCCTCGGTGATCGAGCTGCTCGACGCGGTGCTGCGTGCCGACGCCGCCCACGCGGCCTTCGAGGGCGGGGTGTTCTCCGCCCAGACCCGGGACGCCAACGCCGTCACCGAGTACACCCGCGCGGTCGGTGCCCAGCGGATCTTCGAGGAGCAGTCGGAACGCTTCGCCAGGATCGCCGACCCGTACCAGGTCCTGCGGCTGGACGGGATCAAGCGGCACTCCGAGGAGAACGGCATCGAGGACCGCTTCGCCGAGCTCCAGATCGACCCCGGCTCCCTCCAGGGCCAGTCGCCCGGCCGGCTGCGCACGGCGATGGCCGCGGAGACCAAGCAGGCCGAGGCCCGTCTGGACATCACCCACTCCCTGACCGGCGACATCGCCGCCCGCGCCGAGAGCCTCTCCGACGCCGCCCTGTACAAGGCACTGGCACTGCTCGCCCTCGCCGTGCTCGGCTTCGCCGCCTGGCTGGGCTTCTCCTTCCTGGTCCGGCGCTCGGTGGTACGCCCCCTGGCGGCCCTGACCGGCGCCGCGCACCAGGTGGTCGAGGTGGCGGGCGAGGAACTCGCCAAGGTCGAGGACGACGAGTCGGCGGACAGCGCCCCGCTGCGGCCGCGGCCGATCCCCGTCCCGGTGCGCGACGAGATCGGTGATCTGGCCGAGGCGTTCAACCAGGTGCAGGTCACCGCCGCGGCGCTGCTGGAGCGGCAGGTGCTCAGCCGCCGCAACGTCGGTGAGATGTTCGGCAACGTCGGCCGCCGGGTCAGCAACCTCACCACCCGCCAGCTGACGCTGATCGACGCCGTCGAACGCGAGGAGACCGCCCCCGGCATCCTGGAACGGCTCTACCGCATCGACCACATCGCGGTACGCCTCCAGCGCAACGCCGACAGCCTGATGCTGCTCGCCGGTATCCGCGAATCCGAACTGGAGGCCCGGCCGACCACCCTGGCCGATGTCATCCGCGCGGCACTCGGCCAGATCGAGGGCTACCAGCGGGTGTCCCTGCGGGCCGAGACCGAGGTCACCGTCGTCCCCGACATCATCGGCGACCTGACGCTGATGCTCGCCGAACTGCTGGAGAACGCGGTCGCGTTCTCCCCGTCCGACACCCCCATCGAGGTGGTCGTCCGGCCCGGCACCGATGTGACGGCCGACGGCGGGGCGCTGGTCGAGGTCATCGACCACGGTCTCGGCATGAGCGCGGAACGCCTCGCCGAGGAGAACGCCCGGCTGGTGCGCCGGGAGCGGCTGGACCTCGTACCGACCAAGGTGCTCGGCCTGTTCGTGGTCGGCGGCCTGGCCCGCCGCTCGGGCATCCGGGTCACGCTGAGCCGTACGCCGGGCGGCGGGATCACCGGCACGGTGTGGGTGCCCTCGGCGCTGCTGCTACGGGTGGGGCCGGGGGAGGCGACGGCGCCGGAACTGTCGCCGGCGCCGGAGCGGACGCCCGCCACCGCCACCGCCGTGACGGACGCGAGGCGGGAGCCCACGCCCGCTCCGACCACGCCCGCTCCGACCACGCCCGCTCCGGCGACGACGGATTCGGGACTTCCGAAGCGCGTCCCGGCGCCCCGTACGAAGCAGTCGGAACCGGAGCCGGGGCCCGCCGTATCGTCGCCCCCTCCGTCGGCCGCCCCCGCCTCCCGTCCGCTGCGACGCCGGGTCCGGGGCGCGACGCTCGACCAGACCACCGCACCGGGCGACCGTGCGGTCCCGGCCGTGCGCCCGGCCGCCGACGCCGACGCGGTCCGCTCCGAACTCGACGAGTTCGAGGCGGCCGTACGCCGGGCGGAGCGGGACGCGGACCAGCCCGCCCCCACGCCCCCGACACATCAGCGATCCCGGAAGGAGTCGGGCAGTGAACACGCCGACAGATAACAGCGGTTCCACGGCGGACGAACCCACCGATCTACGAGCCGCCGCGGCCGACTTCACCTGGCTGCTCGACCGCTTCGCCACCCAGACCGCCGGTGTGGTGGACGCCATCGCGGTGTCCTCCGACGGTCTGCTGATCGCCGTCTCCCAGCTGCGCGAGCAGGCCGACTCCGAGCGGCTCGCCGCGATCGTCTCCGGTGTGACGTCCCTCGCCGCCGGTGCGTCCGGCAACTACGGCCTGGGCAGCCTCAACAAGGTCATCATCGATCTGGAGGGCGGCCATGTGCTGGTGTCGTCCATCGGCTGCGGTGCCGTGCTCGGCGTGGTGACCTCGAAGGAGGCGAAGCTGGGCAACATCGCCTACGAGATGACCCTGTTCGCCAACCGGGCGGGGGCCGCGCTCACCCCCCAGCTCGTACTGGAGCTGAAGAAGAGCGCGGGCGCCACCGGCTGACCCGTCCCGCAGGGCACTGAGGAGGGGTGGAGATGGCCGCCGGTGAACCGGCCCCGCACGATGCGGAGAACAGCGCTCGGACCGCATCGGAGGGAGCCGAGCCGAAGCAACCGTCGGAGCCGACGGACGCGGAGAGACCGGCGGATCCGTCGGGTGCCGCCGAACCAGCGGACCCGGCGGGCCGCGCTTCCGCGATCCGGCCGTTCCTGCTGACCGCGGGCCGGGTCTCGGGGAGCGGCACCGCTCCACCGCTCCCGGTCGAGACCCAGATCGTGACGACGCCGGAAGGGCTGACGGCCCTGCGCTCGCTCACCTTCGAACGCCACGACCTCGTCGCGGCCTGCCGACACCCGCAGTCGGTGGCGGAGCTGGCCGCCCGGCTGCGACTCCACCTCAACGTCGTCCGGGTCCTGGCGGAGGACCTGTGCGCCGCCGGACATCTGGCGGTCCACGTGCCGAACGCCAGGACAGTCCAGGACATCTCCGTACTGCGAAGGGTTATCGATGGTCTCCGTGCCGTCCCCGACTCACGGGGCACACTCCGTGACAGCGGCTGAACAACCGCCCCTGCCGGTCAAGTTGGTCATCGCCGGTGGCTTCGGGGTCGGCAAGACCACGGCGGTGGGCGCGATCTCCGAGATCCGCCCGCTGACGACGGAGGCGGCCATCACGGAGGTCGCGGCGGGCGTGGACGACCTCACCCACACCCCGGGCAAGACCACCACCACGGTCGCCATGGACTTCGGCTGCATCACCATCGACCCCACCCTGAAGCTCTACCTGTTCGGCACCCCGGGCCAGGAGCGGTTCGGCTTCATGTGGGACGACGTGGTCGAGGGCGCACTCGGCGGCCTGGTGATCGTGGACACCCGCCGCCTGGACGACTGCTACGCGGCGGTCGACTACTTCGAGCACAAGGACATTCCC
Source organism: Streptomyces sp. NA02950 (assembly GCF_013364155.1). NCBI lineage: Bacteria > Bacillati > Actinomycetota > Actinomycetes > Kitasatosporales > Streptomycetaceae > Streptomyces > Streptomyces sp. NA02950. The sequence goes on along the minus strand of NZ_CP054916.1, from coordinate 3,487,158 downwards.
TTCGCCGTCGCCGTGAACGCCTTCGACGGCGAGGTCCAGCACACCCTGGACGAGGTCCGCTGGGCCCTGGACATCTCCGAACACACCCCCCTGGTCGTCTTCGACGCCCGCGAAACCGGCTCCGTCCGCGACGCCCTCCTGGTCGTCCTCGACGTGGCCCTCACCCGCGCCGAAGCCGCCGGACCCACCCAGCAGGGCTGACGTCCGCAGCACGGTGCGGGCTCATCGCCTGGGTTCCCGCACCGCACCGCCGATGACCGTGGTCACGACCTTGTGGACCGCATCCGTGTCCGGCGGAGTGCCCTCGCGGTCGGCGAAGAGCAGATGTCCGGCGCCGATCAGCGTGGGGGCGAGCGTAGGGACGTCGGCGTCCGGCGCGAGGCGGCCGAGGTCGCGTTCGGCGGTGAGATAGGCGGCGAGCACGGCGGTGGCCTCGGTCAGGACCGGGACGCCGGTCGGCGTGGTCTCGCGCAGGCGGGCGCGCAGTTCGTCCCGGGAGGTGACGAGCCCGACGATGGCCACGGCGACCGACTCGAACAGATCGGTCAGCGCTCCGGCGAGGTTGCCGACCACCGTGCCGGTCCCGGCGGCGTCGTGCAGGGCGGTGGCCTGGTGGCCCAGCCGGGCGATGCGGTCGCGGACGAGTTCGGCGAGGAAGGCGTCGAAGTCGGCGAAGTGCCGGTGCAGAACGCCCTTGGCACAGCCCGCCTCCGTGGTGACCGCGCGGCTGGTGAGCGCGCTCGGCCCGTCCCGGAGCAGGATCCGTTCGGCCGCGCCGAACAGCTGCTCGCGTACATCCCGCATGGCCACGCCGGTCGGCATCGCGCGTCCCTCCTTCGCTCGCCGGACCCGTCCCGGTTGACGAGTGGGCATGTGCCCACTCATAGTGGGCGCATGCCCACTATACCTCCGGCGGGCGGTCGCCCCGCCGCGGACGAACCCCATCAACACCGCGGGGCGGCCGAGTCGTTCGGCTCGGACGCCGAACGCTACGACCGGGCCCGCCCCCGCTACCCCGACGCCCTGGTGCACCGCATCGTCACCGCGGTCCCCGGCCCCGAGGTCCTCTCCGTCGGCTGCGGCACCGGCATCGACGCCCGCCAGTTCCAGGCCGCCGGATGCACGGTGCTCGGCGTCGAGCCCGACGCACGCATGGCCGACCTGGCCCGGCGCGGCGGGGTCGAGACCGACGTGGCGACCTTCGAAGCGTGGGACGCCGGGGGCCGCTCCTTCGACGCGGTCGTCGCCGCCCAGGCCTGGCACTGGATCGATCCGGTCGCGGGCGCGGCCAAGGCGGCCCGGGTGCTGCGTCCCGGCGGCCTGCTGGCAGCGTTCTGGAACGTCTTCCAGCTCCCGCCCGACGTGGCGGAAGCCTTCGCCGCGGTCTACGCGCGCGTGCTGCCCGACTCGCCCTTCAACGCCCAGGCGATGCGGAAGCAGGGCCCGGACGCGTACCGGGCCCTCTTCGCCAAGGCCGCCGACAGGATCCGCGAGGCGGGTGCGTTCGCCGAACCGGAGCAGTGGCGCTACGACTGGGAGTGGACCTACACCCGCGACGCCTGGCTCGACCAGCTCCCCACCCACGGCACCCTCACCCAACTCCCCCCGGACCAGTTGCAAGAGGTGCTGACAGGCGTCGGCGCCGCCATCGACGCGATGGGCGGCAGCTTCACGATGCCGTACACGACGGTGGCGGTCACCGCGGAGCGGACCCGATAGCTGTCCGCCGCCTTCCGGGGGCGGGTCGGTTCTGAGCGGTCGGCCGGACGACGATCCCGTTCACATCAGCACTGCGGTCGCCTCGCCGATGCCGCTGCCGGCTCCCGTGAGGGCCGCGACCTTGCCGTCGATTCCCACTCGCGGGTCCCGCGCCACGGGCCGAGCCCGAGGAACCCGAACCGCTCGCGCCCGAGGCGGCTGCCGTCCCGCTGCTGCTCCAGCCGCACCCGGCGTACATCATCGGCGGCACCTACGACGTGCTCAGCCACCACCAGGCGGCCGGCGAACTGTTCCCCGGCCTCACCTCGGCGGCTGACCACCCGCCGAACTTCGTCCGCTGGGTGGTCCGCGCACCCGCGGCCCGGGACGTGCTCGTCGACTGGGAGCCCGAGGCCCGCGGAACTCCTCGCCCGCCTCCGCGCCCTGGCCGGACGCCACCCAGGCGACCCCCGCTGCACCCGGCTGATCGACGAACTGAAGGCGGGCAACCCGCAAATGCGGTCCTGGTGGCCGCGGTACGACGTCCAGACCCGCCACGGCGGCCGCAAACGGCTGCGGCGCCTGAGCATGAACCCTTCGCCGAGATCACGCCGATCGGGCGGGAAACGCCCCTTCTGCCAGCTATCCTGAGCCTGTCGCGTTGCGGGTATGGCTCCCAGGGGGAGGGACACCGATGACCCACACCAACCGCGCAAGACCTGCCGCGCCGGCCCCGTCGGCCCCGCCGACCCCGCCCGATCGTCCGGACACATGGCAGCGGCTCAAAGACGCCTTGGTGTCCCTGGGGCCGTTCACAGCGGCACTCATCGCCTACAAGGGCCTTCTCGACTACGCGTTACCCGAAGACTGGTTCAGTGTCTCCCTCGTCAGGTACCTGTTCGCCGGACTCTGTGCTCTGTCCATCGGGCTCGCCCTGCGCCTGGTCGGACAGCTGTACGCGACCGGCCCTGTCGCGCCGCTTCCGCCCGAACCCCAGCCCCCGAGCCAGGCCCCGTCCGTCAGACGGGTGATCGACGACTCCGCGCGCGGCCTGCTGGCCGAGTTCCGCGAAGTACACCACCGCGACGCCGCCCTGGCGGGGTGGTCACAGTACCTGAACGACCATCACGTCCCCCCTACGGCAGTGGGCACCTCGTACGGCCTGCGCATGGTCACAGCCTTCGACATACGTGATCCCCGCATCAACCGCCGTCAGGTGATCGACTCTCTGCTGGCCCTCCAGAAGCCGGGGGGAGGCTGGGCGGCCAGCACCCAGCGAGACCGTGCCAGACCCGAGATCACGGCATGGGTGCTCGCGGCGATGGTCCGCGGCGGGCTGGACAACGCGACGAAGAACGACTCGGTCCGGCTTCTCGAGGACATGCTCGACCCCCGGGAGGACCCCGTCGGCATGGATCGCACGACGGTGCTCACCGTCGCGATCTCCACCCTGGCCGAGATCGCTCCCGCTTCCCCCCAACTCTCCTGGCTTGCGCGGAGGCTCGTCGACGGTGCCCACATGGACGACGACGCCGCGTCGCCCATGGCCCACTGGGGAGAGCGCCTGCGCGCATCGACCAAGTCCGTCGCGCACACCGCCCGCGCCGTGATCGCCCTGCACTGCGCGGCAGGTGTTCTCTCCGACGGTGAGATGTTCGAGAACACCGCACGAGCAGGGATCAGATGGCTGAGCGACACAGACCTCGATCTGCGCTCGACCGACGAACAATTGCGCCGCCCCGTCGATGACGGAACCGTGGACGCGTTGCTGGTCGGACACTTCACCCCGGCCTGGGTGGCCAGGGCGCTGATGCTGCCTGGTCTGCAGGGCTGTGAGGAGAAGTTGAAAGAGGCCGTGGGCGAGACCCTCAAGAGCTACAAGGACGGCACCTGGCGATGGCACGACGGCACGAGACCGATCTGGATGACGTACCAGGGGGCGGTGGTGGTGAGGGACTACGCGCTGAGGACAACGCCATGCGGGTGACGCGGACGAGTGACCGCCGGCTGACGGTGGCGAGCTGGAACCTGCATGAAGGCGTGCCGAGTTCGGGGGTACTGGATGCCCCGTCGCCGCACACTGTGGAGGAGGTGGTCGCTCTCCTCGCGGAGAGGGACGTCGACATCGCGGCCTTCCAGGAAGTCGGATTCGACGGTCGGGGGCATTCGGAGGTCCTCGACGCGGTCCGCAAGAACACGGCGCTGCGGCACGTCGCCGCGCACCCGCTGCACGACTCCTCGTTCTTCCCCGGCCGCCGCAGTGGCGTTGCTGTGGTCAGCAGGTTCCCGGTACGGGACTACAGGCACTACATGCTGCCCAACCCCAGGCTGCACATCCACGTCGACGACAAGGAGATCCACAGCCACGACAAGGGCCTCGTGCGCGCGACCATTGCCCTGGGGCATACCGAACTCGACGTCGCCTCGCTGCACGCCCTCCCGTTCTATCTCTTTCAACGAGCCCCGGATGAGGCCGATTTCAAGGAAATCTGGGACGCGCTCTCCGACGAACTGCACCGTCACGTCGAAAGCCGTCCCCTGTTGGTGTGTGGCGACTTCAATACCGAGGACAGGAGGCTCGTCCTGAACCTGGACAACCCTCCCCTGGTCAGCTCTCTGGAAGGCCGGCACACCTATCGGGGCAGATCCGTCGACGACATTCTCTATGCTCCGGGCATCAGCCTCGTCGGCATCGAGACCATCGACAACTTCTCGGACCACCGGGCCTGCGTTGCGTCCTTCCGCATGCCCCCCAGACCTCTTCAGAAGGCCCCTCAGCGCACCTGACCGCCTGCGATATCGCCCGCATCGAACACCCGCGAGGTAGGCATGGGGAAATGTGTCACGGCGGTACGGCGCATGATGGCCGAGGCCGTGGGCTTGGAACTGCCCGAGCCGCAGTTGGTGGGCGCGGCGCGAGTACTCGTGACCGAACTGGCCCGCCCCGACGTGCTGCGGGGACTGATCACGGAGCTGGCTGGGGGAGAAGGTGACCCCGCTGCCTGCGCCAGGCGTTCCTACCGGCATGTCCTCGGCTTCGAGAAACTCCTGCTGATCGACGGTGGGCCCCGGCAGACGCTCCGCCTGCATGTATGGCATCCCACTGGGGGTTCGGCGGACCGGGAGGACATTCACAACCACCGGTCCCCGCTGGCCTCCTACGTGGTGCGCGGCCGGCTGAGGATGGAACTGTACGAACGTTCCGTAGGCACCGGCATCACGACCACCGCCTACCGGGAGACCCTGTCGGACAACGGAACCGACTGGTTGCTCACGCCCCGGGGGCCGGCCCGGCTCAGCCTGACGCACACCGCGCAGTACGCCGCGGGCGCGTCGTACGCACTTCCGGCCCATACCTTGCACCGCGCCTGGTGTGATCCCGGCGACTCGGCGATCACGCTCTTCCTGGAAACGGGCAGTGGACGGCTGGTCCACACGGATGTGTTCAGTCCGTCCACGCACCATCCGGCGACGGTGCGCAAGGTCGCCTTCACAGAAGAGGCCTATCTGACCGCACTCGCCTCCCTGACCACGTCACTGGAGACCGTTCGGAACAACACCGCTGTCGCGGGACCGCTCACGCCTTCGACGCCGGGAACGGGGAACTGAGGACGCCGGCGGGCGCCAACGCGGCCTGCATGGCCACTCCGTCGACATAGGAGTGCTTCTCCTTCACCGCCCCGTCCTCGACCAGGACGAAGTCCGCGAGGTCGATATCGACGGCGACCCCGGCCGCGGAGGTGCCGCTCAGCTTCCACTGGACAACCCAGAAGTCCTCTCCGACGCGGAGCGAGACGAGGTCGAACGCCAAGTCGGGTACCAGCTCGAACATTCCGGCCGCCGCCTCCCGAATGGCAGCCGGACCACGCACGGGGTCCTGACCCGCGTGCAGATGGAACACCGAGTCGGCCGTGTGGAGTCCCGCGATCCGGTCAGGGTCGCGGGACTCCCAGCAGGCGTGGTAGCGCTCGAAGAGATCGCGAGTGGCATCGGTCATGGTCTGGCCTCCGGTCGATGGACGAACAGGCGTACCGCGTACGGCATCCCGATCGATGGTGTAGGTCCAGATCTTCCGTGAAGGCGGTTCACGCTGTCCATGGGCGGGCGCACAAGCCCGAAACAACCTGCGGTGGGCGCGTTCCAACCCACCTGAACAACACCCCTCGCTCAGCAACGACTCGGCGTAGCTGTCGAAACCTGTCTTCACTTACTCAAGGGCGCGCCGGGCGGTCCGGCCGCTCCGCCGGGCTGCGGCGTGGCCGCCGGTCCCGTCGGGCGCCCACCGCTCGGCATCTCCCAGCAGCACGAAGCCCCCACCCACCGGTGCCGGGACTCTCACCTGTGCGCACCAGGCACGAGGCACTGGAGCAGCCATCACCAGCGCGACGCTGTCATCCCTGCCCGGTGGTGGCCGCTACCGGCCGCAGTACACCGGCAGGCCGGCGATGGGCGGCGCCCAAGGCGCGGTACCTGGTATGCGACGATCTTCCCTCACTCAACGCCAACTCTGGGGGTCTCATGCCGCAGCGTGAGAATGACGACTACGAGCCGGTCTTCAAGAAGAGCAACTGGGGTACGAACCGGTACGTCTACAACCCCAACAACCCCGTAGGGATGTTGCTGATCATCTTGAGCGTTGTATTCGCGCTTGTGATGATGTTCCTGATGGAGGAGCAAAAGGGCCCCTTCGAGCCTCCGAAGGAGACGCCCTGGAGCCCGCCGATCGATGACAACCCCACCTACCCGTGGGACGACGACCACAGCGCGACGCCTTCCGACAGCACGACGCCGACGCCGAGCACTACCCCCTGAGCGCTCAGCGAGACGGCCAACCTCGCCCCGCAGCCCCATATCAGCACGTGCACGTATCCGCATGCTGCCGCGTGGCGAACCAACGCCCGCGGTCACCACTGTTGACCCGCACGGAGCCTCGCCGCCCACGCGGGCAGGATTCAAGACCCGCCCGATTCGCCGGGCCAGCGTAAGGCCCCCTGTTCTCTCGCCCCGTGGCAGCTCCCGCCCAAAGCCTCTACGGCGGGCGGCGTGCCCACAGCGCACCACTCAGGCACCGCGCGCCCACCACCGTTGCCTCTTCGGTGGTTGCGCGTGATCCCGGCCGGAACCGTCTCAATACTGCTGACGCCCATCGGGGTAGCGGACCGACTTCCGGCACTCGGGGGCATCCATCGGTGGAGTCTCCGGAGCGAGCGCGAAGCACAGGCCCGCGTGGAGCTGTTCCGCCTCATCCACCGACAGCACCAGCGGAGCGAGCGCCACCCGCCTGCCCAGACGGACGATCCCGAGCGTCACCGTGAGACAGCCATCCCGATCAGGGGATACGCGCAGTCCCGCCGAGGTGGCCTCGAGCCGCCACCCGGACGAGAACCGGGGATCCGGGCTCACTCGTCCACCTCGCTCGCTTCAGCCGATCCATCGTCGTCCGACACCGGCAGACGCCTGCCACGACTCTCCGCGACCCGGAGCGCATCGCGTAGCGCCTCGACCAAACGCGTCTATCGCCTCAGTACTCACCACACCCACGACCCGAGGGGGAAGCGACACTGTGCTGCGCAGAGAGTTCTTCCGAGCCTCAGCCGGGGCGGGGCTGGTCCTTGGCCTTCCCGAACTGACCCAGATCACGACGGACCGTCGCATCGGCCGAGAAGCGCCAGACCAGTTGCGTCAGCGCACCGCCCGACTACGGCGACTCGATGACGTCCTCGGCGGCGGCGACACCTACCGCGTCTACCTCGGTGAATATCAAGCGACCAAGACGATGCTCCGAGAAGGCAGCTACACCGAGGAGACGGGCCGCGCCCTGCGATCGGTCCTCGCCGAGCAGGCGCAGCAAGCGGGGTGGGCGGCTTTCGATGCGGGCAAGCACGCTGACGCCACCAGCCTCTACGAGACCAGTCACCAGGCTGCCACCGAGGCGGGAGACACCGCCCTGGCCGGGAACGCTCTCGCGTTCCTCGCGTACCAGGAGATCAATACGGACCGCTCCGCCGGGATGGAGACGGCCGTCCAAGCATGCCGTACCGCGGGCCCCGACGCCCCGCCCGGCGTGCGTGCTCTGCTGCATGAACGGCTGGCGTGGGCTTATGCCGTCGCAGGGAACGCGAGTGAGACCGACCGCGCGCTGAGCATCGCAGAATCCGCCCTCGGTGAGGGGGATGGCAGTCCTCAGCCCGACTGGTCGGCATGGGTCGATCGCAATGAGCTCCAGATCATGACCGGCCGCTGCTGGACTGAGCTGCGCAGACCACTCCGCGCTGTCCCCGTTCTGGAAGATCTCACCTGGCGCGAGACCGTGAGCGCACGGATACCGCTGCCCGATGGGCGCGCCACGCTCCAGGTCCCCGACGCCACGCCGATCATGCTCACCGCCCGCGTCACCCTCGGCAACGACGACCGCCCCCTGATCCTCGAAGAACTCCGCGCCAGCGCCGACCGCGCCCAACTCGCCTACCACATCACCGCAGACAGGGCCCTACGCGTAGCGACCAGCAGCTGACACGGCCACGAGAGACACGGGGGCCGCATTCACGCCATTGCCCCTGGAGCTGTCGTGCAGTTGGTGGGACTGGTGTCTTCCCAGGTGGCTAAGCTGGATGGCCCACCGCACCGCCGCGTAGCAGGGCGCTGGCGGCTCGTGAATCTCCAGGGGGATGTCGCTATGTCCGTGGACACGATTCAGCTCGCGCAGGACCTCACGCCGTACGCCACCGCAGCCGTCACCGCCTACGGCGCGGCAGTACTGGCCCGCGTGGAGAGCGATGCCGCAGACGCGACCGTCTCTTTCGGTCGACGCCTCTTGCTCCGCCTCACTGGCCGCGATGCGCCCGATGCTCAACCGACCGCCGGCCAGGACGCCATCGCGGACAGCGTCTCCGATTTGGCTGGTGCGCCCGATGACGCGGACCTGGTGGCGATGCTGCGCGTACAGATCCGCCGCCTGATGGTCGCGGATCCGACTCTCGCTGCCGAAATCGCCGGATGGACCCGCCCGGCCGCAGCCGCCACAGTGACCGTGACCACCTCGGGGGAGAGGTCACCAGCCGTCCACAACAACTACGGCACCATCCACACCGGCGACCACTCCTGAGCCCGTTCTCATGACCGGAGACATCACGCAGCCCGCCTTACCGCCCCAGATCGGCCCAGCCACCTCTGGGAGCCGGTCACCTGCCCTGGGGACCAATTACGGCACCGTCCACACAGGAGACGTGCGCGTCCAAACCCCGGTGGCACTACCACCACCGGTAGACCTGCCCACGCCGCACGGGATGCACAACCTTCCACGGCCCGCCTCGCACCGATTCGTGGGCCGGGAGGGGGAAACAGCCAACCTGAAACGCGCCCTGCACCCCAGAAATGCGCGGACCCCCACGCAGGTAGTGACACAGACCGTCTCCGGTCTAGGCGGAATCGGGAAGTCCTCCCTGGCCCTGCACTACGCCCATAGTCACCGCACCGAGTACACGGGGGTCTGGTGGATCAATGCCGAGATCCCCGAGACCATCACCGCGTCCCTCGCCCAGCTGACTGCCCGTCTCACCCCTGGAATCGACACCAGCACCATCGCGAGCGACGTCCTGGCCGAATGGGCCCTGGTCTGGCTGGAGACCCACCCCGGGTGGCTTCTGGTCTACGACAACGCCACCGACCCTCACCACCTCGCCCCCTATTTGGCCAGGCTGACCGGTGGCAGCCACCTCATCACCAGCCGACTCACCCACGGCTGGGACGCGCTAGCCGACGAGCCGCTGCACCTGGACGTCCTGGGCCTAGAGGCTGCCGCCAGCCTGCTGCGCCACTTGGCCAGTCGAAACGATGCAGCCGAGTACTCGGCCGCCGCGGGACTGGCCGCCGAACTGGGCTGCTTGCCTCTGGCACTGGAGCAAGCGGGTACGTACGTCCGCCGTACGCGCAACACCTTCTCCGGCTACCTGGAACGCTTCCGTGCGCAGACCGCCCGCATGCTTGCCACCCCCGGCAACGGCGACCCTCACAGCACCACCATCGCCCGCACCTGGCGCGTCACCGTCGACACGATCGCCAACCGCGATCCCTTGGCCGTCCGCCTACTTCAGATCATGGCCTGGCTCGCTCCGAACGATATCCCCCGCGACCTGCTGGACGGTCTTGCCAACGACCCTGGCGCGGAAGCCGACGCTCTGGCCCTCCTCGCCGACTTCAGCATGATCACGCTCACCGAGACCACTGCGGCCACCCACCGCCTGGTCCAAGCCGTCGCCCGCACCCCTGACCCTGACGACCCCCACCGCACCGAACACGCCATCACCAAAGCCTGTGCCACCAGCACATCCCTCCTCATGGCCGCCCTCCCCCAGGAACCGGAGATCAACCCGACGGGATGGCCACGCTGGCGCGACCTACTCCCCCACATAGAGACCCATCTCACCCATTTCCGCACAGACACCACGGACACCGCCCTCATCCTGCACGGCACGTCCCGCTTCCTACTGAGCCAACGTCAACCCGTCCAAGCCACCGCCTATGCCGAACGTGCCGCCGCTGCCTCAGCCCGTCTCCACGGCGAGGACCACCCCACCACCCTGGCTTGCCGTCACAGCCTCGCCAGGGCCTACCAGGTGGCAGAGAACCTGAACCAGGCAATCTCCCTGCACGAACAGACCCTCACCGACAGCATCCGGACCCTAGGCAAAGACCACCCCCACACCCTGATCTTTCGTCACAGCCTCGCAGGGGCCCATCTCAACGCGGGGAATCTGGCTCGCGCCATTCCCCTGTACGAGCAGACTCTCACCGACCACATCCGGGTGCTGGGCAATGACCACCCCAACACCCTGACCTCGCGTCACAGCCTCGCCCACGCCTACCAGGCGGCGGGGGACCCGGACCGGGCGATCCCCCTGCACAAGCAGACCCTCACCGACCAGATCCGGATCCTAGGCAAAGACCACCCCCAGACCCTGAACTCCTGCAACGACCTCGCCTACGCCTATGAGTTGACAGGAGATCTGGTCCCAGCCGTCCGTCTGTTCAAGCAGACGCTCGACAGCCGGATCCGGATCCTGGGCAAAGACCACCCCGACACACTGACCTCCCGCAACAACCTCGCGGGGATCTACCTGGCGGCGGGGAATCTGAGCCGGGCCATCCCCCTGTACGAGCAGACCCTCACCCACAGCATCCGGGTGCTAGGCGAAGACCACCCCCAGACCCTGATCTCGCGCAACAACCTCGCGGTGGCCTATAAGGCGGCAGGGGACCCGAACCGGGCCATCCCCCTGCACAAGCAGATCCTCACCGACCGGGTGCGGATCCTGGGCGAAGACCACCCCGACACCCTGGCTTCCCGCAACAACCTTGCACATGCCTACAAAGGAGCAGGGGACCTGAACCGCGCCATCCCGCTGTACGAGCAGACCCTCACCGCATGCGTCCGCGTCCTGGGCGAGGACCACCCCATGACGCGTACCGTGCGGGACAACCTGCGGCAGGCGCGTTCCGACTCCGCCTGACAACAGCAGCCCACGCCGTAAGCGACGCGGTGCAGGTGTCGAAATCTGTCTTCACTTACTCAAGGGCGCGCCATGCGGCGCGCCGGGCGGCCTGGCCGCCCCGCCGGGCTGCGGCGTGGCCGCCGGTCCCGTCGGACGCCCACCGCCCACACACCACCGCGCCATAAGTGCGCAGGCAGGCCGACCGCCGTCCGGGCTGGTGCGTTGTGGCTGGTGGCCGACGGCCTACGCGGCTTTTAGGCAGCCACCACGGGGCGAGCCTCTAAAAACAGGGGGCCAATCGGTCGCAAACCCGGGCAGGATCACAGACCCGCCCGATTCGCCGGGCCAGCGTAAGGCCCCCGGTTCTCTCGCCCCGTGGCAGCTCCCGCCCAAAAGCCTCTACGGCCGGCGGCGTGCCCACAGCGCGCCATTCAGCCACCGCACGCCCACCACCGGCCGTCCCGCTCAACTCGCTCTGCCCAGCCGGGCCGCCGTCACCGCGCCAACATCGCTATCTCACGCACCGATGCTGCCGACAGCTCCAGCCGCACCACCCCCGCTCCCTCTGCTCCGGCGGAGGCCCGCAGCCGCGCCCCGGTCGTGTCCACTCCGACGAGCCGTAGCGCGTCGTCCAGCTCGCAAGCCGCCTCCCGCGCATCCCGCCAGCCGCTCATGTAGTCCACTCCGCGCACCCACATCCCCGCATCCAGGTCTGCCGCCTCACCGCCGAACCCGTCGTCCCCACGGCCGCACATCGTTCCAAGTCCCTTTCGCCGGAAGCCGCCTGACACTGAAGATCCCGGGCCACGTCGAACGAGAACACGACGACGGCCCCGGTACCATCGGCACCGGGGTTCGTCATGATCCCCAGCCGGACCACCCCGACAGCTGTCCAGGCGAGGGGTGGTCCGGCGTTGCTTCTTCGGTTGTTGCGCGTGATCCACACCGGAGCTGTCTCAGTACTGCTGGCGACCACCGGGGTAGCGGACCGACTTCCGGCACTCGGGGGCATCCACCGGCGGAGTCTCCGGAGCGAGTGCGAAGCACAGGCCAGCGTGGAGCTGTTCCGCTTCATCCACCGACAGCACCAGCGGAGCAAGCACCACCCGCTTGCCCAAGCGGACGATCCCGAGTGTCACGGTGAGACAGCCGTCTCGATCACGGGATACACGCAGTCCCGCCGGTGTGGCCTCGATCTGCCACCCGGACGTCAACCGTCGGTCCGGGCTCACTCGTCCACCTCGCTCGCTGGCATCGATCCGCCACCGTCGGACACCGGCAGACGCCTGCCACGACTCTCCGCGACCCGGAGCGCATCCCGTAGCGCCTCAACCAGACGGTTGGAAAGGAAGCGCAGCTCTTCGGTCGCCACCTTCGGATCACCCAGCAGCGCGCCAGCGTGATCAAGGAGTTCAGAGCCCATGCGGAGCTGCACCGCTTCCATGTCGTCCGCAAGCTGCGACAAGAACCCCTCACCCTCCGCATCGGACACCAGATAGCACGGCTTGCCAGTAGGCTCCGACCACGGCAGCAGACGCCGTTGCGCACTCACCGGGCCACCACCACCCCGTGTGAAGCACACGCAGACTCCACCCGAGCGCGAGCCCTCCGGCGCGCCTCCAACTGGCGCTCATGCGCCACGACATACGGCCGGACAAGGCCCACGTCCGCACCCCGCAACACCGGCCGACGCAACACCTGATGCACACGAGGCAACCTCAGCGTGGGGGCATCTACGCAGCTCGCCGTTGCACGCGTCTCGGCTGTTCGATGGCGACCCCGGCCGGGCTGTAACGCGCTCCTCACCGATTCGAAGATCCTGCCGATACAGTGCCGCATGTCGACCTGCTTCCTCAGGTTGACCACGCCCCGGGGCGCAGGCACGCGCCGCCGGGGTCCTGTGGTGGGTGAAAACCGCCTGAGTTTTCATGCTGGTGACATACGAAGCCCCCAACTTTCACAGTTGAGTGAAAGCCGGGGGCTGGTGCGGTGAAAGTCCTAGAGACCCACCCAGGCAGCCAGGTGGTCGAGGGTGTCCGGCGTGCGGCGGGACAGGTGGATCAGGCCCCTGATGGTCTCTCGCGCGCCTGAGTGGTACCGCGTCTGTTGGGGCGCCAGCCTGCGCGCGGTGACCATGGACTTCAAGGCCGCTTCGGAACGTCCCGCTTCCATCTGGGCGCGTGCTTGATCGACGTAGAAGTGAGCCGCGCGGGACACGGCCCAATCCTTGGGTATCCGCACCTTCGCGGCCTCCCGCAGCGCTTCACCGTAGTGCCGCATCTCGACATGGGCGGACACCGCGTGCACGGTGACGTTCGTGGGCCCGAAGGACAGCCAGTGGACGTCAGTCGCTTCGCCGACCCGGTCCGCGTAGGACCTCGCCTCCGCAAGGTGGTTCCGAACCGCATCTGCGTCATGGGCTCGGGCCGCGATGATGCTCGCCCCGAGGTGAAGCTGCCCGGCAACGGCCTGCCTCGCCCGGGTCTGAGGCGACTGCTCCAACAGTCCCTGCCCGGAGGCGACGAGCCGCTTGCCGATCGTGTATTCGCCCTCTCGGAAGTAGACCAGCGCACGCATGTACTGACGTACCGCGGAAAGCAGCGGATCCGAAGCACGCGATGCAGCCCAGTCCATGCGGTCCAGAGCCACCGTCGACAGGTCGTAGTAACCCAGCTTCACGGCCAGGTCGTGCGCGGTGCGGTACGTGCTCGACAGCGCGGCCCACAACTCCGATGACGGCGCCCGATACGCCGCTGTAGTGATCTCCGCGATCGTGTCGGGAAGGTCGAGAGCGGCGTCATGGAGTTTCGTGGCCCGGACCTGCTGACACAGGTGCTCGGCAGCTGCGACGAGTTGGGGAATCGGACGAGGACTGATCGCCGGATCGGCCCCCAGGTCGTAGAGGTCGAGGGCTTCACGGATCGGGCGAACCAGCGCGGCCAACCGGTCCTGCTGCAACTCGGTCACGTAGGGCTGGCCAGTCAGCGCGGTGACGTCGATGCACAGCGCTTTGGCCACCGCGGCCACCAAGTCGGGGCTGGCTGGCTTGTGTCCGGACTCCACCTGTGTGAGCAGGCTGTATGAGTAGGGGACTTTCTGAGCCAACCCGCGCTGAGTCAGCCCAGCTCGTTTCCGGTGATGTGCGATCCGAGCACCCGTGTGTTCGTCGCCGGGGAGCGGCATGCATGCCTCCCTTTCGTGACTCACTCAACGGAAACGCTACCCGTCCAAGCCATGGCAGATGACGATGAACGGCGATGTCAGCCTCGACCGGGAGGTTTGCGGGTTGGCGGTGCCACACGGTGGACTGCCCGCATGACCACGAACCGCGTGCTCTACCTGTTCGGAAGTGCCGCCCCGCCCGTGCTGAACATCGCCGGTGTTATTGAGCGAGCGCAGTCGGCCGACTGGGATGTCTGCCTCGGATTTACCCCCACGGCCGCACGCTGGCTTGACGAAGAGCTGCCAGCCTTGGCGGAGCTGACCGGGCACCCGGTGCGCAGCCGGTACAAGCTGCCCTGGGAGCCCGACGTCTGGCCCCCTGCGGATGTCGCCGTCCTCGCACCCGCCACCTTCAACACGATCAACCAGTGGGCCCTGGGCATCACCGAAAAGTTCATTGTGGGATTCGTGGCCGAGGCGATCGGCAAGGGCATCCCCACCGTGACCATGCCGTGCGTCAACGCCGCCTACGTCCAGCACACGCAGTTCGACACCAGCGTTGCCACGCTCCGCGCGATGGGCGTACGCGTGCTGTACGGGGAGGGCGGGTTCATGCCCAACGAGCCGGGCCAGGGCCGACCGGACAGCTATCCGTGGCAGCTGGCACTCGAAGCAGCGGCGTCAGTCCTCACCGGGGGCGACGCGGCTCAGCTGTGAGCCTCAGCCGTCCGCCGGGGCCACCCCGATCGGACAGGAGACCCCCGTGCCGCCGATGCCGCAGTACCCCGCCGGGTTCTTGTCCAGGTACTGCTGGTGGTACGCCTCTGCCGGGTAGAAGGGGCCCGCGGGGAGGATCTCCGTGGTGATGTCGCCGTAGCCCGAGCCGGTCAGGACGGACTGGTAGGCGGCGCGGGAGGATTCGGCCTCGGCCTGCTGCTCGGCGGAGTGGGTGTGGATCGTCGAGCGGTACTGGGTGCCCACGTCGTTGCCCTGGCGGAAGCCCTGGGTGGGGTCGTGGGACTCCCAGAAGAGCTTCAGCAGGGCGCCGTAGGAGGTGATGGACGGGTCGAAGACGACGCGGACGGCCTCGGTGTGGCCGGTGAGGCCGCTGCACACCTCTTCGTAGGTGGGGTTCTCGGTGTGGCCGCCCTGGTAGCCGACGAGGGTGGTCCATACCCCCGGGGCCTGCCAGAACTTCCGCTCCGCGCCCCAGAAACAGCCGAGCCCGAAGTCGGCCACGACCAGACCGTCCGGATACGGGCCGGTCAGGGGGTTGCCGAGGACCGTGTGGCGGTCGGGGACGGAGAACGCCGGTTCCGGGCGGCCCTTCAGCGCCTCCTCGGCGGTCGGGAGGTGGTTCTTGTGGCGGCTGAACAGCATCTGGGCTCCTCGTTCGGGTACGCGGCGCAACCCGTACAACGGATGCGGGCCCGGCAGAATTCCGGGCTCCGGTCAACCGGTCAGCGCGGCGGTGTCTCAGCGCGGCAGCGTCGCCGGGGAGCCCCCGTGGCCCTCCCAGCCCGCCACCGCAAGTGCCCGGTAGACCGCGTACTCGGCCGCCGGGTCCGCGCCGTAGGACCACGGCACCGCGCCCACATGGCCGTCCACGTGCCGCAGCTGCTCCATGGCCTCCGCGTACCGCTCCGCCCGGACCAGGAACCACACCAGCAGATGGCGGACGTGCGGCAGCACCGGGTGGTCGGCGGGGGCCTGGTGGGTGGCGTAGAGCGCGCCCTCGATCGCCTTGGTGATCACTTCGCTCTGGTAGAGGCTCCGTACCAGGTTGACCTCCGGCAGGTGCTCGAAGACGCCGAACAGCGGCAGCGCGGGCAGCAGGCTCTTCGGCGGGGCGGAGGCGGCGGCCGCGTGGGTGAAGGCGTCGGCCAGCTCCTGGGAGCCGTGCCACTTGCCGCACCAGTAGTGCAGCGCGGCCAGATGGGCGCCCATGTGGTGCGGGGCGCGCTCGGTGACCTTGGACCACAGCTCCTCGAAATCGGCCTGCCGGTAGCCCAGGCCACGGGCGACGCCGAGTTCGATGATGTACGGCACCGGGTCGCCGGGGGCCAGCAGCGCCGCCTCCTGGCAGACGCTCCGGGCCTCCTCCAGGATCATGCGGAAGTCGGGCGAGGACGGGTCCAGCAGGGCCTGCCGGACCAGGAACTCCGCGTGCACCGCGGCCGCGCCCGCGTCCTTGGGGGCCGCCACCCGCCAGGTGCGCAGCCACATCCCGCCCCGCCCCGGGGCCTGCGCCAGCTCGTAGGCCGCCGCTCCGGCCAGCGTCTGCACCCGCTGCCAGCGCAGCTCCGAACCCGCCTCGGTCAGCGCGAGCAGCCGGGCGGCGGGCTGCCAGTCCTGGCTCGCCTGGACCTCCTCCAGGGCCTCGGTGAGCGGCTGGTCCGGGCCGGGCAGCCGTACGTCGAGCCGCTCGCGCGGGACGAAGCCGTACTCCCCGGGGTCCGAGGCGCGCAGCGCGCCCCGCATGGTCTCGCGGCCCCCGCGCATCCGCCGTACCGCGGGCACGATGATCAGCCCGCCGACCATGACGACGGCGATGAGGAAGATCAGAAGCTCCATGAGGTGTCCCCGTGAGAAGGCGCAACGGTTCCGACGGTCCTGACGGCCCGTGCTCCAGCCTATGCGCCCGCGCGACCGATGAACCCGGCACCGGCCCGCCGGGCGTTACCCTCGGCCCATGACCGACCAGCATCAGCATCCGCAGAGCTTCGAGACGCTCGCCATCCACGCCGGCCAGGAGGCGGACCCGCTCACCGGGGCCGTCGTGCCGCCGATCTACCAGGTGTCCACCTACAAGCAGGACGGCGTGGGCGGCCTGCGCAACGGCTATGAGTACAGCCGTTCCGCCAACCCCACCCGCACCGCTCTGGAAGAGAACCTGGCGGCGCTGGAAGGAGGCCGCCGCGGCCTCGCCTTCGCCTCCGGGCTGGCCGCCGAGGACTGCCTGCTGCGCACGCTGCTGGTCCCGGGCGACCACGTGGTGATCCCGGACGACGCCTACGGCGGTACGTTCCGTCTGTTCGCCAAGGTCGTCGAGCGCTGGGGCGTGGAGTGGTCGGTCGCCGACACCTCCGACCCGGCCGCGGTACGGGCCGCGCTCCGCCCCCGTACGAAGGTGATCTGGGTCGAGACGCCCAGCAACCCACTGCTCGGCATCACCGATATCGCCGCCGTCGCCGACATCGCCCGCACCGCCGGGGCCCGCCTGGTCGTCGACAACACCTTCGCCAGCCCCTACCTCCAGCAGCCGCTGGCCCTGGGGGCGGATGTGGTGGTGCACTCCACCACCAAGTACATGGGCGGCCACTCGGACGTCGTCGGCGGTGGGCTCGTCGTCGCCGACCCCGGTCTCGGCGAGGAACTCGCCTTCCACCAGAACGCGATGGGTGCCGTCGCCGGGCCCTTCGACTCCTGGCTGGTGCTGCGCGGCATCAAGACCCTCGCCGTCCGGATGGACCGGCACAGCGCCAACGCCGCCCGGATCGCGGAGCTGCTCTCCTCCCACTCCAAGGTGACCGAGGTCTACTACCCGGGGCTGCCCGGGCACGCCGGGCACGAGATCGCCGCCAAGCAGATGCGGGCCTTCGGCGGCATGGTGTCGTTCCGGGTCGCGGGCGGCGAGGAGGCGGCGGTCGAGGTCTGCAACCGCGCCCGACTCTTCACGCTGGGCGAGTCGCTGGGCGGTGTCGAGTCGCTGATCGAGCACCCGGGCCGGATGACGCACGCCTCGACGGCGGGCTCGGCCCTCGAAGTGCCCGCCGACCTCGTCCGGCTGTCGGTCGGCATCGAGTCGGTCGACGACCTGGTGGCCGATCTGACCCAGGCCCTGGGCTGACGCTCCGCCTCACCACCCCTCCAGCGGAGGGGTGGTGTCGGTCGGCGGCGCCGTCCACGGCTCGACGATCGCCGCCCACACGCTGAACGCGACGACCGCGGCGAACAGCAGCACCCAGCCGACGGTCCGTACGGCGCGGTGGCGGCGGAGGATCCGCCGCCCCCGGTCGGCCGCCCGGTCCGCCAGGTCCGGTGGCAGCAGGGGGTGCGGGCCCCCCATCATCCGGCGGACCTCGGCCTCCTTGCGGTCCCAGGCGCTCATGACCCGGCTCCCGCGGTCTTGGGCGCATCCGCCGGTGGGCCTGCTGTTTTGGGCGCTCCCGCCGGTGCGCCCGGCGCCTCGGGTGCTGCCGCCGGTGTGCCTGTTGGCGTGGCCGGCGGTGGTGGCGTGCTCGTCGGCGTTGGCGTGCTCCTCGCCGGGCCCCCGCGCCGCGGCGGTGACGGCTGCCGCGGCACCCCGCTGCGCATCATCGACACCGCGCGCGTGCAGATCGCCCGCACCCGCTCGACCGGGAGTCCGAGCGCGGCTGCCGTCTGCTCCTCGGCCACGCCCTCGTAGAGCCGCAGCACCAGCACCAGCCGCTCGCGCGGGGCCAGCCGGTCCAGGGCGCCGCCGCGCGGGTGGCGGTAGTGGTGACCGCGGCGGGCGAAGAGGGCGGCCAGCTCCATGCGGGTGCGGTCGTACGGATCCTCGCCGCGCAGCCGGTCCCAGCGGGCGTAGGTGCGCGCGAGCGCCGCGGTCAGCAGGCGCTGGGCGGCCGCGGTGTCCCGTTCCGGTTCCCCCGTGAGCAGCGTGGCCGCATGCAGCAGCCGGCCGCCCGCGCCCGCGACGAATGCCTCGAACTCCCGGGCCCGGCGGCTCTCCCGTGCTGCCCGCCGTTCTCGCACCACGCCTCCGCCTCCCCGTTCCTTTAGGACACGGCAGGCACGGGCGCGCGGTCAAGAGGTCTGCCGCCGGTCCGTACGGCCGGTACGGTCCGCGAGGCGGGCGCCGTGACCCAGCGGGCCTGCTCGGCGGGCGCGGGGCGCCTCAGGAGGCGGGTGCGGCCTGCGGTACGGCGTCGTGCGTGGTGTGCGGCAGCGCGCTGGTGGGGTCCTGGGCCAGTGCGTTGTGCGCGGCGGAGAGGGCGACGTTGAAGCGGGTCAGCAGTTCGCAGAAGATATCGCGCTCCTCCGCCGTCCAGCCCGCGGTCACCTGGTCCATCAGCTCGCGCCGGGAGGAGCGGACCTCCTCCAGCCGGGCCTTGCCGCGGGGGGAGAGCTGGAGGACGACCGCGCGGCCGTCCTCGGGGTGCGAGGTCCGCTTGACCATGCCGGAGTCGACCAGCGGGGCGACCTGACGGGTCACGGTGGACGAGTCGATGCCCATGCCTCCGGCGAGCGCCTTGACTCCCATCGGCCCTTCCTGGTCAAGCCGGTTGAGCAGCAGATACGCGGCTCGGTCCATGGAGTTGCGGGCCTGTCCGACGCCGCCGAGGCGGGTCTGTTCCGCGCGGCGTGCGAAGACCGCGACCTGATGCTGGAGGGAATCCAGTACGCCTGTGTTGAGTTGAGTCGTCATGTCCGATTGCGTGGGCATGGCCTAGGGCTCACTTCATGCGGTGGTCTGTGGGATGTGGCACAGAGTACGCGGCCGGGGCCCTGCCCGTACGGGAGCTGTAGAAACCTGCCGATCCCAATGCGTCCCCATCGGCCGCCGCCCCGGCGCGTTACGGAGGGTTATGCCTGGTGGCGCGGGGGCCCCGGGTCGTGGCGCGGTGGTTGGACCTGTGGCGGCTGGTTTCCGGCAGGTTCCGCCCGGTCCGCCTCACGGGGCCCGAACGCGGCTCCGTTGGCGGGATGCGGCCACAGCCGACCGGGATGCGGAGTCATGCGTCCGGGATGCGGACTCGTGGCAGTCGAGGTGCGGACTCGTGGCGGCCGAGGTGCGGACTCACGGCGGCCGAGGTGCGGACTCACGACAGGGGATGCGGACGCGCGGCGGCCGGGGGTACGGACTCGCGCGGCTGGTGGGTCATGCGGCTCCGTACCGCCGGACCCTGCCCCGCGGGCCGCCGTGCGGGGCATGAGCTGTAAGACTGGGGACCATGGCTCCACGACTCGGCGGCGAGGGCGGGCGAAACGATTCGGCCCGGCGCACCGCACCCTCCGCGATCACGCTCGACGATGTGCGCAAGGCACAGAAGATGCTGTCGGGGGTCTCCCGGATCACCGCCCTGGAAGGCAGTCGCCACCTCTCCTCGCTGGTCGGCGCACCGGTACAGCTGAAGTGCGAGAACCTCCAGCGCACCGGCTCCTTCAAGCTGCGCGGCGGCTATGTGCGGATCGCGGGTCTGAGCACCGAGGAGCGGGCGGCGGGCGTGGTCGCGGCGAGCGCCGGGAACCATGCGCAGGGCGTCGCGCTGGCCGCCTCGCTGCTGGGAGTGCGCTCGACCGTCTTCATGCCGGAGGGCGCGCCGCTGCCGAAGATCGCGGCCACCCGGGACTACGGCGCCGAGGTACGGCTGTGCGGTCAGATCGTGGACGAGACGATGCGGGCGGCGCAGGAGTACGCCGAGCGTACCGGCGCGGTCTTCATCCACCCCTTCGACCACCCGGACATCATCGCGGGCCAGGGCACGGTGGGGCTGGAGATCCTGGAGCAGTGCCCCGAGGTGCGCACCGTGGTGGTGGGGATCGGCGGCGGTGGTCTGGCGGCCGGGGTCGCGATCGCGGTGAAGGCGCTGCGCCCTGACGTACGGGTGGTGGGGGTGCAGGCGGAGGGCGCCGCGGCGTATCCGCCGTCGCTGGCCGCCGGGCACCCGGTGTCGATCGACGCGCCGGTGACCATGGCCGACGGCATCAAGGTCGCGCGGCCGGGCGATGTGCCGTTCGCGATCATCGGTGATCTTGTCGACGAGGTCCGGACGGTCACCGAGGACGAGCTGTCCAGTGCGCTGCTGCTCTGTCTGGAGCGGGCGAAGCTGGTGGTGGAGCCGGCGGGGGCGAGCCCGGTGGCCGCGCTGCTGTCGGCGCCGGAGTCGTTCGAAGGTCCGGTGGTGGCGGTGCTCTCGGGTGGCAATGTCGATCCGCTGCTGATGCAGCGGATCCTGCGGCACGGTATGGCCGCGGCGGGGCGTTACCTGTCGCTGCGGCTGCGGCTCACCGACCGGCCGGGTGCGCTGGCCTCGCTGCTGGGTGCGCTGTCGGTGGTGGACGCCAACGTCCTGGACGTCAGCCACGTGCGTACCAATCCGCGGCTGGGGCTCAGTGAGGCGGAGGTCGAGCTGCATCTGGAGACGAAGGGGCCGGACCACTGCGACGAGGTGCGGGAGGCGCTGAGCGCGGCGGGTTACACCGTGATGGCCTGACCGGACCGCCGCGGCGGAACCCGTCGCGTTGATGTTCATCAAACGTATGTCGCGATGTATCGCGTCTACGCTACTCTTCCCTCTACTTGCTGCCGCGCGCTGCACACGGTGGCGGAAATATGCCTTTATTGAGGGGGGCGCATCCGCCGTGGCGAAAAACAGTCGCGCGCCGCGGCGTCGAAAGATCTCCGTGGAACGACCCAAACCTCCTGGGAGTGCCAACATGCCAGGCGCTATTCATGCCGAGGGTCTGGTGAAGACCTTCGGCGACGTAAGGGCTCTGGACGGCGTCGACCTCGACGTACCCGAAGGAACCGTGCTCGGACTGCTCGGCCCCAACGGCGCCGGCAAGACCACGGCGGTGCGTGTGCTCACCACGCTGCTCCGCCCGGACAGCGGGCGGGCGGTGGTCGCGGGAGTGGATGTCCTGAAGCACCCCAACGAGGTGCGCCGTTCGATCGGTCTCTCCGGGCAGTTCGCCGCCGTCGACGAGTATCTGACCGGCCGCGAGAACCTCGAGATGGTCGGTCAGCTCTACCAGATGCGCGCGCGTGCCGCGAAGGCCCGCGCGGGCGAACTGCTGGAACGGTTCAACCTCGCCGACGCCGCCGACCGCACCGCCAAGACCTACTCCGGCGGGATGCGCCGCCGGCTCGACCTCGCGGCGGCCCTGGTCGTCAGCCCGCCCGTGATGTTCATGGACGAGCCGACCACCGGTCTGGATCCACGCAACCGGCAGGCGCTGTGGGAGGTCATCCAGGAACTGGTGGCCGGTGGTACGACCCTGCTGCTGACCACGCAGTACCTGGAGGAGGCGGACCACTTGGCGCACGACATCTGCGTCATCGACCGCGGCCGGGTCATCGCGCGCGGCACCTCCGACCAGCTCAAGGCCCGCACCGGCGGGGAGCGGGTGGAGGTCGTGGTGCACGAGCGCGACCACATCGCGGTCGCGGAACAGGTACTGCGCGCCCTGGGCAAGGGCGAGACCACCGTGCAGGAGCACACCCGCAAGGTCACCGTTCCGGTCGTCGGCGGGGCCAAACTGCTCGCCGAGGTCATCCGTGAACTGGACACCCGCGGAGTCGAGATCGACGACATCGGGCTGCGCCGCCCGACCCTCGACGACGTGTTCATCTCCCTCACCGGCCACGGTGCCGAGGAGGACGGCGCGGACAAGGCGTCCAACGGCAAGGCATCCGCGGGCAAGGCGTCCGCGGGCAAGGCGTCCGCGGGCGCGGGCAAGGGAGGAAAGTGATGGCCGTCGTCGAGGAGACCGGTGCCACCGTCGCGGCGGCACCCCGCCCGCGCGGCGGACCGCTGGCGTCCGTCCGCGACTCCCTGGTGGTCGCCAAGCGGAATCTGATCCGCATGGTGCGCATCCCAGAGGTGGTGATTTTCGGCCTGATCCAGCCGATCATGTTCGTGGTGCTGTTCAGCTATGTGTTCGGCGGAGCGATCATGATCCCGGGCCAGAGCAGTACGGACGCGACTGTATATCGCGAGTTCCTGATGGCCGGGATCTTCGCCCAGACCGTGACCTTCGCCACGGCGGGCGCGGGTGCCGGGATAGCCGACGACATGCACAAGGGTCTGATCGACCGCTTCCGCTCCCTGCCGATGGCGCGCGGCGCGGTCCTCACCGGCCGTACGCTCGCGGATCTGGTGCAGACGGCGCTGACGCTGGTCGTGCTGGCGATCGTCGCGCTCATCGTGGGCTGGCGGATCCACGACGGCATCCTGAACGCGCTCGGCGCCTTCGGGCTGCTGCTTCTGCTCGGTTACGCCTTCTCCTGGATCGGCGCGCTGATCGGGCTGTCCGTACGGACCCCCGAGGCGGCCACGTCCGGCGGGCTGATCTGGCTGTTCCCGCTGACCTTCATCTCCAACGCCTTTGTGCCGTCCAGCAAGATGCCCGCCTTCCTGGGGCACGTCGCCGACTGGAACCCGTTCAGCGCCACGGTGCAGGCGTCCCGCCAACTGTTCGGCAATCCGGAGGGCGTGGTCTCGGACGCCTGGCCGATGCAGCACCCCGTGGCGGCGTCGGTGCTCTGGTCGATCGTGATCATCCTGGTCTTCCGGACGCTGTCGGTCCGCAAGTACCGCTCGGCGACCGCCTGAGTCGTGCGAGCCGCCTGGACCTCCTCGGCCGCCTGAGCCGCGGAGATCATCGGAAACGCCGGAGAGCCCCGGCCGTGGTGCCGGACGGGGCTCTCGGGTGTCCGAGGGGCGAGGGGCGCTCAACCCTGGTACGGCTTGGCCTCCAGGATCCGCACCGATGCGGTACGGCCGTTGGGCAGCTCGTATTCGGCGTCCTGGCCGACCTTCTTGCCGGTCACACCCGACCCCAGCGGGGACTGCGGCGAGTAGGTCTCGATGTCCGCGCTCGCGTACTCACGGGAGGCGAGCAGGAAGGTCAGGGTGTCGTCCGGGTCGCCGTCGAAGGCGATCGTGACCACCATGCCGGGGGCGACCACGCCGGTGTCCGCGGGTGCCTCGCCGACCTTCGCCTGCTCCAGCAGCTGCGTCAGCTGACGCACCCGGAGTTCCTGCTTGCCCTGCTCCTCCTTGGCGGCGTGGTAACCACCGTTCTCCCGGAGGTCACCCTCCTCCCGGGCGGCCTCGATCTTCTTCGCGATCTCGATACGTGCGGGACCCGACAGGTACTCCAGCTCGGCCTTGAGCTGGTCGTACGCCTCCTGGGTCAGCCAGGTGACGTTCTCGCTGGTCTGGGTCACAGGTGCTCCTCGTCGGTGCTGGGAATACAAATGAACGCCCTACTCAGAAGGGTGCGCCTTCAAAGCCGGGCGAAACCACGAGCCTAACAATTCCGGCAAGAAACGGGGAGGAGGGAACTGGGCGCAATGTGGAGGAAACCCGTCAGCCCTGGTCAGATCGCACTCCGCTGACCGACACGTAGCGTCCGTTCATCGGACACCCGGTCGGCGGACGCCCCGCTCGGCTCCCCGGGGCGGCTCAGCCGCCCGAGGCGGACTCGCAGTCGACCAGCTCCGCGCTGGTGGCACGCCCCGTGGTGCGCACGGTGACGACCTTGACGAGCTCGTCCTCACGCTGGGCGAAGGTGAAGTCCTTGCGGCCCACCTCGCCGTGGTCCTTGTCCAGGGTACGCACCGTACAGACACCGGTGGTGTCCCGGTCCTTGATGACCTCCAGCCGGACCTCGACGGCGTCGTCCGCGACCACCTTGAAACCGATCACCCGGCCGCTGACGTCCTCGCCGGTGATGTACGCGTATCCGAACCAGGAGATCAGGGCGAGCAGCCCGGCACCGAGCACGGCGCCCACGATCTTCAGCGTGCGATCGGCGCGTGCGTCCGCCGATCGGCCGTAGCGCCCGTCGGGCAGACCCTCGCGCACCGCGGCCATGATCCTTCCTCCTGCTCGGGGGACTCGGAATTATTCGCCCCCGCCGTGGGTCACTATAGAAGCCGTCTTCCGCGACGAATCACTGAGGATCGAACTTGACTGAGCAGCTGCGTTTGATGGCCGTGCACGCGCACCCTGACGACGAGTCGAGCAAGGGCGCGGCCACCATGGCCAAGTACGTGTCCGAGGGGGTGGATGTGCTGGTCGCGACCTGCACAGGCGGTGAGCGCGGCTCCATCCTCAACCCCAAGCTCCAGGGGGATCCCTATATCGAGGAGCACATCCACGAGGTCCGCGCCAAGGAGATGGACGAGGCGCGCGAGATCCTCGGCGTGAAGCAGGAGTGGCTGGGCTTCGTGGACTCCGGGCTGCCCGAGGGCGACCCGCTGCCGCCGTTGCCCGAGGGCTGCTTCGCGCTCCAGGACGTGGAGGAGGCGGCGGGTCGGCTGGTGAGGCTGATCCGCACCTTCAAGCCGCAGGTGATCACCACCTATGACGAGAACGGCGGCTATCCGCACCCCGACCACATCATGACCCACAAGATCTCGATGGTGGCCTTCGACGCGGCGGGTGACCCCGAGCGCTACCCCGAGGCCGGGGAGCCGTGGCAGCCGCAGAAGCTCTACTACAACCAGGGCTTCAACCGGCCGCGCACGGTCGCCCTGCACGAGGCGCTGCTGGCCCGGGGACTGGAGTCGCCGTACGGGGAGTGGCTGGAGCGCTGGAAGGACTTCGCACGGCCCGAGCGCACCCTGACCACGTATGTGCCGTGCGCCGACTACTTCGAGATCCGCGACAAGGCGCTGATCGCGCACCGTACGCAGATCGACCCCGACGGCGGCTGGTTCCGGGTCCCGATGGACATCCAGAAGGAGGTCTGGCCGACGGAGGAGTACGAGCTCGCCAAGTCGCTCGTGGACACCTCCCTCCCCGAGGACGACCTCTTCGCGGGCATCCGCAACAATTGACCCCATGATGAGCGCGACCAGCACCCTCGCCGTAACGCATCTCGTCCCGCTCGCCAAAGAGCTGGACGAGAACAAGGTGACTCCGGGCGTCCTCGGTTTCATCGTCTTCGCACTGATCGGCGGCGCGGTGTGGCTGCTGATGAAGTCCATGAACAAGCATATGAAGAAGGTGGACTTCGAGGAGGGCCCGGAGCCCGCCAAGGCCCCGGGCCCGGCGTCCGCCGACCGCCCCAAGGGCGAGAGCCCGGCCTGACCCCGGCCCGGCACGGCACCTGACCCCTGCCGTCCGCCGCACCGGACCCTTCTCGGCCGGTGCGGAGCCCGTGCGGTCGCCGCCCGGCCCGGTGGGTCCGGGCGGCGGACCGGCTAGCCCGCCGTGCCATTCGGCAGCACCGCCATGACCTCGCGGGAGTGGCGGCTCGGGACCATGCCGAGCTGCCACGCCTGCCAGCCCGTCTCCGGCTCCACACCGCGCTCCAGCACCAGCGCGAACGCGTCCGCGCAGCCCTCCAGCCGGGTGTCCCCGGGCGGGCCCTGCTCGCGGAGCTCGCGGCGGAGCTCCGCCAGCTCCTCCTGGGCCACCGCGGTGCCGATCACCGAGCCGCCCGCCGAGGCGAACGGCAGCAGGGTGCAGCGCAGGAAACGGGCCCAGGAACGGCCGCGTCGGTCCCCGTACCCGGCGAACAGCGCGGCCGCCTCGTCGATCAGCTCCAGTGCCTGGGCCGCCTTGCCGTTCCCCGCGTCGATCACGGCCAGCTCCACGCAGGACCACGCCTCGCCATGGGCCACCCCCACCCGGTGGAAGTCCTGCCGCGCGTCTTGGAGCAGCTGCCGGGCGAAGCCGCTGTTGCGCAGCGAACCGGTCTGCGCCGCCCGCAGATCGCGGGTGACCCGCGCCGAGTGGTGCCGGGCGCACGCCAGCCCGTACGCGTCCCGCATCCGGCTGAACAGCGTGCGCGCCCGCTCCAGCTCGCGCACCGCCGAATCGTGATCGCCGCGCTCCTCCAGCGCCTGGCCCAGGTAGTACAGCGTCCATGCCTCGCCGCGGGCGTCCTCGTTCTCCCGGTGGCGGGAGAGGGCCTGGCGGAGCTGGTCGACGGCGACCGACGCCTCGCCGTCCACCAGCCGGGCACGGGCCAGCTGGGTCAGCGCCCATGCCTCGCCGCGCTGGTCGTGGGTGGTGCTGTAGGCGTCCAGCGCCTCCCGCAGCTCGGCCTCCGCGCGCCCCACCTCACCCATCCGCAGACATGCCTGGCCGAGCTGGAAGTGGGCCCACGCCTGGCCGTGCAGACTCTCGCTCTCCCGGTGCAGCTCCAGGGCCCCGGCGAGCAGCTCCAGCGCCTCGGCGAGCTGTCCGCGGTCGCGCTCCACGGCGGCCAGGGCGTGCATCGTCCAGGCGCGGTCCCCGCGCAGCTCCTCGGCGGACTGGAGCGACAGCGCCTCCCGCAGCTTCGCCGCGGCCTCCCCGAGCTGGCCCTGGTGGTGCAGGGTGATGCCCAGGCTGCACAGCGCCCGGGCCGCCCCCGCCTCGTGCTGGGCCTCGAAATACAGGTTCACCACCGAGGACAGGGTGGTGCGCGCCTGGTCCAGCTCGCCGAGCTGACGGGCGGCGATACCGGTACGCCACTGCACGGAACGCACCAGCAGCCCCTGGTCGACGGCCTGGGTCAGCTCGCTGATCTCGCCCAGCCGGTAGAGATCGCCGCGCAGCAGGCAGTAGTCGCACAGGGCGCCCAGGAGGTGCAGCACGGCGGACTGGTCCACACCCTCCGCATGGCGCAGCGCCGCGGTGATGAAGCTGGACTCGTCGTCCAGCCAGCGCAGCGCGGATTCCAGTGAGGTGAAGCCGTGGCCCGCGCCCTTGGCGAAGATGTCGGCGCGGGTGGAGGTCTTGCCGTCGACCAGCCGGATCACCGAGTCCGCCAGCTCGGCATAGCTGCGGATCAGCCGCTCCTGGGCTGCGGTGCGCTGCTCCGGCTCCTCCTCGTCCAGCAGACGGGTCTGGGCGAAGGTCCGCACCACGTCGTGCAGGCGGTAGCGGCTGCCGCGGACGTGCTGGATCAGCCCGGCGCGGCCGAGCGCCTCCAGATGACGGGCCGCCTCCTGCTCATCGGTGGCCAGCAGCGCGGCGGCCGCCGCCGCGCCCAGACTGGCCCGCCCGGCCAGCGCCAGCCGCCGCAGCAGCCGCCGGGCGCCGTCCTGCTGGTCGGTGTAGCGCAGCCACAGGGTGCGCTCGACCGCGCCCACCGGCCCGTACGCCTCCAGCTCGGTGACCAGGGCGGCGGGGGTGCGCACCCCCAGGGAGGAGCCCGCGATCCGCAGCGCCAGCGGCAGCCGCCCGCACAGCTCCGCGATCCGCTCGACGGACTGCGCGTCATACGGCCCGGCCCCCGCGGGCTCCTCGGCGGAGGCCCGCAGCAACTCCTCGGCGCCCGGCTCGTCCAGCGGGCCCACCTCCAGCCGGTGGACCCAGGCGGCCAGATCCGGGGGCAAGGTGACCGGGGTGCGCGAGGTGACCAGGATGAGGCTGTCGGACCGCTCGGGAACCAGCGTGCGCACCTGCTCGGCATCGCTTGCGTCATCCAGCACGATGGTGACCGGCAGCCCGGTCAGATGCTGGTGATACAGCTCGGTGAGCCGCTTGACGTGCTGGTCCTGGGTGGAGCGCTCGCGGAACAGCAGCTGGTCCCGGGGCGCGCCCAGCCGGTTCAGCAGATGCAGCAGCGCGTCACGGGTCGGCAGCGGGGACTGCTCGGCGCTGTCCCCGCGCAGATCCACCAGGCACGCGCCGCGGAACTCGTCCCGCAGATGGTGCGCCGCCCGCACGGCCAGCATGGTGCGGCCCGAGCCCGGCGGCCCCTCCAGCAGCACCACGGTGGGCCGGGTCTCGGTGCTCGCCCGCGCCTGCCGCACCCACTGCGCGATCTGGGTGATCTGGGCACGGCGCCCGGCGAACGGGCCGTCCGCCTCGGGGAGATGGGCGAAGGACTGCTCCAGCACGGTGCGCCTGCGGGCCGCCTGGCTGCGGTCGGCCCCGCGCAGCCGCGGCACCTGCCCGGCGGAGGCCGAGACGCGCTTCGACCCGCCGCCGCCCTGACGGGTGGCGGCCGTGGTCATCCGGTGCTGGTCGATGAACGGGCGGATGCCCCGCACCTCGACCGCCGTCAGCCACTGGAGCCGCAGCTGCTCGGCCCCGCCGGGCTGGTGGCGCAGGGCGGCCTGGCGGTGGGCCGCGGGCCAGTGGCCCGCGGTGAGCTTCAGGACCGCCGCGGCCGATCCGGCCACCGCCGCGGTCACCCCCGCGCCCAGCGCGGCGCCCGCCGAGACCCCGAAGGTGAGATCCGCGCCGAACGCCGCGGCCGCCGCGACCGCGACCGCCAGCGCCGGGGTACCGAGCCGCCCGCGGGTCAGCCGCGCGGACAGCGGACGGCTGCCCGCCTCCGACTCCTCCAGGGCGCGCACATACGCGCCGTACTCCTCGGCCGCGGTGGCCGCCATCCCCTCCAGCGCCCCGCGCGCCCGGCTGAGCAGCACCCCGCCGTCCGTGCGCCCGGCCGAGCGGCGCACCTCCTCCTCCACGGCGCGCGACAGCAGCCGCTCGACCTCGGTCCGGTGGCTGTCCCGCAGCACCTCCACTGAGCCCGGCATGAATCCCCCTCCTTGCGCATGTGCCACGCGTCGACCGCGCGTTGCTCCCAAGTCTTCCGTTTCTGGTTCTTATCCGGCAGCCCTGTGGATAACTCCCTCCGGGGCCCCTGTGGATAACTCGCACAATCCGAGAGTTGGGAGAGGATGGGGGCATGCCGAACCGTCTGGCGCACGAAACGTCCCCGTACCTCCTTCAGCACGCCGACAACCCGGTCGACTGGCGGCCGTGGTCCGACGAGGCGTTCCAGGAGGCGCGCCGCCGCGGGGTGCCCGTGCTGCTGAGCGTCGGCTATTCCAGCTGTCACTGGTGCCATGTCATGGCGCACGAGTCCTTCGAGGACGAGACGACCGCCGCCTACCTCAACGAGCACTTCGTCTCCGTCAAGGTCGACCGCGAGGAGCGGCCGGATGTCGACGCGGTGTACATGGAGGCGGTGCAGGCAGCGACCGGCCAGGGCGGCTGGCCGATGACGGTGTTCCTCACCCCCGACGCCGAGCCCTTCTACTTCGGCACCTATTTCCCGCCCGCGCCGCGCCACGGCATGCCCGCCTTCCAGCAGGTGCTGGAGGGGGTGCGGGCGGCGTGGACGGACCGTCGCGAGGAGGTCCGGGACGTCGCCGGGCGGATCGTGCAGGACCTGGCCGCGCGCACCGGCATCGCGCTGGGTTCCGGCGCGCCCCAGCCGCCCGGCACCGAGGATCTGCACGCCGCGCTCATGGGGCTGACCCGCGAATTCGACGCCGTGCGCGGGGGGTTCGGGGGCGCACCCAAGTTCCCGCCGTCCATGGCGCTGGAGTTCCTGCTGCGCCACCACGCCCGGACCGGCTCCGAGGGCGCCCTCCAGATGGTGTCGGCCACCTGCGAGGCGATGGCCCGCGGCGGTATCTACGACCAGCTCGGCGGTGGCTTCGCGCGCTATGCCGTCGACGCCACCTGGACCGTGCCGCACTTCGAGAAGATGCTGTACGACAATGCGCTGCTGGGCCGGGTCTACGCCCATCTGTGGCGGGCCACCGGCTCGGACCTCGCCCGCCGTATCGCCCTGGGGACGGCCGAGTTCCTGGTCCGCGAGATGCGCACCGAGCAGGGCGGTTTCGCCTCCGCGCTGGACGCCGACAGCGACGACGGCACCGGACGCCATGTCGAGGGCGCGTACTACGTCTGGACGCCCGAGCAGCTGCGCGAGGCGCTGGGTGGGGCCGACGCCGAGTTCGCCGCCGGGTACTTCGGGGTGACCGAGGAGGGCACCTTCGAAAAGGGGGCCTCCGTGCTCCAGCTCCCCGACGGCGCGCGGCCGGTGGAGGCCGAGAGGATCGCCTCGGTGCGGCAGCGGCTGCTGGCCGCCAGGGAGCGGCGGGCGCGCCCCGGCCGCGATGACAAGATCGTCGCCGCCTGGAACGGGCTGGCCGTCGCCGCCCTCGCCGAGACCGGCGCGTACTTCGACCGGCCCGATCTCGTCGAGGCCGCCACCGAGGCCGCCGATCTGCTCGTCCGTGTCCACATGGACCAGCAGGGGCGGCTCGCCCGCACCTCGCTGGACGGCACCTCCGGCAGCCATGCCGGTGTCCTGGAGGACTACGCCGATGTGGCCGAGGGCTTCCTCGCCCTGTCCGCGGTCACCGGCGAGGGAGTGTGGGTCGAGTTCGCGGGGCTGCTCCTGGACACGGTGCTGGGCCACTTCACCGCCGAGGACGGCACGCTGTTCGACACCGCGGATGACGCGGAGGCGCTCATCCGCCGCCCCCAGGACCCGACGGACAACGCCGCGCCGTCGGGATGGACGGCGGCCGCGGGCGCCTTGCTGTCCTACGCGGCCGTCACGGGCAGCACCCGCCATCGCGAGGCCGCCGAGCGGGCGCTCGCCGTGGTGCGCGCGCTCGGCGCGCGCGTCCCGCGTTTCATCGGCTGGGGGCTCGCGGTGGCCGAGGCGGCGCTCGACGGACCGCGCGAGGTGGCGGTCGTCGGCCCCGACGGCGATCCGGCGACGCGCGCCCTGCACCGCGCCGCGCTGCTGGGCACCGCGCCCGGTGCGGTGGTCGCGGTCGGCGAGCCCGGCTCCGAGGAGGTCCCGCTGCTCCTGGACCGCCCGCTGCTGGAGGGCCGCCCGGCGGCCTATGTCTGCCGCCACTTCACCTGTGACGCACCCACCGCCGACGCGGACGCGCTGGCCGCGAAGTTGGGGGGCTGAGGGACGCGTTGCCGGGGTCCGCGCGGCGCCCAACGGCGCGTGCCGGGCTCCACGGCCGCCCACGGGCCTCGGTATCCACCGGGCTCCGTGGCCGCCCGTGGGCCTCGGTACCGACCGGGCTCCACGGCTGCCCGCGGCCCTCGGTCCACCGGGCTCCGTGGCCGCCCGCGGGCCTCGGTACCGACCGGGCCCCGTGGCCGCTCGCTGCACCCAGGCGCGTGCCGGGCTCCACGGCTGCCCGCGGCCCTCGGTCCACCGGGCTCCGTGGCTGCCCGCGGGCCTCGGTACCGACCGGGCCCCGTGGCCGCTCGCTGCACCTAGGCGCGTGCCGGGCTCCACGGCTGCCCGCGGCCCTCGGTCCACCGGGCTCCGTGGCCGCCCGCGGGCCTCGGTACCGACCGGGCCCCGTGGCCGCTCGCTGCACCCAGGCGCGTGCCGGGCTCCACGGCTGCCCGCGGCCCCCGGTCCACCGGGCTCCGTGGCCGCCCGCGGGCCCCGGTACCGACCGGGCCCCGTGGCCGCCCGGGCTCCGTGGCGGCCCGCGGGCCTCGGTATCCACCGGGCCCCGGCTGGCACCGACTCGGGCCGCTGACCGGCGTCCTGCCGCCCGCGATCCGGGCCCCCGGGCTGTTGCCAACGGCCGTCACCGCGGCCTGACCGGTGGATGCCGGGCGCCCGATCGCGCTCCCTCGGTGCTCGGACCGCGGTCCGCCCCTCGGTCCGGCCCGGCTGCGGTGATCCCGTCAGCCCCGTTGCCCGATCGGCCCGCGGCTCCCGGCCGCCGGCCGGTCGCTCGGTCGTCACCGGTCCGCGGGCGGCGGGAGCGGCCGTGGCTCCGTCCGTGCCCGTCCGCCGGACAGGGCCCGGCGCCCGCCGTCGGTGGTTCTCCCAAGGGCTCGGTGGGGCCCGGGGTCAGAGGGGGAGGCCGCGGGAGAGGAGGGCCAGGGCGTGGTCGATGGTGGCTTCCATGTCCTCGACCCGGCGGTGGTCCAGACAGTGGAAGACGGCCTCCTGAAGTGCGCCCAGGATCGCTCCGGCCACGATGCGCACCTCGAAGTCGTCCGGTGCGCGGCCGCCGCGTTCGGCCATCGCTTCGCCCAGCGTCACGGCCGTCGTGGCCAGGCCCTCGCCCATCCGGGCGCGCAGGGCCGGGATGCGGCGGACGAGGGCGAGCCGGGTCAGGAGTTCCTTGCGCTCCGCGGCGGTGAACTGCCCCAGCAGATCGAGGATGGCGCGGCGCAGCGCGGTGACCGGGGATTCGTCGAGAGGGCGGTCGCGGATCGCGGCCGCGAGGATCACGTCGTACTCGTCCGTGAGCACGATGTCTTCCTTGGTGGGGAAGTAGCGGAAGACGGTGCTGGGGGAGACATCGGCGGCTTCCGCGATCCGGTCCACGGGGGTGGCGTCGTAGCCCCGTTCCGCGAAGAGCCGGTAGGCCGCCTGCCGGATCGCCCGCCGGGTCTTGATCTTCTTCCGCTCACGGAGCCCCGGGGCGGTCCGCCGCGCGGACCGCTCGGCGGCGGACGTCGTGCGTGCCATGTCTCTCATTGTCAGGCATCGGCTCCGGGGCGGGGCCGATTCGGCCTCCGCTTCCCGGCGGCCTCCCCTTCCGGCGGAGGGCTGGTACCCGCCGCGGCTCAGGCGTGCTGATAGGCCACCAGCGAGATACCCACGTAGTGCACCACGAAGGCCGCCAGCGTGAACAAGTGGAACACCTCGTGGAAGCCGAACCAGCGCGGCGAGGGGTTGGGGCGCTTGGTTCCGTAGATCACCGCGCCAGCGCTGTACAGCAGTCCGCCGATGATGATCAGGGTCATCACGGCGATGCCGCCGGTGCGCATGAAGTCGGGCAGGAAGAAGACCGCCGCCCAGCCCAGCGCTATGTAGCACGGGGTGTAGAGCCAGCGCGGGGCGCCGACCCAGAACACCCGGAAGGTGATCCCGGCGATCGCCCCGGCCCACACCAGCCACAGCAGCAGCTGCTGTTTGCCTTCCGGCAGCAACAGCAGTGTGAAGGGCGTGTAGGTGCCCGCGATGATCAGGAAGATATTGGCGTGATCCAGCCGCCGCAGTATCGCGGTGGCCCGCGGGCCCCAATTGCCGCGGTGGTACAGCGCGCTCACCCCGAACAGCGCGCAGGCGGTGAGGGTGTAGACGGCGCACGCCAGGCGCCCGCGCGGGCTGTCGGCGAGCGCCGTGAGGACCACCCCGGAAACCAGCGCGGCCGGGAACATGCCGGCGTGCAGCCAGCCGCGCAGGAGGGGCTTCAGAGGGAGCGGTAGGGCTGCTTGAGGCCCTGGGGGATTGTCAACGACGGCGTCGGGCTCGGCGGCAGGCATGGCGCTCATGCTACCTACGCAACCGTAAGTTACCGGCCCATGTCGAGTGGTGATGGTCACCAAGGTGCCCACTGGACAGATGGCTCACACCGTCGGATGATCAAATGAGCGCGGTCGGCACCGGATGAGCTGAGCATCCGGGTCGCAGCCCCCAAGGGGTAGCTGTCTCCAGAAACGGATGTGCGTGCACATATCCGTACAAACCCTCAATCGATAACGCCGGACCATGCCGTTCCGGCGGGATGGAGCGATCGTGGCGCCCAGCAATGTGGCTTCCTCCCCCACCAGCCCGGCCCCGACCAACCACCAGGAGCTCATCGCCTGGGTCGGCGAGATCGCCGCCCTCACCCAGCCCGATGAGGTGGTCTGGTGCGACGGCTCGGAGGCGGAGTACGACCGGTTGTCCGGAGAGCTGGTCGAGAAGGGCACCTTCAAACGCCTGGATCCGATCAAGCGCCCGAACTCGTACTACGCGGCCTCCGATCCCAGCGATGTGGCCCGGGTCGAGGACCGCACCTTCATCTGCTCCGAGAAGGAGGCGGACGCGGGCCCGACGAACCACTGGAAGCACCCTGCCGAGATGCGCGAGATCTTCGCCGGTGAGCAGGGGATATTCCGCGGCTCGATGCGCGGCCGCACGATGTACGTGGTGCCCTTCTGCATGGGCCCGCTCGGCTCGCCGCTGTCCGCGATCGGCGTCGAGATCACCGACTCCGCCTATGTCGCCGTCTCCATGCGCACCATGACCCGCATGGGACAGGACGTCCTGGACGTCCTCGGTGACGAGGGCTTCTTCGTGAAGGCCGTCCACACCCTCGGCGCCCCGCTGGAGCCCGGCCAGGCCGATGTGCCCTGGCCCTGCAACTCGACCAAGTACATCTCGCACTTCCCCGAGTCGCGGGAGATCTGGTCCTACGGCTCCGGCTACGGCGGAAACGCCCTGCTCGGCAAGAAGTGCTACGCGCTGCGTATCGCCTCGGTCATGGCGCGTGACGAGGGCTGGCTCGCCGAGCACATGCTGATCCTCAAGCTCACCCCACCGCGCGGTGAGGCCAAGTACGTCGCCGCCGCCTTCCCCAGCGCCTGCGGCAAGACCAACCTCGCGATGCTGGAGCCGACCATCCCCGGCTGGACGGTCGAGACCATCGGCGACGACATCGCCTGGATGCGGTTCGGCGAGGACGGCAGGCTGTACGCGATCAACCCCGAGGCGGGCTTCTTCGGTGTCGCGCCCGGCACCGGTGAGCACACCAACGCCAACGCGATGAAGACCCTGTGGGGCAACTCGGTCTTCACCAACGTCGCGCTCACCGACGACGGCGATGTGTGGTGGGAGGGCATGACCGAGGAGGAGCCCGCTCATCTGACCGACTGGAAGGGCAACGACTGGACCCCGGCAACCGGGACCCCCGCGGCCCACCCCAACGCCCGTTTCACCGTCCCGGCCGGTCAGTGCCCGATCATCGCCCCCGAGTGGGAGGACCCCAAGGGCGTGCCGATCTCGGCGATCCTCTTCGGCGGCCGCCGCGCCAGCGCGGTCCCGCTGGTCACCGAGTCCTTCGACTGGCAGCACGGCGTCTTCCTCGGCGCCAACGTGGCCAGCGAGAAGACCGCGGCGGCCGAGGGCAAGGTCGGCGAACTGCGCCGCGACCCCTTCGCCATGCTGCCGTTCTGCGGCTACAACATGGGCGACTACATGGCCCACTGGGTCAAGGTCGGCAAGAAGGAGGACGCGGAGGCGGCGGCCAAGCTGCCGAAGATCTACTACGTCAACTGGTTCCGCAAGGACGCCGAAGGCCGCTTCGTGTGGCCGGGCTTCGGCGAGAACAGCCGGGTGCTGAAGTGGATCGTCGACCGGCTGGACGGCAAGGCCGAGGGCGTGGAGACCCCGATCGGCGTGCTGCCGACCCGTGAGGCGCTCGACACCGAGGGTCTGGGCATGGCCGACGCCGACCTCGACCTGCTGCTCACCGTCGACAAGGACGTCTGGCGCGAGGAGGCGGCGCTCGTTCCCGACCACCTCAACACCTTCGGTGACCACACGCCGAAGGAGATGTGGGACGAGTACCACGCGCTGGTCGAGCGTCTGGGCTGAGCCGCGAGCACGTCGAAGGCCGGGGCCCGCCCGCACGGTGCGGGCCCCCGCCTCGTGGTCACCGCCCCCTGGTCAGCCGAGCTGCCGGGGCGTGAGGTACCGGGTGCTCTCGGTGTCCAGTCCGGTGTCCGACCCCGGCAGCGTCCAGTCACGATCCGGACGCGGTCCGTGTCGTACGCGGCGAAGTCGTCGTACCCGTCCCCGTTGAGATCCCCGCCCCGCCCTTTCCGGGACACCGCGGCCGTGCCCTCCGCGGGGCGCCGCGGCCCCTGTTCCGGGGCGCTCCAGCGCAGCCCGCCGGCCTGTGCCGGCGGCTCGCCCCGCCCGGCCCCCTTGGTGAGGCCATCGCCTTGGCCCGAGCCGCATCAGGTGAGCAGTGTGCCCAGCGCGCAGGGCGCGAGCAGTCCGGCGAGTCCTCCGCTTCCGCGCGATGCCATGGGCCCAGCTCACACGGTGCGAACCCGGGGCCGCCATGGCCGCTACCGCACCGTTATCGGGCCGGAGCCGGAAAGGGATCAGCCGGAGCCGCACGGCTCGTCCGCCGGTCAGCCCCAGCCCGCCGCGCGGGGCCCGTCAGTCGGTCAGCCCCAGCGCCGCCGCATGGACGTCCAGGCGCTCGGCCGCCAGCGCCGTGCCCGCGGTGTCCTCGCGGGAGGTGGCCAGGACCAGGGCCCAGCCGGCCAGGGTGTGCGCCCGCTGGTGCAGGGCGGCTATCCGGGCCGGGTCGGCGGAGTTCGCCGAGGGGGCGGCCCGCAGCGGGCGGCGGCCGTCGCCGAGCCGTACGACCTGGGCGGCGATCCGCTCGGCGGCCTCGTCCAGGGCCGGGTCCGGGGAGAGGGCGCGCAGCTCGTCGGTGACGGTCAGCAGTGCGGTCAGATGTCCGCCGAGCCGGATGTCCAGCTCCTCCTCGCGTGAGCGATGGGGGAAGTCGGGCTCGGGCTCGGCCATGGTGTGGACCGACTTGGTGCGGATCGGCTCGTACATGGATGGCCTCCCAGATGTCCAGGAGGCCATCTTAACTTAGACGCTGTCTAAAGTTGAGTCTTCGCTAAAACGGATCATCGAATTCCTGGACCGGGGCGGCCCGGGGCGGTCCGGCCATCCTCGGGGCCGGGCTCAGGGCTGGCCGTAGCCGTCCAGGAAGTTGCCGATCCGGGTCACCGCGTCGGCCAGGTCCTCCTTGGCCGGGAGGGTGACGATGCGGAAGTGGTCCGGCTCCGGCCAGTTGAAGCCCGTGCCGTGGACGATCATGATCTTCTCGGTGCGCAGCAGATCGAGCACCATCTGCCGGTCGTCCTTGATCTTGTAGACGTTGGGGTCCAGCTTGGGGAACGCGTACAGCGCGCCCTTCGGCTTGACGCAGGTCACGCCCGGGATCTGGGTCAGCAGCTCATAGGCGACATCGCGCTGTTCCACCAGCCGCCCGCCCGGCAGCACCAGGTCGTTGATCGACTGACGGCCGCCGAGGGCGGTGGCCACCGCGTGCTGTGCGGGCATGTTGGCGCACAGCCGCATATTGGCCAGGATCGTCAGCCCCTCCAGATAGCTGGCGGCGTGGGCCTTCGGACCGCAGACCGCGAGCCAGCCGCTGCGGTAGCCCGCGACCCGGTACGCCTTGGACAGCCCGTTGAAGGTCAGGGTCAGCAGATCGGGGGCGACCGAGGTGGTGGGGGTGTGGGTGGCGTCGTCGTAGAGGATCTTGTCGTAGATCTCGTCGGAGCAGACGATCAGCCGGTGGCGGCGGGCGATCTCGGTGATCCCGCGCAGCACCTCCTCGCCGTAGACCGCGCCCGTGGGGTTGTTCGGGTTGATGATCACGATCGCCTTGGTGCGGTCGGTCACCTTGCGCTCGATGTCGGCGAGGTCCGGCAGCCAGTCCGACTGCTCATCGCAGCGGTAGTGCACGGCGGTGCCGCCGGAGAGCGAGACCGCGGCGGTCCACAGCGGGTAGTCGGGGGAGGGAACCAGCACCTCGTCGCCGTCGTCCAGCAGCGCCTGCATGGACATCTGGATCAGTTCGGAGACACCGTTGCCGAGGAAGATGTCCTCGACATCGAGGTCGATTCCCTGGGTCTGGTAGTGCTGCATCACCGCGCGGCGGGCGGACAGCAGACCCTTGGCGTCGCCGTAGCCATGGGCGTCGCCGAGGTTCCGGAGCATGTCCTCGAGGATCTCCGGCGGGCACTCGAAGCCGAAGGTCGCCGGGTTGCCGGTGTTCAGCTTGAGGATGCGGTGACCCGCTGCCTCCAGTCGCATCGCCTCCTCGAGCACCGGGCCACGGATTTCGTAGCAGACGTTGGCGAGCTTCGTGGACTGGATCACCTGCATGTCGGCAACCCTACGGTGCCGCCCCCGGCCACGCTCGGTGTTTTTCACCACGTGGACGGTGGTCGGGAGCGCCCGGGGGCGTCCGGCGCCGGAGCGTTACGCCGCCGTCGGTGCGGTCCGTCCGGCCCCGAGGACGGCCGTTCAGCCCGCGCGCCGCCGTACCGACCGGCCCGCCAGCACACTCGTCCGGCGGCCGTCCTCCACCACGAACCGCCCGTCGATCAGAACGTGCGGAATCCCCACCGGAAGGGTGCGCGGCGCCTCGAATGTCGAGCCCGCCGCCACCGTCAGCGGATCGAAGAGCACCAGGTCCGCCCGGTACCCCTCGCGCACCAGACCCCGGTCCGGCAGCCGCAGCCGGGCCGCCGGGCGGCCGGTCAGATGGGCCACGCACTCCTCCAGCGGCAGCACCCCGAGCTCGCGCACATAGCGGCCGAGATAGTGGGGGAAGGTGCCGTACGCGCGCGGATGCGGTTTGGCGCCGTGCAGGATGCCGTCGCTGCCGCCGGTGTGCACGGGGTGCTTCATGATCGCCTGGACGTTCTCCTCATGGCCGACGTGTTGCAGGATCGTCGAGCCGAGCCGGTCCGCCAGCAGCAGCCGGCGCGCGGTGACCCAGGGCGCCTCACCGCGCGCCCGCGCGCTCTCGGCGACCGTCCTGCCGACGTGGTCGCTCAGGGCCGGGTCGCTCACCCCGGAGATCTCGATGGTGTCCCACGCGATCGGCACCCCGTGGCAGCCGTCCGCCCCGTCCACCTCCATGACCCGCCGGATCCGCTCGGCCGTGGCGTCGTCCCGCAGCCGGGCGAGCGTCGCCTCCGGTCCGCCCTCGGCGGCCCAGCTCGGCAGCATCGCGGCGAGCGTGGTGCAGCCGGGGAGGTAGGGGTAGGTGTCCAGGGTGATGTCGGCGCCGTCGGCGAGCGCCGCGTCGAGCAGGGCGAGCAGCTCGGGGGCGCGGCCCTCGTTCACCTCGAAGTTCAAGGTGGCGTGGGCCAGGTGCAGCGCACAGCCCGCCTCGCGGGTGAGCGCCACCATCTCCTCGTACGCGCGCAGGGCGCCCGCGCCGTAGGAGCGGTGGTGCGGGCAGTAGTAGCCGTCGTACGCCGCGACGACCCGGCACAGCTCGGTGAGTTCGGCGTCCGATGCGTACATCCCGGGGGTGTAGGTGAGTCCGGAGGACATCCCGACGGCGCCCTGTTCCAGCCCCTCGGCCACCAGCCGCTTCATCCGGGCGAGTTCACCGGGCGCAGCGGCGCGGTCCTCCCAGCCGAGCGCGAGCATCCGTACGGTGCCCTGCGGGACGAGATACGCGGCGTTGACGGCGATGCCCTCGCCGTCGAAGCCACGGTCGAGGCGGTCCAGATAGCCGCCCACGTCGCGCCAGTCGAAGTCGATGTCCGCAACTCCGGGCGCACCGCCGTTCCAGCCGGCGATGGCGGTGCGGATCTGGGTGAGCGTGCGGTCGTCGACGGGCGCGTAGGAGAGCCCGTCCTGGCCGATGACCTCCAGGGTGACGCCCTGGGCGGCCTTCGCGGAGTGGTCGGGGTCGCGGAGCAGCGCGAGATCGCTGTGCGCGTGCATGTCGATGAAGCCGGGGGAGAGGGCCAGCCCGTCGGCGTCCACCACGCGCCGTCCGCCCGGCCGCGGGCCGCCGTCCTCCCGGACGACGGCGGCGATCCGTCCGCCGTCCACGGCCACATCGGCCCGGTAGGCGGCCCCGCCGGTGCCGTCGATGACGTGTGCGTCGCGGATGACCAGGTCCATGGCGGATGCCTCTCGTTCTGCCGGTCGCGCCTGCGGCGCGCTGTCGTTCCCGTCCAGCCGCCCCTGGTTTCGTGGGGAACCCGGGCGCAGCCCCGGGAAGGGCGGGGGGATGGGCCAGGCCCGTCTTCAGGGGGGCCGCCCTGCTCCCGACGCCTGGCACGGCGCCCCCGGCTACCGCTGGGAGGTGCCCGGCCGCGTGGTCACCAGCCGCCCGCGTACGCCCGGTACGAGGGCGATCCTCCGCCGTGCGGTGTTCCCCCAGCTACCGCTGGGAGGTGCCCCCTGCACCAGACGCCGCTCGCGTCCGGACGCCCCCTGTGAAGACGGACCCTAGAAGAACGTGCGGATGTAGTCCGTGACCGTTCCGTCCGCCTCGGCCAGCGGGATCAGCTGCCACTTGTCGAAGCTGGTGCACGGGTGGGAGAGGCCGAGGCCCACCCAGTCGCCGACCTCCAGTTCCGTGTCGTCCGCGACCGCGACCCAGGCGTGCTGGTCGGACAGGCCGGTGACGGTGAGACCGGTGGCGGGGCGGGTGGCGCCGTCCCGGGCGGAGCGGACGACCTGGGGTTCGGGCAGGTCCAGGTCGTACGCGGCGTCCCGCTTGCCCGCGTTGAGGAACGCCTGGCCCGGTTCGGGGCGGGAGACGACCTGGGCCCACAGCCGGAAGGCGGGGTGCAGCTCGCCCTCCTCCGGGATCCGGTTGAACGGGGTCCGCTTGCGGTAGTGGCCGTCGTCGTGGGAGACGTACGCGCCCGAGCGCAGCAGTTTCAGCACCGGCCGGGACAGCTCGGGAAGCTCCGCGAAGACCTCCGCCACCACGTCGAACCACGCGCTGCCGCCCGCGCTCACCACGATCTCGTCCGTCTCGCCGAGCCCCGCGAAGCGGCCCGCCGCGTCGAACCCGGCGGCCAGCGCGGTGAGCCGGCGCAGCCAGGTCCGGACCCGCTCGGCATCCGGCTTCGGCACCTCGCCCTCGTATCCGGCGACGCCGACCAGCCGCAGGGTGGAGGTGGCCGCCACCGCGTCGGCGACCACGGCGCACTCGGCCTCGGTGCGCACACCGGTCCGCGCGCCCTCGCCCGCGCCCAGTTCGACCACGACGTCCACCGGCCGGCGGGCGCCCGCCTCGCGGAGCGCCGCGTCCATCAACTCGACCCCGCGGGTGGAGTCGACGTAGGCGATGAAGCGGAAGCCGGGGTCCGCGTCGAGCTCGGCCGCGAGCCAGTGCAGGGCGGCGGCGTCCACGACCTCGTTGGCGAGGAAGATCCGCTGGATGCCGAAGGCCCGGTACATCCGCACGTGGGAGGGGACGGCGGCGGTGATCCCCCAGGCACCGTGGACGAGTTGGCGCTCGAAGAGCTGTGGGGCCATCGAGGTCTTGCCGTGCGGGGCGAAGGCCAGGTGGTGGGTGGCGGAGTAGCGCTCCATCTCCATGAGGTTGTGCTCCAGGGCCTCGGCCGACAGCGCCAGCACCGGGGTGGTGAACCCGCCGGTGAACAGGGAGCGCCGCTCGGCGGCCAGTTCGCCGAGGGTACGGCCTTCGGCGGTCGGGGGCAGCCCCTTGAAGCGGTGGTCGACACGCTCCCGCGCGAGTCCCGCGAGGGACGACGGACCGCTGTGGTCGGTGGCCATGGAGGCGCCTCCCTTTTGATCGATTGCAACATGTGCAACATTCATTGCGTATGACGCTCAGCGCTGTCTAACATCCCGCCAAGCACCCGGTCAACGGTGTGTGCCGTACCCCGACGAGCGAGGAGCGAGACCGATCGTGCCCCCTGCCGTGAGCGTCGACGTCGTGTGCCTCGGCGAGTCGATGGTGACCTTCGTGCCGTCCCGGCCGGGCCGCCTCGCCGATGTGCCCTCCTTCGCACGCGGCATCGGCGGGGCCGAGTCCAATGTCGCCTGCGGACTGGCCCGCTGCGGGCACCGCGCACGCTGGATCAGCAGGGTGGGCACGGACGGGTTCGGCGACCATCTGCTGACCGAGATCGCGGCCGCGGGGGTGGACATCAGCCGGGTGCAGCGCGACCCCCGCCGCCCGACCGGTATCTACTTCCGTACGGCGGGGGAGCGGGCGGTCGGCCAGGAGCCCGGTGCGGCGGCCGGCCGGGAGTCGGTCGCGGCGCTCGACCGGGAGCCCGGCACACGGGAACGCCCGGCCGGGGAGCCGCTCGCCGAGGTGGTCTACTACCGGGCCGGTTCCGCCGCCGCGGCCATGTCGCCGTCCCTGATGGAGCGGGAGCAGCTGTGGTCCGGCCGGATCCTCCATCTGACCGGGATCACCGCGGCCCTCTCCGACGGCTGTCTCGCCCTGATGCGCGAACTGACCACCCCCGCCCCCGGCCGCCCGCTGGTCTCCTTCGACGTCAACTACCGCTTGGCGCTGTGGCAGGACGAGGGCGGGCGCGGCCCCTCCGTCCTGCTCGACCTCGCCCGCGGCTGCGATCTGGTCTTCGTCGGCGAGGACGAGGCCGAGGCCGCCTGGGGAGTGCGCGGCGCCGACGCGATCCGGGCGGCGCTGCCCGAACCGTCGGTGCTGGTCGTCAAACGGGGGGCCGCCGGGGCCACCGCCTACGCCCGCGGGCCCGGCGGAGCGGACACCGTCACCGTCGAACCCGCCCCGCGCGTCGAGGTCGTCGCGCCCGTCGGTGCCGGGGACGCCTTCGCGGCCGGATTCCTCTCCGGCACCCTGCGCGGCCTGTCCGTGGCCGAACGGCTGCGCCACGGCCATCTGATGGCGGCCGCCGCGCTCACCGTCCCCGGCGACCTCGCCACCCCGCCCTCCCGTGCGCGGGCCGATCGATGGGTGGCACTCGATGCCGCCGCGTGGGGCACACTGCGATTCGGCCCCGGCCGGACGAATCCGGCGCATTCCGGCCCCGAGACCGCAGCGGTGGAGGTATCCAACCCATGAGCCAGACCGTCGACCGAGCGCTGAGCATCCTGCCCCTGCTGGCGGAGGGGCCCGCCAACCTGGAACAGGTCGCCACCCGGCTCGGGGTGCACAAGTCCACCGCGCTGCGGCTGCTGCGCACCCTGCACGAGCACGGCATGGTCTACCGCCAGGAGGACCAGCGCTACCGGCTCGGGGCCCGGCTGTTCGCGCTCGCGCAGCAGGCCGTGGAGAACCTGGACGTCCGCGAGATCGCCCATCCCCATCTGGTCGCGCTCAACGAACAGTGCGGGCACACCGTGCATCTCGCGGTGTACGAGGAGGACGAGGTCCTCTACATCGACAAGGTGGAGAGCCGCTATCCGGTGCGGATGTACTCCCGGATCGGCAAACCCGTCGCGATCACCGTCGCCGCCGTCGCCAAACTGCTGCTGGCCGATCTGCCGGAGCCCGAGCGGCGCGCGGTGGCCGAGCGGCTCACCTACCCCGCGTACACGGCCCGTTCGACACCGAACGCCGCCGCGTTCCTCAAGGAGCTGGCCACCGTTCGGGAACAGGGCTGGGCCACCGACCTCGGTGGCCACGAGGAGTC
This sequence comes from Streptomyces sp. NA02950, assembly GCF_013364155.1. Classification (NCBI taxonomy): domain Bacteria; kingdom Bacillati; phylum Actinomycetota; class Actinomycetes; order Kitasatosporales; family Streptomycetaceae; genus Streptomyces; species Streptomyces sp. NA02950. Next base: position 3,443,405 of record NZ_CP054916.1, on the reverse strand, counting down.
GATCAACTGTGTCGGGGCGCCCATCCGGGGAGCGGACGGCAGGGTGGTGGCCGCGTGCTCGGTGTCGGCGCCCAATGTGGTCGTCACCGCGGACGAACTCCTCACGCTGCTGCCGCTGGTGCGCCGTACCGCGGAGGCGATCAGCCGGGAGTACTCGGGAAGTGCCCCGGCCCGGGGGCCGCATGATGCCATGGCAGAAGCGCCCGGGGCTGTGAAGCCCGAGGCGGTCAGATCCGACAAGAGAACCAAGGAACCCCTTTCATGAGCGAGAAGCTGCAGAAGACCGCGATCACCCCGGCCGGACACACCACCCCGCCCGCCAAGTTCTCGCACGGCGTGAAGAAGGGGAACATCCTCCAGGTCGCCGGTCAGGTCGGCTTCGGCCCGGCGGTCCCGGGCCAGGCCCCGGCCCCCGTCGGACCGACCCTGCGCGAACAGTCCCTCCAGACCCTGCGCAATGTGCAGGCCGTCCTCGAAGAGGGCGGGGCGAGCTGGGAGGACGTGGTGATGGTGCGCATCTACCTCACCGACACCGCCCACTTCGCCGAATTCAACGCCCTGTACGACGAGTTCTTCGCGGACCTCGAGGAGGCGCCGCCGGCCCGTACGACGGTCTACGTCGGCCTCCCCGCCGGACTGCTCGTCGAGATCGACGCGCTCGCCGTCCTCGGCTGACGCCCGTCCCCGGCCCCCGCGGTGGGCGGGGGGTGCGCAAGGCCCGTCCCCGTTGTGTCCCCCGGCCTTCCCCGCCCCGCCCGCCGCGGATCCCCCGTCCCCGAACCATCCCGGCCAACCCCCCACACCAGCAGGACACGGAGTTCTGATCACCCCCATCCCGGCATCCCGACCGCGCGGCCCTCCGCCGTGCGGCGCCGCCCCCTACCCTTTTTCCGGAGTTCCCCATGCTGCTCGCGGCCGCTCCCGCTGCCGAGACCCCACCGCACACCGGTGGTCTGCTCGCACTCATCCATGGCACCGCAGGACTGCTGACCGTCGCCGCCCTCGGTATCGCGCTTCTGCTCTACCTGATCATCAAGGTCCGCCTCCAGCCGTTCGTGGCCCTGCTCGGCGTCTCCATCGCGGTGGGCCTGGCCGCCGGGCTCTCGGTCACCGAACTCTTCGGCACCGTCCAGAAGTCCGACGCCGTCTCGCTCATCGAAACCGGGATGGGCGGCATCCTCGGCCACATAGCCATCATCATCGGCCTCGGCACCATGCTGGGGGCGATCCTGGAGGTCTCCGGCGGCGCCGAGGCGCTCAGCTCCCGGCTGCTCGGCCTGTTCGGCCAGGAACGGGCACCGCTCGCCATGGGACTGACCGGGCTCATCTTCGGCATACCCGTCTTCTTCGACGTCGGCATCTTCGTCCTGGCGCCGATCGTCTACGCGGCAGCCCGGCGCAGCGGGAAGTCGATCGTGCTCTACGCGATGCCGCTGCTCGCGGGGCTGTCCATGACCCATGCCTTCCTGCCGCCGCACCCGGGGCCGGTGGCCGCGGCCGGACTGCTCCATGTCGACCTGGGCTGGGTCATCCTGATGGGTGTGCTGGTCGGGGTGCCGTCGGTGCTGGCCGCCTGGGGCTACGCGGCGTGGATCGGCAAGCGCCTCTTCGTCCCCGTACCGCAGGACATGGTGGAGGCGGCCGAGGAGGCCAGAGCGGCGGTCGAGGCCGAACAGCGGGCCGCGGGTGCCACTCCGGCGGAGCGGCCGGTGCCGGTGGGCACGGTCCTGGCGATCATCGGGACCCCGCTGGTCCTCATCCTGTGCGCCACGTTCTCCTCCGTCGCGCTGGACCCGAGCACCGGACGCTCGGTGATCGAGTTCTTCGGCCATCCCTTCGTGGCGCTGACCATCGCGCTCTTCCTCGCCTTCTACCTGCTGGGCATCCGGCGCGGCTGGTCGCGGAATGCACTGGAGTCGGTGTGCACCGCCTCGCTCAAGCCGGTGGGCAACATCCTGCTGGTGGTGGGCGCGGGCGGGGTGTTCGGCGCGGTGCTCAAGGGCAGCGGGGTGGCCCAGGCGCTGGCGGACGCCTTCGACAGCGCGGGGCTGCCGGTGATCCTGCTGTCCTGGCTGATCGCGCTGGTGCTGCGGGTCGCCCAGGGCTCGGCGACGGTCGCGATCGTCACCACGGCGGGGATCGTCTCCCCGATGCTGGCCGACGGCGACTGGTCCCAGGCGCATCTGGCCCTGGTCATCATGGCGATCTCGGCGGGCTCGATCTTCGCCTCGCATGTCAACGATGGCGGATTCTGGATGGTCGCCAAGTACTTCGGCATCTCCGAGCGGGACACGCTCAAGTCGTGGACGGTGCTGGAGTCGGTGCTGTCGGTGGCGGGCTTTGCGGTCGCGGGGCTGCTCAGCCTGGTGATCTAGGACCTGCCGCCGCAACCGGGCGTTCGGCCGCGGACCGCCCCGGTGAACCACCGGGGCGGTCCGCGGCCGGGTCACCGGCTCAGCCGGTGCAGTACTGCGCCTCCTTGCCGATCGACCGGTACATGCAGTCCGCGTTCTCCAGCAGTTGGAGCACCGCGTCCCGGTTGCGCTCCGTCTCGCGGTCGATCACCTCGTCGGGCGGGTAGAAACCGCCCCCGCCGAAGGACGACGGATACATCTCGAAGGTGTAGGCGAACACCTTCTGGGAGCCCCACAGCCAGTCGTCGATGGACCCGTCGGTGATGTAGAGATCGCTCGACTGCTCCGGGGTGTAGCCGTTGCTCGCGGCCATCTTCTTGCCGACGGCCGCGAACGCGTCACGGTCGTCCTGGGTCATCCCGGTGGTGGTGTCGCTGGTCGTCCAGCCGAACGGCCACAGCACCAACTCGCTGTAGGTGTGGAAGTCGATGGCGGCCTTGAGCTGCTGCTTCCCGCCGACGACCCGGCTGCGGGCGAAGTCCGCGACCACCTTGACCTCGGGGGCCGACTCGGCCCGGGGGCCACGGTAGGTCTCGGATCCGGCGGAGCCGGAGGAGCCGCCGCAGCAGCCCCACTTGAAGTCCCAGTTGCGGTTGAGGTCGGTGCCGACGGATGAGGAGCCGGAGTTGGGCTGGCGGTTCTTGCGCCAGCTCCGGTAGCGGCCGGTGGCGATGTCGTACTCACCGCCGTCCGGGTTGAGATCCGGGACGATCCAGATCTCCCGGCCGTCGACCGCGCTGGTGATCCGGGGGTCGCTGCCGTAGCCGGTGGTCAGCTCCCGCACCAGATACAGCGCCATCTCCACCGTGAGGTGTTCGCGCGCGTGCTGATGGGCGGTGAACAGCACTTCGGGCTCGGCCTCGTCAGTGGCCACATTGTCGCTGATCTTGAGGGCGACGATGTCCCGTCCCTCATAGGACTTTCCGATGACGCGCTTGCTCAGAATGGCCGGATACGCGGCGACCGCCTTGTCGATCTCGGCGTTGGCCTCGGCGTAGTTGTGGTACCCCGCGTCGGCGGAAGGGAAGTCGAAGGGCTGCCGGCCGGACCTGCCCCCGGAGCGGTCGGGCGGGCCGTCCAGTTCGGTGAGCCGGTAGCCGAGCGCGCGCAGCCGCCTGGCCTCCGCGGCGTTGGCGGTGACCACGAGGGAGCGGGCGTCCACCTCGTCGATCGAGACGCCGGTGGCGGCGACGGCGGAACGTTCCGCTTGGGTGGCCGGGCCCGCGACCTCGTACTGGGCGACCTTCTCGTCGGCCGGGACCGCGGAGGTGGTCCCGGCGGTGGTCCCGGCCGCGGCCTCGGGTGCGGGGCCGGAGGCCGGGTCGTCGGCTGCGGCGGCGATGGGGGCGGCGAGGGCGAGGGCCAGCAGGGCGGCGAGGGCGGTAGAACGTCTGCCGCGGATGCGTGGTCGCATGAGTTCTCCTGGGGGGTGAAGGTCTCCTGTGGGGGTGAAAGACGAGCGACTGCTGCGCCAGTGTTCGGCCATGTGCATGACATGGTCAAGGGTGGGAAATGGTCGTCGGGGAAGGAACTTCTCATCGAGGGAAGGAAACCCCCCATGAAAAGACCTCTCGCCGGTGCGCTCTCGGCCCTCTTACTCGCCGGGGCGGCCGTCCTGGGCACCGGCGCCGCCCCCACGGTGGCCGCGACCCCCACCCACTCCTCCGCCGCGTCCTCCGCCGCGTCCTCCGCCGCGTCCTCCGCATCGGCTCCGAAGGGCGCGGCGGCGCGCGCGGTGGACTTCGCGGGCACGGTGGCGCTCAGCAACTGCTCGGGCTCCGTGGTACGGACCCCGGGCTCCGCCGACACCGACCCCGCGCTCGTACTCTCCAATGGACACTGTCTGTCCAGCGGCTTCCCGGCCGCGGGCGAGGTGATCGTCGACCAGCCGTCCAGCCGGAGCTTCACCCTGCTGAGGAGCTCGGGTGCCAGTGCGGGCACGCTCCGGGCCACCAAGGTCGCGTACGCGACGATGACCGACACCGACATCTCGCTGTACGAACTGAGCTCGACATACGCCCAGATCGAGCAGCGGTACGGCATCAGGGCCCTACAGCTGTCCGACAGCCACCCGGTCCAGGGCGCCAGCATCAATGTGGTCTCCGGCTACTGGAAGAAGATCTACGCCTGCAATATCGACGGATTTGCATATCGTCTTAAGGAAGGGGAGTGGACCTGGAAGGATTCGGTCCGCTACACCTCCGCCTGTCACACGATCGGCGGAACGTCCGGCTCGCCCGTCGTGGACACCGCCTCCGGCAAGGTCGTGGCCGTGAACAACACCGGCAACGAGAGCGGCGGCCAGTGCACCCTGAACAACCCCTGCGAGGTCGACGAGAGCGGCACGGTGACGGTCCGGCAGGGGATCAACTACGCCCAGGAGACCTACGGCATCACCCGGTGCGTGACCACCGGCAACAAGATCGACCTCGGTCTGCCGGGGTGTGAGCTGCCCACGCCCTGACCGAACGGAACAGGGGTGCTGGCAACACCCCGGCCCGGGGGCGGCCACCAGTGCGCCCCCGGGGTACCGCGCGGAAGGCTGGGGTCCTGGTCACACCGCATCAGAAACGGGGACCCCATGCGCATCCATGTGAACCGCCGCACCACGACCCGCGCGACCGCCCTCTGCGCCGCGCTGCTGCTGGCGGGCACCGCCGTCCCGGCCGTGGCCACGGCCGCCGCCCCCACCCCCGGCGCCGGCTCCCCGGTCTCCGCGGCCGGCGGGCAGCAGCGGCAGGACCACGGACGGGGGACGCTGGTGTCGGCCGAACGGCTCTACCGCCTGGCCGGACCGGAGGACGTCGCCGCCGAGCTGACCTCCGCCGGTTTCGAAGCTGGAACCGCCCGCTACGGCGTGGACGCCTACCGGCTGGTCTACCGCACGGTCGACGCCCAGGGACGGCCCACCACCGCCAGCGGGCTGCTGGTCCTCCCGCGCGGTGCCGACGGCAGGCTGCGCCCGGTGTCGTTCGCCCATGGCACCGGCGTCCACAAGAGTGACGCCCCCTCGATGCAGCGGCGCGACTTCCTGACCGGCCCGCCCGTGACCTACGCCTCCGCCGGGTTCGCCGCGGTGGCCCCCGACTACCTCGGCATGGGCACCGGCCCCGGCCTCCACCCCTGGATGGACGTCCCGTCGGAGACCACCGCCTCCCTGGACATGCTCCGTGCCGCCCGCGCCTTCGCCCCGCGCACCGGCCACACCCTGGACCGCGAGGTGGCGGTCACCGGCTTCTCGCAGGGCGCGTCGGCCGCGCTCGGCCTCGCCCGCTCCCTCCGGGCGGGGGAGGACCGCTGGTTCCGGCTGGGCGCGCTGGCCCCGGTCAGCGGGGCGTACGACTTCGGCGGCAGCGAGCTGCGGGCGCTGCTCGACGGCAGGCTGGAACCCAAGTCGAGCGTCATCTACGCGGCGTACACCCTGGTCGCCTTCAACCGGCTGCACCGGGTGTACGACAGCCCCGGCCAGGTGTTCCGGGCGCCCTACGCGAAGACCGTCGAGGCGCTGTTCGACGGAGCCCACACCGGGCGGCAGCTCATGGAGGGCACCCCGGACACCCTCGACAAGCTGCTGACCCCGCACGGCCGCCGGATCCTCGACCAGCCCACCGGGGGGATGGCCGCCGCGCTGCGCACCACCGACGGCGTCTGCACCGACTGGGCGCCGCGGGTGCCGACCCGGCTCTACCTGGCGCGGGGCGACGAGCAGGCCACGGTGGAGAACACCGCGGTCTGCCACGCCGCCCTGCGCCGTCAGGGAGTGGACGCGCCCGTCATCGACCTCGGGGCCGTCGACTACGAGCACTCCCGCCATCTGGGCTCCAACGTCGCCGCGACCGCCGACATCGTCCGCTGGCTCCGCACCCTGCGGTAGCCGTGCCGGGGTGAACGGGAACCGCCGAGGTCCTCACGGCTACAGCCCGTGGACATGCGGGCCGACCGCCTTGGACCAGGCGTTCCCGTTCGCCGCGTCCCAGTTGGTGGACCAGGTCATCGCCCCCCGGATCCCCGGGTAGGTGCGGGAGGGCTTGAAGCTCCCGCAGCCCGTGCCCTTGGCCAGGCAGTCCAGCGCGGCGTTGACCACGCCGGGCTCCACATAGCCCGAGCCCGCGCCGCGCGAGGAGGCGGGGACGCCCAGGCCGACCTGCGAGGGGTCGAGTCCGTTCTCCACCTGGATACAGGCGAGGGCGGTGAGGAAGTCGACCGAGCCCTGGGAGTACACCTTGCCGTCGCAGCCCAGCATCGAACCGCTGTTGTAGTACTGCATGTTGACCACCGTCAGGAAGTCCTTGATCCCCAGGGCGGTCTTGAAGTAGGCGTTGGACGGCGACTGCATGTCGATCGTCTGGGGCGCCATCGTGACCACCACGTCGCTCTTCTTGTCGTGGACCGCCCGGAGCGCCTTCGTCATATAGGTGGCGTCGAGCCCGTTCTCCAGGTCGATGTCGACGCCGTCGAAGCCGTACTCGTCCATCAGCCCGGTGATCGAGGAGGCGAAGGCGTTCGCCGAGGCGTCGTCGTTGACCGACACGGTGCCGTTCTGCCCGCCGACGGAGACGATGACCGACTTCCCGGCCGCCTGCTTGGCCTTGATGTCGTCCTTGAACTGCTGCTCGCTGCTGTAGCCGACGGCCGGGTCGAGGTGGAAGTCCACGGCGCCGGGCGTACCCGTGGCGTCGGCGAAGGCGACCGCGATGATGTCGTAGTCGCCGGGCACGTCGGCGAGTTTCTGCACGGTCGCGCCGTTGTTGAAGTTCTGCCAGTAGCCGGTGACGGCGTGGGCGGGGACGGCCGCGGCGGAGTGCGTCTCGGACGCGCCCGCCGTACCGGCCGCCATCAGCCCGCCGGCGCCGAGGGCGGCCGCCGCGGCCGCGGTGAGCAGTCTTTTCCCGAACCTTGCGCGTATCACGACAGCCTCCGTACGTGGGGGAAGGGGGGAGGTAATGCGAGTGCGCGTCCAGGGGCCCCTGAGGCGTGCCGTACAAAATGGTTCAGACCAATGGGGTTGTCAAGGGGAAGCGCCGTCCGCCACCGGACCGGGTGGCCGTAACTCAGAGGAACTGTTCTCTGACGCGGCATTCGTGGATAAAGTGACGATGCACCAGGACCGGCAGTAACGACCTGCGGCCGCGGCCGCTCGGTGCCGATGTGAGACGGGGTAGCCGACGTGCCCACCGCGATAGCAGTCACCGGCCGCGAGCTGGTGCTTCCGCCGCCCGACGGGCAGACCCCGTCGGCCGTTGTGCTCCGCCCGCCGCGGGAGCAGCCGCTCGACCACGCGCTCGCCGAGGTCGCCGCGCTGCTGGACCGGCAGGGCCATCTGGTGGTGCTCTATCCCGCCGCGACCCCGCCGCCCGTGGTCCGCCGACTGCACACCCTGCGCGCCGTGCTGGAGAGCGACCGGATGGCGCTCGTCCCCGTCGAACTCCCGCCGCTGGCCGTCGCCGTGCTCGCCCGTCAGCTGCGCCAGCTCTCGCTGTCCGACTTCAGCCCCGGGGTGCTCGCCTGCTCCGCCCGGCTGCTCGCCCACTACATCCACGCCGGTGCGCTGCTCGGCAGCGTCGCCCGGCTGGACCGGGTGCCGGTCGGGCTCACCTCGCACGTCAGGTCCTGGCTGCCGGGGACCCATTTCGCGGTGCTCGCCCATCCGACCCCGCGGCTGGTGAAGGCCGGTGGTGACGGGGTGCTGCCCGCCCCCTCGTACAGCACCCGGATGACCGTTGCCCCCGGACAGCTCAACAGCCATGGCCACCGGGACGGTTCGGTGGCCGGGCGGGAGGACTGGGTCACCGGGGCGCTCGCCCCCGCCTGGGGCATCCGGGACGTGGAACTGGTCGAGCCGTCCTCCGATGCCGCCCGCTGGTGGGGCACCCCCAAGCTGATCGAGTTCGCGGCGGCCATCCCGGACCTGTCCGTCCTCTACCAGCTCGTGGCGTCCGTCCGCAGAGAGGAGTGCCACTGGTGCGGCTTCGAACTCATCGGGGACCGCTGTGCGTTCTGCTCCGCGCCGGTGACGCGCGGAGATGACATCCCCGCCCTGATCCCGACCCACCGACCCGCACTGACCAGCCGGTAACGTCCCCGCGTCCCCGCAGTCCCGCGTCCCCGAACGAGGTTGTCCGTCCCATGAATTCACGCCAGCGCCGCGGAGTCGTACTGCTGCTCCTGTCGGTCCTGTGCGCCGCCGGCGCGTTCGCCGGGGTGCTCTCCGTCATCGACGACGTGGAGTCCAAGGTCGGGCCCGAGACCACCGCCTACAAGCTCACCTCGGACATCCCCGCCTATGAGGCGCTGGACGCGGGGAAGTTCGAGAAGGTCTCGATGCCGGAGCGGTGGGTGCCGTCCACCGCCGTCACCGACCTCGACGACATCCGCGGCAAGATAGCCGTGACGCCGCTGCGCAAGGGGTCGCTGCTCCAGGACGACATGATCGTGAACCGCCCCGCGCTCAAGGCCGGACAGCAGGAGATCGCCATCATGATCGACGCGGCGACGGGCGTCGCGGGCAAGATCAATCCCGGTGCGAAAGTGAACATCTACGCGACCTTCGAGGGCAAGGGGCAGGGCGACGAACCGGTCTCCAAGCTCATCGTCGAGGGCGCCCGGGTCATCGACGTCGGCAAGCTCACCGCCCTGGAGCCGGACCAGGACGACGAACGGCGCATCGACAAGGCCGTACCGATCACCTTCGCGCTCGACACCAAGAACGCGCAGCGGGTCGCGTACGCCGAGTCCTTCGCCTCGCATGTGCGGCTCGCGCTGGTCGCCCCCGCCGGGGACGGCCCGGTATCCCCCGGGGACCGCACCTACACCCTCGACGGCGACAAATGAGTAATGAGTGAGGAGGTGCCGCGGTGACGATCAGGATTCTGCCGGCCGTCGGTGACCCCGACGCCGCCCGCTCCCTCGACGGGCTGCTCGGCCAGCTGCCCGGTGTGGAGCCGTCGGCGCCCGTGGGCGACTCGACCCAACTGCTCGACACCCTCGCCGCACTGGCCGCCGCCTCCCTGGAGGAGCTGCCGGAGGTTGTCCTCGTCCATGAACGCATCGCCCCGGCGCCCGCGCTGGAGGTGATCCGGGAGGTCGCGCTCCGCTTCCCCGCGGTGGGGGTGGTGCTGGTGACGGCGGACGCCGGGCCCGCGCTGTACTCGGCCGCCATGGACGCCGGGGCGCGCGGGATCGCCGGAATACCGTTGTCCTACGACGAGTTGGCGGCCCGGGTGCACGGTGCCGCTCAGTGGGCCACCGGGGTACGGCGTCACCTGGGCGGCGGCGGGGACACCCTCACCACCGGCCCGGGCGGACGGCTGGTCGCGGTGACGGGCGCCAAGGGCGGTGTCGGCACGACCGTGACCGCCGTGCAGCTCGCGCTCGCCGCGCGGGCCGCGGGCCGTACGGTCGCCCTCGTCGACCTGGACCTCCAGTCCGGTGACGTCGCCTCGTACCTCGACGTCCAGTTCCGCCGTTCCATCGCCGATCTGGCGCAGATCACCGACATCTCCCCACGGGTGCTCCAGGACGCGGTCTTCACCCACCAGACCGGTCTGGGGCTGCTGCTGGCGCCCGGTGAGGGCGAACGCGGCGAGGAGGTGACCGACCGCACCGCCCGGCAGGTCGTCGGCGCGCTGCGGTCGCGGTTCGAGCTGGTGGTCGTGGACTGCGGCACCCAGATGACCTCGGCGGGCGCGGCCGTCGTCGAAACCGCCGATATCGCGCTGCTGGTCACCACCCCGGACGTGGTCGCGGTCCGCGCCGCCAAGCGCATGGTGCGGCTGTGGGACCGGCTCCAGGTCCGCAAGGCGGAGGAGACGGTCACCGTCGTCAACCGCCACACCCGGCAGGCCGAGATCCAGCCGCAGCTGGTCGCGCGCGCCACGGGAACGACGGTGGCCCGTACGGCGATCCCGGCCGGGTTCAAGGAGCTCCAGCCCGCCGTGGACTCCGGCCGGATGCAGGACCTGGACGCCAAGTCGGCCGTCAAACAGGCGCTGTGGGGGCTGGCCGGGGAACTCGGCCTGGTCGACGCGGCGTCCGCGGGCGCCGCCGGTGGTGGTGGCGGAGGCGCCGGTGGCCGCCGCGCGGCGCACCGGGGCGGCCACGCCGCCGCATCCGGCGAGCGGACCCTGCCGGGGCTGCGGCGGCGCCGTGCCATAGGAGCGGGCGGCACGGGTGGCTCCAGGGGGGCGGAGGGGGGCACCGGCCCGGAGGCGCTGAACGAGGTCCCGCCGTCCTCCACCGGCTCCTTCCTCCGCAAGCGCGGTGGTGACCGCGGCCAGGTCACGGTCGAATTCCTCGGCGTCCTCCCGCTGGCCCTCATCGTGCTCGCGGTGATCTGGCAGTTCGTCCTCATCGGCTACACCTACTCGCTGGCGGGCAACTCCGCGGACAAGGGCGCCCGCGCGGGCGCAGCGGACGGCGGTGGCCCGGCCGCCTGCCAGTCGGCGGCCCGGAAGGACATCCCGAGCGCCTGGCGGGGCAGCTCCTCCATCTCCTGCGGAGCCGGTGCCGACGGGGTCTTCAACGCCACGGTCCGTCTGAAGGTCCCGGTCCTCTTCCCCGGCGCCGCCGACTTCCCCTGGACGGTCACCGGCACGGCGGGCGCGACCGACGAATCGGACCTGGCGGGCGGAGATGAGTAACCGCATGCGGCCCAGCCGACGACGCCCCGCGCCCGCACCCGTTGCCCCGCCCCGCGCCATGGCGCGCCCCCGCCCCGGCGGCCCCGCGGCCTCCGCCGAGAGGGCCGACGGCCCGGCCGTCACCGCCCCACGGCGGGGGCGCGACCAGGGTTCCGCCTCGATCGAGTTCCTCGGGTTTCTTCCGGTGCTGCTCATCGTCGCGCTGGCCGCCGTGCAGTTGGGGCTGGCCGCGTACACCGTGCAGCAGACCGGGACCGCGGCGCGGGCGGCGGCGCGGACCGCTTCGCTGGACGAGCCGCGGACCAGTCCGGCCGCCGCCGGGCAGGCGGCGATGAGCGGCTGGCTGGCCGACGGGGCGGACGTCAGCAGCGGTGGCTGCGGGGGCGGACAGGCCCGGGCCACCGTCACCGTGGAGATCCCCTCGGTGATCCCCGGGTTCGACTTCGGCAGTGCCAGGAGGAGCGCCACGATGCCCTGCGACGACGGTTCGGACGACATCGGCGGAGCCGGGGCCGGGGGAGAGGGCCGATGAGCCTGCGGGCCCGTATCACCGCGCCCGACCGGCCCGGTGAGGAAAAGGGACGCCAGGACGGACATCTCGTCTCCGTCTACCGCGCCAAACTGCTCGAGGAGATCGACCTCGCGGAGATGTCCTCGCTTGCCGCCGCCGAGCGCCGCTCCCGGCTGGAGCGGGTGCTCGGGCACATCATCAGCCGCGAGGGCCCCGTGCTGTCCACCAGTGAACGGGCCCAGCTGATCCGGCGGGTGGTGGACGAGGCGCTCGGCCTCGGGGTGCTCGAACCGCTCCTGGAGGACGCCTCCATCACCGAGATCATGGTCAACGGACCGGACCAGATCTTCGTCGAGCGCGCGGGCAGAGTGGAGCAGGTGCCCGTCCGGTTCGCCTCCGAAGAGCAGCTGATGCAGACCATCGAGCGGATCGTCTCCACCGTCAACCGCCGGGTGGACGAGTCGAATCCGATGGTCGACGCCCGGCTGCCGTCCGGGGAGCGGGTCAACGTGATCATCCCGCCGCTCTCCCTCACCGGCGCGACCCTCACCATCCGCCGCTTCCCCCGCGCGTACACCCTGCACCAGCTGATCGGCATGGGCACACTGGACGAGCAGATGCTGCTCCTGCTGTCCGCGCTGGTGCGGGCCAAGTGCAATGTGGTGGTCTCCGGGCCGACCGGCTCCGGGAAGACCACGCTGCTCAACGCGCTCTCCGGGCTGATCCCGGAGGGCGAGCGCATCATCACCGTCGAGGACGCCGCCGAGCTCCAGCTCCAGCAGGCACATGTCATCCGGCTGGAGTCCCGGCCGCCGAACGTCGAGGGCAAGGGCCGGATCACCATCCGCGATCTGGTCCGCAACTCCCTGCGGATGCGCCCCGACCGGATCATCGTCGGCGAGGTGCGCGGCGGCGAGACCCTCGACATGCTCCAGGCCATGTCCACCGGTCACGACGGCTCGCTCGCCACCGTCCACGCCAACAGCGCCGAGGACGCGCTGATGCGGCTCCAGACCCTGGCCTCGATGTCGGACGTGGCCATTCCGTACGAGGCGCTGCGCGACCAGATCAACAGCGCCGTGGACTGTATCGTCCAGCTGGTCCGGCACGCCGACGGATCACGGCGGATCAGCGAGATCGCGCTGCTCGACAGCCACGGCCACGAGGAGTACCGCATCGCCACCGTCTGCCGGTTCGACGCCGAACCGATGGCCGCGGACCGGGTGGTGCACGGCCGGTTCGGCTACTTCCCGCTGCCGGAGCGGATCGCCGAGCGGCTGCGGATGGCGAACGAGTCGGTGCCGCCCGCGTTCGGGGTGGCCGCCTTCCCGGCCCAGCTGACCACCCGCGGCGCCGTGTTCGACCGGTCCGCGTACGACCCGAGGGAACGGAGGTAGCCGGGCATGGACCGTCTGGCGACGGTGGCGCTCGGCGCGACGCTGATGTGCGGCGCGCTGGCGGTCGCGGGACTGCACGCCTACGCCCGCGGCAAGGAGCAGCAGCGCGCCCTGATCGACCGGCTGTCGGACGCCGGCCCGGTGGCGGCGCCCGGCCGGTCGCGCCGCTTCGCCCGGATCGACCGGCGGCTGCGTACGACCTCGGCGGGACAGAAACTGGAGCTGCGGCTCGCGGCGACCGGTCTGGAGCTGACGCCCGGGGAGTTCACGGTCTACACGGCCGCCGCTGCGGCCGGGCTGTGGGTGATCGCGGCATCCCTCCTGGCGTCGTTCTTCGGGCCGATAGCGGCGGTGATCGCGGTCTGGGCCGCCTTCGCCTTCCTCGACTGGCAGCGCCAGAAGCGCATCGAGCGCTTCATCAACCAACTGCCCGAGCTGTCCCGGATCCTGGCCAACGCCACCCAGGCCGGGCTGGCCCTGCGCACCGCGCTGGCGATGGCGGCGGACGAGATGGAGGCCCCGGCGGGCGAGGAGCTGGCCAAGGTCGCCGCCAAGCTGGCCGTCGGCCATTCGATCGACGACGCGCTGGAGGAGCTGGCGCGGCGGCTGCCGTCCCGGGAGCTGGTGGTGCTGGTCACCACCCTGGTGCTGTCCAACCGGGCGGGCGGGACCGTGGTCACCTCGCTGCGCAATCTCACCCAGACGCTGGAGGAGCGGAAGGAGACACGGCGCGAGGTCCGCACCCAGCTCTCCCAGGTGACCGTCACCGCCTATGTCGTCCCGCTCATGGGCATCGGGACGCTGCTGCTGATGAACAGGATCTCGGCGGGTTCGCTGGACCGGATGACCTCCTCCTTCTGGGGCCAGGCCGCGGTGGTCGTGGCCTTCGTCCTGTACGGGATCGGCTTCTTCCTCATCCGCCGTATGTCGAAGATCGACGTCTGAGGGGCGGGAGGCATGGCAATCGCACTGCTGCTGGCGCTGGCGGCCGGGCTCTCGGTGGCGGGCATCGCCTACGGCGTCGCGCTGTACCGCAGCGAGGCCAAACTGCCCGCCGATCTGGCGGTGGCCCTGGAGGTCGGCGCGACGCGCACCACCGTCGTCGGCTCGGCCGTCGACCGGCTGGGGATGCGCTACGCCCCGCTGGTGCTACGGCTGATGGGCGACAAGCGGGTGGCCCGGGTGCGCCGCCGGATCGATCTGGCGGGCAACCCGGGCGGGCTGACGGTCGACCGCTACGCGGCCCGGCGGGCGGTCTACGGCGGGCTCGGCTTCGGCGGCGCGCTGGTGATGCTGATGAAGGGACAGATCCTGCTGGCGCTGCTGCTGGTGGCGTTCGGCCTGTTCTGGATCGAGGTCGGCATCTGGGCGGCGGTACGCGAGCGCAGGGACGCGATCGAGCGCACGCTGCCGGACTTCCTGGACGTCCTGGCGGTCGTGGTGAGCGCGGGGCTGAGCTTCCGTCAGGCGCTGGACCGGGTCGCGGAGAAGTACGAGGGCCCCTGGGCGGATGAACTCCGCATCACACTTCGGCAAATGGATATGGGGGTCAGCCGCCGCCAGGCCTTCGAGGAACTGCGCAAACGCAATGACTCCGAGCAGGTCGCGCAATTCGTCACGGCGCTTCAGCAGGGGGAGGAACTGGGCGCTCCGATCGTCGAGACACTGATCGCCATCGCGAACGACATGCGCCGTACGGACGCCCAGAACGCCCGTCGGCGCGCGGCCCGCGCGGTGCCGAAGGCCACCGTGGTCATCACCACCTTCATGGTGCCGGGGACGATGGTGCTGCTCGTGGCCGGGTTCTTCATCGGCTCCGGCACGGATTTCGGCTCGGTCACCGGGGACTGACCTCGCAATTCAACCATTGCCCTTCGCGGTTGCAATTGGGTGTGGGACAGTCGTCGGGTGACGGCTCCCGGGGCCGGGAGGGGGTGAGGCAAATGAGCCGTGGCGGCAGTGGCGTGCGGGCGCGAATCGAACGCGGGGCATCGGGAAGGCAACGGAGCGTGAGGCACTGTTCCCAAGGCGGTGTTTCGGCGTACTTTGCTCCTGTCGCCAGCGACGCCACGGGGGTTGAGTCGCCGGACCAGAGTGGGACGGCAACCCATGGAGGGGAACACGATGGGGAAGCGCGTTGTGGGGAACGACCGGGGGCAGACCTCGATCGAATACCTGGGAATCATCGCCGTGGTGGTGGCCATCGTCCTGGTCCTGTCGACCACGGACTTCGGCAGCATGATCGCGAATGCGATCTCCGACAAGATCGCTCAGGTCGTCGGCATCTGACCCGCCCCGTGACAGCCCGCAGAGACCTCGGAAGTGACGCGGGGCAGGCTTTTCCCATCTACATCACCGCGGTGGCGGGCCTGCTCTTCCTGGCGCTCGCCCTCTTCGCGGTCGGCCAGGCCGGTGCGACCCGCAACGGCGGACAGACCGCCGCCGACGCGGCGGCGCTCGCCGCGGGCCAGGACTACCGCGACCAGCTGCGCAAGGCTTTTCTGAAGGCGATCACGGACGGCAGTGCCTGGGACGATCTGCTGAACGGCCGGGGGCTCGGCGTCGGGGACGCATGTGAGCAGGCCGGGTGGTTCGCGGGGAAGAACGACGCGGAGGTCACCGGCTGTACCCCGGGCTATCTGCCCACCTCCTTCACGGTCACGGTCAGGACGCGCGAGCCGGTGGGCGATACCGTCATCCCCGGTACCGAGAGCCAGCACGCCAAGGCCAGGGCCAAGGCGGTGGTCACCCCGCGCTGCGCCGTGTCGCCGACTCCCAGCCCCACGCCCGCTCCCACGACCGAGCCGCCCGCCGACGACGAGGGCGGGAACGACGACGGCGGCACGGGTGACGACGAGGGCGGCGAGGACAACAAGCCCGCCGTCGACCTCCGCTGCGACGGTGAGGACCTGACGATCGACCCGGCCCACCCCGATCTCTTCCCCGACGCCAAAGACCTGTTCTCCGTGCACCTTGCCGATTGACGAGTGAAACCACGAGTAGCCGAGTGAAGGACAGCGAGCGATGAGCATGCGGCACACGACGAAGGCCCGGAGGGGGGCTGCCGCGGCGGCGCTCGCCGCGGGCTTGGCCCTCGCCGTGGCCGGATGCGGAAGCGGCGACGACGGCGACGGGAAGAAGCCGGACGACGGCTCCTCCCCGAAGTCCACCGCGGCCAAGGACGACGAGCGTGACCAGGAGCCCGCGGCGGACTCGTCGAAGTCCATCGGCGAGATGAAGGGCCCGAAGGACATCGTCATCACCCTGCACTCCGCGGTGCGGGACGGCGGCGGCTTCGTCACGGTGAGCGGGACGGTGACCAACCACGGGAACATGCTGTTCACCCCCGTCGACTGGCGCTCCACCGAAGCGGAGCTGGCCAAGTCCCGCTCGTCCCTCTCCGGTGCCTCCCTCGTGGACCAGGCGGGCAAGAAGCGCTACCTGGTGCTCCGGGACACCGATGGCCAGTGTCTGTGCACCACCGGACTCTCCGGTATCAAGCCCAACGAGAGCCGCCCGGTGTTCGCGCAGTTCCCCGCCCCGCCCAAGGACGTCAAGGAAGTCGACTTCCAGATCCCCACGATGCCGTCCGTCAGCATCGAGCTCTCGGGATGAGCCCCGCCATGACGCACCGTCCGTCCCGGCACGCCGTCGCGCGTTGCGGCCCCGTCCTCGCCGTACTGACCTGTACCGCGCTGTGGGTCACCGCCGCCCCGGTCCCCGCGGCCCGTGCCGACTCCGGCCCCGGCGCGCCCGCGGACACCACACCACCGGTCAGGATCGACGCCAAGGACTCCGATCTGCGGATGCCCGAGGGGGCCAAGCTGGCGCCCGGCCGGGTGCTGGACATCAAGTCGGTGGTGGAGACGGACGACGGCGACGAGCGGCGCGAGGACACCAACGCCAAGGTGAAGTTCGCCCTCCAGGCCGAGGTGCTCTTCGGCAAGGACAGCGCCAAGCTGGGCGGCGCGGCCACCGCCAGGATCAGGGAGATCGCCGGGGAGATCGAGAAGCAGAAGGCGAAGACCGTCCGGGTCTTCGGCTTCACCGACAACCTCGGCTCCTCGGCCCATGGCGACCAGCTGTCGAAGAAGCGGGCCAACGCGGTGCAGCGCAAGCTCTCCGAGAACCTCGACGCCTCCGTCAACTACGAGATCCGCGGCTACGGCGAGCAGTACCCGATCGCGGACAACTCCTCCGAGGAGGGCCGCCGGAAGAACCGCCGGGTCGAGGTCAGCTTCCCCCGTACGGGCTGACCGGCGGCCGGGCCATCGACCCGCCCCGGCGGCGGGCCCCGGCCGTACCGCATGATGGGTGCGTCCATCACCGCCCCCGGGGGTCCGCCGCCGCCCGTGCGCAGTCCGCCAGGAGCCTTGCGGGGAGTCCGCCCTGAGCACCGTCGTCACCGCATGCCTCGCCGCCGTCCTGCTGCTGGGCGTGCTGGCGTTCGCCGTGGTACGGCCACGGGGGTGGCCCGAGGCCGTGGCCGCCGTGCCCGCCGCCGCCCTGGTGGTGGCCGTCGGGGCGGTCTCGCCGTCGCAGGCGTGGGCGGAGACCCGCAGTCTGCTGCCCGTGGTCGGTTTTCTGGCCGCGGTGCTGCTGCTGGCCCAGATGTGCGCGGACGACGGGCTGTTCGACGCGGCGGGCCAGGCGGTGGCCCGGGCCTGCGCGGGGCGCACCGACCGGCTGCTGGGCGGGGTGTTCGCGGTCGCGGCCGTGGTCACCGCGGTGCTGAGCCTGGACGCCACCGTGGTGCTGCTGACCCCGGTGGTGTTTGCGACCGCGACCCGGCTCGGTGCCCGGTCCCGGCCGCATGTGTACGCCTGCACCCATCTGGCCAACTCCGCGTCCCTGCTGCTGCCGGTCTCCAACCTCACCAATCTGCTGGCCCTGGAGGCCAGCGGGCTGTCCTTCACCCGGTTCGCGGTGCTGATGGCCCCCGCCTGGCTGCTGGCCATCGGCATCGAATACCTCGTCTTCCGCCGCTTCTTCGCCGCCGATCTGGCCGCCGGGACCTCCCTGCCGCCGCCGGACCGATGGCCGCGGGTGCCGCGGTTCGCCCTGGCCGTGCTGCTGCTGACGCTGGCCGGGTTCGTGGGGACGTCCCTCGTCGGCCTCGATCCGGCGTGGGCGGCCTGGGCGGGTGCGCTCGTGCTGGGTGTACGGGCGCTGCGGCGGCGTACGGCCACGGTGCGGGGGGTGATCGGCGCGGCGGGACCGCTGTTCTGCCTGTTCGTGCTGGCGCTGGGGGTGGTGGTCCAGGCCGTGCTGGCGGGCGGTCTCGAGGAGTGGCTGGCCCGGTTGCTGCCCGGCGGTACGGGGCTGGCCGCGTTGCTCGCCGTCGCCGGGGTGGCGGCGGTGCTGGCCAATCTGATCAACAATCTGCCCGCGGTGCTGGCGCTGCTGCCGATCGCCGCCGAGAGCGGGCCGGGGCCGGTGCTCGCCGTGCTGATCGGGGTGAACCTGGGGCCCAACCTCACCTATGTCGGTTCCTTGGCCACCCTGCTGTGGCGGCGTATCGTCCGCCACCACGACGCGGACGCCGACTCGGGCCTGGGCGAGTTCACCCGTCTCGGGCTGCTCACCGTGCCCGCCACCGTGGTGGCGGCGACCGTGGCCCTGTGGGCCGTGCTGTCGACCACCGGAGGCTGAGCGAACCGTGATCGTGCTGATCTGGATCACCGAGGGCACCTGGCGGTCCACGGTGGACGCCGCCCGTGCCCAGCTGTCCTCCGGCGGCGGGGCCGGGGAAGCCGAGGTCCGGCTGCTGTACGTCACCGACGACCAGGTCGCGGACGCCGCCCACGCGGCCTTCGCCGGACTGCTCGGCCGTGGCCACCCCGAGCGGGACCCCGGGGACCGGATGGAGGAGCTGGGCCGGACCGCGGCGGCCGAGCTGCTGGAGGCCGCCGCCGCACGGCTGGGCCACCCCGCCGTCCGGCTGCACCGCCACGGCCGGGTCGAGCACGAGGTGGTGCGCGCTGCCGACGGCGTCGACCTGCTGATCTGCGCCCGGGACGGGGACCGTGACCGGCTGGGGCCGCACAGTCTGGGGCACGCCACCCGCTTCGTGGTGGACCACGCACCGTGCGCCGTGCTGCTGGTGTGGCCCGTTCCGGCACCCGGTCTGGACTCCCTGCCGCCGCCCCCGGGCTGAGGTGCGTCCGTGCGTCCGTACGGAGTCCGTACGGACCTCCGCCCGGAGGGATGAAAACCGCCGCGCCGGGCGGACCCGGGCGGCGGTGGCGGCTGGACGCCGGGACCGGACCGTCAGGACCCGATCAGGACTCGATCCAGTTGTGGGCCTGGGCCAGCTCGACGATCCTCCGGCGGACCTGCTTGATCTGGTCGGCGGTCAGACTGCCGCCCACCTCGACCAGGGCCTCGGTCAGTTCACTGCGGAACTCGGCGACCGACAGCACGTCGCACATCGTGTCGTCACCCGCGTCCGGGCCCGCCGTCCGTATCACCGACGGACCGGCCGCGCGCTCGACGATGCGGACCTCGGACGCCTTGGGGCCCTTGTCCCCGTACTCCGGGACGAACTGCACCTTGGATCCGGGCTGGAACAGGTGCTTCTCGTCCAAGAGGTCGTTGGCGTGCATGAAGACGTCCTCGCCACCGTCGTCCGGTGCGATGAAGCCGTAGCCGCGAAACTCGTCGAACCGCAGAATCTTGCCCGTTGTTGTCAACGTGCTACCCCTACCCCTGTACCTCTGCCTCGTTGTCCTCGACCATGATCGAGGGATGTGTCCCCACCATGACACCTGGGGCTCAGCCTAGCGAAGGCGGGTGGGCCGGAGAAGGCCCGGACAGGACCGCCACCCGCGCCCCCGGCCGCAGCCCCCAGCGCTCCATCGCCCCCGCCTCGGCCTCCAGAACGTGGCGGGCGCGCAGCCGGGGCCGCCCGAGCCGGCCGGGCCGCAGGGTGTGCACGGCCAGCACGGTCAGCCGCCGGTCGAGATAGGCGACGTCGATGGCGAACCGCATCCGGAAGGTGTGCACCCCGCTGGCGGGGGTGAGCAGGATCGCGCCGGTCAGCCCGTCCCGGCCGAGCAGTCCGCGGGAACGGGCCCGCCAGGAGGCGGCGATCAGCAGCGGGACACCATCGGCGCCCCCGGACACCCGCAGGGTCCCGGTGCCGTCCCGCGGTCCGTCCGCCCCGTGCGGTCCGTGCCCCATTCCGCGCCCCTTTCCGCCCCTCCGCGCAGTGTTCCACCCGAGGGGCGCTTCCGTAGGCTCGGGCCGTGCATCCGCTGTTGACCGCCTTCGCCGCCGCGTACGGCGCGGCCGCCGGGGCGCTGGTGCCCCGTCCCCTCTACCGGCTGGCCGTCGAACCCGACGAGCCCTGGCGCACGGACTGCCCGCGCGGGCATGTGCTCACCGGCCCGGCCCGCGGCTGGCTCGGCCCCGCCCGCTGCCCGGGCTGCGGGGGCGGTGCCTGGGACGGAGGGCGTGGGGCGGCGGCCGCGGTGGTTCTCACCGCGCTGGTGTGCGCGGGGCTCGCGGCGGCGGTCGGCACCCGTCCGGAGCTGGCGGTGTGGCTGTTGCTCGCCCCGCTGGGGGTACTGCTGGCCGGGGTGGATCTGGCGGTGCACCGGCTGCCGGACGTCCTCACCCTGCCGATGGCGGCCGGGGCCGCGGCGCTGCTCGGCGCGGCGGCGCTGCTGCCGCACAGCGCCGGGTCGTGGCCGCGGGCACTGCTGGGCGGGGCGGTGCTGGGCGGGGCGTATCTGGTGCTGTTCCTGATCAGCCCGAGCGGTATGGGGTTCGGTGACGTCAAGCTGGCGCTGACGCTGGGGATCGCGCTCGGCTGGTACGGCTGGGACGTGCTCCTGGTGGGTGCCTTCGCCGGGCTGCTGCTGGGTTCGCTCGCCGCCGCGGCCCTGGTCCTGACCCGGCGGGCGCGGCGCGGGACCGCCATGGCGTTCGGCCCCTGCATGATCCTGGGGGCGTGCGCCGGGTTGGTACTGGGGGCTCTGGGGGCTGGATGACATCAGCGCCGCGCTGATTGTCACCCTCGCCGATGCATGGACAACCCCTCACGAAGGGTTATGGTGGAAACCCCCCCTCGGGCCGGTCCGTACTCCCCCCCACGGACCGGCCCGCTCTATTTCGGGGCCTGCGGGGCCCCGTGGGCGTACATACGGCCCACGGAGCCCGCAAAGATGATCACTGAGTGTTACGGCGCGCTGCGGGCCGCCCAGATGTTCACGCCCTCGGTGGTCTGTGCGAGGGATTCGATTTCGGACAGCTCCTCCGTGGTGAGGGCGGGCGCGTCGAGCGCGGCGACATTCGACTCCACCTGCCGCACGCTGGACGCCCCGCTGAGCGCCGAGGTCATCCGGGGGTCCCGCAGCACCCAGGTGAGGGCGAGCTGCGCCAGCGTCTGGCCGCGCCGCCGGGCGATCGCGTCCAGTCCGCGCAGCCGCCGCACGGTGTCCTCGGTGAGCAGTGCCGGGTCCAGCGACTTGCCCTGGGCCGCGCGCGACCCCTCGGGGACGCCGTTCAGGTACTTGTCGGTCAGCAGACCCTGGGCGAGCGGCGCGAAGCAGATGCAGCCCATGCCCGCGTCCTGGAGGGTGTCCAGCAGTCCGTCGTCCTCCGTCCAGCGGTTGATCATCGAGTACGAGGGCTGGTGGATCAGGGCGGGCACGCCCAGCTCGCGCAGAATCCGGGCCGCCTCGCGGGTGCGGGCGGAGCTGTAGGAGGAGATGCCGACGTACAGCGCCTTGCCCTGCTGGACGGCGGTGGCCAGCGCGCCCATCGTCTCCTCGAGCGGGGTGTCCGCGTCGAAGCGGTGCGAGTAGAAGATGTCCACGTAGTCGACGCCCATCCGGCGCAGCGAGGCGTCGAGGGAGGACAGCAGGTACTTGCGCGAGCCCCATTCGCCGTAGGGGCCGGGGTGCATCCGGTAGCCGGCCTTGGTGGAGAGGATGAGTTCGTCCCGGTACGGGCGGAAGTCGCGGGCGAAGATCTCTCCGAAGTTGCGCTCCGCGGACCCGGCGGGCGGACCGTAGTTGTTGGCCAGGTCGAAGTGGGTCACCCCGAGGTCGAAGGCGCGGCGCAGGATGGCGCGCTGGGTCTCCCGCGGGGTGTCGTCGCCGAAGTTGTGCCACAGACCGAGCGAGAGGGCGGGCAGCAGCAGACCGCTGCGGCCGGTGCGCCGGTAGCGCATGGTGTCGTAGCGGCTCTCGGCGGCGCGATACGGGGCATGGATGTCGTTCACAGGGCTTCGTCCCAGGTCCGGGGGTGGGAACAGATGACCCTATACGGCTCGTCCCGGGTTCCCGGCGGCCGGGAGAGGGAGCCGTGGGCAACCCCGTCCGGGCGCCCCGGTTAGCCAGCCCCGCCGCCCCGCAGTAGTGTGTCGGCCTTGGGGCGGACCGCCATGGTGAGCCATGCGAGGCACTGAGGGGCTGGAAGACGTGAAGTTGCGCGACCTGGTGTACGGGCTGTACGCACGCCGGGTGGAAGGCCGCCTCGACCACGCCCAGGTGCCCAAGCACATCGGCGTCATCCTCGACGGCAACCGCCGCTGGGCCCGCGCCGCCGGTGGCACCACCGAGCAGGGTCACAAGGCGGGAGCCAGCAAGATCCAGGAGCTGCTCGGCTGGTGCAACGAGACGGACGTCGAAGTTGTCACGCTCTGGATGCTCTCCACCGACAATCTGGACCGCCCCGAGGCGGAGCTGGTACCGCTGCTGGGCATCATCGAAAACGCGGTGCGCGACCTGGCGGCCGACGGCCGCTGGCGGGTGCACCACGTGGGCAATCGCGATCTGCTGCCCTCCCGCACCCAGACGGTGCTGAAGGAGGCCGAGCACGCCACCGAGCACATCGACGGAATACTGGTCAACGTCGCCATCGGGTACGGCGGTCGGCAGGAGATCGCCGACGCGGTGCGCTCGCTGCTGCTGGACCACGCCAGCCGGGGCACCACCTTCGAGGAGCTCGCCGAGGTCGTCGACATCGACCTCATCTCCGAACACCTGTACACCCGGGGGCAGCCCGACCCGGACCTGGTGATCCGCACCAGCGGCGAACAGCGGCTCTCCGGCTTCATGCTCTGGCAGAGCGCTCATTCGGAGTACTACTTCTGCGAGGTTTTCTGGCCCGCCTTCCGCAAGGTGGACTTCCTGCGGGCGCTGCGCGACTACGCCGCCCGGCACCGCAGGTACGGCGGCTAGTCTCCTTCACCGTCACCGCAGTTCACCGGCCGGGGCCGGACGCCGCTCGGCGTCCGGCCCCGGCCGTCGTGTGACGCTCTGGTCTCACAACGTTCATATACGTGCCGTCATATGCCGTTGCATGGCTCCGCACGTTCGAGGGAATATCCCTTGCAGGTCGACGCCCTGTCCCGGCGAACGGTGGGGACGGGGCATCGTCGGATTTGCCAGCGGACGGCATCGGGCCGTCCGCCCGGGAGGCCCTTTGCACACGGACGACTGTGCGGATCGTGCGTATGACGCGGAGGGCCGGCGCACGGCCTTCCGTGGAGGGCCGGGCCCGGTCCGTCGTCCCCCGCCTGTGGCGGGGAGACCCCACTCCCGCGACGCCGTCGCACCCCGACCTCTCCCGAGGGGGTTCGTCCACCCGTGGTGACCAGCACAAAACGCCGCGAGCACGACCGGCGCACCTATGTCCTCGACACCAGCGTCCTGCTGGCCGATCCCAATGCCATGGCCCGTTTCGACGAGCACGAAGTTGTGCTGCCCGTCGTCGTGGTCACGGAGCTGGAGGCCAAGCGGCACCATCCGGAGCTGGGGTACTTCGCCCGGCAGGCACTGCGCCTGCTGGACGAGTACCGCATCCGGTACGGCCGTCTGGACGCTCCGATCCCGATCGGCGAACTGGGTGGCACCCTGCGTGTCGAGCTCAACCACTCCGACCCCGGTGTCCTGCCGGCCGCCTTCTGGAACCACGGCGGCCGAGTGGGGGACAACGACTCGCGGATCCTCGCGGTCGCCAGAAACCTCCAGGCCGAGGGGTACGACGTCACCGTCGTCTCCAAGGACCTGCCGCTGCGCATCAAGGCGTCCTCGGTGGGCCTGCTCGCCGAGGAGTACCGCGCGGAGCTGGCGATCACCGACTCGGGCTGGACGGGGATGGCGGAGCTCGCCGTCTCCGCCGAACAGGTGGACGATCTGTTCGCCGCCGAGACCGCGTACATCCCCGAGGCGGCCGAACTGCCGGTGCACACCGGACTGGTCCTCCAGTCCGAGCGCGGCAAGGCGCTGGGCCGGGTCACCCCGGACGGGCAGGTCCGGCTGGTGCGCGGCGACCGCGAGGCGTTCGGGATCCACGGGCGCAGCGCCGAACAGCGCATCGCACTGGATCTGCTGCTCGACCAGGAGGTCGGCATCCTCTCCATGGGCGGCCGGGCCGGTACGGGCAAGTCGGCGCTGGCGCTGTGCGCGGGTCTGGAAGCGGTACTGGAGCGGCGGCAGCACCGCAAGGTGATGATCTTCCGCCCGCTGTACGCGGTGGGCGGGCAGGAGTTGGGCTATCTGCCCGGCAGCGAGGCGGAGAAGATGAGCCCCTGGGCTCAGGCGGTCTTCGACACGCTGTCCGCGGTGACCAGCGCCGAGGTGATCGAGGAGGTCGTCGGGCGCGGGATGCTGGAGGTGCTGCCGCTCACCCATATCCGCGGCCGTTCGCTCCATGACGCCTTTGTGATCGTCGATGAGGCGCAGTCGCTCGAACGGAACGTGCTGCTGACCGTTTTGTCCCGCATCGGCGCCAACTCCCGGGTGGTTCTCACCCATGATGTGGCACAACGGGACAATCTCCGTGTCGGGCGCTACGACGGTGTGGTGGCGGTGGTCGAAAAGCTCAAGGGCCACCCGCTGTTCGCGCATGTCACCCTCACCCGCTCCGAGCGGTCGCCGATCGCGGCCCTGGTGACCGAAATGCTGGAGGACGGCCACATCTGAGTCGATAGCGGCCGGTTGGGACCGGCATGGGCGACGGGACGCCGCGCACATGGGCCAAGGAGCCTAGCCGCGCGGCGTCTTGCTGCGCTGGGATTTCCAGAAATCCCTGGGCGTAAACGAGGTGTGAGCTTTCACACCCAGCGGGGAATTGCCTCCGGGCCCACGCTTCCGGCAGTGTGTGGGTCCTGTCAGGCCCCGCATACGGCACACCAGTACCCCCAGCGGTACCGAACCACAGCAGCACCAGAATTGAAGAGCGTTCGTCGTATGCCGCCCGAGCACCTCGGGGCCCTCTGTCGGGGGGACCCACCGGGCCCGTGCCTCCCGTGACCAGCCGAACCCACCGAGCGCAACCGGGGACGGAACAAGGGGAGGACAGCGCCAGGGGCACGATTGCGCCCGCGAGGTCACCTAACCGGGCGATGCTGGAAGGAAACCGAGTGAGCCGGATTTCGGTCCGGGGATTCGCAGTGGCCTCGGCCACCGCGGTCACCACTGTGGGCGCCGTCGTCGGTGTCGCCGCGGGTAGCGAGCAGCAGCAGGGCTCGTCCGACCCGATCGAGGCGACCGCCGCCGACTCGACGCTCCTCGCGGACATACCCGCCGGGCAGCAGGCCGTGGCGCAGGGCGCTTCTCTGGCGCAGCAGGCGGATGTGCAGTCCACCGCCGCCGACGCGGAGGCGAAGAAGTCCGCCGAGGAATCTGCCCGCAAGCAGGCGGCCAAGGACGCGAAGGCCAAGAAGGCCGCCGCGGACAAGGCGGCCGCCGAGAAGCTGGCCAAGGAGCGCGAGGAGAAGAAGCAGGAGGTCGCGAGCCGTTCCGCCAAGCGTGAGGCCGTCGACATCCCGCAGAAGGCCTCGTACACCATCGCCGAGACCCAGGCCATCGCGCGCCAGATGATGGCGAGCGACCAGTTCCAGTGCTTCAGCAACATCGTGGACCACGAGAGCGGGTGGAACTACAAGGCCACCAACGCCTCTTCGGGTGCCTACGGTCTGGTCCAGGCGCTGCCGGGTTCCAAGATGGCCTCGGCCGGTGCCGACTGGCGCACCAACCCGGCCACGCAGATCAAGTGGGGCCTGAACTACATGAACGACCGCTACGGCAGCCCGTGCGGCGCCTGGTCGTTCTGGCAGGCCAACAGCTGGTACTGATCGGAGCCGGCCGCACGGCCGACACCGGATCGAGCTTCCCGAAACCCCCGGCCGCACCCGGTCGGGGGTTTCGGCTGTCCTCAGCCGGTAACGTCTTCCCGACGGCTGAGGGGGAACTGGGGGTAGGGAAAGAGAAATGTCCAGATTGCCGCAATGGGTGGGCAGGCTGGGAGCCGGTCTGACCCGGCTCGCCACCCGGCTCGAGACCCAGCAGGCCGCCGCCTCCGGAGCCGGTGAAGGCGCCGCGAGCGCCTCGGGATCCGGGGCCGACGGCCCGGGTGGCTCCGGCGCGTCCGCCGACGGCGCCGCGTCGTCGTCATCCGGGGCGCCCGACTCCGGTGCGGCGGAGGGTACCGGGGAGGGCGGAACCGCCCGTCCGGAGCAGCCCGCCAGCGTTCCCGCGCCGCCCGCCTACGCGCCCGCCGTCACCGCCAGACCCGATCCGGTGGCCACCGTGCCCTGGGGCGTGCGGGTCGCCGCCGAGGCCGGATGGCGGCTGTTGGTGCTCGCCGGAACGGTCTGGGTGCTGATGCGCGTCATCAGCTCCATCGAGCTGGTGGTGCTGTCCTTCACGGTGGCCCTGCTCATCACCGCGCTGCTGGAACCGACCGTCACCCGGTTCCGCAACCGCGGCGTACCCCGGGGCCTGGCGACGGCGATCACCTTCATCGGCGGCTTCGTGGTCATGGGGCTGGTGGTCTGGTTTGTCGTCTGGCAGGTGATGGAGAACATCGACGAGGTCTCCAGCAAGGTCCAGGACGGTATCGACGATCTGCGCCGCTGGCTGCTGCACAGCCCGTTCCATGTGACCGAGGCCCAGATCAACCACATCGCCAAGTCACTGCGCGAGGCGGTCGGCGCCAACACCGAGGAGATCACCTCGGCCGGTCTTGAGGGCGTCACGGTTGTTGTCGAGGTGCTGACCGGCGTTCTGCTGACGATGTTCAGCACGCTGTTCCTGCTCTACGACGGACCGAAGATCTGGAACTGGACGCTCAAGCTGGTCCCGGCCGCCGCCCGCGAGGGCGTGGCGGGTGCGGGCCCGCGGGCCTGGGCCACCCTGACCGCCTATGTGCGCGGCACGGTGCTGGTGGCTCTGATCGACGCGATCTTCATCGGGGTCGGACTGTTCTTCCTCGATGTGCCGATGGCGGTACCGCTGGCCGTCTTCATCTTCCTCTTCGCCTTCATCCCGCTGGTCGGTGCGGTGGTCTCCGGCGCGCTGGCGGTGGTTGTCGCACTGGTCACCCAGGGCGTGTTCACCGGGGCGATGGTGCTGCTGGTGGTGCTGGCCGTCCAGCAGATCGAGGGCCATGTCCTCCAGCCGTTCATCCTCGGCCGGGCGGTGCGGGTCCATCCGCTGGCCGTGGTGCTCTCGGTCGCGGGCGGCTCGCTGATCGGCGGGATCGGCGGCGCGGTGGTCGCCGTTCCGCTGGTGGCGGTGGCCAATACGGCCGTCGGCTATCTGCGTGCGTACAACAAGGAGAACGCCCTGCGGGCGGTCCCCGGCCCGCACGGCGCGACCGCCGTCGGGGTGGCGCCCACCGCGCCGCCCTCGGCCGCTCCGCCCGGGGAGGCCCCCGAGGGCGAGGGGAACGGAGACGAGCGCCGCTGAGCTCCTCCCGTGAGGGAAGACGGACGAGGGGCGCCCACCGCCGTGGCGGTGGGCGCCCCTCGTGGTGCGTGCTACCGGTGCCGCTCGGCTCAGCCGTTGGCGGCGAGGGTGGCCTCGGCGTCCAGCGTGGCGCCGACGGCCTGGAGCACAGCAGCGATCTTGAAGGCTTCCTGGATCGTCTCGCGGTCCTGGCCCGCCTTGCGGAGCACCTGCTCATGCGAGTCCAGGCACATTCCGCAGCCGTTGATCGCCGACACGGCCAGCGACCACAGCTCGAAGTCGACCTTCTCCACACCCGGGTTGCCGATGACGTTCATCCGCAGACCCGCGCGCAGGTTGTTGTACTCCGGGTCGGACAGCAGGTGCCGGGTCCGGTAGTAGACGTTGTTCATCGCCATGACGGCGGCGGCCGACTTGGCGGCCGTGTACGCCTCCGGCGACAGGTTGGCCTTGGCCTCCGGCTCCAGCTCCGACAGCACGCGCGGCGAACGCGAGGCGATCGCGCAGGCGAGCACGGTGCCCCACAGCTGCTGCTGCGGCAGGTCGGAGTTGCCGATCACCGAACCGAGGTTCAGCTTCAGGTCCTTGGCGTAGTCCGGCAGGGCGGACTTCAGCTCGTCGAGTGCCATATCAGCTCACTTCACTCGGACAGGAGCTTGACCGGGTCGAGGGTGTCCTCGCCCTTGCTCCAGTTGCACGGGCACAGCTCGTCGGTCTGCAGGGCGTCCAGCACCCGCAGGACCTCCTTGGGGTTACGGCCCACGGAACCGGCCGTCACCATGGTGAACTGGATCTCGTTGTTCGGGTCCACGATAAAGACGGCGCGCTGCGCGAAGCCGTCCTCGCCCTCGATGCCGAGGTCGCGCATCAGCTCGTGCTTGGAGTCGGCCAGCATCGGGAAGGGCAGGTCACGCAGGTCGGCGTGGTCCTTGCGCCAGGCGTGGTGGACGAACTCGGAGTCGCCGGAGAAGCCGAGGATCTGCGCGTCACGGTCGGCGAACTCGTCGTTCAGCTTGCCGAACGCCGCGATCTCGGTCGGGCACACAAAGGTGAAGTCCTTGGGCCACGCGAAGACGATCTTCCACTTGCCCTCGTAGGTCTTGTGGTTGATCTGCTCGAACTCGTTGCCGCTCTCCAGCGAGACACAGGCGGTCAGGTCGTACTCGGGGAACTTGTCACCGACAGTGAGCACGCGCTCTCCTTGCAGCTTTCGGGTAGGAACCCCTTTTGATCTGGGATTCCATGGGGTTGGACGGCTTACACCCTGGCACAGCTGGCATTGATCAGTGAAATAGCTAGACTCGGTGATGTTGATTGGAGGTGGTTATCAGTGGCCGTACCAGCCACCCCGGGCAAGCCCCGGCAGCCCAGCCTGTCCCAGCTCAGAGCCTTCGCGGCGGTTGCGGAGCAGCTGCACTTCCGGGACGCCGCGGCCGCCATCGGGATGAGCCAGCCCGCGCTCTCGGGCGCCGTCGCCGCCCTGGAGGAGACGCTCGGAGTGCAGCTGCTGGAGCGTACGACGCGGAAGGTGCTGCTCAGCCCGGCGGGGGAGCGGCTGGCGGCCCGGGCCCGTACCGTCCTGGAGGCGGTCGGTGAGCTGCTGGAGGAGGCGGAGGCGGTCCGGGCGCCGTTCACGGGGGTGCTGCGGCTCGGGGTGATCCCGACCGTGGCGCCGTATCTGCTGCCGACCGTGCTGCGGCTGGTGCACCAGAACTACCCCAGCCTCGATCTCCAGGTGTACGAGGAGCAGACCGCCTCGCTGCTGGACGGGCTGGCCCACGGGCGGCTCGATCTGCTGCTGCTCGCGGTGCCGCTCGGTGCCCCCGGCGTGGTCGAGCTGCCGCTCTTCGACGAGGACTTCGTCCTGGTCATGCCGCAGGACCACTGGCTGGGCGGACGCAGCGACATCCCGCGCGAGGCGCTCAAGGAGCTGGATCTGCTGCTGCTGGACGAGGGCCACTGTCTGCGCGACCAGGCGCTGGACATCTGCCGGGAGGCGGGCCGGACCGAGGGAGCCCCGGTGACCACCAGCGCCGCCGGGCTCGCCACGCTGGTGCAGCTGGTCGCGGGCGGCCTCGGGGTGACCCTGTTGCCGCGCACCGCGCTGCGGGTGGAGACCGGCCGCGGTGACCACCTGGCCACCGGCTACTTCGCCGACCCGGTGCCCGCCCGGCGGATCGCGCTGGCCATGCGCGCGGGCGCCGCGCGTGCGGAGGAGTTCGAAACGTTCGCCTCCGCGCTGCGCGACGCCCTGCGCCCGCTGCCGGTGCGTATCACCTCGTGACGCGCACCGGCCCCCCGTGCGGCTCCCCGGCTACTCGGTACGCAGCCCCTCCGGGCGCATCATGCGCCACAGGGGCGGCAGGCTGACCAGGGTCACCAGGAGGATGACGCCCGCGCCGACACCGGTCATCAGGCTCAGGCTCGTCCAGTCCACGGTCCAGGGCTCGCCGACCATCTTCAGCAGCATCGTGCCCAGCGCGAGCCCGCCCGCGATCGACAGTGCCAGCCCCAGGATCACCGGGACGGCGGTCTGCCACAGCACGGACCAGCTGAGCGTGGACCGGCGGGTGCCGAAGGCCACCAGGACGGACAGCAGCCGCTTGCGCTCGCGCAGTTGCTCCAGCGTCGAGACGATCATGCTCGCCCCGATGAGCAGCAGGGTCGCGGTGGCGCCGATGAGCAACCCCTTGCGCAGCGTCGCGAACTGATGGGACTCCGAGGTGCTGGTCAGCGTGTACACGTCCATCATCGGGGACAGCACCGCACTGGTGTTGCGCACGTACTCCACCGCGTCCGGCACCTTCGGGTCCAGCCGCAGCATGGCCTGGGCCCTGGGATCGGTGAGCCGGGAGACGTTGAGGGCGCCGGGGGTGGCCAGGATGCCGGGGTTCTCCGAGCCCTGCGGGTCCAGCTTCGTCTTCACGGTCTTGGCCGAGCGCGGGACGGTCCACAGCTTCGGGTTCCCGCTGACCGGATAGCCGTCCCCGTCCAGCCGCAGATTGACCCGCACACCGGGCTTGAGGAACGAGGGCTCGTCCGGCGGGAAGGTGTCGGACTCGGCCACGAAGACATCGCCGTCGGAGCAGCGGCCGAGCGCGGCCATCTCGCGCAGGGTGGCGCAGTCGGCGACCGTGACGGACTCCGTCGGGGTGTCCTGGGGCGCCCGCTTCTTCTTGGGGTGGGCCTCGGCCACGTACCCCGAGGTGCTGCCGAGCACCTGACGCACGCCTTTGGTGGCGCGGTACTCGGCGAAGGCGGCGTTGGCCTGGGAACCGTTGTCGACCTGGATGGCCGCGGCCGCCTGGGCGCGGTGGGGGTCCTGACCGGTGTCCTTCGTCTGGTTGTCCTGCACGGTGGCGAAGAGCATCTGGATCGCGATGGCCCCGGCGACGGCGACGGTGATGCCGCTCACCGCACGGGCCGCCGTCCCGCTGCTGAGCTGAAGCCGCCGGGTGGCGAGCTGCCAGGGCAGCGGTCCCTTGCCGAACCTCTCGACCACCGCCTCGACCAGCCAGGGCAGCAGCGCCGTGGTGCCGATCAGCAGCAGTACGGCACCGGCCGCCGCCTGGTACACCTCCCGGTCCCCGCTGTTGCTGGTGGCGCCGAAGCCACCCGCGAGCGGCAGCAGCAGACCGATGCCGAGCACCGGGAGGAGCAGCCGCCACCACAGCCTGCGGCGGCGCGGGGTGGCGTTGCGTACGACGCCCAGCGGTTCGATGGCGATCCCGCGCAGCGCGACCAGGGTGACGAGCACGGCCGAGGCGGGTACGACGACCGCGATCAGCAGCGCCAGCGGCGCGGAAGGACGGATGTCGGAGGCGAAGAAGCTGACGTCCCACAGCGTGACCGTGCTGGCCAGCTCCCGCACCCCCAGGAACAGCACCCCACCGGTCACCAGCCCGAGGAGCGAGCCGAAGAGCGACTCCCCGGCGGCGATCCGCCGGGTCATATGGCTGTCGGCGCCGACCAGGCGCAGCGCGGCCAGTCGGCGGTCGCGCCGCTCGCCGCCGAAGCGTGCGGCGGTGGCGATGAAGATCAGAACCGGTAGCAGCAGCACCACACAGCCGACGATGACCAGCAGCAGCACCCCGGGGTTCAGGGGGCTGGTCGTGGGCGGTGTGCCCCAGTGGTCGATGCGGTACCCCTGGTCGTGCTCGAACGCCGCGCCGTCGACACCCGCGTAGTACCGCAGATCGGCCGGGCCGGACAGTCCGCTGTCGGTGATGGTGCCGACGACGCGGTAGGGCAGGCGCTTGCGCAGCAGGTCGTTGTCGGCGAGCAGCTTCTTCAGCACGGGGGAGACCCACATCTCACCGGGGGCCGGGACCCGGTTCACCCCCGGGGGCTTGGGCGGGCTGTTCCCGTCGGGCGCCAGCACTTTGCCCTCGATGTCGTCCGAGTGGAACGTGGTGTTCGCGTCGGCGAGTCTGACGGTGTCCGGTCCCGCCTTCACGTCGGGGTCGATGCCGGTGCCGAAGGTCGAGCGGGCCGCGCCCCGGTCCGCTCGGAGGTCGTAGGCGTTGGGGGCGGACGAGGCGAGCAGCAGCAGCACCACGCCGAGCCCCACCCCGACCGCCGTCATGATCGTCCTGGCCCAGCTCTCCCGGCCGCCGGTGACGGCGAACCGGGCCCCCATGGCGAGGTCGGCGGCCCAGCGGGAGAACGCACCGCGGCGCGGGGGCTCCATCCGCTCCGGTGGTGCGGTCGCGCTCCCCTGGGCCGTCATCGGACGCCCGCCATGTCCCGCGCCTTGCCGTCGCGCACCACGACCTCGCGGTCGGAGTAGGCGGCGACCCGGGCCTCATGGGTGACCAGGACCACGGCGGCGCGGGTCTCCCGGGCCGCCTCGGTCAGCAGCTCCATCACCCGTTCCCCGTTGAGGGAGTCCAGCGCTCCGGTCGGCTCGTCGGCGAACAGCACCCGCGGGCTGGTGACCAGCGAGCGGGCGACGGCGACGCGCTGCCCCTGACCGCCGGAGACCTCACCGGGCCGCTTGGCGCGCACGTCCGCGACCTCCAGCCGCTCCAGCCAGGACAGCGCCCGGGCCTCGGCCTCCTTGCGCTTGACGCCGTTCAGCCGCAGCGGAAGCGCCACGTTCTCCACGCAGTTGAGCTCCGGGACGAGCTGGCCGAACTGGAAGACGAAGCCGAACTCGCCGCGGCGCAGCCTGCTGCGCTCGGCGTCCGACATCGAGGACAGCTCGCGCCCGCTGTAGTGGACCGACCCCGCGTCCGGTTTGACGATCCCGGCCAGGCAGTGCAGCAGCGTGGACTTGCCGGAGCCGGAGGGGCCCATGACGGCGACGACCTCGCCGGGGTGGATGGAGAAGTGCGCGCCGTCGAGCGCGGGAGTGGGGCCGTACGCCTTGTGGAGGCTGTCGGCGATGAGGAGGGAACCCGCGGGAGTCATGAGCGTACCGCCTTGCCGAGTTGGCCGAGGCGGGCCGCGGTCAGCTCCAGCCAGCGCAGATCGGCCTCGAGATGGAACAGAGCGTGGTCGCAGATCAGTTGGTCGCTGAGGTCGCCCTCGCGCTTGCGCTGGGTCAGATCGCGCATCAGCCGCAGATGCTCGGCCCGCTGGACATCGAGCAGATCGGCCGCGTCGCGCCCGGTGAGCAGGGCGAGGACGACCTTGGTGTAGAGCACCGACTGGAGGTACGGCTCGGGCTTCTCGGGCTGGGTGAGCCACTGCTCGACATCGGTGATGCCCGCGTCGGTGATGGCGTAGCGCTTGCGTTCCGGGCCGCCGCCGTGCTCGATGCCGTCGACCTCGACGAGACCGTTCTTCAGCAGGCGGGACATGGTCGAGTAGACCTGCCCGTAGTGGAGCGGGCGGTCGTGACCGAATCGTTCGTCGAAGGCCCGCTTGAGGTCGTAACCGTGGCGCGGGCCGGACTCCAGGAGTCCGAGCAGGGTGTGGCCGATGGACATGCGCGGCACTCTACACGATGGGTATACATCGCGTGTATAGATACGGTGAATAGATCGTTTATGCGGGTCAGAGACGTGCGGAGGGAGTGGTGTCGCCCCGGGCCGGTCGGTCGGTCAACCGGTCGGTCAGCCGGTCAGTCGGCCGGTCAGTCGGCCGGTGAGCCGGCCTCACCCGGGGCGGCGTCGCGCGGCGGGCGGCCGCGGCGCGGGATCGGCCGCACCGACCCCGGCAACCGGCCCGCGTCCGAGAGTGCCTTGCGCAACAGGAACTCGATCTGTGCGTTGGCGCTGCGCAGTTCGTCGTTGGCCCAGCGCGCGAGCGCGTCGTGCACGGCCGGGTCGAGCCGCAGCAGCATCTGCTTGCGCTGCTGCCGCGGCCGACGCGGCTGCCGTTCGGGCGGCCGCTCCGGCCCGGCGGGCAGGGCGGGCTCGGAGGGGTGCTCGCGATCCGTCACTGGTAGAGGGTGCCGGTGTTGAGGACGGGCTGCGGCGAGCGGTCCCCGCACAGCACCACCATCAGATTGCTGACCATCGCGGCCTTGCGCTCCTGGTCCAGCTCCACGATCTCCTCCTCGGTGATCCGGGCGAGTGCGGCCTCGACCATGCCGACCGCGCCGTCCACGATCTGGCGGCGCGCGGCGACCACGGCGCCCGCCTGCTGCCGCTGGAGCATCGCGGAGGCGATCTCCGGGGCGTAGGCGAGGTGGGTGAAGCGCGACTCGACGATGCGCACCCCGGCCGCCTCGACCCGGGCGTGCAGCTCGGCGGCCAGCTTCTCGGTGATCTCCTCGGCGTTGCCGCGCAGCGACAGGCCGTTCTCGTCGTGGGCGTCGTAGGGGTACTCGATGGCGATGTGCCGCACCGCCGCCTCGGTCTGGGTGGCGACGAACTCCAGGAAGTCGTCGACCTCGAACATGGCCTGCGCGGTGTCCTCCACCTTCCACACCACGACCGCGGCCAGTTCGATCGGATTGCCGTACGCGTCGTTGACCTTGAGCACCGCGGTCTCGTGGTTGCGCACCCGAGTGGAGATCTTCTGCCGGCTGGTGAGCGGGTTCACCCAGCGCAGACCGTCGGTGCGGATGGTGCCGCGGTAGCGGCCGAAGAGCTGGACGACCCGGGCCTCGCCCGGGGCGATGGTGTTCAGTCCGCACATCGCGATCAGCGCGGTGAGGGCCACCGCGATCCCGGAGACGATCAGCGCGGTCGGTCCGGCGCCCTTGTTCTCGGCGGCGACCGCCGCCCCGGCGAAGATCAGCCCGGCTCCCGCGGCCAGTCCGGCCAGCCCGCCGAGCAGGGCGAGACCGCCGCTGACGTGGCGGGCGGCCCGCTCCCGTATCCGGGGTTCGGTGCGGGGTGCTGCGGTGGATGCGACGTCGGACATGACGGTCCCCGTGTTCTCTCGAAGGCCCGGCGCTGCGGTCCAGCGACCGGCGATGTCTAGCAAAGTGCTAGCACTTTAACGTGCATGGCAACCCTGTGCACCTCCCAGCCGTCAGTTCCCGTGAGGTGGGTGCTTTTTGTCACCTTCGGAAAAAGCATGATCGATGAGTATGTGAGGGTTGTTGCGGTGTTAGCTTCATGAGCTGGGCTGGGGAGCTGACTGACTGGAACGGCAGGAGAGATGGGCAGAGCGGAAGAGCGGCGCGCACGGCAGCAGGGTGCCCGCAAGGCCAAGAAGGCCGGAAAGAAGGGGGGCATACGCCGCTTCTTCACCTGGAAGAAGATCCTCGCGTATGTCGTCACCTTCTGCGCACTGCTCGTCGGAGGGTTCTTCGCGCTCTATCTGCTGGTGGACGTCCCTCCCGCCAACGCCCTGGCCAGGAAAGAAGCCAACATCTTCAAGTACAGTGACGGCACGATCATGGCCAAGGACGGCGAGGTCAACCGTGAGTCCGTACCGCTGAGCAAGATCCCCAAGGCGGTGCAGCACACCTTCGTCGCCGCCGAGAACAAGGACTTCTACACCGACTCCGGTGTCTCCTTCACCGGCACCGTCCGCGGCCTGATCAACACCGCGCTGGGCAGGGGCAAGCAGGGTGGTTCGACCATCACCCAGCAGTATGTGAAGAACTACTACCTCAGCCAGGAGCAGACCGTCACCCGCAAGGCCAAGGAGCTGGTGATCTCCCTCAAGGTGGATCAGCAGAAGTCCAAGGACTACATCCTGGCCGGGTACATCAACACCAGCTACTACGGCCGGAACGCCTACGGCATCCAGGCCGCGGCCCGCGCGTACTACGACAAGGACGCCGAGCAGCTCAGCGTGGCGGAGGGCGCCTATCTCGCGGCGCTGCTCCAGGCGCCCAGCCAGTACGACTACTCGACCGCGGGCCCCAACGGCAAGAAGATGGTCAAGGCCCGCTGGAACTACATCCTCGACAACATGGTCGACAAGGACTGGCTGTCCAAGAGCGATCGCCAGGACATGAGGTTCAAGAAGCCCATCGACCCGCGTCCGATCCCCGGGCTGGAGGGCCAGACCGGGTACTTCATCGCCGCCGCCAAGAAGGAGCTCTTCAAGGCCGGTGTGGACGAGCGGGAGTTCGAGGCCGGCGGCTGGAGCATCACCCTCAACATCGACCGCAAGAAGCAGAAGTCGCTGGAGAAGGCGGTCCGCACCGAACTGACCGACAAACTCGACCCCAGCAAGCGCGAGGTCGACAAGCACGCCCAGGTCGGCGCGGTCTCGGTGGACCCCAAGACCGGTGGTGTGGTGGCCATGTACGGCGGTGCGGGCGCCACCAAGCACTGGACCAACAACGCGACCCGTGAGGACTACCAGCCCGCCTCCACCTTCAAGCCGCTGATCCTCGCCTCCGCACTGGAGAACGACTCCACCACCCAGGACGGCACCCCGATCACCTCCGGGACCATCTACGACGGCACCAGCAGGCGGCCGGTCAAGGGCAGCGAAGTCGGCTTTGCCCCACCCAACGAGGACAACAAGTCCTACGGCCCGGTCAGCGTCCAGAAGGCGATGAACCACTCGGTCAACTCCGTCTACGCGCAGATGGCCGTGGACGTGGGCCTGTCCAAGGTCAAGAAGACCGCCGTGGACCTCGGGATGAACGGGAAGGCCGGAGGCTTCGGCGAGAACCCCTCGATGTCGCTGGGCGTGATGGGCGCCAGCCCGTACGACATGGCCGGGGTCTACGCGACCCTCGACAACCACGGCAAGAAGGTCACCCCGACCATCGTGAAGTCCGCCGAGAAGGGCGACGAGAAGGCCGAGCTGCCCGATCCGACCAACGGCCAGGCGATCAGCCGCGGCGCCGCCGACTCGGTGACCTCCGTCCTCACCGGGGTGGTCGCCGACGGCACCGGCCAGTCGGTGCGCCGCCAGGGGATGGACGTGGCGGGCAAGACCGGTACCTCGGACGACAACAAGTCGGCCTGGTTCACGGGTTACACCCCCGGTCTGGTCACCTCCGTCGGCATGTTCGGCGAGGTTCCGGGCGGCAAGCAGGTCAGCCTCCGGGGCACCGCCGGCGGCGGCCGCGTCAACGGCGCCGACTACCCGGCCTCGATCTGGGCGGCGTACATGGGCGCGGCGGTGGACGACACGAAGGACACCGAGTTCGACCTGGACACGGACATGGGTGCGGCCGTCCCGCCGAACACCCCGCCGTCCCCGACGCCCAGTGAGGAGACGGAGTCCCCGACGCCGTCGCCGAGCGAGTCGGAGTCCGAGTCGCCGTCCCCGACGCCGACCCCGTCCCAGTCCACGACGACCCCGACGCCGACGCCGACGCAGTCGACGCCCACCCCGCCCGGCGGGGAGACCCCGCCCCTCCCGACGGCCCCGACCACCCCGCCGGACGAGGGCGATCCCGACAAACGGCAGAGGCCGTAAGCGCACCCGGGCCCCGAGCCGTTCACCACGGCTCGGGGCCCGATGGTTCTCGGGGGCGGTGGGTCAGGACGGCATCGCGAGCTCGAACCAGACGACCTTGCCCGTGCTCAGCCGTGTCGCGCCCCAGCGCCGCGCCATCCGGTTGACCAGGTACAGCCCGCGGCCGCCCTCGTCGGACGGCCGGGCCTGGCGCAGCCGCGGCAGCTGCGGCACATCGTCGCCGACCTCGCAGCGCAGTACGTCCGTGCGCAGCAGCCGCAGGGTGATCGGCCGCTCGGCGTAGCGCACCGCGTTGGTGACCACCTCGCTCACCAGCAGTTCCACCGCGTCCGTCAGATCGTCCAGATCCCAGCGGGCCAGGGCGCGGCGGGCCAGCCGCCGTGCCTGCCCGGCGGTCTGCGCCTTCGGATCCAGGAACCAGTACGCGACATCGCTGGGCGCGATGCCCTCGAACCGGGCCGCCAGCAGCGCCACGTCGTCATCGCGGTCGCCGGGCCCGAGCATGTCCAGCACCTCGTCGCACAGCGGCTCCAGCGGCGGCGGATTGGGGCCGGTGAGCCGGGCGGTGGCGGTCAGCCGCTCCCGGAGCTGCTCGATCCCGGTCCACACATCGCGCATCCGCGACTCGACCAGGCCGTCGGTGTAGAGCATCAGGGTGGCCCCGGCCGGGGCGTCCAGCTCGACCGCCTCGAAGTCGACCCCGCCGACCCCGATCGGCGCGCCCGGTGGCACCCGCAGCACCTCGGCGCGGCCGCCCCGGTGCAGCAGCAGGGGCGGCGGATGGCCCGCGTTGGCCACCACGATGCGGTGCGCGACCGGGTCGTAGACCGCGTACATGCAGGTCGCCATGCGGTCGGTGCCCAGCCGCTGGGCCTGTTCGTCGAGGTGGTGCAGCACTTCCTGGGGCGGCAGATCGAGACCAGCCAGGGTCTGCGCGGTGGTGCGCAGCTGGCCCATGATCGCGGCCGAGGTCATGGAGTGGCCCATGACGTCGCCGACGACCAGGGCCACCCGGTTGCCGGGCAGCGGGATCGCGTCGTACCAGTCGCCGCCGACCCGCGCGGTCTCCGCGGCGGGCAGATAGCGGCTGGCCAGCCGGACGCCGGTGGGCTGCGGCAGCGAGTCGGGGAGCATGGTGCGCTGCAACTCGTCCGCGATGTAGACCTCGCGCCCGTACAGCACCGCCTTGTCCACACCGAGCGCGGTGTGGGTGGCCAGCTGGGCGGCGACCAGCAGATCGTCCGGTTCGAACGGCGGCCGGTCCGGGCGGCGGACGAACACCGCGGCGCCGATCACCCGGCGGCGGCCGCGCAGCGGCGCCAGCACGGTGCGCTGACCGGTGGCCACCGAGGGCCCCTCGCCGAGGAGTTCGGGCAGCGCGGCCCGGGCGGCCTGGGAGTCGCCGAAGACCGGGCGCACCCCGCGCAGCACTTCGGCCAGCGGGCCGCCCGCCTCCACCTCGCACAGCTCGGCCGCCGGACCGCCGCCGACGGCGGGCGACAGATCCGGCTGGGAGGGCATCAGCGGCAGCCGTCCGCTGTCGGTGTCCGGGTCCAGCGGGATCCGGTCGGTACGGCGCAGCCGCAGCACCACCGGACCCACCGGGCGCTCGTCGCCCACCGGGAGCGGATCGCGCAGATAGACCAGGATCGCGTCGGCGAAGGTGGGCACGGTGGCCCGGCACAGGCCGAGCACGATCTCGTCGAGGTCGATACCGCGCGCGATCCGCCGGGTCGCCGCGCCGACGAAACGCAGCCGGTCCCCGCCGCGGTCCCGTGCGGCGGCCGTCTCGGCCACTCCGGGGCCACCGGCGGGCGGCACCGTGGGCACCGCGCCGCCGGGCGTGCTGTACGCGACCTCACCGGCCGCCGTGGCCACCGCGTCGGCCGACTCACCGGGCTGGGCCGGATGTTCGCCCGCGGCGGCCCCGGGGCGGCCGGAATCCCGGTGCTCGGTGTCCGGGGTGCGCCGGTCCCGGTCGGAGGAGCCGTCCCGCGCTCCGGGTCGGCGTGCCGCGCCACTGGCGGCATTGCGGTCCGCGTCCCACACAGGCTCGCCCTCCGGTGTGCCGTGCTCCGGCTGTGCCGGGTGCTCGCTGTGCGCCGCGTTCCGGCGCTCGGTACCTCCGCCACCGCGCGGGGCGCCCTTCGCCGCGCCGCGGCCGCGCCGCCGGGGCCGCGCCGAGCCCTGCGGGGCCGCACCGCCGCCGGGCTCCTGGGCCGGACCGCCGCGTCCTCCGGCCCGGCCGGAGGGTTCTGCGGGCTCGGCGGTCCGGCCCGGCGCGCTGTCCCGGGCCGGTGTTGCCGACGGCTCGTCCCCGGGGAGGGCCGGCCGCGGGCGGCCGCCGGCCGGCTCCTGTCCGGGGGCAGCCGCCTGCCGCACGGCGGTCCGCGGGTCCGGGACCGCGCCGTGCGCGTCCTCGGGCGTGCCCGAGGCGGCGACAGGGGTGGCGGCCTGTCGCCTGTTGTGGGAGGTCGGGTGCTCCGTCACGCGTGGGTTTCCATCCGTCCGGGGCCGTGCGCCCTGGTGTGGGGGACGCACCGAGTGTCAGGCACGTCGTCGGCAGTGCAGATAGAGCTGGATCTCGGGTGGTACGTCCGTGCTGGCCGGGGCGTACGCGTGCGAGTCCTCCCCGGTGATCTCGAAGCCCGCGTCACTGACCACCCGTCGAAGATCCTCCCGCAGATAGCCGGATACCCGGACCGAGTTGCCGAGGAACGGGATGGCGAAGTCGTCCACGTCCGCCTCCACCATGCCGATGGTCATCGGTCCGCCGGGTCTGAGCACCGCGTGCAGTGCCCGCAGCGCGTAGGGGATCTCCGGGCGGGGCAGCAGCACCAGCGAGAAGAAGGCGGCGATGCCGTCGAACGGGCCGAGTTCACGTGTCCCTCCGGGGCCGTAGCGCCCGCCGGTCCGCAGATCGACGATGTCCACCTGGTGGAACTCGGCGCCGGGGACATTGTCCCGGGCCAGCTTGAGCATGGCCGGAGAGATGTCGATTCCGGTCACCCGGTGCCCGGCCTCGGCAAGTTGACGGGACGTGGGCAGCCCGGTACCGCAGCCGACATCGAGCACCCGGGAGCCGGGAGCGAGCGTATCGGCCAGCCACTGACCGGCCTTGACCTGGCCGTCCTTATGCGGAAAGGCTTCGTCGTAGCGGTCGCCTATCGCGTCGAAGGCCTCGGCCTGGCCGCTGCGGTCCAGCGCCAGACGGTCGAAGTCCTGGTACCCCTCGTAGCCGTCGCCGTAGTCGTCCTCACTGCTCACGACTCCGCCCCTCCCTGTGACATTGCGTCAGATCTTGCGCATCGTCCGTGAGTTGCGCCAGTGTCTGGTTTCCCGCTGGTGCGGTGTTCCGGACGACGATCCTACGTTTGAAACACTGGTGCACAGCAAGAGGTTCAGGACCTCGAGTGCGCGGACG
Organism: Streptomyces sp. NA02950; assembly: GCF_013364155.1. Taxonomy (NCBI): domain Bacteria; kingdom Bacillati; phylum Actinomycetota; class Actinomycetes; order Kitasatosporales; family Streptomycetaceae; genus Streptomyces; species Streptomyces sp. NA02950. The sequence goes on along the minus strand of NZ_CP054916.1, from coordinate 3,402,526 downwards.
TATGCCCCCTGTCGTTGCGGTCCCAGTCCGCCGGAAGCGCGGGGACCGGCCAGGCCGGGTCGGGCCGCCAGTCCTGCCAGCCGTCCCGGAACGGCGCTCCCCACGCTTCGATGAGTCCCACGGCCGCCCGGCCGGCGGCCCGGACGCGGCGCGCCTGTGCCGCGTCCATCAGACCGGCCCGCTGGGCCTGCGCGAACTCGTCCTCGTCCTTCCATTCCCAGCTGCGGTCCGGGTAGACCGCGATGTCCAGGAAGTGGTCCTCGGAGTCCACCCCGCCGGCCCAGCGGGCCAGCGGTTCCTCCAGGTTCACGTACCAGTTCTTGAACCGCCAGCCGTGGTCCCAGAACAGCCACACCGACCAGGGCTCACCGGGCCGGGCCAGCTTGAGCACCCCGGTGCCCAGCCACTGGCACAGCGCGGTGGTGCGCGGCTTGGTGTAGCGGGTGGACAGCGGCTCGCGGTGCACCGAGGTGCCGTCGGTCAGCTGCGGTTTGACGCAGGGGGTGCCCGGGGCGAGCCACACGGCCAGCAGCTCCGGGGTGTCCTCGACGACGGTCACGGGACGGCAGATGTGGATGCGGTCGGCGGCGTTGGCGCGGTAGCGCCAGAGGATGTGGTCCCCCGGCGCCCATCGGGCGGTACCCGCCGTCCCCGTCGTCTCCACGATGTCCGCTGTCATGTGCAGATCTTAGGTGTGAGCGGGCCGCGGTGCCGTGACCTATGCCGCAACGGTTGCCTCACACAAGGTTACGGACGCGTCATACGCAGCACGTCCAGCGCCTCGTCCAGCTGCTCCCGGGTCAGCAGCCCGCGCTCCACATAGCCCGACTCCAGCACCACCTGACGGATGGTCTTCCGCTCGGCCAGGGACGTCTTGGCGACCTTCGCCGCCTCCTCGTAGCCGAGGTAGCGGTTGAGCGGGGTGACGACCGACGGGGAGGACTCGGCGTACTCGCGGGCGCGCTCGGCGTCGGCCGTGATCCCGTCGATGGTGCGGTCGGCCAGCAGCCGGGAAACGTTCGCCAGCAGCCGGATCGACTCCAGCAGGTTCTTCGCCATCACCGGGAGCATCACATTGAGCTCGAAGTTCCCGGCGGCCCCGGCCGTGGCCACGGTGGTGTCATTGCCGGTGACCTGGGCGGCGACCATCAGCACCGCCTCGGGGATCACCGGGTTGACCTTCCCCGGCATGATCGACGAACCGGGCTGGAGGTCGGGCAGCGCGATCTCGGCCAGCCCGGTGCGCGGGCCCGAGGCCATCCAGCGCAGATCGTTGGCGATCTTGGTCAGCCCGACCGCGATGGTCCGCAGCTGACCGGAGGTCTCCACCAGCCCGTCCCGGGCGCCCTGCGCCTCGAAGTGGTCCCGGGCCTCGGTGAGCGGCAGCCCGGTGGCACGGGTCAGCTCGGCGATCACCGCGGCGGCGAATCCGGGCGGGGTGTTGATCCCGGTACCCACCGCCGTACCGCCCAGGGGCAGCTCGGCCAGGCGGGGGAGCGAGGAGCGCAGCCGCTCGGCTCCGTACCGGACCTGCGCCGCGTAGCCGCCGAACTCCTGACCCAGCGTCACCGGGGTGGCGTCCATCAGATGGGTGCGCCCCGCCTTCACCACCTCGCCGAACTCCGCGGCCTTGAGCTCCAGCGCCTCGGCGAGACGGCCGAGGGCCGGGATCAGATCGGCGGTGACGGCGGCGGTCGCCGCGATGTGGATGGAGGAGGGGAAGACGTCGTTGGACGACTGGCCGGCGTTGACATGGTCGTTGGGGTGCACCGCACGGCCCAGCCGCTCGCTCGCCAGGGTGGCCAGCACCTCATTGGTGTTCATGTTGGACGAGGTGCCCGAGCCGGTCTGGAAGACGTCCACCGGGAAGTGGTCGTCCCAGCGGCCCTCGGCGACCTCCTCCGCCGCCTCCGCGATGGCCCCGGCGATGTCCTTGTCGATCACGCCCAGCTCGGCGTTGACGGTGGCCGCCGCGGCCTTGATCCGGGCCAGCGCCTCGATGTGCGCCCGCTCCAGCCGCTGTCCGCTGACGGGGAAGTTCTCCACCGCCCGCTGGGTCTGGGCCCGCCACTTGGCGTGCGCGGGGACCCGCACCTCTCCCATGGAGTCGTGCTCGGTCCGGTAGCTCTCGTCGGTCATCGTGGGACACCTCCGCCTTTCTCAGGGCTCGGTTCTCGTCCGGGGCGCCGAAGCCCCTGCCGACGGTCGACGGCGCGCCCCTGCGGCTCACTCGCCAAGGACAGCGCGTACCTGCCCCGGCGTGTTCCCGCCGCCGCGGTACGGGGGCGGGTGAGACCGGTCACCGTACGGCTTCCCGGGCCCGCTGGGAGTCCACCTCGCCGGTGCGCTTGAGTTTCTGCCACGGCAGCAGGGCGCCGGTCGCGGCCGTGACACAGGAGTGCAGCAGCACCAGGTACATCAGCTGGCGGTAGGCGATCTGCTGGAGCGGCAGCACCAGCAGCGCCCGGCAGCGCTCCCGGTCCAGCCGGAACGCGTACGCCGCGCCCAGCAGCTGCACCAGCATCAGCGCCCCCCAGGCCAGCAGCGAACGCACCGGGTCCAGGAAGACCACGCCGTACAGGGTGAACAGGTCGATCAGCGGCGCGCACAGCGGGGTGACGATCTGGAAGAGCACCACCAGCGGCATCCCCACCCGGCCGAACCGCCCCGACGGGCCCCGGTCGACGATCGAGCGGCGGTGCTTCCACAGCGCCTGCATGGTGCCGTAGCTCCAGCGGTAGCGCTGCTTCCACAGCTGGCCGAGGGTGCCGGGCGCCTCGGTCCAGGCGCGGGCGTGCTCCTGGTAGACCACCCGCCACCCGGCCCGGTGCAGCGCGATGGTGATGTCGGTGTCCTCGGCCAGGGTGTCCGCGCTCATCCCCCCGGCATCCAGTACCGCCCGGTGGCGGAAGGCGCCGATCGCGCCGGGGATGGTCGGCATGCAGCGCAGCAGGTCGTACATCCGCCGGTCCAGGTTGAACCCCATGACGTACTCGATGTGCTGCCAGGCGCCGATCAACCGGTTGCGGTTGCCGACCTTGGCGTTGCCGGCGACCGCGCCGATCCGGGCGTCGGCGAAGGGGCGGACCAGCTCGCGGATGGTGGTCGGTTCGAAGACCGTGTCGCCGTCCATCATCACGATCAGCTCGTGGCGGGCGTGGGCGATGCCGTGGTTGAGGGCGGCGGGCTTGCCCGCGTTCGGCTGGCGCAGCACCCGGACATTGGGCAGCCCCATGGCTTCCACGATGTCGGCGGTGCCGTCGGTGGAACCGTCGTCCACGACCAGGATCTCGATCGGATGGGTGCTGGCGGCCAGCGAGGTCAGGGTGTTGGCGATGCACTCCTTCTCGTTGTACGCGGGCACGATGACGCTCACCGGGTCGTCCACCTGTTGCACCACCCGGTAGCGCCGCCGGGCCCGGCTGTGGTGGTGCCACGAGGCGAAGCCCACCATCATCAGCAGCCGCCCGGCCACGGCGGCGCCGACCAGGCCCAGTAGCCCGGTCAGACACGGCATGGCGGCCTGGGTGAGCGCCGCGGCCCAGATCAGCGTCCGGCCCTGCCAGACCCGTACGGCTCCGGCGCCGTGATTGGCGCTCCGGGCGCCGAGCGCGCCGGTGACGGTGGTGAAGGAGTAGCCCTTGTGCTGCATCCGGCCGATGTACCGGTCCAGGGCCCGCACGGTGCGGGAGCGGTTGCCGCCCGCGTCGTGGAAGAGGACGGACGCGCCCTGGGAGCCGTGGGGCGTGGCGTTCTGGACGATCTCCTTGACCGGGGGCCGCTGCCAGTCCTCGCTGTCGGCGTCCACGAAGGCGCTGATGTAGCCCTTGGCCCCGATGTGCCGCTGGACCGGCCAGGTGCGGTCGTCCAGCGCGCGGACCTTGGAGGCGTACGGCGCCCGGAAGAGCGAGCTGGTGATGCCCGCCGCGCCCGCCAGGGCCAGCTGGGACTGGGCCAGTTCGCGGTCGATCCGGCCCTGGCCCTGGTACGACAGATCGACGTGGGAGAAGGTGTGCACCCCGATCTCATGGCCCGCCTGCCGCATCCGGCGCACCAGTTCGGGGTGACGGACCACCATCTGGCCCACGACGAAGAAGGTTCCGGGGACGTGGTGCTTGCGCAGTACCGCGAGGATCTCGGGGGTCCAGCGCGGATCCGGGCCGTCGTCGAAGGTGAGCGCCACGGTCCGGGAGGGGATGGTGTGCTCGGTCGCCCTGCCGTCCCGGTCGAAGGTGAGCACCGGCCCGCCGTGCCGCAGCCGGTCGGGGACGCTCTGCGAGGGGTGCGAGCGGTGGACGCGGGCGTCATTGCCGACCTCGGCGTGCAGATAGCCGTCCAGCAGCATTCCGCACACCACCGCGAGCAGTGTCGCGAGCGCCAGCACCGTCCGGGTGCGGGTCTTGGCGACCCCGCGGCGGAACGGGCCCCGGCCGCGGAACCGGCCGCCGCCACCGCGCCCCGGCCCGGTGATCCGGGGCACGGCGCGGGGTGTGGCGGCCGGGCGGGGTGCGGGAAGTCCGCGGCGGCGCGGCCGGGGGAGTCTCGGCTGTCTGCCGAAGGTCATGACGGTGCGTCCCCGTACCGCGGGACGCCGGGCCCCTGAGCCCGGGAGGGGCCGCCCGGGTTCAGCAGGCCCTGGAGGTTCAACGGGGCTTTGGGCCGCGGGCGCTGGGGGAGCCCGGCCCCCGCCGCGGGCCGTTTGGCGGCCGGGGGCTTGCGGGACGGGAGCTTGCGCGCCGGGGGGTGCGCCGCGCCCGGTTTCGCGGGCTTGGCGGCCTCGCCGGACTCGCGGTGCCGGATGGGCTTGGCGGGTTTGCGGTGCCGGCCCGGCCTGGCGGCCTTGGGGTGCTCGGCGCGGTGGCCCGGTTTCCGTCCGGCGGGGCGGGGGTGCGCGTGCTTCCGGTGCGCGGCGCGCTTCTTGGCCGTGGAGCGGTGCCGCGCCGGGGCGTGCTCCCGGTCCCGGGCCCGAGCCCGGCCCCGGTCCTGGCCCCGTTGCTCGGGACGTACGCGGGCGGGGGGTTCGGCGGGCGCCGGGCGCGACCGGGCCGGGCCGGGGCCGTCCAGCGCGACGGGCTCGCCGAGAGCCACCGGACGCGCGGCCCGCGGTGCGTCGCGGCCGGTGTCCGCGCCGTCCTCGTGCGGTCGCGGGCCATGGTGGTGTACGTCCCGGTGCCCGTACGGCTCCCGCCGGTGCTCCGGGCGGCGCCGCTCCGGACCGCTCCCCGGCTCGTGGCCGAACGCTTCGGTGGCGGTCGGGCGCCCCGGGATCAGGGTTTCGGGCGCGAAGGCGGGACCACCCGCGAAGCCCGTCGCCAGGACCACCGAGTAGCCGAGGCAGACGGCCCCCACGACCACACCCGCCTGCCGCACCAGACGGCCGCGTCGCCCGGAGAGATCGACGAACACGGGCCCCTTCCCGGCCACTTCGGGGTGGAGGGGTCGCGAAGGCGCTCGCTCGACCACATCTGACTGAGGATCCATGAGCGAGAGGCTAGTCGAGGAAATACGACTTGAGACATATAAGTCAAACATGCGGTGTGTCATAGTTCTTTCCATTTCTCGGATATGCGAGGTTGGCAGTGGAGAGCGGCACGGGGGCGGAGTCCCCCGGTGCCCACACCCCCGAACCGGACACCGAAAGAGGAGCGAGTGCCATGAGGGCCAGCCCCCGCATGAGCGGAATCGCCGTGGCCGCCGCCGTGGTCTGCGCCACCATCGCCGTATGGGCCGGACAGCAGGAGCCGTCGGAGCCGGCGGCCCGGGTGGCACCGTCCCCGCGGAGCCCGCATCCGGCGCCACCGCCCTCCGCCGACTTCGTCCCGTACGTCAGTGCCTGGTCCGAGGCCGGGTATGACATGGCCGCCGCCGCGGGGCGCGGCATCAAGGAGTTCACTCTCGGCTTCGTCGTCGCGGGCGACGGCTGCGCCCCGGTGTGGGACGGCGGCGCCACCCTTGACGACCGGGCGCTGGACACCCGGATCGAGGCCGTGCGCCGGGCGGGCGGCGATGTCCGGGTCTCCTTCGGCGGCGCCGACGGCACCGAGCTGAGCACCGCGTGCGCCGATGTCTCCGAACTCGCCGCGGCCTACACGCAGGTGATCGAGCGCTACGGGCTGACCAAGGCCGACTTCGACATCGAGGGGGACAGCCTCGCCGACACCGCGGCGGCCGTCCGCCGGGCCCAGGCCGTCGCCCTGCTCCAGCGCACCCATGAGGGCCTGGAGATCTCCTTCACCCTGCCCGCCATGCCCGACGGGCTGACCGCCGAGAGCACCGCCCAGCTCGAGGCGGCCAGGAACGAGGGCGTCACCGTCTCGACGGTGAACATCATGGCGATGAACTACAGCGGTGAGCACACCGGCGACATGGGCGACTACGCGATCCGGGCCGCCACCGCCGCCCAGTCCCGGGTGCGCGGGGTGCTCGGACTGTCCGACGAGGCCGCATGGAAGGCCCTCGGAGTGACGCCCATGATCGGGCTCAACGATGTCTCCGGCGAGGTGTTCACGCTGGAGGACGCGGCCGGGCTGGCGCGGTTCGCCGCGGAGAAGGGGATCGGCCGGCTGTCGATGTGGTCCGCCGAGCGCGACCGGTCGTGCGACGACGTGGGTACGGACGAGTCCTCGCCCGGTCCGGCGGGATCGGACGGATCCTCGCCCGATCCCGCCGCGGCCGGCGAGGAGAGCACCGGAGCGGCCCCCGAGAACCGGTGCAGCGGTGTCGCCCAGCGGCCGGGAGCCTTCGAGGCGGTGCTGAGGGGCTGATCCGGATCACGGATCAACGGCCGGGGGCCGGGACGGCACCGCCGCCCCGGCCCCCGGCCGCGTCCGCCGGTCAGGCCCCCGTGCGCACCGGGATGCTGGTGACGAAGGGCTGCGCCGGACCCGGATCCGTGAAGAAGTCGTTGCCCTTGTCGTCCACCACGATGAACGCCGGGAAGTCCTCGACCTCGATCTTCCAGACCGCCTCCATGCCCAGCTCCTCGTACTCGAGGACCTCGACCTTCTTGATGCAGTCCTGGGCCAACCGGGCCGCCGGGCCGCCGATCGAGCCCAGGTAGAAGCCGCCGTGCGCGGCACACGCGTCGGTGACCTGCTTCGAGCGGTTGCCCTTGGCCAGCATCACCTTCGAGCCGCCGGCCGCCTGGAACTGCTCGACGTACGCGTCCATCCGGCCCGCCGTCGTCGGGCCGAACGAACCGGAGGCGTACCCCTCGGGGGTCTTGGCCGGGCCCGCGTAGTAGACCGGGTGGTTCTTCAGGTACCCCGGCATCTCCTCGCCCGCGTCCAGCCGCTCCTTGATCTTCGCGTGGGCGATGTCACGGGCGACGACCAGCGTGCCGGTCAGCGAGAGCCGGGTCTTGACCGGATGCCTGGTCAGCTCGGCCAGGACGTCGTCCATCGGCCGGTTGAGGTCGATGGCGACCGCGTCCAGGTCCGGGCCCGCGCCCTTGGTCAGCTCCTCGTCCGTGGTGTCCGGGAGGAAGCGCGCCGGGTCGGTCTCCAGCCGCTCCAGGAAGACCCCCTCGGGGGTGATCTTCGCGAGCGCCTGGCGGTCGGCCGAGCAGGAGACGGCGATGGCCACCGGGCAGGACGCGCCGTGCCGGGGCAGCCGGACGACCCGTACGTCGTGGCAGAAGTACTTGCCGCCGAACTGCGCCCCGATGCCGATCTTCTGGGTCAGCTCGAAGACCTTCTGCTCCAGCTCCTTGTCGCGGAAGCCGTGGCCGGTCGGGGAACCTTCGGCGGGCAGCTCGTCGAGGTAGTGCGCCGAGGCGTACTTGGCGGTCTTGAGCGCGTACTCGGCGCTGGTGCCGCCGACCACGATCGCCAGGTGGTACGGCGGGCAGGCGGCGGTGCCCAGCGAGCGGATCTTCTCCTCCAGGAACTTCATCATCGATGCCTCGTTCAGCACCGCCTTCGTCTCCTGGTAGAGGAAGGACTTGTTGGCCGAGCCGCCGCCCTTGGCCATGAAGAGGAACTTGTAGGCGCCGCCGTCGGTCGCGTAGAGCTCGATCTGCGCGGGCAGGTTGGAGCCGGTGTTCCTCTCCTCCCACATGGTCAGCGGGGCCATCTGGGAGTAGCGGAGGTTGAGCTTGGTGTAGGCGTCGAAGACACCGCGCGACAGGGCCTCCTCGTCGCGCCCCTCCGTCAGCACGTTCTGCCCGCGCTTGCCCATGACGATCGCGGTGCCGGTGTCCTGGCACATGGGCAGCACACCCGCCGCCGCGATGTTCGCGTTCTTCAGCAGGTCGAGCGCGACGAACCGGTCGTTGGCGCTGGCCTCGGGGTCGTCGAGGATCCGGCGAAGCTGGGCGAGATGGGCCGGGCGCAGATAGTGCGAGATGTCGTGCATCGCCTCGGCCGCGAGCCTGCGCAGCGCCTCCGGCTCGACCTTCAGGAAGGTGCGTCCGTCGGCCTCGCAGGTGCTCACGCCCTCGCTGGTCACCAGCCGATAGGGCGTCGGGTCCTCGCCCAGGGGCAGCAGATCCGTATAGGCAAACTCAGGCATTCCGGCCATTCCTCACTCGGCAGACGGCGCTGGCATCGACGACAGCGCCCATAAGCGTAGAACGGGGGCGGCGGGGCGGGCCTGTGAGGTAAGGCTCAGTCGCCTCCGCGGGTGAGCCATCGCGACCCTGGTCGCGATCTATCGCGACTGGGTACGCTGATCGCGTGGATGAGCAGCAGCCGGTGCCGTTGGCCAAGTCCCCTTCCGATTCCGCGTCCGTGGCGTCCGCGCCGGCCGCGTCCGCCCCCGCGCGTGCGCCGCTGCGCGCCTCCGACGCGGACCGCGACCGGATCGCGGACATCCTTCGGGAGGCCCTCGCCGAGGGGCGGCTCGACCCCGAGGAGCACGCGGAGCGGATCGACGCGGTCTACCGCGCCAAGACCCTCGGCGAACTGGAGCCCCTGGTCCGCGATCTGCCCGCGGCGCCGGGCCGCGTCGCCGGGCCGGAGGCGGCCCGGGGCGGGGAGGATCCGGCCTGGGCCCGTACCCCGCCCGCCGCGGAGAACCTGGTGGCGATCTTCGGCGGGGCGGCGCGCAAGGGCCGCTGGCGGGTCCGCCGCCGGACCAACGCGCTGGTGGTCTTCGGCGGGGCCGAGCTCGATCTGACCGAGGCGCTCTTCGAGCAGCGGGAGATCGTCATCCGTGCCTGGGTGCTCTTCGGCGGGGTGGAGATCAAAGTTCCGGAGAACGTCACCCTGCACGGCTCGGGCGCCGGGATCTTCGGCGGCTTCGATGTGTCCCCCTGTGACGCGCCGGATCCCGAGGCGCCCGTGGTCCACGTCGGCGGATTCGCTCTCTTCGGAGGGGTGGAAGCCCGCCCGAAGCGGGGTAAACGACTGAAGAACCTGCGGTCGTAGCCGCGCGAAGTCGGGGCGGGCGCAGGGAATTTGCGGTCGGGACAACGGTGTGCATAAGCGCGCGCACAGCGGGTAAGGCTTGGTGCATCGTCTCTCGTACGGCTGATGGGGGTGCACACGGGGCCGTACGCCGCGAGGCGGGCAAGGGTGACCACCGGAGCCGTCGTCAGGAGTAGACCGTGCTGCAACCGCATCAGCCCCTGCTGGACGCCGCCGTGCCCCCGCAGCGCATTCCCGCTCGGGATCAGGCCGGCCCCTGGCACTCGGAGGCGGTGTGCCGCCGGGACGAGGCCGGGCTGTTCTTCGCTCCTTCCAAGGAGCCCACTGCTGCGAGGCTGTCGCGGGAAGAGGCCGCCAAGCGCGTCTGCGCGCGCTGCCCGGTCATGGTCGAGTGCAGGGAGCACGCGCTGTTGCAGCCCGAGCCGTACGGGGTGTGGGGTGGGCTGACCGCGGCCGAGCGCCGGGTCGTGCTGGCCCGCCGCCGTCGCCGGGAGGCCGAGCTCCAGCGCGCCATGAGGGTGGCCGCCGCGGGCTGAGCGCTTCGGATCGCACAGGGCCGGGCCCCGCCGGGAAGGCGGGGCCCGGCCCTGGTGTGCGATGCCCGGGCGCGGGCGCCGTGCGCGCGCCCTCGGGGCGCGCTCAGCGGGCGCGCTCGAAGTCCACCGAGGCGTACGCGCGCAGCTTGGACAGCCGGTGGGTGGAGTCGATCTGCCGGATGGTGCCGGACTTGGACCGCATCACCAGCGACTGGGTGGTCGCGGTCTCCGCGCGGTACCGCACCCCGCGCAGCAGATCGCCGTCGGTGATCCCGGTGGCGACGAAGAACACGTTGTCGCCGCTGACCAGGTCGTCGGTCTGGAGCACCTGGTCCAGGTCATGGCCCGCGTCGATGGCGCGCTGCTTCTCGTCGTCGTCCTTGGGCCACAGCTTGGCCTGGATGGTGCCGCCGAGGCACTTGATCGCACAGGCCGCGATGATGCCCTCCGGGGTGCCGCCGACGCCCAGCAGCAGATCCACACCGGTGCCCTCGCGCACCGCCATGATCGCACCGGCCACATCGCCGTCGGAGATGAACTTGATCCGGGCGCCCGCCTCGCGGATCTCCTTGACGATGCCCTCGTGGCGGGGGCGGTCGAGGACCACCACGGTGACGTCCTCGGGGCTGGACCGCTTGGCCTTGGCGATCCGCCGGATGTTCACCCCGGGCGGCGCGGTGATGTCGACGAACTCGGCCGCATCCGGGCCGGTGACCAGCTTGTCCATGTAGAACACGGCCGACGGGTCGAACATCGTGCCGCGCTCGGCCACCGCGAGCACCGAGACCGCGTTGGCCATGCCCTTGGCGGTGAGGGTGGTGCCGTCCACCGGGTCCACGGCCACATCGCACTCCGGGCCGGTGCCGTCGCCGACCCGCTCCCCGTTGAAGAGCATCGGCGCCTCGTCCTTCTCGCCCTCGCCGATGACCACGACGCCGTTCATGGAGACGGTGTGCACCAGCGAACGCATGGCCTTGACGGCGGCACCGTCGGCGCCGTTCTTGTCGCCGCGGCCCACCCAGCGGCCGGAGGCCATGGCACCCGCCTCGGTGACCCGGACGAGCTCCAGGGCGAGGTTGCGGTCGGGAGCCTCGGGGCTGACCTCGAGCTGGGAGGGCAGATGATGCTCGGTCATCGGAGCGCACCTTTCTGTACGGCGACGGCCGGAGGACCCCTCTTCGCCGAAGGCGGGCGAGGAGGGAGAGGGTGCTCATGACTTTATCCGCTGATTGCGAACGTGAGCAGAGGACCCCACGCCTGAGCGCGGCCCTGTTGCGGGGCGGCGCGGCGGGATGAGGGACGATAGGGGACGTGGCAGGTATGCGAGGCAAAGAGACGGTCCGGGACATGATGCTGTCGATGGCGGCGATCGGCGCTGTCGCGGCGGGCATCTATGTCTTCCAGATCCCGCACGACGACAGCGACAAGGACGGGGGTGTCAGGACGGTCGACTACCGGGTGGAGCTCCAGACGGCCCGCCGTGCCGCGCCGTACCCGGTGGCCGCCCCCGAGCCCGGCAGCCTGCCCAAGGGCTGGCGCGCGACCTCCGTCACCTACACCCCGGCGACCGGCAGCGGCAGCGGTGGTGCCGACGGCGGCGCCGCCTGGCACCTGGGCTTCCTGGACGCGCAGCGGGAGTACGTGTCCGTCGAGCAGAGCGACGGCAAGCCGGCGCCCTTCATCGCCAACGTCACCCAGCGGGCCCGGGCGACCAAGGACACCCAGCGGATCGACGGCAAGGAGTGGGTCCGCTACGAGGGCGACAAGTACGACGCCCTGGTGTGCCGGGAGCGGGGGGTGACCACGGTGGTCACCGGGACCGCGTCCGCCGCCCATCTGACGAAGATGGCCGCCGCGCTCGAGGCCCGGAAGGGCTGAGCACGGCGGCCTGAGGGCCGCGCCCGGTTCACCGGACGGCAGCGCGGACGGACCGTGTCGGGTGGGCCGCGTCGGACGGACCTGTCAGACGCTGGTGACCACCTGGTCGAAGTCCAGACGCGGGCCGCGCGGGCGCGAGGCGTCCTCGCCCGGCTTGCCGATGTTGACGACCATGAGCGGGGTGTGGTCGCCGTCCAGGAACTCCTTCTGCACTCCGACGGCGTCGAAGCCGCTCATCGGCCCGGCGGCCAGACCGGCGGCGCGGATGCCCAGGATGAAGTAACCCGCCTGGAGCGAGGCATTGAGCCCCGCGGCCCGCTCACGGGCGGCGCGCTCGGCGAAGAAGACGTCTTTGGCCTGCGGGAAGTGCGGGAAGAGCGTGGGCAGCTCCTCGTGGAACTCATTGTCCGCGGCGAGGATCGCGACCAGCGGGGCGGTGGCGGTCTTGGGCCGGTTGCCCTCGGCCATATGCGGCACCAGCCGCTCCCGGGCCTCGGGGGTGCGCACCAGGACCACCCGCAGCGGCGACTGGTTGAAGGCGGTCGGGGCGTACTTGACCAGGTCGTAGATCGCCCGCACCTGCTCCTCGGTCACCGGCTCGTCGGTGAAGGTGTTGGCGGTGTGCGCCTCACGGAAGAGCAGGTCCTGGGCGGCGGGGTCGAGGGCGAGAGTCATGGCACAACCTTCGGGTCACGGCGACGGGATGTGATGGCGCCCTCCACCGTACCGGATTTAGATTAACTTTCAACTAAAGGGGGGTGGGATGCTCCGCATCACAGTGCGCGCCCCCTCGCGCGCTCAGGCGCCGTCGGCCCCGGTGTCCCCCGCACGCTCCCCGGCGTCCGCCCCCTCGGCCTCCTCCGTGCCCGACTCGGCCAGCGCCGCGTCCAGCCGCGCCCGCGCCCCCTCCAGCCAGCGACGGCAGACCTTCGCCAGCTCCTCGCCGCGCTCCCACAGCGCGAGCGACTCCTCCAGGCTGGTGCCGCCCGCCTCCAGCCGGCGCACGACCTCGACCAGCTCGTCCCGCGCCTGCTCGTAGCCGAGGGCCGAGGTGTCGTTCGCCTTCTCGTCCGTTTTCGCCATGCCGCACACCCTATGCACAGGGACCGACACCGGACGGGCCGTCCGGTCAGCCGCCCTCCGCCTCAGCCGCCCTCCGCCGAAGGCCCGCCGAGCGCCCGGACCGCGAACTCGCCTTCCGCCACCCGCGCCCTCAGCTCCTCGTCCCGCGCCACCTCGTCCGCCGACCGCACCACCGAACCGTCGGCGTGCTGGAGCACCGCATAGCCGCGGCGCAGGGTGGCGGCGGGGGAGAGGGCCACCACCCGGGCCCGGGTGTGCGCCAACTCGGATTCGGCCCGGTCCAGCAGATGGCCCAGACAGCGGCGGCCGCGCTCGAGCACCGCGGCGATCTGCTCCTCGCGCTCGTCCACCATCCGCCGGGGCTGCTGAAGACACGGCCGGGCCAGCGCCACCGAGAGCCCCCGCTCCTCCCGGTCCAGCAGCCCGTGGACACTGCGCAGCGCGCGCTCCCGCAGCTGCTGGATCCGCAGCAGCTCCTCGCCCACATCCGGGACGATCTTCTTCGCCGCGTCGGTGGGAGTGGACGCCCGCAGATCGGCCACCAGGTCCAGCAGTGGGGAGTCCGGCTCATGGCCGATCGCGGACACCACCGGCGTACGGCACGCGGCCACCGCCCGTACCAGCTGTTCGTCCGAGAACGGCAGCAGGTCCTCCACACTGCCGCCGCCGCGCGCCACGACGATCACATCCACCTCGGGCAGCGCGTCCAGCTCCTTGACCGCCTCGATCACCTGCGGCACCGCATGCACGCCCTGCACCGCCACATTGCGCACCTCGAAGCGGACGGCGGGCCAGCGCAGCCGGGCGTTCTCCAGCACGTCCCGCTCGGCGGCCGAGGCCCGCCCGCACACCAGCCCTATCAGCTGGGGGAGGAACGGCAGCCGCTTCTTGCGGTCGGCGGCGAACAGCCCCTCGGCCGCCAGCGCCTTCTTCAGCTGCTCCAGCCGCGCCAGCAGCTCCCCGACCCCCACCGGGCGGATCTCGGCGGCCCGCAGGGACAGCTGACCGCGCGGGGCGTACCACTCCGGCTTGGCGTGTACCACCACGCGCGCGCCCTCGGAGACCGTGTCCGCGATCCGGTCGAAGACGGCCCGGAAGCAGGTGACGGTGAGCGAGATGTCGTAACTGGGGTCGCGCAGCGTCAGGAACACCACCCCCGCCCCGGGACGCCGGGAGAGCTGGGTGATCTGCCCCTCCACCCACACCGCCCCCAGCCGGTCGATCCATCCCCCGATCAGCCGGGACACCTCGCCGACCGGGATCGGCTCCTCCGCGGACGTGTTGACAGCCATGACCGCGAGCGTATCGGCCGCCGCTGACAGGACGGTGGGTCGTCGCCCCTACGATGGGACTCATGACTGCAACCTCCGCCCGCCGGGTCCTGCTCGCCGCCCCGCGTGGCTACTGCGCCGGTGTCGACCGTGCCGTGATCGCCGTCGAGAAGGCCCTGGAGCAGTACGGCGCGCCGATCTATGTGCGCAAAGAGATCGTCCACAACAAGTACGTCGTGCAGACCCTGGAGAAGAAGGGCGCGATCTTCGTCGACGAGACGGAGGAGGTGCCCGAGGGGTCGATCGTGATCTTCTCGGCCCACGGTGTCGCGCCGGTCGTCCACGAGGAGGCCAAGCAGCGGCAGCTGGCCACCATCGACGCCACCTGCCCCCTGGTGACCAAGGTCCACAAGGAGGCCGTCCGGTTCGCCAAGGAGGACTACGACATCCTCCTGATCGGTCACGAGGGCCATGAGGAGGTCATCGGGACCAGCGGTGAGGCGCCCGACCACATCACGCTGGTCGACGGCCCGGGCGATGTGGAGAACGTCGAGGTCCGCGACGAGTCCAAGGTCGTCTGGCTCTCCCAGACCACCCTGTCGGTGGACGAGACCATGGAGACGGTGGACGCGCTCAAGGAGCGCTTCCCGCGGCTGATCAGCCCGCCCAGCGACGACATCTGCTACGCCACCCAGAACCGCCAGACCGCGGTGAAGCAGGTCGCCGCCGAGTCCGACCTCGTCATCGTCGTCGGCTCCAAGAACTCCTCCAACTCGGTGCGGCTGGTCGAGGTCGCCCTCGGCGCCGGTGCCAAGGCCGGTCACCTCGTGGACTACGCGAGCGAGATCGACGAGGCATGGCTCGAGGGTGTGTCCACGGTCGGGGTGACCTCGGGTGCCTCGGTGCCGGACGTGCTCGTCGAGGGCGTCCTGGAGTGGCTGGCCGAGCGCGGCTTCGGCGATGTCGAGGTCGTCCAGCCCATGGAGGAGAGCCTGACCTTCTCGCTCCCCAAGGAGCTGCGCCGTGATCTGCGGGCCGAGGCCGCGGCCACCTCGACGGGCGGCTCCTCGACGGGTGGCGCGGAGCGGTGACCGCCGGGGGCGGTGCCATGGCGCGGCTGTTCGGGGTGGACATCGGCGGGTCCGGTATCAAGGGCGCGCCGGTGGACCTGGACCGCGGCGATCTGGCCGAGGAGCGCCACAAGGTGCTCACCCCGCATCCGGCCACCCCCGAGGCGGTCGTGGACGGGGTGGTGGAGGTCGTCCGGCACTTCGACTGGTCCGGGCGGCCGGTCGGGGTGACCTTTCCCGGGGTGGTGACGGACGGCACGACCCGTACCGCCGCCAATGTCGACAAGAGCTGGATCGGCACCGATCTGGCCTCGCTGCTCCGCGAGCGGCTGGGCTGCCCGGTCACCGTGCTCAATGACGCGGACGCCGCCGGGGTCGCGGAGATGACCTTCGGCGCGGGTCAGGGGCGTCGGGGCACGGTCATCCTGCTCACCCTGGGCACCGGCATCGGCAGCGCGGTCTTCACCGGCGGCACGCTGGTGCCCAACACCGAGCTGGGCCATCTGGAGCTGCACGGCCACGAGGCGGAGAAGCGC
Source organism: Streptomyces sp. NA02950 (assembly GCF_013364155.1). Taxonomy (NCBI): domain Bacteria; kingdom Bacillati; phylum Actinomycetota; class Actinomycetes; order Kitasatosporales; family Streptomycetaceae; genus Streptomyces; species Streptomyces sp. NA02950. The sequence continues at coordinate 3,386,784 of NZ_CP054916.1, read as the reverse complement.
GCCTCGACCAAGGTCAAGGAGGACCACGACCTCAGCTGGGAGCACTGGGCGCAGCGGCTGCGGAAGTACCTGGCCCATCTGGAGATGCTGTTCTCGCCCGAGCTGTTCGTGATCGGCGGCGGGGTGAGCCGCAAGGCCCACAAGTTCCTGCCGCTGATCGGGGACATCAGAGCCGAGATCGTGCCTGCGCAGCTCCAGAACAATGCGGGGATCGTGGGGGCCGCGATGGCCGCGTCGGCCGCCTCGGCCGCTGCCGACGGCGCTGGCTGACCAGGGTCGCCCGGCGCACCAGCACGATCAGCACGGTCAGCAGCGTCCCGGAGTAGAGCCACCCCGCGTGCAGCGAGAGCACGGTGAACACACCGACCGCCTGGCTGCCGAACCCGTCGCCGCCGTCGTTGATCGGCAGCAGCCCGGCCGTGAACGCGAGCGGCACCGTCACCGGTCCCGCCAGAAGATCGGCCGGGCGTACCCACATGGCGCAGGCCGCGCAGGCGAACAGGAAGAACCAGCTGTACACAGCGGGTGAGCCGGAGAAGAGTAACGCGTCCAGACAGCCGAAGCCCAGCATGATCAGCGTGGTCAGCAATCCGGTGCCGAGCCCGGTGAGCCGGGGGTTCGGCCAGCTCAGTCCGCGGCCGCGCAGGCCGGAGAGCGCCGTGGCGGCGGCGGCGAGCGGTCCGGCCCGCCGGGCGGGCGCCCGCGCCGGACGTGACGCCCGGTCCGCGCCGCTCCTGCCCGGCCCCCTGCCGCCTCGGCCCGTATACGTGTCGTCCGCGGCCGGGCGGGGCGGCGGGGCGGCCGTCCGGCGGGGCGTACGTGTGCTGTAGTGCTCCACCCGACCAACGTAGGTTGCCGGAGGGCGGTAATCCGCCCTTGGACACGCCCTTCGCAGGACCTTGGCAGTGTGTTCGACCGATTGTCGGCCCGGGTGGGTGATCGGAAGCGGCCCCGTAGACTGGTGGACCGGCCCCCGTCAGGGGCCACGTCCCTGTCACCACATCCCCGCTACGGGAAGCTACGGGAAGTCGCCAACGTGTCGCTCACGATCGGAATCGTCGGTCTGCCCAATGTCGGCAAGTCGACCCTGTTCAACGCCCTGACCAAGAACGACGTGCTCGCGGCCAACTACCCGTTCGCCACCATCGAGCCCAACGTCGGTGTCGTCGGCGTCCCGGACCCCCGGCTCGACAAGCTCGCCGAGCTCTTCGGCTCCGCCCGCAAACTGCCCGCCACCGTCGACTTCGTCGACATCGCCGGGATCGTGAAGGGCGCCTCGGAGGGCGAGGGCCTGGGCAACAAGTTCCTGGCGAACATCCGTGAGTCCGATGCGATCTGCCAGGTCATCCGCGCCTTCAAGGACGAGAACGTCGTCCACGTCGACGGCAGGATCTCGCCCAAGAGCGATATCGAGACGATCAACACCGAGCTGATCCTCGCCGATCTCCAGACCATCGAGAAGGTGCTGCCCCGCCTGGTCAAGGAGTCCCGGATCCAGAAGGACAAGCAGGCGCAGGTCACGGCGGTCGAGGAAGCCAAGGCCATCCTCGAGGAGGGCCGCACCCTCTTCTCCGCGGGCATCGTCCAGGGCAGCGAGCGCGCCGCCGTCCTCCACGAGCTGCACCTGCTGACCACCAAGCCCTTCCTGTACGTCTTCAACGTCGACGAGGACGAGCTGACCGACGACTCCTTCAAGGCCGAGCAGCGCGCCCTGGTCGCCCCGGCCGAGGCGATCTTCCTCAACGCCAAGCTGGAGGCCGACCTCGCCGAGCTCGACGACGACGAGGCCCTGGAGCTCCTCCAGTCCGTCGGCCAGGACGAGCCGGGCCTGGCCACCCTCGCCCGCGTCGGCTTCAACACCCTGGGCCTCCAGACCTACCTGACGGCAGGCCCCAAGGAGTCCCGCGCCTGGACCATCAAGAAGGGCGCCACGGCCCCCGAGGCCGCCGGTGTGATCCACACCGACTTCCAGAAGGGCTTCATCAAGGCCGAGGTCATCTCCTTCGAGGAACTCGTCGCGACCGGCTCCGTCGCCGACGCCCGCGCGGCGGGCAAGGCCCGTATGGAGGGCAAGGACTACGTGATGCGCGACGGGGATGTCGTGGAGTTCCGCTTCAATGTGTGATTGATCAACGGAAGGGCCCGCTGACCTGCACTGGAGCGGTTAGCGGGCCTTTTCGCTCCGCGCAGGCTCCCCATGATCTTGAAACGCCTTGTCGACGGCCTGCCTGGTCCGCTCCTCGGAGTCCGGGAACCAATGGCTGTACGTGTTCAAGGTTATCGCCGCGTTGGTGTGCGCGTTGACCTGTTCCACGGTGAGCGGCACAACCTGCCGACGCGGCACCGGGGCGGACCGCCCCGTCACCCCGGCTGGTCTCGAAAGATTCCACACGCCGTGCGCTCTGCAACGCGGAGCCTGTACCGCAAGCCATCTTGCAGTTCGAGCATGCTGAGTTGCCGGAGCTTTTCGCTGTGTGCAGGGGAGGGCGATTGGCCGCAGTCGCTCCTGCCCCCGCTGTTCCTACCGCTGCGTTATAGCGGCTGGCCCTATGCGTGCGGCTCGGCTGCGCCTTGCTGTGCTGAGGCCACGCTGCGCAGGGCCTCAGCAAGGCTGCTCGGCCCGATGGACGCGAGCGCCCACAGCGCACTGACTTCGCGGGCGAACTGCCAGACGGGGGCAACGGCAGGGGTGCGGAAGGGCACAACAGCGATGCGGCGTTCGGCGAACGGCTCGACCTCGAGGTATCGCATTCCCCCCGTACCGCAGAGGTAGACCGTGCTGCCCGTCGCCGCGGCGAGGTCGGCGAGGCGTTGCGAGCGCCCGTCGCGGGCCGGTAGAGCGCTGCTGCGCAGGACCTCGCCGCGCCAGCCCAACGACGACAACAGGGCGAGGGCGGAAGCCTCGGTGACGTCCGCTGTGTGGTCGGTCGCCCGAAGCGATCGAGAACGGGCTCGAGGACCTCCTGTACGGCGTGCCAGTGGTGGCTACGGCCGTAGTGCTGGCGGACGAGCGCGGCAACCCGGCGCCGGCATCTGAGGGGCTCGGCGAGGCGCGCCTCGAGGATCAAGGTCGAGCGTCCTCGGGGGAGGTGCGTGGACAACGACAGCCACTGTCGGGCGCGGGGCTCTCTCAAGCTGGCCAGTCGGGCGCGGTGCTGATAGTCCCGTCGCGCGAACTGCACGTCGTCGAGGACGATCCACCGGTCGGCCGCGTACAGTTTCGCCAGCGTGGACAGCCGCGGGAACAGGTTCGGCTGATGGATGGCGCACACCGCGCCCGGCAGTGCAGGCGGCTCAGGACTTGAGGAGTCGGGTGTCGAATCCGGCGCGCAAGAGGCGCTCGTAGGCGGCATGGACATCATCGGGTACTTCCTGCTCGATGGCGAAGCCCAACTTCGGGTACTCGATCACTCGTTGCAGGTCGCCGACCATCGTGTCGATGACCAACTTCTCGTCGCCGATGCTCTTCACGTAATCGGCGAAGTCCAGAGGATCGGAAGCACACACAGCCTCGACCTCGGGCCACACCTTGCGGCACGTCGCATAGGCGCGCCGCTCCATGTACGGCATGGCGATCAGCATCACGGACTCGACCTCGACGCCGGCCCCACTCAGGACCTCACGCGAGAACGCGATGTTCTGCCCGGTGTTCCCGGCGTTGGGCTCGAGGAGGATCGCGTCGTCGGGTACGCCCAGGTCGAGCGCGTGCTCACGGAAGTGCACGGCCTCGCCGCGAGGGTAGAGGGCTGCCGTGGTCGGACTGTTGCCGCCGCTGAACACGAGCACGGGGAACAGACCGGCGTGGTACTGCTTGGCCGCGAACGTCGCGGCTCCGAGATCGTGGCTGCCGAGGCAGATCGCTGCCGAGCAGGGGCGCGGCTCGTGCCCCATCTGGTGGTAGGCCCAAATCAGCTTGGCGTCGTGCCACTGCGCATCGGTGATCTCGTGCTGCTCGCGGTCCGGCACTGATACTCCCTGGTTCATCCTCGCTGGTCACTTACCTCGACAGGACAGCCGACGGGCCATCGCAGGACCGCCGGATGCCCTCGATGCTGCGAAGCTGGTGGCTCAATCCGTATTGCCTCGCCACCTGCGCCGCGTCGTCGAGGACGGAAAGCCCATCATCTCGGGTGGCGGGGTCGGACAGAAGGATGTGCCCGTGTGCGGTGTCCAGACGCACATGCTGCATGGGGGAGTCGACCGTACCGGTAGAGCGTGCGATGTCGATGTACTGGAGTGCTCGCGTAAGGTCGCCGGCCCCGCGGTAGGCGAGGGCGATCTTCTGGTGAGCGACAGACCAGTCCTCGGGTTCCGCGAGATCCTCAAAAGCGTGGTTGGCGGCCGCCATCACCTTGACCGCGTAGCCGTTGTTGCCGTTCTTGCTGAGCGCCGTGCCCACCCACAGCCGGGCTCGGGCGCGGTCGCGCCCGCTCAGCCGCTCGTCGGTCGCCAGCCGCTCGTACTGTCGGGCAGACATCTCGAGCTTCCCGGACATTTCGTCGACCACGGCGAGCGACAGCTCGATCTGCGCGACCCGGCGAGGGATGTCGAGCTCGGCGAACAGGCTGCGTGCGGTGTTGTACGAGTGGTGTGCAGAGAGGGGGCCGAGGGTCGCGCCCTGGTCCCGTTGCAGGTCGCCGAGGAGGACGAGCGACCGGCCGTAGAGGTACAGGCCCTTGTCGTCGAGCGCACGCGGGTTGTGGCTGCCGAGCCAGCGGTTTAACAGGTGTGAGGCGAACGAGAAGTTCTGACGACTCAGACACACGATGGCGCGGTCGAGGTCCTCCGTCCATGTCTCGTAGTCCGCTGAGCGAACTGGGCTGCGCCCTGCCCGGCCGTCCATGGAACGGGAGAGCAGCGCCTCGAAACGGCCTCGCGCCAACATGTCAGCATGTGCGAGCGCCGTGTCGAGGATGGCCTGCGTATCCGGCCGGGGAACGGTGTCCGCACCGAGCTTCTCCCACTTCGCCACGGTGCGCAGAGCGACGCCCAGGTGCTCAGCGAATGTGCGCGTACTCATCCGGAGCGCAGCGCGCAGGGCGCTCGCTTCGCGGCCGGTCCACTGCTGCACGCTGATCACGGGCTGCCTCCCTCTTGTCACGTATGGAAGCACGCTGCGTGGTGGCTGCGGTCCGGAAGTGCAACGGAAGTGCAACGACCGGTCATTTCGAGGCCGTTGGTCCGCCACGACGCTCGAGCCATGGAACAGATCACAGAGCAACGACCCGTGAACGGCCCCCATGTGTATGGCTACTTGCGTCGCACGAGCAGCGAGGCCCGGCATGCTGCCCTTGCCGACTCCCTCGTCGAATACTGCCGACAACACGAGCTGACGCTGTGCGGCCTCTTCACCGAGTGGGGAACGATCGCCGAGGTACGGTCGGCGGCTTTCGTGGGGTTGCTCGACGTCCTCGCGCTGCCGGACACGTACGGCGTTGTCCTGCCCGCTCGTAGCCACCTCGGGCCGAAACGCATCGTTGTGGAGCGCGAACGGCAGATAGCCCAGACGAACGCGCGCCTGATCGTGGTCCGCTCCGCCAAGCCGAGGCACGGCGATCTGCGCCCCGTCGACGCTGGCCCTGTGGCCCGGCGGAAAGGGGGCGTCTGATGTCCCTGCGGGAGGCGCTGCGCGCCGCGCCGCTCGTCGAGGACGTCCCCGGTGTGCACTTGCTTGCGATCGGCCACGCATGGGACGTCGTACGGGTGTCCGCCGATGCCGGATTCCTCGCGCTCGCACGGCTCAGAACGGCCGAGGAGCGGCTCGGCCCGGTGCTCTACGACCGTCCGGGCGAACGCCTCTACTTCGCCGTTCCAACCGGCAGCCGAGGCGCGTGGGACGGCTTGCCGGCGCGGCTGCTGTGCAAGGGCTCATGGCTCGTCGCCCCGAACCCGTACCGCTGCGACGAGTGGTTCGGCGGATGGTGCGAGTTGCCCGACGACGAGAGGCTCACCGCCCCCGAGGCCCTGCGCCGCGCCCTTGAGCAACCACAGATCGACTCAGCACAACCCGTGATCGTCGCAAGGGAGGAGAGGCAGAATGGAAACCTTCGAACGTGCTCGTCTTGACGCCTACTTCGGGCGCATCGCTACGCGGTTCGCTCCCCAGGAACGCCCCGCATCCTTCCTGATCACGCACCTGTTGCCGGAGCGCCCGGCGTTCGTGCGGGGCGTGGCGAGCGTGACCGACCTGCGGGCTGTACTGCCCAAGCCGAAGTCCGTACAGGCCGAGGCCCGGCACCAGATCGAGGCCGACGGGCACGCGTGCGACAGGCTGACGCGCGAGATGTTCGCCGACCCCGAACGCGCCGTGCGGTACGTCGAGGCGCGCGCCGCCGGCCGCCCGGTCGCGCTGCTCGACGTCGGCGGGTACTTCGCCCCGGCCCTCGACGCGCTGTGCGATCGCTTTTCGGGTCGCGTCCTGGGCGTGGTCGAGGACACCGAGAACGGGCACAAGCGGTACGCCGAGCGCGACAAGCTGCCCTGCCCGGTCGTCTCCGTGGCCCGCTCGCCGCTGAAGGACCCCGAGGACTTCCTCGTCGGGCAGTCCGTGGTGTTTTCCACCGAGGCCCTGATGCGCAGCCGCGGCGACATCCTGCACGGCCGTACCGCGCTCGTGATCGGCTTCGGCAAGCTGGGCGGCTCCATCGCCCGCCTGTTGCATGCCAAGGGCGTACGGGTGACCGTCTACGACATCGACCCCGTGCGCCGCACACAGGCCCTCTCGCAGGGCTTCACGGTGGCCCGCGACCGCGCGAGCGGTCTCAAGGACGCCGGGCTCGTACTGTGCGCGACCGGTTCGCTGGCGTTGCGCGGCGAGGACTTCCCGCGGCTGCGCAACGGTGCGTACGTGGCGACCGTGACCAGCAGCGAGGACGAGCTCGAGCTCAACGGCCTGCCGGACATCTACGAGCGTGCCCACATCGGCGAGCACGTCACCCGGTACCTGACGACCGGCCACTACTTCTACCTGCTCAATGGCGGTAACGCCGTCAACTTCCTGCACGGCGCCAGCGTGGGACCGTTCATCTTCCTCGTGCAGGCCGAGATACTCGCGGCTTCCGCCATACTCGCCCGCGGCGAGCTGGGCCCCGGTATGCACGAGATCAGCCCGACCGACCGCGCAGCCATCGCGGCGACGTGGCTCGACTACTTCAACCGATAGGAGACCTGCCCGTGCCCATCACGGCCGAGCACATCCGTGAGACCGTCGACAACTACCTCGACGCTCACCCCGATGAGAAAGGGACGCTGGCGCCCATCCTCGACCTTCTGGACGCCGCGGTTGACCTGACCTCGCGGAAGGAGTTCCGGGGGCACGCCACGGCGGGTGCGATCCTCGCCGACCCCGCCGGCCGCGTGCTCCTCATCCGGCATCTGGCTCTCGACCGCTGGTTGCTGCCTGGCGGACACCTCGAGGCCGATGACGCCCGGCTCGTCGACGCGGCGCAGCGCGAGCTCACGGAGGAGACCGGCATCCCCGCGTCAGTCGTCGTCCCGGCAGGGCTGCGCCCGCTCCACATCGATGTGCATCCCATCCCGGCGAACGATGCCAAGGGCGAGCCCGAGCACCAGCACGTCGACTTTCGGTTCCTCTTCCGGACCTCGGCCGATGTCGGCGAACTCCAGACCGAGGAGGTTACGGCCGCAGCGTGGCGCGATGCCGAAACCCTCGCGGATGAGGCGCTGCGCAGCCGCGTCATGAAGGCCCTGCGCTGACCAGAAGACAGGCCGCTGCGGTGCTGCGTTCCCCTACGCGCGCCCCGGCAGCCTCGTAATGCGAACGCCCCGACTCGCACCCTCCCCCGCGAGTCGGGGCGCTCGTTGGCTGGGCGCTTACCGCTCACCCCACGCGACGTAGCCCGTCGCAGGGGTTTTGGCGAGCTGCTCGCGCAGGTACTCGGTCGTCCACTCGAGGCCGAGCAACGGTTCGCCGCCGGCCTCGACGACGGAGCGCAGGGCGATTACGGCGTGTATGGCGCGGTCGGCGAGCACCCGATCGTGCCGATCGACGTCGCCCACGGTCGCGGGGTGCGGAATGTCGAGAGCCTTGAGGACGGCCGCGAGCAGATCGGGAGTTCGGATCAAGGCGTCGCCCGACGGCAGGGCACGGGGCGACGCCCGGCCCCGGCCCGTCTGTCCGCGCGGTCCGCAAGGAGTCCGCAGGATCTTCGAACGGGCTCAACTCCAACCAACATCACCAACCGTAGTAATTCCAGGTCAGAGGGGGCCTGGTGTCTCCGGTGCAGGTCAGCGGAACGGGTCATGAGTTCCGCTAAAACGTGTGAGCGGGTGAAGCATCACCACCTAGGTGGCCTGACAAATATGCAGGTCAGATGGGGTCCGACTCTTCGGAGTCGGGCCCCTCTGCGCTTCCTCCACAGCCCTGCGCTCGCCGGCTCTCGCGGTACCCGATGACTCACCCGGCATTGCGGTGAATCACGAGGTGCCCTGGCTGGTCGAGCAGGATCAGGAATTCGAGGGCGCACTCCGCTGTCCGGGGCCGTCACCTCTCTTCCAAGCCCGTGCTTCCGCTGCTGGTCGGCAGCGATACATCGGTTATGGAGGCACTGCAGTCGTACGGGGCGCCCGTTCTTCGGCCGGGCAGCGGGGAATGACCGTCCGTCCCCTGAACCTGGCCGACGTGCAGGCCGCATCCCTGAGGTGCCGGCGTCACGTCACCATGTCGGCGGGTAGGGGCTGTTCGGTCCAGAGGATCTTGCCGGTCCTGGTGTAGCGAGTGCCCCATCGTCCGGTGAGCTGTGCGACGATCAGCAGCCCCCGCCCGCCCTCGTCCGTGGTCCGGGCGTGGCGCAGGCGCGGGGAGGTGCTGCTGGCGTCGGAGACCTCGCAGATCAGGGAACGGTCCCGGATCAGGCGGAGGCCGATCGGTCCGGTCGCATGGCGGATGGCGTTGGTGACCAGTTCGCTGACGATCAGCTCCATGGTGAACGTCAGATCCTCCATGCCCCACTCCGACAGCTGCCGGCCGGCGACCGCGCGGGCGTGCGCGACGGCGGCCGGGTCGACGGGCAGGTCCCAGGAGGCCACCTGGTTCGAGCCCAGGACATGGGTCCGGGCGAGGAGCAGGGCGGCGTCGTCGGACGGCAGACCGGTCAGCAGGGCGTTGACCACGTCGTCGCCGGTCTCCCGCAGTGTCGGTCCGGGTACCGCGAGGGTGTCGCTCAAGCGGGAGAGTCCTACGCCGATGTCCCGGTCGCAGGTTTCGATGAGGCCGTCGGTGTAGAGCGCGATCAGGCTGCCCTCGGCAAGCTCCAGCTCGACGGACTCGAAGGGCAGGGCCCCGAGGCCGAGCGGTGGTCCGGCGGGCAGGTCCAGGAAGTCGACGGCGCCGTCGGGGCCGACGATCACGGGCGGGAGGTGACCGGCCCGGGCCAGCGTGCACTGCCCGCCGACCGGGTCGTACACGGCGTACAGGCAGGTGGCTCCCAGGAACGCGGCGCCCACGCTCTCGTCCCCGGCCGCCGCCGGCTCATCGCCGCTGGGCGTCTCCATGAGGCCGATGACCAGGTCGTCCAGGTGGGCCAGCAGTTCATCGGGGGGCAGATCCAGGTTGGCGAGCGTACGCACTGCCGTGCGGAGCCGCCCCATGGTCGCCGCGGCATCGATTCCGTGCCCGACCACGTCTCCGACGACCAGCGCGACCCGGGCCCCGGAGAGCGGGATCACGTCGAACCAGTCACCACCCACACCGCTGGGCGCGTCCGCCGGGAAGTACCACGACGCCACCTCCAGAGCGGATCCCCCTGCCAGCTCCCGCGGCAGCAGGCTGCTCTGCATCGAACGGGCCGCGGTGCGCTCACGGGTGAAGCGGCGCGCGTTGTCGATGCACACCGCCGCACGCGAGACGATCTCCTCGGCGAGACGCACATCGTCCGCTTCGAAGGGACCCAGACGCCGGGACCGGACGAACGTCGCCGCGCCCAGTGAGACACCGCGGGCTTGCACCGGTACCACCATCACCGAGCGGAACTTGAACTCGCGGATGACGGCGGCCTGCGACGGGTCCTCGGCCACCCACGCACTGCGGGAGGGGTCGAGGATCGGTTCCACCAAGGTCCTGCTCTCCAGCAGGCAGCGGGCCACGGGCGACGAGGGGGAACGCTGGACCGCTTCACCCACGGCCAGACTCGCCTCCGGACAGCCCTCACGCACCGACTGCTGCCCCGCGCGACGCATGAGGGGAGTGGTGTCGACCGGTCCGGGGGCCGGTTCCTCGCCTCTGATGACCGAGTCCAGCAGGTCGACGGCGACGAAGTCGGCGAGTGACGGCACGGCGTCGTCGGCCAGTTCCTGTGCGGTCAGCATCACATCCAGCGTGCTGCCGATCCGGGCGCCCGCGTCGTTCAGCAGGGCCAGGCGTTCCTGGGCCCGCCAGCGCTCGGTCACATCGATGACCATGTACCAGATGCCCACGTGACGACCGTGGCGGTCCTGCATACCGAAGAAGGAGGCCGAGTAGGCGCGCTCCCGGTTGGGATCGGCGTAACTGGGGCCGCGGAACTCGTGGTCCATCACCGGGGCCCCGGTCCGCAGGACCGTCTGCATCTTCTCCTCGAACGCCTCCGCTTCCAGTCTCGGCAGCACCTCTTTCACCTGCCGCCCCAGCCGTCGCTCGAGGGGGATCAGGCGCCCCAGTACGTTGTTCACCCAGACGTACCGCAGATCCGTGTCCAGGATGGCCACACCGACCGGTGCGTGGGCGAGGAACGGCTCGAGCATCAGCTGGCTCACCCCGCCCCCCGGCAGGCGCCAGAAGGCACGTTCCGGTGGTCGGCCCACCCATCTGCCGAAGACCAGCGCGGCGACCGTGGCGACCAGCACGCCCGGGACCATCTCGTAGATGCCGGACTCGAGCGGCCCGAGCAGCGGATTGATCTTCTTCCAGAGAAGCACCGTGGCCGCCCCCGAAACGATGCCGGCCATGGCTCCCGCCCAGGTCATACGCGGCCAGTACAGGGAGAGGAGGACGACCGGACCGAAGGCGGCGCCGAAGCCCGCCCAGGCATAGGCGACGATGTTCAGCAACCCGCCACCCTTGAGCGCGATCACATAGGCGACCAGGATCACCAGCACCACGGCTCCGCGACCGACCGTCACCAGTGCCTTGTCCGGGGCCCGTCGGCTGAGAAACGCGTGGTAGAAGTCCTCGGTGAGGGCGACCGACGACACCAGAAGCTGGCTGTCCGCAGTCGACATGATCGCGGCCAGGATGGCGATCAGCATCGCCCCGGCGATCCAGGGACTGCTGAACAGTGTCTCGCTCAGTGCGATGAACACGGTCTCCGGATTGTCGAGCGGGGTGTTGAGCTGCCCGATTCCCACGAGGCCGACGAGCGTGGCGCCGGCGAGCACGACGAGCACCCAGCCCGTTCCCACGCGCCGGGCCGCGGGAATGGCACGGGTGCTGCGGATGCCCATGAACCGGGCCAGCAGGTGCGGCTGGCCGAAGTACCCGAGGCCCCAGGCGAGCAGCGAGATGACGGAGACGGCACTGAGCGCACCGCCCGCCGACCACCGGCCGTCGGCGAAACTGGCCCTGGACCCCAGCTCGAGCAGGGCCGGTGTCTTGTCGCTGAGGGCGTTGTCCAGCGCCCCGAAGCCCCCGAGCGCCGTGATACCGACCACCGGGAGCACGAGCAGCGCCAGGAACATCAGCGTGGCCTGCACGACATGTGTGGTGCTCACGGCCAGGAAACCGCCGAGGCACGAGTAGACCATGATCACCAGGGCGGTCAGGGTCACCGCGAGCTCGAAGTTGACGTTGAAGACGTGCTCGAACAGCAACCCGCCGGCCACCAGACCACTGGCGACGTAGACGGTGAAGAACACGATGGTGACGGCCGCCGAGACGATCCGCAGCATCCGGGTGCGGTCCTCGAACCGCTCCTCCAGGTAGGCCGACAGGCTCACGGCGTTACCGGCGCGCTCGGTGTAGGTGCGCAGCCGGGGCGCGACGAAGAGCCAGTTGAGGTAGGTGCCGATGGCGAGCCCGATGGCGATCCAGCTGGCGCCGAGGCCGGCCGCGTACACGGCCCCGGGGAGGGCAAGGAACAGCCAGCCGGACATGTCGCTGGCCCCCGCGGAGAGGGCGGCGACCAGCGCCCTGAGCCGACGGCCGCCCAGGGCGAAGTCGGCGAAGGTGTGGGTGCGGGTGTACCCCCAGACACCCACGCCGATCATGGCAGCCACATAGACGACGAACGTGATCACGATCGGCGCGCTCAAGTGGAACATGTTTCCCTCGCTCGCCAGGGCCGCAGCCGTTCGCGGCCTGGTCCCCTACCAAACAGAATGCACAGATTTCCGTCGGAAGGAGTGGATGCCCATTAGTGCTGCAATGTCGGCCCGGTATCGGCGGACGGGCCGGCCCCCTGGTCGGCCAGTTCCGCGATGACTTCCGCGTGGCACGGCTGCGGGACGCACCAGCAGCCGAGGCGGCGGCCGCGCAGGTCGGGCAGGAGCGCCAGCAGGTCGGGGCGGCCGAGGAGGTGGGCGCGGTACTTCTCGAGGACCTCCTCGCGGGTGCCGTCCGGGCCGGGGCGGTACGGGCTTGCCAGCGGAGAGGCGTCCAGGTGCCAGCCGCCGCGGTGCATGGACCGGCCGACGTAGACCACATCCGCGTACGCCGGGTCGTCGCGGTGGCCCTTGAGGTTGACCACGGTCGTCCTGGGCATGGTGTGCGTTCCTTCCCCGCTCCGTCAGCCGCCCTGCGGTCCGCCGATGACGGCGCAGGTGGTGGTGGCGTGCGCGTACAGCTTGCCGTCGGCGGCGCCGGTGACCCGCGCCTCGGCGGTGGCGGTCGTCCGGCCCGCGTGCAGGACCGTACCCTCGCAGCGCAGCGGCGGGGTGTCCGCGAAGACCGGACGCACCAGATGCACCCCCAGTTGGACGGTGGTGTAGAGGCGTCCGGCGGGCAGGGTCGTCAGGACGGCGCTGCCGAGCGCCGAGTCGAGCAGGGTGGCCAGGAAGCCGCCGTGGACGGAGCCCATCGGGTTGAGCAGGTGCTCCCCGGGCTCGCCCTCGAAGACCGCGCGCCCCTCGGCGGCGTCGACCAGCCGGAAGCCGAGGGTGGAGCAGATCGGCGCCGCGGGCCGGTGTCCGTCCAGGGCCTGCTGGAGCAGTTCCAGGCCCGAGCGGTGGGCGTCCTCGGCGTCGGGGGCCGGAAGAGCCCAGGTGTGGGTGCGGGTGCGCGCGGTGAGGGAGTGCGTCATCGGTGGTGCGTCCGTTCTCGCTGGTCGGGGTGGTGAGAACGCACGCTAGGTCCGGGGACGCATCGTCTCCCAGTGTCGTAAACGACGGCTCCGATACCGTTTCCGTCATGGACATCGCGGTGCTGGCCTACGACGGCTGCTTCGACTCCGGACTCGCGGCCGCCCTCGACGTGCTCGCGGGCGCCAACGCGATGCGGGAGGAACTGCCGGAGCCGCCGCCCGCCTGGCGGGTCACCACCGTGGGCTTCCGCCGCCGGGTACGCACCGGGGCCGGGTTGGTGGTGACCACCGCGCCGGTGGCCGAGGCGGCGGACGCGGATCTGCTGCTGGTACCGGCGCTGGCCGAGCGGCGGCCGGAGGCGCTGCTCGCCCATGTCTCCGGGGAGCGGTCGGCGCAGGTACGGGGTCTGGTGGCCCGGACCCGGGAGCGGGGCGCCCCCGTGGCCTCGGCGTGCACGGGGACGTTCCTGCTGGCCGAGTCGGGCGTGCTGGAGGGGCGGCGGGCGACCACCAGCTGGTGGCTGGCGCCGGTCTTCCGCAAGCGGTATCCCGGGGTCACGGTCGACGAGACGCGGATGGTGTCCGCGTCGGACGGAGTGATCACCGCCGGGGCGGCCTTCGGTCATGTGGATCTCGCCCTCGCGGTGGTCCGGATGACCAGCCCCGCGCTGGCCGACCTCGTCGCCCGCTATCTGGTGGTGGACGAGCGGCCCTCGCAGTCGGCGTACACCATTCCCAGCGCCCTCGCCCAGAGCGACCCGGTGGTCGCCGGATTCGAGCGCTGGGTCCGGCAGCGTCTGGAGGAACCGCTGAGCGTCGCCGACGCCGCGCGCTCGCTCGGCGTCAGCGAACGCACCCTCCAGCGCACCGTCCGCCGCACCCTCGGCACCTCACCGGTGCGCTTCGTCCAGGACCTCCGGGTGGAGCGGGCCTCGCATCTGCTGCGCACCACCGATCTGTCCCTGGAGGCCATCGCCCGCAAGGTCGGCTACGAGCACGCCAACACCCTGCGGGTGCTGCTGCGGGAACGCACGGGTGTCACGGCGGGGGCGCTGCGCGGCCGCTGAGCCTCGGGGGCTCAGGGCTTGTTCGGCTTGCCCTTGCCGTACAGCCAGACGTCGAAGAGCTTCCCGAGGTCCTTGCCCGAGATCCGCTCGGACAGCGCGATGAACTGCCGGGTGTCGGCGTTGGCGTGGCGATGCTCCTTGACCCAGGTGCGCAGGATGGTGAAGAAGGCCTTGTCGCCGACGGCCTGGCGCAGCTTGTGCAGCACCATCGCGCCGCGCCCGTAGACCGGTGCGTCCGAGATCTTCGCCGCGCTGGGCGGGTCGGCGGGCGGGAAGTCCCAGATGCCGCCGCTCTCGTCGTCGGTGCCGTCGTAGAAGTCGCGGAAGATCCGGTCGGCGGTACGGCCGTCGTGGTCCTCCTCCCACAGCCACTCGGCATAGGTGGCGAACCCCTCGTTGAGCCACATGTCCTTCCAGGCGCGCGGGGTGACCGAGTTGCCGAACCACTGGTGGGCCAGTTCATGGACGAGGAGTTGCTCGTCCGGCGCGTCGGCGAAGTACGGCTTGGTCTGGGTCTCCAGGGCGTATTCGAGGTCGGGGAGGTGGTCGACGATGGCGCCGGTGGAGGAGAAGGGGTAGCGGCCGAAGGTCCGGCTCTCCCACTCCGTCACCTCGGTGACCTGGTCGGGGACCCTCGTGGAGCCCTCGGCCTCGTCGGGGTCGACGGCGACGTACTGGGGGAGTTCACCGTTGGTGGTCGTGGTGTGGACGTCGAAGTCCCCCACGGCGACGGTGGCCAGGTAGCTTGCCATGGGCTCACCGTTGTGCCAGTGGAAGGCGGTCCGGCCGCCGCGGTTCTCGCGCCGTTTCAACTCACCGTTGGAGACAGCGGTCAGGCCCTTGGGCACGGTCACGGTGATGTCGTAGGCGGCCTTGTCGGAGGGGTGGTTGTTGCCGGGGAACCAGGCCATGGAGCCGGTCGGTTCGCCGAGCCCCACCGCTCCGTCGTCCGTCTGGATCCACCCCTCCTTGGATCCGTCCGGGTCGGTGATGGTCTTCGGCCTGCCGTCGTAGACCACGGTGGTGGTGAAGGTACGGCCCTTGGGGAGGGTGCCGGCGGGGGTGAGCACCAGTTCCGTGCCCCGGCGCTCGGCTTCGGCCGCCCGTCCGTTCACCGTGGTCCTGCGCACGTGCAGCCCGGCGAGGTCGAGGTGGAAGGAGCTGAGCGCGCTGGTGGCCCGGGCGGTGATCCGGGCGGTGCCCTTCAGACGGTTGGAGTCGGGTGTGTAGTCCAGGTCCAGGCGGTAGCCGGTGACGTCGTAGCCGCCGTTGCCCAGCTTAGGGAAGAGGGCGTCGCCGACGCCCGCGGAGCCCGGGCGGGCGCCGTGGGTTCCCCCGTCGGCCTCCCGCGCCCCGGCGCCTCCGGTGCAGGCCGCGCACAGCACGATGGTGAGGGCGCCGACGAGGGCGCGGGAATGGGGTCGAGCGGACACGGGCTGCTCCTTGGTCAGGTGAGCTGGTGATCGCCAATGAAACCGGCTGTACGGGGCATTGTCGAAGTAAACGTCTCTGAGCTGCCGTTCACCACTTCTGGTGAAGCTCTGGCCCTTAGTTGCAATCGACAACCCTCGGTTGCCAAGCTGTTGCCGACTGTCAACCGCCGGGAGCGCACGTGGCCTTTGGTGACCAGCCCGCATATCTCCGCGTCGCCGACGACCTCCGCAAGAAGATCGCCGCGGGCGAGCTGCCACCCCACGCCCGTCTCCCCTCCCAGGCCAGGATCCGCGAGGAGTACGGGGTCTCCGACACCGTCGCCCTCGAGGCCCGCAAGGTGCTGATGGCCGAGGGTCTGGTGGAGGGCCGCTCCGGCTCGGGCACCTATGTGCGCGCCCAGCCCGTGCCCCGGCTGCTCGCCCGCACCGGCTACCGCGGCGCGGGCGATTCCTCCCTGTTCCGGCAGGAGCAGGCCGACGACCGGATCATGGGCACCTGGGATGGCGTGAGCGAGCGGGAGGCGGCCGGACGGGAGATCGCCGAGCGGCTGGGGATCGAGCCCGGTGACCGGGTGATGCGCACCCGCTATCTCTTCCGGTCGGGAGGGGAGACGGTGATGCTCTCCACCTCCTGGGAGCCGCTCGCGATCACCGGCCGGACTCCGGTGATGCTGCCCGAGGAGGGCCCGTTGGCCGGGTGTGGGGTGGTCGCGCGGATGGCCGCGCTCGACCTGGTGGTGGACAACGTGACGGAGGAGGTCGCCGCGCGCCCCGGGCAGGCGGAGGAGGTGCTGGCGCTCGGCGGGGTGCCGGGCCATGTGGTGCTCGTCGTCTCCCGTACGTACCGCGCGGGTGGGCGCCCGGTCGAGACGGCGGATGTGGTGGTGCTGGCGGAGCGCTATCGGGTCGCGTACCACCTGCCGGTGAGGTGACCACCCGCCCATGAAGTGACCGCGGCCGCCGCCGAGTTGAGCGGTGCCGTCCCACCGGTCTCCCTCCGAGTCCAACTCGGTTTATCGCAGGCAGCTTTGAGCTCGATGTGAGCTCAACTGAATTTGAGGTAGATTTGAGCCGCACGATTGTGGCTCACAGCCCGGCACATCGGACTCAACTCGCGTCACTCAACCATCGCGGTTCATTTGAGATGGCTGGGCACGAACATTCATCAAGAGCCCTCGTTTCCTTTGCGGGTTATACAGGACCGCCCGGGGGTCAAAGAGTTTCCGAGAGCGATCCGTGGAGATTTTGCGAAGGGGCCGTTCAGTGACGCTTCCCTCTGCTTCCCACGGGCTTTACCAGCCGTTGACCTGCGACGATGTGTTGCGCACATCACATGAGCGGCCCGGAGCTCAAGATCAGCTCAAACCCGTGCGGTGCCCCTTCAATTCGCTTGTACGATGACGCCCGTTTGCATGAGGTACAGGTATGGGGGTCGAAAGGAGCGTCAGGGCGTTGAGCACTGAACAAGGAGCCCACACGCATTACAAAAGGTCGCTGGGTACGGTGGCCCTGACCGCGGTGGGTCTCGGTTCCATTATTGGCTCCGGGTGGCTGTTCGGCGCCGAGCGGGCCGCGGCGCTCGCCGGTCCCGCCGCTATCCTGGCCTGGGTGATCGGCGCCGCCGTGGCGCTGACCATCGCCCTGACCTATTCCGAGCTCGGCTCGATGTTCCCCAAGGCCGGCGGCATGGTCCGCTACGGCCAGTACTCGCACGGTTCGCTCGCCGGATATCTGGCCGCCTGGGCCAACTGGATCGCGATCGTCTCCGTGATCCCCGGTGAGGCCACCGCCTCGGTCCAGTACATGAGCTCCTGGGACTTCGGCTGGGCCAAGGCGCTGTACGACGGCAAGGAGCTGACCGGCAGCGGTGTCGCCCTCGCGTCCGTGCTGCTGGTCTTCTACTTCTTCCTGAACTGGTTCGCGATCACGCTCTTCGCGAAGACCAACACCGCGATCACCGTCTTCAAGCTGGTCGTCCCGGCCCTGACCGCGGGCGCCCTGCTGCTGTCGCACTTCGACACCGGCAACGTCACCGGCAACGGCGGTTTCACCCCCAACGGCTGGAGCTCGGTGTTCACCGCGGTCGCCGTCTCCGGCATCGTCTGGGCCTACAACGGCTTCCAGTCCCCGCTGAACATGGCGGGCGAGGCGCGCAACCCCGGCAAGTCGCTCCCCAAGGCCGTCATCAGCTCCATCCTGATCGCCCTGGTGATCTACGTCGCCCTCCAGATCGCCTTCCTGACCGCCGTCCCGGCGGCCGACCTGGCGGACGGCGGCTGGTCGGGCCTGTCGTACAACTCCCCGCTCGCCGATCTCTCCCTCGCCTGGGGTCTGAACTGGCTGGCGCTGCTGCTCTACGCCGACGCCTTCGTCTCCCCGTCCGGCACCGGCATGATCTACGCGGCCACCACCTCCCGGATGATCCAGGGTGTCCAGGAGAACGGCCATCTGCCGGGGATCTTCGGCAAGGTCGACGCCAAGACCGGTATCCCGCGGCCGGCGCTGCTGCTCAACCTGGGGATCGCCTTCGCCTTCCTCGCCGTCTTCCGCGGCTGGGGCTCGCTGGCCGAGATCGTCTCCGTCGCCACCGTGATCTCCTACATCACCGGCCCGGTCGCCGTGATGTCGCTCCGCCGTCTCTCCCCGGACCTGCCGCGTCCGGTCAAGCTGCGGGCGATGCCGGTCATCGCCCCGATCGCGATGGTCTTCGGCTCGCTGGTGCTCTATTGGGCCCGCTGGCCGCTCACCGGCAAGGTGATCTTCATCATGGCGATCGGACTGCCGGTCTGGGCCTGGTACGAGCTGCGCAAGCCGTGGGCCGAGCTGCGCCCGCATCTGGCGGCCGGCGCCTGGATGGTGGCGTACCTGCTGGTCATGGCGGCCGTCTCATGGGCCGGCGGCAAGGACTTCGGTGGCCGCGGCTATCTGCCCGAGGGCTGGGACATCCTGGTCGTCGCCCTGATCGGACTGGCCTTCTACGTCTGGGGCGTCCGCAGCGCATGGCGCAATCCGACGCTGGTGGAGACGGAGCGGGAGCTGTTCGCCGCCGCTGCCGGGGAGTCCCACGAGCACGATGACAAGGGCGATGACAAGCGCGATGACAAGGGCGATGACAAGGGCGGCGACAAGGACGAGGACCGGGAGAAGACGCCGGTCCGCGTCTGAGCGCACCCGGGCGCATGGCCGGATGCATGCCTCCACGTGAGAACACGTATCCGCTGAGTGAAGGTTGGGCGTAGGCTCGGGCATATGCGGACCGGGAATTCCTTGACGGTCCCGCGGCGGCTGACGTCGCCGCGGGACCCCGTGACGGAGGGGGCGGGGAGATGAGTGACGGCAACGCCGTACTGCCATGGCTCGTGATCCGCCAGGACGACAACGGCAACCGCTACCGCGTCGGCCGGTACGCCACGCGGTCGGAGGCCCAGGAGGTGGCCGACCGGCTCGACGCCCAGGGGCCGGAGCACCGCTACGTCGTGGAGCGCACAGCCGCTTCCCGGCAGGCCCAGTAGCCCGCCCCACTCCCCCTCCCCGACTCCCCGAATCCCCTGGGTCCTGTCCGGTGGATCTTCGAGGATCAGCCCGCGGCGTCCGGTGCGGGGGGCACCTCCCAGCGGTAGCCGGGAGCGCGGTGCCAGGCGTTGCGGGCCCGACAAGATCCACCGCCGGACAGGGCCTAGGGTTCGCCGCATGAGTGTGCGCGTTGTCGTGGGAGGAGCGGTGTTCGACCGGGGACGGCTGCTGGCCGCCCGGCGCAGCGCCCCGCCGGAGCTCGCGGGCCGCTGGGAGCTTCCGGGCGGCAAGGTCGAGCCCGGGGAGACCCTGCCGCAGGCCCTGGTCCGTGAGCTGCGGGAGGAGCTCGGCGTCGAGGTCGAGCCGCTGGAGCCGCTGACCGGTGAATGGCCGCTGAAGCCGGGTTATGTGCTGCGGGTGTGGACCGCGCGGCTGCGCTCCGGTGAACCCCGCCCGCTCCAGGACCACGACGAGCTGCGCTGGCTCACCCCCGACCGGGTGGACGAGGTCGACTGGCTGGACCAGGACCGTCCCGCGGTGGCGCAGGCCGTCCGCCTGTTGCGCGCCGCCGAGCACACCCCTCCGCGCACCCGCTGAGGCCCGTCCGGACGATACGGCACCCCGGATATCGGGTATGTGCTGATTAACCTCCCTGAATCCATACATTCCGGCGGAGGCTGCACCGGGGCTGGGAAGTGATCGGCGTGAGTGACAGCACAGGGTGGGCCGGGTCGGCGCCCGGCT
Organism: Streptomyces sp. NA02950; assembly: GCF_013364155.1. NCBI lineage: Bacteria > Bacillati > Actinomycetota > Actinomycetes > Kitasatosporales > Streptomycetaceae > Streptomyces > Streptomyces sp. NA02950. Next base: position 3,366,795 of record NZ_CP054916.1, on the reverse strand, counting down.
TCGCCGAGTGGGTCTTCCCCGCCGAGCCGGGGGCGGTGCGTGCCGCCCGCTGCCGGGTTCAGGCCGTGCTGGAGGAGTGGGGGCTGTCCGCCATGAGCGATGTCACGGTGCTCCTGGTGAGCGAACTGGTCACCAATTCGCTGCGGTACGCAAGCGGTCCGATCGGTCTGCGTATGTACGCCCACCGCGAAAATACGACGCCCGAATCCGTACTGATGGTCGAAGTGTCGGATCCGTTGGCCGATCCGCCGCGGGCGCGGACCGCCTCAGCCGAGGACGAAGGCGGCCGTGGCCTGGAGTTGGTGGCCCGGACGGCGCGGCGCTGGGGGACCCGGCGCAGGCACGCGGGAAAAACGGTGTGGTTCGAGTTGGCTCTGCCCGGTTAGGAGTGAGGGGGAGCGCTGATCTTGAGCGCTTAACCAAAAGCCGGGACGGAAACTGATTGCGGGCTGAGATAGTGCTGTGATCGTGAAGACCGTACTCCGGATGGCCGAGGTGCTGGATACTCGGCTATCTGTAGCCGGTCGGAGCACCTGAGCCGGAGGGGACGGGCGCATGAGCGAGAAGCCAGCGGGGGCTGAGATGCCCGAGGAGTCGGTTGGTTCGCAGCTGTCGCCGGTGTCGGAAGTGTCGCCCGAGACACAGGTGTCGCCGGTAACGCATATGTCGTCGATGTCCGCGATGTGGCAGAGCAGTCCCCCTGGATCCATCTATGACTACATCCGTGTCGCCTCCTTCGCGCTGGGCGCCGACGGACGGATCACCCAGTGGAGCGAACGGGCCGCGGAGCTCCTGGGGTTGACGGCCCGGCAGGCCATCGGCCGGGACCCGGTCGAGGCGTTCGTTCCCTCCGAACTGCGCGACACCGGCCACCGCAAGGTCGCCGACATCCTGGACGGCCGCGAGTGGACCGGACTGGTCCCCTACCGCAACCCCGACGCACCGCACGGCCACGGGGTGGCCGAGGTCTATGTGATGCCCGCTCAGGACGGGGACGGTGAGCGCTCGGCGCTGTGTATCGCCGTCGATGTGAGCGCGCTCCGCGGCCTCGAAACCGACCTTGCCGCGTCACAGGCCGTTTTCGGTCAATCTCCGCTCGGTTTCTTTCTCTTCGGTACCGATCTCCGCATGCTTCGGGTCAATGAGCGCTTCGCGAAGGTTTTCGGTCGCCCGGCCGAGGCCTACCGCGGCGCCACCGCGCACGATCTGCTGCCGCGCGCCGAGGCAGAGCGGCTCGCCGCCGCCCTGCGCCAGGTCCTGGACACCGGCAAGTCGCTGACCGACATGCCGATCGTGGGCACCGTGCCCGGCAACCCGGACCGCCGCCGCTGGTCGGTGTCGCTGTACCGGCTGCACAGCAGCTCCGGCCGCCCCATTGGCGTGGCCGGGCTCGCCACCGACGTCACCCGCCGCCGCCGCGCCGAACAGGAGGCCGCGGGCGTACGGCGCAATCTGGCGCTGCTCAACGAGGCGGGTGCCCGAATAGGCACCTCGCTGGACCTGGAGACCACCGCCCGCGAGCTGCTGGACGTGGCCGTACCGCAGTTCTGCGACCTGGCCTCCGTCGACCTCTACCAGGGGCTGCTGTCCGGCGACGAGGCCCCGCCGGGGCTGGCCGACGGCAGTGCCGAACTCCGCCGCGTGGCATTCGCCTCCGCGGTCTCCGACGGCCCGGTCGCCTTCGGCGACATCTGCCGCGTCGACGCCGACGGCGGACTGCCCAAGCCCATCCAGGTCGGCGAGGTCCACCGCTACCCCTTCCACTCCCTGTGCGCCGGGGCGCTGCGCACCGCCCAGGTCAAGGTCGTCCCCGGCCGGGACAGCGGCGAGGGCCCGGAGCTCGGCGCCATGCTGCAGTCCACGCTGGTGGTGCCGATGGTGGCGCGCGACACCGTGGTGGGACTGGCCCAGTTCTCCCGCACCAAGGGCAGCGAGCCCTTCGGCGAGCGGGACCGCGCCCTCGCCGTCGAGCTGGCCGCCCGCGCGGCCGTCAGCATCGATAACGCCCGCCTCTACCGCAGAGAGCACGAACGGGCGCTGATACTCCAGCGCAGCCTGCTGCCGCCCGGTGACCCCGAGGCCGCCGGACTCGACATCGCCTGCCGCTATCTGCCGGGGAACGCGGCGACCGAGGTGGGCGGCGACTGGTTCGACGTCATCGAGCTGCCCGGGCACCGCACCGCGCTGGTCGTCGGCGATGTGATGGGGCGGGGGCTGCGCGCCGCGGTCGCGATGGGCGAACTGCGCACCGCCGTACGCACCCTGGCCCTGCTGGACCTGGAGCCCGCCGAGGTGCTCTCCGCACTCGACGAGATCGCCCGCGGGCTGGGCGCGCCCAGCGGTTCGCACACCCCCGCCCGCTCCGGGTCACGCACCCGCTCCGGCGCCGAGGACTCCTCCGACCTGTCCGAGGTCTACCTCGCCACCTGTGTCTACGCGGTCTATGACCCCGTCACCCGCCGCTGCACCTTCGCCAACGCCGGGCATCTGCCCCCCGTCCTCGTCGAACCCGGCGAGGACGCCCTGCTGATGGAGGTGCCGCCGGGGATGCCGCTCGGGGTGGGCGGTGAGCCGTTCGAGGAGATCGAGGTCGAACTGCCCGACGGCGCCCTGCTGGCCCTGTACACCGACGGCCTCGTCGAGTCCCGCGAACACGCGCTGGACGAGGGGCTCCAGGACTTCCGGGCGGCCCTTTCCTCGCACGACGGCACCCGGGTCCCCGACAGCTCCCTGGAGGACATCTGCGACCACGTGCTGAGCAGCCTGGACACCCGCCACGGCGAGGACGACATCGCGCTGCTGATGGCCCGGGTGCAGGGGCTGCCGACGGAGTCGGTCGGCGACTGGAAGCTGCCGAGCGCGCCCCAGTCGGTGGGCCGCGCCCGGGAGCTGGCCCGGGAGCAGTTGGAGTCCTGGAACATGGACGATCTGGTGGACACCACCGAGCTGCTGGTCAGCGAGCTGGTGACCAACGCGCTGCGGTACGGCGAGGGCGAGATCCGGCTGCGGCTGCTGCTGGACCGCACCCTGGTCTGCGAGGTCTGGGACGGCGGTCTGGTCCAGCCCCGGCGGCGGCGCGCGAGGGACACCGACGAGGGCGGCCGCGGACTCCAGCTGGTGGGGCTGCTCAGCGCCGGCTGGGGCAGCCGCCGCACGCCGCACGGCAAGACCGTGTGGTTCGAACTGGCCCTCCCCGACGGCCGGTCCAACGGACCGGACTCGGTCGAGGCGCTGCTGAGCCTGTGGTGACGGCGCGGGCCCACCGGCCGGCGGGCCCGCGCCGTCATGCCAAGGCCTAGCCCTCCCGGCGGCGGATCTTGTTGCCCAGCCAGACCAGCGGGTCGTACTTGCGGTCCGCCGCCCGCTCCTTGAGCGGGATCAGCGCATTGTCGGTGATCTTGATCTGCTCCGGGCAGACCTCCGTGCAGCACTTGGTGATGTTGCAGTAGCCCAGACCGTGGTCCTCCTGCGCACCGCGCTTGCGGTCGATCCCGGTGTCGGCCGCCGCGTCCAGCGGATGCATGTCCAGTTCGGCCACGCGCATCAGGAAGCGCGGTCCGGCGAAGGCCTCCTTGTTCTGCTCGAAGTCACGCACCACATGACAGGTGTCCTGGCACAGGAAGCACTCGATGCACTTGCGGAACTCCTGCGAGCGTCCCACGTCCTCCTGGCGCATCCGGTACTCACCCGGTGCGAGGTCCGCGGGCGGGACGAAGGACGGCACCTCCCGGGCCTTGGCGTAGTTGAAGGACACATCCGTCACCAGGTCCCGGACCACCGGGAACGCCCGCAGCGGGGTGATGGTGATCGTCTCCTCGCGGCCGAAAACCGACATCCGGGTCATGCACAGCAGCCGGGGACGGCCGTTGACCTCGGCACTGCACGAACCGCACTTGCCCGCCTTGCAGTTCCAGCGGACCGCCAGATCCGGGGCCTGGGTCGCCTGGAGCCGGTGGACGATGTCCAAAACGACCTCGCCCTCATTGACCTCCACGTGGAAGTCCTTCAGACCGCCGCCGTCCACATCGCCCCGCCACACCCGGAAGTGGGCCTTGTACGCACTCACTGGGTCAGCTCCTCGTCGGTCAGGTACTTCACCAGCTCGTCCTTCTCGAACAGGCCGAGCAGATCGGGGCGGATCGGCGGCATCTCGCGCCGCTCCAGCCGGATCTGCCCATGGCCCGCGTCCGGCGCGGCCAGACCGCCGGAGGGGTCGGAGAGCCGGCACACCAGAGTGGCGCGCCGCCATTCGCGGTCCATCCGCGGACAGTCGTCCCGGGTGTGGCCGCCGCGGCTCTCGGTCCGCTCCAGAGCGGCCCGGGCCACACACTCGCTGACCAGCAGCATGTTGCGCAGATCGATCGCCAGGTGCCAGCCGGGGTTGAACTGCCGGTGGCCCTCCACGCCCGCGCGCCGCGCCCGCACCCGCAGACCGGCCAGCCGGCGCAGCGCCTCCTCCATCTCCCCGGCCTTCCGGATGATCCCCACCAGGTCGTTCATCGTCTGCTGGAGCTCCTGGTGGAGGGTGTACGGGTTCTCGGCCGGGCCGGCGGAGCCGGGTGCGTCACCGCCCTCGGCGCTGAACGGGCGCAGCGCCTCGGCCGCCGCGAGGTCCAGCTGTGCCTCGTCCGGCGCCGGGTGGCTGCCCGATTCAGCGCTCCGCTGTGCGTACTGGGCGGCGTGGAGCCCCGCGCGCCGCCCGAAGACCAGCAGATCGGAGAGGGAGTTGCCGCCCAGCCGGTTGGAGCCGTGCATCCCGCCCGCGACCTCGCCCGCGGCGAACAGCCCGGGGACGCCGGTGGCGGCCGCGGTGTCCGGGTCGACGTCCACCCCGCCCATCACGTAGTGGCAGGTGGGGCCGACCTCCATGGGCTCGGCGGTGATGTCGACATCCGCCAGCTCCTTGAACTGGTGGTGCATGGAGGGCAGCCGCCGCTTGATGACCTCGGCCGGCATCCGGGTGGAGACGTCCAGGAAGACCCCGCCGTGCGGGGAGCCGCGGCCCGCCTTCACCTCGGCGTTGATGGCGCGGGCCACCTCGTCGCGGGGGAGCAGCTCCGGCGGGCGGCGGTTGTGGTCCGGGTCCTCGTACCAGCGGTCGCCCTCGTCCTCGGACTGGGCGTACTTCTCCTTGAAGACGTCCGGGATGTAGTCGAACATGAACCGCTTGCCCTCGCTGTTGCGCAGCACCCCGCCGTCCCCGCGCACCGACTCGGTGACCAGGATCCCCTTGACCGAGGGCGGCCAGACCATACCGGTCGGGTGGAACTGCACGAACTCCATGTTGATCAGCGGGGCCCCGGCGAGCAGCGCCAGCGCGTGGCCGTCCCCGGTGTACTCCCAGGAGTTGGAGGTCACCTTGAAGGACTTGCCGATACCGCCGGTGGCCAGCACCACGGCCGGGGCGTCGATCGCGAAGAAGCGGCCGGACTCGCGCTCGTAGCCGAAGACCCCGCGGACGCGGTCACCGTCCTTGAGGATCCGGGTGACCGTGCACTCCTGGAAGACCTTCAGCCGTGCCTCGTAGTCCCCGGTCTCGGCCTGGTCCTCCTGCTGGAGGGAGACGATCTTCTGCTGGAGGGTGCGGATCAGTTCCAGTCCGGTGCGGTCCCCGACATGGGCGAGCCGGGGGTACTCATGGCCGCCGAAGTTCCGCTGGGAGATCCTGCCGTCGGGGGTGCGGTCGAAGAGCGCGCCCCAGGTCTCCAGCTCCCAGACCCGGTCCGGGGCCTCCTGCGCGTGCAGCTCGGCCATCCGCCAGTGGTTGAGGAACTTGCCGCCGCGCATGGTGTCCCGGAAGTGCACCTGCCAGTTGTCGCCCTCGTTGACATTGCCCATGCTGGCGGCGATACCGCCCTCGGCCATCACCGTATGGGCCTTGCCGAAGAGCGACTTGCAGATGACGGCGCAGCGCATGCCCTGTTCCCGGGCCTCGATCGCGGCCCGCAGCCCGGCGCCCCCGGCGCCGACCACGACCACGTCCCACGCCTGCCGTTCGACTTGCGTCATCGGTTGAGCACCTCTCCTAGAAAAAGCGCGGATCGTCGAAGGCGCCGCTCGCCAGCAGATAGACGTAGAAGTCCGCGGCGGCGACGCTGACCAGGGACACCCAGGCCAGCTGCATATGGCGGGCGTTGAGCGTGCTGACCCAGCCCCACAGCCGGTAGCGCACCGGATGCCGGGAGAAGTGCTTGAGCCGCCCGCCGACGATATGGCGGCAGGAGTGGCAGGAGAGGGTGTACGCCCAGATCAGCACGATGTTGACGAGCAGGATCAGCGTGCCGAGGCCCATATGGCCCCACCGGCCGTGCTCGTCCCGGAAGCCGAGCACCGTGTCGTAGGTGAGGATCCCGGCGACGATCAGCGCGAAGTAGAAGAAGTAGCGGTGGATGTTCTGGAGGATCAGCGGGAAGCGGGTCTCGCCGGTGTAGCGGGAGCGCGGCTCGGCGACGGCGCAGGCGGGTGGTGAGGCCCAGAAGCCCCGGTAGTACGCCTTGCGGTAGTAGTAGCAGGTCAGCCGGAAGCCGAGCGGGAAGATCAGGATCAGCAGGGCGGGGGAGAGGCCCCACCACGCGCCGAAGATCTCCCAGTTCGCGCCGCCCTTCATGGGCACGCAGTTCTGCGCGACACAGGGCGAGTAGAAGGGCGAGACATACGGTTCGGCGTAGTAGTCGTCCCCGGCGAAGGCCCGCCAGGTGGAGTAGACGACGAACGCGAACAGCCCGGCGGCGGTCACCGCGGGCGCCAGCCACCAGCGGTCGGTGCGCAGGTGGCGGGCGGGGATGGCGGCCCTCGACGGGCTGTGCACGCCGCCGGCGGGCGCCTCCCGGTCGGTGGGCGTGGCGGCTTGGGGGTCGGTGCCTGTGGACAAAGTGGAACTCCGCGGTGGAGTGGTGTGGGGACGGTCGGGTGAGCACCCCTGCCAGTGCGCCGGCGGCCCTTCACAGGGGCGGCCGGTGCACCGTGCGGTCCCTAGGGCGCGTGGCGATCGCGCGCGCCGAGGCCCTCGTCATCGACGTCCGACCACAGCGCACTGTTGTACGGAGCGTCGGGGACCGGAACCATTTCGGGGCGTGGTCGCTCCTGGGGAGCCGTGGCGCGCAGCAGGGCGAGGCTCTCGCGGAGGTGGTCCGCGTCGGTGCGTACCCGTCGTATTTCCAGCCCGCCGGGACCCACCTGCTGTTCCAGCCGGGTGACCGAGCGGACCAGGTCATCGAGACAGCGCTGGACAGCCGTCAGGTCTTCGTTCAAGGACATGACTTGCCCTCACTTCCGCGGTTGCGGTTGGCGACGGTCATGCGACAGCGAGTGTTACGCGCCACGGTCGCCGTTGGGAAGGGATCTGTCGCGATTCGCCGCGCCACCGGTGCGATTCCGCCTTTGTGCGCCGGAGTGTGCGCCGTCCGTATTGATCCGGTCGGGTGATCCTTTCCTCTCATGGCCGACTCCGTGCCCGTCCCGGCGTGCTGCCCCGTGAACCGTCGCTTTGAGTGAGCAGTATATGCGATAAGCGTCACACCATGCCAAAGACGTATATATCTGGCATACCCCGGAGGTTCGTCGCCATGTCCATCGCCAAGCGCCGCTGTGCCTTGTTGCTCGCCGCGGGTGTGATGCTGCCGCTGCCCGTCCTGACCGGGTGCAGCTCCGACGACGACGGCGCCCCGCCGCCCGCCTCCCGGGACATCGCCACGGCGCCCCGCGCCCGGACGGCCGCCACCGGCACCCTGCGCTGGGCCCTGGACACCACGCCGAAGACCTTCAACGCCTTCCAGTCGGCCGCCGACACCGGCACCCAGCGGGTCGCGGGCGCGGTGCTGCCCGCGCTGTACACCCTGGACGCCCGGGGCAAGCCGCAGCGCAACCCCGACTTCCTGGAGTCCGCCGACGTCACCTCGACCGAGCCCAAGCAGGTCGTGGTCTACAAGCTCAACCCCAAGGCGGTCTGGAGCGACGGCCGCCCGCTGAGCGCGGAGGACTTCACCGCCCAGTGGAAGGCCCTGCGCGGTACGGAGAACGCGTACTGGACGGCGCGGAACGCCGGGTACGACCGCATCGCCAAGATCGAACCCGGCGACAAGGACCACGAGGTCAGGGTCACCTTCGCCAAGCCCTACACCGACTGGCGCTCGCTGTTCACCCCGCTCTACCCGAAGAGCGTGATGGACAACCCGGCGGTCTTCAACGCCGCGGCGAACAAGGGGCTCGCGGTCGGCGCCGGTCCGTTCACGGTGCGCGGCGTCACGGACGACTCCGTCACCCTGGTCCGCAACCCCCGCTGGTGGGGCGACCGGGCGCGGCTGAGCCGGATGGTCTTCCAGACGGTGCCCGCCGACCAGCGGGCCGACGCGCTGATCTCCGGCCGGGTCGATCTGGCCGAAGTCGACCGCGCCACCGCCCGTCGGATCCAGGCCACCGCCCCCAAGAAGCGGGCCGCCGGGGCCAAGGCCCACACCGCCGGGGCCAACGCGCCGGACCTGGCCCGGGACGGACAGCGGGCCGCGGACGCCCTGCACACCTGGGCGGCCGAGAACGCCTCGGACAAGAAGCGGGCGGAGACCGTGGCCCTGAGCCGGTTCACCCTGCGCAAGGCGCTGGAGCCCGCCTACACCCAACTCGCCCTGAACGGCACCAAGGGCCCCCTCGCGGACGAGCGGGTGCGCCGCGCGGTGGCCCGCGCGATCGACCGCAAGGCGCTGGCCAAGCTGGTCCTGAAGCCGCTCGGCCTGCCCACCGATCCGCTCGGCAACCATCTGCTGATGGCGGCGCAGAAGGGATACAAGGACCACAGCGGCGCCCTCGGCGACTCCGACGCCCAGGCCGCGCAGTCGCTGCTGGCGGACGCGGGCTGGCGCGCCTCCGGCCGCCAGAAGGCACTGGACGGCAAGACGGACGACCTCGGCATCCGGCGCGCGGTGCCCACCGACGCGGGCGCGGGCACCGCGAGCGGGACCGCCTCCGGCAGCGCCACCGCGTCCACCACCGGCTCGGTCTCCGCCACCGCCGGTGATGACGCCTCCGCCACCGCGAGCGGCGGCGCCACCGCCTCGCCCTCCGCCACCGCGAGCGGCGCCTCCCCCGCCGCGGGCGACGCGGGCCGCACCGGGCACCTCCCCGACTCGGCGGTGGTCCGGAAGAAGGGCCGTCCGCTGGTGCTGCGCTTCGTCCTCCCGGCCGACACCGGCAGCGCCCCACTGCGCGCCGTCGGCGAGCGCATCGCGCGGATGCTGGAGTCGATCGGCGTCCGCACCGAGATCACCAAGGTCGAGGGCGAGGGCTATTTCAAGAACTACATCGCCTCCGGCAAGTACGACCTGGCCCTCTATTCCTGGCCCGCCACCGCCTACCCGGCCACCGACGGCCGTCCGATCTACGCCAAGCCGCAGCCGGCCGCGGACGGCTCGCTGGTCGTCGAGCAGAACTACACCCGAGTGGGCACCGACCAGATCGACCAGCTCTTCGACGAGGCGGTCTCCGAGCTGGACAGCGGCGCCTCGCGCTCCCTGGTCGGCCGGGCGGACGCCCGGATCTGGGCGGCGGCCGGTTCGGTCCCGCTCTACCAGCGGCCGCAGCTGGTCGCGATGCGCAAGGGCGTGGTCAACGCCGGAGCCTTCGGCTTCGCCACCCCGCGCTACCAGGACATCGGCTTCCGCAAGTGAGCTCCGGCCCGCCGGGCCCGGCACCTCCGCCGGGCCCCGCGGGCCCACCTCGCCCAGAAGGCGCTCAACTCCTGTGAACATCTCCCAGCGCGCGGTGGCGACCGATCTGCGCAACCGCCCCTACACCAAGGGCCGGGGCCGGGACGCCCGGTACGACCACCACGGACGATCCCGGCAGCTGCGCGACGCGCAAGGCGGAGAGGCCCGGGTACTACGTCACCGCCCGCGCGATCGACCCGGTCGACGCCGGCTTCCGCTACGGCTGCGGGAACGGCTCCTCGGCGAATCCGGGCCACGCCGTCTCCTGGCAGTCCGCCCAGGAGATCATCATCATGTGCGGAACCGGCCCGCGGAAGGGCCGGGACGAGGCCGCGGGCGAGGCCGCCGGGGTGGGCTGCCGCAAGGGCGATCCGGCCCGCGTCCGCGCCGGTGGCGGGCGGGCGGGGACGGGTGGCGGCGTCCGTTCCCGCGGTGTCCCCTTACCATGGGGGAGAGGCCGTGGCGTGATCTGCCCGGCGGACGGGCGCACCGGACCGGACGCGCCGTCATCCACGATTCCGGGAGAAGCGCCGCAAGTATGCCCACGCGTCACGACATCCGTAACGTCGCCATCGTCGCCCACGTCGACCACGGCAAGACGACCCTGGTCGACGCCATGCTCAAGCAGGCCGGCGCGTTCGCCGCCCACCAGCAGGTGGACGACCGGGTCATGGACTCCAACGACCTGGAGCGCGAGAAGGGGATCACCATTCTCGCCAAGAACACCGCCGTGAAGTACCACCCGGCGGACGGCGGCGACCCCGTCACCATCAACATCATCGACACCCCCGGCCACGCCGACTTCGGCGGTGAGGTCGAGCGCGGGCTGTCCATGGTCGACGCGGTGGTCCTGCTGGTCGACGCCTCCGAGGGCCCGCTGCCGCAGACCCGGTTCGTCCTGCGCAAGGCGCTCCAGGCCAAGCTGCCGGTCATCCTGTGCATCAACAAGACCGACCGTCCGGACTCCCGGATCGACGCCGTGGTCAACGAGGCGTACGACCTCTTCCTGGACCTCGACGCCACCGAGGAGCAGATCGAGTTCCCGATCGTCTACGCCTGTGCCCGGGACGGCGTGGCCTCGCTGAACAAGCCGGAGGACGGCACCGTCCCGGCCGACAGCGACAGCCTCCAGCCGTTCTTCACCACCCTGCTGGAAACCGTCCCCGCGCCCGAGTACGACGCCACCGCCCCGCTCCAGGCCCATGTCACCAACCTGGACGCGGACAACTTCCTCGGCCGTATCGCGCTGCTCCGCGTCGAGCAGGGCGAGCTGAAGAAGGGGCAGACCGTCGCCTGGATCAAGCGGGACGGTTCGATCTCCAATGTGCGCATCACCGAGCTGATGATGACCGAGGCGCTCACCCGCAAGCCCGCCGAGGTGGCCGGGCCCGGTGACATCTGCGCCGTCGCGGGCATCCCGGACATCATGATCGGCGAGACCCTGGCCGACCCGGAGAACCCGATCGCGCTGCCGCTGATCACCGTCGACGAGCCCGCGATCTCGATGACCATCGGCACCAACACCTCGCCGCTGGTCGGCCGCGGCCCCGGTGGCAAGGGCGCCGACAAGTCGGCGGTGAAGGACCGCAAGGTCACCGCACGGCTGGTCAAGGACCGGCTGGACCGCGAGCTGATCGGCAATGTCTCGCTGCGGGTGCTGCCCACCGACCGCCCGGACGCCTGGGAGGTGCAGGGCCGCGGTGAGCTGGCGCTGGCGATCCTGGTGGAGACCATGCGCCGGGAGGGCTTCGAGCTGACCGTCGGCAAGCCGCAGGTGGTCACCCGGGAGATCGACGGCAAGGTCCACGAGCCGGTCGAGCGCATCACCATCGATGTGCCCGAGGAGCACATGGGCGCGGTCACCCAGCTGATGGGCACCCGCAAGGGCCGGATGGACAACATGTCCAACCACGGCTCCGGCTGGGTCCGGATGGAGTTCGTCGTCCCGTCCCGCGGTCTGATCGGCTTCCGCACCGAGTTCCTGACCCAGACCCGCGGCACCGGGATCGCCCACTCCATCCACGAGGGCCATGAGCCGTGGTTCGGGGAGCTGAAGACCCGGAACAACGGCTCGCTGGTGGCCGACCGCTCGGGCGCGGTGACCGCCTTCGCGATGATCAACCTCCAGGAGCGCGGCGTGCTGTTCACCTCGCCGGGCACCGAGGTCTACGAGGGCATGATCGTCGGTGAGAACTCCCGCACCGACGACATGGACGTGAACATCACCAAGGAGAAGAAGCTCACCAACATGCGGTCCTCCACCGCGGATGTGACCGAGTCCCTGGTCCCGCCGCGGCTGCTCTCGCTGGAGCAGTCCCTGGAGTTCTGCCGCGACGACGAGTGTGTCGAGGTGACCCCGGAGACGGTGCGCATCCGCAAGGTGGTGCTGGACCAGAAGGAGCGCGGTCGCGCCGCCTCCCGCGCCAAGCGCTGACGCGTACGCGGGCGCCCATCACCCAGGGTGAGCGCTGGGGCGTGCGTCCGTGAGCCGCCGACAGCCCGGAATCCTCTCTTCCGTGAGAGGGGTCCGGGCTGTTGCCATGTCAGGAAGGTGTTGGTCAAGGAATTATCCGGGGTAAGGCGTTCGGATATCGGCAAGAGGGTTCCGCATGATGTGTTAACAGTCCGTTTCGCGTGTGTCTGTCAGTGGCACTTTTGTCCGGATTTCGAAGCTCCGCGCGTAGATGATGTGACCAAAGCGAGACCCATAAGGTGTGGTTTACGGGGCGAGCGTGCTCAATCATGGGGTCCGTTGAGCTCGGGTCAATGGGTCACACGCTGTGGGGAGCGCGGGCCTACGAGCACATCTGGGGGGTTTCCGGTCCCTTTCGCTGTCAGGGGTGTCAGCGTGCTTTCCGGACACCCCCTCTCGTAGTGGCAGAGGACTCCTGAGGAGGCAAACCCATGCGCGGTGCCAAGAGCGCCAAGTGGGTCGCACTGGCCGCGGTTGTGGCGCTGGCCGCAACCGCCTGTGGTGGCGGCGACGACAGCGACAGCGGTAGCAACGACATGAACAAGGGGACGGCGGACCCGAAGGGGATCGTGACCGCCCAGCTGAGCGAGCCGCAAAACCCGCTGCAGCCGGCGAACGCCAAGGAGAGCCAGGGCAGTCGTGTCCTGAGGACGGTTTTCTCCACGCTCGTGGACTATGAGCCGCATACCGGAAAACTCCAGTACATCAACGCCGAGTCCGTCACCCCGAACAAGGACTCCTCCGTCTGGACGGTCAAGCTCAAGCCGGGCTGGAAGTTCCACAACGGTGAGCCCGTGACCGCCAAGTCCTATGTGGACTCGTGGAACTGGTCGGCCAACGTCAAGAACAACCAGACCAACTCCAGCTGGTTCCAGGACATCAAGGGCTACGCGGATGTCCACCCGGAGAAGGGCAAGCCCAAGGCCGACAAGATGTCCGGCCTCAAGATCGTCAATGATAACGAATTCAAGATCGAGCTCACCAGCTCGGTTTCGTACTTCGCCTACAAGCTGGGGTACGACGTGTGGGCGCCGCTGCCCAGCGGCTTCTTCAAGGACCCCAAGGGCTACGGCGAGAAGCCGATCGGCAACGGCCCCTACAAGTTCGTCTCCTGGGACCACAAGAAGATGATCAAGGTCCGGAAGTACGAGGACTACAAGGGTCCGAACAAGGCCAAGAACGGCGGCATCGACTTCAAGAACTACACCAACGCCGAAGCCGCCTACTCCGACCTGCGCTCGAACAACCTCGACTGGATCGAGCAGGTTCCGACCACCGCGCTGACCAACTACAAGTCGGACCTGGGCAAGCGCGCGATCGACGAGGAGTACTCGTCGATCCAGACGATCGTCCCGGCCTTCTACACCAAGCAGTTCAAGGACATCGACCCCAAGGTCATCCAGGGTCTGTCGATGGCGATCGACCGCCCCACCATCACCAAGACGGTGCTGCACAACTCCCGTACCCCGGCCGACAGCTTCGTCGCCCGCGGTGTGCTCGGCTACAAGGCCGGTGCGCTGAAGGAGCAGGTCACCTACGACCCGAAGAAGGCCAAGGCCCTCATCAAGGAGGGTGGCGGCGTCCCGGGCAACAAGATCTCGATCCAGTTCAACGCCGACCAGGACCACAAGCCCTGGGTCGACGCGGTCTGCAACAGCATCCGCAAGGCCACCGGCGTCGACTGTGTCGGCGACTCCAAGCCCGACTTCCAGGCCGACCTGAACGCGCGTGACAAGAAGCAGGTCAAGTCCATGTACCGCAGTGGCTGGGTGCTCGACTACCCGGTCAACTCCAACTTCATGAGGGACCTGTACGGCTCCACGGCCGCCGGTAACACCAGCGGTTACGCCAACAAGGAGTTCGACAAGCTCGCCAACAAGGCCGACAAGGCCGCCACCCTCGACGAGACCGTGAAGCTCTACCAGCAGGCGGAGCAGGTTCTCGCCAAGGACATGCCGGCGATCCCGCTGTGGTTCTACAAGGTCAACAGCGGCCAGTCCAACAAGATCCTGGGGAAGATTCCCTACGGTCAGGACGGCGACCCCATCTTCACCAACGTCCAGGTGAAGAAGAAGTAGATCTCGGGACCGCCGGCCGGTGCCGCCGCATCCTCTCCCCGGGGAGAGCGGCGGCACCGGCCCGCAGGCGTGAGGCCCGCGACCCTCTCCCCCCACCCCCGTGGAGCAGATGAGCCGTGGTCTCCGCCGCCCCCCAACGGCATGGAGGCATGATGGGGCGCTACGTCGTCAGGCGACTGCTCCAGATGATCCCGGTCTTCATCGGGACCACTCTGTTGATTTTCCTCATGGTCCACGTTCTTCCCGGTGACCCCATCCGGGCGATGTGGGGAGAGAAGGCCGCCGACCCCGCTCAGGTCGCGCAACTCCGCCATGAGTTCGGACTCGACAAGTCCTTGATGTGGCAATACATCGACTACATGAAGGATCTCTTCCAGGGAGACTTCGGCAAGACCTTCGGCGGCCGTCCGGTCTCCGAGGAAATGAACATGGCCTTCCCGGTGACCCTCCGTCTCGCTGCGGTGGCCCTCACCATCGAGATGGTCATCGGCATCGCGCTGGGCGCCTGGTCCGGTCTCAAGGCGGGCAAGGCCGTCGACACCGGCGTGCTGATCTTCACGCTGATCGTCATCTCGATGCCGGTCTTCGTCATGGGCTACCTGGCCCGGTTCATCTTCGCCGATGAACTCGGCTGGCTGCCGCCCAACGTCCAGAACTCGGAGGACATCCAGCAGCTGCTGCTGCCGGGCTTCGTCCTCGCGATGCTCTCGCTGGCGTATGTGGCCCGGCTGACCCGGACCACCTTCGCGGAGAACCTGCGCGCCGACTACATGCGCACCGCGCTGGCCAAGGGCCTGCCGCGGCGCCGGATCGTCGGAGTGCACCTGCTGCGCAACTCGCTCATCCCGGTGATCACCTTCCTCGGTACCGACATCGGCACGCTCGTCGGCGGCGCGGTGGTCACCGAGGGCATCTTCAACATCCAGGGCGTCGGCAACCTGCTGTTCAAGGCGCTCGGACAGCGCGAGGGCACCACGATCGTCGGTGTGGTGACGATCCTGGTCCTCGTCATCCTGGCGATCAACCTGCTCGTCGACCTGCTGTACGCGGTCCTGGACCCGAGGATTCGATATGTCTGAGCCGCTGACAGACGCGACCGTCATTCCCGGCGCCCAGGCTTCCCACGCCGAGGTGGCGGCGGACAAGGACCCCTCGCAGGGTTCCGGTGCCGGCAAGCCCCGCTCGCTGTGGGGCGACGCCTGGTACGAACTGCGCCACCGGCCGCTGTTCTGGGTCTCCGCGGTGCTGCTGGCGCTGCTGCTCACCGTCGCCGCCTTCCCGGGGCTGTTCACCGGCGCGGACCCCCGCGACGGCGATCTGACCAACCACTTCCTGACCAAGCCGGAGCTGACGCACTTCTTCGGGGCCGACTGGTTCGGCTACGACGCACAGGGCCGTTCCATCTACGCCCGTGTCATCTACGGCACCCGCGCCTCGATCCTGGTCGGTGTCGGAGTGACGGCGGCAGTCACCCTTTTCGGCGGCCTGTTGGGCATGCTGGCCGGATACTTCGGCGGCTGGATCGACTCGATCGTCTCCCGCATCGTCGACATCTTCTTCGGACTGCCGTTCCTGCTCGGCGCGATGGTCGTGCTGAACGCGTTCACCGAGCGCAAGGTGTACGTGGTGATCGCGGCGCTGGCCTTCCTGGGCTGGACCACCATCGCCCGGGTGATGCGCAGTTCGGTGATCACGGCCAAGCAGGCGGACTACGTCACCGCGGCGCGCGCCCTCGGCGCGGGCACGAGCCGGATCCTGTTCCGGCATGTGCTCCCGAACGCGGTCGCCCCCACCATCGTGGTCGCGACCATCGCGCTCGGCGCGTATATCTCCGCCGAGGCCACCCTGTCCTTCCTGGGCCTGGGTCTGGCCGACCCGACGATCTCGTGGGGTATCGACATCTCCGACGCCAAGGACGCCATCCGTGACAACCCGCACGTGATGCTCTTCCCGGCCGGGATGCTGAGCCTGACCGTGTTCGCATTCATCACGCTCGGCGACGCGGTGCGCGACGCCCTCGACCCCAAGCTGCGCTGAGGAGGGCGTACGTGACCACCATCGAGAAGACCACGAGCGCCACCGCCCGCGTGGGCGAGGGCGACGACGGCACCCCGCTGCTGGAAGTCCGCGACCTGCACGTGGAGTTCCACACCCGGGAGGGCCTGGCCAAGGCCGTCAACGGCGTCAACTACAGCGTCCGCGCCGGTGAGACGCTCGCCGTGCTCGGCGAGTCGGGCTCCGGCAAGTCGGTGACCGCCCAGGCCATCATGGGCATCCTCGACATGCCGCCCGGGAAGATCCCGCAGGGCCAGATCCTGTACCGCGGCGAGGACATGCTCACCATGTCGGGCGAGGAGCGCCGGAAGATCCGCGGCCGGAAGATCGCCATGATCTTCCAGGACGCGCTCTCGGCCCTCAACCCGGTGCTCTCCGTGGGCTACCAGCTGGGCGAGATGTTCCGCGTCCACCAGGGGCTGTCCAAGAAGGAGGCCAAGGCCAAGGCCATCGAGCTGATGGACCGGGTCCGCATCCCGGCGGCCAAGGAGCGGGTGGGCGACTATCCGCACCAGTTCTCCGGCGGTATGCGCCAGCGCATCATGATCGCCATGGCGCTGGCCCTGGAGCCGGACCTGATCATCGCCGACGAGCCCACCACCGCCCTGGACGTCACCGTCCAGGCCCAGGTGATGGATCTGCTCGCCGAGCTCCAGCGCGAGTACAACATGGGCCTGATCCTCATCACCCACGACCTCGGGGTGGTGGCGGACGTCGCCGACAAGATCGCGGTGATGTACGCGGGCCGGATCGTGGAGACCGCGCCGGTGCACGAGCTCTACAAGCGCCCGGCCCACCCCTACACCCGGGGTCTGCTGGACTCCATCCCGCGGCTGGACCGCAAGGGCCAGGAGCTCTACGCGATCAAGGGCCTGCCGCCCAATCTGCTCAAGATCCCCTCGGGCTGTGCCTTCAACCCGCGCTGCCCCAAGGCGCAGGACATCTGCACCACCGAGGTCCCGGCGCTGCACCCGGTCACCGAGCAGGACGGCACGGAACTGCCGGGGCGCGGCAGCGCGTGCCACTTCTGGAAGGAGACCATCCATGGCTGAGCTCGAGAAGAACGCGGCCGCGGACCGGTCCGACGACATCCAGGACGCCACCCCCAACGTCACGGAGGTGGACACGTTCGAGGGGGCCACCGAAGAGGCGGCCGTGGAGGCCCTCGAGGCGCCCGTCGAGCGCGGTGAGCCGATCCTCCAGGTGCGCAATCTGGTCAAGCACTTCCCGCTGACCCAGGGCATCCTGTTCAAGCGGCAGATCGGCGCGGTCAAGGCGGTCGACGGGGTCTCCTTCGACCTCTACCAGGGCGAGACCCTGGGCATCGTGGGCGAGTCCGGCTGTGGCAAGTCCACCGTCGCCAAGCTGCTGATGACCCTGGAGACCGCCACCGCCGGCGAGGTCTTCTACAAGGGCCAGGACATCACCAGGCTGTCCGGCCGCGCGCTGCGGGCCGTCCGCCGCAACATCCAGATGGTCTTCCAGGACCCGTACACCTCGCTCAACCCGCGGATGACGGTGGGCGACATCATCGGCGAGCCGTACGAGATCCACCCGGAGGTCGCGCCCAAGGGGGACCGCCGGCGCAAGGTCCAGGAGCTGCTGGACGTCGTGGGCCTGAACCCGGAGTACATCAACCGCTATCCGCACCAGTTCTCCGGCGGTCAGCGGCAGCGCATCGGGATCGCGCGCGGTCTCGCGCTCAACCCCGAGATCATCATCTGCGACGAGCCGGTCTCGGCGCTGGACGTCTCCGTGCAGGCGCAGGTGATCAACCTGATGGAGAAGCTCCAGGACGAGTTCAACCTGTCCTACATCTTCATCGCGCACGACCTGTCCATCGTCCGGCACATCTCCGACCGGGTCGGTGTGATGTACCTGGGCAAGATGGCCGAGATCGGCAGCGACACCGAGATCTACGACCACCCGACGCACCCCTACACCCAGGCGCTGCTGTCGGCCGTCCCGGTCCCCGACCCGGAGTCGCGCGAGGGCCGGGAGCGGATCATCCTCGCGGGTGATGTGCCCTCCCCGGCCAACCCGCCCTCCGGCTGCCGGTTCCGCACCCGCTGCTGGAAGGCGGAGGACAAGTGCGCCAAGGAGGTGCCGCTGCTCGCCGTCCCGGAGCGGTTCGCGGGCAGTGACACCCCGGCCGCCCATGAGTCGGCGTGCCACTTCGCGGAGGAGAAGGACGTCGTGCACGCCTGATCCGCGCCGAGGAACACCGCACGAGGGCGCCCGGACCGCCGACACGGTCCGGGCGCCCTCGCCCCGTCCGGGTGACGCCCCGCCCCGCCGTTCCCGGGCGTTGCCACGGACAGCCGCGGTGGAGGTGCGAGCCGCCCGGCCCCGGGATGCCATAGGGGCCTAAGGCGGATCTTGGACCGGATCCTCGGGAGGCGCCATGCGCACCGCATCGCACCGCAGGCGTACCCGCCGCACGCTGGGCGCCGGATGCGCCACGGCCCTCGTGGCCGTGGTCGCGCTGACCGCCACGGCCTGCGGCGGCGGTGACAGCGGCTCCGGCTCGGGGATCGTCCGCTCCTCCTGGGGCGACCCGCCCAACCCGCTGGAACCGGCGAACACCAACGAGGTCCAGGGCGGCAAGGTGCTGGACATGATCTTCCGCGGGCTCAAGACCTACGACCCGCGGACGGGCGAGGCCAAGGACGCGCTCGCGGACCGGATCACCACCTCCGACCAGCGCAACTACACCGTCACCATCAAAAAGGGCCAGCACTTCGCCAACGGCGAGAAGGTGACCGCCCGGTCCTTCGTGGACGCGTGGAACTACGGCGCGCTGCTCGACAACAAGCAGCGCAACGCCTACTTCTTCGAGTACATCGAGGGATACGACAAGGTCCACCCCGTCTCCGGCAGCCCGACCGCGAAAACCCTCTCCGGGCTGCGGGTCAAGGACGACCGCACCTTCACCGTCCGGCTCACCCAGAAGTTCTCCACCTGGCCCAAGACGCTCGGCTACAACGCCTACGTACCGCTGCCCCGGGCGTTCTTCACCCACCACGCCGCCTGGCTGAAGCGGCCCGTCGGCAACGGCCCGTACGAGGTGCGGTCCTACACCAAGGGCGCCGTGATGAAGCTGCGCGCCTGGGACGGCTACCGGGGCCCCGACAAGGCCCGGAACAAGGGCGTGGACCTGCGGGTCTACACCGATTCCAACACCGCCTACACCGATCTCCAGGCGGGCAATCTGGACCTGGTGGACGATGTCCCCGCGCAGCAGCTGAAGTTCGTCCGCGCCGACCTCGGCAACCGCTACATCAACCAGCCCGCCGGGATCATCCAGACCCTCACCTTCCCGATGTACGACAGCGCCTGGCGCGGCCCCGCCAAGGCGAAGCTGCGCCGCGGCATCTCGATGGCGATCAACCGGGAGCAGATCACCGAACGGATCTTCCGCGGGACCCGCACCCCCGCCAGCGACTGGACTTCCCCGGTGCTGCGCCGCGAGGGCGGCTACCGGCCGGGGCTGTGCGGTGACGCCTGCGCCTACGACCCCAAGCGGGCCCGCAAGCTGATCGAGGCGGCGGGCGGGCTGCCCGGCGGCCGGATGACCATCACGTACAACGCGGACACCGGCTCCCACAAGGACTGGGTCGACGCGGTCTGCAACAGCATCAACACCACGCTCCGCAGCGACCGGGCGTGCGTCGGCAAACCGGTCGGCACCTTCGCCGACTACCGCAACAGGATGGCCGGTAAGCAGATGACCGGGCCGTTCCGGGCGGGCTGGCAGATGGACTACCCGCTGATCCAGAACTTCCTCCAGCCGCTGTACTACACCGGCGCCTCCTCCAACGACGGCCACTGGAGCGACACCGGCTTCGACCGGCTGGTCAACCAGGCCAACGCCGCCTCCGCCACCGGCGCGGCCATCACCTCCTTCCAGGACGCGGAGAAGATCCTCGCCGAGCAGATGCCCGCCATCCCGCTGTGGTACCAGAACGGCAGCGCGGGCTACTCGGAGCGGCTGAGCGATGTGGTCCTCAACCAGTTCAGCGTCCCGGTCTACCACCAGATCAAGGTCAGCTGACCATGAGCCGCTATGTGCTCCGGCGGCTGTTGCAGATGATCCCGGTGTTCATCGGCAGCACCTTCCTGATCTTCTTCATGGTCTACGCGCTCGGTGACCCGGTGGCCGCGCTCTTCGGTGACAAGGCCCCCGACCCGGCCACCGCCGCCCGTATCCGCGAGGACCTCTACCTCGACGAACCGCTGTGGAGCCAGTACGTCCACTACATGGGGCAGGTGTTCAGCGGGGACTTCGGCACCGCCTTCAACGGACAGCCGGTCACCGAGCTGATGGCCGGGGCCTTTCCGGTCACCCTGCGGCTGACCGTGGTGGCCGTCGTCTTCGAGATGGCGCTCGGGGTCACCCTCGGCGTCCTCAGCGGACTGCGCCGCGGCCGGGGGCTGGACACCTCGGTGCTGCTGCTCACCCTGGTCGTGGTCTCCATCCCGACCTTCGTCAGCGGCACCGTGCTCCAGTATCTGTTCGGGGTGAGGTGGGGGCTGGCCCGGCCGTCGGTCTCGCCGGAGGCGCCGTTCCTCCAACTGCTGCTGCCCGGTGTGGTGCTGGGGCTGGTCTCGCTCGCGTACACCACCCGGCTGACCCGCACCTCCGTGGTGGAGAACGCCCGCGCCGACTACGTCCGCACCGCCGTCGCCAAGGGGCTGCCGCGCCGCCGGATCGTCACCCGCCATCTGCTGCGCAACTCGCTGATCCCGGTGGTGACCTTCCTCGGCACCGACGTCGGCGCGCTGATGGGCGGGGCCATCGTCACCGAGCGGATCTTCAACATCCACGGCGTGGGCTTCCAGCTCTACCAGGGCATCCTGCGCCAGAACTCACCGACCGTGGTCGGCTTCGTCACCATCCTGGTGATCGTCTTCCTGCTCGCCAACCTCCTTGTCGACCTCCTCTACGCCGTGCTCGACCCGAGGATCCGCTATGCCTGAGCCCTATGAGACGCAGCTCGACATGACCGAGGCGCTCGCGCCGGCCGCGGGCGGCGGCGGGCCGATGGACCTCGCCGCCTCCGGCGCCGAGACCCTCCAGGGCGGCGGCGGGCCGCCGCGGGCGCCGCGCCGCGCGCCCTGGCGCCGTCACCTCCGGACCGGCGACGACGTCCCCGGCAGCCGCGGGCTGTGGTCGGACGCCTGGCACGATCTGTGCCGCAACCCGGTCTTCATCGTCTCCGCGCTGGTGATCCTCTTCCTCGTCACCATCGCGATCTGGCCGCAGCTGATCGCCGACGGCAATCCGTACCAGGGCGATCTGGCCAAGGCCCAGGAGGGCCCGGCGCCCGGCCACCCCTTCGGCTACGACCTCCAGGGCCGCGACGTCTACACCCGCACCGTCTACGGCGCCCGCGCCTCCATCACCGTCGGCATCTGCGCCACCGCCGGGGCGGCCCTGCTCGGCAGCGTGCTGGGCGGACTCGCCGGGTTCTTCGGCGGCTGGTGGGACGCGCTGCTCTCCCGGCTCGCCGATGTCTTCTTCGGCATCCCGATCCTGCTGGGCGGACTGGTCTTCCTGTCCGTCGTCACCAGCGGCTCGGTCTGGCCGGTGGTCGGCTTCATCGTGCTGCTGGGCTGGCCGCAGATCTCCCGGATCGCCCGCGGCTCGGTCGTCACCGTCAAACAGCACGACTACGTCCAGGCGGCGCGGGCCCTGGGGGCGGGGAGCGGCCGGACCCTGCTGCGCCATATCGCGCCCAACGCGGTCGCCCCGGTGATCGTGGTGGCGACCATCGCCCTGGGCACCTACATCGCCCTGGAGGCGACGCTGTCCTTCCTCGGCGTGGGGCTCAAACCGCCCACCGTCTCCTGGGGGATCGACATCTCCTCCGCCTCCTCCCAGATCCGCAACGCCCCGCACATGCTGCTGTGGCCCGCGGGCGCGCTCAGCATCACCGTCCTCGCCTTCATCATGCTCGGCGACGCGGTGCGCGACGCCCTGGACCCCAAGCTGCGCTGAGAGCGCCGAGCCGCGCTGAGAGCGCCGAGCCGCGCCGAGGAGCCCGCCGACCGCCCCGAGGAGCCACCGTGACCCGCTTGCTGGACGTACGCGACCTCCGGGTCGAAATCCGCACCCGGGACGGCGTCGCCGAGGCCGTCGCCGGGGTCAGCTACGGCGTGGACGCCGGCCGGACACTGGCCGTCCTGGGCGAGTCCGGCTCCGGCAAGTCGGTGACCGCCCAGGCCGTCATGGGCATTCTCGACACCCCGCCCGCCTTCGTCACCGGCGGCCAGGTGTTCTTCCGGGGGCGTGACCTGCTGACGATGGGCCCGCGGGAACGGCGCTCGGTGCGCGGCGCCGCGATGGCGATGATCTTCCAGGACGCGCTGTCGGCCCTCAACCCCGTTCTGACAGTGGGCGCCCAGCTCGCCGAGATGTACGAGGTGCACCGCGGGATGTCCCGCAAGGACGCCCGGGCGCGGGCGGTCGAGCTGATGGACCGGGTCCGCATCCCCGCGGCGACGGCGCGGGTGAACGACTATCCGCACCAGTTCTCCGGCGGGATGCGCCAGCGGATCATGATCGCCATGGCGATCGCCCTGGAGCCGGAGCTGATCATCGCCGACGAACCCACCACCGCCCTCGACGTCACCGTCCAGGCCCAGGTGATGGATCTGCTCGACGAGTTGCGCCGGGAGTACGCCATGGGTCTGATCCTCATCACCCATGACCTCGGGGTGGTCGCGGACGTCGCGGACAGCATCGCCGTGATGTACGCCGGGCGGATCGTGGAGACCGCGCCGGTGCGCGAGCTGTACCGGCGCCCGGCCCATCCGTACACCCGCGGACTGCTGGACTCCATTCCCCGGGTGGACCACAAGGGCAAGGAGCTGTACGCCATCAAGGGCCTGCCGCCCAGTCTGCTCACCGTCCCCACCGGCTGCCCCTTCCACCCGCGCTGCCCACGTGCCCAGGAGCTCTGCCGCACCGAACGCCCGCCGCTGTACGAGGTGCCGGACGCGCTGGACGCCACGGACGCAGTCGCGCCCGGACGGGCCAGCGCCTGCCACTTCTGGAAGGACGAACTCGATGCCTGAGCCGCCCGCTGAGCCCGCTGAGCCCGCTGAGCCCGTTCTCGAGGTTCGCGACCTCGCCAAGCTGTACCCGCTCACCCGGGGCGTGGTGGTCAAACGGCGGATCGGCGCGGTCCGGGCCGTCGACACCGTCTCCTTCGACCTGCGGCGCGGCGAGACGCTCGGCATCGTGGGCGAGTCCGGCTGCGGCAAGTCCACCGTCGCCCGGCTGCTGGTCAACCTGGAGCGGCCGACCGCCGGGGCGATCCGCTACCGGGGCGAGGACATCAGCGCACTCTCCGGCCGGGCGCTCAGCCATGTCCGGCGCAACATCCAGATGGTCTTCCAGGACCCGTACACCTCGCTCAACCCCCGGATGACGGTGGGGGACATCGTGGGGGAGCCGTACGAGATCCACCCCGAGGCCGCGCCCAAGGGCGACCGGCGGCGCCGGGTCCAGGAGCTGCTGGACGTCGTCGGCCTCAACCCCGAGCACATCAACCGCTATCCGCACCAGTTCTCCGGCGGTCAGCGCCAGCGCGTCGGCATCGCCCGCGGACTCGCCCTCCGCCCGGAGGTCATCGTCGCCGATGAACCGGTCTCCGCGCTCGATGTCTCGGTCCAGGCGCAGGTGGTGAACCTGATGGAGCGGCTCCAGGACGAGTTCGGCCTCTCCTACGTCTTCATCGCCCACGATCTGTCGGTGGTCCGGCACATCTGCGACCGGGTCGCGGTGATGTACCTGGGCCGCTTCGCGGAGACCGGCACCGACACCGAGATCTACGAGCACCCGACCCACCCCTACACCCAGGCGCTGCTGTCCGCCGTCCCGGTCCCCGACCCCGGCGCCCGCGCCCGCCGGACACGCATCCTGCTCTCCGGCGACGTCCCCTCCCCGGCCGACCCGCCCTCCGGCTGCCGCTTCCGCACCCGCTGCTGGAAGGCACGCGACCGCTGCGCCGTGGAAGTCCCGGAACTGGCCGTCCCCCAGGAGTTCCGCACCACCCCCGGCCCGGCCGCCCACGCGTCGGCCTGCCACTTCGCCGCGGAGCGCGTCGCGGTGGCCCCCGGGTCCGGCTAGGTCCAGTGCTCCCGGTGGAACTCGACCGGAACACCCGGGGCGAAGGCGCTGACGGCGGCCTCGAGACGATCGGGATCCACCCGCCACAGGACCAGCGTCCGGCTCGCTCGGAAGACCTCGTAGTCGATGTGCGGCGCCAGCACCGCGGCCGTCCCCGGCTTGAGCTTCCGGTTGGGCCCCGGCAACTCCGGTGCGCCCGGCCGTCGTCGGACCCCCACGTACCGCATCGGCGAGGCCCCGGCCGTCCGGTGCGCCCACATCACCACGGCCTCGATGTCCTGCCACGGCACCCGAGCGGTCTGCTGCCGATGCCGCCCCGGCGCCCCGCCCAGGGTCACACCGCTCTCGTCGACCCGGAGAGCGATCAGCTTCTGCCAGCCGTACCCGGCGATGAGTTGGATGGGCGACCGGATGTAGTGCTCTTCGTAGATGGGGAAGACGGCTTTGGACATGGCCGAGACCCTACTGGGCCCGGGGCACCCTTGATGATCCGGCGCACATCTGCCTCAGTGCAGAGCCTCCTCGATGGCCTCGAAGATGTCAGCGTCGGTCAGGTTCTGCTCGATGCGTCGATCTCTGCCCCGAGTTCGGCCACGCGGCCATCGCGGACCAGAAGGCCGAATTCGGCTCGCAGCATGCGGAGTCTACGGGCGACGTAGCCGGAGGAAGAGTCTTGCGCAAGCTGCACAGCTTCACGACTGGACGAGACCGCCTACGCAGACTTGCTGAAGAAGAATGGCGAGACAGGAGTTGATGCCAGCGCTGACGTCACCCACGGTGGACCACCCCGGGCTTCTGGGGTGCTTGATGCCACATGCGAGAGGGGCGGCATCCATGCAGTGGAAGACCTACGGCGAGCGGCAGCTCTACACCAACCCCATCATGGGCCTGGGAACTCCCCATGGGACTGATCGGGGAAGGCGACTCACCCGCGGACGCCGCCGCCCGGGAAGTGGAAGAGGAGACCGGCTGGCGCCCGGAGCCGGTGAAGCCGTTGGTCTATGGACAGCCGGCGAACGGGATCAAGGACTCCCAGCACCACGTCTTCCGCGCCGATGGAGCAACCCACATCGGAGACCCGACGGAGAAGAACGAGTCGGACCGCATCGAGTGGATCGCCTTGGACCGCATCCGAGGCATGATCGACCGACGCGAGATCGTCAGCAGTTCCCCGGTGGGCCTGTTGTACGTGCTGGTGGACGAATCGATCCGCTGACCATCAGCGCAGCAGCGCCGACTTGGAGATCCGGAGCGGTGGAGACCGTGGGAGACGTAGGCTCTACGCATGACGGACAGCGGACACGCCGTAGTGATCACGACGACCGACGCGGAAGAGAAAGCCAACGACCTTGCGGGCGTCGTGGTGAACGAGAAACTCGCCGCCTGTGCACAGGTCTACTCGATCTCCTCCGTCTATCGCTGGGAGGGAAAGATCGAGCGCGATCAGGAATGGCGGATTGACTTCAAGACCCGCCATGATCTGGTCAGCGAGCTGACCCGTTTCATCGCTGAGCATCACGACTACGATGAGCCAGAGATCATCGCTGTGCCCATCACTGGTGGCTCCGCTGGATATCTCAACTGGGTATCTGCCGAGACCGCATAGCTCCTCTCCTCATACTACTGCGGCGCGAATCTCCTGCTGGAGATCCCTCGCCGTTGTGTTGTCGGGGAGCACACCCGCGATCTCCTTCATGCGCACATCGACCATGGTCACCCCGATGTAGTTGAAGGACACGGCCGTATCGAGAGCCTGGCGGGCAACCGCCGCGCCACGCTCTCCGTCGCCCGCCACGAGGTGGGCCATGGCAGCGTCGCAAAGCACTGCCACGTTGACCTTCGGGTTCCCCACGTCGAGGTGGTCCATGGATGCCTGGGCTTGCGCCACGGCTTCCGGGTGCCCAAGTCGTGTGTAGGTGGAGACTGCCATCGAGTCGAGTCGTGCGGGGCGCAAGAACCGAACCCATGGCTGCTCTGCTTCTGGCGAGGCGTAGTCGTATGCCGTCCGAGCCCGTTCGATAGCGCGCTCGGCGGCAGCCGACTGACCCAGCCGGGCTTGCTCCTCCGCCTCTCTCGCGGCTGCCCAGGCATGGGCCGTGGCATAGCCGGGGCCCTTCACACAGAGCTGCGCCTCCTTGAGCATCGTGGTCGCTCTGGAGGGGTTGTCGGCCCCATAGGAGGCATAGAGGATCGCGAGTGCTTCAAGCGGCCGGTGCCCTGTCTCCTGCGCCGCATCGTGAACCGCCCGGAAGTAGTGCGCGGCCTCTGCGTGTTCTCCCCGATCCCAGGCTGCCCAGCCGGCGAGCGCGGCAGTTTCACCTGCGGAGATGATGAGCTCGGATCGTCGCTGCCCCGCTCTCGGGATTGCCGCGGTGATGCAGTCAAGGTGCGCCGCGATACGAGCGGAGAGTAGAGGAGCGGGGACATGCTCCTCGTCCGTGTACAGGTCGGCGGTGCCGCCGACGAGCTGCCGTACGGCGGCTTCATCCACCCGGCCACCGGAGAGGGCCACAGCCAGCCTTCCCCACGGTTCTGCCGCCGCGCTGGCTGCCACGGCTGCCGTGCCCAGGAACTTCCTTCGATCCACTGGTCCCTCCGCGTTTTCGTCGGGTCCTTCCAGAGAGAGTCGTTCAAGTTTGCGTCGTCGCCGGGATGCCGCTGCGGCACGGTTCAGCAGGTCCACCGGGACTCCGAGGGAGTCCGCGAGCTGCTCGCGCCAATAGGGCCCCGGGATGACACAACGCTCCCAGTCTGAGACCTGATGACGGTCGCTGTTGCGCCCGGTCCGCTGGTTCAGGTCGTCGGCAAGCTCCTGTTGTGTACGACCGGTGCTCTCCCTCAGCCTCCTGAGCAGCGGCCCTAATTCGTGCTCTCGCATGTCCCGTCCCCTTGGACTCGATCGGCCAGCACATGACGTAGAAGCCAACAGAGAAAGCCAACACGAAGAAACGCCCAACACGCTGGCGACTCCGCACATTGGGGGTCCCGCCGTTGACTTATCCGGTAGAGGAGCGGCGTCCGGAGGTCTCTCCCCGCGGCTTGGAGGAGTGCATCCCCCTTGCTCGCCAGTCAGGTCGATACGCAACTACCCCGGAGGGACCCAGTGACCACGACAGCGACGAGGCCCACCGGAGTCGGTGTGGCTGATTACACCCTAGTGCTACCCCGCGAGGAGGCGTCTTCCTCCCACGCGCGCAGGTTGATCAAGACAGCACTCCACGCCTGGAGGCTCGAATTGCTCGTGGATGACGCGTCCGTGATCGCTGCCGAGTTGATGAGCAACGCCGTGCGGCACGGAGAGGGAACGGTCATTCGCATCGAGATCGGCCGACTTCCCGAGCAGGTGGTCCGCATCGCTGTGAGTGATGGATCGCGCAGTCTGCCGCAGATCCGCTCCCTCGACGCGGACGAGGACTCCGGGCGCGGTCTCCTGCTCGTCGACGCTCTGGCTCACCGTTGGAGCTCCGACTTGGACGAGTCGGGCAAGGTCGTCTGGGCCGAGTTGCTTACCTGTGACAGCCCGGCTCAAGCATCGGGAAAAGCGTGATGGAGCACCCTGCTCATGCCTCTCTGACCGCATCTGAAGTCGACTGGACCGCATTACAGAATTTCGCCGCTCTCGGCGGCCAATTGCGGGTCTCCTTCGGCCCCCGCTGCAACATTGCCTGCTGGTTCTGCCACAACGAGGGCGATGTACCGCCGCCGCTGACCCGCGCCAACAGAAACCGACAGCCGCGCCCCCGCGGCCTCGATCCGGCCGGATACCTCGTGCTCATTTCGTCTCTGATGGAGGCCGGGCTGAAGCGCGTCTATTTCACCGGTGGTGAACCTCTGACCTCCCCCCTCGCCCGCGCCGTCCTGGAGCAGCTCCCGGAGCCCGGCCCAGATGCCTCGTACACCTTGGTCACGAACGGCACTCGCGTGCGGACACACCGGTCGTGGCTGTCCAAGACACACGTGGACAAGGTGAAGGTGTCCCTGCACTACTTCTCCGACGCGTCCTTGAAGGCCATTGCCGGAACCCGGATCCCGATCGATACCGTCCTCGACGGGATCGAGGCCGCTCGAGAGATTTTCGAGCGGGTTGAGCTGAACACTCTCCTTCAGAAGGAGAACGCTCACGAGGTTCGCCGGATCCTCGACTTCGCACTTGAGCGGCGACTGCCGGTGCAGTTCATCGAGCTCGTCGGCACCGACTTCAACGAGGGCCGGGCCTCCTCCGCCGTACCGGCCGACGACATCATCGCGTACCTGCGCACGCTCACCAACGACGAGCACACCGAGGTGGCGGGTGTCGGACAGGGGCGCCGTGTCTTCCGTGTCGATGGCATCGAGATCGATGTCATCCACCGCGACCTTGGACGTCACCATGTCGGCCAGTGCGGCGCTTGCCCCGTGCGGACCAAGTGCGTCGAGGGCTTCTGGGCGCTCCGCGTCGACCACGACGGCGGAGTCCAGCCGTGCCTGTTACGGGATGACCTGCGGATGAACGTGAAAGAGCTCCTCGCTGACCCGATACGGCTCGCCGAGGCCGTCGCCGGGCACTGCACATCGTTCACCGAGGGGACCTTATGAGCATGCCGTCCGCCTACCTGCCGATCGAGCTCAAAGGCTCGCCAGGACCTTTCGTGGTCTTCGAAGGCGTTTCCGGAATCGGGAAGACAACACTCGCCAGCACTGTGACCCGACGCATGGAAGCGACGAGCCTGCACACGTTGCCACTTCCGCACTCGGACTGGTCCTCTGCTGTGAACTCGCGCCTACGATCCCTGCCGCAGTTCGCGTTCTATCTCTCCGGGTTGCTCCACGCCTCCGACATGATCCGGCATGCCCGAATGATCGGCCCGGTGATCGCCGACCGGTATGTCTCATCGGTGATCGCCTGCCACGGGGCTGTTCACGGCGTCGCGGTGCAACAGGTCGTCAAACTTTTGGAGGCGTTCCGCTCCTACCTGGTACAGCCGACTTGCACGTTCTACCTCAGGTGCTCCGAGTCAGCCCTGCGAGAGCGCATGTCCGGCAAGAGGGACGTGAAACAGGACGACACCGATCTCTTCGCCATCCCGGACCGCCTGTCCCGCCTGCTTGCCAACTTCGAGGCAGTAGCGGCTTCGGACCCCACCGCCGTCTTGCTCGACACCGACGACAGGACGCCTGACGAGCTGGCTGACCAGGTGATCGCCCGCATGGAGGCGGACAGTGCTTAACCCCATCGACACCGATGCCGTGATCCGTGATGGTGGCGCTGTCGGGCGGTTTCCTGGCGAGGTCCACGAAGGCGTGGCGTGGTGGCTCGGGGCCTGTCTTGTCGTCACCCAGCAGGCCCGCCGGATCGTGGTCGCCCACGACGGTCATCCTGCGATCGTGGAATTTGCTAGCCGCTTGTGCCGCGGCGCAGCCAACGCTCAGCACTATGCCTGCAACGTGCGATTCCTGGGCCATCAGACCGAAGAACGCTTGATGGACACGCTCAAGATCCTCGAGGCCGTCCCCGGCGCGTGGCTCTCAGCCAGTGACGACGTCGTGCTCATCGTTCGGATCACCCTCTACGACCATCACGGCCACGCTCTGAGTGAGACGAACGGTCTTGCCGAGATTCGGCGGATGATCGCTGAGGACCATGTGCCCGTTCCCGTCAACGATCAGGCCAGGGGAACCATCGAGCCGTGGCACCAAGAGTTGAATCAGCGGGAGGGGCTGTCGTGATCAATGCGGCAGAGATCATTCGCACTGGGACCAGCATCCTGTTCATCACTCTCGACTCGCTTCGTTACGACGTGGCTCGGACAGCACTGGACGATGGGCTGACGCCACGGCTCGCGAGCCTGTTGCCCGAGGGCGGCTGGGAGCGGCGACACACCCCCGGGAGCTTTACTCTCCCGGCTCACATGGCGTTCTTCTCGGGGTTCCTACCCAAGCTCGCCCTGCCCGAGCAGCCGCCGCGGCTGTGGGAGTGCCGACCACCGTCCTTCAAGACCGTTCCGAAGGAGACATTCGTCTTCGAAGCTTCGAATCTGCTCAACGGTCTTGCCGAGTACGGCTATCGAAGCGTCTGCGTGGGCGGCGTTACCTACTTCTCTCGCGAGACGCCGCTCGGTTCCGTCCTTCCCGACCTGTTCGATGACGACTACTGGCGACCCGAGTTCTGCTCTCCTGAGATGGACTCCACGCGCCACCAGGTCGAGCAGTCTCTGGAGATCGCCGAGAGGTATGAGAACCGCCCGCTGTACCTCTTCGTCAACATCTCGGCCACCCACGTCCCCCACGGCCACTACCTCGGTGACAGCCGGGACACACTGGCCTCCCAACGCGCTGCCTTGGCCTACGCCGACGACCACCTCGGCGACCTCGTCGCCACCCTGACAGCGAACCGGCGATGGCTGATCATCATCTGCGCCGACCACGGAGAGGCTTTCGGCGAAGACGGATTTCATGGCAGAGGCATCGCTCACCCGGTGGTCATGAACGTGCCGTTCGCGGCCATGGTGCGCTGAGGGCCGCTAGTCTCGCCTGGCATGAGTGACGACTTCCAGGGCTGTGGGCCGGTCCGCGACGCCTCTGTTGTGGTGGCACGGGATGGCGATGGCCTTGTGGCCGTCATGAGTGCTGATTTCCCTCAGCACGGCGGCGCCTACCTCTTCCTTCCGGGAGGTCGGAAGGAGCCGGGAGAGAGCGACGAGGACTGCGCCCGTCGCGAGCTCCGTGAAGAGGCCGGTGTCACAGCCCGGAGATGGAGGCCGCTCGGGGCGTACGCCCTCTCTCTCGGATCGTCGGCGAAGGTGCATTTGTTCGAGGCGCGGGAGCTGACCTGTGGGCCGCAGGAACTCACCCCCACGGAGGAGGGCTTCAAACTCTCCTGGTGGCCCATGGACGAAGCGATCGGCGCAGCCGTGGAAGGCCGCTTCCTCCTTCCTGCCGGTCCCTTGGCTCTCTTCCTGGCACAGCGTCGGGCACCCCAGGTGAGTTGATGGGCTACGGTCCCGGCATGGGCGATGAACACACCGTCGAGATCCGGCTCGGCGTCTACGCGACCGAGGAGACCGCCGCGCGGCTGGCCTCGGCCTGCGGGCGGCTGCTGGAGGCGCGGGGGCATCGGTACCGGCTGTCGGTCGTCGGTGCGGGGGAGTTGGCGAGTGGGGACGATGGCGTCCCGCTCGGTGAATTCCACGCGGACCTCGTCGAGCAGTGGCGGCTGACCCACCCCGGGGCGGACCCCGGGACGCGGGCGGTCCACGAGATCCGGGTGGCGCTGTCCTCCGCCCCGGCCGGGACGGAGGAGCTGCGCGCGGAGCTGGCGCGGGTCATCTGCCCGGAGCCCGGGCACCGTTCGCCCTGTGAGGTGCCCTGGGCCTCGTACGCCACCGGCCCTGCCGGGTGAAGCCGGGTCAGTCCTTGCCGAGGTCCTCGGCCGCGATCAGCGCCGGGTCCAGGACGATGTCCTGGGCGCGGGCCTCGAGGGTGGGGTCCTCGGGGAAGTGGCAGGCGGACAGATGGCCTTCGCTGTTGCCGGGGATCCGCAGCAGTGGGGGCTCCTCCCGGGCGCACCTGTCCTGCGCCTTCCAGCAGCGGGTGCGGAAGCGGCAGCCCGAGGGCGGCCGGATGGGGGAGGGGACGTCCCCGGCGAGCCGGATGCGCCCCCGGCGGGCGGCCGTTGAACCGCCGCCGTCCTCGGCATCCGCCGCGTCCATGACGGCCGCCGCGTCCGGGACCGCGGAGAGCAGCGCGTGGGTGTACGGGTGGCGGGGGCGGCGGTAGATGGAGTCGCGGTCGCCGACCTCCACCACCTTCCCCAGGTACATCACCGCGACCCGCTGCGAGAAGTGCCGTACGACCGCCAGGTCATGGGCGATGAACAGGAAGGCGATGCCCAGCTCGCGCTGGAGCTGCCGGAGCAGGTTGACCACCTGTGCCTGGATGGAGACATCGAGCGCCGAGACCGGTTCATCGGCCACGATCAGTTTGGGTTCCAGGGCGAGCGCGCGGGCCACTCCGATGCGCTGCCGCTGGCCGCCGGAGAACTCGTGCGGAAACCGGTTGTAGTGCTCGGGGTTGAGCCCGACGGTCTCCAGCAGCTCCCGCACCCGGGCCTCCCGGCCGCCCGGCGGACGGATGCCGTTGATCTCCATCGGGCCGGAGATGATGGTGCCGACGGTCTGCCGGGGGTTCAGCGAGGAGTACGGGTCTTGGAAGATCATCTGGATCTCGGAGCGGATCGGCGCGAGCTGTCTGCGGTCCGCGTGGGTGATGTCGCGGTCCCGGTAGCGGAGCGTCCCGGCGGTGGGCTCCAGCAGCCGGGTCAGCAGCCGTCCGGTGGTGGACTTGCCGCAGCCGGACTCGCCGACCAGGCCGAAGCTCTCGCCCGCGTGGACGGTCAGGTCGACACCGTCGACCGCCTGGACGGCCCCGACCTTCCGCCGGATCGGAAAGCCGCCCATGATCGGGAAGTGTTTGGTCAGCTTCTCGGCGACCAGGAGGGGTTCCCCCGCCGCGATCGGCGCGTCCGGCACAGTGCTCATGGTCAACGGCTCCCTAGCCCCGGCCCAGCCGGGGCTTGATCTGCTCGGTGAAGAGGGTCTGCTTCCGCTCGTCCGTGAGGTGGCAGGCGCCGCCCCGCCGGTCCGGCAGCACCGGCCGCTCGGTCCGGCACCGTTCGCCGTCCACCTCGCCGGTGAAGGCGCACCGCGGATGGAACGGGCAGCCCGGCGGGGGGCTGAGCAGACTCGGCGGCGTACCGGGGATGGGGCTCAGCGGCTCGTCGACGTCGGAGGACAGCCGTGGCATGGACCCCAGCAGCCCCCAGGTGTACGGGTGCCGGGGCGCGCGCAGCACCTCGCGGACGGTGCCCCGCTCCACCGCCCGGCCCGCGTACATCACCAGCAGATCGTCGGCGGTGTTGGCGACCACGCCCAGATCGTGGGTGATGAGGATGATCGCGGAGCCGAACTCCTGCTGGAGGTCCTTGAGCAGATCCAGGATCTGGGCCTGGACCGTGACGTCGAGGGCGGTCGTCGGCTCGTCGGCGATCAGCAGATCGGGGTTGCAGACCAGCGACATGGCGATCATCGCGCGCTGGCGCATCCCGCCGGAGAACTGGTGCGGATAGTCGTCCACCCGCAGCGTGGGGTTGGGGATGCCGACCTTCTCCAGCATCTCGACCGCGCGCGCCCGGGCCTCGCGCTTCGATGCGCCGGTGTGCTTGCGGAACGGTTCGGCGATCTGGCGGCCCACCGTGTAGTACGGCGACAGCGCGGTCAGCGGATCCTGGAAGATCATCGCCATGGTGTTGCCGCGCAGCGTCTCCAGGGTGCGTTCCGGCGCGCCGGTCAGCTCCCGGCCGTCGAGCAGGATCTCGCCGCGGACCTCGGTGGTGCGCGGATCGTGCAGCCCGAGCACGGTGAGGTTGGTGACGGACTTGCCGGATCCGGACTCACCGACGATCCCGAGGGTCCGGCCGCGTTCGAGGTCGAAGGAGAGGCCGTCCACGGCCTTGACGACGCCGTCCTCGGTGGTGAAGCGGACGTACAGGTCGCGCACCGACAGAAACGCGGAGCCGGAGTCGGCCGATGGCGTCGCGCCGCCGTCGTCGGGTTTGGTGAGGGTGGTCATCTCGGGCAGGCTCCCGGTCTCTCGGGCTCGCAGGCTCTCGGGCTCGCAGGCACGGGGGCTCTCAGGCGAGCCGCACGCGCGGGTCGATGAAGGCGTAGGCGGCGTCGACCAGGATGTTGAACACCACGATCGCCGCGGCGCTGACCAGCATCACGCCCATCAGCATGGGCAGATCGGTCAGCTGGACGGATTCCACCGCCAGCCGTCCGATGCCGTGCAGGGTGAAGGTGTACTCGGTGACCATCGCCCCGCCGAAGAGCGAGCCGAGGTCGATGCCGAAGATGGTGACGATGGGGGCGATGGCGCCGCGCCAGGCGTAGCGGAAGAACACCGTACGGCCGGACAGCCCCTTGGCCCGGGCCGTGCGGACATGGTCCTCCTGCAACTGCTCGACCATCTGGGAGCGGGTCATCCGGCTGTAGTTGGCCATGAAGATCAGCGAGAGCACCAGCCAGGGCAGCAGCATCCCGCTGAACCACTTCGCCGGATCGTCGGTGACGGGGTAGTAGGCGGGCTGCTCCAGGATGCCGAGGCCGCTGACGAACCAGGCCAGGCAGAGCACCCCGACGAAGTAGATCTGCATGGACGCGCCCAGCAGCGACAGCGAGCTGAAGAACTTGTCCACCCAGGTGCCGCGCCGCCAGGCCGCGAGCATGCCGATGCCGACGCCGACCACCAGGAACACCGCGGCGCCGCCGATGGCCAGCGAGAGGGTGGTGGGGAAGCGGTCGACGATGGTGCCCCAGACCGGCTCCTGGCTGACGAAGGAGTAGCCGAAGCAGGGGGCGTCGCAGTTCCCGACGGCGAAGTCGCGCCCCACGAAGATCCCCACCATGAACTTCGCGTACTGGACCGGGACCGGCTGGTCCAGGCCGAGGTTCTTGTTGATGATCGCGAGCGATGTGGGGTCGCAGTTCTTGCCGCAGGCGAGCCGCGCGGGTTCGGCGGGCAGGGCGAAGAAGAGGAAGAACGTGATCGCGCTGATCAGCAGGAGGATCACGATCGCGCCGAGGGTGCGGCGGGCGAGGAATCTCAACATGGCGTCGGGGATCTTCCGGTAGGGGCGGGTCCCGGCCGCGCAGCGCGGACGCCGGGGGCGGCGTCGTACGCGGCGTGGCCGGGCTCCGGTACGGCCGCTGCTACTTGACGAAGACGGCCGTGGGGTCCACGGCCCCGTAGACCGTGTGGTACTTCACTCCGCCGAGACCCGGGCCCCAGAGGGTGAACAGCCGGTTGTAGAAGGTCGGCACCGCGGGCACCTCATCGGTGAAGATCTTCTCGCTGAGCTTGATCCATTCCTTGGTGGCCTGGTTCAGATCGCTGACCTTCGCGACCCGGCCGATCTCCTTGTTGACCCACGGGACGTCGAGGTGGGAGTAGTTCGCGGAGTCGTCGTAGACGTTCTTGCCGTTGTACAGCGGGGGGACCACGGTCGAGGCGGAAGGCCAGTCGGCACCCCACGAGGACCGGTACAGGTCGTACTTGTTGTCGACCTTGCCGATCTGTGTGTAGTAGGTGGTCTGGTCGATCTCCTTCTTCTGGACCTTGAACCCGGCGCGCTCCAGGGCCCGTTCGACGACCACCGAGGCGTC
This sequence comes from Streptomyces sp. NA02950, assembly GCF_013364155.1. Lineage (NCBI taxonomy): Bacteria > Bacillati > Actinomycetota > Actinomycetes > Kitasatosporales > Streptomycetaceae > Streptomyces > Streptomyces sp. NA02950. The sequence continues at coordinate 3,331,156 of NZ_CP054916.1, read as the reverse complement.
CTGGTGGGTGTCGCCGTTGCCGTAGCCGTAGACCAGCTCGTAGCCGTCCTTGCCCGCCTTCTTCAGCAGCTCCCGGGCCTTCTTGGCATTGCCGCCCGGGTACTTCCGCTTCTCGAACGGGTCGAAGGAGGCGTTGTAGCCCTTGAGCGTGGGGCCGACCAGACCGCCGCCGATCTCACCGGCCTTGGGACCGCCGAACTGCTGGAGGTACTGACCGCTGGGGAAGGCCCAGGCGATCGCCTCGCGCACCCTCTTGTCCTTGACGCGATCGGTGTTGATCGAGACGACATCCACATAGGGCTGCGTTTCGGTCAGCGACCGGGCCATCGCCTCCTTGTCCTTGAGGACCGAGGAGATCTGCGAGGGGTCGACCGCGTTGGTGAGCGTCATCCCGTTCCGGTCGCCGCCCTTGGCGGCCTGGAGCCGGCGGGTGGAGTCCACCCACTGGTGGCCGAAGGAGACGTCGAAGGTGTCGACGTACTGATGGCGTATCGAGTCGGTCCTGGGGTCCCAGTGCTTGTTCTTGACGAACTGGATGCCCTTGCCCGGCTTGAAGTTCTTGATCTTGTAGGGGCCGGAGGCGACCGGGGCCTTGTCGTACTTCTCCTTGGTGTCCTTCGCCGGCGGGACCGCGCCGATGTTGGGCATGGCCACCGCGAAGGGCACCTCGGCACGCGGCTGGTCGAAGTGGAAGACCACGGTCTTGTCGTCCGGGGTGTCCAGCACCGTCTTGGGCAGGTGCTTGCCCTTGTACGGGCCGTCCGGCAGCGCCTTGCGGTACTTCTGGCCCTCACCGGAGAGCCACTGCTGGAGATAGGTCGGGCCGTTGGTCTCGAACGGGGCGTAGAGCCGCTCGACGGCGTGCCGGACGTCCTTGGAGGTGATCGGCGAGCCGTCCTCGAACTTCAGCCCGTCCTTGAGGGTGTAGGTCCAGGTGCGGCCGCCGTCGGAGGATTTGCCGGTGTCGGTCGCGAGGTCGCCGACCAGCTTGACCTTCCCCGTCTTGTCGTCGACCTGGTAGTTGGTCAGGGTGCGGTTGTAGAGCGTCTGCATGATCAGCTCATCGCTGACATAGATCTGCCCCGGGTCCAGATGCTCGAACGCGTCCCGCTGGAGCACCGTCACCGTGCCGCCCTTCTTGGCGCCCGGCAGGTCCTTGGCGGGGCCCGTGGAGTCGGCGGTGGTGCCCAGGGAGATGTCCTGGGACTCCATCTTCTTCTCCTTGGACTCCTTGGGGCCGGAGCCGCCCCCGCTGCTGCATCCGGCCAGCGCCAGGGCCCCCGCGGCCAGGGCGACGGTCACTGTGCGGGCTCTGCGCCCGTGGTTCGACGTCATGGTGGTCATGCACCTGCCTTGTCGGAGGGAACACTTTGCCGTTGTCTGCCTCTGCGGTATCTCCGGTCCTGGATCAGCGTGTGGTCTTCGGGTCCATCGCGTCCCGGACCGAGTCCCCGAGCAGGTTGAAGGCGACCACGAAGACCACCATGGCGATGCCGGGGAAGAACATGTAGGTGATGTCGCCCTCGTAGAAGTTGGCGCCCTTGGCGAACATCCGGCCCCAGTCGGGTGTCGGTTCGACCATCCCGACCCCGAGGAACGACAGCGCCGCCTCCGTCGTCACGAAGTTCGGCAGCATCAGTGTGGCCTGCACCAGGATCGGGGTGCCGAGGTTGGGCAGCAGCTCCTTGCGGACGATCCGCCACGGCGAGGCGCCGGTCACCTTGGCCGCCTCGACGAACTCGCGTTCCCTCAGGGAGAGCACCTGACCGCGCAGCAGCCGGGCCAGTTGCATCCAGCCCAGCAGCCACAACACCATCACCAGGGCGGTCACCCGGAAATAGGTGGGCGTCTCCTTCTGCGGGCTGACGAACAACGCGGTGACCACCGGCATGAAGGCGACGAAGAAGAGCTGCTGCGGAAAGGACAGCAGCAGATCGATGAGCCGGCCCAGGAAGTAGTCTGTGCGGCCGCCCAGGTAGCCCGCGACCACGCCGATGGCGATGCCGGTGAGCGTGGAGAGCACGGTCGCGGCCAGCCCGATCAGCAGGGAGGTGCGGATGCCGTACACCAGTTGCATCAGCACGTCGCGGCCCAGCTTGGGTTCGATGCCGAACCAGAACTCCCCGTCGATCCCGCCGTTGGGCTTCATCGGGTACCCGGTCAGGGGGTCAAGCAGCTCGGGGCGGTCCAGGCCGTAGGTGGTGTACGGATCCTTGCCGTACAGCGACGAGATCAGCGGCGCCAGCAGTGCGACGGCGAAGAAGAACAGCACCACGCAGGCGGAGATCACACCGGTCCGGTCGCGACGGAAGCGCCGCCACATCAGTTGACGCGGGGCCAGGCCGACCGGAGTCTTGCCCTCCGCGACCGGTGCGGCCTTCTCGACCACGTCGGCCCGGGATGGACTTGTCATCGCGTAACGCCCCCCGCACTGGTGTCACACCGTCAACGCCCGTTGTTTACGCGCGTCATATGCTGTACCCCGCCCGCTGTGGTGGTGCGTGCGTGTCGGGTTGAGCGGACTGTCGCAACCCGCGAACTGCCCAGTCAAGATGCGTACGAGGGCGGATGTGCCGGTCATCCCAGTCTTGAGCGAACATTTGGCAGATCGAGGTGACCACGTGCTTGACAGTGGTCACACTCCGCGGGCAAACCGTGACGATTGCGTCGTAACCGCTTTAACACACGGGCAACTTCACTGTCGCAACACCGATATACGGACGCGTCAGACTGGTTGGCGTACGGCCGTGCGGGTGCCGTTGGACCGGCCGGGGTGCGCCATGTCGCCCCGGCCGGTCACCATTCCCAGGTCACTTCCTGCCACGACGGTTGACCGGGGTGTGAGATGGGGCAGACCTACGGCTATGGGGCAGGGACGGATACTTACCCGCGGAGCGCGCGTCTTCGGCGCACTCGTCTGCGCGGTGCTCGGGATGATCTCGCTGGCGTGGATCATCCGCGACCTGGACAAGGCCGATGAGGCGAACCACCTGTGGTGGACCTGGGCGGGGATGCCGTTCCGGTCCTCGGGCTCGGTGTTCGGCTCCTCGCTGCTGGATCTCATCCTGCTGGCGGTCTACGCGGCCGTGGGGCTCACCGCCCTGCGCTCCCCGTCCGCCGCGGGCGCGCTCGGCGTGGCGGCGGCGGTGACCGTGGCGGTGCGGCTGCCGAGTCTGTGGAATCTGGACGCCGACTGGATGCAGGGCATCCCCGACGATCTCAAGACCCGCGCCGAGCTGACCGCGTGGGCGGGTGTGGTGCTCGGCGGGCTGCTGCTGGCCACCGTGGCCGCCGCGCGCCGTCCCGTCGATCCCGCTCCGCCCGGCGGTCCCGGCCCCGGCGCCTTCGCCGACCAGCCGCCGGGGCGGCCCGCACCGGGGGCGGCGGCCACCGGCGCGCTGTTCCTGGGGGCCATCGCGGCGGCCCTGGGCGCCTGGCAGATCTACTGGGCCCAGGAGCGCGGCTGGGACATCTACAAACACCTGCTCAGCGGCAAGCACACCCTGATCACCCTGCTGGCCGCGCCCGCCGCCTGGACGGTGTGGGCGGTGATCGCCCTGGCGCTGGCCGCCACCGGTGCCGCGCTGGCCCGGGCGCCGCTGTCCCGGCCGCTGGGGATGACGGCGGGGGCGCTGCTGCTGGGCGACGGCATCAGCGAGGCGTCGCTCTACATCAAGCTGGACTACGTCGACCACATCGACGATCTGCCGACGGTGGGAGTGCTCAGTGTGCTCACCGCCTTCTTCGAGGCGCTGGCGGGGCTGGTCGCGCTCCTCGTGCTGGCCCGGCGCCCGCTGGACGGTTACCTGCCCCCGGCCCCGGCGTACGGCGGCTACGGCACTCCGGGCGGCTACGGCGGTTACGGCGATGGCGGCCCCGGCGGCCCCGGGGGTTACAGCGACGGCGGCTACGGCGGGGGTTACGGCTACGGCGGCGGTGCCGGAGGATACGGCGACAGCGCTCCCGGCGGCTACGGGGGCGGCTACGGGGGCGGTCACGCCCCGCCGCCCACCGCCCCGCCGCCGCCCGCGGCGCCCCCGCCTGCGCCGCCTCCGGGCTGGTAGCGGCGGCCGGGGCCCGGGGCGGCGGTGCCCGCTAGCGCAGCCCCAGGGACCGCTTGAGGAAGTCCACCTGGAGCAGCAGCAGATTCTCCGCGACCTGCTCCTGCGGGGTCATATGGGTCACTCCGGACAGCGGCAGCACCTCGTGCGGACGGCCCGCGGCCAGCAGCGCCGAGGAGAGCCGCAGGCTGTGCGCGACGACCACGTTGTCGTCCGCCAGCCCGTGGACGATCATCATCGGCCGGACGGTCTCCGCCGCACCGGACAGCCCCTCGTCGGTCACCAGCGAGTTGGCGGCGTAGACCTCGGGCCGCTCGTCCGGCCGGCCCAGATAGCGCTCCATGTAGTGGGTGTCGTACAGCCGCAGATCGGTGACCGGGGCGCCGACCACCCCCGCGTGGAAGACATCGGGGCGGCGCAGCACCGCGAGACCGGCGAGATAGCCGCCGTAGGACCAGCCGCGGATGGCCACCTTCGTCAGGTCCAGGGGGAAGCGTCCGGCCAGCGCGGTGAGCGCCGCCACCTGGTCCTCCAGCGAGACGGCCGCCAGGTCGTCGCGCACCGCCTTCTCCCAGCCGGGGGAGCGGCCGGGGGTGCCGCGGCCGTCGGCGACGATCACCGCGAAGCCCTGGTCGGCGAACCACTGCGAGGTCAGATGGGCGTTGTGAGCGGCCACCACGCGCTGGCCGTGCGGACCGCCGTAGGGATCCATCAGCACCGGCAGCGGCCCATCGCCCTCGCGGTGGCCGGTCGGCAGCAGTACGGCGCAGGGGATGTCGTGCTTGCCCGCGAAGACCAGCCGGGGGCGGGCGGTGAGCACCGGCGCTTCCGCGTACGAGGCGATCTCCCCGAGCGGTTCGGCCGTGCGGTGGTCCGCGGGCCGGAAGATCTCCACCCGGGCCCCGGGCCGGTCCAGGCCCGCGTATGACAGGGCGATCACCTCACCGCCGCGCGCGGCGGAGTGCACCGCGGGGAACGGCCGCTTGCCGACCGGCTCCCAGCCGCCCTGGTCGCCGCTGCCGCGGAACCAGGCGCGGTGCACATCGATCTCACCGGGCAGTTCGGGAAGGGCCGCGCCGGCCCCGGGGGACGCGGAGAACAGCACGTCCTCCTCCCCGATGCCGAGGACCGCGCGCACCTGGAGGGCGCCGGAGGTGAGTTTGCGGTCGCCGACCATCAGCACCCGTGCGCCGCCCTCGTCCGCGATCCGCACGAGCCGACCATCTTGTGTCCACGCCGGTACCCCGGGGAAAAGATCCAGCCAAACCGGGTCCTCGTCGACATGGACCGTGCTGGTCCGGCCGGTCTCGGTGTCCACGGCCAGATAGAGCTGGCTGCGCTGGTCCCGCGCCTGGACCAGGAGGAGCGGCGGACCGTAGGACGACCAGTGCACCCGGGCCAGGTAGGGATAGCGCTGCCGGTCCCACTCGACCTCCGTACGGGAGCCGTCCAGGCCCAGCAGCACCAGCCGCACCTCGGCGTTGGAGGTTCCGGCGGCCGGGTAGGCGATCTCGGCGGGTTCCCGGTCGGGGTGGGCGGGATCGGCGATCCACCAGCGCCGTACGGGGGCGTCGTCGACCCGCGCGGCGAGCAGGGCGTCCCCGTCGGGCGACCACCAGAAGCCGCGCGAACGGTCCATCTCCTCGGCCGCGATGAACTCCGCGAGGCCATAGGTGATGGTGTCGCCCTCCGGTTCGGCGAGCGCCCGGTCGCCCTCGCCGTCGGTGCCGACCACCCGCAGCGCACCGCTCGCCGCATAGGCGACATGGCGGCCGTCGGGGGACGGGCGCGGATCCACCACCGGCCCCGGAACCCGCAGTTCACGGCTGGTGCCGCCGGTCAGATCGGCGGTGAACAGCCGTCCGGAGAGGGCGAAGGCGGCCAGCTCCACGGCCGCGTCCACCGCGTAGCCGACCACGCCGGCCGACCCCTCGCGGCTGCGCTCGCGGCGCGCCCGCTCCTCGGCGGACAGCTCCTCCTCGGCGCCGCCGAGCAGCTCCGCGGGGTCCGCGACCGGGTACTCCCGGTGCCCGGCGAGGTCGTACACCCACAGCAGGCCGGTCCGGTCGGTGCCGGTGCGGGACCGCAGGAAGACGACGCGCGAATCGTCGGGCGCCACGGTGAGGGCCCGGGGTGCCCCGAGGGTGAAACGCTGGGTGCGCGCGTGTTGCCGAGGGAACGAGAGCTGTCCGGTCATAGGGCGAGCGTACGGGTCCGGTTGATCTCCAGGGGGCGGACGGGCGGATCGGCGCGGGGTCGAGGCGGAGCGGGGCGGCCGGGGACCCGAGGCCGGGCGGGGCGGCCGCGGGTCCGTTTGGGCCGGGTTGCCGACGGCACGGTCCCGGCCGCGCGGGCGGCCGTATCAAGCCAGCCCGAACGGCGCCGATATGGCGCATTACCAGCGTGAAGTAGGCCTGCCAGCAGGGCAGTTCGTGCATTCGGGCATGCGCCCCTGTCATGCTCCCATGCACCGAGTCGTGCGCACGCGCCCATAGTTATGATCGATTGCGCATAGTGGGTAGGGCCCCCGTGGCATCAATAATGTTGTCCGTCCGAGCGCGTGTACCTGGAGGTGAGCCGCTGTGGCGCTCTCGATTTCGCTGGTAGTGCTGCTGCTGATCATCGTCTTCATGCTCGTCAACAAGGCAGGGCTGAAGGCGGGGCACGCGATCATCTGTGTGCTCCTGGGCTTCTACCTGGCCAGCTCGTCGGTCGCGCCGACGATCGACGACCTCACCACCAATGTGGCGGACATGATCGGTGACGTGGACCTCTGACCCGGGGGGCGAGCGGTCGCCCGGTCGCGGGAACCGGGGGCGCCGCGCCGTGCCCTATGGGCACGGATGTGCGAATCGTAGGCTGTGCCCATGACCGCTCTTCCCGCCCGTCGGCTGCTGCTGGTGCACGCGCATCCGGACGACGAGTCGATCAACAACGGCGCGACCATGGCGAAGTACGCCGCCGAGGGTGCCCATGTCACGCTGGTGACCTGCACCCTCGGTGAGGAGGGCGAGGTCATTCCGCCCGACCTGGCGCATCTCGCCGCTGATCGCGACGACGCGCTCGGCCCGCACCGGATCGGTGAACTGGCCGCGGCGATGGCGGCCTTGGGGGTCGAGGACCACCGCTTCCTCGGCGGGCCCGGCCGCTACCGCGACTCGGGGATGATGGGCGCCCCGCAGAACGACCGCCCCGACTGTTTCTGGCGGGCCGACCTCGATGAGGCCGCGGGCCATCTCGTGGCCGTGATCCGCGAGGTCCGGCCGCAGGTCATGGTCGCGTACGACCGGAACGGGGGCTATGGCCACCCCGACCACATCCAGGCCCACCGGGTCGCGATGCGCGCCTTCGAGCTGGCGTCGGACGCCGGGTTCCGTCCCGGTCTGGGCGCCCCCCACAAGATCGCCAAGGTCTACTGGAACTGTGTGCCGCGGTCGGCGGTCGAGGAGGGGTTCGCCCGGCTGCGGGCGGCGGGCCGGGAATCGCTCTTCCCGGGTATCGCCTCGGTCGACGACGTCCCCGGTGTGGTGGAGGACGCCGAGGTGACCGCGGCCGTCGACGGCAGCGGCCACGCCGGGGCGAAGACCGCGGCCATGCGCGCCCACGCCAGCCAGATCGCGGTGGACGGACCCTTCTTCGCCCTCTCCAACGACCTCGGCCAGCCGCTCTTCGTCCGTGAGCACTACCAGCTCGTCCGGGGCGAGGCCGCCGCGGACCGCGAGGACGACCTCTTCGCGGGGGTGACCGCATGAACGCCGCACGTCTGGGCGGATACGCGCTGCTCGCCGTGATGGGGGCGCTGGTGGGCACCGCCGGCGCGCTGGTGCAAGCCGCCTGGTTCCCCGGCGGGTTGCTGCTGGCGCTGCTCGGGGTGGTGGCGCTGTGCTACGGCGGGGTCAAGGCCACCGGCACCCGGATGGGCGGCGGAGTGCCCGCGGGGGCCTGGACGGTCACCGTGCTGCTGCTCACCGCCACCCGACCGGAAGGGGACTTCCTCTTCGGCGCGGGGCTGGGGCCGTATGTCTTCCTGCTGGGCGGGATGTTTGCCGGTGTGATCTGCGCCACGCTGCCGCTGGTCCCGCAACCGGCCCGGCGGTCCGCCCGACTTGGTAAGTGACGTGACGTTTCCGTCGTGACGTCCCCCCGATGCGCGTGACGCATCCACGCCGTCGGACGCTGTCCCTAGGGTGCGTGACGGTGGCGATACGGCGGCCGTCAAGTGCGCCACCGCGGCGCCCAGTAAGGTGGTGCGCGCCGCCGAGCCGCCCGCGCGAGTCTGACGGGCGGCGGAGCTAACTGGGAGAACCTGCTTTGAGCCGTGAATCTGACAGTTCGTCCTCCGGGCCCCGGGGGGGAAGCGGCGGTGCCGCCTACCCGTCGGGCACCCCGCCGTACGGATCCCGCCAGTCCCCGTCGCTGAACCGGACGCAGGAGGCCCCGCAGGGCGCATCCGGCGAGGGTGAGGCGCGTGCCGCGGCCAAGCCGGAGGAACCGAAGACCGAGACCACGCTGACGACCCGGATCCGGATCAATATCCCCGGTTCCCGGCCGATCCCGCCGGTCGTCATGCGCACGCCCGTCGGGGAGGACGGCGTTCCGGCCCCCCGCTCCGGCGAGGACGACAGCCCCAACGAGCGCACCGGCGCCGTGCCGCGGCCCGAGGCCGCCGCCGCGCCGGAGGCCGCTCCGGCCGAGACCGGTGCCGACGGCCCGGACGGCAGGGGCGCGAAGGGTGACGGCGAGCGCACCAGTGATTGGTTCGCGCCCCGCAAGTCGAAGGGCAACGCGTCGACCGGGAACACCCCGCGGCCGCCCGCGGGGCCCGAGACCACTCAGGCGTTTCCCGCTCCTCCGGGGCCGGAGATCACACAGGGCTTCCCCGTGCCTCCGGGGCCGGAGACCACACAGGGCTTCCCCGTGCCTCCGGGGCCCGAGACGACGCCGGGCTTCCCCGCGCCCTCGGGACCTGAGACCACGCAAGGGTTCCCCGCGCCCCCGATCGGCGGCGCCCCCACCGCCGACCTGCCGTACTTCACCGACGCCCCGGCGGGCGGCGGTTTCCCGGGCGATCCGGAGCCGAACGGCGCGACCACCGGCCCGGCCACCGGCGACATGCTGATGCCGCCCGGCCTCGGCGGCGGACCGCACGACGACGAGCTGCCGCCCCCGCCGGGCGGCCACCTTCCCGGTCCGTTCGACAGCGACCAGCGCACGCCCCCCGGCGGAGTGGGCCCGCTCGGCCACGGCGGTCCGGGCGCGCAGCCCCCGACCCCGCCGGGCGGCTCCCCGCTGTCCGGCAGTCTGGGCGCCACCACCGGCACCGGCCCGCTGGGGGGGCTCGGCGGGGAGCCGGACACCGACCGTCCGCTGTTCCGCGACCCCGACCCCACCCCGGGCGGCGGGGTGCCGCCCGAGCAGATCTCCAGCGACACGCTGGTCAGCGGGGTGCCCGTGGTGCCCCCGGCCGAGAGCCTGCCGCCGTCCCCGCCCGTCGGCGGCGGCCCGGCGGCGCCCGCCGGGGACAGCGGCCCGCCGAGCACTCCGGCACCGTCCGCCCCGGCGGCCGGGAAGCCGAAGAAGAAGGGCCGCTCCAAGCTGGTCATGCTGGTCGCCCTGCTGGTCGTGGTGGGCGGGGGTGCGTACAGCGCGGGCCTGGTGATGAACCACGCCGACGTGCCCAACGGCACCACCGTGCTCGGCGTCGACATCGGCGGCACCTCCAAGGAGGCCGCCGTCGAGAAGCTGGACTCCGAGCTCGGCAACCGCACCACCGCCCCGCTGAAGGTGTCGGTGGACGGTGAGCAGAAGGAGATCAAGCCGTCCGTCGCGGGCCTGGCCCTGGACACCGAGACCACCGTCCGCAATGTCGCGGGCCGCGACTACAACCCGCTCACGGTGATCGGCTCGCTGTTCGGCGGCACCCACGAGGCCGAACCCGAGGTGACGGTCGACGAGGAGAAGCTCCGGGACGCCCTGGAGCGGCTCGCGGGCACCTCGGGCACCGCTCGCGAGGGCACCATCAACTTCACCTCCGGCCGGGCCGTCCCGGTGTACGGCAAGGCGGGCAAGGCGCTGGACGTCGACCGGGCGGTCGCGGCCGTCTCCGACGCCTACCGCGAGCGCGCCGAGACCGGCAAGGACAAGGTCATCAAGCTGCCGGTCAGCGTCAAGCAGCCGACGGTGAGCAAGGCCGAGGTCGACAACAAGATGAAGACCTTCGCCAAGCCCGCGATGTCCGGCCTGGTGACGGTGCAGACCGACCCCCAGCACTCGCTGCCGCTCAGCCCGGGGCGGTCGCTGCCGAAGATCCTCTCGATGCGGGTGGTCAACGGCAAGCTGGTGGAGCACTACGACCTCGCCGTCCTCAAGCAGCTCTACGGCTCCACCTTCGACGGGGTGCTGATCGAGCGCGGCACCGGCGCCAAGAGGCCCGTCAGCCCGCAGGACGTGGTCGTGGCGCTCAGCAAGGCGCTGGTCGGCAAGTCGGCCTCCGAGCGGATCGGCGTCATCGACACCACTCCCAACTGAGGTCCCCGCGGCCGACTCGGCACGGCCCCCGCCCGGCACCGGGCGGTGGCCGCGCCCAGCCCGCAATGGCGCGGACGCGGTCCGCATCGCCCGCGACAAGGGCTGGCCGCAGTCCGTCAGTTGAGCATCGCGCGGGCCGCGCGCGCCTGGCGCCGTACCGCCGCCGCGGCCTCGGGCTCCACCGCGGCCACCACCTCCGCGTAGTCCTCCAGCTCCTTCGCCCCGGCGAGGAAATCGCCGCGCTCCACGAGCAGTTGGGCCCGCTCGTAGCGCAGCCGGGCCGGGTGGCTGGGCAGCAGCAGCGACAGCTCGATCGCCCACAGCTGGACATCGGTGCGCTCGGGGCGGGCGGCGGCCCAGGCCCGGATGTTGTTGAGGATCCGCAGCACGATCTCCAGCGGAGTGGACGGGGTGAGCGCCGACGGCGCCAGCGGAGTGCCCGTGGCGCCCGCCACCAGTATCGCCGCGTCCTCGTCCGACAGGCTCCGGCCCCCGTCGAACGGATCGACCAGCACATGGTGCCCGTACGGATCGCCGAAGCCCACCACGAAGTGGCCGGGCAGCCCCACCCCGTACACCGGCGCCCCCGCCCGCCGCGCCACCTCGATCCACACCACCGACAGCAGGATCGGCAGTCCCCGGCGGCGCCGCAGCACCTCGTGCAGCAGCGAGGACTCCAGCCGCCGGTAGTCGGCCGGGGTGCCCCGGAAGTCATGGCGCTCGCCGAGCAACCGGGCCAGCGCGGTGGCCCAGCCCTCCGGACCGCCGGGGGCGAAGGGCAGCAGACCGGCCAGCCGGTCCAGTTCGATCTGCGCCCGGTCAAGACCGTCCTCGTCCAGCCCGGCGTCCGCCTCCATGCCCACCAGCAGGCACAGCAGCGCCAGATCGGGGCGTTCCTCGCGGGCCGCCTCGGCGAATCTCCGGCGCCGGGAGGTGTCGTTCATACGCGGCATGGTGGTCCGGTACCCGCTCAGCGGGGGTCGTCGTGCGGGGCGCGCCAGTGGTGGTAGGAGTGATGGACGGTGAAGCCCATGTCCTCGTAGAGCGCGTGGGCACCGCCGTTGTCCGTCTCGACCTGGAGGTACGCCGCCGAGGCGCCCTCGTCCAGCGCCTTGCGGGCCAGCGCGGTCATCACCGCCCCGGCGAGCCCCTGCCGCCGCCGCTCCGGGGCGACCTCCACCGCCGCGAACCCGGCCCAGCGGCCGTCCACCACCACCCGCCCGATCGCGGCCGGGACCTCGTCACCGGGCGCGCCGCCTATCGTCGCGAACCACACCGAGGGGCCGCCGGAGAGCACCGCCCGCACCTCGGGGGAGGGGGCGGCGGAGCGCTGGTAGCGGGCCAGCCAGGCGTCGTGGATCCGGCGGGAGAGCGCCACCGCCGAGACGTCGGCGTCCCGGTCGGCGACCGGGGCCAGGCCCGCGATCCGCACCTGTGCGGACACCTCCCTGGTCCAACCGCGCGCGGCCAGCTCCGCTGCCAGTAGCTCCTGGGTGTTCTCGGCGCCGGTGCTGAGCTGGAGGTACGCGGGCAGCCCGCGCTCGGCGTACCAGCCGGTGACCCGGTCCAGCGCCGCGTCCAGCGGCAGGCCCGGGTCGCCGAGGGCCAGAACCGAGTTGGCCCGCCGGGTGAAGCCGCCGGACGCCCGCAGCTCCCACTCGCCCAGCGGTGCGCTCTCCACCGCGGGCCAGCCGCGCGCGGCGATCCGGTCCAGCTCGCGCGCGCTCGCGGCCGGGCCGCGGCGGCGGGCCGGTGCGGCGGGCACCACCTTGCCCGCCACCAGCGAGGACCGCGCGATTCGCACCGCTTCCCCGGTCCGCCGTGTGACACACAGCACATCTCCGGTCCACGATGTGAGAACCCCGACCACGTCAGTGAATGTGGCGTGCGGGTCGGGCTCCCCGGTCAAAGGCCGCACCGAAACGCGTTTGCCCACGTCAGCGGGGGTGATCCGAACCTCGAGACGTCCGCCGGTGGTGAAATCCACAGCTGTGTCAGCCCCTCATGTGCGTCTGGTGCCCTGGAACGGCGATACTAGGTGCGGGCATCGACGACGCCGCGCTCCCGCGCGATAGCAGCCCTAACGAGGAGGAACGACAGCGTGACCTACGTCATCGCGCAGCCTTGTGTCGACCTGAAGGACAAGGCGTGCATCGAGGAGTGCCCCGTCGACTGTATCTACGAGGGCCAGCGGTCCTTGTACATCCATCCGGACGAATGCGTCGACTGCGGAGCCTGTGAGCCGGTCTGCCCGGTCGAGGCCATCTTCTACGAGGATGACACTCCGGAGGAGTGGAAGGACTACTACAAGGCGAACGTCGAGTTCTTCGACGAGCTCGGCTCGCCCGGTGGCGCGAGCAAGCTCGGTCTGATCGAGCGCGACCACCCCTTCATCGCCGCGCTGCCGCCGCAGGAGCACGACGAGTGACCTTGCGCCCCAGGGCCCCGACCACGCGGGCCCTGGGCGCAGCCCTCGGTCCCGTACGGCCTGTTGCCTGCGGGGCCGGTCTGTTTTCCCGGTCGGCCACCGGGTTCCCCGGGCCGGCCGACCGGGCTGCTTACGACGAAAGCGAGCCACCCGTGCCACCCGTCTCCGCCCGCCTCCCGGTCTTCCCCTGGGACCGGCTCGAACCGTACAAGGCGACCGCCGCGGCCCATCCCGACGGCATCGTCGACCTCTCGGTGGGTACGCCCGTCGACCCGGTCCCCGAGTCGGTCCAGCGGGCGCTGGCCGGTGCCGCCGACAGCCCCGGCTACCCCACCGTGTGGGGGACCGCGGAGTTGCGGGACGCGCTGACCGGCTGGGTGGAGCGGCGCCTCGGTGCCACCGGGGTCCGCCACACCGAGGTGCTGCCGGTGGTCGGCTCCAAGGAGCTGGTGGCCTCGCTCCCCACCCAGCTCGGGCTCGGGCCCGGGGACCGGATCGCCTTCCCGCGGCTGGCCTACCCCACCTACGAGGTGGGCGCACGGCTGGCGGGCGCCGAGCCGGTGCCGTACGACGTGGGGACTTTCGCTGGAGGTGCCGCGGGCGCCGGGCCGGACCCGGCCGGGCTCAAGCTGCTGTGGCTGAACTCCCCGTCCAACCCCACCGGCCGGGTGCTGACCCCCGACGAGCTGCGGGCGGCGGTCGCCTGGGCCCGGGAGCACGAGGTGCTGCTGGTCAGCGACGAGTGCTATCTCGAACTGGGCTGGGAGGCCGAACCGCGGTCCGTGCTGCACCCGGAGATCTCCGGCGGCAGCTTCGAGGGGCTGGTCTCGGTCCACTCACTGTCCAAGCGGTCCAATCTGGCGGGCTACCGCGCGGCGTTCCTCGCCGGCGACGAGACGGTGCTCGGCGAACTGCTGAAGATCCGCAAGCACGGCGGGCTGATGGTGCCCGCGCCGGTGCAGGCCGCCACGGTCGCGGCGCTCGCCGACGACAAGCACGTGGCCGAGCAGCGTGAGCGCTACGAACGGCGCCGCACCGCGCTCCGCTCGGCGCTGGAGGGCTTCGGCTTCCGGATCGAGCACAGCGAGGCCTCGCTGTATCTGTGGGCCACCCGTGACGAGCCGTGCTGGGAGACCGTCGGCGCCCTCGCCGAGCTGGGCATCCTGGTGGCGCCGGGCGACTTCTACGGTCCGGCCGGAGAGCGGAACGTCCGGGTCGCGTTCACCGCGACCGATGAGGGGGTGGCGGCGGCGGTCCGCCGGCTGACGGCCTGAGCCGCACCGCGTACGGCGCACATACGGGGGCCCGGGGAGTGACACTCCCCGGGCCCCCGCGGTGTGCGGTGCGGGCGATCAGCCGCCGAGCATCGGCAGACCCCCCAGCGGAAGACCCTTGAGCGGCAGGCCCGGGCTCTGCCGGCTCGGCGCGGCCTGCTGCGGGGCCTTGGGGGTCTGCGGGGCGGCCTTGGCGGCCTTGGCGCCCTTGCCCTTGGCGTGCGCACCGCCCTTGCCCTTGGCATGGGCGCCCTTGACCGCCTTGCCCTTGGCCGGGGCGGCCTTGGCGTGCGCGCCCTTGGCCTTGGCCTTGGCCGGGAGGGTCTTGGCCTGCTGGGCGGGCTTGGCCGGAGTGGTCTTCACCGGAGCGGCCTTGCCCGGCAGAACCTCCGTGACGGTCCGTCCGGCCTTGCTGCCGACGACGTCGCCCGCCGCGCTCCCGACCTGCCGCGAGGCAATGTCCGCGACCTGGTCGACGGAGGCGGTGTCCAGGGCGCTCAGCCCGCCCAGCTGGGACTGCGGCAGGGCTGTTTCCGCCGCACTCGCGGCGCCGGCGGTGGCGACAACGGGAACGGCGCCGGCGGCGACCAGCAGCGCGGCCCGACCGATCCGACGCGTGAGAGGGAGGGACATGATTCTCCTTTGACGGAGGGACAATGGCGTGCAGTGTCCGGTGATCGGACGTTGTGCATACCGATATGGGCCGCGAGAAGGTTGCGGTGCCCCCGGGCAAAGAATTGGCAATGTGTCGCATAATCCGTTTCGGTGCGCATTCCTGGTGCGCACGGTGTCCCGGTCCCGTACCGAGTATCTGATCAACGGACTTGAGCTGCGGAGATCCGTCGCGCTATCGCTCGAGGACGAGTGTGACGTCCGGCCCGGAATTCTCGTCGGAGGTGTGCCAGCCGTCCCCGGAATTCCCGGCGTTCCACACGTGCTTCCCATAAGAGACGCGTTCGATGCGCAGCTCGTCCGAGTGAGCCACGGCCCAGTGCGCCAATTCCCAGCCGCGCTCCGGTGTCCCGCCCCGCGCGGTCGCGGGCCGGACCGGCACCAGGACCGCGCGCGCGGTGGGGGCGTGCTTGCCGCCGCCCTGCCCGGCGGTGTCGAGTCGGGGCCGTGCCTCCCGCCCGAACTCCCGCACCAGCGCCGACCGGACCCGCTCCGGATCGCCCGCGGTGCCGTCGTCCGGCGGCCCCGGGCAGCTGATCGCGGCCTTCGCCCGCCCGGTGAGCGCGGCGGTCAGCACCACCGCTTCCGTCTCATGCTTGGCGTACGCCTGCGGATAACCGCTGAACTGCACCCGCTGCGCGGCCACCGTGAGGGGCAGCCGGGAGTAACCGGGCACCCGCACCAGGCGGTCGTAGAACTTCCCCGCCGCGTAGACCGGGTCCTGGATCTGTGCCGCGGTGCCCCAGCCCTGGGAGGGCCGTTGCTGGAACAGGCCGAGCGAATCCCGGTCGCCGTGACGGAGGTTGCGCAGTCCCGACTCCTGGAACGCGGTGGCCAGCGCGATGGTGACCGCCCGCTCGGGCAGTCCGCGGGCGGCGGCCACGGCCTCGACGGTGGCGGCGTTCACGGCCTGTTCGGGGTCGAGCAGCACCTCCTCGCCGCCCGCGCGCACGGTGCAGCGCGGCGGGCCGCCGCCACCGGTCAGCACATGTGCCGCCACATATCCGGCCAGGCCCAGCAGGACGGCACAGGCGACCGCGGCCCGGAGCAGACGGGGGCGGCTGGAGAAGACGGACAGGGGCACGCGCCACACGTTACTGGAGCGCTGCGAGCACCTGCCGGGGAAGGGACCAGGGGTGGGGAAGACCACGTGCGCTGGGGCCGTGGGAGCCCGCGGGTTAGGGTCGCGAGTATGGAGCACCCAGCACTCGACCTGTCCCTGGACGCGGCCCGGCTCACCGCCCGGCTCGTCGACTTCCCCTCGGTCAGCGGCGACGAGAAGGCCCTCGCCGACGCCGTCGAGCAGGCTCTGCGGGCCTTTCCGCATCTGACCGTCGACCGTGACGGGGACGCCGTCGTCGCCCGGACGAACCTGGGGCGCGCGGAGCGGGTGGTGCTGGCCGGACATCTGGACACCGTGCCGATCGCCGACAACGTGCCTTCCCGCCTGGACGAGCAGGGCGTGCTGTGGGGCTGCGGCACCTCCGACATGAAGTCCGGCGTCGCGGTCCAGCTGCGCATCGCCGCGACCGTGCCCGCGCCCAACCGCGACCTCACCTTCGTCTTCTACGACCACGAGGAGGTCGCCGCCGAGCTCAACGGCCTGGGGCGGCTGGTCAGGAACCACCCCGAGTGGCTGGCCGGTGACTTCGCCGTGCTGCTGGAGGGCACCGAGGGCCAGGTCGAGGCCGGCTGCCAGGGCACGCTGCGGGTGCGGGTGACCACTCAGGGACGGCGCGCGCACTCCGCGCGCGGCTGGCTGGGCGAGAACGCCATCCACGGGGCCGCCCCGATCCTCGACCGGCTGGCCTCGTACGCCCCGCGGCAGGTGGACATCGACGGGCTCGTCTACCGCGAGGGGCTCAACGCGGTGGGGATCGAGGGCGGTCACGCGACCAACGTCATCCCGGACTTCTGCGCGGTGACCGTGAACTACCGCTTCGCCCCCGACCGTTCCGAGGAGGAGGCGCTCGGCCACGTCCGGGAGGTCTTCGACGGCTTCGCGATCGAGCTCACCGACAGTTCCCCCGGCGCCCTCCCCGGGCTGAGCCACCCCTCGGCCGCCGCCTTCGTGGACACGCTGGGGGTGGAGGTGGCCCCCAAGTACGGCTGGACCGATGTCGCCCGCTTCTCGGCGCTCGGCGTGCCCGCCGTGAACTACGGTCCCGGCGACCCGAAGCTGGCGCACACCCGCGAGGAGCATGTGTCGACCGAGGCCATTCTGCTGGCCGAGGAGCGGCTGCGAGCCTGGCTGACCCGCTGACCCGCTGACCCGCTGACCCGCTGACCCGCTGACCCGCTGACGCCGGGCCGGTCCGGGCCTGGCCGGCCGTCGATCGGACACCGCCCGGCCGCGGAGCGGGCGGTGATCGACCGCTGCTCGGCGGTCCGCCGGGTGGGCGTGGTCCGGATGTCGGCTGTTCGCCGTTCGGGGGGCCTACCCTGAACCACAGATCTTTGGCAGATCTTGGCGAAGGGAGCACACAGTGGGCAACGCCGAGGAAGAGCGAGCGCTGCACGAGCAGCGTCTGGGCCCGGTCGTGCGCCGTCGCCACCAGATGCGACCCGGTACCACCGACCAGCGGCTGCTGGACACCCAGGGCGCCACGCACTGGGTGCACGAGGACCCGTTCCGGGTGCTGCGCATCCAGTCCGAGTTCGTCGAGGGCTTCGGCACCCTGGCGGAGCTCGGCAAGGCGGTCAGCGTCTTCGGATCCGCCCGCACCCCCGAGGGGTCGCCGGAGTACGCGGCCGGGGTGCGGATCGGACGGGCCCTCGCCGAAGCGGGCTTCGGAGTGATCACCGGCGGCGGCCCCGGCGCCATGGAGGCCGCCAACCGCGGCGCGAGCGAGGCGGGCGGGGTCTCCGTCGGCCTCGGTATCGAGCTGCCGTACGAGCAGGGGCTCAATCCGTACGTCGACATCGGGGTCAACTTCCGCTACTTCTTCGTCCGCAAGACGATGTTCGTGAAGTACGCGCAGGGGTTCGTGGTGCTGCCCGGCGGGCTCGGCACCCTCGACGAGTGCTTCGAGGCACTCACTCTGGTCCAGACCAAGAAGGTGACCCGTTTCCCGATCGTGCTGTTCGGCAGCTCCTACTGGCGGGGGCTGGTCGACTGGCTGGAGAACACGCTGATCGCGGAGGGCAAGGCGTCCCCGCAGGACCTGGAGCTGTTCCACCTCACCGACGACATCGACGAGGTGGTCGACCTGGTGACCAAGGAGTCCGGCGTCTGAGCCCCCGGAGCTCTCAGGCCAGTCCCCGGCGGGCGACCGCCGGGGGCCGGTGGCCCGCGATGGTCGACACCATGTCCAGCACCTGCCGGGTCTCCGCCACCTCGTGCACCCGGTAGACCTGCGCACCGAGCCAGGCCGACACCGCCGTGGTGGCGAGCGTGCCGAGCACCCGCTCCTTGACCGGACGGTCCAGCGTCTCGCCCACGAAGTCCTTGTTGGACAGCGACACCAGCACCGGCCAGCCGGTCTCCGTCAGCTCACCGAGCCGCCGCGTCGCCTCCAGCGAGTGCCGGGTGTTCTTCCCGAAGTCATGGCCCGGGTCGATCAGGATCCCGTCCCGCCGCACCCCCAGCTCCACGGCGCGGTCGGCCAGCCCCAGGGTGACCCGCAGGATGTCCGCCACCACGTCGTCGTAGGCGATCCGGTGCGGCCGGGTGCGCGGCTCGGCCCCGCCCGCGTGGGTGCACACCAGCCCGGCCCCGTACCGGGCGGCGACCTCCGCCAGCCGGGGATCGACCCCGCCCCACGCGTCGTTGAGCAGATCGGCGCCCGCCTCGCAGACCGCCTCGCCCACCTCGTGCCGCCAGGTGTCCACGCTGATCACCACATCCGGATGGCGCCTGCGCACCTCGGCCACGAAGCCGACGGTGCGCCGGGCCTCCTCCTCGGCGTTCACCTCGTCCCCGGGGCCCGCCTTGACCCCGCCGATGTCGATGATGGCCGCGCCGTCGGCGACCGCCTGCTCGACGCGGGCGAGCGCGGGCTCGTCGCGGAAGGTCGCGCCCTGGTCGTAGAAGGAGTCCGGCGTCCGGTTCACGATCGCCATGATCACCCGCTCGTCGGCGCCGAACTCACGTCGTCCCAGCCGTAGCATGCTTGTCCCTCGCGTTCTTCGCGCTCTTTGGTCCAGGGGCGGGCGGCGACGATAACTGTCGTGGGGTCATGGCACGATCGAGGCAGACAGATATCGAGGCCGTCGGGCACAGACTCAACCATGCACCCCCGGGGAGACGATCACCGTGTTCTTGTTCTTGCTGATCGCGCTGGTCGTAGTGGTCGGCGGGGTCACGCTCGCCGTCGTCGGGGGCGGTCAGGGCGGGACGCTGAGCGAGGCACCGCCGGACCGGCTGGACGACCGGCTGCCCGCCGACCGGCCCCTGGGGCGCGCTGATGTGGAGGCCCTGCGGCTGCCGATGACCCTGCGCGGCTACCGGATGGCCGACGTCGACGACGCGCTCGGCCGTCTCGGCGCCGAGCTCGCCGAGCGCGACGCCCGGATCGCCGAGCTGGAGCAGGCGCTCGCCGGGGCCCGCGGTGCGGTCCACGGCGGGCCCGCACCGCTGACCGGGCCGGAGCGGGCGGACCACCCCGCGCCGCCCGGCGGCCTCGGCGACCTGGAGCCGGACGAGGACGAGCGCGAGCACGACATGTTCCGGCCCCCTCGCCGCCACGGCGAGCACGGGGACCACGGCGGCCATGACGGGTTCGGCGCATGAGCGGCCAGGGCCCGGTCACCGGGCCGGACGGGCTGCCGCGCTGCCCCTGGGGGCTGGAGTCCGTGACCATGGCGGACTACCGCGTCTACCACGACACCGAATGGGGCCGCCCCGTCCACGGCGATGACGCCCTCTACGAGCGGATCTGCCTGGAGGCGTTCCAGTCCGGGCTGTCCTGGCTGACGATCCTGCGCCGCCGCGAGGGCTTCCGCGCCGCCTTCGCCGACTTCCGGATCGCCAAGGTCGCGGCGTTCACCGAGGCCGATGAGCAGCGGCTGCTCGCCGACCCCGGCATCATCCGCAACCGGGCCAAGATCGTGGCCACCATCGCCAACGCTCGCGCCGCGGCGGAGCTGGACCCGGGCGAGCTGGACGAGCTGATCTGGTCCCACGCCCCCGACCCAGACGGCCGCCCGGTGCCGCGGACCACCGCGGATGTCCCTGCGATCACCGACGAGTCCACGGCGCTCAGCCGCGCCCTCAAAAAACGCGGCTTCCGCTTCGTCGGACCCACTACGGCCTATGCCCTGATGCAGGCGTGCGGTCTGGTCGACGACCATCTCGCGGGCTGCCATCTGCGCGGCGCGGACTGAGGCACCGGGCCGCGCGGGCGGTGTTCCGCCGTCGCTCAGCGGCCGGTGAACCGGGGCTTCTCCTTCTTCACGAAGGCGTCGACGGCGGCGAGATGGTCGTCCGAGGCGCCCAGCCGCCGCTGCAACTCGTCCTCCTTGGCGAGCGCGTCGGTCAGGGTGTGCCCGGCCGCGTAGGCCAGCGACTCCTTCATCGCCGCATAGGCCGCGGTCGGGCCCTGGGCCAGCGTGCGGGCCACCGCCGCCGCCTCGGCCGCCAACTCCGCGGCCGGCACCACCCGGTTGGCGATGCCCAGCTCCAGCGCCTCCTGGGCGCTGACATTGCGGGGGAAGAGCAGCAGTTCGGCGGCGCGGCCGTGGCCGATCAGCCGCTGGAGGGTCCAGGAGATCCCGGAGTCGCCGGTGAGGGCCACCGCGACGAAGGAGGTGTTGAAGGTCGCGGAGTCGGCGACGATCCGGTAGTCGGCGGCCATGGCGAAGCCCGCCCCGGCACCGGCCGCGACCCCGTTGACGGCGGCGACCACCGGCTTGGGCATTCCCGCGATCGTGGTCACGATCGGGTTGTAGTGCAGGGCGACCGTGGTCATGGTCGATCCCTCGGCGGCCCCCTCGCCCCGGGCGTGGGCCTCGCGGTCCGCCGCCAGCAGCCCGATGTGCTCCTTGAGATCCTGACCGACACAGAAGGCGCGGCCGGAACCGGTGAGCAGCACGGCCCGCACGGCCGGGTCCTCGGCGGCCTGGAGCAGCGCGTCACGCAGCGCCACCTTGATGTCGAGGTTGAGCGCGTTCATGGCGTCGGGACGATTCAGGGTGATCGTCGCGAGCCCGTCGGTCAGCTCGTAGAGCACGGTGTCGGCCATGGGCGGTCCTCCGGGATGTGGCTGGTCGCGGCTGAGGGCGAGGCCGCGCGGCCGGGCCGGTGAACGGGCCCGCTGCGGCGGTCAGCGCTCAGCATGCCGGAGATCATGACCAGGCGACATGCCCCCCTCCCCGAATTGGGTGGATTTGGGGGAGTGGCTACCGCAGGGGTTGCCGACTGATGTTGGTCATCGGGTCGTGCCATGCGGGATAATGGCAGGGAAGCAACGTGTTCGATGCCGGTGACACCTGGGTTGTCGGCTGCGATGAGCTGGTTTCAGGAAGGGGAACGAGCATGGCGGCCATGAAGCCGCGGACGGGCGACGGCCCGCTCGAGGTGACCAAGGAGGGGCGGGGCATCGTCATGCGCGTTCCGCTCGAAGGCGGCGGTCGGCTCGTCGTCGAGCTGACACCCGACGAGGCCGACGCCCTCGGCGACGCCTTGAAGAAGGTTGTCGGCTGAAGGACCGGCCCCACCAACACCCGAGTGCTGCCCCGGCGGCCGGTACACCGGTACCGGCCGCCGGGGCGGTGCTGTATCGGGGCCCGGCCGCACCGGGGGCCGGGGCGGGGGTGCGATCCGGCCGGGGCCGGACGTCCGGCGGTCAACCGCGTTTGACGGCGCAGAGCAGTCCGTCGCCCACCGGCAGCAGGGAGGACTGGAGCACGGTGGACTCCCGCACGGTGCGCAGCAGCTCCCGCAGCCGCAGCACCTCCTGCGGCTGGGCGGCGGAGTCCACGGTCCGGCCGCCCGCGAAGACCCCCTCGAAGCAGACCAGGCCCCCCGGCCGCAGCAGCCGCATGGCCTCACCGAGGTAGTCCAGGCACTCCAGCCGGTCGCCGTCGCAGAAGACGAGGTCGTAGCCGCCGTCGGCGAGCCGGGGCAGGACGTCGAGGGCATGGCCGGGGATGAAGCGCGCCCGGTTCCCGGCGAACCCGGCCGCCCGGAACGCCTGTCGGGCGAACTGCTGCATCTCCGGTTCGATGTCGACGGTGGTCAGCACCCCGTCCGGGCGCATCCCGTGCAGCAGATGGATTCCGGAGACACCGGTTCCGGTGCCGATCTCGGCGACGGCCTTGGCGTCCGCGGCGGCGGCGAGCAGCCGCAGCGCAGCGCCGGTGCCCGCCGACACCGAGCGCAGCCCTGCCTCCCGGGCCCGGTCACGGGCCCAGTGAAGGGCTTCGCCCTCGGCGACGAACGCGTCGGCGAACGCCCAGCTCGTCTGCCGGTTGCCGGTAATGACCCTCTCCTGTCCCCGTAGTTCGCGCAACGGTGACTGTATCCGCTGCGCACGGGAACCCGCAGATGGGACCGGGCGTTGAAGGGAAGGGGGGATCGTATGGACCATGACCAAATGCAGGTCAAAAATGCTTATCCGGAGCTAACGGGCGAGGTGGATATGGTAGGGGCTCTACTGGACACCACCAGAGCCGACAGGGGAGGTGCGGCTGCGGCCGGTGACCGGAGAGTGCTGAGGCGCTTTCGCAGGTCAGCGGGCGAGCCGAAATCCGTGACCAACACCGCTGACCGTTCCCGTTCCGCCGATTCCGCCATGACCGCGACCTTCGCCAGTGATGCGGACGCCCCGGCGTGGACGCCTCCCACCTGGGAGGAGATCGTCAGCACCCACAGCGCACGGGTCTACCGCCTCGCCTACCGGCTCACCGGTAACCAGCACGACGCCGAGGACCTCACCCAGGAGGTCTTCGTCCGCGTCTTCCGCTCGCTCTCGACGTACACCCCGGGCACCTTCGAGGGCTGGCTGCACCGCATCACCACCAATCTCTTCCTCGACATGGTCCGGCGCCGTCAGCGCATCCGCTTCGACGCCCTCGGCGAGGACGCGGCGGAGCGGCTGCCCAGCCGTGAGCCCTCCCCCCAGCAGCACTTCAACGACACCCACTTCGACGCCGATGTGCAGCAGGCGCTCGACACCCTCGCGCCGGAGTTCCGCGCGGCGGTGGTGCTCTGCGACATCGAAGGGCTGTCGTACGAGGAGATCGCCGCGACGCTCGGGGTCAAGCTGGGCACGGTGCGCAGCCGGATCCACCGCGGCCGCTCGCATCTGCGCAAGGCGCTGCGCCACCGCGCCCCCGCGGCACGGGCCGGGCAGCACGAGGTGACCGCCGTCGCCCCGCGCGTCGCCGGTCCCCGGGTGAGCGGGGAGGTCGGAATCGCGTGACCCGATCAGGCGGTCCGTCCCCCGCCGAGCAGCATCTCGGCGACCGCCTTGCGGCTCTGGTCGATGGTGAGCTCGGGCATGACGCCCGGGAGCGCGTTCTCGCGCATCTCGCCACATGCTGCAAGTGCAAGGCGGAGGCCGACGCGCAGCGTCGGCTCAAACGTGTGTTCGCCCAGACGGCGCCCCCGGCCCCGTCCGAGGGCTTTCTGGCGCGTCTCCAGGGGCTGCCCGGCGGCTCCGGCGACGACGGTGGCGGTTCCCCCTTCGGCGGTTCCGGTGTCTTCGGCATGCGGGGCATGCCCGGCGGCGCCCAGGATGTGCGGGAGGTGCCGGACCCGCGGGAAAGACGCGAGCGGGCGTTCGCGTTGCTGCCTCCGGTGGCACCGGGCACCGCCATCGCCCCGGCGGCCTCGGCCGCGGCCTCCCGGGAGCGCGGCTTCCGCATCCATGAGGTCGAGCGGTCCGCGCCGCGCCGCCGGTTCGCCTTCGCGGCCGCGGGCGCGGTGTCCCTGGCGGCCTTCGCGCTCGGCGCCGCCCTCCCGCTGGACGCGGCGGTCGACCCCCCGGGCCGGATGGCCGAGGGGCCCGACACGGCGGTCACCCCGGCCCGCGCCGACGCCTCGACCGCGGGCGTGCGCGAGCGCACCCGCCGTGAGGTGGGGATGCGGTCCGCCGGGGACTCCCGCGCGGACGTCCCGTCCCCGGCCGCCACACCGCATCCGCAGGCTCTGCGCCAGGCCGCGGGAGCGGCGGCGCTGAACCCGCTGATACAGCCGCTGCTGTCGGCCACCGAGCTGCTGCGCACCCGCTCCTCCACCCCACCGGCCCCCGCGCCGACGCTGATGGAGGGTCCGACCCAGCCCGCGACGCGCACCTCGCCCTCGCTCGGCGTCAGTGCCTCGCCGGACTAGACCGAGCCACCGGGAGCGGTGTGCGCGCACCTGACACGGTCCATCGTCCGCACTGCGCCAGCATCGGCGGACCTGATTGAATCGCCTCCGGGCAGCGCGCCCCGGAGGGGGTGATGTACGCCCTCGCGGCGGCGCGGTCCGTGCCGTGTAGCGGGAACTTGGGGAGATCATGGACGAGCGGAAGGCCTCCGGGCCCAAGCCGAAACCGAAGTGGTGGAGCCGTCCGGCCGCACGACCCGGAGACGACCGGCCGACGGCCGCGGCGGAGGAGACTCCGGCCACGGCCGAGGAGACCGCCGGTGCGGCGGACGAGACCGCCGGGCAGGACGGCGGTCCGGCCGCGGAGCGGGCCTCCGGCGCCGGTGAGACCGCCGCAGCCGCGGCAGCCGCCGGAACCGCCGGACCGGGCGGCGAGCCCGAGGACGCGGTGCCGCCCGCCGAGCCACCCACCCGGCCGCTGCACGAGCCCGACCCGTACGGCACCCCGCCCTACGGCGGACCCGGGCCCTGGGCCCCCGCACCGCCCGTCCAGCACCCCGTGGCCACGCCGGGGCACGGTACGCATGTCCCGCCGGGGGCGACGCCGGGGCACGGTACGCATGTCCCGCCGGGGGCGACGCCGGGGCACGGTACGCATGTCCCGCCGGGGGCGACGCCGGGGCACGGCACGCACGTCCCGCCCGGAGCCACCCCGGGCCACGGCACTCAGCTGCCGCCGGGCGCCGCGGCCGTACCGCCGCAGGCTGCCCCCGCGCCCCTGCCGCACCCCGGGATGACCCCGCCCCACGGCACCCAGCTTCCGCCCTCCGCCGGCGAGACCACGGCCCCGCTCGCGCCACTCGCCCCAGCCGCCCCCCAGGCCGCCCACTGGCGGCAGTACGACCCCTGGAGCGCGCCCCGGCCGCCCGCCGGGCCGCGGATGGTCACCCGCCGCCGCGCCTGGATCGCCGTGCTGCTGATCGCGCTGATCGCCGGCTGCCTCGGCGGCGCCATCGGCGGCTATCTGGAGCACGACCGCGCCACCGGCGGCGGTGACGTCGAGCTGCCGCAGGCCCCGGTCGACTCCGAGCCGCGGGCCCGGGGCTCCATCGCGGGCATCGCCGCCCGCGCGCTGCCGAGTGTGGTGACCATCCATGTCCGCGGCGGCTCGGCCGAGGGCACCGGCACCGGTTTCGTCCTCGACAACCGGGGCCACATCCTCACCAACAACCACGTCGTGGAGCCCGCGGGCACGGGCGGCGACATAACGGTGACGTTCAACGGCGGCCACACCGCCGACGCCGAGGTGATCGGCCGGGACGCGGGCTACGACCTCGCCGTGATCAAGGTCGAGGGCGTCACCGGGCTCCGTCCGCTGCCGCTGGGCAACTCCGACTCGGTGCGGGTCGGCGACCCCGTGGTGGCCATCGGCGCCCCGTTCGACCTCGAGGGCACCGTCACCTCCGGCATCATCAGCGCCAAGGAGCGCCCGATCACCGCGGGCGGCGAGAAGGGCGACGGCAGCGACGTCAGCTATGTCGACGCGCTCCAGACCGACGCCCCGATCAACCCGGGCAACTCCGGGGGTCCGCTGGTCGACGGCAAGGCCCGCGTCATCGGCATCAACAGCGCGATCCGCGCCGCCGACGACGGCTCCGAGCTCGGCGGCCAGGGCGGCAGCATCGGCCTGGGCTTCGCGATCCCGATCAACCAGGGCAAGCGGGTGGCCGAGGAGCTGATCAACACCGGCAAGGCCACCCACCCCGTGATCGGCGTCACGCTGGACATGGAGTACCAGGGTGACGGGGCACGGGTGAACACCAAGGGTGTCGGCGGGCCGCCGGTGAAGCCGGGCGGACCGGGTGACGACGCCGGGATCGAGGCCGGTGATGTGATCACCGCGGTGGACGGGGTGCGGGTGCACAGCGCCCAGGAGCTGATCGTCAAGATCCGCAGTCACCGCCCCGGGGACCGGCTCGAGCTGACCCTGAAGCGGGGCGACGACAAGCGCTCGGTGGAGCTGTCCCTGGGCTCGGCGAGCAGCGAGGGCTGACCCTGATGTTGGCCCGGCCGTCTCCCACCTCATCCCCGCCGACAGGTACCGTGTGGAGTGGCCTGGACCGTGGCCACGGGACCTCTCTAGGAGCTGCACGGTGTTGGACATAGGACCTCTCGAGCTTGTCGCGCTCGTTGTCCTTGCGGTGCTCGTCTTCGGCCCGGACAAGCTGCCGAAGGTGGTCCGTGATGTGTCGCAGTTCATCCGTAAGATCCGGGAGTTCTCCGACAGCGCCAAGGAGGACATCCGTACCGAGCTGGGGCCGGAGTTCAAGGACTTCGAGTTCGAGGACCTCAATCCCAAGACGTTCGTGCGCAAGCACGTCCTGGACTCGGACGAGCTGGGCCTGAAGGAGATCCGTAACGGCTTCGACCTGCGCAAGGACATGGCGGAGGTCGCCGATGCGGTGCACGGCCGGGAGAGTGAGCCGTCCCAGGGCTCTTCAGGCGCTTCCGGCTCCCCCTCGCCGTCCACTCCGTCGTCCGGTTCCGGCACCCCTGACCTGCTGCGCAAGCGAGAAGAGCCGCGTGGCGAGGACCGTCCGCCTTTCGACTCCGACGCCACCTGATCCCCCCGTATGCCCGGCCTGGTTGACCCGTATGGCTATCCTCCCTTTGTCCGGGGTGAGGACGCCTGAGGGGGGGCGGGCCGCCCACGACGCAGGGCAACGAGGAGGCCGCGCGCACATGGAGACGACGAGTCGGCTAGGGGTGCGAGGAGTGGGCGCAGCCGCGCAAGGAATGCCCGCCGACGCCCGGCGGAGCGTCGACGGCTATCTGATGGCCGCTTTCCCCTGGTACGGGCTTGACGAGGCGTTCACCGGCCCCCGCTGGCTGATGCAGGTGGGCGCGGCGGCGGACGGCACCGTCGAGTACGGCTCCACCGGCCACGGCGAGGAGCCGTCGCTGCGGGTGGAGACCGACATGGACCAGCAGCGCTTCACGGTGGTGGTCACCGTCGCCAGCCGCCCGGTGCGGGACAGCGCGGACGGCACGGGCGTGCTGGAGGCCACCTCGGTCTCCTCGGCCGCCTGGCTGGCGGGCTCGGGCCTGCTGTCGTGCACCTGGCCGACCCGGATGGAGCGGGCGCTGCGCCAGGACTGGCTGGACCAGCAGACCGCGATCGCCTGGGAGCTGGCGGACGACCTCGAGGGCGAGGGCTGGACGGCGCTGTCGCTGCCGGTGGACGGGGTACCGACCGACTTCCACTACCGCGAGTCCGAGTACGGCTGGGTGCTGGCCGGATCGGCGCGTGACGGGGTGCACATCGGGGCGTACGGGCGCGGGGTGAGCGCCTACGGGCTCGGCTTCTCGGTGATCAAGGACATCACCGAGTACGACAACGACGCGTGACCGGCGTCCAACGGCGCGGGCCCGCTGCCGGGCCCGCGCCGTTGCGGAACGTGTCGCGTCAGAACTTGTTGCGCGGCGTGACGCCCAGCGACATGCCCGCCAGTCCGCGCTGCCGACCGCCGATCTTGCCCGCGATCGCCTTGAGCGCGGCGCCGGCCGGGGAGTCGGGGTCGGTCAGCACCACCGGCTTGCCCTCGTCGCCGCCCTCGCGCAGCCGGACGTCGATCGGGATGGCGCCGAGCACCGGCACCGTCGTGCCGGTGGTCCGGCTGAGCCCGTCGGCGACCACCTGGCCCCCGCCGGTGCCGAACACATCGACCATCTCGTCGCAGTGCGGGCAGGGCAGCCCGGACATGTTCTCCACCACGCCGACGATCTTCTGGTGGGTCTGCACGGCGATCGACCCGGCCCGCTCGGCGACCTCGGCGGCGGCCTGCTGCGGTGTGGTCACCACCAGGATCTCGGCGTTGGGCACCAGCTGGGCCACGGAGATCGCGATATCGCCGGTGCCCGGGGGCAGGTCCAGGAGCAGCACATCGAGGTCGCCCCAGTAGACATCGGCCAGGAACTGCTGGAGCGCGCGGTGCAGCATCGGCCCGCGCCACACCACCGGGGCGTTGCCCGGGGTGAACATCCCGATCGAGATCACCTTCACACCGTTCGCGGACGGCGGCATGATCATGTTCTCGACCTGGGTGGGCCGTCCCTCGGCGCCGAGCATGCGCGGCACGGAGTGGCCGTAGATGTCGGCGTCCACCACGCCGACCTTCAGACCGTCGGCGGCCATCGCCGCGGCCAGGTTCACCGTGACCGACGACTTGCCGACGCCGCCCTTGCCGGAGGCCACCGCGTAGACCCGGGTGAGCGAACCGGGCTGGGCGAAGGGCACCTCGCGCTCGGCCTGCCCGCCGCGCAGCGAGGCGGCCAGCTCCCGGCGCTGCTCATCGCTCATCACATCGAGCTCGACCGTGACCGAAGTCACACCGTCGACCCGGGTGACCGCGTCCCGCACGTTCGTCGTGATCGTCTCCCGCATCGGACAGCCGGAGACCGTGAGGTAGACCACCACCGCGACCGCGCCGTCGGCGGCGATGTCCACGGATTTGACCATGCCGAGGTCGGTGATCGGCTTGTGGATCTCCGGGTCGTTGACCGTGGCGAGCGCGGCGCGGACCGCGTCCTCGCTCGGCGATGGGGGAGTGTCGGTAGCCATACGGAGATGGTACGGCGCCGTGGGCGAGCCACGGAAAGACTGTCGGTGGTCGCGTTCCTCACTCCCCGCCGGGGGCGGCCCGTCCCTCGTCCAGCTCCCTGATCAGGTCCTCGAACTCCGCGCGGATCCAGTCCCGGGTGGCGACCTCTCCCAGGCCCGTGCGCAGCGCCGCGATCTCCCGGGTCAGGAACTCGGTGTCGGCGATGGACCGTTCGTTCTGCTTGCGGTCGCGTTCGAGGTTGACGCGGTCGCGGTCGGCCTGCCGGTACTGGGAGAGCAGGATCAGCGGCGCCGAGTACGACGCCTGGAGCGACAGCATCAGCGTCAGCAAGATGAACGGGAAGGGGTCGAACCGCAGATGGCCCGGAGCGAGGGTGTTCCAGATCACCCACAGGAGGACGAAGGCCGTCATCCAGGCGATGAAGCGGCCGGTGCCCAGGAAGCGCGCGATCCGCTCCGACGCCTTGCCGAACGCCTCGGGGTCCCAGGCCGGCAGCGGACTGCGCCGCCGCGGTTTGGGCCGGTCCAGCCGGCTTCCCTCACCGTCCATCGGTGACCTCCGGCATGGTCACCCCGGTGTGCAGCTCCCGCTCCCGCCAGTCGGACGGCAGCAGATGGTCCAGGACGTCGTCCACGGTCACCGCGCCGAGCAGCGATCCGCTCTCGTCCACCACCGGCGCCGCCAGCAGGTTGTAGACCGCCAGATGGCTCGCGACGACGGGCAGCTGGGTGTCGGGCGGCAGCGGCGGCAGATCGGTGTCGACGACCGAGGCGACGAGGGTGAACGGCGGGTCGCGCAGTAGCCGTTGGAAGTGGATGGTGCCCAGGTAGCGTCCGGTGGGCGTCTCGTCCGGCGGGCGGCACACGTACACCTGGGCGGCCAGCGCCGGGGTCAGATCCTGGTTGCGCACCCGGGCCAGGGCGTCCGCCACCGTGGCGTCCGGCCGCAGCACGATCGGCTCGGTGGTCATCAGGCCGCCCGCCGAGCCCTCCTCGTACGACATCAGGCGGCGCATGTCGGCGGCGTCGCGCGGGCGCATCAGAGCGAGCAGCCGCTCCTTGTCCTCCTCGGGGAGCTCGGAGAGCAGATCGGCCGCGTCGTCGGGGTCCATGGCCTCCAGCACATCGGCCGCCCGCTCCTCCTCGAGCTTGCCGAGGATCTCCACCTGGTCGTCGTCGGGCAGCTCCTCCAGGACGTCCGCGAGCCGGTCGTCGTCCAGCGCCGCCGCCACCTCACCGCGCCGCTTGGCGGAGAGGTGGTGCAGCACATTGGCGAGGTCGGCGGGGCGCAGCCGCTCGAAGGTGGCGAGCAGGTTCTCGGCGCCCTGGCCGTGCTCCTCCAGCGAGAAGCCGGTGACGGCCGACCACTCGGCGGTCAGCGTCTCGCCGCGGCGGCGCAGCGCACCGGACTTGCCGCGTCGGACATGGACCTTGTCGATCTCCCATTCGCGGCGCGCGGGCAGCTGGGCCATGGCCACGTCCAGGACCGTGACCTCTTCGCCCGTCTCCACCAGCCGCACCCGGCGGTCGAGCAGTTCGCCGAGGACCAGTGTCTCGGTGGGGCGCTGCTCGAAGCGCCGCATGTTGATCACGCCGGTGGAGATGACCTGGCCGGACTCGACCCCGGTCACCCGGGTCATGGGCAGGAAGATCCGGCGGCGGCCGACCACCTCGACCACCAGGCCCAGCACCCGTGGCGGCCGTCCGGCCAGCCGCAGCATCGCCACCAGATCGCGGACCCGTCCGACCTGGTCGCCGTTCGGATCGAAGACGGCGACGCCCGCGAGGTGCGAGACAAAGACCCTGGGGGAGCCTGCCGGCATGTCATGCCTCTCCTCGTCCGTGGCCCTTCACGGGCTTTCCCGCTGCGTCGCTTCCGCGGTTTTTCATCCTGTTTCGCCGGGTTCAGGCTAACGTGCCCGTGTCCGCCGTGCCGCCGGACGAGGGGCCGTCCGGCACCCTGCGGACACCCGTGGACGGCACCGGTACGCTGCCCTACTGCAGCGGCATCAGGAGGCAGAGCGGACGTGCGCACCCGGAAGAGCGCCCTTGTCGTCACGATGTGCGCGGGGTTGGCCGTGACGCTCACGGCATGCGGCGGCGAGGGGGGCAAGGACCCCGACGCGGGCACCAACGGCGTGGGCAAACTGCCCGCGGCCAAGATCGAGAGCAAGGCCCGTACGGTGGCCGCGAGCGCGAGCGCGGTCCGGCTGTCCGGCAACCTCGTCACCAAGGGGCGCACCTACACGCTGGACATGCGGCTCAAGGAGGGCGGCGGCACCGGCCAGGTCTCCACCAAGGGCAGCACCTTCGAGCTGCTGCGCGTCGGCAAGGACCTCTACCTCAAGGCGGACGCGGGCTTCTGGGCGCACCAGGGCGGAAAGTCCGGTCAGGCGGGCTCCGGGGACGCCGCGCACAAGCTGGACGACAAATATGTGAAGGTCCCCTCCGGCGATCCCTCCTACCGGCGGCTCACCGGCTTCACCGACAAGAAGGTGCTGCTCGACGGGTTGCTCGGACTGCACGGCGAGATCACCGCGGGGGACCGCGGCGAGCTGAGCGGTGTGCGTACGATCCGCGTCCTCGGCGGCGAGGGTGGAGAGGGCGGCTCGCTGGACGTGTCCCTGGAGGGCCGTCCGTACCCCCTGCGGTTGCAGCGGGCGGGGCGCGCCGGGGTGATCCGGCTCGCCGACTGGAACAAGGACTTCAAGCTGACCGCCCCGGACAAGGACCATGTCCTCGACTACGGACGGCAGATTCCCGCGGGGCCGTAGCGCTCTGCGCGTCCTGCCCCGGGCCCCGGCGCGCCCCGGGCCCTGAGCGGCCTCGCTGACGTCCGGTGCGGTTCGGTTGCGCCCCGGAGGGGCGCGGGGCTGCGTCGATGTGCGGCTCCGCCGCGCGTGGGCGCGACCGGCCGCGGCGCGGCCGCGGAGACGCATGGTGGCCCCTCGCGCCTCTTCCCGCGGAGCCCTTGGGCCCTGTCCGGCGGATCTCATCGGGGCCCCGCGACGCCTGGCACCGCGCCCCCGGCTACCGCTGGGAGGTGCCCCCGCACCAGACGTCGCGGGCTGACCCTCAAAGATCCACCGGACAGGAGCTAGCGCTTCCGGGCCCGACGGCCGCGCGCCAGCAGCTTCGGCAGTCCCTCCGGCATGGGACGGCGGGTGACCGCCGCGGACGGCAGCGGGGCCGCCGCCAGCGAGCCGGTGGGCTGCTCGGCGAGCGCCCCGGGCGCGGGCTCCAGCCGCAGCACCCGGCTGCCGCTCGCCCACCGTTCGGCGATCCGGTCGGCGTCCGCCGCGTTCAGCCGCTTGCCCTTGAGCTCGTCGACCGCCGCCGTCCACGCCTCGCTGTGCGGGGCCAGCTCCACCACCCGCGCGGGAAAGCCGGCCAGCCGCCCGCCCTTGTCCTTGCTGCGCACGGTCACCGTGGCGGTGCCGCCGTCGGTGAGGCCGAGCCCGGTGAGGGGCTGCTCGTCGGGGCCGTCCCCGACCAGGCAGACGGCACCCTCGTGCCAGATGTGCCACAGGGGGCGGGCGGCACCCTCGCTCCCCTGGACCCAGATGAGGGCGGACTTCTTGGCCGCCTCCTCGACAAGGGCGCGGTCCATCGGCGTCTGCGTCATGTGCACAGCCTAGGACGTGTGCGCGGGGCCGCCGCCGGGCGGCCGGGGGCGTCCCAGCCCGCGGGACGACAGGTGCCCGGCCCGCCTACGCGCCTTACGCTGAGGGTGTGTCCACCGCCCGCCCCGCCCGCAGGTCCGCCGCCGACGTGCCGGACGGCACCGGCGGCGGCACCCTGCGCACCCCGCTTCCGCTGGACGCCGTGCTGCTCGCGGTGGCCGTGGCCGGGGTCTCGTTCTCCGCACCGCTCGCCGCCGCGACGGCCGCGCCCGCCCTCGCCATCGCCTTCTGGCGGAACGCCATGGCGGTCGGCGCGCTGGCCCCGTTCGCGCTGTGGCGCCACCGGGGCGAGCTGCGCGGGATGGGACGCCGGGCGGTGCTGCTGTCGGCCGGGGCCGGAGCGCTGCTCGCGGTGCACTTCGGCACCTGGCTGCCGAGCCTGCGGATGACGTCCGTCGCCTCGTCCACCGCACTGGTCACCACCACTCCGATCTGGACCGCGCTGCTGCTGCGGATGCGCGGCCACCGCCCGGCCGCGCGGGTGTGGCTGGGCATGGGGCTCGCCCTGCTCGGTGTGGTGATCCTCACCGGTGTCGATCTGTCGACCTCGCCCCGCGCGCTGCTGGGCGACGCGCTGGCCCTGGTCGGCGGGGTGGCCGGGGGCGGGTACGTGGTGCTCGGGGCGGAGGTGCGCCGTTCGGTGAGCACCACCGCGTACACCCTCGTCTGCTACGCCACCACCAGCGCGCTGCTGCTGGCCGTCTGTCTGGGCTCGGGCGCCGCGCTCGGCGGCTACCAGGGCGTCACCTGGCTCCAGCTGGCCGCGCTGACGGTCACCGCCCAACTGCTGGGCCACACCCTGATCAACCGGGTGGTGCGGGGTCTGGGCCCGTCGGTCACCTCCACCGCGGTGCTGCTGGAGACACCGGGGGCGGCCCTGATCGCGGCGCTCTGGCTGGGCCAGACACCGCCCGTGGCCGCCTACCCGGCGCTCGCGGTGATCCTCGGCGGGCTCACCCTGGTCATCCTGGCGGACCGCCGGAAGGCGAGCGGGCTACAGCCAGCCGTTGCGCTTGAAGCCGCGGTGGATGGCGACGCAGATTCCGACGGTGACCAGCAGCACGGCCGGGTAGCCGAACTTCCAGCGCAGCTCCGGCATGTAGTCGAAGTTCATGCCGTAGATCCCCGCGATCATCGTGGGAACGGCGAAGATCGCCGCCCATGATGTGATCTTGCGCATGTCCTCGTTCTGCGCGACGGTCGCCTGCGCCAGATTGGCCTGGAGGATCGAGTTCAGCAGGTCGTCGAAGGACAGCACCTGCTCATTGACCCGGGCCAAGTGGTCCGCCACATCCCGGAAGTACTTCTGGATGTCCGGGTCCACCAGCCGCATCGGACGCTCGCTCAGCAGCTGCATCGGCCGCAGCAGCGGCGAGACGGCCCGCTTGAACTCCAGCACCTCACGCTTGAGCTGGTAGATCCGGCCCGCGTCGCCGCCGCGCCGGGAGGTCGCCGCCGAGAAGACGTCGATCTCCACCTCGTCGATGTCGTCCTGGACGGCGTCGGCGACCGCGAGATAGCCGTCGACCACCTGGTCGGCGATGGCGTGCAGCACCGCCGAGGGGCCCTTGGCCAGCAACTCCGGGTCGTCCTGGAGACGGTGGCGCAGCGCGCGCAGCGAGCCCTGGCCGCCGTGCCGGACGGTCACGATGAAGTTCCGGCCGGTGAAGCACATCACCTCGCCGGTCTCCACCACCTCGCTGGTGGCGGTGAGTTCGGTGTGCTCGACGTAGTGGATGGTCTTGAAGACGGTGAAGAGGGTGTCGTCGTACCGCTCCAGCTTCGGCCGCTGATGGGCCTGGACGGCGTCCTCGACGGCCAGCGGGTGCAGCCCGAACTCCTGTGCGATACCGGCGAACTCGCGCTCGTTCGGCTCGTGCAGACCGATCCAGGCGAACCCGCCCTCGGCGCGCACCCGCTCCATCGCCTTCGCCGGGCTGACGTGGTCGCTGACCCGTCGTCCGTCCCGGTAGACCGCGCAGTCGACCACGGCGCTGGTGACCGACGGGTCACGCGTGGCGTCGTAGTTGTGGGCGGTACGGGCCCGGCGCAGGGCGGGGCGGACAACTGCGCGCAGGTCACGGATCATCGACATGACGGGCTCCTTCACGGGCCGGCCGTCAGCGGCGGGCGCGGGGCGCAGCGCGGCACCCGGAAGGTGGGCGTACGGCGGTCCGGCCTCGGTACGTCCGCAAAGCGGGCGGCGCTCCGTGCGATGGCGCTGACGGGAGTTCGCGTAAGAAAACAGAACAAAGCGGGACGAAGGCGCTCTGCCGTCACATGCCCTGGATGCGAACTGACTTCACGTGTTTCACCGCGAGGCGGTGGGGTACGGAAGGCTCAGATCATGCGTGCGCATCCCCAGGGGAAACGACGGGAGAACTGTCGGTACTGCACGGTCGACTAGGATCCACCGCAGCCCCACCTCCTCCGGCCGGTCCCCCGTGGGGGACGACGTGTAACTCCCTGGGCAGAGGTAAAGGCTATCAGTCGGCAGAAGCGCCACGGCGCCGCTTTGCCTGTTCGATACGCGATCTATGCTCACCGCATGTCAGACGTTCTTCAGCTGGTCGAGGCCCGGTTGATCACCGCGCTGGGTGAACCGGACGGTCGCGCGGCCCTCACCTTCGTCGGCACGGACCGCATCGAAGTGCTGCGGTTCCGGGGGGAGGGGGACGTCGTCCGCTACGCCACCCTCGGCATGTCGGACACCCCGATGACCGACCCCACCGCCCCCGCCGCCGACCCGCTGCGCGGACCGCGCGCCGAGCTGGTGCTCACCGTGCGGTCCGGCGGCACGGGGCCCGGCACCGGCACCCTGGACGAGGTGCTGCGGCCGCTCGCCGTACTGGCCGCCTCCCCCCAGGTCGAGGGTCTGGTGGTGGCGCCGGGCGCCTCGCTGGACATCGGCGCGCCGCTGTGGACCGGCGCGCCCTTCACCTCCGTGCTGGTCGCCGAATCGGGCGGACTGGTGGAGGACTTGGAGCTCCTGGAACCGATGGAGCCGGTGCGCTTCCTGCCGCTGCTGCCGATGACGGGGAACGAGGCGGCGTGGAAGCGGGTCCACGGCGCGGGCGCGCTCCAGGACCGCTGGCTGCGGCACGGTACGGACCTGCGCGATCCGATGCGCTCCGGGGTTCCCTTGGACGACTGACCCCGTGCGCGGGCGGCCGGCCCGGTACCGAAGCCGCCCACGGGTGCGGAAGCGGCCTACTCGGTGCGCACGCGGGAGCACGGCGTACCGCACGCGGCGTACGGGCGGAAACTCTTCGACCGCACGGCCTCCGGACGGGTGATCGTCCTTGACGCGAGGGCGACCGGGGAGGACCGTGGGGCCCTATGAGGGGCGAACCCAGTTGCCCGAAGTGCGGTGGCCGGGTGCGAGCGCCCGGTCTCTTCGCCGACACCTGGCAGTGCGGCATGCACGGCACCGTGCATCCGCTCCAGCCAGTCGTCCCGCCGAGCGTCGAAGCACTCGTGGTGGTCACCAATCGCGCCCGGGTTCCGGTCTGGATGCCGTGGCCGCTGCCCGTGGGCTGGCTGTTCACCGGTGTGGCGTGCGCGGGCGACGACCGCAGCGGCGGCCGCGCCACCGCCGTGGCCTGCTCCGGCCCCGGCCCGCTGGGCGGCCCCGGTGAGCTGCTGCTGGTGGCCGAGGAGCTCGGCGTCGGACTCGGTGCGCGCTATGCGGGCATCCCGGGTCCCGACCCCGGGCCGGGGATGCGGGTGGACAAACCCCCGCATGTGAAGGTGCTGGCCGCTGGGCGGCCCACCCCGCTGTGGCATGTCGAGGGCACCCCGGACGACCGGGCGGTCTTCGCGGGCGAGGCCTGCGGGCTGTGGCTGTGGGCGATCGTCTGGCCCGAACAGACCGGGCTGCTGATGTACGACGAGATGGTGCTCACCGATCTGCGGGACGCCGGGGCCGAGGTGGACCTGGTGCCGTGCGGGGCGCTCTCACCGCGGATCCTGTCCTGACCGCCGCAGTTCCGGCCGGGGGTGGATGCCCCTGACACGGGCATGCCCGGGGCGGCGGTTATCCTGAAGCGTCCCCTCCGTTCCTTCCACCGCAGCTTGGAGCCGTGTCGTGCGCATCGATCTGCACACCCACTCCACTGCCTCGGACGGTACGGACACCCCCGCCGAGCTGGTCCACCACGCCGCCGCGGCGGGGCTGGACGTCGTCGCGCTGACCGACCATGACACCGTCGGCGGTCACCAGGAGGCGATACGGGCGCTGCCGCGGGGCCTGACCCTGGTCACCGGCGCCGAGCTGTCCTGCCGGCTGAACGGTGTGAGCCTGCACATGCTCGCGTACCTCTTCGACCCGGCCGAGCCGGAGTTCGCACGTGAACGCGAGCTGGTGCGCGACGACCGGGTGCCCCGAGCCCAGGGGATGGTCGCCAGACTGCGGGAGCTGGGCGTACCGGTCACCTGGGAGCGGGTGGCGGAGATCGCCGGTGACGGGGCCGTCGGGCGGCCGCACGTGGCCACCGCCCTCGTCGAGCTGGGCGTCGTGGACAGCGTCTCGGACGCCTTCACCCCCGAGTGGCTCGCCAATGGCGGCCGCGCCTACGTCGAGAAGCACGAGCTGGACCCCTTCGAGGCGATCCGCCTGGTCAAGGCGGCGGGCGGGGTCACCGTCTTCGCGCATCCGCTGGCCCTCAAGCGCGGTCAGTGCGTCCCGGAGAGCGCGATCGGCGAGCTGGCCGCCGCGGGCCTGGACGGTATCGAGGTCGACCATATGGACCACGACGGGCCCACCCGCGCCCGGCTGCGCGGCCTCGCCGCCGAGCACGGTCTGCTCACGACCGGCTCCAGCGACTACCACGGCAGCCGTAAGAGCTGCAGTCTGGGCGAGTACACCACCGACCCCGAGATCTACGGCGAGATCGTGCGCCGGGCCGCCGGCGCGTTCCCGGTGCCGGGCGCGGGCGGCTGAGCCCGCTCACGCCCTGCCCTCGCCTTCCCCACCCCCCTTCACCCGTCGCTCGCCCACCTCTGCGCAAGGCCCTTCACCGTGTTCGACACCGCTGTCTTCGGTTCTCTCTTTCTCACCCTTTTTGTGATCATGGATCCTCCGGGGATCACGCCGATCTTCCTGGCGCTGACCTCCGGCCGCCCCGTCAAGGTCCAGCGCCGGATGGCGGGCCAGGCCGCCGCCGTCGCCTTCGGGGTCATCGCTGTCTTCGGTGTCGCCGGTCAGCAGATCCTCGACTATCTCCATGTCTCGGTGCCCGCGCTGATGATCGCGGGCGGGCTGCTTCTGCTGCTGATCGCGCTCGACCTGCTCACCGGCAAGAACGACGAGCCGACCCAGACCAAGGACGTCAATGTCGCGCTCGTCCCGCTCGGCATGCCGCTGCTGGCCGGGCCGGGGGCGATCGTCTCGGTGATCCTCGCGGTGCAGCACGCGAAGGGCGCCGGTGGCCAGGTCTCGGTGTGGGCCGCCATCGTGGCCATGCATGTGGTGCTGTGGCTCACCATGCGCTACTCGCTGCTGATCATCCGTGTGATCAAGGAAGGCGGAGTGGTGCTGGTCACCCGACTGGCCGGAATGATGCTCTCCGCTCTGGCCGTGCAGCAGATCATCAACGGTGTCATCCAGGTGGTCCACCAGGCCTGAACGCGAAAGCGCCCCCGTACGTCCGTTGTACGGGGGCGCTGTGCGTGCTGCGTCAGGAACTTCTCACCGGCACTACCGGGCGACGGTGTCGGCCGGGCGGATGTAGATGCGCTGGCCGATCGCCGCGGCCTGCTGCACGATCCGGTTGACGGAGGCGGCGTCCACGACGGTGCTGTCCACGGCGTTACCGTCGACGTCGTCAAGACGCATGATCTCGAAGCGCACGGCTTCTCCCTTCGTCTGATCCTCCTGAGGAGAACTGATGTGTACGGAGGCGGCGCGGCCTCGCTGCCGCACGCTCCTGTACGTCTTCAACGAGAGTGTGCCCTGAAAACATTCCCTACGCTAATGAAATTTTTCGCCAGACTAAGTACCTGCTGGTAGCGGAGGGTGGTCCGGTTGTGATCCCCGAGCGGCCGCCCGGAGAATGAACCGCGTATGAGTGACGTGCTGCCTCCGGGCCAACCAGATCTCGCCTCGATCGTCGTGGGCATCGAGCGCACCAATGAGCTGCTGCAACGCGTGCTCGCCGAGGTCGCCACCACCCCCTCCACCCACGCGATCTTCGTGGACGCGGGGTATGTGTACGCGGCCGCCGGACGGCTGGTCGCGGGCACGGAGGACCGCCGGGCCTTCGAGCTGGACGCCGAGGGGCTGATCGAGGCGTTCATCGACAAGGCCCGCACGATCTTCCCGGACAGCAGGCTGCTGCGGGTCTACTGGTTCG
This sequence comes from Streptomyces sp. NA02950, assembly GCF_013364155.1. Classification (NCBI taxonomy): domain Bacteria; kingdom Bacillati; phylum Actinomycetota; class Actinomycetes; order Kitasatosporales; family Streptomycetaceae; genus Streptomyces; species Streptomyces sp. NA02950. The sequence continues at coordinate 3,292,283 of NZ_CP054916.1, read as the reverse complement.
ACGGCGCCCGGCGCCGTATCCACACCCCCGAGCAGCAGAGCATCGCGGAGCTGCCCGACGTCAAGGTCCGGCTCGGCAACCTCAACGCCAACAACCAGCAGAAGGGCGTCGACTCCCTCATCCGCTCCGACCTCGAATCCCTCGCCCGGCACCGCGCCATCGGCGACGCCGTGCTGATCGGCGGCGACGAGGACCTGGTCTCGGCCGTCGAGGCGGCCCAGGGCTACGGGGCGCGGGTCCATCTGTGGGGTATCGAGGCCCTGGACGGCCGGAACCAGGCCGAGCCGCTGCTGTGGGAGGTCGACAGCCAGCGCACCTTCGACCTCGACTTCTGCAAGCCGTATGTCAGCCGCCGGGCCACGGGCTACGAGCCGAACGGCGAGACGGCGCCGTGCGGGCCGGCGCCGAGCCGGGACGAGGTGCGCTTCGTCGGGGCCCAGATCGCCGCCCAGTGGCTCTCCTCACGCGGCCGGGAGACGCTTGCCGAGCTGCTGCCGGGCCACCCCTATCTGCCCGGCTCGATCGACCAGGAGCTGCTGATCGACGCGGAGGGGCTGCTGCGGCTGTCGCTGCGCGCCCACGCCGATCTGCGGCGGGCCCTGCGGGACGGCTTCTGGGAGCACCTCCAGGCCCAGTACTGAGTGCCCGGCGCGGCCCCGGGTGCTCACCCGCTGCGACGGGGCTCAGCCCAGGCTCCGCCAGAACGCGATCAGCGCCTCGGCCGTGGCCCGCGGCCGCTCGACGTTGGGGGAGTGCTCGGCGCCCTCGATCACGGTCCGGCGCGCCGACAGCCGCTCCGCCATCTCGTCCATCAGCGGCACCGGCCAGGCGTAGTCCACCTCGCCGGACAGCACATGGGTGGGCACCCCGGACGCCGCGAGCTCGCCGACCCGGTCCGGTTCCGCGTTGAGCTGCCGGCCGGTCGCGATCAGCTGCTCCGGCACCGTGCCCAGCCAGCGCCGGTGCAGGAACTCCCGTACGCCGGGCGGAGTCGCCGCGTCGGCCGCCTCGGGCGGGTCCAGTTCGCGCATCGCCTGCCAGACGGACTCCATGTCCATCACCGTCAGCGCGTCGATGAGCAGCTTGGTGCGGGCCTGCTGCGCGGCCGAGATGGCAGCCGGACCGGAACTCATGATCGTCAACGAGCTGAACGCGCCCGGGTCCCGCAGCACGGCGGTCCGTGCGATCAGCCCGCCCAGCGAATGCCCGAGCAGATGGACGGGGTCCTCGGTGGCGGCGCTGACCGCCGTGGCCTGCGCGAGAAGGTCGAGCGCCAGCTCGTGCCGGGCATACGCGGCCTGGTCCCGGGGTCCGGGGCTCTCGTACTGGCCGCGGCCGTCGACCGCGACGGCCCGGAAACCCGCGGCGGCCAGCGGCTCCAGCAGGGCGATGAAGTCTTCCTTGCTGCCGGTGAACCCCGGCACCAGCAGCACGGTGCCGCGTGCGGCCGAGCCGGGCCGCGCGTCGTGCACGGCGAACTCTCCGCGCGCGGTCCCCAGTCGGTATGCGCGGACGCCCGAGGGCAGTGTGAGAAACGGCGGCCTGCTCATGGGGATGAGGCTATACAGGGCACGGGACACGGACCATGAACGCATCGGGCCCCGTCCGCGGTGTCGCGGACGGGGCCCGGAGGCGCTCTCGGAGACGCCTCGGACGCGCCTGGTGCCGTCAGCTCTCGGCCGCGGCCTCGGGCTGGGCCGCCGCACGGGTGCGACGACGGCGGCGGACCGGCTTGGCCTCGCCGTCGGCTGCCGTCTCCGCGGTCGCGGTGGCCTCGGCGGTCTCAACCGCCTCGGCGGCCTTGGTGCGGGTGCGGCGGCGGACCGGCTTGGCTTCCGCCGTGTCGGTACCCTCGGCGGTGGCGACGGCCGCTTCGGCGGGGGCGTCGGCCTTGGCCCGGGTGCGGCGGCGGCGCGGCTTGGCCACGGTCTCCTCACCGTCGGCGGTCTGCTCCACGCTCGCGGTGGCCTCCGCGGTCTCAACCGCCTCGGCGGCCTTGGTGCGGGTGCGGCGGCGGACCGGCCTGGCTTCCGCCGTGTCGGTGCCCTCGGCGGTCGCGACGGCCGTCTCGGCGGCGGGCTCGGCCTTGGCGGCGGCCCGGGTGCGGCGGCGGCGCGGCTTGGCCACGGTCTCCTCGGCCGGGGCCTGAGCCGGTGCCGGGACGGTCTCGGCGGTCTCGACCGTCTCGACCGCGGCGCCGGTCGCCTCCACCGCGACGCCGGTCGCCTCGCCTGCGGTCGCCGCACCACCGCGGGTACGGCGGCGGCGACGGGGCTGACGCGGCTCGCCGGCGCCCTCGGCGGTGTCGGCGGCGGCCTCGGCGGCCGACGACCCCTCCGGCGCGTTCGCACCGTCCAGGGTCACACCGCCACGGGTGCGGCGCCGGACCCGCTGGGTCCGGGTGCGCGCCGGGCGCTCCTGCGGGGCAGCGGCGGGCTTGCGGCCACGGCCGCCCCGGCCCCCGGTCTCCCCGAGGTCCTCGATCTCCTCGGCGGCCAGCCCGGCCCGGGTGCGCTCGGCGCGCGGCAGGACACCGGTGGTGCCCTCCGGGATGCTCAGCAGCTCGTAGAGGTGCCCGGAGGTGGAGTACGTCTCCTCCGGGTCGTTGAACGGCAGGTCCAGCGCCTTGTTGATCAGCTGCCAGCGCGGGATGTCGTCCCAGTCGACGAGGGTGACGGCGGTACCCGACGCACCCGCGCGGCCGGTACGGCCGATGCGGTGCAGATAGGTCTTCTCGTCCTCCGGCGACTGGTAATTGATCACATGGGTGACGCCCTCGACATCGATACCGCGGGCGGCGACGTCGGTGCAGACCAGCACATCGACCTTGCCGTTGCGGAAGGCGCGCAGCGCCTGCTCGCGCGCTCCCTGGCCGAGGTCGCCGTGGACCGCGCCGGACGCGAAACCGCGCCGGGAGAGCTGGTCGGCGATGTCGGCCGCGGTCCGCTTGGTGCGGCAGAAGATCATCGCGAGTCCGCGGCCCTCGGCCTGGAGCACGCGCGACACGACCTCCGGCTTGTCCAGCGAGTGGGCGCGGAAGACATGCTGTGTGATGTTGGCCACGGTCGCGCCCTCGTCATCCGGCGCGGTGGCGCGGATGTGGGTGGGCTGCGACATGTAGCGGCGGGCCAGCGAGATGACCTGCCCCGGCATGGTCGCCGAGAACAGCATGGTCTGGCGCTTGGCGGGCAGCAGCTGGATGATCTTCTCGACGTCGGGCAGGAAGCCCAGGTCGAGCATCTCGTCGGCCTCGTCGAGGACGAGCGCCTTGACGGCGGAGAGCCGCAGCTTCTTCTGGCCCGCCAGGTCCAGCAGCCGGCCGGGGGTGCCGACGACCACGTCGACGCCCTTCTTCAACGCCTCGACCTGCGGCTCGTAGGCGCGGCCGCCGTAGATCGACACAACGCGGACGTCGCGGACCTTGCCGGCGGTGAGGAGATCGTTGGTGACCTGCTGGCAGAGCTCACGGGTGGGGACGACCACGAGCGCCTGCGGGGCTTCGGTGAGCTGCTCGGGCTTGGCCCGGCCGGCCTCGACGTCCGCGGGGACGACGACGCGCTCCAGCAGCGGGAGGCCGAAGCCCAGCGTCTTGCCGGTGCCGGTCTTGGCCTGGCCGATGACGTCGGTGCCCGAGAGGGCGACCGGAAGCGTCATCTCCTGGATGGGGAACGGGGACGTGATGCCGACGGCTTCCAGGGCCTCGGCCGTCTCGGGGAGGATCCCGAGTTCTCGGAAGGTGGTCAGGATGTTTGCCTCTTCTGTGAGACGCGGCGGGAGGCGGCGAAGGGGGGTCGCACGGCGCCCGGGTGCACCGGCCTTGGGGTGGCCGATTCGGCGCGGGACCACTGCCCTCGCTCGAGCGCTCACGCCGCGAGCGGGTCCCTCCTGCCGTGCGCATGAGCGATGCGCGCCGCGCGGAGGGCGGTCGGTTTGGAGCCGATCGGGCCACCGACCGGGCATCCGCATTCGTGGAACGACCCGCCGGTATGCGACGGGTGCAAATACCACTGTACCCCGGAAGCGCGCATCTGTGACCGGGAAACCGGATGCGCGGCGCCGCAGGTCATGGCTGACCAGGGCCTTCCCCGCGGCGCTGAGCGGGCTATTGTGCGCTTCATGGAGACGCCTGACACGCCTGAGAACGCCGCGGAGAACGCCGCGGCCACCGCCGAGGACCACCCCGGGAGGAGCACGGCGGACCACTCCGGAGAGCCCGGCGCCGAGGCCACCGGGATCGCCGCCCAGGACTGGGACACGGCCGCCGCGGATCCGCAGTACCGGGCCGCCGTGGTGGATCTGCTCGGCGCCCTCGCCTACGGCGAGCTGGCCGCCTTCGAGCGGCTGGCCGAGGACGCCAAGCTGGCGCCCACGCTGGAGGAGAAGGCCGAGCTGGCGAAGATGGCGTCCGCCGAATTCCACCACTTCGAGCGGCTGCGGGACCGGCTGGCGGCGGTCGGCGAGCAACCGACGGAGGCGATGGAGCCGTTCGCCGCGGCACTGGACGGCTTCCACCGCCAGACCGCGCCCTCGGACTGGCTGGAGGGCCTGGTCAAGGCGTACGTGGGCGATTCGATCGCCAGTGACTTCTACCGAGAGGTCGCCGTCCGGCTCGACGCGGACACCCGCGGTCTGGTGCTCCAGGTGCTCGACGACACCGGCCACGCCAGTTTCGCGGTGGAGAAGGTGCGTGCCGCCATCGAGGCCGATCCGCGGGTCGGCGGGCGGCTGGCGCTGTGGGCGCGGCGGCTGATGGGCGAGGCGCTGTCGCAGGCGCAGCGGGTGGTCGCGGACCGCGACGCGCTCTCCACGATGCTGGTGGGCGGTATGGCCGACGGCTTCGACCTGGCGGAGGTGGGCCGGATGTTCTCCCGGATCACCGAGGCGCACACCAAGCGGATGGCCGCGCTGGGCCTGGCGGCGTAGGTGCGGTGTCCGGGAGCGGCCGGGCCCGCGATCGGCCGCCGCTCCCGGGCCGGTCATCAGCCGCCTCAGGCGGTGACCGAGCGCCTGCGGCGGGTGCGCCCCGCCGGGCGGACGAGCAGGGACAGCAGCGCGGCCGCGAATCCGAGCGCGACGGTCAGCACCGCCGCGGAGTGGCCCGAACCGAGCACCGTATGGGCGAGCAGCGCGCCGAAGAGCGCGGCGCCGGGGCCGGTGGACAGAACCAGGTGACGTGCGGGCAGCCGTCGGGGGCGCCAGCGGCTCGCCCCGTACGCGACGGCGAGACCGATCAGTACCGAGCCGAGCGCTTCCCAGAGGATCATGGCGCGTCCTTCCCGTGAGCGGACCGGGACCGACACGCGATCACGTGTCGGTCGTGCCCGTCCTACCCGTGGCCGGGAGCGGGCAACCCCCCGACACGGGGGAGCCGGAAAGCCGGAAGAGGACAGAAGGAGACGGCGGAGTGCGCGCGGTGAGGGCGCATACGGCGCACGGGGTGAGGACCCACCGGCGCGCACCACCAGCCGTATCAGCGCGCACAACGGCGGCGGGGCCCGGTGGAAGGATCTCCACCGGGCCCCGCCGCCGTTGCGTGCGACCGCTCAGAGCGCGCCGAATCCGACCTTGCGGGCGGTCGGCTCACCGATCTCGACATACGCGAGCCGGTCGGCCGGGACCAGGACCTTGCGGCCATGGTCGTCCACCAGGGTCAGCAGCTGAGACTTGCCACCGAGCGCGTCGGCCACCACGCGCTCGACCTCTTCGGCGGTCTGCCCGCTCTCCAAGGTGATCTCGCGGGGCGCGTGCTGCACGCCGATCTTGACCTCCACGGCTTTGTCCCTCCGACGGTCAGTTGGGGTGCGCGGCCGTCCGCGCCGTACGCAGCACACACTAGCCGGGGACGGAGACCTGCCGGGCGGCCCGGGCGCACGCCGGCAGCGAACACGCCCGCCCACCCGGCCGCGCGCCCCGCGGATCCCGGAGTGGCTCAGTGCTGCCCGGCGTCGGCCCCGTGCAGGGGGAACCCCGCGATGCCCCGCCAGGCGAGCGAGGTGAGCAACTGCACCGCGGTGTCCCGCGGCACCCCGCTTCCGCTGGAGAGCCAGTAGCGTGCGACGACCTGCGAGACGCCCCCGAGGCCGACGGCCAGGAGCATCGACTCGTCCTTGGACAGGCCGGTGTCCTCGGCGATCACCTCACTGATCGCCTCGGCGCACTGGAGCGAGACCCGGTCCACGCGCTCGCGCACGGCCGGTTCGTTGGTCAGGTCGGACTCGAAGACGAGACGGAAGGCGCCGCCCTCCTCCTCGACGTACGCGAAGTACGCGTCCATGGTCGCGGCGACGCGCTGCTTGTTCTCGGTCGTCGAGGCGAGCGCGGTGCGCACCGCCTGGAGCAATGCCTCGCAGTGCTGGTCGAGCAGGGCGAGATAGAGCTCCAGCTTGCCCGGGAAGTGCTGGTAGAGCACGGGCTTGCTGACTCCCGCGCGCTCGGCGATGTCATCCATCGCCGCCGCGTGGTAGCCCTGCGCGACGAAGACCTCCTGGGCGGCCCCCAGGAGCTGATTGCGTCGGGCTCGGCGCGGCAGGCGCGTACCCCGCGGGCGCGCCTCGGTCTGCTCGATGGCTGTCACGCCGCCTCCCATTTGAATGTTCTGTGCACGATGTCCACCCGCGCCCGCCATCGTACTTTTGGGTAACCGGGCCGCGCGCGGTTCGTGCGGAGAATTTCACGGACCGGACTCTATGAAAAGCCCACCATCGGCCCTGGTCATCGGTAGTCCTCCTCGCTCACTTCGACGACCCGGGCCTGCTCCGCCCGGTCGGCCTCGTTCGCTTCGAGGAGTTCTCCGGAGGACGGCTGGTCGTCGTGGTGCGGGACCAGGTCGTGGTGCTGTTCGGCGGCGTCCGCCTCGGGAGCCTCGACGTCGAACTCGACGGAGTTGTTGTTGTTCTCGAGGGTCTCGAAGGTCTCGGGGTCACTCGGGTCGATTGACATGTACTCCCCTTCCCGGAGGCGGCAGAGCGCCTCCGTGCAGTAACGAGCCTAGGAGAGGTCACTTTCGGACGCTACGTCGTCTGTGAGGGCGAACACGCGGTCAGGTGCGTGATCGTCTCGTAACATTGCCGCATGTCTGCGACCGAGCCGCCGGAAGCCCGTGTCATCGCGGTGGTCCCGCCCGCGCGGTCCGTGCGGGTCGGCACCGGGGAGGAACTGCGCACCGCCCGGCTGCCCGGACTCACGCTGACCGTGCGCTCCCGTCCTCCGGCCGCCTCCGGTCTGCCGCCCGCACTCTTCATCCACGGCCTCGGCGGTTCGTCGCTGAACTGGTCCGCACTGATGGAGGGCCTCGCCGACCGGGTGGACGGCGAGGCGATCGACCTCCCGGGCTTCGGGGATTCCCCGCCGCCGGACGACGGCGACTACTCGATCACCGGCCATGCCCGCACCGTGATCCGCCATCTCGACGCCGGTGGCCGCGGCCCGGTCCATCTGGTGGGCAACTCGATGGGCGGCGCGATCACCACCCGCGTCGCGGCGGTGCGGCCGGATCTGGTGCGCACCCTCACCCTCGTCTCGCCCGCGCTGCCCGAGTTGCGGCCGCAGCGCAGCGCGATGCCCACCGGACTGCTCGCGATACCCGGAGTGACCCGGCTCTTCACCCGGATGACCCGGGACTGGGACGCCGAGCGGCGCACCCGCGAAGTGATGATGCTCACCTACGGCGATCCGGGGCGGGTCGGCCCGGAGGACTTCGCGCTGGCGGTGGAGGAGTTCCAGCGCCGCCTCGACCTCCCGTACTTCTGGGACGCGCTCGCGCGTTCGGCGCGCGGTGTTGTCGACTCCTACACCCTGGGCGGCCAGCACTCCCTGTGGCGTCAGGCCGAGCGGGTACTCGCGCCCACGCTCCTCGTCTACGGTATGCGCGACCGACTGGTGTCCATCCGGATGGCACGGCGGGCGAACGCCACCTTCCGTGACTCCCGTCTGTTGACACTGTTGGACGCCGGACACGTCGCGATGATGGAGTATCCGGAAGCAGTGGCCCGCGCCATGCGCGAGCTGCTCGATGACGTTGACGGACGAGAAGGCCGGGAGAGCGGCCGGGTGCCGGTACGGGGCGCCGTGCCGGGACCCGGCGTGGACGGGAGCGGTGCGGCGCGTGGGTAAACACAGCGCACGTGGCAGCCAGGACGACCGGGGTCACCGGCCCTCCGCTGCGGGCTCCGGTTCCGGCCCCGGGACCGCCGGGCCCACGCCCCCCGGCCCGGCCGGACCCGGGGGAGCCCCGGGCACCGGGCGCCGGCGGCGCGTCGCACCGGGCGCGGCCGACCCGGGGGTGACACCCCCTCAGGGCGTACCGCGGGCGGCGTACGGACCTCAGTCCCCGCCGCCGCGCGCCCGGGGCGGCCATCCGGAACACCATGAGCCCGGCGGCGGCTGGGGCGCCCTCGGCGGCCCGCGCGCCTCCGCGGGTACCACGACCATGAACCCGCCGTCGCGCCCCACGGTGTCCGGTGCGGGCGGGCTGATGCCCGGCCCGCGCAAGGAGTACCTCGCCGCGTTCGACGCCCCGGGCGCGACGGACGACGGCGACGACGTCTTCGCCGCCGGGGCGCCGGGAGTGGTCCCGGCGCCGCGCCGCGGGCCGGAGCCGGCCGGTGCCGGCGCGGACGGCGGCCGGGGCGAGGAGCACTACACCGCCGACGACGACGCCGACGCCGACGACGCCGACGGATCCGGGGACGACGATCCGGCGGGCGGCGCCCGGGGCGTCACCAAGGGTGGCAAGAGCCGGACCTTCACCGGTGTCGCCGCGGCCGCCGTGACCACCGTGCTGGCGGTCGTGGTGGCCGGGCAGGTGGCGAGCGGCCCGCCGCAGGACAACAAGGCGCGCGCCAAGGGCGGCACGGAGCGCGGCGGCTCCGACACCGTCTCCCGCGACGACGACCGGGGCCGGGGTGCCCCGGCACGGTCCGCCGGTGCCAAGGCCCCCGAGTCGTACGCCGAGAAGATGGCGGCCGTCTTTCCGCTCGACCCCGAGCTGCGCGGCTCCGGCGCCTTCGCGACCGTCGGCGGGCACGACAGGGCGCCCGGCCGGGGGGAGGTGCTGCGCTACCGCGTGGACGTGGAGAAGGGGCTGCCGCTCGACGGCGAGCTGTTCGCCGAGGCCGTCCACAAGACGCTGAACGACGAGCGGAGCTGGGGCCACGGCGGCACCCGCACCTTCGAGCGGGTCTCCTCCGGGCGGGCCGACTTCGTGATCACCCTCGCGAGCCCCGGGACCACCGCGGCCTGGTGCGCCAAGTCCGGGCTCGACACCGCCGAGGACAACGTCTCCTGCGACTCGGCGTCGACCCAGCGCGTCATGATCAACGCCTATCGGTGGGCGCAGGGCGCCAAGACCTTCGGCGACGACAAGGTGCACAGCTACCGGCAGATGCTCATCAACCACGAGGTCGGCCACCGGCTCGGCCACAACCACGAGGTCTGCGGGCGGCAGGGCGCGCTCGCCCCGGTGATGATGCAGCAGACGAAGTTCCTGTCGACCGACGGCGCCACCTGCCGCCCCAACGCCTGGCCGTTCCCCAGGCGATAGCCCAACCGTTCCTGCGGCCGCGGCAGGCCGCGCCGGTGACCCGGCACGGGCCCGGGAATGCCCGGCAGGGCCCGGGAACGACGCGATTCCGGCCCCATAGCGCCCAACAACGCCTGAGCGCAGGGAAGGTCACGGGCGTTCACCCCTTTTGGTGGCGCCACGGACAACCGTCCGTCGCGCTGCCGTCATGCGCGCATAACGTGCTCACGCCGCACGACGACGGCATCACAGCTTGCCCACAGGAAGATCGGGGGTGCGCTCATGCGCGTGGCTCTGCTTATGGAAGGTGGTTATCCGTATGCGAACGGTGAGGCGCGGGTGTGGTGCGACCGGCTCGTCCGGGGCCTGGACCAGCACGAGTTCGAGGTCTACGCGCTGAGCCGCAGCGCCCGCCAGGACGCCGGGGGCTGGGCCGAACTCCCCGCCCAGGTACGGCGGGTGCGCACCGCCCCGCTGTGGGGCGCCCCGCCCGCGCGGCGCGCGGGCCGCAGACAGCGGCGGCGGTTCGCCGAGCACTTCGGCGAACTGGCCGCCGCCATTGCCGCTCCAGGCGCCCCGGAGCCGGGCACCGGACATCAGGCGGACCGTTTCACCACCGGTCTGCACGGCCTCGCCGAACTCGCCCTCGACCACGGTGGGCTCCCGGCCGCGCTCCGCTCCGAGGACGCCGTCCGCCTGCTGGAGCGCGCCTGCCACCTCCCCGGGGCCGCGCGCGGCGCCCAGCAGGCGCGGGTCGCCGATCTGCTGACGGTCACCGAGGCACTGGAGCGCGCGCTGCGTCCCCTGTCGCTGGACTGGTACGGCCCCGGCGGCCTCGCCGGGGCCGACCTGTGCCACGCCACCTCCGGCGGTGCGGCCGCGCTCCCGGGGCTGCTGGCCAAGCGTCTCTTCGGTACGCCGCTGCTGGTCACCGAGTACGGCGTACGGCTGCGCGAGCACTATCTCGAGGGCTGCCCGGCCGGTCCGGCGGAGTCGCTACGGCCCGCCGCCGTCCGCCCCGCGCCCGTCCGCACCCTGCTCACCGCGTTCCAGGGCCGCCTGGCCGCCGAGGTGTACGCCCGGGCCGCGCTGATCACCCCCGGCAACACCCACGCCCGCCGCTGGCAGGAGCGGTGCGGCGCCGACCCGGAGCGGCTGCGCACCGTCTATCCCGGTATGGACGCCGCCCGCTTCGCGGAGGTCGGCGAGAGCGGCGACGGCGATGGCGGCGCGGTGTCCCGTGACGACGGCCGGACGCTGGTGTGGGTGGGCCGTATCGAGCCGGCCAAGGACGTCGTCGCCCTGCTGCACGCGTTCGCGGAGGTGCGCCGCCGACAGCCGGACGCGCGGCTGCGCCTCATCGAGACCCGGCGCGCGGACGCCTCCGCGGAACCGGCGGGGAGCGGTGCGGCGCATGCGCCGGGGGAGGACTACCCGGCCCGCTGCCGGGCCCTCGCCGCGCATCTCTTCCCCGACGAGGCCGCGGACGCCCACACGGTCGGTGACAACCCGGTCTCCTTCGAACGGCTCGGCGAGCCCGGGGTGCCGTCCCTGCCGGAGGCGTACGCGGCGGGCGCCGTTGTGGTGCTCTCCAGCGTGGTCGAGGGCTTTCCGGTGGGGCTGGTCGAGGCGATGCTCTGCGGCCGGGCCACGGTGTCCACGGACGTGGGCGCGGTGTGCGAGGCCATCGGCGGCACCGGTCTGGTGGTGCCCCCGCGCAACCCCCGGGCGCTCGCCGACGCCTGTCTCGCGCTGCTGCGCGACCCCGCCCGCCGCGCGCGCCTGGGCGCCGCGGCACGCGCCCGTGCGCTGGAGCTGTTCACCATCGAGCAGAACGTGGCGGCCTTCCGCGGTATCTACCTGGAGCTGATGTCGCACTGTCCGGTGCGGCGCGAGGAGGTCGGCGAGGGCGGTGCGCCACTGCCGTTCGCCCTTCCGGCGGAGGCCCACATCCCGGGCCGCTGGACCGCGGGCCGCGACGGCGACCGCTTCGGCCACTGGTGCGCGGCGCCCGTGCCGTCCCGCGCCCCGCAGGACCACACCCCCGCCTGGGCCGCACCGCCGCGCGAACCCCTGGGCGTGGGCCCGCAGGGCGGCACGGCCGAGGAGGGCGCATGACCACACCCCACGACCCCGTCCCGGACGCCCCCACGACCCCCACCTCGCCCGGCGGCTGGAATTCCCCCTCCCGCGCCCTGATCGCCCCTGACACGGACGCCGAGGAGCGGGCGGGCTCCGGCGCGGGCCGGGCGCCGTACGCCGTGGCGGGGGAGTCGGGGGCGGGCGATGAAGCGGAGGGGTGGCCGGAGGCGGCGCGCAACGCGCGCGGCCACCCCGTCCCGGAGTCCGGGGCGGGTGGCACCGCGTCCGGGGACGACGGCGGGGCGCGGCCGGTCGGCGCGGGGGCGGGGCGGCGGGGGCCGGCCGATCCGGTGCGCGAGCTGATGCACCGGCATCACGATCTCTGCGCGCGCGCCGTCGATCCGCTGGAGATCGCCGCCGGGCTGGAGGCCCATGGGGTGACGGACCGTACCGCCGCGCGCTTCCGGCATCGCGATGTCTTCGGCCTCGCCGAGGAGCTGTACGCCCGGGTGCCCCGGGCCCAGGAGCCCGCCGAGCCCCCCGCCCCCCGCCCCCGGCGCGGCCCCTGGGCGCCGTGGCCGCTGCCCGGGGCGCTGGGCGCGGTGACCGCCTGGGCCGTGCTCAGACCGGACCTCGCGCCGCCCGTCACCCGGGCCGCCCTCGGTGCGGTCGGCGCCGTCCTGGTGGCCGCCGCGCTGTGGCTGTGTCTGAGCCGGGGCCCGCTACGGATCGCCGCACGCGGGCGCGGCGGGCGGCTCGCGGACCTCGCGGGGCCGCTCTGCGTCGGCTGGCTGCTCGGCTATGCCGCCTGCGGGGACTGGCTGCTCACCGGGCTGGTGACCGGTGAGCGCGGCGCGTACGACACGGCCCGTGCCGCCGAGACCGCCGTTGTCCTCGCCCTGGCCGTCGCGCCCGCCGCCGGGTGCGCCCGCTGGTTCGCGGTGCGCGCGCGCCGGAGGCTGACCGGCAGCCGCGGACTCGAGGAGTTCGCGGCCGGAGTGCGGCCGCTGTTCGCGCTCACCGCCCTCGGCTTCCTGGCCGCGCTGGCGCCCCTGGTGCTCGCGGCCCGGCTCGTCCTCCCCGTACCTCCCTCCGGGCCCGGCCCCGCCTCCGTCACCACGGCCGAGGCGTCAGCCGCCGCGCTGGCCGCGCTGCTGTTCCTGGCCCGGCTGCTCGCCGTCCACGGCTTCCGCCGGGCGGCGGTCAGCGGGCTGGCCGCGGCCTGTGCGGCCGAGGCGGCGGTGGAGGTCATCGCGTCGGCCGCCCGGCTGCCCGGCGGAGCCCCGCTCGGCGAGCCCGTGACGCGGCTCCTCGCCGCCCACGGCGTCGCCGTCCTGCCCGTGGCCGCCTGCGCCGCCGCGGCGCTCGGACTGCTGGGGTACGCCTGCGCCGTCCTGGCCCGCGCCTCGGCCCACGGCGGCGCCGCGAGCGCCGCCGACGGCCGCTTCACCCGCCGCCGCCCCCATCGCGCCGACGGCAGCCGTCCCGCGCCCTGCGAGGCGCCCCGATGAACCCGTCACCCCCCGCACGACCGCAGCACCCTCCCACCTCTTCGAGGAGCACCCACATGAGCGACGCCCTGTCCCGTCCACGCGCCTGTGCGGGGAGGCGTGACCGATGAGAGTCCTGCTGCTCGGTTCCGGGGGATATCTCGGCCGGTATGTCGCGGAGCATCTGCTCGCCGACCCCGCCGTCCAGCTCACCGCGCTCGGCCGCGGCGACGACGCCGATGTGCGTTTCGACCTCTCCAGCGGCAGCCCCGGCGCGCTCACCCGCTTCCTCAACGCCGTCCACCCCGGTGTGGTGATCAACTGCGCGGGTGCGACACGCGGCGGGGCCCGGGAGCTCACCCGGCACAACACGGTGGCCGTGGCGACGGTCTGCGAGTCGCTGCGGCGCAGCGGCTGCGGCGCCCGGCTGGTGCAGATCGGCTGCTCCTCCGAGTACGGACCCTCGCAGCCCGGTTCGTCGACCGCCGAGGACGCCGTACCGCGCCCCGGTGGCCCGTACGGCGTCAGCAAGCTGGCCGCCACCGAGCTGGTGCTCGGCTCGGGCCTGGACGCGGTGGTGCTGCGGGTGTTCTCCCCCGTCGGGCCCGGCACCCCGGCCGGGTCGCCGCTGGGCAGGCTCGCCGAGGCGATGCGGCGGGCGATGCAGGCGGGGGAGAGCGAGCTGAAGCTGAGCGGGCTCGGCGTCCAGCGGGACTTCGTGGACGTCCGGGACGTGGCGCGGGCGGTGCACGCCGCCTCGCTGTCGGCCGCGCAGGGCGTGGTCAACATCGGCACCGGCCGCGCGGTGCGGCTGCGCGAGGCCGCCTCCGTACTCGCCCGGGTGGCGGGTTTCGGCGGCTCCCTGCATGAGATCGACGCCCCGCCGGGGCGCGGGCTGGTGCACCACGGACCCGGCGCCGGGGCCCATGTCCCGGCCCCCGCCCACGGCCCGGGGCACGGCCACGGCCCGGGGCACGGCCCCGGCCACCACCCCCACCCGGCGCCGGAAGGGCCCCCCGCCGGCGGCGCGGCCACCTTCCCCTACCCGGACGGCTGCGGCAGCTGGCAGCAGGCGGATGTGCGCACCGCCCGGGACCGGCTCGGCTGGCGCTCCAGGATCCCCCTGGAGGAGTCGCTCGCCGACATCTGGATGGAGGCGGCATGTCGCATCTGACCTCCCCGGGTCCGCTGCGCGACATCCCCTCCGCCGACCATGCGCTCGGCCTGGGCGTGCCGGGCTATGCGCATCCGCTGGTGGCGCCCGCCGAGTGGGCGGAGCTCACCCGGCCGGGGACTCCGGTGGACTGGACGGTGCTCTCGGTGGCGCGCGGCCCCGGCTCACGCCGGGATCCGCACTGCCTCACCGCGGTGGCCCGGCTGCGCGCCGCGGGCGTGCGGGTGCTGGGCCTGCTGGACGCGCGCTGGGGCACCCGCCCGTTCGGGGAGCTGGTCTCCGACGCCGACCACTTCCTGGACTGGTACCGGGTCGACGGCTTCCTGCTGGACCGCTGCCCCGCGGACCGCCCCGGTCTGGCGGAGGTCCGCCGTACGGTCGTCACGCTGCGCGCGCTGCTCGGCGGGGGGCATGTGGTGCTGGGCCAGGGCACCCACCCGTACCAGGCGTATATGGAGATCGCCGAGCAGCTGGTGACCTTCCGCGGCGCGTGGGCGGACTACCGTTGGTCCCAGGTCGCGGAGTGGACGGCGGGATATCCCCCCGAACGGTTCTGTCATCTGGTGCACGGCGTCCCCCGGCCGCATCTGGAGGAGGCGCTGCGGATCGCCCGCTGGCAGGGCGCGGGGACGATCTATTTCACCGACCGTACGCACCATCCGGGGCAGCGGGCCTCCGCCACCGCCCCCTGGGAAGCCCTGCCCGGCTACTGGGACGACATCGTCTCGCGCATCGGACCGCGTGTCATGGAATGAGATGGGGCGTGGCAGTGTTACGAGAAGAAAACCTCCCCGCTCACGCGGGGGTGCATTCCGTCTGCTTCCTTCCCTTACGGAGTCCCCGTGTCGCTGCCACCCCTGGTCGAGCCGGCTGCCGAGCTCACCGTCGACGAGGTCCGCAGGTACTCGCGCCATCTGATCATCCCCGATGTCGGGATGGACGGGCAGAAGCGGCTGAAGAACGCCAAGGTCCTCTGTGTGGGCGCCGGCGGTCTCGGCTCGCCGGCCCTGATGTACCTCGCCGCGGCCGGTGTCGGCACCCTCGGCATCGTGGAGTTCGACGAGGTCGACGAGTCCAACCTCCAGCGCCAGATCATCCACAGCCAGGCGGACATCGGCCGCTCCAAGGCCGAGTCGGCGCGTGACTCGGTACTCGGCATCAACCCGTATGTGAAGGTCGTCCTCCACCAGGAGCGCCTCGAGGCCGAGAACGTCATGGAGATGTTCTCCCAGTACGACCTGATCGTGGACGGCACGGACAACTTCGCCACCCGCTATCTGGTCAATGACGCGTGCGTGCTGCTGAACAAGCCGTACGTATGGGGTTCGATCTACCGCTTCGACGGCCAGGCGTCGGTCTTCTGGTCCGAGCACGGCCCCTGCTACCGCTGCCTGTACCCGGAGCCCCCGCCGCCCGGCATGGTCCCGTCCTGCGCCGAGGGCGGTGTGCTGGGTGTGCTGTGCGCCTCGATCGGCTCGATCCAGGTCACCGAGGCGATCAAGGTCCTCACCGGCACCGGCGACCCGCTGGTCGGCCGGCTGATGATCTACGACGCCCTGGAGATGACCTACCGCCAGGTGAAGGTCCGCAAGGACCCGGACTGCGCGGTCTGCGGTCCGAACGCGACGGTCACCGAGCTGATCGACTACGAGGCGTTCTGCGGCGTTGTCTCGGAGGAGGCCCAGGAGGCCGCCGCCGGCTCCACCATCACGCCCAAGCAGCTCAAGGAGTGGATCGACGACGGCGAGAACATCGACATCATCGATGTCCGGGAGCCGAACGAGTACGAGATCGTCTCGATCCCCGGCGCCCGTCTGATCCCGAAGAACGAGTTCCTGATGGGCGGCGCCCTCCAGGAGCTTCCGCAGGACAAGAAGATCGTCTTGCATTGCAAGACGGGTGTCCGGTCCGCGGAGGTCCTGGCCGTGCTGAAGTCCGCGGGCTTCGCGGACGCCGTGCACGTGGGCGGCGGTGTGATCGGCTGGGTCAACCAGATCGAGCCCGAGAAGCCCGTCTACTGACGGCGCGCACCCGCAACGCGCACCCGCGGGGGCGCGGAAGCTGCGGCGGGGCCCGGACCGGTGACGGTCCGGGCCCCGCGCCATGTCCGGACAGGGCCTAGGAGCAGGTGGTGCCGCCCGACGGCACCTTCCCATCCAGCAGATAGGAGTTCACGGTCTTGGTCATACAGGCGTTGCCACTGTTGTACGCGCCGTGGCCCTGGCCCTTGTAGGTGACCTCGATCCCCACGCCCGGGCCCAGTTCCCTGGCCATCTTGCGCGCCCCGGCGTACGGGGTGGCCGGGTCACCGGTGTTGCCGACCACGAGGACCGGAGCCGAGCCCTTGGCGCTCACATCCGGGCCGTCCGTCGTGCCGTCCACCGGCCAGTCGGTGCAGCCGAGCATGCCCCAGGCCAGGAATTCCCCGAAGACCGGCGACGCCTTGCGGAACCGGGGCAGCTGGGCCTTCACCTCGTCGACGGTGTAGCGCTGTTTGTCGTCCACGCAGTTGATGGCCATATTGGCGGCGTTGATATTGCTGTAGCGACCCTTTTCGTCACGGCCGGACATGGAATCCGACATCGCCAGCAGCATGTTGCCCTTGCCGAGGTGCAGCGCTTCCTGAAGCCCGAGCGTCAGGTATTTCCAGCTCTCCGGGTCGTACAGGGCAGCGGCGATTCCGCCCAGCGCGCCGCCCTGGGTGAGCTTGCGGCCACTCTCGGTGGACAGGGGCTTTTTGTCCAGCTTCTTCAGAAACGCCGCGATCTTGGCATTGCCCGCCTCGGCATCGCCACCGGTCGGACAGGCGAAACCCTTCTTGGCGCAGTCCTTCAGATAGTTGTCGAGGGCCAGCTGGAATCCCTTGGCCTGGCCGTAGGAGCCCTGCTCGGGATCCTCGGTCGGGTCGACGACGGCGTCGAGCACCGCGCGCCCCACGTGCTGGGGGAAGAGATGGGCGTAGACGCCGCCGAGTTCGGTGCCGTACGAGATGCCGAAGTACGAGAGTTTCTTGTCACCGAGCACCTGCCGCATGAGATCCATGTCCCGGGCGGCGCTGACGGTGTCCACATGAGGGAGAACCCGGCCGGACTTCTTCTTGCAGGCGGCGGCGAATTCCCTGGAGTCCGCCGTCGCGGCCTTGATCTCGTCCTCGTCGTCGGGGGTTCCGTCGACGGCGTCGGCCGCGTCCATCTCCTTGTCGCTCAGGCACTTCACGCCCGCGCTCTCGCCGACCCCGCGCGGATCGAAGCTCACCAGGTCATAGCGGGTGCGCAGCTTCGCGTAGTCGTCGGCGAAGCTGGGCAGCGAGGAGACTCCGGAGCCGCCGGGGCCGCCGAAATTGAACACCAGCGAGCCGATCCGCCGGTCCTTGTCGGTGGCCTTGGCGCGGATCATGGCGAGATCTATCGTTTCGCCGTCCGGCTTTCCGTAGTCCAGTGGCACCTTGACGGTGGCGCATTCCCACTCGCTCCCGGGGGCGGCGCCGGTGCCCTGTATCGGTGACGGCGCGGGGCAGGAATCCCAATTCGGCTTCTGGCCGGTGAGCGAACCCGGCAGGGCGATGTCCGACGGCTCGGCCGGCGCCTGGGCCGACGGGGTGGACCGCCCCTTGCCCCGGTCGTTTCCGCGGTCGTCATTGCAGCCGGCGACGGCGGTGAGAGCGACCACCACGGTCGCGGAGACCAGCGCCCTGGTCCGTATGGTGCGTGGGGAACTCGACATGACCGGTGATCCTAGAAGGGTGGTACGAGCGGGAGTGTCGGCGCTTCTTCTCAATACCGTCACGGTTGGTGCCGCGGCTGTTGTTGTCGATTCCCTATGTGCAGACCTTGCCCTTTTCCGGCACTTTGCCCTGGAGGAGATAGGCGTTGGCGATCCGGCGGACGCAGCCGCTGCCGCTGTCGTACGCGCCGTGGCCCTGTCCCTTGTAGGTGAGTTCGACGCCGACGCCGGGGCCGAGTTCCTGTGCCATCTTCCGCGCCCCGGAGTAGGGCGTGGCCGGGTCGCCGGTGTTCCCGACGACCAGGATGGGGGCCGAGCCGGGCGCGCTGACGTCGGGTGTTGTCCAGGTGCCGGGCACCGGCCAGCCGGTGCACTGGGTGAGGCTCCAGGCCATCAGGTCGCCGAAGACCGGGGACGCCTTGCGGAAGGTGGGCAGTTTCCGCCCGATGTCGCCGACCGTGTAGCGCTGTTTGAAATCGGCGCAGGTGATGGCGGTCAGGGACGCCTGGAGGGTGCTGTAGTCGCCGTCCTGGTCCCGCCCGTTCATGGCGTCGCCCAGGGCCAGCAGGATCCTGCCGTCGCCCTGCCGGGCGGCGGCGAGCCCCTGGGTGAGGTACTGCCAGAACTGCTCCGAGTACAGGGACTGCGCGATACCGCCCGCCGCCAGCGACTCGGTCAGCTTCCGGTCCTGACCGCCCGGCAGCGGACGGCTGTCCAGCCGTTTCAGGAAGGCGCGGATCCGCGCCGCGGTGGGGCAGCTCATGACGCCGCTCATGCCACCGCTCTTGTCGCAGTCCTTCACGTAGTTGTTCAGCGCGAGCTGGAATCCCTTGGCCTGGCCGAGCGCCCCCTGCTCCGGCGTCTGCGCCGGGTCCACGACCCCGTCGAACAGCGCGCGGCCCACCGTGCGCGGGTAGAGATGGGCATAGACGCCGCCGAGTTCGGTGCCGTACGAGATGCCGAAGTAGTGCAGCTTGCCGTCGCCGAGGACGCGGCGCATCAGGTCCATGTCGCGGGCGGCGTTGGTGGTGCCGACGTAGGGCAGCACCTTCCCGGAGTTCTTCTCGCACCCGGCCGCGTAGCGCTTGACCCGGCGGACCAGCCCCTTCACCTCGGCCGGGGTGTCCGGGGTGGCGTCGGCGGCGTAGTAGGCGTCGAGCTGTTCGTCGTCGAGGCAGCGCACCCCGCTGCTGCGGCCGGCCCCGCGCGGGTCGAAGCTCACCAGGTCGTAGCGGGTGCGCAGTTGGCGGTAGCTCTCGGCGAGCGCCGGGAGGGTGGCGACGCCGGAGCCGCCGGGGCCGCCGAAGTTGAAGATGAGCGAGCCGATCCGGTGGCGGCGGTCGGTGGCCCTGGCGCGGATCATGGCGATGCCGATGGTGTCGCCGTCCGGCTTCCGGTAGTCCAGCGGGACGTGGAGCGTCGCGCACTCCCACTCCTTGCCCGGGGCCTTGGTGGCGCCGCCGTCCTGGCTGTCCGAGGGAGCCGGGCAGGGCGCCCAGTCCAGCTTCTGTCCGGCGGAGGTGTCCGGCCGCCCGCCGTTGCCGCCGCATCCGGCCGCGAGGGCGGCCAGCAGCAGGACGGCGACGGACAGCGCACCGGTGCGCAGGGGTCGGGACACGGCGGCTCTCCCGGGGGTGGGCGGCGTACCGCCATCCTCGGGTGCCCGGCGCGGGACCGCGCGCACAGCGCGGACGTACGGGTGAGACGGCCCCCACGGCCGCCGGTGGGGGCCGTACGGCGGCGTTCCGCGGCACGGCCCCGGGCGGCGGTGGTACGGGCCGAACGGCTCCGCGGGGTATGCGCCGAATGGCACCCGGGGGTATGGGCCGGGCGGCCTCCGGGGGTGTGGGCCGGGCGGCTCCCGGGGGTGTGGGCCGGGCGGTCTCTGGGGGTGTGGGCCGGGCGGTCTCTGGGGGTGTGGGCCGGGCGGCTCCCGGGGGTGTGGATCGGGCGGCTCCCGGGGGTGTGGGCCGGACGGACCCTGGGGGGCGCCCCGGCGTGGCCCAGCGCCCCTACAGCGCCTCTTTGCGGGTGAGGTGGGTGAAGGCCAGCCAGCCGGGCAGCACCGGCAGCCAGAAGACCATCAGCCGGAAGAGCAGCACCGCGGGCGCGGCGGTCTCGTACGGCAGCCCGGCGAAGGTGAGACCGGCGATCAGCGCGGCCTCGACCGCGCCGACACCGCCCGGGGTGGGGGCCGCCGACCCCAGGGCGTTGCCCGCGAGGAAGACGACCGCGATGCTCGCGTAGCTCAGTTCGCCGCCGAACGCCCGGATCGACGAGTCGAGGCACAGCACGTTCGCGACGGTCAGCAGCAGCATCCCGCCGATGCCCGCGAGCAGCTTCTTGGGCCGCTGGAGTACGTCCAGCATGCGCGGGACGACACCCGCGAACAGCGACCGCACCCGGGTGGAAACGAACTTCCGCAGAACGGGAATCGCGGTCACCACCAGGACCAGCACCGCGGCCGTCAGCAACCCGGCGATCACGGTCCGGGACGGCGAGAGGGTCGGGGTGCGCTCGGTCCCGGTGATGTAGCCGAAGGTCAGCAGCAGCACGATATGGCTGGCGAGGCCGAACAGCTGGGAGGCCCCGACACTGGCCACCGCGAGCCCCGGCCGGACCCCCGCGCGCTGGAGGAAGCGGGTGTTGAGGGCGACGCCGCCGACCGCGGCGGGTGCCACCAGCTTCACGAACGAGGCGGCCACCTGCGCCAGTACCGTCCGTCCGAACGGCACCTTCTCCGGGACGAAGCCCAGCAGGCTCAGGGCCGCGGCCACATAGGTCAGCGCGGAGAAGACGACCGCGAAGACCACCCAGATCCAGTTGGCCTCGCCGACCACGGCGCCCAGCTTGATGTGGGTGAACTGGGAGAGCAGGAAGTACGCGGCGAAGGCACCCGCGCAGAAGCTGACCAGGGTGCGCGGTTTGATGCGCTCCAGCCGGACCGGCTCTATCGGCGCCTGCGGCCGCACCAGCAGTACCTGCTGCCGGATCTGGGCGAGCAGATCCTCCTCGCGCGCCCCCTCCAGGGCCTCTTCGATCGCCCGCTTCTCCGCCTGCTTCTCGGCCTTCTGGGCCTTGCGGTCGCTGGTGGCGGTCTCGTCCTCGTGGGCTCCCCGCGCCTCCTTGGCCTCCTTGGCCGTACGCGACGCCTCCAGCACCGCGTCCCGCTGCCGCTGAGCCCGCTCCCGCGCGAGCTGGCGCAGGGTCGCCCGGGTGCCGCGGCCGAGCGCCAGGGGCTGGAGCAGCGGAAGGCTGTCGGCGACCGCGTCCGGTCCGATGACCTCGACCGCCGCGGCCACCGAGCGCTCGGCGCCGACCCGCAGTCCGAGGGTGGTGAGCAGCTGGGCGATGTCCATCCGCAGCACCAGATCACCGGCCGCGATCTCGCCGCCGCGCAGATCGGTGAGGACCACCCTGCCGTCGCGGTCGACGAGGAGGGCGTCGCTGTCCAGCCGCCGGTGGGCGATCCGCCGCGACTGGAGCGCCTGGACCTGGTGCCAGGCCCCGGCCAGCAGCTCGTCGGTGATCGCCTCGTCCGGCAGGGCGTGCAGCGGACGGCCGCCGACGTGCTCGTAGACCAGCATCACCGCGTCCGGGCCGAGTTCGGAGGTGGCGATCAGCTTGGGCGCGTTGGCACCGGCGGCGATGGCCGCGTACGCGAGCAGCGCCTCCTGCTCGAGCGCCTGGCGCAGCGACTGGAGGCTGCGGGGCGGGGTGATGGTGCGCAGCGTCAGCCGCTGCCAGACGCTGTAGAAGAACCCCTGGGCCTGCTGTTCGCGGTCGACGACGGTGACGTCCAGGGGCGGGCCGTCCTCCAGGGCGACCAGATAGCGGCGGCCCCGCTCCCCGTGGTTGCCCTGGTCGCCCTCGGCGGGCTCCTCGGCGCGCATCGCGCTGACCGGGTGGAAGCCGACGCGGCGCAGCCCGGCGAGCAGGTTCTGCCCGGTGGGGCGGACGTTGGGGGAGCCGACGGCGTAGAGGGTGCCGTAGGCGACCGTCCAGCCGATCAGCACGGTCACGATGATCGAGAAGGGGGTGGTGTAGCCGCCCACGAGCACCGCGAAGGCGTCGAGCAGCAGAACGCACCACATCGCCACCCGCCAGCGCGGGCGGCGGGCCATACCGACGGCCGTCATATAGGCGATGACGGGGGCGAGATAGCCGTGGACGGGGTCGCTGAAGGTGCCGCCGGGGGCGGGCTGGGTGAGCGCCTCGCGGATCGACGCCGGGGCGCCGTCCGCGACCCACAGGTCGGTGGTGAGGGACACCCCGTGGGCGAGCACCGCCGCCAGGACGCCGTCGGCGATCCGCAGTCCGTCCCGTTTGATCAGCCGCTCGATGGCGAACGCCACCGGGAGGACGAGGACGGCGACGCTGGCCGTCAGCCCGGCGAAGTCGATCAGCAGCGGGGGCGCCTGGTTGGCGCCGTGGCCGATGTCCTTCTCCAGGCCGGCGGTGGTGCCGTGCGCGAAGGCCGCGATGGCCAGCACGATGGCCATGCCCAGCACCCCGAGCAGCAGCCGCATGAGATCGGAGGGGCGGTGGACACGGGCGGGCAGCAGCGGCTCGTCCCCGGAGACCCGGTCGACATGCGGCTGGGCGCAGTCACCGTCGCCGTCGGCGTGGCCGTCGCTCCGAGGGTCGTCGGGGTCGGGGCGGCGGCCGTCATGACTCTCGGGAGTGCCGGGCCGCGGATCGGGACGCGACAACGCCTCAGGGGTGCGGGCCTCCTCCTCCGGAGGCTGCGCACCCTGCTTCGCCGTCTCTTCTTGATCTCGTATCACCAGTCACCGCCCGGAAGATGGTGGCATGCCCGGGAGGCGGATGAGGGCATCAGGGTGCATTTCGGGGGCGTGAACCTCGGATCGTACGCCGTGTAAAGGATTCCCGCACACTGAGTGATCACACCGAGGCATGGGTGATACGGCCGGAATTGCCGGTGCGCGCGCCCGGGGGACTGTCGTTGGTGTGCGGCAGGATGGGCCCGATGAGCCGGGAGAACGAGGAACCGGGGGCCGCCGACGAGCTGCCCGAGTACGCGGAACGAGTGCTGGATGTCGCCGAGCTGATCCCGCCGGGCCGGGTGATGACCTACGGGGACGTCGCCGAATGGCTCGGGGAGGGCGGGCCCCGCCAGGTCGGCCGGGTGATGGCGCTCTACGGGGGCGCCGTGCCGTGGTGGCGCGTGGTCCGCGCGGACGGCGCGCTGCTGCCCGGCCATGAGCTGCGCGCGCTCGACCACTACCGCGAGGAGGGCACCCCGCTGCGCCAGGCCCCGCGCTCGGCGGAGGGCCATCTGCCCCGCCTCGACATGGCCAGGGCCCGCTGGGACGGCGGCGAATCCGCCAACGGAAGTGGATCGCCGCGCTCCGCGTAGCGCGGATCGTGTGGGCGGGATCGCGGGCAGCCGGACCCGGCCGGGCCCGAGCTGTACGGCTCCGGTGGGCGGGGTGGCGGGCTGCGCGGGACGGTCCGGCGTGACCTCGGCGCGTCCACGGCCGGGCCGTGCGAGTCCGCTTCGCGCGCGGCCGGATCCGCCGGATCCGGTGCGCGGCGATGCCGCCGCGCCCCCGGCCCGCGCACGTCCGCCCGTGCCGCCCCCGGCCGTACCGGACCGCCGCGCCGCGGGCCCGGTACGTACGCAGCCGCGTACCGCGGGCCCGGTCCGTGCGCACGCCTGCGGCGCGGGCCAGGAATATTCGCAGCCTCGTCGCGCGGGCCCGGTCCGTGCGCGTTCCCGTGCCGCGGGCCCGGCCCGTAGACGCCCCCGCGGCGCCGGGACAGGACCGTATGCGCGTTTGCGGCGCTGACCCGGTTCCCACGCACGCCTGCGGCGTGGGCCCACTTCGTACATCCCCCCGCGGCGCGAGCCCAGTCCCTGCGCATCCCTGCGGCGCTGACCCGGCCCGTACGCACCCTGCGGCGTGAGCCCGGCCCGTACGTATTCCCGCGGCGCGGGCCCGCTCCCCGCGCGTCCCCGCGGCGCGGGCCCGCTCCCCGGGTGCCGCCGCTCCGCGGGCATCGGCGGGGGCGCGGCGGGGGCGTGGAGATATCCACAGGTCTCCCGGTGACGTTCCGCATCACATGAGAGGCTGTCCCGCACCCAGCCAACCCACCAGGACCGGCGATCCACGTGAGCTCCTCCTCCTCGTCCCTCCCGCGGCAGCGGCAGGCACGGCAGCCTTCCCCACGGCCGCCGTCCCCGAGCAGGTACCGCCTGGTCCGTCACCGGCCGGAGCCCGCTGCCCCGCCTGTCCTGGACGCACGGCAGCGCGCTGTGGTTGAGCATCCGGGCGGACCGCTGCTCGTCCTTGCCGGGCCGGGCACCGGCAAGACCACGACGCTCGTGGAGGCGGTGGCCCGCCGGACGCGGGACGGCGCGGACCCGGAACGGATCCTGGTCCTCACCTTCAGCCGCAAGGCCGCCGTCGAACTGCGCGACCGGATGGCCGCGCGGATGGGCGGCGCCACCGCTCCGCAGGCCACCACCTTCCACTCCTTCTGCTACGCCCTGGTCCGCGCCCATCAGGACGCCGATCTGTTTGCCGACCCGCTGCGGCTGCTCTCCGGACCCGAACAGGACGTCGCCGTACGCGAGCTGCTCGCGGGCCAGGCCGAGCTGGAGCGCGAGGGGCGGGCGTTCGCCCGCTGGCCCGACGAACTGCGCGCCTGCCTGACCACCCGCGGTTTCGCCGACGAGGTGCGCGCCGTGCTCGCCCGCAGCCGGGAGCTGGGCCTGGGGCCGCGCGCCCTGGGGGACTTCGCGGCGCGCACCGGCCGCCCCGACTGGTCCGCCGCGGCGGACTTCCTCGCCGAGTACCTGGACGTCCTGGACGCCCAGGGGGTGCTGGACTACGCGGAGCTGGTGCACCGCGCGGTGCTGCTGGCCGAGCGGCCGGGCGTGGCGGCCGAGCTGGCCGCGCGCTACGACGCGGTGTTCGTCGACGAGTACCAGGACACGGACGCCGCCCAGGGGCGGCTGCTGCGCGCGCTCGCGGGTGTCCACGGTGGCGGGCGGACCGCGTCGGCCCGGGGCGGGCACGGGATGGCGGTCGGGCGCCGGATGCCAAAGGGGCGCACCCTCGTCGCCTTCGGCGACCCCGACCAGTCCATCTACGCGTTCCGCGGCGCAGACGTCGGCGGTATCCTCGGCTTCCCGGACGCCTTTCCGCGGCCGGACGGCAGACCCGCGGACGTGGCGGTGCTCACCACCTCCCGCCGCTCCGGCGCCGTCCTGCTCGAAGCCACCCGGCTGATCACCCGCCGGATGCCGCTGACCCGGCTGCCCGCCGAGGCGGTGCGCGCCCACCGGGAGCTGGCCGCCGCCCGTGACGGCGGCCACGTCGAGGCGTACACGTACCCCACCGCGGGCGCCGAGCTCGACAACGTGGCCGACATCCTGCGCCGCGCCCATCTCGAGGACGGGGTGCCCTGGAGCGAGATGGCCGTCCTGGTGCGCGCCGGGGGGCGCTCGATCCCGGGGGTGCGCCGCGCGCTCACCTCCGCCGGGGTCCCGGTCGAGGTGGACGGCGACGACATGGCGCTGCGCCACGAACCCGCCGTGGCCCCGCTGCTGACGGCGCTGCGGGCCGCCGCCACGGCCGCGCTGCCGGACGCGGGCGGGCTCACCGCCGCCCTCGACGTCGAGACCGCGCTCACCCTGCTCGCCTCGCCGCTCGGCGGGATGGACGCGGCCGACCTCCGCCGTCTGGGCCGGGCGCTGCGCGAGGAGGAGCGGGCCGCGGGCAAGGCCGTGCCCCGCCCCTCGGACACCCTGCTGGCCGAGGCGCTCGCCGAGCCCGAGCGGCTGGCCGTCCACGACCCGGCGTACGCGCGCGGCGCCCAGCAGCTCGGGCGGCTGCTGCACACCGCGCGGGAGACGCTGGCCCGGGGCGGCACCGCCGAAGAGGCGCTGTGGCTGCTGTGGGACGGCACCTCCTGGCCCGGACGGCTCGAGCGCGCCGCCCAGCGCGGCGGGGCCGCCGGGCGGAACGCGGACCGCGATCTGGACGCGGTGTGCGCGCTGTTCGAGACCGCCGCCCGCGCGGAGGAGCGCACCGGCGGCCGCGGCGCGCTCAACTTCCTCGAGGAGATCGACGCCCAGGACATCGCCGCCGATACCCTCTCGCGCCGGATGGCCCGCCCCGACGCCGTACGGCTGATGACCGCCCACCGCTCCAAGGGCCTGGAATGGCGGCTGGTGGTCGTGGCGGGAGTCCAGGAGGGGCTGTGGCCCGATCTGCGGCGCCGCGGTTCGCTCCTGGAGGCGGACCGGATCGGCCGCGACGGACTGGCCGAGCCGCTGCCGCCGGGCGCGCTGCTGGCCGAGGAGCGGCGGCTGTTCTACGTGGCGGCCACCCGCGCCCGCGACCGGCTGGTGGTCACCGCCGTCAAGGCCGCATCCGACGACGGGGACCAGCCCTCGCGCTTCCTGACCGAGCTGGGCGTCACCCCCGTGGACATCACCCAGCGCCCGCGCCGCCCGCTGTCGGTGGCCGCGCTCGTCGCCGAGCTGCGCGCCACCACCGTCGACCCGGACGTCTCCGAGGCGCTGCGGGACGCCGCCGCGCGGCGGCTGGCCCGGCTGGCGGCGCTGCGCGACGAGGAAGGCCAGCCGCTGGTCCCGGCGGCCCACCCCTACCGCTGGTGGGGGCTGTACGAGCCGACGCACAGCGAGGTTCCGCTGCGCGCCCGCGACCGGCCGGTGGCGCTGTCCGGCAGCGCGCTCGACCAGCTCGTCAACACCTGCTCGCTCCAGTGGTTCCTGGGGCGCGAGGTCAAGGCGGACGCCCCCTCGACCGCCGCCCAGGGCTTCGGGAACGTCGTCCACGTCCTGGCCGACGAGGTCGCCTCCGGCCGTACCCCCGCCGATCTCGCCGTCCTGATGGAGCGGCTGGACTCGGTGTGGGACGCGCTGTCCTTCGACGCGCCCTGGAAGTCACGGCAGGAGAAGGAGAACGCGCGGGCCGCGCTGGAGCGCTTCCTGCGCTGGCACGTGATGGAGCGCGGCGGCCGGGCGCCGGTCGCATCGGAGCACGGCTTCGACGTCACCCTGGAGGCGGACGCGTACCAGGTGCGCATCCGCGGCAGCATGGACCGCGTCGAGGCGGACGACGAGGGCCGCGCGTACGTCGTCGACTTCAAGACCGGCAAACAGGCCGTGACGCGCGGCGCGGTCGAACGCCACCCTCAGCTGGCGGTCTATCAGCTCGCGGTGCGTGAGGGCGCCGTCGACGGCCTCTTCGACGGCGACCGTCCGGAGCCGGGCGGCGCGGAGCTGGTCCAGCTCCGCCAGGGCGCGGCCAAGAAGGACGGCGGCGAGGGCGTCCCCAAGGTGCAGGCCCAGGAGCCCCTGGACGGGGAGTGGGTGGGCGAGCTGCTCGCCACGGCGGCTGGGCGGGTCCTGGACGAACGGTTCGCCCCGAGCGCGGGGGAGCACTGCAACCGCTGTGCCTTCCGCGCCTCGTGCAGCGCCCGCGCGGAGGGCCGCCACGTGGTGGACTGAGCGCCCTCCTCGCCCCCCCGGGGCGGCCCGTCCGCGGTGTCGGTGCTTGGGAGCTTCCATGGAGGACGCTCCGCTCCCGTCCCGTCATGTCCGTTTACGTCCCTGCTTGTTCATGGCTGTCCCAGGGTGGCGCCGGACTGTCGGAGGGGACCGATAGCCTCACTGGAGTGTCAGCCCGCATCACCGATCCCGAGGAGCTCAAGGAGCTGCTCGGGATCCCGTTCACCCCGGAGCAGACGGCCTGCATCACCGCGCCGCCCGCTCCGCAGGTGATCGTCGCCGGAGCGGGCTCCGGCAAGACCACGG
Source organism: Streptomyces sp. NA02950 (assembly GCF_013364155.1). NCBI lineage: Bacteria > Bacillati > Actinomycetota > Actinomycetes > Kitasatosporales > Streptomycetaceae > Streptomyces > Streptomyces sp. NA02950. Next base: position 3,264,480 of record NZ_CP054916.1, on the reverse strand, counting down.
TGATGGCCGCGCGGGTGGTCTGGCTGGTGGGCACCGGCCAGGTCGCGCCCGATCAGGTGCTCGGCCTCACCTTCACCAACAAGGCCGCGGGCGAGCTGGCCGAGCGCGTGCGCACCGCGCTCGTCAAGGCGGGCGTCGTCGACCTCGACCCGGATCCGGCCGCCGCCGAGGAGGCCCCGGGCGAGCCCGCCATCTCCACCTACCACGCCTTCGCCGGACAGCTCCTCAAGGAGCACGGGCTGCGCATCGGCCTGGAGCCGAGCGCCCGGCTGCTCGCCGACGCCACCCGCTTCCAGCTCGCCGCGCGTGTGCTGCGCTCCGCGCCCGGTCCGTATCCGGCGCTCACCCGCCCCTTCACCGACCTGGTCACCGATCTGCTCGCGCTCGACGGCGAGCTGGCCGAACACCTCGTCCCCGCCGAGCGGCTGCGCGGCCACGACACCGAGCTGCTGCGCACCCTGGACGGCGTGCGGCTGACCAACGACGGCCTGCGCAAGGTGCCCGAGACCGCGCGCGCCCGCCTTGAGCTGCTGGGTCTGGTCGAGGCGTACCGCGACGAGAAGCGCCGCCGCGATCTGCTGGACTTCGGCGACCAGATCGCCCACTCGGCCACCCTCGCCCGCACCCGCGCGGAGGTCGGCCGGATCCTGCGCGACCAGTACGCCGTGGTCCTGCTCGACGAGTACCAGGACACCTCCGTCGCCCAGCGGCTGCTGCTCTCCGGGCTCTTCGGCGGCGGCACCGGCCATCCGGTCACCGCCGTCGGCGACCCCTGCCAGGCCATCTACGGCTGGCGCGGCGCCTCCGTGGCCAACCTCGACGACTTCCCCCGGCACTTCCCGCACGCCGACGGCCAACCGGCCCGCCGCTTCGCGCTCAGCGAGAACCGGCGCAGCGGCGGCCGTCTGCTGGACCTGGCCAACGGGCTCGCCGCCCCGCTGCGCACGCTGCACGAGGGCGTGGATGCGCTGCGGCCCGCCCCCGGGGCCGAGCGGGACGGCGTGGTGCGCTGCGCCCTGCTGCCCACCCACGCCGAGGAGCTGCGCTGGCTCGCCGACTCGCTGGCCCATCTGGTGCGCACCGGCACCCCGCCCGGTGAGATCGCGGTGCTCTGCCGTACGGCGGGGGACTTCGCCGAGATCCAGGGCGCGTTGGTGGAGCGGGACATCCCGGTGGAGGTCGTCGGGCTGTCCGGGCTGCTGCACCTGCCGGAGATCGCCGACCTGGTGGCCGTCTGCGAGGTCCTCCAGGACCCGGCGGCCAATGCCGCGCTGGTCCGGCTGCTCACCGGCCCGCGCTGGCGGATCGGCCCCCGCGATCTGGCGCTGCTGGGGCGGCGGGCGCGGGCGCTGGTCGCCTACGGCGCCCCTGGCGGCGCGGCGGACGACCCGGACCGCAGGCTGGCCGAGGCCGTCGAAGGCGTCGACCCCGCCGAGGTGATCTCGCTCGCCGACGCGCTCGACACCTTCCTGGAGCCCGGCCTCCCGGAGTCCGGCGGCGGCGAGGGGGACGGACCGGACGGCGGGCTGCCCTTCTCGGCCGAGGCCCGCGTCCGCTTCGCCCGCCTCGCCGCCGAACTCCGCGATCTGCGCCGCTCGCTGGGCGATCCGCTGATGGACGTCCTCCACCGGGTGCTGACCGTCACCGGTCTGGAGGTCGAACTGTCCGCCTCGCCGCACGCCCTGGCCGCCCGCCGCCGCGAGACGCTGAGCAACTTCCTGGACATCGCCGCCTCCTTCGCCGGACGCCAGGGCGAGACCCCGGTGGAGGGCGAGGCCACCCTCCAGGGCTTCCTGGCCTTCCTGCGGACGGCCGCCCAGTACGAGAAGGGGCTCGACAACTCCCTGCCCGGCGGCGAGAACACCGTCAAGGTGCTCACCGCCCACAAGTCCAAGGGGCTGGAGTGGGACGTGGTGGCCGTGCCGGGCCTGGTCGCCAAGCAGTTCCCCAGCGAGCAGGCGCGCGAGTCCTGGACGTCCGCCGCCAAGGTCCTGCCGCACGAGCTGCGCGGGGACGCGGCCACCCTGCCGGACGTCACGGACTGGGACAGCAAGGGGCTGGCCGCCTTCAAGGAGGCCATGAGGGAGCACCAGCGGACCGAGGAACTGCGGCTGGGCTATGTGACCTTCACCCGCCCGCGTTCGCTGCTGCTCGGCTCGGGCCACTGGTGGGGCCCGAACCAGAAGCGGCCCCGCGGCCCGTCCGCCTTCCTGGACGAGCTGCGCGAGCACTGCGAGTCCGGCCACGGAGAGGTGGAGGCGTGGGCCCCGGAACCGGAGGAGGGTGAGGAGAACCCGGCCCTGAAGGAGGCCGCGGCCGACCGCGCGTGGCCGCTTCCGCTCGACCCCGTCGCCCTGGTCCGCCGCCGCCGCGCGGCCGACGTCGTCCTCGGCCATCTGACGCGGATGGAGGCGAAGCGGGCGCCGGAGGGGGGTGCCGGGGCGGAGGACCCGGCGGAATGGCCCGAGCCGCCGGAGGACCCGTACGAGCGGGAGGCGTACGGCGACCCGTACGAGGACCCGTACGACGGTGCGAGCCCGCCCCCCGCGTCCGCCCCGGAGCCGCAGGTCCCGGCCCTGCCCCCCGAGGTCCCGGCCCTGCCCTCCGAGGACCCGGCCCTGCCCTCCGAGGACCCGGCCCTGCCCCCCGAGGACGCCGCCCTGCCCCCCGAGGACGCCGCCCTGCCCCCCGAGGAAGAGCGGCTGATCGCCTCCTGGGACCGCGATCTCGACGCGCTCGCCGGAGAGCTGCGCCGGGCCCGTACGACCGTGCGCGAGGTGCCCGTACCGCTGTCGCTGAGCGCGTCCCAACTGCTGCGGCTGGCCGCGGACCCGGACGGCTTCGCGCGGGAGCTGGCCCGCCCCATGCCGCGGCCGCCCCAGCCCGCCGCGCGCCGCGGCACCCGCTTCCACGCCTGGGTCGAGTCGCGCTTCGAGGAGCTTCCGCTGCCCTTCCTCGGCCCGGACGAGCTGCCGGGATCCGAAGACGGCGCGGACGGCCGCGACGACGGGGCCGGGATCGTGGACGAACGGGACCTGGCCGAGCTCAAGGAGGCGTTCGCGCGCACGCCGTACGCCCGGCGCACCCCGCACCGCGTCGAGGCGCCGTTCCAGCTGACCCTGGCCGGCCGGACCATCCGCGGCCGGATCGACGCGGTGTACCGCGAGCCCGCCCGGGGCGGCGGATACGAGATCGTCGACTGGAAGACCGGCCGCTCCCGGGACGCCGATCCGCTCCAGCTCGCGGTCTACCGGCTGGCCTGGGCCGAGCAGCACGGACTGCCGCTGTCGGCGGTCTCCGCGGCGTTCCTGTACGTCCGCAGCGGCGAGGTGGTGCGCCCGGCCGCCCTGCCCGGCCGCGCGGAGCTGGAACGGATCCTGCTGGGCGGGAACGACGGCACGGCCGGGAACGACGGCACGGCCGAGGGCGTGATCGGAAACGACAACGCCGGCGCCCGTTCCGTAACTGAGAGCGAGCACACATGAGCGGCCCGGAGGCCGCGCCGCTTTCGTCCCGATGGGGCCTATAGGCTCATGGCCATGAGCCACACTCCGGACACGGACAACGCGGTCCGCGCCTTTGTGGACGGTCATGGCCCAGCCTTCCTCGACGAGCTCTCCGAGTGGCTGCGCATACCGTCCGTCTCGGCCGATCCCGCACGCGCGGACGACGTCCGCCGCAGCGCCCAGTGGCTCGCGGCGCACCTGACCGCGACGGGCTTCCCGGTGGCCGAGATCTGGGAGACCCCCGGTGCCCCCGCCGTGTTCGCCGAGTGGCCGTCCGGCGATCCGACCGCGCCCACGGTGCTCGTCTACGGGCACCACGATGTGCAGCCCGCGGCCCGCGAGGACGGCTGGCGCACCGACCCCTTCGACCCCGTCGTCTCCGGCGGCAGGCTCCACGCCCGGGGCGCCGCCGACGACAAGGGGCAGGTCCTCTTCCACACCCTGGGGGTCCGCGCCCATCTGGCGGCGACCGGCCGCGGCGCACCCGCCGTCAACCTCAAGCTGCTGATCGAGGGCGAGGAGGAGTCCGGCTCCCCGCACTTCCCCGAGCTGATCCGGGACCGCGCCGACCGGCTCGTCTGCGACACCGTGATCGTTTCCGACACCGGGATGTGGTCCGAGGACACCCCGACCGTCTGCACCGGTATGCGGGGGCTCACCGACTGCCAGATCGATCTCTACGGCCCCGATCAGGACATCCACTCCGGGTCCTTCGGCGGCGCGGTGCCCAACCCGGCCACCGAGGCCGCCCGGCTGGCCGCCGCCCTGCACGACGCCGACCGTCGGGTGGCCGTCCCCGGCTTCTACGACGGTGTCGTGGAGCTGACCGACCGCGAGCGCGATCTCTTCGCCGAGCTGCCCTTCGACGAGGCCGCCTGGCTGCGCACGGCGCATTCGCACGGCGCGCTGGGCGAGGCCGGGTACTCCACCCTGGAGCGGATCTGGGCCCGCCCGACCGCTGAGGTCAACGGGATCGCCGGGGGCTACCAGGGGCCCGGCGGCAAGACGATCGTGCCGTCCACCGCGCAGCTGAAACTGTCGTTCCGGCTGGTCGCCGGACAGGACGGGGAGAAGATCCAGGCGGCCGTGCGGGACTGGGTCGCGGGCCGGCTCCCGGCCGGGATCCGCCATGAGATCACCTTCTGGGGAGCGACCCGCCCCTGTCTGACCCCGCTGGACCACCCCGCCCTCCAGTCGGTCGTCCGGGCCATGGGGCGGGCCTTCGGCCAGAAGGTCCGCTTCACCCGCGAGGGCGGCTCCGGCCCCGCCGCCGACCTCCAGGACGCCCTGGGGGCACCGGTGCTCTTCCTGGGCATCTCGGTGCCGTCCGACGGCTGGCACGCGCCGAATGAGAAGGTCGAGCTGGACCTGCTGATGAAGGGCGCCGAAACCGCCGCGTACCTCTGGGGCGATCTCGCCGAGAATGGACGGGCGTAACTCACCGATGATTGGAAACCACCCGTTGCGCAGGGGGAGTTGGAAGCAGCCGTGACCACCTGGACCGACCACACCGCCATCCGGCCGATCACGCTCAGCGCCGCGAGCGGTATCGACCGTGCGGCGCATCACCGCCTGGACGAGGCGTGGCTGGCCGCGGCGTGGAGCCACCCGACGACGCGGGTGTTCGTGGTCTCCGGCGGCCAGGCCCTGGTCGACGACACCCCGGACGGTCGCACCGAGCTGGTCATGACGCCGTCCTTCGAGGCCCCGCTGACCGAGACGCACCGCTACTTCCTGGGGACGGACGAGGACGGGGTGCGCTATTTCGCGCTCCAGAAGGACTCGCTGCCGGGGCGGATGGACCAGTCGGCACGGCCCGCGGGGCTGCGCGAGGCGGGCGCGCTGCTGTCCGAGCGGGACGCGGGACTGCTGGTGCACGCCGTGGCGCTGGAGAACTGGCAGCGGCTGCACCGCTTCTGCTCACGCTGCGGTGAGCGCACGGTGATCGCGGCGGCGGGCCACATCCGCCGCTGCCCGGCGTGCGGCGCCGAGCACTACCCGCGCACCGACCCGGCCGTGATCATGCTGGTGACGGACGAGCTGGACCGGGCGCTGCTGGGCCGCCAGGTGCACTGGCCCGAGGGGCGCTTCTCGACGCTGGCCGGGTTCGTGGAGCCGGGCGAGTCGATCGAGCAGGCGGTGGTCCGCGAGGTCGCGGAGGAGGTGGGCGTCCGGGTCGGCGAGGCGGAGTACGTGGCCAGCCAGCCGTGGCCGTTCCCCTCCAGCCTGATGCTGGGCTTCAAGGCGCGGGCGACGTCCTCCCGGATCCAGGTGGACGGGGAGGAGATCCACGAGGCGCGCTGGTTCTCCCGGGACGATCTGCGGGCCGCGATCGAGAGCGGGGAGGTGCTGCCTCCGTCCGGCATCTCGATCGCGGCCCGGCTGATCGAGCTCTGGTACGGCGAGCCGCTGCCGCGGGGTCCGCGGGGCTGAGCCCGGCGACCTTGGCTGTTTCCGGTCAGGGGCCGTTTCCGGCCCGGGACCGGGGCGCCGGGCCCGGCGTCAGGCCCCGACCTTCGCCTTGACCTGGGCCAGCGAGGGGTTGGTCAGCGTCGAGCCGTCCGGGAAGAGGACGGTGGGCACCGTCTGGTTGCCCCCGTTCGCCTTCTCGACGAAGGCCGCCGACTCCGGGTCCTGCTCGATGTTGATCTCGGTGTACGTGATGCCCTCGCGGTCCATCTGGCCCTTCAGGCGGCGGCAGTAGCCGCACCAGGTGGTGCTGTACATCGTCACAGTGCCGGACATCGGTTTCGTTCTCCTCGACGGTCGGTGGGTGGGCAGTGGAAGAACGTTCGACATCCTCGGGCCATTCCCGGGGATTCCTGGGATTCCGCGGGACGTCCCCGTGGACCGCCGCCGGATTCCCGGCGGATGCCCAGCAGAATCCCGGGATAAGTACGACCGCACCCCCACAGCTGTGGACAACCGGCCCGGGGGTCTCAGGGGAACTGGCAGCATGGCGGGGTGACAGCAGCAACGTCCTCCACTCTCTTCCCGCAGGGCCCCACGCCGAGTGCCTACGGGGCCACCCCGCGTGATGCCGACGCGGTGCTCGAGGGGCTCGATCCCGAGCAGCGCGAGGTGGCGACGGCCCTGCACGGCGCGGTGTGCGTGCTGGCCGGTGCCGGCACCGGCAAGACCCGGGCGATCACCCACCGGATCGCCTACGGGGTCCGGGCGGGCATCCTCCAGCCCGCCAGTGTGCTCGCCGTCACCTTCACCAACCGGGCGGCGGGGGAGATGCGCGGCCGGCTGCGCCAGCTCGGCGCGGGTGGGGTGCAGGCGCGCACCTTCCACTCGGCGGCGCTGCGCCAGCTCCAGTACTTCTGGCCCAAGGCGGTCGGCGGTGAGGTGCCGCGGCTGCTCGAGCGCAAGGTGCAGCTGGTCGCCGAGGCCGCCGCGCGCTGCCGGGTCCGGCTGGACCGCAATGAGCTGCGGGATGTGACCGGCGAGATCGAATGGTCCAAGGTCACCCAGACCGTGCCCGAGGACTATCCGGCCGCGGCCGCCAAGTCCGGCCGGGAGGCCCCGCGCGACCCCGCCGAGATCGCCCGGATCTACGCCGCCTACGAGCAGTTGAAGCGCGACCGCAGCGTGATCGACTTCGAGGATGTACTGCTGCTGACGGTCGGAGTGCTCCAGGAGCGGCCGGACATCGCCGATCAGGTGCGCCGTCAGTACCAGCATTTCGTGGTCGACGAGTACCAGGATGTCAGCCCCTTGCAGCAGCGGCTGCTGGAGCTGTGGCTCGGCGACCGCCAGAGCCTGTGCGTGGTCGGCGACGCCAGCCAGACCATCTACTCCTTCACCGGCGCCACCCCCGACCATCTGCTGAACTTCCGCAGCCGCCACCCCGGTGCCACCGTGGTCAAGCTGGTCCGTGACTACCGCTCCACCCCGCAGGTGGTCCACCTGGCCAACGGGCTGCTCGCCCAGGCCCGCGGCCGGGCCGCCGAGCACCGGCTGGAGCTGATCTCCCAGCGCGACCCGGGCCCCGACCCGGTCTACGCCGCCCATGCGGACGAGCCCGCCGAGGCCGAGGCCACCGCCCGCCGGATCCGTGAGCTGATCACGCCGGTGGAGGAGGGCGGCGGCGGAGTCCCGGCGAGCCAGATCGCGGTGCTCTACCGGGTCAACGCACAGTCCGAGCTGTATGAGCAGGCGCTGGCCGATGCCCAGGTGCCCTACCAGATGCGGGGCGCCGAGCGGTTCTTCGAGCGGCCCGAGGTGCGTGAGGCCGGGCTGCTGCTGCGCGGCGCGGCCCGTGCCGGGAGCGCCGACCCGGCCCTCATCGATGAGGACGTCCCGTCCCAGGTGCGCGCGGTGCTGGGCACCCGCGGCTGGAGGCCGGAGCCCCCGGCGGGCTCCGGCGCGGTGCGCGACCGCTGGGAGTCGCTGGCCGCCCTGGTCCGGCTCGCCGAGGAGTTCGTCCGGGCCAGGCCCGGGGCCACGCTGGCCGATCTGGTGGCGGAGCTGGACGAGCGGGCCGCTGCCCAGCACGCGCCCACGGTCGAGGGTGTGACTCTTGCCTCACTCCACGCCGCCAAGGGCCTGGAATGGGACGCCGTGTTCCTGGTCGGTCTCACCGAGGGCATGATGCCGATCACTTACGCCAGGACCGATGAGCAGATCGAGGAGGAGCGCCGGCTCCTCTATGTCGGGGTCACCCGGGCCCGCCGTCATCTGAGTCTGTCGTGGGCGCTGTCGCGCACTCCGGGAGGCCGCGCCTCCCGTCGCCCCACCCGCTTTCTGAACGGGCTGCGGCCGGGCTCCGGGGCCGCCGCCGGGCGGCTGCCGGGCGGCGGCCCCGGCGTCGAGCGCGGCGCGGGTGGTGCGGTCGGCGGTGGTGCGGTGCGCCGTCGTCGTGGCCCGGTGCACTGCCGGGTCTGCGGCCGCACCCTGACCGACGCGGGCGAGATGAAGCTGATGCGCTGCGAGGGCTGCCCGTCCGAGCTGGACGAGGCGCTCTACGAGCGGTTGCGCGACTGGCGCGCGGAGCAGGCCGGGCTGCTGGCGCAGCCGGCCTATTGCGTCTTCACCGACAAGACGCTGCTGGCGATTGCCGAGGCCGTTCCGGGAACCGAATCGGAGCTCTCCCGCATCTCTGGTGTCGGAAGACGGAAACTCGACAGGTTCGGCGCCGATGTTCTCGCGCTGTGTGCGGGTCAGGAACTCCCTTTGGCACGCGACGGCGAGGGGGACGACGGGGCCGTGGGAACCCAACCGGGTGACCCGCGGCGGAACTCGACGGAAAAATAGTTTGCGCGCGCGGAGCAGGTACCCATAGCCTTCCGAGCACGGAGAACGACGGCCCTTCCGGGAACCGGGGAATCCGTGTTGTACTGAAGAAGCCCGGACTGGTCCAGACCGGTCCCTGAGACGCCGAGAGGAGGCGGAGACCAATGATCAGCTTCATGAAGACCATCAAAATGACCGATCGCTCGGTCGTCGCCACCTGCCTGCTCGGCTCCGCTCGCCCTGGCACCGGTCTGTCCGGCGCCCAGGCAGCGCGTCTCAGTGAGCGACCGATCGAGGCACCTGCGGTAGCGGCAGCGGCGGCGGCGAATGCCTATGCCTTTGCGGCCGAAGCGGCCAATGGTGCCGGATCCCGGACGAAGCAGCAGCACCAGCACAAGAAGTGGGCCCTCCGCAGGCTCGAACCCTGGAGTTATCCAGCCTGATCCAGAATCAGGTCGGCACCTTCCAGGGCCGCGGAACCCACACCGGGATCCGCGGCCCTTTTGATTTGCCAGAGCCCGGCCACCAGCCGGACCAAGAGACGAGGAACACACCACCGTGCAACTCAATGCGCACGCCCCGTCCGTAGCCACCGACCTGAACCGCCCGCCTGACTCCTCGGAGGACTCCTTGACCCCGCTCACCGCCCTCACCGAACTCGATGAGGCCATCGAGAACCTGGGTGTCGCCGTACCGTGCCGCTCCTACGACCCGGAGGTCTTCTTCGCCGAGTCCCCGGCCGACGTCGAGTACGCGAAGTCCCTGTGCCAGACCTGTCCGCTGCGTGAGGCCTGCCTCGCCGGGGCGAAAGACCGCCGTGAGCCCTGGGGCGTCTGGGGCGGCGAGCTCTTCGTCCAGGGCGTAGTGGTGGCCCGCAAGCGGCCGCGTGGCCGTCCGCGCAAGAACCCGGTCACGGCATGAGCACCCTCGGCACCATCGATCGCCCAGCGACGCACGACCCCATGAATCAGGTCCCGACGATGACCCCACCGGTCTCCGAAACCCCCGCACCCCGTACATCAGGCGCGCCCGAGTCGCGTCAGAACAGGAACCGAGAGATGCAACTCATCCCAGAAGCCCTGGCTCGTGCCCATATGCATGAGCGGCTGCGCGAGGCCGAGTCCGAACGCAGGGCCCTCCGGCTCGCCGCCGCCCGCCGGATGCAGCGCAAGGCCGAGCGTGCCTCGCTCCGTGCCCGCCGCGCTCTGGCCATGGCGGTCATGCACTGAGAAATGAAACAGAACACCAGGGGCCGGTCCGATCGGACCGGCCCTTCGGCTTCCCCCCGGACGGGGGTGAGAGGGCGCGTTTGCCCGCTGGGCCCTGTCGGCGGAGTTATCGTCACCGGGTGGACCAGAAGACATCGGAACCGGTGCAATCGGACACCCTGACCCTCGTCTGCGCCCGCTGCGGTGCTCATGCCGATGGTGCGCCGTTGACGTGGACCTGCTCCCTCGAGAACGGCGCCCGCCGCTACTTCTGCGACGACTGTGCCCGTGCCGACCTCAGAGAGATCGAAGGGCGGCTCGACTTCCCCTGGTGGTGAGGGCCCGGGCCCGGCCGTCTCAGGCCGAGGTCTCCGCCGCCTTCGCCTCCTCCTCCGGGTCGTCCCCCACGTCGGCGGCGAAGCCGGGCACCCATGCCTCCAGTTCGTCCCGCAGCCGCACCGTGGCGCCCAGCTGGCACAGCACTCCGATCGTGCTCAGCGTGACCCGGTGGATGAGCAGGTACGAAGGCGGCAGATTGAGCTGATTGCCCAGCTCGTAGACGGGCGAACGGCGGTCGGCCACCCGCGCCGCCTGGCCGCGTATCCACTTCCGGTCGAAGAGGAAGGTGTCGGCCTGCGCCGGTTCGAGCATCGGAAGCAGGAAGTCCAGCAGAGCGTCCGGGTCGACATCGATCGAGGGCTTGAAGAACCCCTCCTCGCGCATCAGCGCATAGACCCCCTTGGCGTCGCCCTCCAGCGCCATCCGCAGCGCGACACCGATGGGAGCGGGCAGCCCCTCGGGCAGCCGGTTCACCGAGCCGAAGTCCAGCACCCCCAGCCTCCACTGCTCCGGCGGCCCGTCCGGGGCGTCACCCGTCAGCAGCCGGAAGTTGCCCGGATGCGGATCGGCGTGCAGCAGCCCGGTACGGGACGCCCCCGAGAACAGAAAGCGCGCCAGCAGCTGCCCGGCCCGGTCCCGCTGCTCGGGCCCGCCCTCGGCTATCACCTCGGAGAGCGGTATGCCCTCCATCCACTCGGTGATCAGCACCTGGTCGCACTGGTGCACCACCTCGGGCACCACGATCTCCGAGTCCTCCGCGTACTCGGCGGCATGGGCCCGCTGGGACTCGGCCTCCAGCTCGTAGTCCAGCTCCTCGGCCACCCGGTCCCGCAACTCCGCGATCAGCGGCTTGAGGTCGAGCCCCGGGACCAGAGGGCCCAGCACCCGAGCGAATCGGCTCAGTTGGTTGAGGTCCGACAGCAGCGCCTCACCCGCCCCCGGGTACTGCACCTTGACCGCCACCGCACGCCCGTCGTGCCAGACCGCGCGGTGCACCTGGCCGATCGAGGCCGCCGCCGAGGGCTTGTCCTCGAACTCCTGGAACAGCTCCCGCCAGTCTTCCCCCAGCCGCTCCGCCAGCTGGGCGTGGACCGTGCGGGTGGGCATGGGCGGCGCCGCCTCCTGGAGCTTGGTCAGTGCCGCCCGGTACGGCCTGGCGATCTCCTCGGGAAGCGCCGATTCGAAGACCGACATCGCCTGCCCCAGCTTCATGGCCCCGCCCTTGAGCTCGCCGAGCACCTTGAACATCTGCTCGGCGGTGCGCTGCTGGACCTCACGCGCGACCATCTCCGCCGGTCGCCCCCCTATCCGCTTCCCGAGCCCCCATGTGGCGCGCCCCGCGAATCCCAAAGGCAGCGCCGCGAGTTTGGCGGTTCGGGTGATCGCCTTGCGCGGCAGATCGGACATGCGCCCCTCCAACTACAGCTGAGCCATTCCAGGGGAGGCCCCCCGGACCCCCGTCGCCCACTCGTGGACGTCGGTCACCCGGACATTGTCGCGTGCGGTGCCTCCTTGGCCGAGGCATATACCGCATCCTGCCGTCCGGCCGCTCCGCACTCGCACCCGGGATGCGCTTCGACCGCCCGTACCTCCCCGGTGAGCGCGGGCAGCGCCAACTCCCAGCGGGCGCCCGCGACCGGGGAGGCCCGCCCGTCGAGGAACGCCAGGGCCTGCCCGGCCGTGACCCCGGCGACCATCACGGCCAGCGCGTTGTCACAGGCCGGCGCGCACCGGCGGCGGCCGGACCGCCACTGCGCGAGCATCCGGGGCCAGGCGGGCTCCCGCGCCGCACGGCCCGCAGTGAGACATCCCGCACACGGGGTGGAGCCCGGTACCACCAGGGGCCCCACCAGCCCGGTGGCCTCCAGCACACCCGCGTAGAGATGGGGGATCCCCGCCGCCAACAGCGGCTCGGCCGGTGCGGGATCCGGAGCGTAGGCCGCGAGGCCGTCCCGCGGGGCGATCACCACCAGCGCCAGCCCCGGTTCATTCGACGGAACCGACTCCCGCGCCGGACGCCGCGGCCGGGGCTCCGGCGCACAGCGCCGCACCAGTCGCCGCGCGGCCGCCTCCCGCCGCTCCCCGATCTGCTCGGCCGACAGCCCGCCGGGTGCCACGTCCCAGGGCTCGACACAGCCACCGTCCACCACATCGACCAGCCCGACGCCCGAGGCCGACAGCGCGGCCGCGACGGCCGCACCGACCCGCCCCGCGCCCCTCACCTGCACCCGGGTGGCCCGCCGTGCCGCGAGCAGCCGGGCCGCCGCCCCCGGCTGCCGGTGCAGCACCGACAGCGCCGCCGCGTCCGGCCGCAGCCGGTCCAGGGCCGCGGCTGACTCCCCGCCGTCCCTCGGTTCCTCCAGCAGCCCGGCCGCCGCCAGCCGCTCTACCAGTACCTCGGCCCGCCCCTCCGGCAGCCCGAGGGCCTGGGCCTCCTGCCGCAGCAGGGGCAGCCCCCGGGTGCCGTCGAGCAGGTCCAGAAAGCTGCCCGTCGCCGTGTCCAGCGGGCCCAGCACCACCGCATGTGCCTGCGCCACCCCGAACTGCACCGTGTCCCGGCTTCGCCAGCCGCGCCGCAGCGCGGGCTTGAGCATCGGATGTGTGGAATGCATGGTCGTCCCCCCGTCGGTCCGTGGTCCCGCGGTCCGTGGTCCCGCGGTCCGTGGTCCCGCGGTCCGTGGTCCCGTGGCCCGTGGATCGCGTCGTTCCCTCGCCGGGGCCGCACCGGTGCGCGGCCCTCGGACTTCCCCCAGCATGCGGCCGGCACCACCACCCACGCCGAGCGTTGTCCACAGGCGGCGGCAATAGTCGTACAAGCCGTGCACACGCTGGAGTGGTTCGTTCCGCCACCGGGTGAGGGGTGGCACTTCCCCGCCCGCCAGCGGGTAACGTCGGGGCGTGCCCGCCGACCCTGCCCCTCGCTTCGCTGGGGAGCCCCCCGCGCACAGCGCCGCCGGAACTCCGCGCACCGCCCCGAGCCCGCAGGACCGCGGCTCGGGAGCCAGCGCGGTCGAGGTCCGCCGGAGCACCCGGCGGCGCAGGACGGTCTCCGCGTACCGCGAGGGCGACCGCACCGTCGTTCTCATCCCGGCCCGGATGTCGGAGGCGGAGGAGCGGCGTTGGGTGACCGTGATGCTCGACAAGCTGGCGGCGCAGGAGAGCAAACGCATGCTGGGCGACGCCGAGCTGGCCGCCCGCGCCGAATGGCTGTCCGAGCAGTATCTCGACGGCAGGGCCCGGCCCGCCACCGTTCGCTGGGTCACCAACCAGAACACCCGGTGGGGTTCGTGCACCCCGGCCGAGGGCAGCATCCGGCTCTCCCACCGGCTCCAGGGCATGCCCGAGTACGTCGTGGACTACGTCCTCCTCCACGAGCTGGCCCATCTGCTGGTGCCCGGTCACGGTCCGCGTTTCTGGCGGCTGCTGGAGGCGTATCCGCGGACCGAGCGGGCGCGCGGCTATCTCGAGGGCGTGGTGGCCGCCGGACGGCTGCCGCATCTGTCCGGATCGGGCAACGAGGGTTCCTGAGCCCGCGAACCAGCGGTCCTGAATCCGGGAACGAGCACAACAAAACCGGTAACAAGCGGACCCGCATGCGGGAACCACCGCCACCTCGGAACCGGTTCTCACCTCCCCGGCGTCGCTCATAGTCGGCGGCAGCGGCTAGCCTGGCGCGCATTGCACTCACCGGTTTCGGGATGGGGGACGGTCGTTACGTATGGCCAGGGAATTCCAGCGCGGCCACAAGGCCAAGATCAGTGATCTGACGGCCGGGAGGGATCTGTACGTCGGTGTGCAGATCTCCGGCCCCGGCCTGACGTTCGACATCAGTTGCTTCGGTCTCGACGCGGACGAGCGGCTGTCGGACGACCGCTACTTCATCTTCTTCAATCAGCCGAAATCTCCCGAAGAAGCGATCCAGCAGCTCGGGAACCAGGCTGGTGACACCGAGTCGTTCCGCGTCACCCTCGACTCCATCCCGTCCTCCATCCACAAGCTCTCCTTCACCGCGACCATCGACGGTGCGGGCCAGATGTCGCAGATCGGTTCCGGTTACATCCGGATCGTCGCGGGCGGCGAGGAGGTGGCCCGGTACTCCTTCTCCGGCGCGGAGTTCAGCACCGAGCGCGCGGTGATGCTGGGTGACTTCTATCTGAAGGACGTCTGGCGGTTCGCCGCCGTCGGCCAGGGCTTCGACGGTGGACTCGACGCGCTGCTCAAGAACTTCGGCGGGGAGGTCGCCGAGGAGGAGCCCGCGCCCGCGGCGCCCGCCCAGGGCGGTACGCCCGGTTTCGCGCCTCCCGGCCAGGCGGCCGCGGCCCCGGGCTTCGCGCCCCCCGCCGGTGGCCCGCCCGCCCAGCAGCAACAGCAGCAACAGCCGCAGCAGCCGCAGCCCGCGCCCGCCTTCGGCGCACCCCAGGGCACGCCTCCCCAGGGCACGCCTCCCCAGGCGCCGCCCCCGCAGGCAACGCCCCCGGCGCCGCAGCCCGCCCCCGCGGCACAGCACACGCCGCCGCAGCCCGCGCCCGGTTCGCCGCAGATGCACGGGGCGCCCACCATCGCCGCGCCGCTCGCGCCTCCCGGCCAGGTGCCCCCGCCCGGTCCACCGGGACAGCTCCCCGGCCAGCAGCAGTTCGGCGGCCAGGCACCGGGCCAGGCACCGCCCGCCCCGTACGGCCAGCCTCCGGCGCAGCCGTACCCCGGCCAGCCGGGTCCGGGCCAGCCCGCCCCCTACGGTCAGCCGCAGGGTGCCCCCCAGGGCGTTCCGCAGGGCCAGGGCCAGGGCCAGGGCCAGGGCGGCGCCGCCGGCGTACAGGCCGCGCTCGCCCAGTACCGCGAGGCGCCCACCGGGCAGCGCTGGACCCCGCAGAACCCGCGTCTGATGCGGGTCGACCTCGGCGTCGGCGGTCAGCCGGTGCTGGCCCGCCAGGGCGCCATGGTGCTCTACCAGGGCAAGGTCGACTTCAGCTACAAGGGCGCCGGTTTCCGCGGCCGGATCGTCGGCAACGCGACCGGCCAGGAGATGCAGCTGATGCGCTGCAGCGGCCAGGGGCAGGTCTTCCTCGCCGAGAACGCGGCCGAGCTCCACCCGATCGAGCTCCAGGGCGACGCGATCTGTGTCTCCGCCGAGAGCGTGCTCGCCTTCGACGAGTCGCTCCAGCACGAGGTCCGCCGGATCGAGGGCCACGGCATCCCGGGCGGCGCGCTGTTCACCATGCAGTTCCAGGGCACCGGCACCGTCATCGTGAAGACCGAGGGCACCCCGGTCGTCCTCCCGGTCACCCCGACGACCTTCGCCGACAGCAACGCCATCGTGGCGTGGTCCGCCGGTTCGCAGGTGATCATCTCCAGCCAGGTGCGGCTGCGTCGGGCCGCCTACCCCGGCCACAGCGGGGAGACCGTGAACCTCCAGTTCCGCGGTGCGCCCGGCAATTTCATCGTCGTCCAGCCCTACGAGGTCTGAAGGCAACCGACATGGACCAGCAACTGATCACGGGCTTCGCCCCCGCGCCGGTCGCCGCCCGTATGGAGAACCACGGCGCCAGCATGCTCAAGGTCGCCATGCAGAGCGGCCAGGACCTGTTCGCCCGCACCGGCTCGATGGTGGCGTACGAGGGCTTCGTCCAGTACGAGCCGAATCCGCCCGCGGTGCGCCAGATGGCCTCCCAGTGGCTGACCGGCGAGGGCGCCCCGCTCATGCGGTGCAGCGGCGACGGACTGCTCTACCTGGCCGACTACGGGGCCAACGTCGTCTGCATCAACCTGGGCGGCGACTCGCTGTCGGTCAACGGCACCAATCTGCTCGCCTTCGACGCCCATCTCCAGTGGGGTGTCGAACGCGTCAAGGGCATCGCCAAGTTCGCCGGGCAGGGTCTGTTCAACGTGGGCGTCTCCGGCACCGGCTGGGTCGCCCTGACCTCCCGGGGCACGCCCATCGTCGTCGACTGCGGACGCGGCGACGACGAGACCTATGTGGACCCGGACGCGCTCGTCGCCTGGTCCACCGGGCTCAAGGTCAAGGGGAAGCGCAGCTTCAAGGCGTCCTCCCTGATCGGCCGGGGCAGCGGCGAGGCGTACCAGCTCGGCTTCTCCGGGCAGGGCTTCGTCGTCGTACAGCCCAGTGAGGACAGCACCGACCGGCTCCGGGCACGGGGCTGAGGGGGAGAGAGACACCATGCAGAGCCCGCTCTTCGCCTTCACCGAGGCCCAGACCCAGGACCGCTACGCGCTCCAGAACCCGCATATGCTGCGGGTCGCCCTGACCGGTCATGAGGATGTGCTCGCCCGTAAGGGCAGCATGGTCGCCTACCAGGGGCTGATCGAGTTCGACGGCGAGTACCAGACGCCGGGGCAGCGCCGCTCCCGCGCCGTCGGCGAGGGCCTGGACCTGATGCGCTGCTCCGGGCAGGGCACGGTCTACCTCGCCAACCTCGCCCAGTACGTCCATGTGGTGGACGTGGAGGGCGAGGGGCTGACCGTCGACAGCGCCTATGTCCTCGCGCTGGACTCCACCCTGCACTGGGAGACGATCGCGGTCGACAGCCAGTACGGGATCTCCGGCTCCGGCAAGTACAACCTGAACATCTCGGGGCGGGGCAAGGTCGCGCTGATGACCTCCGGCCAGCCGCTGATGCTCCAGGTCACGCCGGACAAGTACGTCAATGTCGACGCGGACGCCATCGTCGCCTGGTCCAGCTCGCTGCGCGTCCAGATGCAGGCGCAGACGCACTCCTCGGGTGTGTGGCGGCGGCGCGGCAACACGGGGGAGGGCTGGGAGCTCAGCTTCCTCGGCCAGGGTTACGCCCTCGTCCAGCCCAGCGAGCTGCTGCCGCCGCAGAACGCGGTGATCGGCGGGGGTATGGCGGCCCAGTTCGGGATGGGCCAGCAGGGCGCCCGGGGACAGAACCAGGGCAACATCTTCGGCAACTGACGGCACTCAACGGCAGCCGACGGCAGTCACCGACGAGCGGCGCGGCCGCGGGACCCTCGGGTCCGCGGCCGCTTCGTCTGCCTCGCCCCGTCTCCCGGCCGCCGGTTGCTGTGCGTCCGGTGGTCAGACCAGGGCGCGGGTACGGTCCACCAGCCGGCGCACGGACTCGTCGGCCACGCCCGCCACCTCGTCGTATCCGAACCAGCGCAGATCCAGTGACTCATCGCTGATCGCCGCCGTCGCGTCCCGCGGGGCCAGCGCCGCGTACTGCACGTCCAGGTGCCAGGCGCACGGGGTGTGATGCCGGTCCAGCCGCACCGGCCCGTCCGGCAGCAGCGTCAGCCCCGCGATCCCGGACTCCTCCGATGCCTCGCGCAGCGCCGCGTCCGCCAGGGTGGCGTCGTCCGGTTCGCAGTGGCCGCCCATTTGCAGCCACATCCGCAACTTCCGGTGCAGGGTGAGCAGTACGCGCTCCCGGGACGGGTCGATCACCAGCGTGCTCGCCGTGATGTGCCCGTCCCGGCACGCCTTCCACATCCCGTCCGGATGGGCGGCCAGATGGTCGCCATAGGCCAGCCGCAGCCGCTCCTGGGCGGCGTCCGGCGCGGACCAGGCTTCCAGGACCCGCGCCGCGTCCTTGTGCAGACTCACCTGTCGCCGTCGTCCCGCCGCTCGTCCGGGCAGTTCTCCGGGCCCTCGTCCGGGCCCCGGTCGCCGCTCGCGCCGCCGGGCCGCTCACCGCCGCCCGCCGCCTCGCCGAGCATCTTGTCCAGCTCGGAGAAGTCCAGCTGCTCGCGGTGGACGAAGCCGTCCGGGTCGTCGAGGTCCTGGGCGGTCGGCAGCATGTCGGGGTGCTCCCACAGCCCGTCGCGCCCCTCCATACCGCGCGCGTCGGTGAGCGAGGCCCACAGCCGGGAGGCATCCCGCAGCCTGCGCGGGCGCAGCTCCAGGCCGATCAGGGTGGCGAAGGTCTGCTCGGCGGGCCCGCCGCTCGCCCGGCGCCTGCGCAGCGTCTCGCGCAGCGCGTCGGCCGACGGCAGATGGGGCGCGGCGGCGGCGTGGACCACCGCGTCCACCCAGCCCTCGACGAGCGCCAGCGCCGTCTCCAGACGGGCCAGGGCGGCCTTCTGCTCGGGGGTGTCCTCCGGCTGGAACATGCCCTGCTGGAGCGCCTCCTGGAGCTGCTCGGGGTGGGTCGGGTCGAGCTGGCCGACCGCGTCCTCCAGCTTGGCGGTGTCGACCTTGATACCGCGGGCGTAGCCCTCCACGGCACCGAACAGATGCGAGCGCAGCCACGGCACATGCGAGAACAGCCGCTGATGGGCGGCCTCGCGCAGCGCCAGGTAGAGCCGCACCTCCTCCTTGGGGACGCCGAGGCCGGAGCCGAGCGCCGCGATGTTCACCGGGAGCAGCGCCGCCTTGCCCGCCGGGCCGAGCGGCAGCCCGATGTCGGTCGAGCCGACCACCTCACCGGCCAGCACCCCGAGTGCCTGGCCGATCTGGGTGCCGAACATGGCGCCGCCCATGGAGCGCATCATCCCCAGCAGCGGACCGGCCATGGCCTGCATCTCCTCGGGGAGCACATCGCCCATGGCGACGCCGACGCGCTCGGCGACCGGATCGACCAGATCGCGCCATACCGGAAGGGTCGCCTCGACCCATTCCGCGCGGCTCCAGGCCACGGCGGTACCGGAGCCCGAGGGCAGCGAGGTGGCGCCGTCCAGCCACAGGTCGGCGAGCCGCACCGCCTCCTGGACCGCGTCGCGGTCGGCCGGGCCCACGCTCTCGTCCTTGGTGCCGTCGGCGGTGCCGCGGGCGACCGTCTGCCGTGCGATGTCCTTGGCCATGTCCCAGTTCACCGGGCCGCCCTCGTACGAGAGCATCTGCCCGAGCTGCTGGAAGGCGGCGCCCAGATCATTGGGGTTCAGCGACCCGAACATCGCGGCGAACGGATTCTCCGCGCCGCCCGCTCCGCCCGTGCCACCGCCGAACCCGAAGGGATTCGCGGGGCCCTGATCGCCGCCCTGGCCGCCCTTCCTCTTGCCGTCGTCGCCGTCCTCCGGCTCCTCCGGCGGAAGGCCGAATCCGAATGGGGTGTCACTCACGGGTTTCCTCGGCTCGTTGGGCCACCGGCCCCGGGCCGGCGGCGGATGCCCGACATCACCACCCAGCCTAGACACCTCGCCGGTTTACGGTCTCGGTGCTTCGCTGATCGCCGCCCTGCGGCAGGATGGACGTCACCTGGTACGTACGCGTGCACGCGCTGCGTACTGAAGACAACCGCTGGAGACGCCCGGTGAGTTCCCCAGACCGAGAAGTTCGCGCTGCGCGAAACGATACGGCCCGTACCGCACGACGCCCCGTCGTGGCGGTCACCGGAGCCGCGTCGGGACCGGGCGCCCTGCTCACGCAGCGGCTCACGGAGTCCGACGAGATCAAGCAGGTGCTCGCCATCGACGAGCGCAGGGGAGAGGTGAGCGAGGCGCAGTGGCATCTGCTGGACGTCCGCGATCCGGTCATCGCCGACAAGCTGCGCGGCGCGGATGTCGTGGTCCACCTCGCCGTCGACCTCGACCTGGGCACCGACCCCGCCGCCCGGACCGCGTACAACGTGCGGGGCACCCAGACCGTACTGACGGCCGCCGCGGCCGCCGGGGTGCGCCGGGTGGTGCTGTGCACCTCCGCGATGGTCTACGGGGCACTGCCCGAGAACGACGTGCCGCTCGCCGAGGACGCGGAGCTGCGTGCCACCGCCGAGGCCACCGGCGTCGGTGACCTGCTGGAGATCGAGCGGCTCGGGGAGCGCGCGCCCCGGGCGCATCCGGGGCTGAATGTCACCGTGGTGCGTCCCGCGATCCTGGTCGGCGGCACGGACACCGCCCTCACCCGCTACTTCGAGTCGCCGCGGCTGCTGGTCGTCGCGGGGTCCCGTCCGACCTGGCAGTTCTGTCATGTGGAGGACCTGGTCAGCGCACTGGAGTACGCCGCCCTGGAGAAGGTCGAGGGCGAGCTCGCGGTCGGCTGCGACGGCTGGCTGGAGCAGGAGGAGGTCGAGGAGCTGTCCGGTATCCGGCGCATGGAGCTGCCGTCGGCGGTCGCCCTGGGTGCCGCCTCCCGGCTGCACCGGCTGGGACTGACCCCGTCCCCGGCCGGTGATCTCGCCTACACCATGCACCCCTGGGCGGTCAGCGGCAGCAGACTGCACGCGGCGGGCTGGCGGCCCCAGTGGACCAACGAGGAGGTCCTCGCCGAGCTGCTGGAGGAGGTCGCCGGGCGCCATACGGTCGCCGGACGGCGGCTGGGCCGCAAGGACGCCACGACGCTCGGCGCCGCGGGCGCGACCGTGGCTCTGGTGGGCACCGCCGCGATCGTGCGCCGCGCCCGCAAGGCACGCCGCCGGGCCTGACGAAGGGCGAGCCCTGGGGACGGGCCGGCGCACCCATAGGTCGGCTTCGGAAATCGCTTTCCGCAATCCGGGATTCCATGACGAGGGACGGTACGGCACGATGGACCGTATGGCACGTACGTACGATCACCCCGGCGAACTCGCGGCCGCCGACCCCATCCGCCTGCTCGCCGTCCGTGACGAGCCGCTCTCGGTGGACGAGGTGTTCGGGGCCGTCGGCGATGCCGCGGCGGGCGGCACGGCCCTCTTCGTGGGCACCGTGCGCAATCATGACGGGGGTGCGGAGGTCGGCGCCCTGGGCTACTCCGCCCATCCGACCGCCGAGGCCGAGCTGCGCCGCGTGGCCGAGAAGGTCGCGGCCGACTTCCCGGTGCGCGCGCTGGCCGCCGTGCACCGGGTCGGCGATCTCGTGATCGGTGATCTCGCCGTGGTCGTGGCCGTCTCCTGCCCGCACCGCGCGGAGGCGTTCGCCGCCTGCCGCCGTCTGATCGACGACCTCAAGCGCGAGGTGCCGATCTGGAAGCACCAGACCTTCGCGGACGGCACCGAGGAGTGGGTCGGGGCGCAGTGACCCGGGGGCGCGAAGTCCGGTGAAGCGGGGGCGCTCCGGCGGGGCATGAGGGGCGCACGAGCGGGCACACGAGCCTCTGGCGCGCGATGGACACGGAGGGGTGTACTCCACTTGCGTAACCCCCACCCCGCCGTGAGCGTTGACGGTGCGGAGGATTAATCTGCTCATCTGTCAGTCGCGCGTCTGGTCGCGGTTCTACAAGGGGACGGGAGGCCGCTGTGGGCGCACTGCTCTGGTTGCTCATTCCAGTGCTCGCGGCGATAGCCGCGGCGATATACGCCGGCATAGCCGCCCGCGCCGGCAAACGGACCAGCGGGGGAGACGTCGAAGAACTGGCCGGGTACGCGAGGTTCCGCGAAGCCATGGAGCGGCAGCGTTCCCATTCGGACGCCGCCTGAGGCCGCACTCGTACGGACGGCCCCGGGGGTGGACTGACGGACGCGTCCCGTACTGTCGTTCCATGCCACGCCGCACCGCGACGATGCTCGCCTCCCTCCTGATGCTGATCGCGCTGCTGTGCGCCGGGGTGTTGATCCCGGTGCCGTACGCGGAGATGTCGCCAGGACCCACGTACAACACCCTGGGCGAGCACAACGGCGAGTGCGTGTTGCAGATCTCGGGCCACAAGGGCTGTGAGACCACCGGCGGCCACCTCAACATGACCACCGTCCGCGTCACCGGCTCCGAGTACCGGATGAACCTCGTGGAGGCCGTGTACGGCTGGCTGGCCCACGACGACGTGGTGGTCCCGCACGACACCCTCTACCCGGACGACAAGACGCCGGACGAGGTGAACCAGCAGAACGCCGAGGAGTTCACCCAGTCCCAGGAGAGCGCCAAGGTCGCCGCCCTCAGGGCGCTGAAGAAGCCCGTCTCCTCCCAGGTGATCGTCGGCGTCGTCCGCAAGGGGAGCCCGTCCCAGGACAGGCTGCACGCGGGCGATGTGATCAAGTCGGTGGACGGCACCCCGGTGCACGGCCCCGAGGACATCTCCAAGCTGGTCACCAAGCACAAGCCCGGTGAGAAGGTCGTCTTCTCGGTGATTCCGGCCAAGGCGGTCGCCGCGGCGGAGAAGCGCGGCAAGAAGCCCTCCGGCCAGAAGCGCGTCACGGTGACCAGCACGACGGCGAAGGACGGCCGGACCATCGTGGGCATCACGCCCGGGCTCGACTACACCTTCCCGTTCCGGATCGACATCAAGCTGGCCGACGTGGGCGGGCCCAGCGCGGGCCTGATGTTCGCGCTGGGGATCGTGGACCGGCTCTCGCCCGGCGATCTGACCGACGGGAAGTTCATCGCGGGCACCGGCACCATCAACGAGAAGGGCGTGGTCGGTCCCATCGGCGGGATCGAGATGAAGACGATCGGCGCCCGCGAGGCCGGAGCGCGCTACTTCCTCACGCCCAAGGAGAACTGCGCGGCCGCGGCCAAGGACGTCCCCGGCGGTCTGCGGCTGGTGAAGGTGCACACCATAGACGACGCGCTGAAGGCCCTGAAAAAGATCCGTCAGGGCGACACCGACGGACTGCCGGCGTGTACGACGAGCTGACCGGCGGCAGAGCCGGAACGGGCTGAGACGGGCCGGGGCGGCGCCCTGAGGGTGCCGCCCCGGCGCGCTCTCCCGGCGGGGAGGCGGGCCCGTCAGTCGGTGGCGAAGGTGGCGCTGAGCGCGTCCGCGAGCCCCGGCACCAGACCGGCCCCGGTCAGCACCTCGGTGGGGGAGTCCTTCTCGCGCAGCCGTACGGCCGACTCGCGCTTCCCGTCCCGCAGCACCGCGACCGTCATCCGGACCTCCTGGCGGCCCGGGTGCTCGGCGACCCAGGAGGCCAGCTGGGCCTCGTCCATGTCCTCCGGTACGGCGTTCTCGGCGGACGGCGGCAGCATCAGCCGCTCCACGGTCATGGCGCAGCCGATCACCGCGTCGGGCCAGGCGATGGTGGCGAGGAACTCGTCGAGCGGGGTCCGCGGGGGCAGCTCGTCCTGCTCGATGGGGGTGAGTGGGGCTGCGGCCTCCCCGCCCTGCTCGTCAAGGCCGAGCTGGGTCGCCAGATCGGGCTCCTGGGCGCGCAGCCGGGCGGTGTCGACGAGGGCGAAGAGCCGGGCGGGCTGGTCCCAGCCGAGCCCGGAAGCGTATTCGTCGATCTCGAGGACGGCTCGGGTCAGCGGATTGGCGGCCATCGGGGCGCTGCCGGGGGTTGCGTTGGACATGGTGCATATCGTGCCCTGATCGAACCCGGAAACGGGAACTGAGTAAAGCCTGAGTAAGTTGCATCAGGTGGGCCCTCCTGTGTCCGGGCCCGTACACACCGACAGCGAACTTCGAGGTGCGCACCTTGGCTTTCCAGATGCCGGACCGCGGCGGGGGCCCGACGGGACCGCGGATCAGAGTCGGCCGGCCGTCCCGGCGTGTCCGGACCCTGCTCATGACCCTGGGTGTGCTGGCCGTGCTGGCCATGCTCTTTGTCATGTTTGCCGGGTTTTGGACGGATTGGCTCTGGTATCGCTCGCTTCATTACTCCTCCGTCTTCAGCACCACCCTGAAGACAAAGATCGGGCTGTTCGCCGTCTTCGGCGCGCTGATGGCCACGGCCGTGGGGCTCAACATCTGGCTGGCGCACCGGCTGCGGCCGCCGCTCAGCGCGATGTCCCTGGAGCAGCAGAGCCTCGACCGCTACCGGATGGGCATCGCCCCGTTCAAGAAGTGGGTGCTGCTCGCGGTCACCGCGCTGGTCGGGCTGATCGCGGGCGCCTCGGCGGCCGGTCAGTGGCGGATCTGGCTGCTGTGGGTCAACGGGGTGCCGTTCGGCCAGAAGGACCCGCAGTTCCACAAGGACGTCGCGTTCTACGCGTTCGATCTGCCCTGGTACCGCTTTCTGCTGAGCTTCGGCTTCGCGGCCACGGTGCTCTCCCTGATCGCCGCCGCCGTGGTGCACTACCTCTACGGGGGCCTGCGGATCACCAGCCCGGGCGCCCGCGCGACCGGCGCGGCCACCGGCCATCTGTCGGTGCTGCTGGGGGTGTTCGTCGCCCTCAAGGCCGTCGCGTACTGGCTGGACCGGTACGCCCTGGCGGTGAAGTCCAGCGACTTCAAGGCGACGGACAACTGGACCGGGCTGCGCTATGTCGACGCCCAGGCGTATCTGCCCGCCAAGACCATCCTGTTCTGCATCGCGGTCATCTGCGCGGTGCTCTTCTTCGCCACCCTGTGGCGGCGCACCTGGCAGCTGCCGGTGATCGGCTTCGGGCTGATGGTGCTCTCGGCGGTCCTGATCGGCGGGCTCTACCCGGCGATCGTGCAGAAGTTCCAGGTCCAGCCGAACGAGCAGGCAAAGGAGGCGCCGTACATCAAGAAGAACATCGACGCCACGCGCCAGGCGTACGGCATCGATGGCTCCCAGGTGGCGGACTACTCGGGCCGGACCGACGACAAGGGCGGCGCGAAGGGCGCCAAGCTGCGCCAGGTCGCCGACTCCACCGCCAGCTACCGGCTGATCGACCCGAGCGTCGTCTCGCCGACGTTCCAGCAGCTGGAGCAGAAGCGCAAGTACTACCAGTTCCCCTCGACCCTGGACGTCGACCGCTACAAGGGCCCCGGAGGCAAGGACCAGGACACCGTCGTCGGTGTGCGCGAGCTCAACCTCGACGGCGTCCCCAAGCGGAACTGGATCAACGACCACTTCACCTACACCCATGGCTACGGTGTGGTGGCGGCCAAGGGCACCAACCCCGACCCCCAGGCGGACCAGGAGGGAGCCCCGGCGTTCACCGAGGCCGGACTGCCCACCAAGGGCGGGATGGAGACCTATCGCCAGCAGGTCTACTACGGCGAGAAGACCGACCAGTACTCGATCGTCGGCGGGCCCCAGAAGGAGCTCGACTACGAGGACGACGGCGAGAAGACCACCAGCTACCGCGGCAAGAGCGGGGTCAGCCTCTCCAACCCGGTCAACCGCGCGGCCTACGCGGTGGCGTTCGGCGAGCCGCAGATCCTGTACTCCGGAGCCATCGGCGAGGGCTCGCGGATCCTGTACAACCGCACGCCCAAGGAGCGTGTGGAGAAGGTCGCGCCCTGGCTCACCATCGACGGTGACGCCTATCCGGCGGTGGTCGACGGCCGGATCAAGTGGATAGTGGACGCCTACACCACGACCAACGGCTATCCGTACGCCTCGCGTACGACCCTGGGCGACAGCACGGCCGACTCGCTGAGCGACGGCGACCGTTCGGTGGTCGCCCAGCAGAACAAGGTCAACTACATCCGGAACTCGGTGAAGGCGACCGTCGACGCCTACGACGGCTCGGTCGACCTCTACGAGTGGGACACCAAGGACCCGGTGCTCAAGACCTGGGAGAAGGCGTTCCCGGGCACGGTCAAGCCGAAGAGCGAGATCAGCGACAAGCTGATGGAGCATCTGCGGTATCCGCAGGACCTGTTCAAGGTCCAGCGCGAGCTGCTGACCCGCTACCACGTCACCGACCCCAAGCAGTTCTACAGCGGCAGTGACGCCTGGCAGGTGCCGGACGACCCGACCCAGCGCGAGGAGGGCAACGCGGTCCCGCCGTACTACCTGAGCATGAAGATGCCCGGTCAGCAGAACCAGACGTTCTCGCTGACCACCACCTTCACGCCCAACGGCCGGCCCAACCTCGGTGCCTTCATGGCGATCGACGCCGATGCCAACAGCAAGGACTACGGCACGATAAGAATGCTGAAGGTCACCAGCGATGTGCCAGGACCACAGCAGGTGCAGTCCAAGCTCAACGGCCGGGCGGAAGTCGCCGAGTTCGTCCGGAACCTGAGAGGCACCGACTCCGACATCGAGTACGGCAATCTGCTCACGGTCCCGCTCAACGGCGGCTTCCTGTATATCGAGCCGGTGTACGCCCGGGGCGGCAGCGCCAACTACCCGCTGCTGAAGAAGGTGGGCGTCTCGTACAACGGCAAGGAACCCGTCTTCAAGGACAGTCTGGGCGAGGCGCTGGACACCGTGTTCGGGGAGTCGTCCGGCGACGGCGGGGAGAAGCCACCGTCCGGCGGCGACGGCGGGGAGAAGCCGCCGAGCTCCAACCCGACGCTCCAGCAGGCCCTGAAGGACGCCCAGGAGGCGTGGGACGACGGTCAGAAGGCGCTCCAGGAGAAGCCGCAGGACTGGGACGCCTACGGCAGGGCCCAGGACGACCTGAAGGACGCCCTGGACCGGGCCGCCAAGGCCCAGGAGAAGGCCGGGAAGACCCAGAAGCCGGACGACGGGAAGCAGAACGAGCCGAAGAGCCAGAGCGCCGGCAACAAGGGCGGTTGACCCGCTTCCGACCTGGGATAACGGGTGAGCGGCCGAGCCCCGCGCCGTGATACGGTGGTCGTACAACGGCGCGGGGTGGAGCAGCTCGGTAGCTCGCTGGGCTCATAACCCAGAGGTCGCAGGTTCAAATCCTGTCCCCGCTACTGACACAACGAGGCCCGGATCCGCAAGGATCCGGGCCTCGTTGTTTGTTCTGTGAGTGTCTACTCGGGGAACTCGGATACAAGCGTTTGGGTTGTCTCTCTGTGGGCAAGTCGACAAAACGCTGAAGTGACCTCCTCGGCTGCGGTATACCAGGTGTACGCCGGATACGAGTGATGTCACGATGGGATATATGGGGGACAGGGTCAGTCTGTTGGAGACAGGGCGTTTTGCGCAGACGCATGACGATGCCGAGGAAGAGACCCGGCACCGCCGGGCCGCCGAAGCGGGCGACACCGCCGCGATGAGCGCGCTGGGCGCGCTGCTGCTGCGCCGGGGCGATCTCGACGGCGCCGAGCCGTATCTGCGGGGCGCCACCGCCGAGGGCGACCGCGCCGCCGCCAACAACCTCGGAGTCCTGCTCCACCAGCGCGGCTACGCGGACGAGGCGGCCGGCTGGTGGCGGATCGCCGCCGTCGCGGGATCCGCCGCGGCCGCCCACGCCCTGGGCCGCCACCACCGCGAGCGGGGCGACGAGCCCGCCGCCGAGTACTGGCTGCGCCAGTCCGCCGAGTCCGGCCACACGCTGGGCGCGTACGCCCTCGCCGATCTGCTCGAGCACCGCAGCGACATCGGCGCCGAGCGCTGGTTCCGCACGGCCGCCGAGCGCGGCCACCGCGAGGCCGCCTACCGGCTCGCCCGTATCCTCGACCGCCATCACGATGAGGCGGCGGCCGGGGCCGAGGGCGAGCCGCGCCGGACCGGCACCGAGGCCGAGCCGCAGGAGGCCGAGCAGTGGTACCGGCAGGCCGCCGCGCGCGGCCACCGGCGCGCCGCCCTGCACTTGGGCACGCTGCTGGAGAAGCGCGGTGAGACCCAGGAGGCCGGGCGCTGGTACCTGACGTCCGCCAAGGACGGCGAGGCCCGCGCCGCCTGCGCGCTCGCCTTCCTGCTGCGCGACGCGGGCGACAGCGACAGCGCCGCCGTCTGGTGGCACCGCGCCGCCCAGGACGGTGACGGCAACGCGGCGAACGCGCTGGGCGCGCTGCACGCGGACCGCGGGGAGACCCAGACCGCCGAGCGCTGGTACCGCGCCGCCCTCGACGCGGGCGACATCAACGGCGCGTACAACCTCGGTCTGCTCTGCGCCGAACAGGGCCGCACCGCCCAGGCCGAGCAGTGGTACCGCCGCGCCGCCTACGCCGGGCACCGCGAGGCCGCCAACGCGGTCGC
This sequence comes from Streptomyces sp. NA02950, assembly GCF_013364155.1. Classification (NCBI taxonomy): domain Bacteria; kingdom Bacillati; phylum Actinomycetota; class Actinomycetes; order Kitasatosporales; family Streptomycetaceae; genus Streptomyces; species Streptomyces sp. NA02950. The sequence continues at coordinate 3,236,607 of NZ_CP054916.1, read as the reverse complement.
CGTACTGCTGCTGCAACGGGGCGACGCGGCGGGCGCCGAGCCGTGGTTCTCCAAGGCGGCCGAGGCGGGCAGCGTCGACGCCGCGTTCAACCTGGGGATCCTGCACACCGGCCGGGGCGAGGAGCGCGCGGCCCGGCAGTGGTACGAGCGGGCCGCCGCGGCCGGGCACACCGAGGCGGCGCTCCAGGTCGGCATCGCGCAGCTGCGGGACGGCGACGGCCGGGCCGCCGAGCGCCATCTGCGCTGCGCCGCGGGCGGCGGCAGCGCCGAGGCCGCCTTCCAGCTGGCCGCGCTGCTCGACCGCTCGGCCGTCGACGGCGAGCCCGCGGCCACCGGCACCGGGCTGGGCACCTCGTCCGGGACACGGTTCCCGACCCCGGCGGCCGAGGACGGCGCCGTCCCCGAGTACGAGGAGTGGTACGAGCGGGCGGCGCGTCAGGGCCACCGCCGCGCCCAGGTGCGGGTGGGCATGCTCGCCGCCGCACGGGGCGATGTGGTCGAGGCCGCGCGCTGGTACCGGATGGCCGCCGAGGCGGGCAGCAGCAACGGCGCGTTCAACCTGGGGCTGCTGCTGGCCCGTGAGGGCAGCGAGCCGGAGGCCGCCCTGTGGTGGACGCGTGCGGCCGGGGCCGGGCACGGCCGCGCCGCGCTGCGGCTCGCGCTGCTGGCGGCCCGCCGCGGTGCGCTGACCGAGGGGCAGCGGTGGTGTGCGCGGGCGGTCGAGCTGGGGCCCGCGGAGGTCGCCGAGCGGGCGGCGCGGCTACGGGAAGCGCTCCAGCAGGAGCTCACGGCCTAGTGCCGCGTCAGCCGAGGTGTGACCGGTGGCGAGGCGTCCTGGTGCGTGCGATCGCAAGGCGGCGGGGAAGCCCTCGCAATGGGCCTGCTCGGGCTTTCGGCCAACGCGCCGAGAGGGGGCACCTCCCAGCGGTAGCTGGGGGAGCGTGCCAGGCCGGCGAGCGGGGCGGACCTCGTCTGACGCGGTACTAGATCACGTCGGGGGCGGGGGCGCCGGGCGCCGTCGCACCGGGCGGGTCCGGGGCCATCCCGTGGCGCACGGGTGGCGCGCGGGTAACCGGTTTGCTCCGATCGTCGGCAGCGGGTTAAGGTTGGTCCACACCGACGCGGGGTGGAGCAGCTCGGTAGCTCGCTGGGCTCATAACCCAGAGGTCGCAGGTTCAAATCCTGTCCCCGCTACGAGAACGAAGGGCCCGGATCCTCAGGATCCGGGCCCTTCGTCATGTCGTGATTCGGCCAAGATGAAGCCCGGCTCCGCGAACAGGAGCGGGGCTTCCCAGGACGGGGGCGTCAGGCGGCCGCGCAGTCGGGGCACAGTCCGCGATAGGTCACCTCGACCGCGGAGACCGCGAAGCCGAAGCGCTCCGGCGCCGGGAGGTCGGCCAGCGGGTCACCGGTGGGGTGGACATCGCGGATCGTGCCGCACCGCGCGCACACCAGGTGCTGGTGGGCGTGGTGGGCGTTCGGGTCGTAGCGCTTGGCCCGGCCGTCGGTGCTGACCTCGATCACCTCGCCGAGAGAGACGAGCTCACCGAGGGTGTTGTACACCGTGGCGCGCGAGATCTCGGGCAGGCGGTCGGCCGCCAGCGCGTGAACCTCGTCGGCGGTGTAGTGCACGTGGTCCCCGTCGAGGACCTCGGCGACCACACGCCGCTGCGCGGTCAGTCGCCAGCCCCGTCCCCGGAGCCGTTCCAGCAGGTCACTCATGCCATTCACCTATCAGTCAGATAAGGACAAGGGTAGCAGCGGGCGAGTCCATGGCCAGATCCGGTATCACTCTCCAGGCGTTCTTGACTTAGACAAAGTCTAATGTAGGGTGGTCCTCACCCCGGACCGAGGGGTCAGGACGCGAGTACGCAGGAGGCGCACGTGACGGTCCAGGAGAACATCGCTGGTCCGCTGACCACGGAGTCCGGCGCTCCGGTGGCGGACAACCAGAACAGCGAGACGGCCGGTGCCGGCGGTCCGGGTCTGATCCAGGACCAGCACCTGATCGAGAAACTGGCCCACTTCAACCGCGAGCGGATCCCGGAGCGGATCGTCCACGCGCGCGGCGCCGGTGCGTACGGCACCTTCACGGTGACCGCCGATGTGACGCGTTACACCCGCGCCGCGTTCCTCTCCGAGGTCGGCAAGCAGACCGAGACGTTCCTGCGCTTCTCCACGGTGGCCGGCAACCTCGGCTCGGCGGACGCGGTGCGCGACCCGCGCGGTTTCGCGCTGAAGTTCTACACCGAAGAGGGCAATTACGACCTCGTCGGGAACAACACCCCGGTGTTCTTCATCAAGGACGCCATCAAGTTCCCCGACTTCATCCACACCCAGAAGCGCGACCCGTACACCGGCTCGCAGGAGGCGGACAACGTCTGGGACTTCTGGGGCCTGTCGCCCGAGTCCACCCACCAGGTCACCTGGCTGTTCGGCGACCGCGGCATCCCCGCCTCGTACCGCCACATGGACGGCTTCGGCTCGCACACCTTCCAGTGGAACAACGACGCCGGTGAGGTCTTCTGGGTCAAGTACCACTTCAAGACCGACCAGGGCATCAAGAACCTCACCTCCGAGGAGGCCGAGGTGATCGCGGGCAAGGACCCCGACAGCCACCAGCGCGATCTGCGCGAGGCCATCGAGCGCGGGGACTTCCCGGGCTGGACCGTCCAGGTGCAGATCATGCCCGAGGCGGACGCGGCGACCTACCGCTTCAACCCGTTCGACCTGACCAAGGTCTGGCCGCACGAGGACTACCCCCCGATCGAGATCGGCAAGCTGGAGCTCAACCGCAACCCGCGGAACATCTTCGCCGAGGTCGAGCAGTCGATCTTCTCGCCGGCCCATCTGGTGCCGGGCATCGGCCCGTCCCCGGACAAGATGCTCCAGGGCCGGCTGTTCGCCTACGGCGACGCCCACCGCTACCGCGTCGGCATCAACGCCGACCACCTGCCGGTGAACCGTCCGCACGCCACCGAGGCGCGCACCCACGGCCGGGACGGCCTCCTGTACGACGGCCGTCACGCGGGCGCCAAGAATTACGAGCCGAACAGCTTCGGCGGCCCGGCGCAGACCGGTCGGCCGCTGTGGCAGCCGGTCGCGGTCTCCGGCCGCACCGGTGACCACGAGACTCCCTCACACGCCGAGGACGACGACTTCGTCCAGGCGGGCAACCTCTACCGGCTGATGTCGGACGAGGAGAAGGAGCGCCTGATCGCCAACCTCGCGGGGTTCATCTCGCAGGTGTCGCGCGATGACATCGCGCAGCGGGCGATCGAGAACTTCCGCAAGGCGGACGCCGACTACGGCAAGCGACTGGAGGCCGCGGTCCAGGCCTTGCGCGGCTGACGGGCGCTTGTCGTACAGAACCGGAGAGGCCGGACGCCAGTGGGCTCCGGCCTCTCCGTGTGCCTCGGACGGGGCGCCCCGTACGGCGCGCCCCGGGGCCGGCCGGGCCGCGCCCGATGCTCCGGCCCGGATGCTCCGGCCCGGAGGTCTCAGGCCATCGCGGGCTGCGGGACCGGGGCCCAGCAGCGGATGATGTCGCGCACCGAGACCACCCCGACGGGATCACCCGCGTCGAGCACGACGAGATGGCGGAAACCGCCATGGGCCATCGTGCGCGCCGCCTCGTCCAGCGTCCACCCGGGGGCGGCGAAGACGACGTCGGCGGTGGTGTGGGCGTGTGCGGTCTCGTGGTCCGGATCCTGGCCCGCGCCCAGGGAGTTGAGGATGTCGCGCTCGGTGATGATGCCGAGGCCGCTGGTGTCGGGATCGAGCACGATGGCCGATCCGACCCGGCGGTCCGACATCAGCCGGGCGGCCTGGCGGAGCGTATGCGCGGGGCCGATGGTGAGGACCACCGAGCTCATGGCGTCACGGACGTGCATGGGCATGGATGGAGCCACCTCCTTGGTGCATCCAGGGTGCGAACACCCGGCGCCGGAGGCGCCTGTGAAAGGATGCACAAGTTCACAAGGTCCTGGATTCTCATGTTCACATGCTTTGGCGGACTCAACAAGGGCGCGCGGAAGCGGATCTGCCGCTTCCTGGCTCCTGCGCGCCGATTGACAGTCTGAACGGATCCGGAGTGGCCCGGGCTCAGGACCGGAGGTGATCCAGCAGCGGTCCGTGGAGCAGTCCGTTGGATGCCGCCGCATCGCCGCTGTTCGGACCCGGTACCCCGTCCAGCCCGGTGAAGCGGCCGCCCGCCTCCTGGACGATCACCGCGTTCGCCGCCATGTCCCACAGCGACAGCTCCGGCTCGGCGCAGATGTCCACCGAGCCCTCGGCGACCATCATGTACGGCCAGAAATCGCCGTAGCCGCGGGTGCGCCAGCAGGCGCGGGTCAGCCCCAGGAAGCCGTCCAGCTTCCCCCGCTCCTCCCAGCCGCTGAGCGAGGAGTACGCGAACGAGGCGTCGGCGAGCCGGGTCACCCCGGAGACCCGCAGCCGACTGGCGGACGACAGACTCCGTCCGGTGTACGCCCCGAGCCCCTCGGCGGCCCACCAGCGGCGGCCCAGGGCCGGAGCCGAGACCACCCCGACCACCGGCCGGTCGCCGCCCTCGCCGCGCTCCATGAGCGCGATCAGGGTGGCCCAGACCGGGACCCCGCGGACGTAGTTCTTGGTGCCGTCGATCGGGTCGATGACCCAGCGGCGCGGTCCGCTGCCCTCGCTGCCGAACTCCTCGCCGAGCACGGCGTCACGCGGCCGGGCGCGCTGCAACTGGCTGCGGATCAGTTCCTCGGCCGCCTTGTCGGCCTCGGTCACCGGTGTCATGTCGGGTTTGGTCTCGACCTGGAGGTCGAGGGCCTTGAACCGCTCCATGGTCGTGGCGTCGGCGGCGTCGGCCAGCACATGGCCGAGGCGCAGGTCATCGTGGTAGTCGGGCATGGCCGAACAGTATCGATACGGAATGAACCGAAGCCACATGAGCGCGGCCGTGGCCCGGGTGCGTCGGAGCGCACCGGATCCCTTGACAGTATCTGGCGGCCCGTCAATTCTGTCCGCACCCGGCTGGGGAGGTGACGGTGCCCGCAGCGCGCGAATCCTTGTTGGACGCGGCCTACACCGCGCTCGCGGAAGGCTCCTGGGCGGCGGTCCGGATGGTCGATGTCGCCGCGGCCGCCGGGGTCTCGAGGCAGACCCTCTACAACGAGTTCGGCGGCAAGGACGGACTGGCCCGCGCCCTGCTGCGGCGCGAGGCGGACGCCTATCTGAGCGGGTTGGAACAGGCGCTCACCCAGCCGCCCGGCCCCGTGGACCCCGGGGAGCGGCTGGCCGCCGCGGCCGTCTGGACGGTACGGACCGCGACCGAGAATCCGCTGGTGCGGGCGGTGCTCACGGGCTGCTGGGGGGACCGGCTGCCCGCGCCCGTACGGCTCGACCCGGCGCCCCCGCGGCCGTCGCGCTCGCTGCGGCCCCGGGCCGCGGAGCGGGCGGAGACCATGGCGCCGCTGCCCACGCCGGTCGAACTGCTGAGCCAGGTCCGGGAGCGGTCGGTGCGGCTGCTGGCGGATCAATGGCCACGCGGCGGACCGGGGGAGCTGGCCCGCGCCTGCGACACCGCCGCGCGGCTGGCGCTGGCGTATGTGGTCGCCCCCGCCCCGGCGGCGGACGTGGCGACGGTGGTGCGCGGTGCGCTCACCTCCGCGCCGCTCAGTGAGCCGAGCCGGAGAGCTGGAGCCCTATCACCCCGACGATGACCAGGCTGATGGAGACGATCTTGAGGGTGGAGACCAGATCGCCGAGGAAGACCATGCCGTAGATCGCGGTGCCGGCCGCCCCGATCCCCGTCCACACCGCGTACGCCGGGCCCACGTCCAGCTTCTTCAGCGCCAGCGTCAGCAGTCCGAAGCTGCCGAGGGCGAACACACAGAAGGCGATCGTGGGCCAGACGCGGGTGAAGCCGTGCGAGAGCTTGAGACAGACGGCGAACCCGGTCTCGAGGAGCCCGGCGACCACGACCAGCAGCCACGCCATAGAGATTCCTCCCGAACCGCTGACGGCTGCCTTCGCCGGAGGGTGCCTTGATGCGATTATCCATTTACCTCCCGTCGGGGGTGGCAAACGTGGCCGGGGGGCCGGGGTCAGTCCCCCTCGCGCCGCTCCCGGGTGGCGAGCAGCCGCCGCAGCGAGTACAGCCGGGCCGGGTCGGCGTGGCCGTCGGCCACCCACTGGTCCAGCGCGCAGTCCGGCTCGTCGTGGCTGCATGCGCGCGGACACTCCGCCGTGCCCGGCTGCAGGTCCGGGAAGGCGTGGATGACCCGCGCCGGGTCCACGTGGTGCAGCCCGAAGGAGCGCACCCCGGGGGTGTCGATCACCCATCCCTTGTCGTCCGGGAGGGGGAGGGCGAGCGCCGAGGTGGTGGTGTGGCGGCCGCGGCCGGTGACCGCGTTCACCCGGCCGGTGGCCCGCCTGCGGTCCGGCACCAGCGCGTTGACCAGGGTCGTCTTGCCCACGCCGGAGTGGCCGACAAAAACCGTGATCCGGTCCGCGAGCCGCTCCCGCACCCGTTCCGCCGCCTGACCGTCGGTCAGTTCGTCCCGGTTGGTAACGACATAGGGCACGCCCAGTGCCTCGTATGTCTCCAGCAGCGTGTCGGCCGGGGCCAGATCGGACTTGGTGAGGAAGAGCAGCGGCTCCAGACCCGCGTCGAAGGCGGCCACCAGACAGCGGTCGATCAGCCGCGGCCGGGGCTCGGGGTCGGCGAGCGCGGTGACGATCGCCAGCTGCTCGGCGTTGGCGACCACCACCCGCTCGTACGGGTCGTCGTCATCGGCGGTCCGGCGCAGCACCGAGGAGCGTTCCTCGACCCGGACGATCCGGGCCAGGGTGTCCTTGTCGCCGGACAGATCGCCGACGACGGCGACCCGGTCGCCCACCACAACACCCTTGCGGCCCAGCTCACGGGCCTTCATGGCGAGGATGGTGCGGTCCTCGACCAGGACGGTGAGCCGTCCGCGGTCGACCGTCAGCACAAACCCCTCGGTGGCGTCCTCGTGCTTGGGGCGGATGTTGGTGCGCGGGCGGTTCCCCTTGCGGTTGGGGCGGACCCGGACGTCGTCCTCGTCGGTGTGCTTGCCGTAGCGGCGCATGGCGGAGGGCTCTCAGGCTCTCCGCGCCGAGGGTGTCGTCGCGTCGAGCATGCCGGTCCACAGGCCGGGGAAGTCGGGCAGGGTCTTGGCGGTGGTCGCCACGTTCTCGATCTGGACGTCCTCGACGGCCAGACCGATGACGGCGGCGGCGGTGGCCAGCCGGTGGTCCTCGTAGGTGTGGAAGATCCCGCCGCGCAGCGGGGCCGGGACGATGCGCAGGCTGTCCTCGGTCTCGGTGACCTCGCCGCCGAGCCCGTTGATCTCCTTGGCGAGGGCGGCGAGCCGGTCGGTCTCGTGCAGCCGCAGATGGCCGATGCCGCGCAGCACCGACTCGGAGTCGGCGAGCGCCGCGACCGCCGCGATCACCGGGGTGAGCTCGCCCACCTCGTGCAGATCGGCGTCGATACCGGTGATCCGGCCGGTGCCGGTGAAGGTCAGACCGGTCTCGGTCAGCTCGCAGGAGCCGCCCATCTCGACGAAGATCCGGCGCAGCTCGTCCCCGGGCTGGGTGGTGTGCTCGGGCCAGTCGGGGATGGTCACCCGACCGCCGGTGACCAGGGCGGCGGCCAGGAACGGCGCCGCGTTGGACAGGTCCGGCTCGACGACCAGGTCGCGGCCGAGCAGCGCGCTCGGCGCCACCCGCCAGACACCCCGCTCGCCGCCCGCCTCGGCGGTGTCCACCCGGGCGCCCACGGCGCGCAGCATGTCCACGGTCATCCGGATGTGCGGCAGGGAGGGCAGCGCGGCGCCGACATGGCGCACCTCGACACCCTGGTTGAAGCGCGGCGCGGACAGCAGCAGCGCGCTGACGAACTGGGACGAGGACGAGGCGTCGATCCGCACCGGGCCACCGTCCAGCGCTCCGCCGCCGTGGACGGTCATCGGCAGCGCGCCGCGGCCGTCGTCGTCGATCCGGGCGCCGAGCGCGCGCAGCGCGTCGATCACTCCGTGCAGCGGGCGCTCGTGCGAGCGCGGGTCGCCGTCGAACCGGACCGGGCCGTCGGCCAGGGCGGCGACCGGCGGCAGGAAGCGCATCACGGTGCCCGCGTTGCCGACGTCGACGGTGGCCGGGCCGTGCAGCCCCGCCGGGATGATCCGCCACACCTCACCGCCGCCGTCGGGGCCGACGCCCTCCTCGATGCCCACGCCCATCGCCCGCAGCGCCTCGGCCATCAGCAGGGTGTCGCGGGAGCGGAGCGGACGGCGCAGCCAGCCGGGTTCGGCGGCGAGCGCGGCCAGGATCAGACCGCGGTTGGTAACCGACTTGGATCCGGGCACGGTGACGGTCGCGTCCACCGCTCCGTCGGCGGTCGGAGCGGGCCAGAGGGCGGGGTGTGCGCCCGGGGAGGTCTCAATGCCGGTCATGGGTTTCACTTTAGTGGTTCGCCGAGAGTGCGATTCTTGATCAAAAGTGGCGAAACCCAGTCGAAACACAGCCCTGGGCCATGTGGCGCACGAGGTACGCCGGGGGCTCGTACGGCTCACATCCCCAGCAGCCAGCGACCGCCCGCGAGCAGCGAGCACAGCGAGACGACGTGGAACATCAGCAGCCAGGCACCGGCCGGAATGCCGGTGAGGCGGGCCAGTTGATCGGGGTCGGAGTCATGCGCGCCGCCGTGCCGGCGCTTGCGCTGGAGCTCGAACGCCGGGCGGACGCCGCCCAGCAGCAGGAACCACACCGCCGCGTAGGCGAACGCCGCCTGCACCTCCGATCCGGTCAGCCAGGAGACGAGGAAGAAGGCGGCACCGGTGACCACGACCGTGAGCACTCCGTACGCGTTGCGGATCATCACCAGCATCGCGGCGAGCAGCGCCGTGGCCCCCCACAGCAGGGCGGTGATGTGGTTCGAGGCCAGCAGCCAGGAACCGGCCAGGCCGAGCAGCGAGGGCGCGGTGTACCCGGCGGCGGCGGTGAGGACCATGCCGAGGCCGGTGGGCTTGCCGCGGGAGACGGTCAGCCCCGAAGTGTCCGAGTGCAGTCGTATGCCGTCCAGCCGCCGCCCGCTGAGCAGCGCGACCAGCCCGTGGCCGCCCTCGTGGGCGATGGTGATGGCGTTGCGGGTGATCCGCCAGGTGGTCCGGTAGACCACCACGGCCAGTGCGACGAGCCCGGTGGAGGCGACCAGCCAGGTGGTGGGGTCCGGCTGGGTCCCGACGACGCGGTCCCACAGCTCGGCGGCGTTCGTGGCGTCCATGGGCGGGCGGCTCCTCGCGGCTGGCGTTGCGGTCGGCCGTCTTCCGGCCGTCGGGCTCGATTCCCGGCTCGGCGGCCACCGGGCCCGGGCGTCGTGGCAGTGTGGCACCTATGTGCGGTCGATACGCAGCGAGCCGGAGGCCGGAGGATCTCGCCGGGCTCTTCGGAGTGGAGAAGTGGGAGCCGGAAGAGACTCTGGCGCCCGACTGGAACGTCGCGCCCACCAAGGGCGTGTACGCGGTGCTCGAACGCCCGCTGAAGAACGGCGCCGACGCCGCCGGGCCGCGTCCGGTCCGCCAGCTCAGGGCGCTGAAGTGGGGACTGGTGCCGTCCTGGGCGAAGTCGCCCGAGGGCGGGGTGAAGATGATCAACGCCCGGGCCGAGACGGTGCACGAGAAGCCCTCGTACCGGCGGCCGTTCGCCTCGCGCCGGTGCATCCTGCCCGCCGACGGCTATTACGAGTGGGTCACCGGATCCTCGGAGCGGCAGCTGGAGGAGAGGGGGAAGCGGAAACGGCCGCGCAAGCAGCCGTACTTCGTGACCCCGGTGGACGGTTCGGTGATGGCGATGGCCGGGCTGTACGAGTTCTGGCGGGACCGGACGCTGCCGGACGAGCACCCGCGGGCGTGGTGGGTGACCTGCACTGTGATCACCACGGAGGCGGAGCAGGAGCCGTTCGCCGAGGTGGCCGGAGCGGCGGAGGCCGGGGATACGGCGGGCGAGGGTGCCGGGCCGCGCTCGCTGGCCGATATTCATCCCCGGATGCCGCTGGTGCTCACCGAGGACCGCTGGGCGGAATGGCTGGATCCCGCCCGTACCGATCCGGACGATCTGCGTCCGCTGTTGGCCCCGCCGCCTGCGGGTCTGCTGCGCGCGTACCCGGTCGGGACCGGGGTGAGTGATGTTCGCAACAACGGGCCGGAGCTGGTGACGGAGCTGGAGGCGCCGGAGGAGGCCACCCTCTTCTGATCGGCCCCCGGTGGTGCCCCGTGCGATCCGGCCCCGGCGCACGGCAGGATGGCCGGGTGAGTACGAAGACGACCGAAACCGTGCCGACTCCGGTCGGTGATGCCCGTATCACCTGGCATCGCGCCCCCGGCGCCCACGCCGTGCTCGCCGTGAGCCATGGCGCGGGCGGCGGGATCGAGGCGCGGGACCTGCGCGCCCTGGCCGCCGAGCTGCCCGGGCAGCGGGTGAGCGTCGCCCTGGTCGAGCAGCCGTGGCGGGTGGCCGGGAAGAAGGTCGCGCCCGCGCCGAAGACCCTCGACACCGGCTGGCGCGCCCTGTGGCCCGCCCTGGAGAAGGCCGGACTGCCGGTGGTCGCCGGCGGCCGCAGCGCGGGGGCGCGGGTGGCCTGCCGGACCGCCCGTGAGCTGGGCGCCGCCGCCGTACTGGCGCTGTCCTTCCCGCTGCACCCGCCGGGCAAGCCGGAGAAGTCCCGGGCCGAGGAGCTGCTGGGGGCCGGGGTGCCGACGCTGGTCGTCCAGGGTGGACGGGATCCGTTCGGACGCCCCGGGGAGTTCCCCCAGCTGCCCGCCGGTACCGAACTGGTCGAGGTGCCCCACGGCGACCACGGCTTCGCGGTGCCGAAGTCGGCCGGGGTCGGCGAACCGGAGACGCTCGCGGTGATCACCGGGGCGGTCACCGGGTGGCTGCCGCGCGCCCTGGGCTGAGGCCGGGCCGAGCACACCGGCCCGGAGCGCCGCGGGAATGCCGGGGCCGGGTCCGGCGTTGTAGCCGACATCGGTATTCACCGCGCGATGGCACCGCACGAGGAAAGGGAGTTCCCCGCATGGGTTCGCTTGCTTGCCCGGCCCGCCCGCACGCCGCTGACCTGGAGTGGACGGAAGCGGTAGGGGCGCAGACCGCGAAGATCGAAGCGGCGGGCGGACCGGATCGTCGTCTATTCTCCGATTCGAGCGGGTCCGCATCCGGCCCCGCCGCGAAGCTGGAGGAGGTGGGTCAGGTCACTGGGACCGACGCAGAGACCGACGGCGTCAACGAGGGAGAGCCGGCCGAGCGCCCGGAGGAGACGACTGCCGAGCGCAATGCGCGCTTCGAGCGGGACGCCCTCACCTTCCTCGACCAGATGTACTCCGCCGCGCTGCGCATGACGCGCAATCCGGCCGATGCGGAGGATCTCGTGCAGGAGACGTACGCGAAGGCGTACGGGTCCTTCCATCAGTTCCGTGAGGGCACCAACCTCAAGGCGTGGTTGTACCGCATCCTCACCAACACGTTCATCAACTCGTACCGCAAGAAGCAGCGCGAACCGCAGCGCAGCGCGGCCGAGGAGATCGAGGACTGGCAGCTCGCGCGCGCCGAGTCGCATATGTCGACCGGGCTGCGCTCCGCCGAGTCACAGGCCCTCGACCACCTGCCGGATTCCGATGTCAAGGAGGCTCTTCAGGCCATTCCCGAGGAGTTTCGCATCGCGGTCTACCTCGCGGATGTCGAGGGGTTTGCCTACAAGGAGATCGCGGACATCATGGGTACACCCATCGGTACGGTGATGTCCCGTCTGCACCGGGGGCGCCGTCAGCTGCGTGGACTGCTGGAGGACTACGCCCGTGGGCGCGGGCTGGTCCCGGCGGGCGCGTCCGCCGCGGCGGACGAGTCGCACGATCGGAAAGGCGCGGACTCATGAGCTGCGGAGAGCCGCACGAGACGGATTGCTCCGAGGTCCTCGACCATCTCTACGAGTTCCTCGATCACGAGATGCCGGACGGCGACTGCGCCAAATTCGAGGTGCACTTCGACGAGTGCTCCCCGTGCCTGGAGAAGTACGGCCTGGAGAAGGCCGTGAAGAAGCTGGTCAAGCGGTGCTGCGGCCATGACGACGTACCCAGCGACCTCCGGTCGAAGGTCATGGGCCGGATCGAGCTGATCCGGTCCGGACAGACCGTCCCCGAGCGGGAGATCACCGCGGAGACCCCCGCCCCGGAGAGCACCCCCAGCACCGCCCAGGAGTGACCCGCGGCGGAGCGTGACCGCCGCGCGACGTGCCCCAGCGGTCCGATCATCACCCGAAGGTGTGCAATCGGGCGGCTCGGCCGGTCGTCCCCGCCGTTCGCGGCTCTATTCTCCCGAATCTGACCCGCCCCGCCCGTCAGGGGACAGGGCGGACCTGGACCGGGAGGAGGGCGCCGTGCGGGCACTTCCTCTCGGGGCGCGCGTCTATGTTCTGTGCGCCGCGCTCGCCGCCGCGCTGTGTGCCGCCCCCCTCCTCCGGCCCCAGGCCGCCGTTCCCTGGGCCTCCGTTGTCCTCCTCGCCGCGGTCTACGCGGCGGGGGCCCGCGGGACCCGCGCCCCATGGCCGGAGTGGTACAGCCCCGTCCTTCTGGCCGGGGCTTTTCTGCTGCCTCCCGGCGCCGCGTCGCTGGTCGCGGTGCCCGGCGCGCTGCTCGCGCCCGTCGGACGGCGACCGGCCGGGGTACGCCGGATCTGGCACGCCGCCCAGCTCGCCCTGGCCGTCTGGGCCGCCGGACACACGTTCGCCGCGTTCGGTGGGCGTGCGGCGCTCGACGCCGTCCGGGCGCCCGGCGCACCCGGCTTCTCGTCCGCCCTGGCCGCCGCGGCCGTCGCCGCGCTCGTGCTCTGCCTGGCCGTGATCGCCCTGGAGTGCGGGGTGCTGGTCACCGCCGAGCGCCACTCCCCGCGCGCCGCCTGGCGCGGCCGGGTCCTCGGCTCGCTCGCCCCGCATCTGGTGCACGGGTCCGCGGGGCTGGCCATGGCCGTGCTCTGGCACAGCGCCTGGGGGCCGGCGGCGGCCCTGCTGGTGCTGCTGCCGATGTACGTCTCCGCGTGCGTCTTCGCCCTGTACCACCGGGAGCGCACCGCCCACCAGGCCACCATCCGCGCCCTCGTCCAGGCCGTCGACATCAAGGACCGCTACACCCGGGGCCACAGCGAACGCGTCGGCCGCGCCTCGGCGATGATCGCCCGGGAACTGGGCATGAGCGGCGACCGGCTCGAGGCGCTGCGGATCGCGGGCATCCTCCACGACGTGGGCAAGCTGGGCGTCCCCACCCGGATCCTGCGCAAGAACGGGCCGCTGACCCCCGACGAGCGCCGGATCATCGAACTGCACCCCGAGTACGGCCACGAGATGGTGCGCGGCATCGGCTTCCTGGGCGAGGCGCGCGCGGCCATCCTGCACCACCACGAGCGGCTGGACGGCACCGGCTATCCGTACGGGCTCGCCGGGACGCAGATCCCGGAGTTCGCGCGGGTGGTCGCGGTCGCCGACGCCTTCGACGCGATGACCTCGACGCGTACGTACCGGCGGGGGCGGCCGGTGCCCACCGCGGTCGAGGAGCTCAAGCGGTGCGCGGGCTCGCACTTCGACCCCCGGATGGTGCGGGCCCTGGCCCGCGCCCTGGACCGGCACGGCTGGCACGCGGCCGTCACGGCGGACGCCGCCGGTGAGGAGCGCGGAAACGCTCCGGCGGGCGCGCGGCGGGCGCTCCCGGAACCGGCCGTCGCGGCGGCCCCCGGCCCGTCCGCCCCGGCAGCGCAGCCGGACAGCGCGGACGGTGCACCATGACGGCCGACCGCGACCGCGACCGTGACCGCGACGTGGCCGAGCGGCGGCGCAGCACCCGCGACGAGGACGCCGCCGGGCACATCGCGCGCGGGCGGGCACGCGGTGACGACGCACCGGACGCCCCGCCGGTCCCGGCGGGGCGCCGGGGCGGGCCTCCCAGGGCGCCGGGAGGGCCGGGTCCGGAGGGGCGGCCGGACCCGCCCGCAGCCGGGGACACCACCGGGGCGACCGGAGTCCTGGGCCTGCCCGGGGCGCCTGGCCGGTTCGTCGGTCCCCTCGACCGGCTCGCCGGGCGGCACGGGCGGGCGGTGGGGCGGATACGGCGGGGCCGGGTGCGGGCCGTGGCGGAGGGCGGGCGGCGGACCGGGGCGCTCACCGTGGCCGGGGTGTACGGCGCCGCCGGGGCGCTCGCCGTTGTCGCGCTCGGCTGGACCGAGTGGCACGGGGTGCGCGAGCCGGAGGCGGCGCTCGCCTTCGGGGTGCTCATCGCCGTCGGGGAGGCCATCCGGTGCGCCGATGTTCCGCCCACGCTCCCGCGCGCGAGCGGGGCGCACGAACAGCGCGGTGAGCCCGCGCCCGTGGCCGCCGCTGGTGCCCTCGGCTACGCCCTGCTGGGCAGCCTCGGCGGTGAGCCCACCACCCACGGTGTCCTCCAGGTCGTCACCGTCGTCGTGGCCGCCTCCCTGGCGGGCATGGTGCCGCGGCTGGCGTTCGGCTGCCCGGCCGACCCCGGGCACACCGCCCGCCGGGTGCTCACCGTCGCCTTCGCCGCCACCTGCTTCCAACCGGTGTACCAGACCGGCCGGTTGACCTCGTGGTTCGGCCAGGGGCCGCTGGTGGTCGGCTACTTGCTCGCGCTGCTGGCCCTGACCGCGCTGTGCGACGCCGTGCTGGCCGCCGCGCTGGCGCGGGCCCGCACCGGCTGGCCGTACGTCCCGCTGCTCCGCGACGAGCTGTGGGCGCTGCCCGGGGTGGGGTCGGCGATCTGCGCGACGGGGGTGGTGATGGCACTCGCGGCCGCCGTCGCCGGGCTGTGGGCGCTGCCGGTGCTGTCGGTGCCGCTGCTGCTGATCCAGTACGCGTTCCGCCGCTACGCGGGCATACGGGCCACCTACCGGCAGACCATCGCCTCGCTGGCCCGTTCGACCGAGATAGCCGGGTACACCCCCGCGGGCCATGCCCGCAGGGTCGCCGAACTCAGCCGGGCCGTCGGCCGTGAGCTGGGGCTTTCCGAACCGGCGCTGACCGTGCTGGAGTACGCGGCGCTGATGCACGACATCGGGCAGCTGTCGCTGCTCGACCCGGTGCCCGCCGGGGCCACCGAACCGCTGCCCGGGGCGGAACAGCGCAGAATCGCGCTGCTGGGAGGTGCTGTGGTACGCCAGACCGGGGTACCCGCCGAGGTGGCGGTGATTGTCGAGCGGCAGGCCGATCCGTATCGGGACCAGCCGCTCACCGCGCGTATCGTGCGCGCGGTGAACGCGTACACCGAGCTGGCGGCCGGTGGGGCGGTCGGCCCGGCGGGCCCCGCGGGCGCGGCCGCGCTGTACGCCCTGGAGCGGCTGCGGCTGGCCACGGCCCGTGACTTCGACCCGGCGGTGGTCGAGGCGCTCGCCACGGTGCTGTCCCGTCCGGTGCACGGCCGGTCCCGGTCGAGAACTCGCGGGTAATGAGCGGGTCTCCCAGAAGGCATGGTTGGATGCGAGGAGAGGGGTGTCGGGCCGATGGCCGGTGGCAAGGAGGTGTGGTGGGCATCGTGTCCCGGCCGAAGCGAGAGGGGCCGGGCTGAGATGTCCGCGAATGTGTGGCAGGTTGTCCTCCAGGGAGGGCGACGCCGTCCGCGAAGGCATCTGGTTCGGGACTATTTCGATACCGGCAGGCGGGAATCGTGAAGATCTTCGGCAAGGTACGGCACCGGCCGTCCGCCTCATGGCGGCAGGCCACGGACCGTGCGTTCACGCTCATCGGCGACGGCCGGTACGAGGACGCGGGCGCGCTGCTGACCCGCGCCGCCGACCTGGAGCCGTGGCTGTCGGAGTCCTGGTTCAACCTGGCCCTGCTGCACAAGTTCCGGCACGACTGGGAGCAGGCCCGCGCCGCCGGGCTGCGCGCGGTCGCACTGCTGGACCGCGAGACGGGCGCTCCCGACTGGTGGAACGTGGGCATCGCCGCCACCGCCCTCCAGGACTGGCCGCTGGCCCGCCGCGCCTGGCAGGCGTACGGGCTGAAGGTTCCCGGGGAGGCGTCCGCGTCCGGTGAGCCGCTGGGCATGGAGCTGGGCAGCGCCGCGGTGCGGCTGTCGCCGGAGGGCGAGGCCGAGGTGGTCTGGGGCCGCAGGCTGGACCCGGCCCGGATCGAGGTGCTGTCCATCCCGCTGCCGTCCTCCGGGCGGCGCTGGGGCGAGGTGGTGCTGCACGACGGCGTTCCGCACGGTGAGCGGGTGACCTCCGCGGGCCCGGCCTACCCCGTCTTCGACGAGATCGAGCTGTGGGCGCCGTCCCCGGTGCCGACCTGGGTGGTGCTGCTGGAGGCGGCCTCCGAGGCCGACCGGGACGCCCTGGAGCGGCTCGCGGCGGACGCGGGCTTCGCCGCCGAGGACTGGTCGTCCTCGGTGCGGCTGCTGTGCCGCTCCTGCTCGGAGAGCCGGATGCCCAGCGACGAGGGCGAGGGCGAGCACCTGGATCCGCACGACCACAGTGAGCCGGGCCACCCCGGACCGCTGGGGCACCGCACGGCCGGCTCGGGCTCGCTGTGGGTCGCCGAGCGCGAATGCGGGATCGCGGCGCCGAGTGGGCTGGTGCGGGGGCTGCTGGACGGCTGGGTCGCCGACAGCCCGGACACCCGTGAGTGGCGGGATCTGGAAGAGGTCTGCTGACGCCCGCGGGCCCGCTTCCGGGCCCGTCCCGCCCCCGCCGACGGCCAGTGGGGGCTCCGCTGACGCCCGTGTCACTCCGGGCGGGCCGTACTCTGTAGGGCGACGCATCAGGGTTGACGGAAGGCGTACGGCGGACGATGTCGCAGCAAGGGACTGAACAGCAGGTGGACGGCGAGTTCATCGTGGACACGGAGAACTGCGAGGAGCGCGAGCGGACTCACCGCGAGCGCGGCACCGCCCGCCCGATCACCGTCGTCGGCAATCCGGTGCTGCACCGCGAGTGCAAGGACGTCACTGAGTTCGGCGACGACCTGGCGCGGCTCGTCGACGACATGTTCGCCAGCCAGCGGGCGGCGGAGGGCGTGGGTCTGGCCGCCAACCAGATCGGCGTCGACCTGAAGGTCTTCGTCTACGACTGCATGGACGACGAGGGCGTCCGGCATGTGGGCGTGGTCTGCAACCCGGTGCTGGACGAGCTGCCCGCCGAGAGCCGGGTGCTGGACGACTCCAACGAGGGCTGTCTGTCCGTCCCCGCCGCCTACGCCGAGCTGCCCCGCCCGGACGTCGCCGTGGTCCGCGGCCAGGACGCCGAGGGCAAGCCGGTCGCGGTGCGCGGCACCGGCTACTTCGCCCGCTGCCTCCAGCACGAGACCGACCACCTCTACGGCCGCCTCTACATCGACCGGCTCTCCAAGCGTGACCGCAAGGACGTGCTGCGGCAGATGGCCGAGGGCACCCCGCGCTACGAGACGGTGCCCAACGACTGAGCGCCCCTTCGCCCGACGCCACGGGCCGGACCCCCGTCAGGGAGTCCGGCCCGTGGCGTGTGTGCCGGTGGGAGGTTAAGGCGATCAGAAGTCGTCGTCGAAGGAGACCGAGCCCTCGACCGCGACCTGGTACGCCGAGGCGCGGCGCTCGAAGAAGTTGGTCAGCTCCTGGACGTCCTGGAGCTCCATGAAGGAGAACGGGTTCTCCGAGCCGAAGACCGCGGGGAAGCCCAGGCGCTTCAGGCGCTGGTCGGCCACGCACTCCAGGTACGCGCGCATCGACTCGGTGTTCATGCCCGGCAGCCCGTCGCCGCACAGGTCGCGGGCGAACTGGAGCTCCGCCTGGACGGCCTCCTTCAGCATGTCCGTGACCTGCTGCTGGAGCTCGTCGTCGAAGAGCTCGGGCTCCTCCTGGCGGACGGTGTCCACGACCGAGAAGGCGAACTCCATGTGCATCGACTCGTCCCGGAACACCCAGTTGGTGCCGGTCGCCAGGCCGTGCAGCAGCCCGCGGGAGCGGAACCAGTAGACGTAGGCGAAGGCGCCGTAGAAGAACAGCCCCTCGATGCACGCCGCGAAGCAGATCAGATTGAGCAGGAAGCGGCGCCGGTCGGCCTTGGACTCCAGCCGGTCGATCTTCTCCACCGAGTCCATCCAGCGGAAACAGAATTCCGCCTTCTCCCGGATGGAGGGGATGTTCTCCACGGCGGCGAACGCCGCGGCGCGGTCGTCCGGATCGGGGAGGTAGGTGTCCAGCAGCGTCAGATAGAACTGGACGTGCACGGCCTCCTCGAAGAGCTGCCGCGACAGATACAGCCGCGCCTCGGGGGAGTTGATGTGCTTGTAGAGCGTCAGCACCAGGTTGTTGGCCACGATCGAGTCGCCGGTCGCGAAGAAGGCGACCAGCCGGCCGATCAGATGCTGCTCGCCCGGGGAGAGCTTGGCGAGGTCGGCCACGTCGGAGTGGAGGTCGACCTCCTCCACCGTCCAGGTGTTCTTGATCGCGTCGCGGTAGCGGTCGTAGAAGTCCGGGTACCGCATGGGCCGCAGGGTGAGTTCGAAGCCCGGGTCGAGCAGGTTCTTCGGACGGTTGGGCGAGGTGTTCGCCGTGGTCATCTCGGATGCGGTGGGCATTACTGGCAGGCCTCGCAGGACTCGGGGTTTTCCAGGGAGCAGGCGATGGCGTCCTCGTCGGCCGCCACCTGCTGTACGGGGACGGAGACGGGGGTGGTGGCGGCGGCCGCGCCACCGCCGCGCGCGGACTGGGCGATCCGGGTCGCCGGGCGCGAACGCAGGTAGTAGGTGGTCTTGATGCCCCGCTTCCAGGCGTAGGCGTACATCGAGCTGAGCTTGCCGATGGTCGGCGAGGCCATGAACAGGTTCAGCGACTGGCTCTGGTCCAGGTACGGGGTGCGGGCCGCGGCCATGTCGATCAGGGCGCGCTGCGGCACCTCCCACGCGGTGCGGTACAGCGCCCGGACGTCCGCGGGCACCCAGGAGAAGTCCTGGACCGAGCCGTTGGCCTCGCGCAGCGCCTCGCGGGTCTGGGCGTCCCAGACGCCCAGCTTCTTCAGGTCGTCCACCAGGTAGGAGTTGACCTGGAGGAACTCACCGCTGAGCGTCTCGCGCTTGAAGAGGTTGGAGACCTGCGGCTCGATGCACTCGTAGACACCGGCGATCGAGGCGATCGTCGCGGTCGGCGCGATCGCCAGCAGCAGCGAGTTCCGCATCCCGGACTTCGCCATCCGCTGCCGCAGCGCCTCCCAGCGCTCCGGCCAGGTGGCCACCGCGTCCGTGTAGTGGTCCGGGTGCAGCACACCGCGTGCGGTGCGCGTTGCGGACCAGGCCGGATGCGGGCCGTGGCGCTCGGCGAGGTCGCAGGACGCCTCGTACGCGGCCAGCATGATGCGCTCGGAGATCCGGGTGGACAGCTCCTTCGCCTCGGGGGAGTCGAAGGGCAGCCGCAGCCGGAAGAAGACGTCCTGGAGGCCCATCAGGCCCAGACCCACCGGCCGCCAGCGGGAGTTGGAGGCACCGGCCTCTTCCGTGGGGTAGAAGTTGATGTCCACCACGCGGTCGAGGAAGGTCACGGCCGTGCGGACGGTGGCGTCCAGCCGCTCCCAGTCCATCGCCTGTTCCCCGTCGACGCCCTTGCCCAGGTGGACGGCGAGGTTGATCGACCCCAGGTTGCACACGGCGGTCTCGCCGTCGTCGGTGACCTCCAGGATCTCGGTGCAGAGGTTGGAGGAGTGGACGACCTTGCCGGGCTCGGCGGTCTGGTTGGCGGTGCGGTTGGCGGCGTCCTTGAACGTCATCCAGCCGTTGCCGGTCTGCGCCAGGGTGCGCATCATGCGGGCGTAGAGCTGGCGGGCCAGGACCTGCTTGACCGCGCGGCCCTCGGCCTCGGCCTTGCGGTACGCGGTGTCGAACTCCTCGCCCCACAGGTCCACCAGCTGCGGCGCGTCGGCGGGGGAGAACAGCGACCAGGAGGCATCCGCCTCGACCCGGCGCATGAACTCGTCCGGGATCCAGTGGGCGATGTTGAGGTTGTGGGTGCGGCGGGCTTCCTCGCCGGTGTTGTCCCGCAGCTCCAGGAACTCCTCGATGTCCGCGTGCCAGGTCTCCAGGTAGACACAGGCCGCGCCCTTGCGCCGGCCGCCCTGGTTGACCGCGGCCACCGAGGCGTCCAGGGTGCGCAGGAACGGCACGATGCCGTTGGAGTGCCCGTTGGTGCCCCGGATCAGCGAACCGCGGGCGCGGATACGGGAGTAGGAGAGCCCGATGCCGCCCGCGTGCTTCGACAGCCGCGCGACCTGGTGGTAGCGGTGGTAGATCGAGTCCAGCTCGTCCAGCGGCGAGTCCAGCAGGTAGCACGAGGACATCTGCGGATGGCGGGTGCCGGAGTTGAACAGCGTGGGGGAGCTGGGCAGGTACGACAGGGTGCTGGTGAGCCGGTACAGCTCGGCGACCTCGTCCACGGCTCGCTCGCTGAGGTCCTCGGCCAGACCGCAGGCGACCCGGAGCAGGAAGTGCTGCGGGGTCTCGATCACCTGACGGGAGGTCGGGTGGCGCAGCAGGTAGCGGCTGTGCAGGGTGCGCAGTCCGAAGTAGCCGAACCGGTTGTCGGCGCCGTCGGCCAGCGCCCGGTCCACCAGCGCGTCCAGCCGGGCGGCGTGGGCGGTGACGAACTCGGCGGTGGAGTCGGCGATCAGGCCCTCGCGGTGGCCCACCGCGACCGAGGCCGAGAAGGAGACCGCGCCCTGCCCGGCCGCCTCCTCGGTGATCGCCAGGGCCAGCAGCCGCGCGGCCAGCCGGGAGTACTCCGGCTCCTCGGCGATCAGCCCGGCCGCCGCTTCGGTCGCGAGGGTGCGCAACTCCGCCTCGTCCGAGCCGGGGTGACGGCCGCGCAGGGCGGCGGCCGCGACCTTGCCGGGGTCGGTGGCGGGCAGATCGGCGGTGAGCCCGGTGAGGGTCCGCAGCAGTGCGGTCCCGGGAGCGTCGGCCTCTGCCTGGGAAGCCGCTGCCTCTGAAACCGGGTCGGCGGGCGCGATGGTCACTGAAGTGTTCTCCCTCGCTCGGCTGGGGGCCAGGAGGGAGGGTGCGATGGCCGCGTACGGGCATGACGAATCCGCACTACCGTACGAACGCACACCGCGCAGCGTCCAACGGCCCAACCCGCGAGGCCCGGACGTGTTCAGACGGCCGTCGACGGGTCATCGGACTCACGGGTACACATATGCGTACACGTACACCGTTGCGGGACAGTTCCGGATTCCCACCGGATTCCCCTGCGTCGACAGCGAGCACGAGCATACATCTTGTGTCGGCCGACGCACGCACCCCCACATCTTGTGTCGCCCACGGGGGAGTTTCCCACGTATGTGCTATTGCGGGGCGGCCTCGGCCCGCTGTTCCGAGGCGTTCTCCCGCCATACGGCAAGGGCCCGGGCCAGCCGGGAACGGTAGTCGGCGTAGCCGCGTTCGAAGATGTCGCGGCGGTCCGGATCCGGTGCCACGGTCCGCGCGTCGGCCTGCCAGCGCTCCGCGTCGACCGGCTCGCCGAGGCACTCCCAGGCGACGGCGACCGCGCCGCGAGCCCCCACCTCGGGCTCGTCCGGGATGCGCACCTCGCGGCCGAGGACATCCGCGAACAACTGGGTCCAGGCCCGGGACCGGGTGCCGCCGCCGCACAGCGCCAGGCTCGCGGAGAGCCCGGCCGCCTCCAGGCAGTGGCGGGCGGCGTAGGCGATCGACTCGCAGACCGCGCGGACCGCGTCGGCTCGGGTCGAGGCGAGGGTGAGCCCGTCGAGCCGTCCCTGGGCGGCGGGTTCGACGAACGGCGCCCGCTCGCCCGCCCCGGACAGGAACGGCAGCGCGGTCACCCCGCGGGCGCCGGGCGGGCTGGTGCCGAGTATCGCGTCCAGGTCGGCGGTGGTGGCCCCGGTGAACTCCAGCGCCCATTCCAGGGCCGCGGTGCCGACCATGGCGGGCATGGCCCGCAGCCAGCGCGCCGGGTCGGGGGTGCACAGCCACATCCCGGCCGGGTCGGCGGACGGGTCGATCCGCGCGTCGTCGGTGAGGACCTGACAGGCCAGGGTGGTGCCCACGATCAGCAGACCGTCGCCCCGCTCCCGTACCCCGCTGCCGATGGCGCAGGCCGGCAGGTCGTACGGGCCCGCGGTGACGGGGAGTCCGGCCGGGAGCCCGAGCAGCCGGGCGCCCTCCGCGTGCAGCGCGGCGACCGCGCCGGGCGCCGAGGGCTCCGGCAACAGCCGTGCGTACGCGGCGATTCCGCACATCTCCAGCGCGTCCGGGACATAGCGGCGGGTGGTGACGTCGAGGAACGGCAGCGAGGCGTCGGAGGCGTCCACGCCGATCACCCCGGTCAGCCGCTGGGCGACCGCGTCCACGCAGTAACCCGCGACCTCGGCCCGCTCCAGCGACCGCGGTTCGTGCTCCGCGAGCCAGGCCAGCAGCGGCGCGTGGCAGCCGGGGAACACCCCCGAGCCGGTGCGGGCCCACAGGGCGCGCAGGGTGCCGTCCGCGCGCCAGCGGGCCACCGTGTCACCCGCCCTGCCGTCCATCCACGAGATCGGCGGACGCACCGCCCGGCCCGCCGCGTCGCGCAGCCACAGACCGTCCCCCTGGCCGGTCAGGGCGAGTGCGACGGGGGGCGCCGGAAGGGCGGCGGCGACCTCGCGGCACACCTCGGCGACGGTGCGCAGCACGTCCTCCAGGTCCTGTTCGACCCGGCCGCCGGCCTGCCGGTCCAGTCCGCTGGGGCGGCTCGCGGACACCACGGCCCGCCCGTCCCGGCCGAAGGCCACGGCCTTGGTCACCGAGGTGCCGACATCGACTCCGATCATCACCCGGTCGGTGCTCATGGCGTACGGACCTCCGTGGCATCGGGGTTGGCGGGGAGGGCGGGATGGGCGAGCTTCTCGCCGCGGACCCAGCGGGCGACCTCGGCGGCGGTGATGGCCGCCGCGCGGTGCGCCGTCTGCCGGGTGGCACCGGCCAGGTGCGGGGTGGTGACGACGTTCGGCGCGGAGTGCAGCGGCCAGTCGGCGGGCGGCGGTTCGATGTCGTAGACGTCCAGCGCCAGGGCGCCCAGCCGCCCGCTGCGCAGCGCCTCGGGCAGCGGGGCGTAGTCCAGCAGCCCGCCGCGCGCGGTGTTGACCAGGACGGCGCCGGGTTTCATCCGCGCGATCCGCTCGGCGTCCAGCAGATGGCGGGTCTCCGGGGTCAGCCGGGCGTGCAGGCTCACCACCTCGCTGCGGTCGAGGAGTTCGTCCAGGCCGACCGGTTCGACCCCGTCGGCGCGGGCGGCCTCCGGGTCCGTGTAGGGGTCCGCGACCAGCACCCGGGCGCCGAAGGCGCGCAGCACCCGGGCGACGATCCGGCCGATGGCCCCGTAGCCCACCAGCCCGACGGTCGCGCCGTCCAGCTCGATTCCGGCCTCCTCGTACGCGTAGAGGTCGCCGCGCCAGCGCCCGCCGCGCAGTTCGGCGTCGGCTGCGGGGATCCGGCGCATCGCGGCGAGCATCATGACGATCGCGAACTCGGCGGCGGCAGCGGCGTTCCGGCCCGGGGCGAAGCTGACGGCGACCCCCGCGCGGGTGGCGGCGGCCAGGTCGACATTGACCGGGCCGCCGCGGGAGACGGCGACCAGGCGCAGTCCGGGGCGGGCGGCGAAGACCTTCTCGGTGAAGGGCGCCATCTGCGTCACACACACCTCGGCGCCCGCCAGTGCCTCGATCAGCCCCTCCTCGCTGCCGCTGGCCTCGGTCACCCCGTCCACCGGGCCGAACGGCTCGTGCGGCCAGGGCAGCGTCAGCTCGGCGATCTCCAGGGACCGGCCCGCCGGACCGAGCCGGTCGTGGAGGGCCGCGGCGATCAGCCGGGGGGTGACGAAGTGGTCTCCGGCGGCGAGGACGCGCATAGGGGCCTTCCTTCGGCGATACATCACATGAACGATGCTAGATTTAACATCCCAGACTTGATCAGGCAATGGCCGACGCGTGGAGGCGCCCGGAATGACCACCCGACTGCTGCTGGTGCGCCACGGCGAGACCGTCTGGCACGCGGAGAACCGCTACGCCGGAATCTCGGACGTGGCCCTGACCGAGCGGGGCCACCGGCAGGCCGCGGCGCTCGCCCGCTGGGCCGCGGAGCGCGGCGCGGACGCCGTCGCCTGCTCCCCGCTGAGCCGCGCCCGGCTGACCGCCGCCCCCGCGGCGAAGGCGCTGGGCCTGGTGCCCGAGGTCGTCGAGGAGCTGCGCGAGGTCGACTTCGGCTGGGGCGAGGGCCGCACCATCGCCGAGATGGAGGCCGAGGACCCCGCAGCGGTACGGGCGTTCCGGCGGGACGCCGAGACCGGCGCCTTCCCCGGCTCGGAGCCGCCCGGCCGGGCGGGGGAGCGCGCCGCCGCCGCGCTGCGCTCCCTCGCCGCCGCGCACCCGGGGCGCACGGTCCTCGTCGTCGCGCACAACACCCTGCTGCGCACCGCGTTGTGCGCCCTGCTCGGTATCCGCCCCGGCCGCTACCGCGAGGTCTTTCCGCGGCTGGACAACGCGGCGGTGACCGAGATCGAGCTGACCGGGGACCGTGCGGCACTGCGCTCGCTGAACGTCCCCACCGGGCGCGGCCCCGCGGGCGGTACGGAAGAATCCCCGGCATGACCTCCACCGGCACCTCCGGCGGCTCCGCCCGCTCCCAGGACGCCCGCAGGCAGACCATCACCGAGTACGTGCTCGAACGCTCCACCGCCACCGCCGCGGAACTGGCCGAGCTGACCGGCGTCAGTCTGATGACGGTCCACCGGGACCTCGACGAACTGGCCCGGCTCGGGGTGGTGCGCAAGTTCCGGGGCGGGGTCTCGGCGCTGCCCTCGTCGGTCTTCGAATCCAGCCTGGACTACCGGATGGGCGTCAACCGGGCCGAGAAGGAGGCGGTCGCGGCCGCCGCCGCGGAGCTGGTCGAGCCCGGGATGTCGGTGATGCTGGACGACTCCACGAGCGCGCTCGCGCTGGCCCGGCTGCTGGTGGCGGCCGCCCCGCTGACCGTGGTGACCAACGCGCGGCGGGTGGTGGAGGTCTTCGCCGGGGTACCGCAGACGCGGCTGATCGGGCTCGGCGGCGAGTACTCGCACACCCATGACTCCTTCCTCGGGGTGCCGTGCGCGGAGGCCATCGAGGCGCTCTCGGTGGACATGGTGCTGGTGTCCACCTCTGCCATGGACGCGCGGACCACCTACCACCAGGAGCAGGACGTGGTGATGGTCAAGCGGGCGATGCTGGCCGCGGGGCACCGCAAGGTACTGCTGATGGACGCCTCCAAGACCAAGCGGACCGCGCTCCACCGGCTGTGCCCGGTGGACGACTTCGACCATCTGGTGGTGGACGGGGGCGTGGAGCCGTCGCTGCTCACGGAGTTGCGGGAGCGCACCGACGTCCGGGTGGCGGGAACATCCACCTGACCCGCAGGCGGCAACCAGGTCCTGGCCCACCCCGAAATCACATCGCTCATGTTAATTTAACGGAATGCATGATGTTCTGGGTGAGGTGGTCGCCGGGATCGACATCGCCACGGCGGCGGTACGGGTGCTGTGCGTCGACGCGGACGGCCGGGTACGGGCGGAGGGCCGCGCGGCCCTGCCGACGCCGCACCGCGGCCCGGGCGGCCACAGCGAACAGCCGGCCGGGTCCTGGTGGCCAGCGGTCGCCTCGGCCCTGCGCCAGGCCACCGGAGCGCTCCCCGCGGGCGGCCGGGAAGTGGTGGCGGTCGCCACCTCCGCCACCTCCGGCACGATCGTCCCCGTGGACGGCGCGGGGGAGCCGACCGGTCCGGCCCTGATGTACGACGACCGCCGCGCGGCCGCGCTCAACGCCCGCGCCCAGGAGCTCGGCGCCGACCGCTGGCGGGCACTCGGCCTCTCCGTCGGCCCGACCGCCGCGCTGGGCCGGATCGCCTGGCTGGCGGACGACTCCGGCCGCGGGAGCGGCCGGACCCGGCACATCCGCCACACCCCCGATCTCATCGGCCACCGGCTGACCGGGGCGCCGGTGGCCACCGACTGGAGCCACGCGCTCAAGAGCGGCTACGACCCGCGCGAGGGCGGCTGGCCGGACGAGGTCCTCGGCGCCCTCGGCGTCCCCGGCGGCTGGCTGCCGCCGGTCCAGGCACCGGCCACCGCCGTCGGCACCGTCTGCCCGGAGGCCGCGGCGGAGACCGGACTGCCCGCCGGATGCGCGGTCCGGCTCGGGATGACCGACGGCTGCGCCGGACAGCTCGCCACCGGCGCGGTGCGGCCGGGCCAGTTCGCCGGAATCCTGGGCACCACCTACGTCCTCAAGGGCGTCACCCGCGAGCTGGTCACCGATCCGTCCGGAGCGCTCTACAGCCACCGCCACCCCGACGGCTGGTGGCTGCCCGGCGGCGCCTCCAACACCGGCGGCGAGGCGCTCGCCCGGGTCCCGGCCGACCGGCTGCCCGCGCTCGACCGGGCCGCCGCCGACCGCGGCCCGGCCTCCGTGATCGCCTATCCGCTGCGCCGCGAGGGCGAGCGCTTCCCGTTCGTCAGCGGCGCGGCCCGCGGCTTCGTCCACGGCACCCCGGACGACGACGCCGACCGCCACCGCGCCGCGCTGGAGGGCGTCGCCTTCCTGGAGCGCCTGGCGCTGGACCGGGTGCGGGAGCTGGGCGTGGCGGTCGAGGGACCGCTGTGGGCGGCGGGCGGCGGCAGCCGCAGCCCGCTGTGGACCCGGATCCGCGCCACCGTCCTCGGCCGCCCGCTGCGCGTCGCCGACCACGCCGAAACCGCCTTCGGCGCCGCCCTGCTGGCCGCCTCCGGCACCCTCCACCCCGATCTCGCGACGGCCGCCGCCGCGATGGTCCGCACCGGGCGGGACATCGAACCGCACCAGAAGGAACGCGGGGCGCTGGAGGACTCCTACGCCGCCTTCACCGCCGCCCTGCGCGACCGCGGCTGGCTGGGCTGACGGCGGGCTACAGCGCCACGGTGAACGCCCAGATCCCTATCCCCGGCACCGGCTCCCAGTCCCGCTCCGGGGCGCGGACGAAGCCCAGCCGCCCGTAGAGCCGGTGGGCGGCGGTCATCCTCGGGTGGCTGGATATCACGATCCCCTGGAGCCCCCGCTCCCGCGCCCTGTCCAGACACGCGCGCACCAGCGCCTCCGCCACCCCGCGCCGCCGGGCCCCGGGCCGCACCGCGAGCATCCGGAACTCGCCCTCGCCGGGCCGGGCCTGCTGGGCGTACGGAGCGCCGTACGCGGAGAAGGCCAGGGCTCCCAGCACCGTTCCGCCGGAGGAATCCACGGCGACCAGCACGTCGGACTCCGCGGCCCGCCGCCGGGCGTCCCGCAGATCGTGCAGGTAGGGGTCCTCGGCCCCGAAGTCGAGCAGGCCGTCGTCGAGGTACACCGCCGTGGTCATCTCCCCGACCTCGTCCAGTTCCTCGTCCCGCGCCCGCCGCACCGTGATGTCCATGTCCGCAGTGTGCCCGACCTCACCGCCGCCCGGCACCCCGATCCGTGCCCCTCCGGGTTCCCCGGACAGCAGGTGGCCCCAGGGCACCGCGGACGCTGTTCGCGGTCGCCGCCGTGGGTCCGAAGCCGCTCCACTGACCGGCCCCTGCTCACCGTTCCGGCGCCCCTGGGCCCGGAGGGCACGGTGGTGGTCACCGGTGGCACGGGTGGTCCGGGCGCGTTGTCCGCCCGCCGTCTCGCCGCCACCCACGGCGCGCGCGACCTGCTGCTGTTCAGCCGCCGGGGCCTGGAGGCCGACGGCGCCGCCGCGTGGGTGGCGGAGCCGGCGGATCTGGGGTGCCGCGCGCGGGTCGTCGCGTGCGAGGTGTCCGACGGCGCACAAAGGGCACAAAAGGGCCGCCGCCTCCCGCGAGGGGAGGCGGCGGCCCGTGGGGACGGGGTGAGGGTCAGTGTCCGCCGGGGGCGCCCGCCGTCGCCGGGGGCAGCTCGACCTCGACGCCCGGGTCGCCCGCGTCCGCGCGGTAGTCGGACGGGGAGGTCTCGTCCACGCCGTCCGGCGCCTTCACCGCCCGCAGGATCACCGTCAGGGCCACGGTGACCACCACGTTGAGGACGAACGCGGTGAGACCGATGTAGCCGATCTCGCCGAGGCCCGGGATCTCGTCCGAGGGGCCGCCGAAGTGCTTCTGGCTCGGGTTGGTGGGGCTGGGCACGCCGTACGCCACGGCCGTGCCGTAGATCATGCCGACCGCCCAGCCCGCCAGCAGCGCCCAGCGGTGGAACCAGCGGGTGAACAGACCGCCCACCAGGGCCGGGAAGGTCTGGAGGATCCAGATGCCGCCCAGCAGCTGGAAGTTGATCGCGACCGTCTTGTCCATCGTCAGGACGAAGATCAGCGCACCGACCTTCACCATCAGCGAGACCAGCTTGGAGATCTTGGTCTCCTGCTCGGGTGTGGCGTCCGGCTTGAGGAAGTCCTTGTAGATGTTGCGGGTGAACAGGTTCGCCGCGGCGATCGACATGATGGCCGCCGGGACCAGCGCGCCGATGCCGATGGCGGCGAAGGCCACGCCCGCGAACCAGTCGGGGAACATGTTCTCGAACAGCTGCGGAATGGCCAGCTGGCCGTTGTCCACCTCCACCCCGGCCGCGATGGCCATGAAGCCCAGCAGTGCCAGCAGTCCGAGCATCAGCGAGTACAGCGGCAGGATCGTGGTGTTGCGGCGGATCACCTCGCGGCTGCGGCTGGAGAGCGTCGCGGTGATCGAGTGCGGATACATGAACAGCGCGAGGGCCGACCCGAGGGCCAGGGTCGCGTACGCCCATTGCTGTTTCTCACCGCTGGCCAGTGCGCCCTTGGGCGCCTTGGTGGTCGGGTTCTTCTGCGAGAGGGCGTCGCCCGCCTTCGCGAAGATGTCGTCGAAACCACCCAGTTTGATCGGGATGTAGATGATCGCCACCGCGATGACGATGTAGATCAGGGTGTCCTTGACGAAGGCGATCAGCGCGGGGGCGCGCAGCCCGGAGGAGTAGGTGTACGCCGCGAGCACACCGAAGGCGATCAGCAGCGGCAGGTCCTTGATGAACCAGTTGGTGTTCTCGCCGCCGCCGACGCCCATCACGTCCAGCACCGCCTGGATACCGACGAGCTGGAGGGCGATGTACGGCATGGTCGCGAGGATGCCGGTGACCGCGACGGCCAGCGACAGCCCCTTGGAGCCGAACCGGCCGCGGACGAAGTCCGAGGTGGTGACGTACCCGTGCTTGTGCGACACCGACCACAGCCGGGGCAGGAAGGTGAAGATCAGCGGGTAGACGAGGATGGTGTACGGCACCGCGAAGAACCCGGAGGCGCCGGCCGCGTAGATCGCCGCCGGGACGGCGACGAAGGTGTACGCGGTGTAGAGATCGCCGCCGAGCAGGAACCAGGTGATCCAGGTGCCGAAGCTGCGGCCGCCGAGACCCCATTCGTCGAGGTTGTTCGCGTTCTCCGCGGCCCGCCAGCGCGCGGCCAGGAACCCCATGACCGTGACGGCCAGGAAGAAGAGCAGGAAAACGGCCAGAGCGACGCCGTTCACACCGTCTTTCATGCCGATCCGCCTTCCTTGCGCGCCCGCCGCTCACGCCGGATCAGTACATAGGCGACCGAGGTCAGCACGGCCGAGATCGGCACCCAGAGCATCTGGTACCAGTAGAAGAACGGGATGCCCATGACGGTGGGCTCGATCTTGGCGTACGAACCGACCCAGAGCATGGCCACGAAGGGCGCGATCAGACAGAAGGCGACCACCACGCGGGTCGGCGTGATCGCCGGTCTCCTGCCGGGTGAAGCGGATGTGTCGGACATGGTGGCGGGCTCCCGTCCTCTCGGCTCATCACCTGCGTCTATGACTGATCGCTCACGCTGATCATGTATGTAATGCGCAGGAAATCTAAGCCCGCAGCGTGGCGGCAGTCACTACCCGTCCGCATATCGGTATGAGAAAGAAGTGGCCTCGTCCGCGACTCGGCCGCCCGCCGCGGCGTCCGGGACCGCTCCCCCACGGCGCCCGGAGCCGCCCCGTACGGCGTACGGGGCGGGCCGGCTCAGCCGTGCGGGCGCTGGAGCCGGGCCACGAACTTGTAGCGGTCCCCGCGGTAGACCGACCGCACCCACTCCACCGGCTCGCCGGAGGCGTCCAGGGAGTGCCGCGAGAGCATCAGCATCGGCAGTCCGACGTCGGTGCCCAGCAGCCCGGCCTCCCGCGGGGTGGCCAGCGAGGTCTCGATGGTCTCCTCGGCCTCGGCCAGGTGGACGTCGTAGACCTCGGCCAGGGCCGTGTACAGCGAGGTGTACTTCACCAGGCTGCGGCGCAGCGCCGGGAAGCGCTTGGCCGACAGATGGGTGGTCTCGATCGCCATCGGCTCCCCGCTGGCCAGCCGCAGCCGCTCGATGCGCAGCACCCGGCCGCCGGTGGCGATGTCCAGCAGTCCGGCGAGCCGGTCGTCGGCGGTGACATAGCCGATGTCCAGCAGCTGGGAGGTGGGTTCCAGGCCCTGGGCCTTCATGTCCTCGGTGTAGGAGGTCAGTTGCAGGGCCTGGGAGACCTTGGGCTTGGCCACGAAGGTGCCCTTGCCCTGGATCCGCTCCAGCCGCCCTTCGACCACCAGCTCCTGGAGGGCCTGGCGCACGGTGGTGCGGGAGGTGTCGAACTCGGCGGCCAGGGTCCGCTCCGGGGGGACCGGGGTGCCCGGCGGCAGGGTCTCGGTCATCTCCAGCAGATGCCGCTTGAGCCGGTAGTACTTCGGGACCCGCGCGGTGCGGGTCCCCCCGGAGTTGTTGCCGCTCTCGGCCGCGGGTGTGGTGGCCGTGGCCGTAACCCCCTCGGTCTCCATCGCGCGCCCTTCCGACTCCTGGTCTGCTGCCGTCACCGGCTCCTCCGAATTCAGCGGCTCACATCGTGGCACGGTCCCGCGCTCGGGCGGTGGCTCGGGCCGGATGTCGACAGATGTCGGTCCGGTAACGGAGCCGTTGGCGACCTTATACACCCTTGACACCCCTAAAGGTCTAGGCCAAGCTGCGGGCACTGGTCTAAACCATTAAACCTCTCATCCGGTCCTTTGAGGAGAGTGCTGTGAAGCGTGGGCTCATAGCGGCGACGGGTGTCGCGGCAATGCTGGTGAGCGTCGCGGCCTGCGGGTCCGGCGACGACGACAACAAGACCGGAGCGGACGGTTTCAAGGGCGAGACGCTGACCGTCTGGGCGATGGACGGATCCACTCCGGACGGCTGGACGAAGGATGTCAAGGCCGCTTTCGAGAAGAAGACCGGCGCCACTTTGAAGCTGGAGATCCAGCAGTGGAACGGCATCCAGCAGAAGGTGACCACCGCGCTCTCGGAGTCCGATCCGCCGGACGTCCTGGAGATCGGCAACACCCAGACCCCCTCCTACGCCCGCACCGGCGGCCTGGCCGAACTGGGCGACCTCAAGGAGTCGATCGGCGCCGACTGGTCCCCGTCGCTGAACAAGTCGGCGGTGTACGACGGCAAGCAGTACGCCGCCCCCTGGTACGCGGCCAACCGCGTTGTCCTCTACAACAAGAAGATCTGGGCCGAGGCGGGTCTGAAGAGCACTCCGAAGACCCGTGCCGAATTCTTCGAGGACCTGGACACCATCCGTAAGAAGACCGACGCCGAACCGCTCTATCTGCCGGGTCAGAACTGGTACTTCTTCGACGGGCTGACCATCGGCACCGGCGCCGACCTGGTGAAGAAGGAAGGCGGCCACTGGGTCTCCAACCTCGCCGACGCCAAGGTCGCCAAGGCCATGGACATCTACAAGCAGTACCAGTCCTTCAGCAAGGCGCCCAAGAACAAGGACGAGGCCACCCCGCAGCAGGGCGAGGTGTTCGCCAAGGGGAAGACCGGCGCCTTCATCGGTATGGGCTGGGAGGCGGCCATCGCCGTCAAGGCCAATCCGAAGATCGAGAAGGACATCGGCTACTTCACCATCCCCGGTGAGACCGCGGGCAAGCCGGAGGGCGTCTTCCTCGGCGGCTCCAACCTGGCCGTCGCCGCGGCCAGCGAAAAGCAGGAACTGGCCAAGGAGTTCCTGAAGATCGCGCTGAACAACACCTTCGAGGGACAACTCGCCGAGGAGGGCGGGGTGATCCCCAACAAGGAGTCCCTCCAGGACCGGCTGAAGGGCAACGCCGCCGCCCAGGCGGCCGCCCCCGCCGCCGCGACCGGCGGCACCACCCCGCTGATCCCCGAATGGGCCGCGGTGGAGAACGCCCCCAACCCGGTCAAGTCCTATATGACCGCCGTGCTCAAGGGGAAGTCGCCCGCGGACGCCGCCGCGTCGGTCGAGGACGAGATGAACAAGCGCCTCAGCCAGGAGCAGTAGGTCCATGGCCGTAGCGACCGAACACAAGGACCCCGGACCGGCCGCGGCCGGGGTCCCCCGGGGAGCGGCACCACCGGTCCGGACCGCCCCACCGGAGGGGCGGTCCGGACGCGGGCGGCTCACCGCCGCCGCGCCCTATGTGCTGCTCCTGCCCGCGCTGGCCGCCACCGTGGCGCTGCTGGGCTGGCCGCTGGTGAAGAACGGCATGCTGTCGTTCCAGGACCTGAACATGCGGCAGCTCATCCAGCACCTCACGGAGTGGAACGGGGGCGACAACTACCGCGAGGCGCTGGGCAGCGAGGACTTCTGGCGGGTCACCGGCCGGTCGGTGGCCTTCACGGGGGTCAACGTCGTACTGATCATGGTGCTGGGCACCCTGATCGGACTGCTGCTCGCCCGGCTCGGCACCCGGATGCGGCTGCTGCTCTCGGTCGGGCTGGTGCTCGCCTGGGCGATGCCGGTGATCGCCGCCACCACCGTCTTCCAGTGGCTCTTCGCGGCCCGCTTCGGAGTGGTCAACTGGGTGCTGGACCGGCTCGGCTGGCACTCCATGGCCGACTACAACTGGACCGGCGGCCAGTTCTCCACCTTCTTCGTCATCACCGTGCTGATCGTCTGGCAGTCGATCCCCTTCGTGGCGCTCAACCTCTACGCGGCCACCACCACCATCCCGAAGGAGCTGTACGAGGCGGCCGCGCTCGACGGCGCGGGGGCCTGGCGCGGCTTCACCTCGGTGACCCTGCCCTTCCTCAAGCCGTTCCTGCTCGCCACGGTCTTCCTCGAAGTCATCTGGGTCTTCAAGGCGTTCCCGCAGGTGTTCGCGATCAACGAGGGCGGTCCCGACCGGCTCACCGAAACCCTTCCCGTGTACGCCTTCATCGAGGGCGTCGGCAACCAGCACTACGGGATGGGCGCCGCGATCTCGCTGCTCACCATCCTGATCCTGCTGGTCCTGACCTCCTCCTACCTCCGTATCGCCCTCAGGAAGGAGGAGGACGAGCTGTGAAGCGCTCGCCGCTGGCCCGGCTGTGGCCGAACGCGACCGCCGTCGTGCTCTTCGTCGGCTTCGCGTTCCCCGTCTACTGGATGTTCTGCACGGCCCTCAAGCCGACCTCGGACATCGTCTCCGAGGACCCGGTGTGGTTCCCGGCCTCCGCCACC
This sequence comes from Streptomyces sp. NA02950, assembly GCF_013364155.1. Taxonomy (NCBI): domain Bacteria; kingdom Bacillati; phylum Actinomycetota; class Actinomycetes; order Kitasatosporales; family Streptomycetaceae; genus Streptomyces; species Streptomyces sp. NA02950. The sequence goes on along the minus strand of NZ_CP054916.1, from coordinate 3,203,068 downwards.
TTCGAGCACTTCTCAACGGCCGTCGGCGCCGAGCACTTCTGGACGCTGGTGGGGAACTCCCTCACCGTCACCGTCTCGGCGGTCGCGCTCTCCCTGGTGATCGCGCTGCTGGCGTCCTTCGCGCTCGCCCGGCTGCGGTTCCGGGGGCGGCGCGGCTTCCTGGTGACGTTCATGATCGCGCAGATGGCGCCCTGGGAAGTCATGGTGATCGCGATCTACATGCTCGTCCGCGACGGCGACATGCTGAACAGCCTGCTTCCCCTCACCCTGTTCTACATGGTGATGGTGCTGCCGTTCACGGTGCTCACGCTCCGCTCCTACATCGCCGCCGTGCCCAGGGAGCTGGAGGAGTCGGCGATGGTCGACGGCTGCACCCGGACGCAGGCGTTCATCAAAGTGATCTTCCCGCTGCTGGCACCCGGACTGATGGCCACCTCGCTCTTCGGCTTCATCACCGCCTGGAACGAATTCCCGCTGGTGCTGATCCTCAACAAGGACGCCGGGGCCCAGACCCTCCCGCTGTGGCTGTCCAGCTTCCAGACCCAGTTCGGCGACGACTGGGGCGCCACCATGGCGGCCGCCTCGCTCTTCGCCGTCCCCATCCTGCTGCTCTTCCTGTTCCTGCAACGCAAGGCGGTCGGTGGGCTGACTTCCGGCGCTGTGAAGGGATGATCCCCGGCCATGACGACCCTCGCGCACGACCCGGCCACCCTCACCCATGACGCCCTGACCGTCCTCCAGCCCGGCTTCACCGGCACCACCGCCCCCGACTGGCTGCTGCGCAGACTCGGCGAGGGGCTCGCCGCCGTCGGCCTGTTCGGCCGCAATGTCTCCTCGCCCGAACAGCTCGCCGCGCTCACCGCCCAGCTGCGCGCCGAACGGGACGATGTGCTGGTGGCGATCGACGAGGAGGGCGGCGATGTCACCCGGCTGGAGGTGCGCGGCGGCTCCTCCTTCCCCGGCAATCTGGCCCTCGGCGCCGTCGACGATCCCGACCTGACCCGCGCGGTGGCCCGGGAGCTGGGCCGCCGGCTCGCCGCCTGCGGGGTCACCCTCAACTGGGCGCCCGCCGCCGACGTCAACTCCAACCCGGACAACCCGGTCATCGGCGTCCGCTCCTTCGGCGCCGACCCCGGGCTCGTCGCCCGCCACACCACCGCCTGGGTCGAGGGGCTCCAGAGCACCGGGGTCGCGGCCTGCACCAAGCACTTCCCCGGCCACGGCGACACCGCCGTCGACTCCCACCACGCGCTGCCGCGGATCGACGCCGGACTCGACACCCTGGCCGCACGGGAACTGGTGCCCTTCCGCGCCGCCGTGGCCGCGGGGACGAAGGCCGTGATGAGCGCGCACATCCTGCTGCCCGCGCTGGACACGGAGCGGCCCGCGACCCTCAGCGCCGCCGCGCTCCACGGACTGCTGCGCGGTCCCGTCGCCGACGGCGGCCTCGGCTTCGATGGCCTGATCGTCACCGACGGTATGGAGATGCGGGCCATCTCGGCCGCCTACGGCATCGAGCGCGGCACCGTGCTGGCCATCGCCGCGGGCGCCGACGCCATCTGTGTGGGCGGCGGCCTCGCCGACGAGGACACCGTGCTCCGGCTGCGCGACGCGCTGGTGGCGGCCGTATGCGAGGGACGGCTGGCCGAAGCGCGGCTGGCCGAGGCGGCCGCGCGGGTACGGGCGCTGGGGGAGTGGACCCGGCAGCACGGAGGGCCGGGCGCGGCGGAGGGGATCACGCCCGCCCCCGAGGTCGGGCTCTCCGCGGCCCGACGGGCGCTGCGGGTCACCCACGGCGGTGTGGGGTACGAACCGCTGACCCGCCCCGCCCACGTCGCCGCCCTCACCCCGGTCGCCAACATCGCGGTCGGTGACGAGACCCCCTGGGGCGTGGCCGCCGAACTCACCCGGCTGCTGCCCGGCACCACGACCGCCACCTACGGACGCCAGGACGCCGAGACCGACGGCACCCCCGCCCTGATCGAAAATATGCTCGGCCAGGCGGCCGACCGTAGGATCGTCGCAGTGGTCCGCGATGTCCACCGTCACCCCTGGATGGCCGATGCCCTGGACGCCCTGCTCGCCGCCCGGCCCGACACGGTCGTCGTCGAAATGGGAGTGCCCCAGGCGCCGCCCGCCGGGGCACTGCACATCGCGACCCACGGCGCCGCCCGGGTCTGCGGACGGGCGGCCGCGGAAGTCATCACCGGCGGCGCGGCCGGGGTATGACACCACCGAGCACCGCCGGCCCAGCCACCTGGAGGCACCCAGCATGTCCGCCACGACAACGGCCCAGCACAGCGACCAGCCGGGCCGGATCATGTCCGGCGAGATGGCCGAACAGCCGTCCGTACTGCGCCGGATCCTCGACGAGGGCGCGCCGCGGATCCGCGAGACCGCCGAGCGGATCGCCGCCCGCCAGCCGCGCTTTGTGCTGCTGACCGCCCGGGGCACCTCGGACAACGCCGCGCTGTACGCCAAGTACCTGCTGGAAGTGCTGCTGGGCAAGCCCTGCGGTCTCACCTCGATGTCCACCACCACCGCGTACGGCGCCCGGCAGGACCTCACCGACGTTCTGGTGATCACGGTCAGCCAGTCCGGCGGCTCCCCGGACCTGGTCGCCTCCACCGAGGCCGCCCGCGCGGCCGGTGCGATCACCCTGGCGGTGACCAACAACGCCGACTCGGCCCTGGCCGCCGTCTCCGAGTTCCACATCGATGTGCTGGCCGGGCCGGAGAAGGCGCTGCCCGCCACCAAGACCTACACCGCCGAACTGCTCGCGCTGTACCTGTTCGTCGAGGGGCTGCGCGGCGGCGACGGCTCGGCCGCCAAGGTGCTGCCCGACCTCGCCCAGCAGATCCTCGACCGGCAGGCCGAGATCAAGCAGTTGGCCGCCCGTTACCGCTTCGCCGAGCGGATGGTTCTCACCTCACGCGGCTACGGCTACCCCACCGCCAAGGAAGCCGCGCTGAAGCTGATGGAGACCAGCTACATCCCGGCGCTCTCCTACTCCGGCGCCGATCTGCTGCACGGCCCGCTGGCCATGGTCGACAACATCTCCCCGGTGATCGCGATCGTCACCGAGGGGAAGGGCGGGGAGGCGCTCCAGCCGGTGCTGGAGCGGCTCCGCGGCCGGGGCGCCGATCTGGTGGTCATCGGCGCGCAGGCCGAGGTGGACCGTGCCTCCGCCGGATTCTCCCTGCCCACCGGCGGGGTGGCCGAGGAGGTCCAGCCGATCCTGGAGATCCTGCCGCTCCAGATGCTGGCGTACGAGGTCACCATCGCGCGGGGCCAGGACCCGGACGCCCCCCGGGCGCTGGCAAAGGTGACCGAGACCCGCTGAGCGGGCGGGTACGCACCGCACGCCGTACATGCGGTGCGTACCGTGCGTGCGGTGCGTACCGTGCGTGCTGGGCGTGCGCGAAGGCTCCCGTCGCCTCCGGTGAGGCGCGGGAGCCGTGGTGTGTCACCCGCGGGCCGCGGCGCCAGAGCGGGACCCTCAACCCGCCCGGCACCGCAGCCCGGGTTGCGCCGGCCGAGCGGCCGGCCACGAGGCGCCCGGTGCGGTCAGGGCAGAGCGCGCCGGGTACCCGATCCGCCCTCCTGTGCGGGGAGAGCGGAAGATCGTTGTGCTCGATCATTCTGGACTAGACCACTTGGGTCTGTCCATGCTTGTGCGCGGATAGGCTAATCCACCCGGACGGGTAGGCTCACACCGTGCCCTCCATGAACGACCTCGTCCACCAGCACACCGCCCTCGGCGATGCCGATCTCGAATGGCTTCACCTGCTGGTATCGGAGTGGCAGCTGCTCTCCGACCTCTCCTTCGCCGATCTTGTGCTCTGGGTTCCGACCAGCGACGGCACCCGGTACGTCTCCGTGGCGCAGATGCGGCCCAACACCGGCCCCACCTCCTATCAGGACGACATGGTCGGCCATCTCGTTCCCCGCGGCCGCCGTCCCATGCTGGACGCCGCCCTCGACGAGGGCCGGATCGTCCGCGAGGGCGACCCGGAGTGGCGCGAGGAGGTGCCGGTCCGGGTGGAGTCCATCCCGGTCTGCCGGGAGGGCCGGGTGCTCGGCGTCATCGCCCGCAACACCAATCTGCTGACCGTACGGACCCCCAGCCGGCTGGAGCTCACCTACCTCCAGAGCGCCTCCGACCTGGCCCAGATGATCGCCGTCGGCGCGTTCCCCTTCCCCGGCCAGCAGGTCGACATGGACGCCTCGCCGCGTGCGGGCGACGGGCTGATCCGGATGGACGCGGACGGGGTGGTGCAGTACGCCAGCCCCAACGCGCTCTCCGCCTACCACCGGCTCGGCCTGGCCGCCGATCTGGTCGGCCACCACCTGGGCCGGACCACCGCCGACCTCGCCCCGGTGCGCGGGCCGGTGGACGAGGCGCTGGTCAAGCTGGCCAGCGGCTGGGCGCCCCGGGAGTTCGAAGTCGAGGGCGGGGACGGGGTCATTCAGCTCCGGGCCATCCCGCTCAAGCCCAAGGGCGCGCACATCGGCTCGCTGGTGCTGCTGCGGGACGTCACCGAACTGCGTCGGCGCGAGCGCGAGTTGATCACCAAGGACGCCACCATCCGCGAGATCCACCACCGGGTGAAGAACAACCTCCAGACGGTGGCCGCGCTGCTGCGGCTCCAGGCCCGCCGGATGGACTCCGCACAGGGCCGGGAGGCGCTGAACGAAGCGGTGCGCAGGGTCGGTTCGATCGCGATCGTCCATGAGACGCTGTCCCAGAACTTGGACGAGCAGGTCGAGTTCGACGACATAGCCGACCGGGTGCTGGCCATGGTGGCCGAGATATCCCCGGGCAAGGTCACCGGGCGGCGCACCGGGCGCTTCGGCATCCTGGACGCCGAGGTCGCCACCCCGCTGTCCATGGTCCTCACCGAGGTGTTGCAGAACGCACTGGAGCACGGCTTCGGACCGGGGGAGCAGGGCACGGTCGAGGTCGGCGCGGTGCGCAGCGGCAGCGGTGAGGACAGCAGGCTGCGGGTCACCGTGCAGGACGACGGCCGCGGGCTGCCGGAGGGCTTCGATCCGCAGCGCGCCGGGAACCTCGGGCTCCAGATCGTCCGCACCCTGGTGGAGGGGGAACTCGGCGGCAGCTTCGACATGCTGCCCGCCCCGGAGCGCGGTACCCGGGTGGTCCTGGACTTCCCGGTGCGCGCCGAGAAGTGCTGACCCCGGATCCGGTGGCGTCCCCCGGACAGCACTGAGCCCCCGGACCGGCTGGTCCGAGGGCTCAAAGCTCACGTTGCTGTGCGCATCGGGGTTACTGCGCGCTGCGGCTCGGGGGCCACGGGGCGTTTCAGGGTCAGGCGCTGGCGTTGCGCGCCCGGTTACGAGCGGCACGGCGCTTCATTGCGCGGCGCTCGTCCTCGCTGAGTCCACCCCAGACGCCGGAGTCCTGGCCGGACTCAAGCGCCCACTGCAAGCACTGCTCCATGACGGGGCAGCGGCGGCAGACGGCCTTGGCTTCCTCGATCTGCAGCAGCGCAGGACCAGTGTTGCCGATGGGGAAGAACAACTCGGGGTCTTCCTCGCGACAAACGGCGTTGTGACGCCAGTCCATGGCTGCTCCATCTCCTCGCGATTGCGGGTTCGTTGCTTGTGAATGTGAACGCTTTCACGAATCCCCCCGCAAGGGTAGGGACGTCAACCAGTTGGGGCTGGTGCGGTCCCGTGGAATGAGGAGGGGGTTCGGGCTCTCAAGGGGGCCTTTCACCGGCCGTCCCGATCGCCAAGAAGAGACTCGCAAACCTCGGCGGCGGATACAACCCCTTCCGGAAAGTTTTTTTTGATTCCTTGGTGTCGACTAGGTCACAGCCGTACTTCTGTTGGGTGGAAGCCAGGCTAAACGTTCGACTGGAAGGACTTTCTGCGGTCTCACTCACACAATCACACGCAGTGCACGGCGTACGCCTGTGAACGTTACGCTCGTGCGCAGTCCCAGATGGTCACCGTCCATCTGGAGCGGCAGTGGCGCCTGGGAATGCAAGGTGAAGTCCGTCTCGTCGTGGAGCGAGACCGCGTGCTTGCCGCGAGGCCCCCGCTCGGGGGTCGACATCAGCAGCTGGGTGGCGTAGCGGGTCATCGTCGGCGCCGACAGCTTGGTGAGTCCCAGCACGTCAAGGGCGGTGTCGAAGGACGCCTGGGGGGCCGCGTAGACCGGGCGGTTGCCCAGATAGGTCCACGGGGAGGTGTTGCAGACTATCGCCAGGGCCAGATCCTCGATCGTGTCCTGCTCGGGTCGCCCCAGGGCGATGGTGCCGTGGTGCCGGTGCGTCTCCCCGAGGAACTGCCGGAGCATCTGCCGTATGTACAGGGCGTGGGTCGAACGCTTGCCGCGTTCGCGCTGCTGTTCGACCCGGCCGATCACACTCGCGTCGAAGCCGAAGCCCGCGCAGAAGGTGAACCACCGGGCGGGCACCGCTTCGTCCGGGGTGCCCGGGGTGCCGCCCGCGAGCCCGAGGCCCACGGTGCGCTCGGTGCCGTCCCGCAGCGCGTCCAGCAGGGCGCCGGTGGCCTCCACGGCGTCATTGGGCAGCCCCAGGGCGCGGGCGAAGACATTGGTGGAGCCGCCGGGGACCACGGCGAGCCGGGGCAGCTCCGCCGGGGCGGGGCCATTGTGCAGCAGTCCGTTGACCACCTCGTTGACCGTGCCGTCCCCGCCCAGCGCGACCACCAGTTCATGGGTGCCGCCGTCGACCGCGCGGCGGGCCAGATCGCGTGCGTGCCCCCGGTACTCGGTGGTCGCCACGTCCAGCTTCAGATCGCTGGCGAGCGCATGGATGAGTACGTCCCGGGTGCGGGCACTGGTGGTGGTTGCTGCCGGATTGACCACGAGGAGTGCGCGCATGCGCGCCAGCCTACCCATCCGCGGTGAACCCCCGTACCCCCCGGGGTGCGCCCCACGGGCCGGTGCGACGGCTAGGCTGCTGGGGTGAGCAGTAAGAAGTCCGCCCCCGCGCAGAAGTCCCGGACCGCCGGGAAGGCGTCGCAGGGGAAGAAGGCACAGCGGGCCGCCCCGGAGGTCGCCCCGGCCGACACCGCCCCCCACGGGCCGCGTCCGGCGCGGATCACCGCCGCCGCGGTGCTGGCCGCCGTCGAGGGCGTGGTGCTCGTGGGCTTCGGTGTCTACGTGCTGATCATGGGGCTGACCGGAGACCCGGACAGCCCGCAGCAGGCGGAGATGCTCGGCGTCACCGTGCTGGCGCTGGCCGCGCTGCCGCTGGTGGCCGCCCGCGGGCTGTTGCTGCGCCGCCGCTGGAGCCGCGGCCCCGCGATGATCACCCAGCTGATGGCGCTGCCGGTGGCCTGGACCCTGGTGCAGAACGGCGGCGGGCTGATCGCCGCCGGAGCGGCGACCGGGATCGCGGCCCTCGCCGTGCTCGCGCTGCTGATCAACCCCACCGCGACCGAGGCACTGGGGATCGGGCCGCGCGACGCCTGACCGGTGCCCGGCCCGCCCCTGCCGTACCGCTCCTCGCTCCTCGCTCTTCCTTGCTATTCCTCCACCAGCAGCCGGTCCCGCAGCTGGGCGAGGGTTCGCGCCAGCAGCCGTGAGACATGCATCTGCGAGATGCCGACCTCCTGCGCGATCTGCGACTGGGTCATATTGCCGAAGAAGCGCAGCAGCAGGATCTTCTTCTCCCGCGGCGGCAGATCCTCCAGGAGCGGTTTGAGCGACTCGCGGTACTCCACGCCCTCCAGTGCCTCGTCCTCGGCGCCGAGGGTGTCGGCGACCGCCGGGGACTCGTCGTCGGTGTCCGGTACGTCCAGGGAGAGGGTGCTGTAGGCATTGGCCGACTCCAGCCCCTCCAGCACCTCTTCCTCGGAAATGGACAGATGCTGGGCCAGCTCGTGCACGGTCGGGGCGCGGCCGTGCCGCTGGGAGAGCTCCGCGGTGGCCGTGGTCAGCGACAGCCGCAGCTCCTGGAGACGGCGCGGCACCCGCACCGCCCAGCCCTTGTCCCGGAAGTGGCGCTTGATCTCGCCGACGACCGTGGGGGTCGCATAGGTCGAGAACTCCACCCCGCGGTCCGGGTCGAACCGGTCCACGGATTTGATCAGCCCGATGGTGGCGACCTGGGTGAGGTCGTCCAGCGGCTCTCCCCGGTTGCGGAAACGCCGGGCCAGGTGCTCCACCAGCGGGAGATGCATACGCACGAGGTGGTTGCGCAGTTCCGCCCGCTCGGAGGAGCCCTCCGGGAGCCGGCGCAGCTCGATGAACATCGCCCGCGCGCCGCTCCGGTCATGCGGATCGTGGTGATGCGCCTGCTCGTGGTCGTGCTGATCCATGTGGTCCGCCCGCTCTGGTCGGTCTCCTGCCGCCTCCGAGTCCGCGGGATGCGGCCGGGCCGGCGGGTGCGGGATGGCCGGGGTACCCACTCCCCGCGATGATGCAGTGCTCACGGAGCCCCCTCGTTCCTTCACGGCTGTCCGGGGCCGGCGCCGCGCTCCTTGTACAGGCTGATGCTGACCGTACGGTCCTCGGCCACGGTCGAGTCCACCTTGCCCGCCAGTGCGGAGAGCACCGTCCAGGCGAAGGTGTCGCGCTCGGGCGCGCGGCCATCGGTGGTGGGAGCCGAGACAGTCACCTGGAGTGCGTCGTCGATCAAGCGGAAGACGCAGCTCAGCACACTGCCGGGGACGGCTTGCTGAAGCAGGATCGCGCATGCCTCGTCAACGGCGATCCGCAGATCCTCGATCTCGTCAAGGGTGAAGTCCAACCGGGCTGCGAGGCCGGCCGTGGCCGTACGCAGCACCGACAGATACGCCCCCGCAGCGGGCAGCCGGACTTCGACGAAGTCCTGGGTCCCGGGCTCGCCTGCGATCTGGGACACCCTCACCTCCAAGGTGACACAAGCTGGTTGAGCTGAGCTGATTGGAGCGCCGCCCGTATGCCCTTATGGTGGAGGGAGGACAGTCGGCGCGATATGTGGTTCGGCTGCGACGCTATCGCGATCTGCGGTTCGGTGTCGCCCGGACGAAGCACGGCCCCCGTCATGGGTGAACGCCGACCCGAAGGTGCGCGATATCACTCATAGTAAGCACATGAGTACGCAGCGTGGCTAGGGGTCTGCGGTCTCAATTCGAAAGAGATGTCGCCCCACCCAACGAATCGCTGGTCGAAGAGGTGCCCGGGGCCTCCGCGGCCAATGCGCGCAGCGGCTCTCCGGTCAGCCGGCGGACCGTCCACTCGTCCATCGGCTCGGCGCCCAGTGAGGCGTAGAAGCCGATCGCCGGAGCGTTCCAGTCGAGCACCGACCACTCGAAGCGGGTGTAGCCCCGCTCCACGCAGATCCGTGCCAGCTCGGCGAGCAGCGCCTTGCCGTGGCCGCCGCCGCGCGCCCGCGGAGTGACGTACAGATCCTCCAGGTACACCCCGTGGGTGCCGGTCCAGGTGGAGAAGTTGCGGAACCACAGGGCGAACCCCACCGTCTCCGCGCCCTCTCCGGTGACCTCCTCGGCGATCAGTGCGAAGACCGCCGGGTCCGCCCCGAAGAGCGCCGCGCTCAACTGCTCCTCAGTGGCCTTCGCCTCCTGCGGCGCCTTCTCGTACTCCGCCAGCTCCCGGATCATCGCGAGGATGGCCGGGACGTCGGACGGCTTCGCTGGTCTGATCATGTGATGAAGGCTAACCGGAGGCACCGGTCCCGCGGCAGCCGTCGCACTAGACGATGAGCAGATCCACATAGCACCAGCGCCACTCCTCACCCGGTTCGAAGCTGCGCATCACCGGATGACCGGTCTCCTCGAAGTGCCGGGTGGCATGGCGGTAGGGGGAGGAGTCGCAGCAGCCCACATGGCCGCACTCCAGGCACATCCGCAGCTGCACCGGATGGCTTCCGACGGCCAGGCACTCCGGGCAGGTCGCGGCCAGCGGCCGGGGACCGGGGTGCGGCAGGCCGGGAACATGTGGGCACTCACTCATGATTGCCAGGTTAGACGCCAACCGATGGGGACGGGCCGGGGCCGATGGACGTATTGCCGTTGTTGATGCTGGTCGCGGGCAGCGCGGCGGTCGCGGGGGCGGCCCGGCGCACCCCCGTGCCCGCGCCGCTGCTGCTGGTCGCGGTCGGGCTGGTGCTCTCCTTCGTACCGGGGGTGCCGGACTACACCCTGGACCCGGACGTCGTGCTGCCCCTGGTGCTGCCGCCACTGCTGCACACCGCCGCGCTGGACAGCTCCTATCTGGATCTGCGGGCCAATCTGCGCCCGATCGCGCTGCTGTCGGTCGGCTATGTGCTGTTCGCGACCGTCTCGGTCGGCTGGATCGCCCATCTGCTGGTGCCCGATCTGTCGCTGGCCGCCGCCCTCGTGCTGGGCGCGGTGATCGCGCCGCCGGACGCGGTGGCGGCCACCGCCATCGCCCGGCGGCTCGGACTGCCCTCGCGGCTGACCACGATCCTCCAGGGCGAGTCCCTGGTGAACGACGCCACGGCGATCACCGCCTACCGGGTGGCGCTCGCCGCCGTGGTGGGGGAGGGGGTCACCTTCCTGCACGGCGCGGGGGAGTTCCTGCTCGCGGCCGTCGGCGGGGTCGGCGTCGGTCTGGTGCTGATGGTGCCGCTGCACTGGCTGCGCCGACGACTGCGCGATCCGCTGCTCCAGAACACCCTCTCGCTGCTGATCCCGTTCGTCGCGTACGCCGCCGCCGAGCAGTTCGAGGCGTCCGGGGTGCTGGCCGTGGTGGTGGTCGGCCTCTACCTCGGACACCATGCCTGGCAGGTCGACTTCGCCACCCGGCTCCAGGAGGCGGCGGTGTGGCGGATGATCGCCTTCATCCTGGAGTCGGCGGTGTTCGCGCTGATCGGGCTGCAACTGCGGGTGGTGCTCCAGGGTCTGGGGCCGTACGGCTCGGGCGAGGCCGCCTGGTACGCGGTCATCGTCTTCCTCGCCGTGGTCCTCATGCGCTTCGTCTGGGTCTTCCCGGCGACCTTCCTCCCCCGGGCGCTCTTCCCCCGGATCCGCGAACGCGAACCGGGTGTCACCTGGACCACTCCGGTCGTCGTCGGCTGGGCCGGGATGCGCGGAGTGGTCTCGCTGGCCATCGCCGCCTCGATCCCGCGGACCATGCCCGGCGGAGAGGCGTTCCCGGCCCGCAATCTGATCCTCTTCCTGACCTTCACCACCGTGATCGGCACCCTGGTCGCGCAGGGGCTCACCCTGCCCGCGCTGATCCGGCGGCTGGGGGTGCCCGGCCGTGACCCACAGGCCGAGACGCTGATGGAGGCACAGGCGCAGGCCGAGGCGTCCCAGGCCGCCGAGGCCCGGCTGGAGGAACTCCTCGCCGATGAGCGCAACGCCCTGCCACCGCCCCTGGTCGACCGGCTGCGCCATGTGCTGGAACGGCGGCGCAACGCGGTGTGGGAGCGGCTCGGCGCGGTCAACGAGGTGACCGGGGAGTCGGTGGACGACACCTACCGCAGACTCACCCGCGAGATCATCGAGGCCGAGCGGAAGGTCTTCGTCGAACTGCGCAACCAGCGGCGGATCGACGACGAGATGCTGCGCCGACTGCTGCGCCGGCTGGATCTGGAGGAGGCGGCCGCCTTCCGCGAGGAGGCCGCGGAGGGCGGACTGTGAGCCGCCCGTCCGCGGACTCCTCCCCGGACGAGGGGTGTGCTCAGGCCAGCCGCTCGCGGATGCGCGCCCGCATCGCGTCCATGGTGAAGCCGCGCGGATCCACCTTGCCCGGCTGCCATTCCAGGTGGCCTATCACCGAGCGCTGATTCCAGCCGTGATGGCGGCAGATCGCGGCCGAGGCCCGCTCGATCGCCTCCAACTGGGCCTCGGGCCAGGGATCCCGGCCGTCCCCGAGGTTCTCGCACTCGAAGCCGTAGAAATGGCGATTGCCGTCCGTGTTCGCCTCGTTGTCCGGGGGCAGCACCCGCTCGGCGATCACGGCCCGCAGCACGTCGTCGTCGCCGAGACCGGCGTGGTTGGCCCGGCCGTAGCCGACCAGGTGCACGGTGCCGTCCTTGGCGATCACGCCGTGGCACAGCGGACCGGGCAAGGACTCGAAGCCGTCCCGGCAAATCTCCACGGTCAGATCGGTGCCGGAGGTGACGGTGTGGTGGATCATCACTCCATGCACGGGCCCCCAGGGGCCCTTGTGGTTTCGGTTGTGATTGCGCCAGTCCCCGACCTGCACCACCCGCAGGCCCTCGCGTTTCAGTGCCGACAGGAAGTCCCCCGCGGACATGGGTGAGGCCATGGCCGCCTCCGTTCGCTCATGCGGCGGGCGCACCGACCGCGTCCCGCTCGTTCACTGGTTGCTTACCCACTGCGTTCTCATAAACACATGGGGTGATCGATGTGCATGATGGCTATCGTGCGGTCTGATCCGCTCGACGACGCGCAGGAGAACCACGGCACCATGGACTACCAGGCAGTACTCGACGAGGTCGCGGCCCATGTGGAGCCACAGATCGGCCGGGGGCAGGTGGCCCAGTACATCCCGGCGCTCGCCGAAGTGGACGCCCACCGCTTCGGGATGGCCGTCGCCGACGTCGACGGCGGGATCACCGGAGTCGGCGACTGGGAGGTGCCGTTCTCCGTCCAGAGCATCTCCAAGGCGTTCGGACTCGCGCTCGTGCTCGCCCAGGACGGCGAGAAGATCTGGCGGCGGGTCGGCCGGGAGCCGTCGGGCAACCCGTTCAACTCCCTGGTGCAGCTGGAGTACGAGAACGGCATTCCGCGCAATCCTTTCATCAACGCCGGTGCCCTCGTCGTCACCGACCGGCTGCACAGCCTGACCGGCGACGCCAGCACCACCATGCTGGACTTCCTGCGCACCGAGAGCGGGAACGCCGAGCTGGCCTTCGACCCGGCCGTGGCCGCCTCCGAGTCCGGCCACGGGGACCGCAACGCCGCCCTCGCGCACTTCATGGCGAGCTACGGCAATCTCGACAACCCCGTCCCGACCGTCCTGGAGCACTACTTCTGGCAGTGCTCGATCGAGATGAGCTGCCGCGACCTGGCGCTCGCGGGCACCTTCCTGGCCCGCCACGGACTGCGCGCGGACGGCTCCCGGCTGCTGTCGCGGCGGGAGGCGAAGCGGGTCAACGCGGTCATGCTCACCTGCGGTACGTACGACGCGGCGGGCGACTTCGCCTACCGGGTCGGGCTGCCCGGCAAGAGCGGTGTCGGCGGCGGCATCGTCGCGGTGATCCCGGGCCGCTGCACCCTGTGCGTATGGAGTCCGGGCCTGGACGCGCGCGGCAATTCGGTGGCCGGGGTGGCCGCGCTGGACCACTTCACGACGCTGACCGGCTGGTCGGTGTTCTAGGGCCCGCGTTTTCCGGGTCCGGTATCGCTCAGGGTGGCGTCCGGCCGGGCCGGGCGGGAGCATGGAAGGAGTGGTGGTGAGCAGGAGGTGTACCGCCATGCAGCACGAGATGCGCGCCGAGTACGAGGAGGGCAGCTCCGGACGGGTGGCCGGTGCGCCGGTCAAGATCTGGCACATGGTCCGGGGCGCCGGGACCACCGCCATGTGCGGCCGGGAGCTGGCCGCCGACGCGGAGACCCAGGCAGCCGATCTGTGGGCCACGAACGACGGCGGCCCGTTCTGCCACTCCTGCGGTGCGATGTATCTGCGCGAGGTGCCGTGAGCGGATACCGCGAGCGGGGGTCGCGGCTCGGCGGCGGTGCGGTGGTGTGGACCCGTGACGCCGGTCACGGGCCGCAGCGGGTGCTGCCCGACGGCTGCATCGATCTGATCTGGACCGACGCGGGCGACGCAGCCCCGGACGGGGAACTCTTCGTGGCCGGGCCGGACACCCGGGCCCAGCTGGCCGCGGCCCCGCCGGGCACCCGCTATGTCGGTCTGCGGTTCGCGCCCGGCACCGGCCCGGCCGTGCTCGGCGTGCCCGCGCACGAACTGCGGAACCTGCGGGTGCCGTTGGCCGCGCTGTGGCCCGCCGCGCAGGTGCGGCGGCTGACCGCGTCGCTGGCCGGGCGGGCGGCGGCCGACGACACCGGGGCCGGGAGCGCGGCGCCCGCGGTGGGCCGGGCGCTGGAGGAGACCGCCCTCGGGCGGCTGCGCGAGGCACCGCCGCCCGATCCGGCCATGGCGGCCGTGGTCGCCGGGCTCGCGCGCGGGCGCGGCGTCGCCGAAGTGGCCCGGGCGGCCGGGCTGGGGGAGCGGCTGCTGCACCGGCGCTCCCTGGCGGCTTTCGGCTACGGCCCCAAGACCCTGGGGCGGGTGCTGCGGCTGAACCGGGCGCTCGACCTGGCGCGCGGCGGTGTGCCGTTCGCGGAGGTCGCGGTGGCGGCCGGGTACGCCGACCAGGCCCATCTGGCCCGGGAGGTACGGGCGATGGCGGGCGTACCGCTGGGGCGGCTGCTGACGGAGTCGGGCTGAGCCGCTGTCCAGCGGGCGAGGGGCGGCGGCCGGTCGGCCGGGGCGGCGGCTCGTCGGCCGGGCGGTGGTGCGTCAGCCGGGCAGCGGTGCGAACAGGTCCACGCCGTTGCCGTCCGGGTCCAGCACCACGGCGTAGCGCTGTCCCCAGAAGGCGTCCCAGGGTTCCTTGTGCCCCTGTGCGCCTGCCCGCACCAGCTCCGCGTAGACCGTGTCCACCTCGGCCGGGCTGTCGCAGAGGAAGGCCGGCGAGATGCGGCCGGAACCGCTCGGCGGGGTCCAGTCCGGGTCGAAGGAGCGGACCGTCTCGACGGTGTCCCAGAGCAGCCGCGTCCCCCCGGGCAGGGTCGCCTCGGCGTGCGGCTGGGTGTCGGCCTCGGCGGGGATGTCCAGGCCGAGCCGGCGGTAGAAGGCGAGGGCCGCGGCCATGTCCGCGACGACCATGCTGATCGCGTCGAATCGTGGTGTCATGCCGGCAGCGTAGGCAGCGCGCGGACGGCCGGTCTTGAACGAATCGGACGTGTTCCGCGCGCTGGCGCCCCGGGTCAGGGGCAGCGGATGACCTGGCCCGCGTAGGAGAGGTTGCCGCCGAAGCCGAAGAGCAGCACCGGATCGCCGGAGCCGACCTCGCCGCGTTCGACCAGTTTGGACAGGGCGAGCGGAATGCTGGCCGCCGAGGTGTTGCCGGACTCCACGACATCGCGGGCGATCACCGCGTTGACCGCGCCCAGCTTCCGGGCCACCGGCTCGACGATCCGCAGATTGGCCTGGTGCAGCACCACTCCGGCCAGGTCCTCGGGGCGGATCCCGGCCCGTTCGCACACCTCCCGGGCGATGGGCGGCAGCTGGGTGGTGGCCCAGCGGTAGACGGACTGGCCCTCCTGGCTGAACCGGATCGGGGTGCCCTCGATCCGGACCGCGTTGCTCATCGTGGGCACCGAGCCCCACACCACCGGGCCGATCCCCGGGACCGTTCCCGCCCCGGCCGGCGCGTCGTCGGCCACCACCACGGCCGCCCCCGCGCCGTCCCCGAGCAGCACACAGGTGGAGCGGTCGGTCCAGTCGGCGGCCTCGGTGAACTTGTCCGCGCCGATGACCAGCGCGGCGGTGGCCGCCCCGGCGCGCAGGGTGTGGTCGGCGGTGGCCAGGGTGTGGGTGAACCCGGCGCACACCACGTTCATGTCCATGACGGCCGGACGGTCGAGACCGAGCCGCTCGGCGACCCGGGCCGCCATGTTGGGGCTGCGGTCGATGGCGGTGGAGGTGGCCACCAGGACCAGATCGATGTCGGAGGGCGAAAGACCGCTGTGCGCCAGGGCCTTGGCGGCCGCCGCCGCGGCCATCTCGTCCACCGTCTCGTCGGGACGCGCGATACGCCGGGTGCGGATGCCCACCCGGCTGCGGATCCACTCGTCGCTGGTGTCGACCATGCCCGCGAGGTCGTCGTTGGTGAGGACCTTCGCCGGCTGGTAGTGGCCGAGCGCCAGTATGCGTGATCCGGTCATCGGACATCCCTTCGCGCGGGTGACGGCGGTGACGTATGCGCGTCCTTCGCGGGGGTGCCGACGCACAGTCTGCGGTATGTCCAGTCTTGGTGCGCACCGGGCGCGTGGGCGCGGGGGTACCCACCAATCTTGAGCCCCGAGATCTGGAGCTTCCGGCCTTTCCAGAGGTGGAACCGGAACTCCCGCCCGGTCCGTCTGAGGCCGTGTCCGCCACGAAAGCGGGCGCGGAACACACAGAACAGCGGGAAAGCGTGCACAACGGGGACATCGGGGGAGCGGAAGCGGTGGAGATCGGGGGAGTCGGCGGACGGCTGTCGCCGGGACGGCGACGGGCGCTGGTCGTGGTGCTGGCCCTGGTGCTGGTCCAGCTCGGATCACTGGTGCGGCCCGCCTGGGCGTGCGGCTGCGGCGGCATGGTGCCGGGGCGGAACAGCACCATCGCGGTGCAGCGCGAGACATCGGTGGTGCGCTGGGACGGCACCTCCGAGGAGATCGTCATGAGCCTCACGGTGGGCGGCGACGCGCCGGAGGCCGCGTGGATCATGCCGGTGCCGCACCGGGCCACCGTCACACTGGGCGACCAGGATCTCTTCGACGAGGTCAGCGAGGTCACCGCGCCGGTGGACAAGGAGCGCCACTACTTCTGGCCGCGTGACGGCGACTGGCCCTTCGACGGCGGTGACGGGGACGGCGCCGTGGGGGCCGCGCCCCAGGACGGTGCCAAGGCGGGCGCCCCGCCGGTGGGCGTCGTCGGCCGTGAGCGGCTGGGCCCGTTCGACGTCGCGCGGCTGACCGCGACCGACCCGGACGCGTTGCGCGACTGGCTGGAGCGGAACGCCTTCGACCTGCCCGATCGGCTGGCGGACGGGCTGAAGCCGTATGTGCGGGCGAAGTGGGAGTACGTGGCCGTCCGTCTCGCGCCCGCCGAGGACGCCTCGAAGGACACCAGCGGCACGGGTGGGACGGGCGGTACCGGCGGCACGGGCGGCCGGGCCGTACTGGGCGGCACCCTGGAACCGCTGCGGCTGCGCTTCGCCTCCGAGCGCCTGGTCTATCCGATGCGGCTGTCCCGGCTGGCCAGGACACCGCAGGGGCTGGATCTCTACGTGCTGGCCCCGCACCGGATGGAGCCGCGCGGCGACATCGGCGGCCGGAAGCCCGAGGTGACGTACGCGGGGCGGGTCGATCCCGGGGGTGCGCCGCGGGGCGAGCTGGAGAAGCTGGCGGGGCGGCGGATGTTCCTGACCGCGTTCCGGCAGGAGTTCCCTTGGCCGGAGCGGATCTCGGGCGACCACGAACTGCGGCGCGCCGCCCGCGACAGCACGTACCAGCGGGTCGTTTACCACGACAGCCTGCTGACCGCGGGCGGCGTTCCGGTGTGGCTGCTCACCGTGGGCGGCGGCCTCCTCGTCACGGCCGGTGTGACGGTGGCCGTGATCCGGAGGCGGCGCCGCCCGGTGGTGCGCTGGGGGCCGGGCCACCCGGCCCCGGCTCAGGACAACTGGCCGTCGTAGTCGGGGAGCTTGAAGTGCCGCTCGGCGTGGCCGCCGACCAGGTCGGTCGGGGTGTTGCCGATGTTCGCGATGATCGTGTAGCCCTTCTTCTCGATCTCCGCGCGCTTGGCGGCCTTGTACGCGCCCACGTTCGTGAAGAGGTCCGGCAGGAAGCGTACGTACAGGCCCTCGACCGAGTAGCCGACCTTCTCCAGGTTGTACTCGGTGACGGGGTAGATGATGCCGGGCCGGGCGGTGACGAAGAAGATGTCCACGCCGCGCTGGTGGGCGTACTGGGTGAGCTTCAGCACCGGGTCGACGGCGTGCTGCGGGAAGGTGAGGCCGAGGTCCGTCTCCAGCGAGGTGTTGTCGATGTCGAGGACGATGGCCTGCTTCTGGCCGCCGGGGTCCGCGGTGCGCTGCTCGACGTAGGGGCGGGCCTGGTTGTCGATGATGTCCCGCACGTCCTGCTGCCAGGTCTCGTAGTCGACCTTGTCCGCGCTCGCGGCGGTTGTGGCACTGGCGGCAGCCGGTGCGGCGGCCGGAGCCGCCGCGTTCGCCGTCGTGGCGGTTCCGCCGAGGCCGATGGCGATGGCCACCGCCGTCGCCGTCCCGCCGAACCGTCGCGAACGCGTACGTGCTGCTGTCATCGGTCACATCCCTCAGTCGTTGGGTCTGCCCCCGGGTGGCATGTTCACGGCTTGCGGCGGATGGAGGAAGACATGGGGATTACCGTTCAGTAACAGTTGGCTGTCCGTGGCCGGTTGGGGGATCTGCGGCCCGGAGCACCCGGGCGCCCAGGGTGCGCAGGTACGCGATCAGCTCGGGCGGCTCGTGGACCTCGAAGTCGGCGTCGAGCGGCACCAGCCGGAAGGCCAGCCACTCCAGGGCCTCGGTGCCGGTGCGCAGGCGGCAGGAGTGCTCGTCGAGGGGCTCCAGTTCGGCCCCCGGCATCGGTCCGGCCACGGTCTCGTGGGGCAGGTGCACGGTGGCCACCGCCTGGAAGCCGGGCGCGAGGTTCTGGAGGGAGCGGGTGACGACGGTGGTCACGTCGTCGGTGGGCAGGGCGCGCGGTGCGGTCCGTACGCCGGTGGGCCGGGGGTCGTGGACGCGGTCCGCCCGGGAGGTGCGCCAGTCCTCGCGGTCGTTGTCGTACGCCATCAGGTACCAGTGGCGGTTCGCGGCCACCAGGTGGTGCGGTTCCACCAGCCGCCGGGTCTCGGTGCCGTCGCCCGCGCGGTAGGCGAAGCGCAGCCGCTCGTGCGCGGTCACCGCGGCGGCCAGCGCGGTCAGCAGCCCGGGGTCCACGGTCGGCCGGCCAGGGCGGGCGGCAGTGCGACGGTGGCGGAGCCGAGGGCGCCGACCCGGTGGCGCAGCCGGGACGGCGGCACCTGTTCCAGTTTGGCCAGCGCGCGCACCGACGCCTCCTCGATGCCCTCGACGGTGTGCCCGCCGCCGTGCGCAGCCCCACCGCGATGGCCACCGCCTCCTGGTCGTCCAGCGGCAGCGGGGGCATGGCGGTACCCGCCACCAGCCGGTAGCCACCGGTGGTGCCCCGGCTGGCGTCCACCGGGTAGCCCAGGTCACGCAGCCACTCGATATCGCGGCGGATGGTGCGGTGGCTGACGCCGAGTCCCTCGGCCAGTTCGCTGCCCGGCCACTCGCGGGGGGTCTGGAGAAGTGACAGCAGGGTCGGCGGCAGCCGGGCGGGGGTGTCGGTCATGGCCTCAGCCTCAATAGGTCAACGTCACATGCCGTGCCGTGCGTTGACTGGTCAGCCGGTAGATGGGTATGTCATGTACTGAAGGGCCGGCCTGGGCCCCGGTGGTGACCGGCGCGGCGGCGTGTGGTGTCCGCGCACCCTCGGATCGGACGGTGTGTCATCCCCGGGCGCTCCGGTGTCGCGCGCCTCCCACCATGCCGAGGAGGCTTGCATGTTCGATGATCGGCCCGCCTTCGGAGTCCGTGTACGTGTGCTCGGTGGCGTCACGGTGGCCGAAGTGGCGGGAGAGCTGGACATCTTCGCCGCGGGGCGGATCGCGGCACGGCTGGAGTCCCTCGCCCAGGTCAGGTGCCCGGATCTGGTGCTGGACCTCCGGCCGGTCACCTTCCTGGACTGCGCGGGGCTGTCCCTGATGTGCCGGTTGCGCAATCGTGTGCTGGAGCGTGAGGGGCGGCTGCGGCTGGTCATCGACGATCCGCGGTTTCTGCGGCTGCTGCGCATGGTCCGGCTCGACGACGCCTTCGAGGTGCTGGAGGATCTGACTCCGGCGGTCGCGGGGGCGGCGGCTCCGGCTTCTGAGCGCACCTGAGTCCGATCTGACCAAGCGTCAATAGTAAGAGCGGAAATTCACTCGGAAGAACGCTTTTCCATCCCGGAATGTCGTACCCCGCCCCCTGTAACCGGCGGTCACCCCTTTACGCTCGCCCCACGCCACCCAGGGCCGGGGGATCTGCGCCAGATGCCCGAGGTGCCCGCTCGCGGGGCCCTGGCGGGGGTGAGAGGGGGCAGTATGCCGTTCCGAGGGGATATCGCGATGACACAGCCAGGCGCTCCTCGTCGTGCGCCGGTGTCGTCGGACGCCGCCGTGGGTCCCGATCCCTTCTCCGATACCGCCGCCGACGGCTTATGCCCCCTGCCGGAGTGCCGCCCGGCCCCGGATCCCGAGCCGCGCGCCGTGACGTACCGGGTCGGCCGGTGCACCGTGGTCGAGCTCCACGGTGAGATCGACATCGCCGGTCTCGCGAGTGTGGGTCCCCAGCTGGACGCCGCCACGACCACACCCGCGGTGGTGATCGATCTGACGCCCACCGCCTTCTTCGACTGCTCCGGGCTGGGGCTGCTGTGCCGGGCCCGGCGCCGGGTGATCGAGCGCGGGGGCCGGATGCGGCTGGTCTGTGCCCATCCGCTGATCCTCCGCACCCTGCGGGCGGGCGGTCTGGCCGAGGTGTTCCACCCGGTGCCCACGCTGGAGGAAGCCCTCCGGGCGGAGGAGATCGCCTCCGGCGCCGCGCACACCGCGTCCGGCGGCGCGGGGCCCGCGGTCCGCGGTGCGGGGTCTACGCCCGGCGGTCCCGGGGAGGGGTGACCCGGCGCTCCGGGTGCGGCCGTCCCCGCCCCGGACCGTGGCGGCGGTGGTGGTGGTGAGGGCGGCGGCCGCCGCGCACGTCGTCGTGACGCTCGGCGGAGATGTGGTAACCCTGCTGGACATTGAGCCGGTGGATCAGCAGAACGCCGAGGGCGATCAGCCCGAGGATCACGACCACGGTGACGACGGTCTGCATGGTGCTCACTCCCTGGGGCCGGGCCCCAGCCTGGAGGGAATCCGGCCGGTTTGTGCGACATGCTCGGTGTTCTCCACGGTACCTCCCGCCGGGGGCGGCGTCTCCCGCCAACCGCCCGCACCCGGCATCGGGTGACCGGGTGCGGGCGGCGGGGCCCTGATCCATGGGCCCTGAGCCATGGAGTGAGGGGGTCAGTGGGACCGGGTGGGCGGACCGGCACCGGCGGGGGCGGTGGCCGGGCCGGTCAGCCCCCGGTACCGGATCAGCGGGTGCCGGCGAGCTTCTTGTCGAGGGCGGCCAGGCCGTTCGCCCACAGCTCGTTGACCTTGGCGATCTCGTTCTGATCGGGCTGCGAGTTGGTGCAGGACGGGCCGGGGCCGCCACCGGACATCAGCTCGCTGCACGGACCCTCGTAGTGGTCCGGCAGGCCGAGCACATGGCCGGTCTCGTGGGCGGTGACGCGGGTGGAGTCGTACTCCTGGTTCTGTGCGTAGTCCAGGAAGATGTAGCCCTTGCCGTGCCCGTCGGTGTCCGCGTACGAACCCTGGGGGTCATTGCCCTCGCGGTAGGTGAAGTCGGCGTTGCCGCCCTCCTGGAGGGTCACGTTGCTCACCGAGGAGTTCCAGATCTCGGCGCTGCGGGATATCTGGGCCTTGAAGGTCGGGGCCGCGCTGGCGTCGTAGGTCACGGTGACGGCCGCCGACTTGTCGTGCGCCTTCGCCTTCTTGGCCAGCGCCGACTTCATGACGGCCTTGATGAAGGCGGTGGTGTCCGCCCGCTCCTCACCGCTCGCGGTGTACGCGGCGGCCGCGGTGCCGCGCTGGGCCGGGCTGTGGTCGGTGGTGGCCGCGGACGCGGGCAGGGCGGTCAGGGTCGCCGCCAGGCCGATACCGAGCGTTGCGGTCAGCGCCAACTTGGGCAGTGTCATGTGGGGGGCTCCTCATCGTCCTCGGGCCGACGGCCGCCGAATGTGGGGTGGCGGCCGGGGCCGTGGGATGAACTCTTGGTGCCGGAGAGTCTTGAGGAGAATTGGCCTGTCGTAGAGATATCAAAGGGTGATAGCACCACCGCATCGCTTTCACCCCCGACCGGCGGGGCATCCAGAGCCGGTTGACCCCTGATGGAGCGGCGTTTGACCACCAATTGGTCAAACATGCGGCAATTTTGGTGGGGAATCAGAGTCTGGTGAGACGCCCGTGATCGCCGTTATGCTCCCGTTATGGAGCTCGAGGTGAGGCATCTTCGTGCACTATGCGCCATCGCCGACACCGGCAGCCTACGGAAGGCGGCGCGTCAACTCGGCATGACCCAGCCTTCGTTGACGACCCAGCTCCGGCGGATCGAGAAGACCATCGGGGGCCGGCTGTTCTCGCGGGAGGTCACCGGCAGTCGGCCGACCCCGCTGGGGCGGTCCGTGCTGTGCCGCGCCCGCCCGATCGTGGCCGAGATGAGTGCCCTGCTCACCGATGTCCGGCTGGAGGCCGGGCAGGCCGCGGAAGCCCGGCTGCGCATCGGCAGCACCGGGAGCCGGGCCGTGGTCGGCTGGCTGCGCAGACTCCGCGCCCGCTACCCCGACACGGACACCACGATCCACATCGATGTGTCCGCGAACGCCCTCTTGCAGATGGTCGCGGCCAACCAACTGGACGTCGCCTTCGTCCACGAGGTCGAGGGCGCCCCGCTGCGGGTCCCCGACAACGTCCGGCGCCGCGTCCTGGTGGCGCGGGAACCGCAGTTCGTCGCCCTGTCCGACGCCCATCCGGCGGCCGCCCGGCAGTCGGTGCACCTGGCCGACCTCGCCACCGACCAGTGGATGGTCGACCCCAGCGTGGACGGCGAGGGCCCCGGGCTGCGGCGGGTGCTGGCCGCGGCCGGGGTGAGACCCCGGGTGGTCTACGGCGACTACCTCACCGCCGCCGACCTGGTGGCCTCCGGTGAAGTGGTCACCCCCTGCCAGCCCACCGCCCGCTCCCGCCAGGGCGTGGCCGTACGCCCCCTGTGCGGGGACCCCTTGACCGTCCGGCTGTTCCTGGCCTCGCGGGCGATGACGGCGGCCCGCGCCGGACACTCCGGGGGCGGTCCGGCCGATGGCCTCATCGACGTCGACGCCCTCTTCGGTGACCTCGAGGAGGCCTACTTCGAGATCGCGTGGGCCAGCGACGCGTACCGCCAGTGGCTGGTGCGCAACGAGAGCCCCTTATTGCGCTTCCACGACGCCCGGCTGCCCGATCCGCTGCTCGGTGTCGGGCTCGCGGGCCCGGACGACGGCTCGTAGCCCGTCGCCGCGGCGCCGGCTCAGTCGTCGATCGCCTGGTAGACCAGCGTCCAGAAGTCCAGGTGGACGGGCGAGAACCGGGGGAACTGCGCCCGCTGCGTCATCAGCACGGCGACCAGGCCCTCTGCCGGATCCGAGGCCCATGACGTCCCGAGCCCGCCGTCCCAGCCGAACCGGCCGGGCACCGCGGCGATCCCGTCCCGCCCGGTCACCACCTGGACGCCGAAGCCCCAGCCGCGGTGGTCCCAGGACCCGGGCGCCGCTCCGGAGGCGGCCTTCTGGGCGGGGGTGAGCTGATCGGTCGTCATCACCTCGACCGCCGGACGGGACAGCAGCCGCTCACCGTCCCCGTACCGCCCCTTGGCGAGCAGCATCCGGCCGAAGGCGAGATAGTCGTCGGCCGTCGAGACCAGGCCCGCGCCGCCGTCCGGGAACACCGGCGGGCGGCTCCACCGGCCGTCCTCGGCCGGGTCGTACAGCTCCGGCCTCCCGGTGGTGAGATCCGCCAGATAGGACGCGGCGAAGCGGTCCCGTTTGCCGGGCGGTACATGGAAGCCGGTGTCCTCCATACCCAGCGGTTCGAAGATCCGCGTCCGCAGGAAGTCCTCCAGCGGACACCCCGCGGCACGGGCGATCAGCACCCCCAGCACCTGGGACCCGGTGTGGTACAGCCATGTCTCGCCCGGCTGGCGCATCAGCGGCAGCGTCCCGAACCGGCGCAGCCACTCGTCGGGGCCGTGCGGGGTGGCGGGTTTCGGCGGCCCCATGGCCAGCCCCAGTTCCTCCGCGGCGGCCAGCGCCGGATGGCCGCCGGGCAGGCCCGGCACCAGACCGAACCCCATCCGGAAGGTCAGCAGATCGCGCACGGTGATGGGGCGTTCGGCCGGAACGGTCTCCTCCAGTGGTCCGTCCGCACGCATGAGGACCCTGCGGTCGGCCAGGTCGGGCAGCAGCCCGTCCACCGGCTCGTCCAGCCGCAGGACGCACTCCTCCACCAGGATCATGGTGGCCGCCGCGATCACCGGCTTGGTCATCGAGGAGATCCGGAAGATGGTGTCCCGGCGCATCGGCACACCACCGAACGCCTGCGCCCCGATCACTTCGGCACGGGTCTCGCCGCGCCTGCTGACCAGCGCCACCAGGCCCGGCGCCGCGCCCTCTTCGACATGGCGGGCCAGGACATCACGCATCCGGTCCAGCCGAGCGGTGGACCATCCTCCGGCACCCATCGCGTGTCCCTTTCGTCCGGTCCGCGGTGTTCATACAGACTCCTCCGGGAGCCGCGGCGGCGAGCGATGAGTTCCGGTCCGCCGCGCGGTCCCAGAGGACAGGAGCGACGGGAGCACCGACCGGACCGCCCTGCCGCCACGGCACCCCGATGAGGAGCGAGCACATGACGGAGAACGAGCCGCGGACCGCCCTGGACACCCGCTTCAGCAGCCCCGACGCCACCGCCACCCCTTGGTCCGAAGGACGTGAGCGGCTGGCGGCGGCCGAGTTGTACTGGCTGTCGACCGTCCGCGGCGACGGCCGCCCCCATGTCACCCCGCTGCTCTCGGTCTGGCACGACGGCGCCCTCTACTTCTGCACCGGCCCCGGCGAACAGAAGGCCAAGAACCTCGCCCAGAACCCCCACTGCACCCTCACCACCGGCGCCAACACTCTCCACGAGGGCCTGGACCTGGTGGTCGAGGGCACGGCCGCCCCGGTCCGCGAGGACGCCGTGCTGCGGCGGGTGGCCGCGGTGTATGTGACGAAGTACGGCGAGGAGTGGACCTTCGAGGTGCGCGACGGCTCCTTCCACCACAAGGGCGGCCAGGCCCTGGTCTACGAGCTCGCCCCGGCCACGGCGTTCGGCTTCCGCAAGGGCGCCTACGGCCAGACCAGCTGGCGCTTCTGACCGCCCGGGGCTCGGCGCGGAGAGGGCTCAGTGCGAAAAGACTCGGTGCGAAAAGACCGCACCCGGGCCGCCGGAGGCGGTCCGGGTGCGGTCCGGTGGTGCTGGTGAGGGGCCGGGTCAGCCCTTCTTGGTCTCCCAGAAGATCTTGTCGATCTGGGCGATGTAATCCAGCGCCTTCTGGCCCGTGGCCGGGTCGGTCGAGCCCTTGGCGGCGCTCAGGGCCTTGAGGGTGTCGTTGACCAGCTGGTGCAGCTCCGGGTACTTCTCGAAGTGCGGGGGCTTGAAGTAGTCGCTCCACAGCACGGAGACATGGTGCTTGGCCAGCTCCGCGCGCTCCTCCTTGATGA
The DNA here is from genome assembly GCF_013364155.1 of Streptomyces sp. NA02950. Taxonomy (NCBI): domain Bacteria; kingdom Bacillati; phylum Actinomycetota; class Actinomycetes; order Kitasatosporales; family Streptomycetaceae; genus Streptomyces; species Streptomyces sp. NA02950. The sequence goes on along the minus strand of NZ_CP054916.1, from coordinate 3,177,880 downwards.
CGGTGGCGCGAGCGCGGAAGTGGGGGTCCTCATTGGCCTGGAACTTCTCCTGTACGGCCTTGACCGACTCGGCCTCGATACGGGCCTGGGCCGGGTCGTACACGCCGCACGGCAGGTCGCAGTGGGCGCTGACCTGAACCTTGGATGCGAACAGGCGGGAGAGCATAGAGCTGTCCTTCCATTCGTGATCGTCTTCTCAGGTGCGACATTACTCCGTGTGGGAAGTCTTTTCTCGGGCGCCCCGGGGGGCTTAGGTCAAAAGTCCGGTGGCGGTCCGGGATGCCTGCGATGGTGGTGGTGGCGTACGAACCGGAGGTGCCGTGATGCGGGAGGAGCTGCACGACCGCGGGCAGGAGCGCGGTCGCGATCAGCAAGGACTGCTGCGGATCGGGCTCGCCGAGGTGTACAACCCGTCGATGCAGCCGACGCTGTACCCCGGTGATCAGCTGGTGGTGCGGTACGGGGCGCCGGTGCGGCCGGGGGACGTGGTGATCCTGCGGCATCCGTTCCGCCAGGATCTGCTGATCGTCAAGCGGGCGGTGGAGCGGCGCGAGGGCGGCTGGTGGGTGCGGGGCGACAATCCCTACGTGGAGAACGACAGCCGGGAGTTCGGTGTGGTGCCGGACGAACTGGTGGTCGCGCGGGCGTGGGTGCGGCTGCGGCCGCGGCCCGGGGCCGGGTCCGGGGGTCAGCGTTCCATCGCGGGGCTGCTGTCGTGGGCGGCGTCCGCGGTGCGGCCGGTGCGATCGCGCTCCTCTCGCGGGCCGCGGTCGGCGGCGGCCGAGCGCTCGGCGTCGAGGCGCTTGCGGGCCCGGTAGGCGGCCACGTTGGCGCGGGTGGCGCAGCGGTCCGAACAGTAGCGCCGGGATCGATTTGTCGATGTGTCGAGATAGGCGTTGCGACAGGGCGACGCCTCGCAGATGCCGAGGCGGTCGGCGCCCAGTTCGGTGAGGTGGAAGGCGAGTCCCATCGAGGCCGTGGCGGCGAATCCGGCGCCCGCGTTGGCCGCGTAGTCCGCGATGTGCATATGCCAGTCGGCGCGGCCGTCCTCGGCGCGGGTCTCGTGCCCGGAGATCTGCGGGCTCACCGGGAACTCGATCAGCAGCGCGTTGAGCAGGTCCACGGCCAGGACCTCGTCCCCCTCGGCCGCCGCCTCGAAGACCGCGCGCAGCCGTGCCCGGACGGACCTGAGCCGGGTGACATCGGCATCGGTCGCGCGCCGGGCCGCCTGTTTGCTCTCGCCGAAGAGTGCGCGCACGGCATCCACCGAGGTGAGGGCGTCGGTACCGCGGACGGGCTCCTCGCTGTTGACCAGGCGCACCGCGAGATCCGAGTAATAAGCCAGTTCCACTTGTGGTCCTTACGGGGGTGTTTTAAAGTCGGACGGTCGGTAATGGTCGCCTTGTGATCCAGGGTATTACGGACCGGGAGAGGGAGTGGCACGATGACGGAGACCGCCGCCGCAGCGGACTGGCAGGCATGGCAGCGGAGCTGGGACCGGCAGCAGGAGTGGTACCTCCCTGATCGTGAGGAGCGGTTCCGGGCGATGCTCGACGCGGTCGAGGCGCTCGTCGGCCCGGAGCCGAGGATCCTGGACCTCGCATGCGGCACGGGCAGTATCTCGGATCGGGCGCTCCGCCGGTTCCCGAAAGCCACCAGTACCGGTGTGGATCTGGACCCGGCGCTGCTGACGATCGCCCGCGGCCACTTCACGGCCGAGAGCCTCTTCAGGGCGGAGAGCCGCGTCGCGTTCGTGACGGCCGATCTGCGTGACCCGGAGTGGACGCGGCGGCTGCCGCACCGCCATTACGACGCCGTGCTCACCGCCACCGCGCTGCACTGGCTGCGCTCGGAGGAGCTGAGCGTGCTGTACGGCCAGGTGGCGGGCGTGCTGCGGGACGGCGGTGTCTTCCTCAACGCCGACCACATGCCGGACCCGGCCACCCCCCGGATCAACGCCGCCGACCACGCCTTCCAGAAGGAGCGGCAGGCGCGCGACAAGGCGGCCGGTACCCAGGACTGGGTGGACTGGTGGGAGACCGCCGCCCGGGACGCGGCGCTGGCCGGACCGGTCGCCGAGCGGTTCAGGATCTTCGGCAATCCGGCCGACGGCGACCACGCCGACGGTGAGGTGCAGTCCGCGGCCTGGCATGCGCGGGCGCTGCGCGACGCGGGCTTCGCGGAGGCGCGCGCGGTGTGGTGCTCGGTCTCGGACGCGATGGTGCTGGGGCTGAAGTAGGCCCGGCGCCGCGCGGACGGACGAGGGCGGTACGGCCGACATCGGCCGTACCGCCCTCGTGTCGTTCCGGGCCGGTTCCGGGTCAGAGGACCTTCGAAAGGAACGACTTGGTCCGCTCGTGCTGCGGGTTGGTCAGCACCTCGCGCGGATTCCCGGACTCCACGACGACCCCGTCGTCCATGAAGACGACCGAGTCGCCGACCTCACGGGCGAAGCCCATCTCATGGGTGACCACGATCATCGTCATCCCGTCCTCCGCGAGCCCGCGCATGACGTCGAGGACATCCCCGACCAGCTCCGGGTCGAGAGCCGAGGTGGGCTCGTCGAAGAGCATCAGCTTGGGCTCCATGGCCAGCGCCCGGGCGATGGCGACGCGCTGCTGCTGACCGCCGGAGAGCTGCGAGGGGTAGTTGCCCGCCTTGTCGGCCAGGCCCACCCGGTCCAGCAGCTTCAGCGCGCGTTCCCGTGCGACCGCCTTGGTCTCCTTCTTCACCTGGACCGGCGCCTCGATGACGTTCTCCAGCGCGGTCATATGCGGGAAGAGGTTGAAGCGCTGGAACACCATGCCGATGTCCCGCCGCTTCTCGGCGACCTCGCGGTCCTTGAGTTCGTAGAGCTTGTCGCCCTTCTGCCGGTAGCCGACCAGGTTGCCGTCGACGTACAGCCGCCCGGAGTTGATCTTCTCCAGGTGGTTGATGCAGCGCAGGAAGGTGGACTTCCCGGAGCCGGACGGGCCGATGAGGCAGAACACCTCGCGCGGGGCGACCTCGAGGTCGATGCCCTTGAGGACCTGGACGGCGCCGAAGGACTTGTGTACGCCCTCGGCCTTCACCATGGGGGTCATGCGCTGGGACCTCCGGCCCGGTTGCTGAAGGAGAGAAGGTTGACCCGGATCCGCTGGAGCGGGGTCATCGGGAGGGATCGGCTCGATCCGCGGGCGTAGTACCGCTCCAGGTAGTACTGGCCCACGCTCAGCACCGAGGTGAGGATCAGATACCAGGCGGCGGCCAGGAAGAGCATCTCGGCGGTGGCGCCGGTGCTCTGGCCGACGTTGGTGGTGGCCTGCAACAGATCCCAGTACTGCACGGCGATCACCAGTGAGGTGGTCTTGAGCATGTTGATGAACTCGTTGCCCGTCGGCGGCACGATCACCCGCATGGCCTGCGGCAGGACCACCCGGCGCAGCGTCTTGGCGTGGCTCATGCCCAGCGCCTGGGACGCCTCGGTCTGACCCTCGTCGACCGCCTGGAGACCGGCCCGGCAGATCTCGGCCATGTACGCGGCCTCGTTCAGGCCGAGGCCCAGCAGGGCGGCCAGGAAGGGGGTCATGAAGTCCGACCACTCGTCCTTGTAGATCGGACCGAGGTTGATGTAGTCGAAGACCAGCCCGAGATTGAACCAGACCAGCAGTTGGACGTAGACCGGGGTGCCGCGGAAGAACCAGATGTATCCCCAGGCGAGGGAGGAGGTCACCGGGTTCTTCGACAGCCGCATCACCGCGAGGATGATGCCGAGGACCACACCGAGCGCCATCGACAGGATGGTGATCCAGACGGTGTTCCGGACACCGCGCAGCACCTCGCTGTCGAAGAAGTAGTCCGGGATGGCGCCCCAGTTGACATCGCCGCGGGCGAAGGCGAGGACGAGCGTCACCAGCAGGGCGATGGCGATGACCGCGGTAACCCAGCGGCCGTAGTGCCGCACCGGGATGGCCTTGATGTTCTCCGGCGCGGGCGGCGGGGTGTCGACCGGGCCCGCCTTGTCGATCTCAGTTGTCACGGATTGTGCCTTTCAGCGCGAATGCGCGAGGAAGGAGGAGCCGGGTCACTTGCCGCCGTTGATGATGGCCTTGGTGACGGCGCCGTCCTTGACGCCCCACTTCGCGATGATCTTGTCGTACTCGCCGTTCGCGATGATCAGGGCGAGTGCCTGCTTGAGGGCGTCACGCAGCTCGGTGTTGCCCTTGCTGAGGGCTATGCCGTACGGCGCCGCCTTCACCTGGTCACCGGTGATCTCGAAGTCGTTGCCGCCGCCGGAGGTCTTCACGGCGTAGGCCGCGACCGGGAAGTCACTGGCGGCCGCGTCGGCGCCGCCGCCGCGCAGCCGGGTCTGGGCCTCGGTGTCGTTGGCGAACGCCTCGATCTTGATCTTGCCCTTGTTGTCCTTGTCGCACTCCTTGGACTGGGCCTTGCCGAGGTCGTGCGAGACGGTGCCGCGCTGGACGACGATCTTCTTCCCGCACAGATCGTCCCAGGTCTTGATTCCCTGGGTGTCGCCCTTCTTGGTGTAGATCGAGACACCGGCGGTGAAGTAGTCGACGAAGTCGACACCCTCGCCCGCCTTCTTGCCGGTGTCCGGGTCCACACCCTCCTGGCGGCCCTTGGTGTCGGTCATGGCCGACATCGCGATGTCGTAGCGCTTGGAGCGCAGACCGGAGAGCAGGGTGTCGAACGTGGCGTTGTTGAACTCGAACCTCACACCGAGCGCCTTGCCGAGGGCATTGGCGAGATCCGGGTCGATGCCCATGACCTGGCCGCCCTTCTTGAACTCGACCGGCGGATAGTTGATGTCCGAGCCGACCTTGATCACGCCGGCGTCCTGGATCTGCTTCGGCAGCTCGCTGAAGAGCGGACCCTTGCCCGCGGCGTTGGAGGAGCCGCTCTTGGCCTTGTTGGTCTGGTCGCCACAGCCCGTCAGCAGCAGGGCGCCCACGACCGCTACCGCGCCGGCTGTGGCCATCCGGGACTTCAAGGTGGCCGGACGGCGCGTGAAGCTGGCGGTCATGCTGGTTCCTCCCGCAGGATGAGGGGGTGTCCGAGATGTCGGGAACACGCTTTTGAGTGTCGCGACCTCGTGTGATTGGGGCATCTTGCCATCTGGACCGGCTCGATCGGACGGGTATCCATGTCAAAATCGGATAACGGGCGATCCCCGTGGTTGCGCAGGTGGAATGCCGGGCCGGACAGCGGTGGCCGGGGAAGTGGGACGGGCTCATGATCACGCGGCGCCTGCCGAGCGACGGTGACATGTACATTCATGTCCGATTCGATCGCTTTCGATGGTAACGCGGACTTTCTGAACGGCACCGTGACAGAAGTCGCTCGTCTCCTGGAGCGCGCATCCGGTAGAACAGATCGTTACACCCCTCACCCGGGGCTCAGGGCGTGTGTGCGACACGCCCGGCGTCCGTATTTCCCTCCAGGGCGCGGCTATCTGTGCCATGGGGGCCCGGACGCGGTGCCCGCCCGCTCCCAACCTGGGGCGGCTACCCTCGACAGAAAACGACAAAGGGGTCAAAAGTGGCAGCGGAGATTGCCCATCCTCGCAGCGACAGCAGCAACGGCGAAGGAGCCGAAGACGTGACCGACGGAGAGCCGTTCGATCCGGCCTTCGCGCTCCACCGGGGCGGCAAGATGGCCGTCCAGGCGACCGTGCCCGTGCGCGACCGGGACGATCTGTCCCTCGCGTACACACCGGGTGTCGCCAAGGTGTGCAGCGCGATCGCCGAGCAGCCGGAGCTCGTCCACGACTACACCTGGAAGTCCCAGGTCGTCGCCGTGGTGACGGACGGCAGCGCGGTTCTCGGACTCGGAGACATCGGCCCGGAGGCGTCCTTGCCGGTGATGGAGGGGAAGGCGATCCTCTTCAAGCAGTTCGGCGGAGTCGACGCGGTGCCCATCGCCCTCGACTGCCGGGAGGTCGACGAGATCGTCGAGACCGTGGCCCGGCTCGCGCCCTCGTTCGGCGGCGTCAACCTGGAAGACATCTCGGCGCCCCGCTGCTTCGAGATCGAGCGCAAGCTCCAGGAGCGCGTCGACATCCCGATCTTCCACGACGACCAGCACGGCACGGCGGTCGTCACCCTGGCGGCACTGCGCAACGCCGCCAAGCTGACCGACCGTTCGCTCGGACAGCTGCGCGCCGTCATCTCCGGGGCGGGTGCCGCCGGAGTCGCCATCGCCCGGATCCTCGTCGAGGCGGGCATCGGCGATGTGGCGGTCTGCGACCGCAAGGGCATCGTGTCCGCGGACCGCGAGGACCTCACCGACGTCAAGCGTGAGCTGGCCGGCTTCACCAACAAGGCCGGGCTGACCGGCTCCCTGGAGACGGCCCTGGCCGGAGCGGACGTCTTCATCGGGGTCAGCGGCGGAACGGTGGCGCAGGAGGCGGTGGCCACCATGGCGCCCGGCGCCTTCATCTTCGCGATGGCCAATCCCAACCCGGAGATTCACCCGGAGGTCGCGCACCGGCACGCGGCGGTGGTCGCCACCGGCCGCAGCGACTTCCCGAACCAGATCAACAACGTGCTCGCCTTCCCGGGCATCTTCGCCGGGGCCCTCCAGGTCCGGGCCTCCCGGATCACCGAGGGCATGAAGCTCGCCGCCGCCGAGGCGCTGGCCGCCGTGGTGGCCGACGAGCTGAGCGCGGACAAGGTCATCCCCTCGCCGTTCGACGAGCGGGTCGCCCCGGCCGTGACCGCGGCCGTCGCTGCGGCCGCGCGCGCCGAGGGTGTGGCGCGGCGCTGACGAACGCTGACCAAAACTGACCAAAGCTGACCGACGCTGACGAGCACTGACGAGCGCTGACGCGCCATCGGCTGAGTGAGCTGAGTGAGCTGAGTGACGGGCCGGGCCGGTTCCTCCGTGAGGGGGAAGCGGCCCGGCCCGTCGCCGTATGCGCCCGCCCGCACCGCTCCGGGGGGCTGCGGCGCGGTGCGTGTCACACCCCGGTGTGGTTCCGCCGCGTCCCCGCCGCGGCCTATGGTCAGGATCATGTTCGCTGCCTACGCCGCACGTATCGACCGTGACCAGCCGCTGAGCGGTCTTGAACTGGGCGAGCGCCCCGAGCCGGAGGTACGGCCGGGCTGGAGCACCGTCCGGGTCAAGGCGGCCTCGCTCAACCACCACGACCTGTGGTCGCTGCGCGGCGTCGGGCTCGGCGAGGAGTCGCTGCCGATGATCCTCGGCTGTGACGCGGCCGGGATCGACGAGGACGGCAACGAGGTCGTCCTCCACTCGGTCATCGGCCAGAGCGGCCACGGTGTCGGCCCGCACGAACCCCGCTCCATCCTCACCGAGCGCTACCAGGGCACCTTCGCGGAGAAGGTCACCGTGCCCAGCTGGAATCTGCTGCCCAAGCCGAAGGAGCTGTCCTTCGAGGAGGCGGCCTGTCTGCCGACGGCCTGGCTGACCGCGTACCGCATGCTCTTCACCAACGCGGGGGTGCGCCCCGGCGACAGTGTGCTGGTGCAGGGCGCGGGCGGCGGGGTGGCCACCGCCGCGATCGTGCTGGGCGCCGCGGCCGGTCTGCGGATCGTGGCGACCAGCCGGGACGAGGCCAAGCGCAAGCGTGCCGTCGAGCTGGGCGCCGAGGCGGCGTTCGAGCCGGGGGAGCGGCTGCCGCACCGGGTGGACGCGGTGATGGAGACGGTCGGCGCCGCGACCTGGTCGCATTCGGTCAAGTCGCTCAAGCCCGGCGGCACCCTGGTCATCTCGGGCGCCACCAGCGGCCCCAACCCCAAGGCCGCCGAGCTCAACCGGATCTTCTTCCTGGAGCTGAAGGTCGTCGGCTCCACGATGGGCAGCAAGGACGAGCTGGAGGATCTGCTCAGCTTCTGCGCGGCGCACGGGGTGCGACCGGTGATCGACTCGGTGCTGCCGCTGGACCGGGCCCGCGAGGGGTTCGAGAAGATGGCGGGCGGCGATCTGTTCGGCAAGGTCGTGCTGACGGTCTGACATCTTGGCGCCCGGCGGTCTGGCGCCCCGACGGTCATCTTCGGTTTCCCCTCGTCCCCCATACGGCCAACACCGGAAAATGTCTGTCGCTCTGTGTGAGGAGTCTGGTGCTCTCCGGAGCGGGCGGGGATGATGGGTCGGGGGGATGCTTATGACTGCCGCGGTGCCACCGCTGCCCAAAATCGAATCGCTGGTCGAATCGCTCGAACAGCTCGTTCTGCTGCCGCCCGGACAGCGGGGCCCGGCCCCGCAGATCCTGCTCACACAGCTCACCGAAGCGACCAATGCGGAGCGGATCGCCGATGGCCTGTGCGCGCGCTTCAGCGCGGGCGGCAGGGCCCGGATTCCGTTCGCGCAGGTGGCGGGGAAGATCAAGGGCCCGCCACGGGAGCGGGTGGGGAAGACCTTCCAGAAGATCGAGGAAGAGCTGGTGCGCAACCGGCCGGGGGGCTTCGGCAAGCTGCGGCTCTCGCAGTTCCGGCTGATGTGCGCCGTCGTCGAGGCCGACCTCACCAGGCCGCAGGTGGACGCGCAGCCCAAGGAGTTACGGAACCAGATCTACGAGGCGCGCTGCTCGAGCTCCGCCGTGCTGCGGGCGCTGGAGACCATGAGCGGTGGCGAGGAGCCGCCGCCCGGAATCCCGGGCACCGCCTGGTACTGGCTGCGCCGACCGGTGTTCGGGCTGCTGCCGCGCTGGTGGTACGGGCGCCGCCACCACCGCCGGATGACCCGTCAGGGCGGCTGGTACGCGAAATGGGCCGAGCTGCCGGACAAGGGCGCGGATTTCTACGCCGACGCCGTACGGCTGACCGCCGGGGCCGAGGCCGCCGCGGGCCCCGAAGGGCGCGCGCTGATCGTCGACGCGCTGTTGCGGGCCTTGCTCGCCGATGTGGAGCGGGCCTTCCGCCACCCGCGGCTCTCTCCCTGGGGGAGGCGCCGCAGACATCGTGTCGTCCTCGTCCTGCCCCAGTTCCCGGGCGCCGGATCCGACGCGGGGCTGCTGCTGGAGCGGTTCCCCGGCGCGGTGGAGCACACCGGCTGCACCGGGGCGATGCTGGTGGCCGTGGTGCCCCGGGACGAGCAGCGCACCGAGAGCTTCGCCGAGGCCGCCATCACGCTCAAGTCCTGGATCGGGAGCACGGGGACGGGTGGTGCCCGGGTGGTCCGGGTGGGGGTGGAGTCGCACCCCGATGACCCGGACGCCGCGCGATGGCTCGTCCGCTATCCGGAGACGCCCGTGGGGAGGGCTCGTTCCGATGCGGCACCGCGGGTCGAGGCGGCCTCGGCGGGGGTGGCGGGCATCATCGCGCTCGCCCTGCTGGGCGTTTACGGCGTGGCCTGGGTGACGGCGAAGAGCGACACGGCATGTCTCGGCGAAGGCGGCGCGTCCGCGTCCGCCTCCCCGGCCGGGTCCGGCGGGCCGGCGACCCGGCCGCCGGACCGCAGCCCCCAGGAGGTCTATGACGACATCCGGACCGCCATCGGCAAGGAGAACGAGAAGGCGGACCGGGCCGCCCGCGACGGCGCGGTCGTGCGGACGGTGGTCTATCTGGGCGTGCCGGTGACCGCCGACGACTGGGAAACGGCCAAGTACAGCGGTGCCATTCCGGAGTTGCGCGGAATCGCGCTGGCCCAGAAGGAGATCAACCGTCAGGCGGCCCAGCAGAAGGAGAGCGAGGTGTGGCTGAAGATCCGTCCGATGGACGCCGGGCAGCGCTTCGCCAAGGCGCCCGCGATCGCCGAGCGGCTGGTGCGGGAGGTCGGCCGTGGCGGGAGCACGGCGGGCGGGGAGCAGATCCTGGGAGTCGTCGGTCTCGGCCAGAGCCGCAAGGACACCCTGCGTACGCGGGACATCCTGGCCGACGGCGGGCTGCCGATGATCGGCACCTCAGCGACCGCGGAACAGATGCAGGGGTCGGCGATGTACCGGCAGATACCTCCCGACAACGGACGTGAGGCGCGCATCGCCGCGGAGTTCGCGCGGCACGGCAATATCGTGCGGACCAGACCCGGGGAGTGCGCTCCGGCGGAGAAGGCGGTGGTGATCGGGGACCCCCACGACATCTACAGCGCCAATCTCAGCGAGCGGTTCACCGAGGAGTTCAAAGGCGCCCGGCAGATCTGGTACCCCCTCGGCGACGCGTCCGCCTCTCCGCCATCCGGGGTGAACGACGGGGGGGACGAATGGGTGTCCAGTCCTCCCCAGATGGCCACCAGCATCTGCCGGAGGCTGACGGAGGAACCGCGCACGGTCGTCTACTGGGCCGCCCGCGCCAATGAATTCGAGAATTTTCTCAACGCCTTCGACGAGGGCACCACATGCAAGGGCCGGGTGACCGTGCTCGGCGGCAACGACCTCACCAACGCGGTGGTCGAGGAACAGCGCCCCACCGAGCGGCACTCCGGACTGCGGCTGTACTACGCGGCGCAGGCCCTGCCGAAGGACGATCCGCCCAATGTGATGGGCATCGCCTTCCGCCGGCAGTACGCCCAGGCGTACGGGGACGACCTGTGGAGCAACGATGGACGGGCCCCGCTTGCCTGGGACGCCCTACGGGTCCTCTCCGAGGGGATCAACGCGGCGTATCGCAATGCGGGCACGGCACCGTTCGGCCGGGCCACGGTGCAGTTCGCGCTGGAGGAGGGGGTGGGCGGCACCGACGGGGTACGCGGGGCCACCGGATCACTGGTGTTCGCCGAGAACCGCAAGGTCCCGAGGAACAAGCGGCTGCTGATGCTGTACGACAGGGCGGGGGCGTCTCCGGCGGTTGCGCTGGAGTGCGGCATACGGGACAGCGGAGTGGAGGCTACGAGCTGGGGGCCCGACGACCGGTTCTCCTGTCCGCGTGACCGTGACGACTGATCAGCTCTCGGGGGAGTCCGGACCGCGGCCGGGACCACCGGTGTACGCCCAGCCCGTCCAGCGGACCACCTCGACCTCGGTCACCGGACCCCGCGGCGGCCGCCCGGCGTACTGCGGGTACTTCGCGACCAGCCGCTCCACCGCCGCCGTATGACCGGCGGCGGACGCGTCGGGGAGGATCCGGGCCCGGCCGTCGGCCCGGACCCACCACAGCCGCCGCCAGTCCTCGTCGTAGTGGTCCACCAGCAGCGACACCACCGGATTGGCGCGGATGTTGCGCAGCCGCCGCAGCTCCTGATGGCGTTTGGGCTTGTTGTCCACGGCCATCACCACCGTGTCCGCGTCCAGTGCGAAGGTGGCCGGGACACAGTGCGGCCGGCCGTCCCCGTCGGTGGTGGCCAGCCGCAGCACCCGGGCGCGGGCGAAGCGCCGCCGCCCCTCGGCGATCTCCAGTCGCATGTGGTGAGGCTACTGCTGCCCCACCGTCCCGGGGGTGAAGCTGCGCGCGAAGTGGTAGCGCATGCTCTCGGACCGCGCGAACCCCGGGAGGCCGCGCATCCGGTCCCGGGCGGCGGGGCCGCCCGGCCGCCGGTCGGCGAGGACGGCCGCTTCGTACGCCTCCTCGTCGGTCCACTGGGCGTAGTTCAGCACCCGGGCGCGGTCGGTGCCCAGACGGGCCCGGCCGTCGAGGTTCAGATGGAAGTCGGCCGAGATCAGGCCGGGACGGGGCACGGTCCGCAGGGTCTCGATGACGGCGTCGACCCAGTTCCGCCGCAGTACGGGGTCGGGCGCGTCGAAGTCGATGTCGATGACGACGATGAGGCCGGGCGCCGGGGCGGTCCCCCCGGCCGTCCCCGAGAAGCCCCGGTAGCGGCGGAAGTTGCCGATCCCCATCCGCTTGATGCCCGGGACGGCGCTGTCGATGTCCGCGATCCGTTCCGTGCGGTGCTCCCGGACGAAGGCGTGGTACGACTCCTCGCTGGACCACTGGGAGAGATGCATCAGGGTGTCGCCGTCGGTGCCCGCGTAGACGTTGTACGAGAGGAGATCGGGCGTCGGCCACGGCCGGGAGTCCCAGGCGGCGGCGATGGCGTCCACGGCGGCCCGCTGCCGCTCGGGCGTGCCCACGCTCCAGGTGCTGAACAGCGCGGCGCCCACATCGGGCCGCGCGAGGTCGGGCAGCGGACCCGCGGGGCGGGGACGGGAAGGATCGGCTGAGCTGGCTGAGCTGGTTGAGCCGGACGCGCTGGACACGGCGGTCACCTCGGGCTGGAGGGGGAATCGGTGAGCGGCGGGGCACCGGTCGGTGCGCGCCCCGCCGCTCACGATCCTCAGACTTCAACCCCAGATGAAGTCAAGGCCGTTCAGCCGCCCCGCTCCGGCGGCCGCGGCCGGTCGGCTACGCGTACGCCACCCGCACGGTGGCGATGCCCAGCGTGCTCCGCGCGGGCAGCATGCCCGACTCGAACACCCCGCCCAGCAGCGGACCGGTCAGCTCGGCGAGCCGTGCGGCGCGTTCGGTGCCGAGCGCCCGCCAGGGCTCGGTCGCCAGCTCGTCGGTCAGCCGCTCCACCGCGTCCCGGCCCTCCCGGCCGCGGTCGGTGGCCTTGCCGTCCGCGTCGAGCCAGCCGCGTCCGGCCAGCCGGTCGCGGGCGGCGTCCCACTCCTCGCCGGTCCAGCCCCGGCTCGCGAAGTTGGCCCTGGGGGCCGCGTCGACGGCCGCGAAGGAGACCAGGGACTCGCACGGGTCGAGCCCGGCGGTGAGCAGCGCGGCCAGATGGCCGTCCCCGCGGTGCTCGCGCAGCACGGTGGTGGCCTGCCAGAGCGCGAGGTGCGGCTCGTCGGCCCAGCCGAGGTCACGGTTGGCCGCGGCCAGCGGACGGGCCGCGAGGGTCGCGTGCTCGGCCGCCTCGGTGGCCAGCGCCGCGGCCTCGGCGATGCCCTCGCCGCCGATCCGGTCGCCGAGCAGATCGCGGAACGTGCGGTCGACGGCGCGCAGCCGGGCCGCCAGGACCTCGGACGGGGCGGCCGTGGACCAGATCGCCGGGACGTACTCGGCGATCACCGCGGGGCTGAAGCTGTAGTACGCGGCGCTGACGAGGGCCGGGCCCGCCTGGCCCATGCGGGGCCGTCCGCCAGGCGAAATAGCTGGGCCAGCGGGACTCGGTGTCATAGCCGAGGGCCGCGGCCTCCTCGAAGGCCCGCGGGGCGAAGTAGAGGCTGGCGTGGATCGGTTCCAGCTGGTGCCACATGCGGCGGGCAAGTGCCTGGTACTCCGTCACTGGACTACCTCTCGAGGTCAGGAGCAGAGGAGGGGCGCATCGAGCACGCGCCGAGGGGAGGCTCGGAGCCTACCCGTTCGCCCCGCCGCGCAGCAGGACGGTGATCCGCGTCGCCGTGGCCGCCAGACGGCGCCGGGCGTCGGCCAGTTGGTCCGGGGTCACCCCGTGGTCACGGGCGGTGTCGCGGATGTCGTCACGGAACCGGTCGAGCAGCCGGTCCAGATCGCGGGCCGGGTCGCCGGAGGGGGTGAAGTCCCGGGCCCACGCGGGCTGGTCCGCCCCGGCCGCGCCGGTCGCGTCTTCGTCCGTCCCGGCGTCACCCTTTGCGGCGCCACCCTTCGGGGCGCCCTCCGCCCCGGCGCCGCCCTTCGCGGCCCCGCCCGGGGCCGGGCCATCCGCCCGTTCCACCGTGACCCCGTGATCGGCGCTGCCGGCACCGTCCCTGCCGTCCGTCTCCCGCCACGGCCGGTCCTGCCGGGAGATACGGCTCATCCCGCGCGAGACCTCGGCCAGCCCCTCGCGCACCGCCCGCTGCCAGTCGCCCGTCCGGACGTGCTCCTGGGTCCGCTCCTGCACCCGCCGGGCCATCCGCTGGACCTCCTCGCGCGCGAACTCCTGGGCGTCCTTGGCCTGCTGGCGGGCGCGCTGGGCGTCCTGACGGGCCCGCTTGCTCTCCTCCTTCGCCCGGCGCGCCTGCTCCTTCCACTCCTCCTTGGCGCGCCGCATCTCCTCCTTCGCCTGCTGCCAGGTCTCCTTGTCGCCGAACGCGCCCTCCCACGGACCGCGTCCGGCCTTGCCGCCGCCGTCCGCCGAACCGCCGCCGGAACTCCCGGAGGTACGGGCCTGCTTGGCCGCCTCCCGCATCTCCCGCCGCAGATCGCTGGCCGAACCGCGGACGTCCTCCCGGATCTCGGCGGCCAGTTCGGCGACCGACTCCCGGATCTCCAGTTCCAGATCGGCCAGTTCACCGCTGCGGTCGGCCAGTTCGGCACGCCCGGCCTCGGTGATGGCGTAGACCTTGCGGCCGCCCTCGCTGGTGTGGGTGACCAGGCCCTCGGCCTCCAGTTTGGCCAGCCGCGGATAGACGGTTCCCGCGGAGGGCGCGTACAGCCCCTGGAACCGCTCCTCCAGCAGCCGGATGACCTCGTAGCCGTGGCGCGGTGCCTCGTCGAGCAGCTTCAGCAGATACAGACGCAGCCTGCCGTGGGCGAATACGGGGGGCATCAGAGGACCTTTCCCTGGGATCCGTCGGTGTCGTCCTCGGACCGCGGACGGCGCAGCAGCGCGATGGCGCCGGAGATGGTGGTGGCCTGGAGGCGGCCGCTGCCCGTGCCGAGCGTGCCGTTGATCCGCTTGGCGCCCCACTGCCCGGTGACCCGCAGATCCTCGAAGGCGCAGGAGACGGCGCCGCTCGCGGTGTTGGCGTCGACCTCGGCGTCGGCCGGGTGCGGCAGCCGGATGGCGATCTCCCCGGAGACGGTGTTGAGCCTGATCCGCGCGCTTTCGGAGGTGGGGGCCAGGTCGAGCACCACATTACCGCTGACCGAATCGGCCTGTACGCGCGGTCCCGAGCCCTCGACGACGGTCAGGTCGCCGGAGACGGAGTTGAAGCGCAGATCGTCGGTGAGGGCCTGGGTCTCGACCCGTCCGGAGACGGTGTCCGCGCGCACCGGGCCGGTCAGTCCGACGAGGGTGAAGTCACCGGAGACCCCGCGCAGATCGGTGCGGCCGGACAGCCCGGAGACGACGGCGGAGGCACTGACGACGCCGATCGAGACATCGGTGCCGGTGGGCACGGTGAGGGTGACATGGACGGTGCGGTTCCAGCCCTTGCGGTCGAGCCACTTCAGCAGGCCCTTCCAGGGGAGGTCGTCATAGGCGACGGTCAGGGTGCCGTCCTCGAGAGTGACCGTCAGCGGCGGTCCGTCGAGCTCGGACAGCTCCAGCCGGGCGGGGCCGCTGTCGGTGCCGACCACATTGACCGTGCCGCCCACCACCCGGACATTGAGGGCGGAGACGGGTCCGTCGAAGGTGAGTTTCTCCGGTTCGCTGATCGACCACTCTGATCCGGCTGACATGCCCGGCCTCCCCTGCTGGATGCATGACGCAACATATCGTGTCTTGGCTAGACACGATATATCGCGGTTCATCGGAGTCAAGTCCGGACCCCGTGGACGCCTCCCGTGGCGGCCGGTTCCGGGTCTCGGCCGGTCTCGTCCAGTCTCGGCCGGGACCCGGCCGGGACCCGGTCGGGCGAGGAGAGGCGCTCTTTTCTGAAAACCGTTTCCGGTGTATGGCGCCGCCCTCGTTTCCATGTCAGATGAATCTCAGGCTCCGAGGAAAATCCTGATCCGGAGATTTCTGCTAGAGCGCCGCTAGAGCGACGGTGGAGAGTCATGGAGTGCGAATGTTCGAGACTGTTACCTTCGACCCTCGGATTCGATAACGAAGAGGGCAGTGGGGGGAATGACTGAACAACCCTTGAAAAACTCGGTGCCGAAGGAATCGAAGGATCTGCGATCGGTCGCCCAGATACTCCTGCGGGCGGCGTACGACCACCCCGATTCCGGTGTGCGATACGTGTCCGGACGGGATTGGAGCGATTCAACGCACCAGTCGTATCCGGAACTTCTGGAATCCGCGCTGGAGGTCCTCGCCGCCCTGCGGGCGCGGGGCCTGCGGCCGCGGGACACGGTGGCCCTGCTCCTGGACGGCCAGCGGGAGTTCCTGACCGTCTTCTGGGCCTGTCTGCTGGGCGGGTTGGTCCCCTGCCCGATGGCGCCGGTTCCCGGTGACCCGGCCCGCTGGGCCGCCCAGCTTACCCATGTCAACGCGCTGCTGGACGATCCGCTGCTGGTCACCAGCGAGGCGCTGGCCGCCGGACTGCCGGATGTGCCCGGGCTCTCGGTGGCCGTGGTGGAGGAGCTGCGGGACGGCTCCGCCGTGTCCGTCGATGACTGTCAACCACCGGTCGACGCGCGTCGACTGCCGCCCGGAGTGCACCTCGCGGACCCCGGCGAGCTGGCCCTGCTGGTGCTGACCTCCGGCTCCACCGGACACTCCAAAGCCGTGATGCTCACGCACGGAAATATCCTGGCGTCCATGGCCGGGAAGGCCGACAAGCAGCGGCTCACCGCGACTGATATCACCTTCAACTGGATTTCGTACGACCATGTGGCGGCGCTTCTGGAAGCGCATATGCTCCCGCTCTACCTCGGCGCCGAGCAATTACATGCGGAACCGTCCGTCATTCTTGAGGAACCAGTGAGATTCCTCCGGATTATCTCGCGTCACAAGGTCACGATGACCTTCACGCCCAACTTTCTTCTGGGGTCGCTTAATGCGTTCGCCCGCGCAGTAGGCGAGGAAGTGGCGGCGGGTGGCGAGGGGCTGGATCTCCGTGCGCTGCGCCATATCGTCAGCGGCGGCGAGGCCAATGTTGTCGCCACCGGTGAGGCATTCCTCGATCACTACGCGCCCTACGGACTGCGCCCCAGCGCCCTGTGGCCGGCCTTCGGGATGACCGAGACCTGCGCCGGATCCCTCTACAACCGCGGCTTCCCGGCCGGTGACGAGGGACAGGAGTTCGCCAACCTGGGAACGCCCGTCCTGGCCCTGAGGATCCGGGTGGCCGACGACGACCACCGCGAGCTGCCGCCGGGCGAGGTCGGTGAACTCCAGCTCAGCGGGCCCATGATCACAAGCGGCTACTACCGGAACGCGGCGGCCACCGAGGACGCCTTCACCCCCGACGGCTGGTTCCGCAGCGGCGACCTCGGCCGGATCGACGAGGGGCGGCTGACCCTCGTCGGGCGCAGCAAGGACAGCATCATCGTCAATGGCGTCAACTACTTCAGCCATGAGATCGAGGCGGCGCTCGAGCAGCTGGAGGAGGTGGCGGGCGGCTATGCCGCGGCCTTCCCGACCCGGCGGTCCGGCAGCGACACCGAGCAGCTGGTGATCGCCGTCAGCCCCGAACTCGCGGAGGACGACGAGGCGGGGCTGTACCGGCTGATCACCGCCGTGCGCTCCACCGTGGTGATCCACTGGGGCTTCCGGCCCTCCCTCGTGCTGCCGCTGCCCAAGGAGGCGTTCCCCAAGACCAGTCTGGGCAAGACGCTGCGGCAGCGGATGCGGCAGCGGCTGGAGTCCGGTGGCTTCGACGACGTCATCGAGGGCGTGGCGGAGCTGACCGCCCGCAGGCTCGGCGACCACACCCCGCCCGAGGGCGAGACCGAGCGGATCCTCGCCGGGATCTTCGCCGAGATGTTCGACACCACCCCGGACCGGATCAGCGCCACGGCCAGCTTCTTCGACCTCGGTGGCACCTCGCTGGACATCCTGCGGCTGCGGCGGCATGTCGCCCGGCAGCTGGGCGGGGTGGACCTGCCCGTCATCACCGTGCTCACCGCGCCCACGGTGCGGCAGCTCGCCGCCCGGCTGACCGGAGGCGGTCGGTCCGGCGCGGACGACTACGACCCCGTCGTACCGCTCCAGACCGGTGGCGAGAAGACCCCGCTGTTCTGTGTGCACCCCGGTGTCGGCGAGGTCCTGGTCTTCGTCAACCTCGCCCAGTACTTCGTCGGCGACCGGCCGTTCTACGCCCTGCGTGCCCGCGGCTTCAACGAGGGCGAGAAGCCCTTCGCGAGCTTCGAGGAGATGGTGGAGACCTACGTCCGGGCCATCCGCGCCCGGCAGCCGCACGGGCCCTACGCCGTCGCGGGCTACTCCTACGGCGGCGCCGTGGCGTTCGAGATCGCCAAGGCGCTGGAGGCGGACGGGGAGCGCGTCGACTTCGTCGGCAGCTTCAACCTCCCGCCGCACATCAAGTACCGGATGGACGAGCTGGACTTCATCGAGACCGCGGTGAACCTGGCTTTCTTCCTGGACTTGATCAACAAGAAGCAGTCGCTGGACCTCCCCGGCGAACTGCGCCCGCTGCCGAGGGACGAGCAGCTGGCGCGGCTGCTGCGGATCGCCCCGCCCGACCGGCTGGCCGAACTGGACCTGGACCTGACGCGGTTCACCGCCTGGGCGGAGCTGGCCCACGGCCTCACCGACCTGGGCCGCGGCTACCACCCCAGTGGCACCGTGCGGTCCATGACGGTCTTCTACGCCATCCCGCTGCGCGGCTCCAAGGAGGACTGGCTCAACAACGAACTGCGCCGCTGGGACGAGCACAGCACCGAGCCCAACCGGTACCTCGACGTCCCCGGTGAGCACTACACGCTGATGGGCCCGCAGCACGTCGCCGTCTTCCAGGCGGTACTGCGCCGGGAACTCGACCGCGCGATGGGCGACGGCTAGCGCGCCTCCCGATCACATCCGAACGGGAGCCAGACAGAGGAGAACAAGCACGGTGGAAGGCAAGAAGATCCTGGTAACCGGCGGCACCGGACAGGTCGCCCGGCCCGTCGCGGAGGCCCTGGCCGAGCGCAACGAGGTGTGGTGCCTGGGCCGGTTCGGTGCCCCGGGGGTCCGGGAGGAACTCACCGCCCGCGGGATCACCACGTTCCCCTGGGACATGGACGACCTGGACGCGTCGGCGTACGACGGGCTGCCGGACGACTTCACCCATGTCATCCACTCGGCGATGCGGCGCGGAGAGGACGGTGACGTCAACACCGCCGTCGAGGTCAACGCGGTCTCCTGCGCCCGGCTGATGACCCACTGCCGTACCGCGGAGGCGTTTCTGTACGTCTCCACCGGCGCCCTGTACAAGCGGCAGTCGCTGGACCACCCGTACACCGAGGACGACCCGGTCGACGGAGTGGCGGACTGGCTGCCGGTCTACCCGGTGGCCAAGATCGCCGCCGAGGGCACGGTCCGGGGGCTGGCGCAGGTGCTGAACCTGCCGACCACCATCGCCCGGCTCAACATCGCCTACGGGCCGGGCGGTTACGGCGGGGTGCCGATGCTCTACTTCCGCCGGATGCTGGCGGGCGAGCCCATCCCGGTGCCGGTCGAGGGGCAGAACTGGTGCTCCCTGCTGCACACCGACGATCTGGTGGCCCAGGTGCCCCGGCTGTGGGAGGCCGCGGCGGCCCCCGCCACGCTCGTCAACTGGGGCGGTGACGAGGCGGTCGGCATGACCGACTGCGTGCGCTACCTGGAGGAGCTGACCGGAGTGCGGGCCCGGCTCGTCCCCAGCGAGGTCACCCGGGAGACCTACCGGTTCGACCCCGCCCGGCGGCGGGAGATCACCGGGCCCTGCCGGGTGCCGTGGCGCGAGGGGCTGCGGACCACGCTCCAGGCGCTCCACCCGGAGCACATCAAACCGGAGTACGCGGACCGGCCCGGGTCCGCCGTCTGAACAGCGCACCGTCTGAACAGCGCACCGCACCCCGTCGTGCCCGCCGTCGTCCGAGGAGATACGCACACCATGCCATCAGCGAACATCGAGGCCATCCAGCGGTCCTACGCGGGATTCCGCGACCGCGACATCGAGGGGATCCTGTCGGCCATGCATGCCGACGTCGAGTGGGTCCACCCGGAAGGGATGGCCGTCTACGGGCTCGGCGGCACCAAGCGGGGCCATGCCGGGATCAAGGAGTTCCTCACCCGTGTCCCGGCCGTGCTCGGCGGGATGCGGCTGGAACCGAAGGAGTTCATCGAACAGGGCGACCGGGTGGTGGTGTTCGGCTCCCGCGCGGTCACCTCGCGCCGCGGGACGACCGTGACGTTGGACTTCGTCCACTCGTGGACCATGCGGGAGGGCAAGGCGACGCGCATGGAGGACATCTTCGACACCGTGGTCTTCCACGAGCTGATAGAGAGCTGAGCCCGCGCCGTCCGCGGCCGAGCCCGGGCCGTCCGCGCGGCCGTCCGCACCCGCCCCCACCGCGGGTGCGAACGGCCCGGGAGGGCCCGGGCCGCCCGGGGGCCTCACACCGTGGTGACGACCTCCTCGTACGGCAGCCGCGGCAGCCGCCCCATCCAGGCGTCCGGGCCCGGGCGGCCGATGTTGACCACGCACACCGCCTGGTGCCGTCCGTCGCCGAAGAACTCCTTGGAGACGGCGGCGTGGTCGAAGCCGATCATGGGCCCGGCGGCGAGACCGGCGGCGCGTACGCCCAGGATGAAGTAGCCCACCTGGAGCGCGGTGTTGAACCGGGCGGACGCCTCGCGGGGGCCCGGTTCGGCGAAGACGTTCTGCGGGTTCTCCATGAAGGGCACCAGCCGGGGCAGCTCCTCGTGGAAGTCCAGGTCGGCGGCGAGCACGGCCACCAGCGGCGCCTTCGCCGTCTTCTCCTGGTTGCGCCCGGTCATATGCGGCACCAGCCGGTCCCGCGCCTCCGGGGAGCGGACCAGCACGATCCGCATCGGCTGCTGGTTCATCGAGGTGGGCGCGTACTTGACCAACTCGTAGACGGCGCGGATCTGCTCCTCCGTCACCGGTTCACCGGTGAAGGTGTTCGCCGTGCGGGCCTCCAGGAACAGCTGCCGTTGCGCCTCCGGCGCCAGGGTGAGGTGCCGCAGGGCATCGCTGTTCTCCGGTGCGCTCATGGAGCTCTCCTCGTCAGGCGGTGCGGAATTTATTGGACTGGACGGGCTAGTCCAGTGGTACGAGGGAAGGCTAGACTCACAGGTCCATCGGGGGCAAGGCCGAGACACATCAAGGAGGTTGGACCGTTGCGAACGGACAACGGTCCCCGGCGTGCCGCCGTGGGCCGCCCGATGGGCCCCCAGCCCGCCAAGCGCCAGGCGATCCTGGAGGCGGCCGTGGCCGTCTTCCTGCGCGAGGGATACACCCGGGCCGGCGTGGACGTCATCGCCGATGAGGCCCGGGTCTCCAAGCAGACCGTCTACAACCACTTCGGCGACAAGGAACGGCTGTTCATCGCTGCCGTGGAGGGGGAACGGGAGCGGGTGGCCGCCGAGTTCGCCACCGGTGCGCCGTGCGTCCCCGAGCAGTTCGACGGCGGCGACGCCCGCACCGCGCTGACCGCCCTCGGCCACCGGGTGCTCGAGGTCCTGCTCGACGAACGGGCCTCCGCGCTGCGCCGCCTGGTCATCGCCGAGGTCGCCCGCCACCCCGCGCTGCGGCCCGCGTGCGCGGAGGGCGAGCCCCAGCAACTGGTCGTCTGGCTCGCCGGGATGCTGGACCGCCGCACCGGCAGCGGTGAGCTGAGCGTCCCCGATCCGCTCGCGGCCGCCCAGCAGTTCGTGGCCCTGCTGGTGCAGCAGGGCCTCTACCAGTCCATGTACGGCACCCGCCCGATCGCCGCCGAGACGGCGGCCTCCATCTGCGAGAAGGCCGCCGACCTGTTTGTCCGCGCGTACCGCACTTGATGTGTGAGAGGTGTCACCCATGCGTGTGAACGTCCTCGGACCGCTGACGCTGAGCCATGGCGCCCTGTCCGGAGTTCCCAGCGCGATGAAGCCACGCAAGGTCCTGTCCCTGCTGCTGCTCAGCGACGGCCGGATGGTGCCGGTGCAGTCGCTGATGGCCGAGCTGTGGGGCGACGGGCCGCCGCGGACGGGCCAGACCACGCTCCAGACCTACATCCTGCACTTGCGCAAGCTGCTCGCCCAGGTGCTGGGCATCCCCCCGGCCGTTGTCGCCCGGGAGGTCCTCCAGACCAGACCCGGGGGGTACGCCCTGGTGCTGCGCCCCGGTCAGCTCGATGTCCACGACTACCGCCGGCTCGTCACCGAGGGCGAATGCGCGCTGGAGGTCGGCGACGAACGGACCGCGGACGCCGCCTTCCGCCAGGCGCTCGCCCTGTGGCAGGGCCCGGCCCTGGTCGATGTCACCCCGCTCGGCCGCCCGCTCCAGGCGGAGGTGGCCCGGCTGGAGGAGTCCCGGCTCACCGTCACCGAGCGCGGGATCGAGACCCGGCTGCGGCTCGGCGGCCATCTGGAGGTGCTGAGCGACCTGGCCTCCCTGGTGGTCGAGCACCGCTTCCACGAGGGCCTCCACGGCCAGTACATGCTGGCCCTGCACCGCTCCGGCCAGCGCACCCGTGCCCTGGCGGTCTACCAGCGGCTGCGGATGGCGATGACCGAGGAACTGGGCCTGGAGCCCTCCGTGAAGCTCCAGCGCCTCCAGCAGGCGGTCCTGGTCTCCGACCCCCGGCTGGACCACGAGGCGGGGGCGCCGGGGCGCGGGCCGGTGGTGGCCTAGGGCGCGGCCCGGGGCGGCCGGGCGGGGAAGGCCCGCCGGTAGTCGCCGGGCGACACACCGATGTGCCGGAGGAAGTGGTGGCGGAGGTTGTTCGCCGTGCCGAGGCCGCTGAGCTCTCCCACCTTCTCGATCGGCAGGTCGGTCGACTCCAGCAGGCTCTGGGCCCGGGCCAGCCGCTGGCCGAGCAGCCAGCGCAGCGGGGTCGTCCCGGTGGCCGCGTGGAGACGGCGGTAGAGGGTGCGCGGGCTCATCGCGGCCCGCCGCGCCAGGTCCTCGACGGTCAGCGGCCGGTCCAGATGCGCACGGGCCCAGTCCAGTACGGGCGACAGCCCCGCGTCGTCACGGGCGGGCACCGACAGATCGATGAACTGGGCCTGGCCGCCGGGCCGGTGGGCGGGCACCACCATCCGGCGGGCCAGCTGGTTGGCGATGTGCGCGCCCAGGTCGCGGCGCACCAGATGGAGACAGAGGTCGAGCCCGGCGGTCAGCCCGGCGCTGGTCAGTACGTCCCCCTCGTCCACGTAGAGCACCGAGTCGTCCACCCGCACCTTCGGGTAGCGCCCGGCCAGTTGGGCGGTGTGCATCCAGTGCGCGGTCGCCCGGCGCCCGTCGAGCAGCCCCGCCTCGGCGAGCGCGAAGGCGCCGGTGCACAGGGAGACCATGCGGGCGCCCGCCGCGGCGGCCCGGCGCAGGGCCGCGATCAGCTCCCGCGGCAGCGGTGCGCCCTCCTCGACGCAGACGTCGGGCACCGAGGGCACGATGACGGTGTCGGCGCCCACGAGGTCCTCGAGCCGGTACGGGGTGCGCAGCGACAGCCCGCCCCCGGTGGGGGAGCCGCCGGCCCCCGCCCCCGTACCGCACAGCCGCAGGTCGTACCAGGGGTCGGCCAGATCGGGCTGCGGCTTGCCGAAGACCGTGCAGGGGATGCTCAGTTCGTACAGGTCCCAGGAGGGGACCCCGATCTCCTCGGTCACCACCACGGCGACGGAACCAGCGGGCATGCCCCGCAGCGTATGGCAGGAATCTGGTGGCCGCCGTCACCGGTGTCACTGTTTCCGGCCCGCCGACACTGCGATCTTGGTCAGGACCCGACCAACCGCCTCCCGGCGGACCTGACGAGGAGTTGTGACATGCAAGCTGACCGCCCGGCCGTCAGTGTCATCGGACTGGGATCGATGGGCTCGGCGCTGGCCGCCGCGTTCCTCGACCGAGGCCATCCGACCACCGTGTGGAACCGCTCGGAACACAAGGCCGCGCCGCTGTCCGAACGGGGTGCCCACCGCGCCGCGACACCCGGGGCGGCGGTCACGGCGAGCCCGCTGATCGTCGCGTGTGTCCTGGACTACCCGGCGCTGCGCACCGTGCTCGACCCCGTCGCCGCTTCCCTCGCGGGCCGGACCCTGGTCAACCTCACCTCCGGCTCCCCGGAGCAGGCCCGGGAGATGGCCGAATGGGCCCGGTCGCACGGGGCCGACTATCTGGACGGCGCGATCATGACCACTCCGCCCGGGGTGGGCAGCTCCGCGATGATGTTTCTCTACAGCGGTCCGCGGGAGGTCTTCGACACCCACCGCCCGGCGCTGGAGTCCCTGGGCGACCCCCTGCACCTGGACACCGACCCGGGACTGGCGTCCCTCTACGACGCCGCGCTGCTCGGCCTGATGTGGTCGGCCATGACCGGCTGGCTGCACGGCACCGCGCTGGTCGGCGCGGAGAAGACGGCGGCCACGTCCTTCACCCCGGTCGCGATCCGCTGGCTGACCGCCGTGGCCGGTTTCCTGACCACCTACGCACCCCAGGTGGATGCCGCCCGCTACCCGGGCGACGACGCCACCGTCGACATCCAGATCGCGGCGATCGACCACCTGATCCACGCCGCAGCGGCCCGCGGGATCGACAACTCCCTGCCGGAACTGCTGAAGCGCACCATGGAACGGACCAGCGCCGCGGGCCACGGCTCCGACAGCTACGCGAGCGTGATCGAGGTGCTGAGGGACCCGGCCGCCCGCTGAGGGATCAGAGGTCGTCGTCCTCGTCGTCGAGCCGCGCCAGCCAGGTCGCCAGCCGCTCCACCGGCACCTCGAAGTCCGGGTTCAGATCGACGAAGGTCCGCAGCTGCTCGGCCAGCCACTCGAAGGTGACCTCCTCCTCGCCGCGTCGCTGTGCCAGCTCCTCGATGCCGCGGTCGGTGAAGTACAAGGGTCGCTCCGGAAGAGGGGGGTTCGGGGATGATCTGCACCGCCCAGGATATGCCGCCCGGGAACCGGGAAGGCCCGGCCTCCGCTCGCGCGGGGGCCGGGCCTTCGGGTCGACGGGTGTGTCGACGGGCCGTGACAAGCCGCTGGATCAGATGTCGAAGACCTCGTTCACCAGCGCCTGCTGCTCCGACTGGTGGCGCTTGTTCGACCCCACCGCGGGCGAGGACGAGTGCGGGCGCGACACGCGGACCAGCCGCTCGGCCGCGGGGACGTCCTCGCCGACCGCCAGCTCCAGGTGGTCGATCAGGTTGAGGGCCATGAACGGCCATCCGCCCTGGTTCGCCGGCTCCTCCTGGGCCCACACGAACTTCTCGACGTTCGTGTACTTGGCGATCTCGGCCTGCACCTCGGCACCCGGCAGCGGGTACAGCCGCTCCAGCCGGATGATCGCCGTGTCGGTCGCACCGCGCTTGTCCCGCTCGGCGGCAATGTCGTAGTAGACCTTGCCGGAGCAGAAGACCACCTTGCGCACCGTGGCCGGGTCGGCGGTCTCGTCACCGATGACCGGACGGAAGGCGCCGGTGGTGAACTCGTCGGACTTCGAGGCCGCCGCCTTCAGCCGCAGCATCGACTTCGGGGTGAAGACGACCAGCGGCTTGTGGTGCGGGTTGTGGACCTGCCAGCGCAGCAGGTGGAAGTAGTTCGACGGCAGCGTCGGCATGGCGACCGTCATGTTGTTCTGCGCGCACAGCTGGAGGAACCGCTCGATCCGGGCCGAGGAGTGGTCCGGGCCCTGGCCCTCGTAGCCGTGCGGCAGCAGCAGCGTGACGCCGGAGGTCTGGCCCCACTTCTGCTCGGCCGAGGAGATGAACTCGTCCACGATGGTCTGCGCGCCGTTGACGAAGTCACCGAACTGCGCTTCCCACATGACCAGCGACTCCGGGCGGGCCAGCGAGTAGCCGTACTCGAAGCCCATCGCCGCGTACTCGCTGAGCAGCGAGTCGTAGACGTTGTAGCGGGCCTGGTCATCGGCGAGGTAGAGCAGCGGGGTGTAGTCGTCGCCGGTCTCCCGGTCCACCAGCACCGCGTGGCGCTGGCCGAAGGTGCCGCGGCGGGAGTCCTGGCCGGCGAGCCGGACCGGGGTGCCCTCCATCAGCAGCGAACCGATGGCCAGGGTCTCGCCCATGCCCCAGTCGATCGCGTCGTCCTCGATCATCGCCGCGCGCCGCTGGAGCTGCGGCATCAGCCGCGGGTGGACGGTGATCCGGTCGGGGACGTTGACCTGGGACTCGGCGATCCGCTTGACGACCTCCTGGGAGACCGCCGTGTTCACCGCGACCGGGAACTCCGGCTGCGGCTCCGGGACCTCGGGCTGGGCCGGGGCGGAGACCGCGTCGCGGACCTCGGTGAAGACCTTCTCCAGCTGCCCCTGGAAGTCCTGGAGCGCCTGCTCGGCCTCCTCCAGCGTGATGTCGCCGCGCCCGATCAGCGACTCGGTGTACAGCTTGCGCACCGAGCGCTTCTTGTCGATCAGGTCGTACATCAGCGGCTGGGTGAAACCGGGGTTGTCGGTCTCGTTGTGACCGCGGCGGCGGTAGCAGATCAGGTCGATGACCACGTCCTTGTTGAACGCCTGGCGGAACTCGAAGGCGAGCCGCGCGACGCGGACCACGGCCTCCGGGTCGTCACCGTTGACGTGGAAGATCGGCGCCTCGATCATGCGCGCCACGTCGGTGGCGTACATCGAGGAGCGGGACGCGGCCGGGGCGGCGGTGAAGCCGACCTGGTTGTTGATGACGATGTGCACGGTGCCGCCGGTGCGGTAGCCGCGCAGCTGCGACATGTTCAGCGTCTCGGCGACCACACCCTGGCCCGCGAAGGCCGCGTCGCCGTGCAGGGCGACGGGCAGCACGGTGAAGTCCGTACCGGCCTTGCCGATGATGTCCTGCTTGGCGCGGGCGACACCCTCCAGGACCGGGTCCACCGCCTCCAGGTGGGAGGGGTTGGCGGTCAGCGAGACCTGGATCTGCTCACCGTCCAGACCGGTGAAGGTGCCCTCGGCGCCCAGGTGGTACTTGACGTCGCCGGAGCCGTGCATCGACTTCGGGTCGAGGTTGCCCTCGAACTCACGGAAGATCTGCGCGTACGACTTGCCGACGAT
Organism: Streptomyces sp. NA02950; assembly: GCF_013364155.1. Taxonomy (NCBI): domain Bacteria; kingdom Bacillati; phylum Actinomycetota; class Actinomycetes; order Kitasatosporales; family Streptomycetaceae; genus Streptomyces; species Streptomyces sp. NA02950. The sequence goes on along the minus strand of NZ_CP054916.1, from coordinate 3,151,275 downwards.
GTTGGCCAGCACATTGAGACGGCCGCGGTGGGCCATCCCGATGACGACCTCGTCCAGGCGCGACTCGGCGGCCGCGTCCAGCACCGCGTCCAGCAGCGGGATGACGGACTCGCCGCCCTCCAGCGAGAACCGCTTCTGGCCGACGTACTTGGTCTGGAGGAAGGTCTCGAACGCCTCGGCCGCGTTGAGCCGGCGCAGGATGCGCAGCTGCTCCTCGCGCTCCGGCTTGTCGTGGCTGCGCTCGACGCGGTCCTGGATCCACTTGCGCTGCTTGGGGTCCTGGATGTGCATGAACTCGATGCCGGTGGTGCGGCAGTACGAGTCGCGCAGCACGCCCAGGATGTCGCGCAGCTTCATCATGGACTTGCCCGCGAAGCCGCCGACCGCGAACTCGCGTTCCAGGTCCCACAGGGTGAGCCCGTGCTCGATGATGTCGAGGTCGGGGTGCTTGCGCTGGCGGTACTCCAGCGGGTCGGTGTCGGCCATGACATGGCCGCGGACCCGGTAGGCGTGGATCAGGTCGAAGACCCGCGCCGCCTTGGTGACATCGTCGTCGTGGCTGACGTCGATGTCCTTGAGCCAGCGGACCGGCTCGTAGGGGATGCGCAGCGCCTTGAAGATCTCGTCGTAGAACTCGTTCTCGCCGAGCAGCAGCTGGCTCATGATCCGCAGGAATTCGCCGGAGGCGGCGCCCTGGATCACCCGGTGGTCATAGGTGCTGGTCAGCGTCATGACCTTGGAGACGCCCAGCTTGTTCAGAGTGTCCTGGGAGGTGCCCTGGAACTCGGCCGGGTACTCCATGGCGCCGACGCCGATGATCAGGCCCTGGCCGGGCATCAGCCGCGGCACCGAGTGGACCGTGCCGATGCCGCCGGGGTTGGTGAGGGAGGCGGTGACGCCGGTGAAGTCCTCCATCGTCAGCTTGTTCGCGCGGGCGCGGCGGACGATGTCCTCGTACGCCTGCCAGAACTCGAAGAAGTTGAGCGTCTCGGCCTTCTTGATCGCCGCGACGACCAGCTGACGGTCACCGTTGGGCTTGACCAGGTCGATCGCCAGGCCCAGGTTGACGTGCTCGGGCTTGACCAGGGTCGGCTTGCCGTCCTTCTCGGTGAACGAGTGGTTCATCGAGGGCATCGCCTTCAGCGCCTGCACCATGGCGTAGCCGATGAGGTGCGTGAAGGACACCTTGCCGCCGCGGGCGCGCTTGAGGTGGTTGTTGATGACGATGCGCTGGTCGAACAGCAGCTTCACCGGGACGGCGCGCACCGAGGTGGCCGTCGGCAGCTCCAGCGACGCATTCATGTTCTTCGCCACGGCGGCGGACGGGCCGCGCAGCGTGACCAGCTCCGGTCCGGCGGACGGCTCGGCCTTCGCGGCCTTGGCCGAGGGCGTCGGCTCGGCGGGCGTCGGCTTGACCGGAGCGGGCTTGACCGGAGCGGGCTTGGCCGGGGCGGGAGTCGCGGCGGCGGGCTTCGGGGCGGCCGGGGCCGCGGCGGCGGCCTTGGCGTCCGCGGGCTTCGCGGCGGGCGCGGCCTTCGGCTGCGCCGGGGCGGTGGCGGCGGGGGCGGCCTGCGCGGCGGCGGGCGCACCCGGAGCGGCGCCTCCGGTCACGGCCTGTGGCGGCGCGGCCACGGCGGAGCCGGTGTCCTGACCCGGCTTGTAGTCGGCGAAGAAGTCCCACCAGGCTCGGTCGACCGAGTTCGGGTCCTGGAGGTACTGCTGGTAGATCTCGTCGACGAGCCACTCGTTGGGCCCGAAAGCAGCAGCAGGGTTACTTCCCTGCCCGTCCTGCTCATCGGTCGAGACGCTCGAGGTATTGGGGGACTGTGGCGACACGGCGGCAACCGCCCTCTTCCGCTTCCTTAGGTGGTGGACAGCGGGAATAAAGGCTACGCCTCTTGGACCCTTACGTGCAGGCCGCACTGGTCATCGTCGCGCAAGTCACATCGATCGGCGGGTTTCGGCGCATGTCGTGGCGGGAAGCACACGGGGTTCCGCTGTGCTCCCGCAGATACGAGCGAACGCAAACGTGCACCCACACCGCTCGGATGTGCGCGTCCGGGACCGACTTTACGTCACATGTTCTCGTGGGCTGCCCGGAATCGTGACCTTGATGCGGCAGCCCCGGGGGGACTCCGCGACCCGTATCCGACCCCCGTGCAGGTCGACCGCCCAGCGTGCGATGGCCAGCCCCAGCCCGGTGCCCCCGTCGCTGCCCTGCCCCGACGGGCGGCGGAGCGCGGGCCCCGGGCCGCCCGGGGAGAGACCGCCACGGTTGAAACGCTCGAAGACGCGGTACCGCTCCGCCTCCGGGATGCCGGGACCCTCGTCCTGCACCTCCAGCTCCAGGCTCTCCGCCCCCTCGCCGCGCCGGGCCCGCACCGTGACCCGGCCGTGCGCCGGACTGTGCTTCATGGCGTTGTCGATGAGATTCGCCACCACCTGGTGGAGCCGCTCGGCGTCCGCGTGCGCGGTCAGCTCGGGCGGGGAGACGTCCAGGTGGAGATGGACGTCCTTGCGGGTGTGCGAGCCCGACCCGGCGTCCGCGCCCTTGGCCATGCTCGCCTCCTTGAGGATCTGGGCCAGATACGGCCAGACCTCGAAGCGCCGTGCGTGGAGCGGCACCACCCCGTTGTCCAGCCGCGACAGATCGAGCAGCTGCTCGACCAGCCGGCCCAGCCGCTGGGTCTGGCGCAGGGCGACCCGCATCGTCTCCGGATCGGCGTCGGAGACCCCGTCCACCACGTTCTCCAGCACCGCCCGCAGCGCCGCGATCGGGGTGCGCAGCTCATGCGAGACATTGGCCACCAGTTCCTTGCGGTGGGTGTCCACCGCCTCGAGGTCGGCCGCCATCCGGTTGAAGGCGTTCGCCAGGTCGCCGAACTCGTCCCGGCGCTGTGCCGCCCCCACCCGCCGGGTGTAGTCACCGTGCGCCATCGCCCGGGTGACCGCGGTCATCTCGTCCAGCGGAGCGGTGAGGCCGTGGGCCACGAACTGGGTGATCAGCAGCGAGGCGATGATCGAGAAGATGGTGATCACCCGCAGCTCGGTGTCCGAGTGCATCGCGGCGAACACCAGCAGCGTGGTGATGATCACCGACCCGATGACCAGCGCGCCGAGCGCGGCCTTGACCGAGCGGTACGGGTCGAACGGCCGCAGCGCCTCCCACACCCGGCCCCAGGTGGCCCGGCTCCGGGCATAGCGGCGCCGCGCGGGGTGCCCGGGGGAGCCGGGCGGCTGCGGCGGCCTGGCGGCCCGGGCGGCCCTGACCGCGGTGCGTGCCCGCAGCGCTGTGAGGGCCCTGCGGACGGGAGGGAACCTGGGCGCCCCGCGGGCCGTCCTCATGCGGCCGGGGTCTCCAGGGCGTAACCGACGCCGTGCACCGTACGGATCCGTTCCGCGCCGATCTTCCGCCGCAGTGCCTTGATGTGGCTGTCCACGGTCCGGGTGCCCGAGGCGTCCGCCCAGTCCCAGACCTCCGCCAGCAGTTGCTCGCGGGAGAGCACCGCGCGCGGGGTGTTGGCCAGGCAGACCAGCAGGTCGAACTCGGTCGGGGTCAGATGGACGTCGGAGCCGCGGACCCGCACCCGGCGCTGTGCGTGGTCGATCTCCAGCTCGCCCAGGCGCAGGATCCCGCTGCGCGGGGTGTGCGCGGCCAGCGCCGCCCGCTCCACCCGCCGCAGCAGCACATGCACCCGGGCGGCCAGCTCGCGCATCGAGAACGGCTTGGTCATGTAGTCGTCCGCGCCGACCCCGAGCCCCACCAGCATGTCGGTCTCGTCATCGCGCGCGGTGAGCATCAGCACCGGCACCGGCCGCCTGGCCTGCACCCGTCGGCACACCTCGAGCCCGTCGAAGCCCGGCAGCATCACATCGAGTACCAGCAGGTCGGGCTGCCACGCCTCGGCCGTGTCGACGGCCGCCGGGCCGTCCCCGGCCGTCTGCACCTGGAAGCCCTCGGCCCGCAGCCGGGCCGCGATCGCGTCCACGATGGTCGGATCGTCCTCGACGACGAGCACCCGGCGCTGTGCGCCGGGGGTGGTCGTGGCGGCCCCGTTGTGGCCGTTGAGATTCTGGTCCATACGCCCGCCCCATGCGTCGTCTTGAAAAACCGCGCTCCGCGCCTGGTCATTGCCGTGCGGCGTGGTCTAGGCAGGAAAGCGTAAGGGCAGCGTACGCGGCTCGGCTACGCGCCCCGAATCCCGATGTGCACCACGTCGGGTACTCCTCGGGCAACAGCGATCTCTTCCGTACGCACCCTTGTGAATCCGGCATTGCGGAGAGATCCCTCGAACGCGGGCGACGGCTGTGCCGACCACACCGCGAGCACCCCGCCGGGGGTGAGGCGGGCCGCGCAGGCGGCCAGTCCGGCGGGGGAGTAGAGGCCGGTGTTGTCCTCGGTGACGGTCCAGTCCGGTCCGTTGTCGATGTCCAGGCACAGCGCGTCGTGGCGCGGGCCGTCCGGCTCACGGAGGTGGGCGACCAGATCGGCGTGGACGACCGCGGTGCGCGGATCGGCCAGTGCCCGCGCGGTGACCGCCGCCAGCGGGCCGTCGCGGTGCCAGTCGACGACCGCCTCCTCCCGCTCCACGACCGCGATCCGGCCCCAGCGCGGCTCGTCGGCCGCCTCGGCGAGCGAGAAGCCGACGCCGAGCCCGCCGATGAGCAGGGCGGGAGCGGGTCGGTCGGCGGGCAGGGCGTCGAGCGCGGCCCGCACGAGCAGCCGCTCGGAGCGGCCGTCGGAGGTGTCCATGAGGAAGCAGCCGTTGGCGATGATCTCGAAGACGGCGTCCGCGTCGTCCGCCGCCCCGCGCCGCCGCAGCGCCACCTCGCCGTACGGGCCGTCGCGGCGGTCGAGGGTGACCGGCTGCCGGTCGGCTGCGGTGTCGTACGGGGGGTGCATGGCGATCCTCCGGCTGGACGTGGCGAGCGGGCCCCTGGCGGCGGGCCCGCCGCCATCCTCGCGCCGCCCCGGCTCACCGGTCCACCGCATGCGGTGTCCGCTGTGGCGGTGTGCACATCGGCGGCCGGTCGGCATCACATACGGCCCGGGAGGTGTTCTGGTGTCGAACGCGGACATGCGAAGAGTGCGAAGAGAAGGACGGCCGGGGACGGCCGGGGGCGGCCGGGGGAAAGGAGCCCAGCGGTGGCAGTCGTACGGGCGGACGGTGCCGGGCCCGGTGCGGACCGCGCGGGCCAGGCCGCGCGTCCGGGCGCGGCCGCCAGTGGTGGAGACCTCTCCGCCATCGCCACCGCCGCCACCGCTCCGCGTGATCCCGCCGTCGCCGGATGGTGCTGGTCGGTGCCCGGGGTCTGTGCGGCACCGCTCTTCCCGGCCCGCCTCCCGGCCCCGTCGGACGCCGCCGTCGCCGTGGGGGCGGCGACACCGCGGATCCCGGGGCGGACCCGGCGGGCGGGGGAACCGTGGCGGCGGCTCGCACGGTGGGTGCCCACGCCCGCCTCCGCGCCGTTCACCCTCGCTTACGCCCTCGTCCTTCTCGGCACCGGCCTCTTCGCGCACCTCGGCGATCCGCGCACCGTCCACGAGCTGCTCGCGGGCTCCAGCACCGATGTGTCCCATCTTGCCCAGCGTCCGCTGCTCACCCTGCTGGCCAGCGCGGTGTGGATGGTCGGCGGCCTCGTCTCGCCGTATCTGCCCGCGCTGCTGCTGGTGCTCACGGCGCTGGAGCGGCGGATCGGCGGACTGCGGACGGCCGGGGTGTTCCTGCTGGGGCATGTGCTGGCGACGCTGCTCACCGAACTCCCGGTGGCCGCCTCCGTCGCGCTCGGCCATCTTCCGCACAGCTCGCTGCGGCGGCTGGACTACGGCGTGAGCTACGGGCTGATCGCCTGCGCCGGGGCGCTCGCCGTGCTGCTGCGGCCCCGGCCGCGCTGGGCGCTGGTCGGCGCGATCGCGGTGATGCTGGCCGCGTCGAGCCTGATCGGCATCGCCGATCCGCTCACCGACTGGGGCCATGCCCTCGCCCTGCTGACCGGGCTGGTCTGCTGGCCGTACGTCCGCCACACCGCCCGGCGGCGCGCCGCCGTGGCCCCTTCGGGCACCGCCGCCGTCGACGCGTCGAACGGCTGATCGCTCACGGCGAACACGGGCCCGGGAACACCTGAGGTCTCCCGAGCATTGAGTCTGCATAGCTCAACTTGCCTGCCTAAGGGGAGATCATGGCTTCGCTGTCCACACCGCTCACCCTGCCCGTGCTGCCTCTCGACGACGAGGTGGTGCTGCCCGGCATGGTGGTGCCGCTGGACCTGTCCGACACCGAAGTACGCGCCGCGGTGGAGGCCGCCCAGGCCGCCGCCCGCTCCAGCGGGAGCGGAGGGAAGCCGCAGCTGCTGCTGGTGCCGCGCGTCGACGGGACGTACGCGGGGACCGGCACCCTCGGCACCGTCGAGCAGGTGGGGCGGCTCTCCGGCGGCGACCCCGGCGCGCTCATCCGCGGGGTGCGGCGCGTCCGCATCGGCGCCGGGACCACCGGTCCCGGGGCGGCGCTGTGGGTGGAGGGGACCGCGGTCGAGGAGATCGTGCCCGACCCGCTGCCCGGTGCCGTCACCGAGCTGATGAAGGAGTACAAGGCGCTGGCCACCAGCTGGCTGCGCAAGCGCGGCGCCTGGCAGGTCGTGGACCGGGTGCAGCAGATCGACGATGTCGCGCAGCTCGCCGACAACTCGGGCTACTCGCCGTTCCTGACCACCGCCCAGCGGGTGGAACTCCTGGAGACCGCCGACCCGGTGGCCCGGCTGCGGCTGGCCGTCGGCCTGCTGGGCGAACACCTGGCCGAGCAGGACGTGGCCGAGTCGATCGCCAAGGACGTCCAGGAAGGTGTGGACAAGCAGCAGCGCGAATTCCTGCTGCGGCGCCAGCTGGAGGCCGTCCGCAGGGAGCTGGCCGAACTCAACGGTGATCCCGAGGACGAGTCCGAGGACTACCGGGCCCGGGTCGAGGCTGCCGATCTGCCGGAGAAGGTGCGCACCGCGGCGCTGAAGGAGGTCGACAAGCTGGAGCGGTCCTCCGACCAGAGCCCCGAGGGGAGCTGGATCCGCACCTGGCTGGACACCGTCCTGGAGCTGCCGTGGAACGAGCGCACCGAGGACGCGTACGACATCCAGGGCGCCAAGGAGGTGCTCGACGCCGACCACGCGGGCCTGGAGGACGTCAAGGAGCGGATCACCGAGTACCTGGCGGTGCGCAAGCGCCGCTCCGACCGGGGGCTGGGCGTGGTCGGCGGCCGCCGCGGCGGCGCGGTGCTGGCGCTGGTCGGCCCGCCCGGCGTCGGCAAGACCAGTCTGGGCGAGAGCGTCGCCCGTGCGATGGGGCGCACCTTCGTCCGGGTCGCGCTCGGCGGCGTCCGGGACGAGGCGGAGATCCGCGGTCACCGCCGCACCTATGTGGGCGCGCTGCCCGGCCGGATCGTCCGGGCGATCAAGGAGGCCGGTTCGATGAACCCGGTCGTGCTGCTGGACGAGATCGACAAGGTCGGCTCCGACTTCCGCGGCGACCCGGCCGCCGCCCTTCTGGAGGTCCTGGACCCGGCGCAGAACCACACCTTCCGGGATCACTACCTGGAGGTCGAGCTCGACCTGAGCGATGTGGTCTTCCTGGCGACCGCCAACGTCCTGGAGGCGATCCCGGAAGCGCTGCTGGACCGCATGGAGCTGGTACGGCTGGACGGCTACACCGAGGACGAGAAGGTCACCATCGCCCGCGACCACCTGCTGCCCCGGCAGCTGGAGCGCGCCGGTCTGGAGCCGGGCGAGGTCGTGGTGGAGGACGCGGCGCTGCGCAAGCTGGCGGGCGAGTACACCCGCGAGGCGGGCGTACGGAACCTGGAGCGGTCCGTGGCCCGGCTGCTGCGCAAGGTCGCGGCCCAACACGAACTGGGCGAGCGGAAGCTGCCGTTCACCGTCGGGGTGGAGGGCTTGCGGCCGCTGGTCGGACGGCCGCACCACACCCCCGAGTCCGCCCAGGACCCGGCCGAGCGGCGCACCGCGGTGCCGGGGGTCGCCACCGGGCTCGCGGTCACCGGCGCGGGCGGCGATGTGCTGTTCGTCGAGGCGTCGCTGGCCGATCCGGAGACGGGCGGCGCGGGGCTGACGCTGACCGGTCAGCTCGGCGAGGTGATGAAGGAGTCCGCCCAGATCGCGCTGTCCTTCCTGCGCTCCCACGGCGCGGAGCTGGAGCTGCCGGTGGGTGACCTCAAGGAGCGCGGCGTCCACCTCCACGTCCCGGCGGGCGCGGTGCCCAAGGACGGTCCGAGCGCGGGCATCACCATGACCACGGCGCTCGCCTCGCTGCTCTCCGGCCGCCAGGTGCGCCCGGACGTGGCGATGACGGGCGAGGTCTCGCTGACCGGGCGGGTGCTGCCCATCGGCGGCGTCAAGCAGAAGCTGCTGGCGGCGCACCGGGCCGGGGTGACCACCGTGGTCATCCCCAAGCGGAACGAACCCGATCTGGACGATGTCCCCGCCGAGGTGCTGGCGAAGCTGGACGTCCACCCGGTCTCCGACGTCCGGCAGGTCCTGGAGCTGGCGCTCCGGCCCGCCTCGTCGGTGACCCCGGAGGTTCCGGCGGCGGCGTGACGGACGCTGCCGGGGCGATGCGGCCCGGAGTCCTGCGTGTACGGGGGCTCCGGGCCGCGGCCCGCCCGCCGCTGCCACGCCCGTGCCGGGGGACCGAGGACCCGTGGCAGACAGACAGATCTGTCTGGTAGCGTACGAAGCAGTGAATCAGACAGAACTGTCTGTTCGGTTGCGTGGCGATGACGCCGCCCCCGCCGGCTCAGAGCCCTTCCCTGCCGTCCACGGCACCACGGAACCCACGGAGGAACCCGTGCGCACTCTTGTTGTCCTCGCCCACCCCGGCCTCGCCCGCTCCCGCGTCAACGCCGCGCTCGCCGAGGCGGCCCGGCCGGTGGAGGGCGTCACCGTCCACGATCTGTACGCCGCCTACCCGGACCTGACGCTCGACGTCGAGCGGGAGCAGCGGCTGCTGCTGGAGCACGACCGGATCGTGCTCCAGTTCCCCTTCTACTGGTACTCGGTGCCGCCGCTGCTCAAGAAGTGGATCGACGAGGTCTTCCTGTACGGCTGGGCCTACGGCACCGGCGGCACCTCTCTGCACGGCAAGTCGCTGCTGGTCACCACCTCGCTGGGCGGGCCCGCGGAGGCGTACCGGGCCGATGGGGTCAACCGCTACACGGTCGCCGAGCTGCTCAGGCCGATCGAGGCCACCGCGCGCATGACCGGGCTGCGCTACGAGGAGCCGTTCGCGCTGTACGGGACGCAGACGCTGGACGACGCGGGGCTGGCCGCGCACCAGGAGCGCTACCGCGCCCTGCTGGCCTCCGGCGCGGTGCGGGAACCGGAGCTCGCCGCCGTCTGACCGGTGACCTGGTGAAGGGCCTGACCGCCGCCGTGGTCAGGCCCTTCACCGTATGCCGTCAGGTCAGGTCAGGTCCGGGCCGGACAGGCGAGCGCGACCAGCGTCCGGGTCGCCTCCTTCGCCGCCTTCACGACCTCGGGCCCGCACTCCACCGCCGACGCGGACATCGCGCCGTCGACGAGGACGGAGATCTGGAGTGCCAGCGTCGCGGGGTCGGCGGCCCCTGCCGCCGTGGTCAGCTCGGTCAGCCAGGCCCGCACCGCCCGCTTGTGCTCGGCCGTGGCCTCATGGGTGTCACTGCCCGGCTCCGTCTCCCCGGCGGTCCGCACAAAGGCACAGCCGCGGAAGTTCTCCTGTACGGCGGCGGCGCACAGCGCGTCGAACAGTCCGGCGAGCTGGTCGCGCGGGTCCGGTCCCGCCGCCTCGGCCGCCTCCTTCAGCGCGGTGCGCCAATAGGTGTCCGACTGCTGGAGATAGGCCAGGACCAGCGCGTCCTTGCAGCGGAAGTGGGAGTACAGCGTCGCCTTCGCCACCCCCGACTCGGCGATGATCCGGTCCACCCCGACCCCGCGCACCCCGTGGGCGTTGAACAGGGTGGTCGCCGTGGAGAGGATCCGCTCGTGGGCGGAGGGGCGGGTGCTGCTCATGGTCATGCTCCTCGGGACGGGCCCAAGACGGCCGATGCCCTCCAGCGTACAGACAGACCTGTCCGTACGCTGGAGGGCGGGTGCGCCGGTCGTGGGGGTGGGGGACCGCCGCGTCAGCCGTTCGCCAGGGCCTGGAGCCGGTCCATGGCGCCGTTGAACTTGTTGTGGTCGCCGACCGTGGCCCCGGAGGAGGTGTACTGCCAGATGGTGTGGAAGCCCCAGCCCGCGGGGAGTTCGCCGACGGACGAGCCGTAGCGCGGAATCCACAGCGGGTTGACCCCGCCGAAGGCACTGGAGTTGCCGGTGCAGGTCTTCCACCAGCTGGTCGAGGTGTAGATCACCGGATCGCGTCCGGTGCGGGCGCGGTAGGTGGCGGAGAAGTCCTTGATCCAGCTGACCATCCCGCTGGCGCTCTTGCCGTAGCAGGTCGCGCCGTAGGGGTTGTACTCCATGTCGAGCGCGCCGGGCAGCGTCTTGCCGTCCTTGGACCAGCCGCCGCCGTGGTCGACGAAGTAGTTGGCCTGTGCGGCACCGGTGGAGTTGTTCGGCAGCGCGAAGTGGTACGCCCCGCGGATCATGCCGACGTTGTACGAGCCGGTGTACTGCTGGGTGAAGTACGGGTTGGTGTAGCTGGTGCCCTCGGTCGCCTTGACATAGGCGAACCGGACCCCGCTGCTCCACAGCGTGGACCAGGAGACATTGCCCTGGTGGCTGCTGACGTCGACACCTTCGACGCTGGCGAGCACACTCGGCGGTGCCTCACCGGTGGTGGACCCGCCCTCGTGCTTGAGTATCTGCGACCCCGCCCAGTCGTCCTCGGGGTGGGGGATGTCCTCCGAGCGCTGCGCGGCGGACGCCGGGGCGGAGAGCGCGAAGGTCGTGGTGACGAGAGCGGCGAGGATGCCGATCAGCGCACTGAGGGCGCGTCGGGCCGGACCAGGTCTGAGCACAGGCATGGTGTGCCTCCGAAGCCTCGGTGGGGGGAGTGGGGGAGTGGGGGAGTGGTGAGGGAGCGAGGGGGTGAGGGAGCGAGGGGACCATCCATGTTGGAATGGTCATGTCATAAGTGACGCTATGGGCGTAGATAGGAGCGGGGAAGGGGGAGGGGGTGGTGCCGTTGGTCTAATCCTGCGAAATACTGACGGAGCTGCGGCAACAACCGCACCTGACAGAAACTTTCACCATGTGAAAATCCGGAGAGGGCTCTGACGTGCACAACAGCGGGCCAAGGCCCCCCGAGCGGGGTGAGGGCGGCACCCTGGGTGGAATCGGTGTGGACCAAGCATTCCTGGCTCTGGAGCGCGAATTGGCGGTGTTCCTCCGCCGGGCCCGTGCGGCGTCGGGGGAGTTGGCCCGTGAGGTCCACCCCGATCTGGAATCCGCCGCGTACGGGCTGCTGATGCGGCTCGAGGACGCGGGACCGCAGCGCGCCACCGACCTCGCGGCCTACATCGGCGTCGGCAAGGCGACGATGAGCCGTCAGCTGCGCGCCCTCGAGGGGCTCGGTCTGGTGACCCGCACCCCCGACCCGGCGGACGGCCGGGCGTTCCTGGTGGAGCTGACGGACGAGGGCCGGACCCGCTTCCGCGCCGTCCGGGTCGCCCGCCGGGCACGGTACGCCCGCCGTCTCGCCGCCTGGGAGCGCAGCGAGGTCGCCGAACTCGCCCGCCTGCTGCACCGGCTGAACAGTGCGCAGGAGGCCGACGACACCGGGCACTCGGCCCGCGGGGGCGAGGAGTAGGGCACTCACATACGTCAGCTTCGGCGAGCCGCGGGCATCCTGCGACACGGGTGTGGCAACGGCGTTATCCGATGCGCCATTGGGGTTCCGGCCCCGCGCCCGGGTGCGGCTCAGAGCTCGGCGTAGACCACGGCGGTGTCGTCGTGCGCCTTGCCGCGCCGGAAGGCCGTGCGGTCCGGATCGGCGTGCTCCGCCGCCCGCACCCGGTCGATCAGAGCCTGCGGACCCTCCTTGCGCAGCAGCGCGAAGCAGGCGCTCCAATCGCCCTCGCCGAACACCTCCACCCAGCGCGACGCCCCGTCGGTGAGCGCCGCCAGCGCCCGTACTCCGGTGCGCGGAAGGTCGCCGGTGACCGCCTTGGCGGAGACGGCGGGGTCGGCGGCGGCCGTGAAGAAGCCGCCCTCGGCGTTGCGCAGCCCGGTCAGCCGGCGGCCCGCCGCCCGCAGCCGGTCGATGCGGTCGTCGAGCACCGGTGTCACCTCGCCGCCCGTCCGCTCGATGAGCAACGCGGAGTCGGAGAGCACCAGATGCTCGACCCGCTCGTGGCCCCAGCGGGCGGCGACCACGGTGGTCTGTGGGGTCAGTGGGTGATAAAGGTCACATGTTGAACCATGTGCTTCCGCGGTGCGCCGAATCGCCTCGGAGAGGCATGCGGTCAGCGGTATGTCCCGTCGCGAGCCGGACAGTTCGAGCAGTGCGCCGCCGAGCCGCGCGGTGAACCAGGGCACTCCGTGGACGCATCCGTCGTCACCCTCGGGTGGGGTCACTCCGTCCAGCACCACCAGTGCGCCGCCGAGCCCCGACGCCGGCAGGGCCACGGACGCGTAGTCCTCGTTGGGGCGCTGCTGGTCGCCGGGGGCCGTCGCGAGTTCGATGCGCATGCCGTCAGTCTGCCGGACCCCCTTCGGACACCGCCTCCGCGGGGGTGAAGGGAAGGGCAATGGTTCGCACCAGGCACACGTTTGTCGGATTGAGGATGGAATGCGATATCTGGAAAGGTGTGGGCGGGCATCCTGCCAGGGCGGCCATGTCTTTTCCCATCCCGCAAAAGGCGGCGGAAGGGTATGGCCCCTACGTAAAGTTGGTGGTCAACTACGCAATGCGGTTCACTCGTTCGGGTGGCCGGGTGGGTGATGCATGCCCGCCCCTGAGCCGTCCTGAAAGGGTCGGAATCCCTACCAGAGGTGGGGAAACACCATGGTTGATCCGTCGTCACCGCTGGAACCACAGCGGTCGGGCGAGAAAAGATTGTGAGCACCGGTGCGGAAGAAGCGGCTTCGGGGCACGCAGCGCGAACCGGGCGGCGAGCCACGCCTTCAGGACCTTCAGGACGGCACATCACGGCGGCGTTCCGCGCGTGTCCGCAACCGCCTGGCCGCGTCCATCGCGCTCGTCGCCGTCGCGGTCCTCGGCGCGGGCGCCCCGGCCGTCCTCATGGCCCTCGACGACTCGACCGGCGCCCAGCGGCTGGTCGCCCTCGCGGGGAGAAACCGTGACGCGGTGACCCTGGCCCACTCCCTCGCCGACGAGCGCGACGCCATGACCGCCTATGTGGCGGCCGGGCGTACCACCGCCTCCGGCGGCGGGGTCTCCGAGAGCCAGCGCGCCCGGGTGGACCGGCAGGTCAGGGAGGTGCGCCAGGAGGCCCCCGGCTCCGTGCGGCGGTTACTGGACAACCTCCCCGAGCTGCGCCAGCAGGCCCTGACCGGCCATGGCTCGGCAGAGGACGTCTTCGCCTCGTACACCACCGCCGTCCAGGCGCTGAACCAGATCTCCGCCGACCTCGCCCGCAGGCTCCCGGCCGACGCGGGTCCCGGCGCCGCCGCCGCGCTCGCCCCGCTGGGCCGCGCCACCGAGCAGGCGTCGGCCACCCGGGGACTGCTGGTGGCCGCGCTCGCCGGAGGCGGTGCCCAGCCCACACTGACCTCCGCCGCCCAGCGGACCCGGGTGCGCGAGGATTCCGCGCTCGCCGACTTCCGCCAGCTCGCCCCGGCCGCCGCGCGCGAGGCCTACGACCGCACGGTCAACGGCACCGAGGTCACCACCGCCGAGCGCTACACCAGCCGCCTCACCGACCGGGGCAGGCTGTCCGGCGGTGACCTCCGCGTCGACGAGGACCGGGTCGACGCGGCCCTGAGCGCCCGGATCACCAGGATGCGCGGGGTCGAATCCTCCCTGGCCTCCGCCGAGGTCGCCCGGCTCGCGCGGTCGCGCGACGACGACGTCACCGCCCTGGAGAAGCGGATCGCCCTCGTCGGCGGCGCCCTGCTGCTGGCCCTCGGCATCAGCGTGCAGAGCGCCCGCTCGATGACCCGGCCGCTGGCCGCCCTGCGGCTCGGCACCCGCCGGGTCGCGGCCGACCCGGCGTCCGAGGAACCGGTCGACTACACCGGCCGCAACGACGAGTTCGGCGACGCCGTCCGCGCCGTCAACGAGCTCCACGCCAAGGCGGTGCGCGCCCAGGAGCGCGCCACCGGGCTGGGCACCGAGCGCACCCGGCTGGTCGGGGAGCGGCAGCGGCTGGCCGACGAACGGGACGCGCTGCGCCGCGAGCGGGACGAGATCGCCGCCCGGCTGGAGGGGCTGCGGTCCCGGGTGCACAGCAGCTTCGTCAGCCTCGCCCTGCGCACCCTCGGCCTGATCGAGCGGCAGCTCGCCGTCATCGAGGGCATGGAGGAGCAGGAGCAGGACCCCGACCGGCTCCAGACGCTCTTCCAACTGGACCACCTGGCCACCGGGATGCGCCGCTACAGCGAGAACCTCTTGGTCATCGCGGGCTCGGAGAACACCTCCGGCCATCCGGGCCCGGTGCCGCTGCTGGATGTGCTGCGCGCCTCGATCAGCGAGGTCGAGCGGTACGACCGGGTGCAGATCCAGTCGTTGCCGCCGCACGCCCAGGTCGCCGGGTACGCCGCGGACAGCATCAGCCACCTCGTCGCCGAACTCCTGGAGAACGCCTCCTCGTTCTCCCCGCCCGACGCCCGGGTGCAGGTCTCCGGCTGGCTGCTGGAGAGCGGCGAGGTCATGCTCTCCATCCAGGACGAGGGCATCGGGATGACGCCCGAGCGCATGGCGGAGCTGAACGACCGGCTCGCCGACCCGGTGCCCGACTACTGCCAGGGCCCGCAGCCCGAGGACCCGCTGGGTCTCGGGCTGTATGTGGTGACCCGTCTCGCCGCGCGCCACGGCGTCCGGGTGCAACTGCGGCAGCAGCAGCCGGGCGGGGTGGCGGCCGTGGTGGTCCTGCCCACGAAGATCCTCCCGGCCGGTCCGCCGGGCGCCGGGCTGCCGCCTGCCCCACCGGCCGGTGCGGGCGTCGCCCACGGCGCCGCCGGGCTGCCCGCCTTCCCTGGCTCGGAGGCCGAGGCCAACTCGGGCGCCCTGCCGGCCCAGCCGCGTTCGGTGCCCGCGGCCGCCGCGGACCCGGCACCGGAGCCGGACGAGGAGGCGCCCGCGGCCGGCGACGCGGAGTGGACCGCGGCGTCCGTGCCCCGACCGTCCGGGACCGCCGTGGCGGAGACCCCCGCGCCCTGGGCCGTTCCCGGTGCGGAGCGGAGTCCGGGCCCGGCGTTCCAGGACGGCGCGCCGTACCCCATGGAGCCGACGCCGCCGCGCGGCCACCCGACCCCGGGAAGCGCCGGGGACCCGCCCGCACTGCCCAGGCGCACACCGACGTCCGGCCTCGCGCCCGTCCGGCCCGCCGCACCCGTCGCGCAGGACCGCTCGGAACGGACGATCGAGTTCGCCGTCCGTCACGACGACGTCGGGGGACTGGTGGGCGGCCACGGCATCCGTCCGGTGGGCGCGGACGCCTGGGGCCCGGCGGGCACGGATCCGTACGTTATCGGGCCCGACGAGCACACCCGGGCCGCCGAACACCCCCGCACCGACAAGGGGCTTCCCCAGCGCACACCGAGGAACGTGGAGCGTCGTGAGTCCGGGGCGCGGGAGCGGAGCGGCGCGGTCGACGCGGAGGAACTGCGGCGCAGACTCGGCGGCTTCCAGCGCGGTGCCCTGGAGGGCCGCCGGGACGCCGAGGCCGAGATCGCCGCGCGCGCCCGGGGCCGGGAGCACGGCCCGCGGGGCGGCACCACAGAACGTACGGGGGCGCACGACGAGGGTGACACGGTTGAGGAGGCACGCGGGTGAATGCGCCCAGTAGTACCTACGGGTTGAGTTCCGAGGCCCGTAATCTGCACTGGTTGCTGTCGAGCCTCGTCGAGGAGGTGCCGGGCGTCCGATCGGTCGCGGTGGTCTCCTCGGACGGGCTGATGCTGCTCTCCTCCGACGCACGGCACATCGCCGCCGCGGGCTCCGTGGACCCCACGACGCAGGACGGGCCCAAGGGTTCCGGTGCCGACCTCGCCACGATCGTCTCGGGGCTCGGCAGCCTCACGCTCGGCGCGGCGAAGCTGATGGACGGCGGGGGCGTCAAGCAGACGATGGTGGCGATGGACGGGGGCAGTCTGTTCGTCATGACGATCAGCGACGGTTCGCTGCTGGGCGTGCACGCCACCCCCGACTGCGATATGACCGTTGTCGCCTATCACATGGCGCTTTTCGTGGGCCGGGCCGGACATGTGCTCACCCCCGAACTCCGCGGTGAACTACGCAGGTCCCTGGAGTCGGCTCAGTGACGGCCGGGTCCGCCCGGCCCGCCCGTCGAGCCGGGCGTGTACGTCCGTACTCGCTCACCGGGGGCCGGACCCGCTCCGGCCATGTGCTGCTGGTGGAGACCTTCGTGGCCTCGCTGGAGTCACCGGACGGACGGTTCGACCCGGCCCCCGGCGGGGCGGGCACCCGGATGCTGCCGGAGATCCGGGCGATCATCGAACTGTGCCGCCGGATGCGCTCGGTCGCGGAGGTGTCCGCGATGCTCAAGATCCCGCTCGGGGTGGTGCGTGTCCTGCTCAGCGACTTAGCCGACCAGGGAAAGATCCGCGTCTACGGCACCGGGCGGGGCCCGGGACAGCCGGATCGCGCATTGCTCGAAAGGGTGCTCAGTGGACTCCGCAGGCTCTGACACGATTCCGATCACGACGGCGGTACCGCCGCCTCGTGTGTCCGGGATACCCGGCGCCGGGATACCCGGCGCCGAAGAGGTGCTCCAGAGCTGGCAGACGGACCGCTCACGGGCACCGATCGCTACCAAGATCGTGATAGCGGGCGGCTTCGGAGTGGGCAAGACCACCTTCGTCGGCGCGGTCTCGGAGATCACCCCGCTCCAGACCGAGGCGCTGATGACCCGGGCCGGCGAGGACATCGACGACCTCGCCGCGACCCCGGACAAGCTGACCACCACGGTGGCGATGGACTTCGGGCGGATCACACTCGAGAACGACCTGGTGCTGTATCTCTTCGGCACCCCCGGCCAGCACCGCTTCTGGTTCATGTGGGACGACCTGATGCGCGGGGCGATCGGCGCGGTGGTGATGGCCGACACCCGGCGGCTGGAGGACAGCTTCCCGGCGCTGGACTACTTCGAGAGCCTCGGACTGCCGTATGTGGTGGCGGTCAATCACTTCGAGGGGGCACCGCTGTACCGGCCGGAGGACGTGCGGGACGCGCTCTCCGCGGCCGAGGGGGTACCCGTGGTGCTCATGGACGCCCGTCGGCGGATCACTGTGGTGGACGCGCTGCTGTCGTTGGTGCGGCACGCCGTTGACGTCTCGCCCGAGTGACGTAACCTCGGCTCCGCTCGCGGAATGGAGCGTTCCGTTCCTCTTTTTGATCCGAGCTCGAGGGAGCGTCGACAGTCATGCGGAAGATACTCATCGTCGGAGCCGGGCAGTCCGGGCTCCAACTCGCCCTCGGCCTCCAGTCCCAGGGGTACGAGATCACCCTGATGTCCAACCGGACGGCCGATGAGATCCGCGCAGGGCGGGTGATGTCCACCCAGTGCATGTTTCACACCGCGCTCCAGCACGAGCGCGATCTGCGGCTGAACTTCTGGGAGGAACAGGCGCCGCGGATCGAGGGCCTGGGCGTGTCCATCGCCGGACCGCCGACCGCCGCGGGCCACTCCCGCGCCGTCGACTGGCTCGGGCGGCTGGACGGCTACGCCCAGTCCGTCGACCAGCGGCTGAAGATGGCGGGCTGGCTGGAGCTGTTCGCGCGGCGCGGCGGCCAGGTGGTCGTCCACGGGGCCTCCGTCTCCGACCTCGATGTCTTCGTGACCACCTACGACCTGGTCCTGGTGGCCGCGGGCAAGGGCGAACTGGTCTCGCTCTTCGGCCGGGACGCCGCCCGCTCCCCGTACGACACCCCGCAGCGGGCGCTCGCCGTCGCCTATGTGCACGGCCTCGGCCCGCGCCCGGAACACCCGGAGCTGGACGCGGTGCGCTGCAATCTGGTGCCGGGCGTCGGCGAGCTGTTCGTCATGCCCACCCTCACCACCTCCGGCCGCGCCGACATCCTCTTCTGGGAGGGCGTTCCGGGCGGTCCGGTCGACGCGTTCCAGGGCATCACCGACCCCTCCGAGCACCTGGCCCGGACCTTGGAGCTGATGGAGAGGTTCACCCCCTGGGAGTACGCGCGGGCCACCAAGGTCGAGCTGACGGACGCGGGCGCCACCCTGGCCGGGCGGTACGCCCCGACGGTGCGCCACCCGGTCGGGGAGCTGCCCGGGGGCGGACAGGTGCTCGGGGTCGCCGACGTCGTCGTCACCAACGACCCCGTCACCGGTCAGGGCGCGAACTCCGCCGCCAAGTGTGCCGCGAGCTACCTGGAGAGCATCGTCGAGCACGGCGACCGGCCGTTCGACACCGACTGGATGCGCCGGACCTTCGACCGCTACTGGGAGTCCGCGCGCCATGTCACCAAGTGGACCAACGCGATGCTGGCCCCGCCGCCGGAGCACATCGTGCACCTCCTCGGCGCGGCGAGCGGTCTGCCTGCGGTCGCCCGGCGGATCGCCAACGGTTTCGACGACCCCGCCGACTTCGAGCACTTCTTCTACGAGCCGGAGCGGACCGCGGCCTATCTTGCGGACGTCAGCGCTTCGACCGGTTGAGCGGCCCCGGGCGTACCGCGCCCTGGACCGGGTTGGTGGCGAGCGGGGAGAGCTTCACCACCTGGCCGGGCCGTGGCGCCTGTACCACCTGGCCGTTGCCCGCGTAGATCGCCACATGGCTGGCACCCTTGTTGTAGATCACCAGATCGCCGGGGCGCAGCCGCTGGAGGGAGACCCGGGGAAGCTGGCGCCACTGCTCCTGGCTGGTCCGCGGAATGGTCCGCCCCGCATGCGCCCACGCCTGGGAGGTCAGCCCCGAGCAGTCGAAGGAGTCGGGTCCCTCCGCGCCCCACACATACGGCTTGCCGATCTGGTCGAGGGCGTAGCCCAGGGCCCGCTGTCCGGCCGAGGCGGACGCCGTGGGGAGGCGGGACCCTCCGGTGGGCTGCGGCGTCGGGGCGGTGCCGCCGCCGGTGGCCGCCGAGCCGTCCTGGTCCGTACCCCCCTGGTCCGGGCTGTCCTGACCGGGGCTCGTCTGGTCGGGGGCGGGCGGTCCGGCGGCGCCGGCGGGGGTGCCGAGGGCGCCGGAGGAGAGCAGCTTGCGCTGGGCCTCCTCGGTCTCCCGGCGTTCGCGCGCGGCCACCTCGGCGATCTGGCGGGCGGTCAGCGACGCGAGCTTCTTCTCGATGCCGGTGAGCCGCTTCTTCACCTTGTCGCGCTGTTTCTTCCGCTTCGACATCAGGGACAGCTGCTTGTCCAGGGCGGTGCGGGCGCGGGTGGCGAGGGTGTCGGCGCGCCGCTCACCCTTGGACAGACGTTCGACCAGGGCGGCTTCACGGCCCGCGGCCCGGGTGAGCTCGCGCGCCCGGTCCGTGGCGTCGTCCGGATCGGCGCTGAGCAGGGTGAGCAGATAGCTGTAGGAGGAGAGCTGGCTGTGGCCCTGGTACTGCTGGCGGGCCAGCCGTCCCGCGTCCGCCTGGCTGTCGGCGAGCCGGGTGCGGGTGCGGGCGAGGGCGGCGGCCAGCTTCTTGGATGTGCTGCGCTGCTTGCGCAGCTTCTCCTCGGTCGCGTTGTACGCCTCGGTCGCTTCCTCGGCCTTCCGGTACATCGTCTTGAGCTGCGTCAGCAGCTCGGCGACGGATGCGTCGACGGGGCGGGCCGGGGCGGCCTGCGCCGTGACTCCCGCGGCGGGGGGTACGAGTGCGGCAGCAACGGCGATCGCCGCCACGCAGACCGAGCCTACGAATCGTCCTGACACGGGCTCACCTCCGGCTCCTGAGACGTCCTTCGACTTCCAGATCAGCAGGATCGTGGCATGACGGTCGTATCTTCAGGAGATACATGGGCGAGTCGGGTCAATACGGTCACCCGTCCGGTGGTCCGGTCACCGCCGTACGGCCCCGGCCCGGTGGACACGCACCGAGGTGTTCAGCGGCACACCGGGACACCGTCGGGGACAACCATCGGCGACACCCGCCGGGCCGCCGCAGGCCGGGGCGTCAGCCCGGCTTGGACCACGGCCACTTCAGCCCGCCGCGTGCCTTGCCCTCCGGGTCGTACTCGTACCGCCAGCCCCGGATCACACCCAGCCGCTTGGAAGTCCCCGCCGGAGCCCGGCGGTAGACGTACACCGTGGGCGGCCCGCCCGCCTCGTCCGCCACCGGGACCTCGTAGGTCTTCGGCGGCTGTCCGGTGGCGCCGACCATCACCTTCAGCACCCGGCCGTCCAGCGGCCCGCCCACGAAGGGCGTCTCCTCGCTCCTCACCTGACCAGTCTCACAGCAGATGCGCCGCCTCACCCACCACGGGCAGCATCCGGCGCACCAGGACGCCGACCGGTCCCTGCGCGGGCTCCAGTGCCAGCGCGGACCGGGTCACCGCCGCCGTCTGCGGGTCACAGGCCGCGGTCGCGCAGAGCAGTGACACGAAGTGGTCCACCAGCCAGTCGCGCACCTCCTCCACCGGCAGCTGCTTGTGCTCGTCCAGCCAGACCAGCGACGCCGCCTCGACCGCCGTGATCCAGGTGCGCACCATCATCCGCAGCCGCGGGCTGGGCTCCCTGACCGCCAGATGCAGCAGGATCTGCTCGGCCCCCGCCCGCCGCACCTCGTCGACGATGGCGTTGGTCTGCGAGGTCTCGGCCACACTGCCGCTCTGGAGCAGTGCGCTGAAACCCGTGGCGTGCTCGTCGACGAAGGCGAGATAGCGGTCCAGCACCCGGCTCAGCCGGGCGCTGAGCGGACCGCTCCGCGGCTCCTCGAAGCACCGCTCCAGCTCATCGGCGGCGCTGCGCAGCGCCGCCTCGTACAACTGCTGCTTGCCGCCCGGGAAGTAGCGGTAGACCAGCGGGCGGGAGGCGCCCGCCGTCGACGCGACATCGTCCAGCGACACGTCCTCGGGCGCACGGTGGGCGAAGAGATCCAGCGCGGCGGCGATGAGTTCGGCCCGCCGCGCCTCGACGCTGAGCCTGCGGTAGGTCCCGCGGCGCGCGACCGCGGGGCGGTCCGTCGCCGGGGGTGCTGCCTCCGGTCGTGCCGGGGCGGTGCCGCTGCCTGTCGTCATGTCTGGCAGCGTAACCGCCCCGGTCCGGGGCGCCAGGGCGCGGGGTCCGTGCACGGCGTACCTACGCCAGCAGCCCCGAGCTCCGCCACATCCGGCGGCCCGCTCCCCGCAGCACCCCGATGTCGTCGAGGAAATCGGTCAGCCGCTTGGCGCCGGTCTGCATCACCTCGCGCCGATGGCCGCTCGCCCGCACCTGCGCCACCGCCTCCCGCCGGTCCAGACCCACGTCCGTGTACACCCGGGGGTTGACGAACGCGCGGGAGAAGATACGGGCGAACTCGCCCGAGGTGACCCGGGTCAGCTCCTGCTCCCAGCGCGGCGCGGTCACCATCTGGCGGCGCAGCTCCTCGCGCGCGTACCGCACATGGCGGGCCTCCTCCACCACATGGATCCGGGTCACCCCGCGCACCAGCGACTGCACCCGGTCATCGGGGAAGGTCAGCCGCTGCATCCAGTCGAGCACTTCCTCGCCGAGCAGCGTGGCGGTGAAGGAACCGGGCGTGGTGGAGACCGTCTTGAAGAACCGGGCGAGATTGTGGTGGAACCGGGAGACCGGATAGTCCCCGATACCACCCTTGTTGATCAGCCGGGCGAACATCATCGAGTGGCGGCACTCGTCCGCGATCTCGGTGAGCGCGTAGCGCACATGGGCGCTGGTGGCGGGCTTGTCGTAGATGTGCCGGGTGAGCAGCTGGATCAGGATGACCTCGAACCATATGCCCAGCGAGAGAAGCGCGGCCCCCTCGTGCCTGGACAGCAGGACGCGCTGCTCCTCCGACATCCGCCGCCACATCGGGGTGTCGTACAAGGACACCAGCTCCGGCGGCCAGTACCACTTGTCGGGCTCGAACGGGGCGTCCCAGTCGAGCTCCTTGTCCGGGTCGAAGGAGTGCTTGGCGGAGGACTGGAGCAGCCGCTCGGCCACCCGCTCCCGATCCTTGATCAGCCCGAGCGCGTCCCGGAGCGCGGGCGGTTCGGTCATGGTCGTCATCGCTGAGGGCACCTCGCTGATGGCTCGGACACGGCGCCGGGTCATCGGGTGACCGGCGAACTCCTCTTATGAGACTGCGTGTCAGCAAGCGCGTCAATCCCCTGTGAAGGTGTTGTTGACCGTTCGGTCAGCCCGTGTGAGCCTGCCGAAAAAGCGTCCGTTCACGGGGGAGCGAGGTGAAGGAGGGCGTCGGTGCCGACGCATGAGCTCTACGCGATGGATCCCGGGAACCCGATGTGGAAGGTGCCGGCCGGCGGTTCCGCACGCTTCAGTTGGGAGTACGACGACCATCGTGCCCGGCTCCTCGCCCTCTACCAGAAGGGCAAGGACAAGCAGTGGGACGCCACCAAGCGGATCGACTGGGACCTGGAGGTGGACCCGTACGATCCGCTGGGCACCCCCGACGAGGCCCTCGCCCTGTACGGCACCCGGTACTGGGACGGGATGTCCGAGAAGGAGCGCGGGGAGTTGCGGCGCCATGTCGTCGCCTGGCAGTTCAGCCAGTTCCTCCACGGCGAGCAGGGCGCGATGGTGTGCGCCGCCCGGATCGTCGAAACGGCACCCGACCTCGACGCCAAGTTCTACTCCGCCACCCAGACCATGGACGAGGCCCGCCACGCCGAGCTGTACGGGCGCTTCCTCCACGAGAAGATCGGGATGCTCTACCCGATCAACGACAACCTCCAGGCCCTGCTGGGCGACACTCTCCGCGACTCCCGCTGGGACATGGCCTACCTGGGCATGCAGGTGCTCATCGAGGGCCTGGCCCTCGCCGCGTTCGGCGTCATCCGCGACACCACCGACAAGCCGCTGCCGCAGCAGCTCCTCGCCTATGTGATGCAGGACGAGGCCCGCCATGTCGCCTTCGGCCGGATGGCGCTGCGCGACTACTACCGCCAGCTGACCGACGCGGAGCTGCGCGAGCGCGAGGAGTTCGTCATCGAGGGCTGCTATCTGATGCGCGACCGGCTGCGCGGGGTCGAGGTACTGGAGAACCTCGGCATCCCGAAGGCCGAGGCCGAGGAGTTCAGCGAGCGCTCGCCCTATCTCCACCTCTTCCGCAAGCTGCTGTTCAGCCGGATCGTGCCGTGTGTGAAGGACATCGGACTGTGGGGCGAACGGCTCCAGCGGGCCTATGTCGACATGGGCGTGCTGGAGCTGGGCGACAGCAATCTGGACCTGCTGATGAGCCAGGACGAGGAACTCGCCGAACGCCTGGACGCGGAGCGCTTCGCCGCGGAGGAGGCGGCCCGCACCGCCGAGGTCGCGCAGGCCATCGCCGAGGGCGCGGAGGGCGGCTGAGGGCGGTCGGCGGTGTCCCGCGCTGCCCGGGGGCGCCGCCTCGGGGCGTCAGCCGGTCGACCCCGGACGGATGGTCTCGGCGGCCGCCACGGCGAAGGCGGCGATGTTGTGCGGGCAGCGCCAGCGGGATTCGGCGTCGGCGGCGGACTCCTCTTCGGCGGCGGACTCGTCCTCGGCGGCGGACTCCTCGGCGAAGTCGTCCCAGCCGCCGTGACCGCCCGCGGGGTCGCCGATCATCTTCAGCACCTGGGGGAGGAGTTCCAGCAGCGTTTCGACATCGTCCTCGTCGGCCGGGTGGTCCGGGTGGTCGCACGGCTCCCGGGCGTCCCCGGCGACGTCGAGCAGCGCGGCCACACTCCGGTCGGCGACCCCGGGCCCGGGATCCCACGCCACATAGCCGGACATCAGCACCAGGCCCAGCGCCGCAAAGGCCGTTCCGGCGGGGTCGGCACGCCCCGTGCGCCGCGCGGCCCGGGCCCGCCCGAGCCGGTCCACACAGTCCAGGACCACCGCGTCGATGTCCTCCCGGCTGCCGGGGTAGTAGCCGTGCCGGATGCACTCCCAGTCAACGGCCAGGCGCTTCGCCTCCACAGTCATGATCGGTACGACGCGGGACCCCACCGGCGCGGTTCCCGCGCGGCGACACGCCCACGGCGGACTCCGCGTGGCGGGGACGTGACACCGTCAACACCGCTCTGTGACATGGCCCTTGTTACCTTCGTGATCAGTGCCACCGGGAATACCGAGGTCATTGGGGTGATGTCGGTCCGGTGGCATATGTAGTGCAACAAGAGCAACAAGAACGGCCAAAGGGTGCTCTCCACGGCGGTGGGGGGCACCTCTTTGTGACACGGGCCGGAGGATGATGGTGGTGTGCGGATTCGAACGAGCACCATCGAGGACCTTCCCGTCCTCCAGGAGATAGAGCGTGCGGCGGGGCTGTGCTTCCGGGACGTGGGGATGGACGAGGTCGCCGACGAGGAGCCGCTGAGCCTGGCCGAGCTGGGCCGCTACCAGCGGGCCGGGCGGGCCTGGGTCGCGGTGGACGGCACCGACCGGGCGATGGCCTATCTGATCACCGACCCCGTCGACGGCAATGTGCACATCGAGCAGCTCTCGGTCCACCCGGACGCCGCCGGACGCGGGGTGGGACGTGCGCTGATCGACCACATCGCGGCGCGGGCGGCCGCCGAGGGCGCACCGGCGCTGACCCTGACCACCTTCGTGGACGTGGCGTGGAACGCGCCGTACTACGCGGCGCGGTGCGGCTTCCGGACACTGACGGAGGACGAACTCACCCCCGGACTGCGGGAGATCCGCCGCAGCGAGGCCCGACACGGTCTGGACCGGTGGCCGCGGGTCTGCATGCGGAGGGACTTGCCCCCGCGCCTGGCGGCCCCGGCTCCCGGCTGACCGGGTCGGCCGGGGGCCGGGAAGCGCATGCGGGCCGGGTCGCCGTGCCCGTGCCGCACCCGCGTCCGGCCCCGCCCGGTGGGGACAGGGGCCGGTGCCGCCAGGCGGTTCTGGTGCGCCGCCGTCCTTCGGCCCGGAACCGGAGACGCCGTCCCGCGTCCGTGTCCACCGGACCGGTCCCAGGACCGTATCGTGCGGCGAGGAGACCGCCACCCCGACCCGTACCGGTCGCCCTGACGAGCTGACTGACGCTGGTCTCCCGGATCCCGGTGACCAGCGTCAGCCACAGCTTGCCGAGGACGTACGTGGCCGGGGGCATCGGAGTGCCACCCAAGCGCCGCAGCACACCGTTCCCTTCGCCTCCGGCCATCCGGGCCGGGCGGCGGGAACCGGAACCGGTGCCGCCGCTCGCCGTCAGGCCCGCGCCGCGCAGACCTCGTGCACCGCCCGGCCGAACTCCCGTACCCGCGCGGTCGCGTCGGCCCGCCGCCACACCAGCCCGAGGGCCGACTCCGGCACCCCCTCCACCGGGAGGAACGTCACCGCGCTGCGCCCGTGGTACTCGGCGGTCGGCGCGCACATCAGCATCGCGCCCCGCCCCGCCGCCACCGCCGTCAGCCCCTCCTGGAGGGTGTGCACCCGCGGCCCGGGTGGCACCGGCCGCCCGCCGGGCGTCGTCGCGGGCGCCATGGCGTGCCGCCAGTAGCGCGGGGCGGGCCCGGCCGGGGAGATCAGCGGGCCGTCGGCCAGCTCCTCCGCCCCTACCACGGCGCGGCCCGCGAGCCGGTGGCCACCGCCGACCGCCAGCCGCTGCGGCTGCCGGGAGAAGACCGGGCCGAGCACCAAGTCGGGCTCGGCGACCGGCAGACAGACCACGGCCGCGTCCACCTCCCCGCTCCGCACCGCGCCGAACGGATCGGCGAGCGGGACCTCCACCGTCTCCAGCTCACAGCCGGGGTGCCGGTCCCGGAAGGCCGCGATCGCCGCCATCAGCCGTTCACCGACGGCCCCCTGGAACCCGACCCGCAGCACCCCCTCGACGCCGCGCGCCGCGTCCCGGGCCCCCTCGACCGCCCCGCGCAGCGCGGCGTAGGCGGGCTGTAGCTCGGCCAGGAACCGCTCGCCCAGGGGGGTCAGCCGGACCCGGCGGCTGGTGCGCTCCAGCAGCCGGGCGCCGATCCGCCCCTCCAGTGCGCGCAGCAGCTGACTCACCCTGCTCTGCGAGACGTACAGCCGCTCCGCCGCACGCCCGAAGTGCAACTCCTCGCTGAGCGCGAGAAAACACTCCAGTTCACGGATCTCCAGCCCGCTCATCACCCTCCTCCCGGGCGGCTCACCGGGATCGATGAGCCTCGCTCATGGAAGGGTGAAAAGGACGCCGTTGTTCCCCGCCCGGAACGGCAGTTCGCTGGAGCCATGTCCCCTACCACGGAACTCACCGCTCCGGCAGGCACATCAGGGTCAGGCCCCCTGTGCTCGCCGCTCAGGTCCTGGCTCGGCGTCGTCGCCGTGGCATTCGGCACCTTCTCCGTCGTCACCACCGAGATGATGCCGGTCGGACTGCTCACCTCCATCGGATCCGCGCTGCACGTCTCGGACGGTACGGCGGGGCTGGCCATGACCGTTCCCGGGATCGTCGCCGCGGTCGCCGCCCCGCTGCTCACCGTCGGCGCGGCCCGGCTCGACCGCCGGCTGGTGCTGACCGGCCTGATGGGGCTGCTGGCCGCCGCCGATCTGCTCTCCGCCCTCGCCCCCGGTTTCCCGGTGCTGCTGGTCGCCCGGGTCCTGGTGGGGGTGAGCATCGGCGGGGTGTGGTCGATCGCCGCCGGGCTCGCCGTACGGCTGGTACGGGAGAGGTCCGCGGGCCACGCCACCGCGGTCGTCTTCAGCGGGATCGCCGTGGCCTCGGTGCTGGGCGTACCGGCCGGAACGCTCATCGGCGACCTGATCGACTGGCGGGCGGCGTTCGCGGTGATGGCCGCGCTGTCGCTGGCCGTGGCCACCGCCATGGCGGTCACCCTGCCGCGGCTGCCCGCCACGGAGGCGGTCCGGCTGCGCGAGGTCCCCGGGCTGTTCCGCAACGTCCGGCTGCGGATCGGCCTGATCACCACCCTGCTGCTGGTCACCGGCCAATTCTGCGCGTACACCTATCTCCGCCCAGTGCTCGAGGACGTCTCGGGGGTGCGCCCGGGCCTGATCAGCACCCTGCTGCTGGTGTACGGGGTGGCGGGCATCGCCGGAAACTTCCTCGCGGGCGCCACCGCCCACCGCGACCCGCGCCGCACCCTCGTGGCGATCTTCGTACCGCTGGCCGCGGCCGAGCTGCTGGTCCCGGTCACCAGCGGCTCACCGGCGGGCGCGGCCGCGCTGCTGGTGCTGTGGGGGCTGGCGTACGGCGGGGTGTCGGTGACCTCCCAGACATGGGTGCTGCACGCGGCGCCGGACGCGCGCGAGGCGGCGTCGGCCCTGTTCGTCGGGGTCTTCAACGTGGCGATAGCGCTGGGGGCGCTGCTCGGTGGCCGGGTGGCGGACGGTGCGGGGCCGACGGGGGTGATGTGGTGCGGGGGCGCGCTGGCGGTGCTGGCCCTGCTGAACGTGGCGGTCTTCGGCGGACGCGGAACGGGGGCCCGGACCCGGCCCCGGGCATAACCGGGACCGCTGCCGCCGGGACCGGGACCGCTGGCGTCAGGCCCCGGACAACGTCCGCAGCCGCTCGGCGATCGTCTTCACCACGGCCGGCACCTGGTCGTTGAGATAGAAGTGCCCGCCGGGGAAGACCTGGTACTCGAAGGTGCCGGTGGTGTGCTGCTGCCAGACCCGCACCTCCTCGATGGTCGTCCTCGGGTCGGCGTCCCCGGTCAGCGCGGTGACCGGGCAGCTCACCCGCTGCCCGGGGGCACAGCGGTAGGTCTCGATGGCCTGGTAGTCGCCCCGGATCGCGGGCATCGCCAGCCGCAGCAACTCCTCGTTCCGGAACACCTCCCCGTCCGTCCCGTTCAGCCGCCGCAGCTCGCGCAGCACCCCGTCGTCGTCCCGCTGGTGCACGGTCTCGGCGCGCCGGGTGGACGGGGCGCGCCGCCCGGAGACGAACAGCGCGGCGGGCGTCACCCCGGCCCGCGCCTCCAGGCGCAGCGCCACCTCGTACGCGAGCGTCGCCCCCATGCTGTGCCCGAAGAGCGCCAGTGGCCGGTCGAAGATCCCGTCCCGCTCCTGGACGGCGGCGGCGACGGCGTCGGCGAGCTCGTGGAGATCGTCCAGACACGGCTCCCGGTAGCGGTCCTGCCGCCCGGGGTACTGCACGGCGAGCACCTCGACCGACGGTGCCAGCGCCTTCGCCACCGGCAGGTAGTAGCCGGCCGACCCTCCGGCGTAGGGGAAGCAGAGCAGCCGTATCGCGCTGTCCGGGGCCTCCTGGTACCGCCTGAGCCAGGCGTCGGCGCCGCGGGCGATGCTGGTCATGGTGAACGGTTCCTTCCGCCGAGGGTTCGCGGGACCGGGACGCGCGGGCCTCCCGCTCCGGCCGACCGCCTTCGTATCAGGAACCCCCTGACGCGCGGCTTGAGCGGCGAAAGCGTCAGGCCATGTGGACGGGGCGCGCAGGTGAGACCCTGAAACCAGGGGACTCGTCTTCGGGAGTGGGTCCGATGGCAGTGAGCATGCACGTGGTCTGGAGCAAGACCGAGCCGGGGCGCGTCATCTATGAGACGCACTCGATCGAAACGATCACCGACGGCGAGGGTGTACACGCGACGGTCGACAGCCACACGTACGAGATCTCCCTCCGCAGCCGCGCCCAGGCGGAGTCCATCGCGGACGAGGAGGGGTTCGAGCTGTTCCGCAAGGGCGAGGCGTGGGAGAGCCTGCCCGAGGAAGAGGAGGAATGACACGGTGCGGCGCCCGGGGCGCCGCACCGTGTGCTGATGACGTCTGTGACGGGGGTGGCGGCTCGACCGCCGTGGGTCCGCCGCCGTGGGTCCGCCGTGGATCAGCCGCCGTGGGTCAGCTGCCGTGGGTCAGCAGGAAGTCGACGTCGCGCGCCTCCGCGGGCTCCGCACCGCCGACCGTGACCGGCCGGGTCGTCGGGGCGTAACCGCCCGCCACCACCGTGTAGTGCTCACCGGTGAGTCCCTCGAAGCCGAACGTCCCGTCCTCGCCGGTGATGAACTGCCCGACGACGTCCCCCGAGGAGTCCAGCAGCGAGACCCGTGCGTCCTCCAGCGGCCGCCCGCCCCGACCCCGTACGGTGCCGCGGACCCGGGCGGCGGGCGGCAGTTCCGCGTCCACGCGCACCGGCTCGCCACCGGTCAGCTCGACCTGGGTGGCGTGCGGACGGTGCGCGTCGGCGGCCAGGGTCACGGTGTACGGGCCGGGGGCCAGCTCCGGCAGCGCGAACTCCCCCTTCTCGTCGGCCGTCGCCGCGCCCGCCACCGCTCCGTCGGGGCCGGTCGCGGTCACGGTCGCCCCGGCCAGCGGCTCTCCGCCGACGGCCCGCACCGAGCCGGTGAGCCCGGTGCCACCGCCGGTCAGCCGCAGATCGCAGACCACCGGCTGATCCGCCACCAGCAGGGTGGCGGCCTGCGGGCGGTGGCCGGGAGCGGAGCCGATGAGGACGACGTTCCCGGCGTCGGCGACGGCGACGCGGTAGCGGCCGTCGTGGCCGCTGGACGTACGTCCGAGCTGCTGACCGCCGGTGTCGATGAGGGTGACGGCGGCGCCGGCGAGCGGAACGTCGCCGGAGCCGAGGACGCGGCCGTGGACGAGCCGGCCGGTGACGGGCTCGTCGTCGGCGGTCTCGTCGGTGGCGGCCTCGGCCACGACGGTCCCGGCCACGACGGTTCCGGCCTCCGCCTCGGTTCCGGCCTCCGTGACGACCTCGGCGTCCGCCCCGTCGACGTCACCGCCGTCCCGCGGCTCGGACGTGGCGGCCGGGTTCCCGGCGGCCAGGGCGGCGGTCCGGCGCCGCGCGGGCAGGAAGAGGGCGATCAGCAGACCGCCGACCGCGGCGGCGCACGCCACGGCGAACGATGTCTTGAACCCGTCCGTGTTCGGCAGCGGAACACCGCCGAAGCTGGTGGTCCGGTGCGCCAGGATCACACCCACCACCGCGCTGGAGGTGGACATGCCGATGGACCGCATCAGGGTGTTGAGCCCGTTGGCCGCGCCCGTCTCACCGGCCGGAACGGCGCTGATGATCAGCGTCGGCATGGCCGAGTACGCGATGCCGACACCGATGCCGAGCGCGACGGACAGCACCACGATCTGCCAGACGTGGTCCATCATCACGGTGCCCGCGCCGTACGTCGCGGCGATCACGACGAGCCCCAGCATCAGCGACACCTTGGGGCCGCTCGCGGCGTTGATCCGCGCGGACAGCGGGGAGACGGCCATCATCGCCACGCCCATCGGCGCCACGTACAGCCCGGCCATGACCATCGACTGGCCGAGGCCGTAGCCGGTGGCCTCCGGCAGTTGCAGCAGCTGGGGGAGGATCAGCGACATCGCGTAGAAGGAGAAGCCGACCATGATCGAGGCGAGGTTGGTCAGCAGCACCTGACGGCGTGCGGTGGTGCGCAGATCGACCAGGGGGTTCGCGATGCGCAGCTCGATCAGGCCCCACAGGACCAGGATCACCGCGGAGGCCCCGAACAGCCCGAGGGTGGTGGTGCTGGACCAGCCCCAGTCGGCGCCCTTGGTGATCGGCAGCAGCAGGCAGAGCAGCCCCGCGGACAGACCGATCGCACCGATGAAGTCGAAGCGGCTGGGCGTGCGGACGCTGGACTCGGGGACCACGATCAGGACCAGCGCGATCGCGACCGCGCCTATCGCCGCGGCCCCGTAGAACAGCACATGCCAGTTGGTGTGCTGGGCGACGAACGCGGCGGCCGGAAGCCCCAGCGCACCGCCGATCCCCAGCGACGAGCTCATCAGGGCCATCGCGGAGCCCAGCTTCTGCGGAGGCAGTTCGTCCCGCATGATGCTGATGCCGAGCGGAATGGCGCCCATCGCCCCGCCCTGGATGGCCCGTCCGACCACCATCACCACGAGGTCGGAGGTGACGGCGCAGGTCAGCGAGCCGATCACCAGCAGGGCCAGGGCGACCATCAGGATCCGGCGCTTGCCGAACATATCGCCGAGCCGCCCCATCACGGGCGTGGCGACGGCGCCCGCGAGCAGGGTGGAGGTGATCACCCAGGACGCGTTCGAGCTGGTCGTGTGGAGCAGCTGGGGCAGTTCGGTCACCAGCGGGACGACCAGCGTCTGCATCACCGAGACGGCGATGCCGCAGAACGCGAGGACGGCCACGAAGCCGCCGCCGACCTCGCGCGGAAGCGGCGAGCCCGGCGACGCGGCGCTCTGGGGCTCCTCGACACGGGTGGGGGCTGACTGGGGCATGCGAGTGCCCGCCTCCAAACAAGTTCACGGGACAACGAATGATGTGCATCCTACACAGGATGTGTACGATGCACATTGTCAAGGAGGAGTACGGGGGCGGTGAGGAGGAAGCGTGCTGGAGCGGCTGGAACGCGAGCTGATGCTGGTCGCCCGATGTCATGTGCTGACACCCTTGTGCGGCCCGGACCGCCTGGACCGCTCCGCCTATCTGCTGCTCTCCCGGCTGGACGCGGAGGGCGCGATGTCCATCGGCCAGCTCGCGGACGCGTTCCAGCTGGACGTCTCGACCGTCAACCGCCAGACCGGGACCCTGGTCCGCGGCGGTCTCCTGGAGCGCATCCCGGACCCGGACGGGGGCCTCGCCCGCAAACTGCGCGCCACCACCCTGGGCGCCGACCGCTTCACCGCCGAACGGGACCGCCGCCGGGCCGCCCTGGCCGGGCTTCTCGAGGGCTGGACGCCGGGGGAGGTGGCCCGCTTCGAGGAGATGCTGACCCGGTTCAACCGCGAGGTGGAGACGCACGAGGGCCACGCCTGGCCCCGCGAGGACAACACCGTGGACGTGTAGGGACGCCGGAATGTGTGCACTCGGCCGTACGTTCATGTGAGTACGGAACGCACTGAGTCCGGAACGCGTCCGGAACGCACTGAGTGCGGAACCACCCGAGAAGTCCGAGGAGGACGCGGTCATGTCGACCCACGCACCCCACCCCACGACCGGAAGCGGCAGCGGCGGGCACCGCGTGGATGTGGTCCGCGGCTCGCAGCACGTCAAGGTCACGATCGACGGCCGGGTCGTCGCCGAGTCCAGGCGCCCGCTGCTCGTCCATGAGACGGGCCTGCCGGTGCGGTACTACCTGCCGCCGGAGGATGTGGACCTGACCCTGTTCGAGCCGACCGACACCACGACCACCTGCCCCTTCAAGGGGGAAGCGGCGTACTGGACGTTCATCGGCGCGGAGAGTGGGGGCGCGCTGCGGCCGGATGTGGTGTGGGCGTATCCGCAGCCGATCGACGCGGTGGCGGAGATCAAGAACCATCTGTCGTTCTACGACTCGGTGGCGGAGATCACCGTGGAGGAGTGACGGCGCCCGGCCTTCGGCCGCCGTCACCCCAACAGGGGCCTTCCTTCAGCCCGGCGGCGGGAACGGCTGTCGCGTGCACATCCACGCGTATACGTGGCTGGGCGAGAAGGAACTGTTCGACAGGGAGGCGCTCCGCCGTCTGCCGGACCGTCCCCGACCGCCCGTCACCGCGGAGGACGAGGAGTACTACCGGTCGCTCCTCGATGCCTTCCGGCGCTCCGAGCTGCCCCCGATGGAAACGGCCCACTGGCTGCTGAAGTCGCCCCGGGCGATCCGCGCGACCTTCGACGAGCCGAAGGACGCGGCGGTCTGGCTGGGCCGCGAACTGACCGAACACGCCCCCGGCTTCCTCTCCCAGCAGGAAGCGGACACCGCCCGCCTGGCCCGCCTGGTGACCACGGCCGCGGAGCGGCTGTCCCACGGCGGTGACGTCTCATTCGGCTTCTACCTGGGCCGTACGTCCTTCCTCTCCCTGGCCCTGGTCACCTGCTCCCCGAACCACACCGCCCCTGACCTGCGGTGCCCGCGGGGCGGCTAGCGGCCCCAGTGGATGGTGACGGGCCCGTCGGGGAGCCGGTCGGCACCGGGGCATTTGAACCAATCCTGAGCGATGTCGCGCGCCGCCTGGGCCGCGAACGCGGACAGCGCGCGAAGCCCCGGGGTCGATTGGCCGGGCGCACCGCTTGACTTGACGGTGTCCCGCACCACGGAGGCGCTGGTACCGACGATGAGGCGGTTCTGACTGTCCCTTGCGGGGGATGGGCCGCAGGGGACGTAAAGCGAGATTCCTCCCTTGTCGGAAAGATATCCGTAGGCGTCTCCCAGGGAGGCGGGGTTTCCCTTGCTCTGGATGCGTTCGCGTGGGTAGTTTCCCTGACCGGCCAGGTAGGTGACGTACACCTCTGCGTCGCCCCTCTTGAGTCGGCAACTGCCGGAGGATTGAGGGGCGCCAAACTGAATCGCCTCCTCCTCGAACTTGGCCCCTTCCGCCGGGAGAAGGGGGGTTGCCTCGTCCCCGGACACGCGATCGTTGCAGATCTTCTCGGGCACCTTGACGGCATCGTCGGACCGAGTGCTGGACACCAGCCACCATGATCCGCCGCAGGCTGCGAATACGACGACGAGGGCGGCTATTGCTCTGCCGCCAGGGATCCGTAACGAGAGCGACATCCGTGAACAGCCCGCTTCCTAGAGGGTTTCCATCGAATTGGCCTTGCTGGACCTTTGGTAGACCTCGGTGGCGGCACGCTTGACGCTGCTGCTGGTGGGGTCGAGACCGGCATCCGTCGCAACGCTATAGAAAGCTCTTTTGGTTGCCTGCGCAGTACGTTCGCGCTCGCTGTTCACATACGCTTCTCGGTTCTCCTCGATCTGCCGGGCCGCACCCTCCGGGTCTTTGATCATGTGCTCCAGTGTTGCTTCTCGGATGTCCTCGGATGCCCAGCTGAGAACGTCACCCGCTACGGGGACATAGCTCGCGCCGAGATCGACGAAGCGGCCGACCCACTTGTCTCTGTCAGCCAGTTTCTCGTTGTACTCCTCGATCTTCTCGACACTGTTGTCAGCGGCGGCGATGGCATCAGCCCGCCCTGTGGCTGTAAGGCCCGCGATTCTCCCGCCAGGGTCTGTCGCTGATGCGGCGAGTTGAGCAAGACTGTCCCCTTCGCCACGTTGGGTGAGCGCCTCGCGGATCATTTCAGTGGTGACGGTCTGCCGGGCCTGAGTGATGCTCGCGTATGCCTCTGGATCTTCCGCTGTGGTCTTCAGGAATCGATCCAGGACACCCAAGTCTTCACTCTCGGTCACGTCGGGGGCGAACCCAGTCGATTTGATGTAGCCGCTGTCGTCCCCACCCGCATACACCCGCTGAATGTCGTGCATGTACTCCGCCGACATATTCCCCAGACTCCCCGCGATCGGCGCGAGTCCACCCTCCCCCTTGAACAGATCGGGGTTCGCCGCGACCTTCCTCACCACCGTGCTGAACAACTCCGCCTGATCCAGGGTGTGATCCCTCGCGGGGCCCGCGCTGTCGTACGCCCGCCCCGACGTGGCGGACTCCAGCGCATGACCAAGGGCCTCCTTGCCGTAGTCCGCGCCCTTGGCGCCCCCGCCGAAGATGTCCGTCGCCTCATCCGCGGCCCACCAACGGTGGTTCTTGCCGTCCTTGTCACCAAGGAAGTAGTCCAGATTGCGGAGCTTCTCGAGCCCGTCGTCCCTCCCCCCACCCGTGGACTCGTGGAAGAACTCCGTCGACGCCTCCGGGCTGTGGCCCAGCCCCTCGAGGAGTCCCGGGATCGGGTCCCACCCCAGTCCGCCCTTCTTGCCGAGATTGAGACGGCAGTCCTGCTCCCCGCCGGGCCTTTCGGCCCACACCCACTCGTTCGGGTTCTTGCGGTCGAAGGTGACCATGTCCTGTGCGATGGGAACGAGGAAGTCCTTGTCGTACTTCCCGTGACGCAGCAGTGTGGAGAGGACCTGATAGCCGTGAACGGCACCGACCCGTCCCCACGGATCGGACGGCAGATACTCCTTCCCCACCCGCTTCAACTCGTTCACCCATGACTTCCCGAGATAGTCCTTGTCCTCGCGGAAGGCGGTGTTGGGGTTGTCCTCGCCACCGGGCTGCCGGGTCGCCGTCGCCAATGCCTCGCCCATACTGACCTGAATGCTGTGCGCCAGCTTGAACCGCGCCGTGTCGGCACCATCCGGTGCGCCGAGCGCGATCTGCTCCTGGAAGCGCAAGGCGTTCGTGGCGCCGAGGGACTGGTAGAAGTCCACGGCGAACTCACGGTCCTTGCGATTCCCCGCGAGGAGCTGCTTCAGCTCGGCCAGCTCCGGCCCGCTGAGCTTGCTCTCCCAGCCCCTGCCGGGTTCGAGCGCCTGCCTGGCGAGGTAAACGGCCCGTTCCGCCTGTGCGTCATCGAGCGAGTCATATGTCGCGTGGCCGAAGTTGTGGCTGTCACCGCCGTGGATCTTCTTCAGGGCGCGGGTCACGGAGTTGTCGATCTCGTCCGCCTGCGCAATGAGTCCGTTGATCCGGCTCTCCAGAGCCTCCCGCTCACCGGCCTGTTTCGGCGTCTCCTGATTGGTGTCCCCTTGGCGGCCCACCGCCACGCATGAGACCGTGCCGCCGTCCAGCCCGGTGACCCTGATGTGCGATTTCTTGGCGTCGACGTCCACGGCGGTCCTGAGGTCGGACTGGATCTCCGTCAGATCCGTGTGCGCGTCCCGGAGCATGCTGCAGATGGCCTTGGCCTCAGTGTGCGCGTCCCGGAATTCCTTCCCGGTCTTGCGGACGAACGGCCGGGTGACATCGGCGGTCACCCCTGACCAGCGCGCCGCGTCGGACTGTTTGACCATGCCGTCCTTGGCATCCGTGGCGAGCGTGTCCAGTTGGTCCACCATCTCCTTCCAGTCGTCGGCCGCCGCGCCGAGACTCTTGAAGGAGACGTGATAAAGGTCGTCGAACGTCAGACGGGCCATGATCACCGCCCCCCTCTACCGGTAGTAGCGGGAGATCCCGGAAACCGACATGGCGCTTCCGTTCCGATGCGTCATGGAAGCGCCGATCTCTTCGTCCGTATGAGCCTGTGACTTCTTGGTGTAGTCGAGACCGTTGGAGATATGGGCGCAGGCCTGGAGTAACGTCTTGAGCTGGTCGTTCCACATCGTGGCCATGGTGGTGAGGGCATCGCCCATGGTGAAGTGGTGCGCCCCCAGCGACTGCGCGGCTTTGGCCGTCGCGCCGTCGTCCTTCGCCCCCCGGGTCATATCGCCCGCCTTCTTCAGACGGGCGTGGAGTAAGAACGCCTCATGGCCGACTCGCCCCAGATCGTCCTGGTGCACCACGAGATCTTTTGAATCCCCGCTCGATGAGCCGTTGCCCGCGCTGTTGACCCGCATCCGGGACGCCGCCTCGGCGCGCAGCCCACTCCATTCCCCATCGAATGACACGCTCTCTCCCCAGGGGCGCCATGAACATGAACTTACATACAAATTATGGGAGTTGACGTCTCGTACGGACGCGCGAAGGTCGGCGTGTCACCGAAAAGCGGTACGTACGCGCCCCGACCCCTTGACGACAGGGCGATCTGAGTAGGAGGACTCATGCGTGGGCACCCCCGGCCGGGGTGAGGTGGTGTGCATGGCCGACAGCGCAGCACACACCCCGGCACCGGGCACCCCGGCACCGGACGCATTCGACCGAAGAGCCTGGATCCCACCCCTGCTTTCCATGCTCCTCTCCCTCCCCCTGACCTTCTTCCTCTCCATCGGCGTGGGGTTCGCGGGAATGGCGTGCGACGTCGGCTCCAGCGCCGAGATCAGCCGCTGCAACGCGAGCGTGCCACCGGCCGCCACGGTGTACTTCTGGGGCCTTCTGCTCCCCTTGGCGCTGCTCGTGGCCGGCTGGGTCCTGCCCTGGCGCCGGAGCTACCGCTTCCGGCGCGGCATCCTCTCGCTGCTGGTGCCCGGCGCCGTGTTCATCCTGTACTGCGTCTTCAACGCCATGGTCGACTGGCCCCCGGAGCCCTCGCCCTGATCTCACCGGCCCGGGGTAGTCGGCAGGGCATGGACGAGTTTCTGGTCGGCACCTGTTCGTGGACGGACCGCGCTCTGTTGTCCAGCGGCTGGTACCCGCCGGGGCTGCGCGACGCGGCGGGGCGGCTGCGGCATTACGCCGCCCGGTTCCCGGTGGTGGAGGTCGACGCCACGTACTACTCCCTCCCCAGCGCCCGTAACAGCGCCCTGTGGTCCGAACGCACCCCGGACGGCTTCCGCTTCGACGTCAAGGCATTCTCCCTGCTCACCGGGCACCCCACGAACCCGAACGCCCTGCCCGCCGATCTGCGTCCCGCGCTGAACGGGCAGCGGAGCCGGCGCGCGGGCTACCAGGACGTCGATCCTGGGCTGCTCGACGAGGTGTGGCAACGGTTCAGCGGAGCGCTCGAACCGCTGAGGCGCAGCGAGCGCCTCGGCACCCTGCTCTTCCAGTTCCCGCCCTGGTTCGCACCGGGCGACGCACGGGCGAAGGCATTCCTCCATCACTGCGCACGACGTACGGAGGGGTGGCCCGTCGCCGTGGAGTTCCGGCATCCCGGCTGGTGGCGGGACGACGAGTGGGCCGAGAGCGTGGCGGCGCTCTCGGACTGGGACATGGCCGCCGTGGCCGTGGACATGACCCAGACCCTGCCCGTCTCCATACCTCCGGTCACCCCGGTCACCTCACCCCGGCTCGCGGTGGCGCGCTTCCACGGGCGCAACGACGCCTGGGGTTCCGGCACCAAAGAGGATCGGTTTCGCCATACCTACACACAGGGGGAACTGGCGGAGTGGGTTCCGCGCATCCAGGGAATGGCCGAACGAGCCGAGCAGGTGCACGTCCTGTTCAACAACTGCTGCGCGGACGCGGCAGTCCGCGCGGCGGAGTCGATGCGGCAGCTGCTGGGTGCGCCCACGGGGCCGGGGTGAACCGGGAGGGCACGCACCCCCGTTGCACCCGCCGGTCAGCCGATCGCCGCCCGCATGATCCGCTTGGCGGTCCCGGCCGCCCGGCTGCCCCCGTTCTGGCCGTCCGCGTCCGGGCCGTCGTCCTCCACGACCACCGCGATCGCCACCCGTTTGCCGCCGCCCCCGCCGCTCCGCGCGTACGAGGTGAACCAATTAGCCGCCCCCGCCCCCGCCCCCGCGCCCGTGCCCGCACCACTGGCCGTGCCCGGCTGGCCGCCGAGGTCGGCGCCGCTGACGCGGGCCGCGCGGCCCGCGCCGTGGGCGATGACGTCCGCCATCGCCGAGCGCAGCGCGCCCGCCGTCGCCGCGCTCACCACCTGGGTGGTGGCGTGGTCCGAGCCCTTGCGCAGGGTCCTGCCCTCGGCGTCCGTCACCCGCGAGACCAGATGCGGCGCGACCAGCGTGCCGTCGTTCTCCAGTGCCGCGGACACCATCGCCAACTGGAGCGGGGTCGCCGTCACGTCGCCCTGACCGAGGCCGGAGAGCGCGGTGTGCGCCCGGTCGGCGCCGCTCGGGTACGTGCTTTCGGCGGCCGCGACCGGCGTGAATTGTTCCTTGTTGTTGAAGCCGAACTTCTCCGCCATGGTCCGCAGCTTCTCCTCGCCGAGGTCGGAAGCCGCCTTCGCGAAGACGGTGTTGCAGGATTCGCGCAGCGCGACGCGCAGGCTGACGTTCTCGCAGTGTGCCGCGCCGTCCCCGTTGCGCACCACCGTGGTGCTGCCGGGGAGGGCGTAGGGCTCGGGGCTCTCCGTGGCCTCGTCGATCGAGTCGTACAGACCGTTCTCCAGCGCCGCCGCCGTCACCACCAGCTCGAACGTCGCGCCGGGCGGGTAGGTACTCCTCAGCGCGCGGTTCAACAACGGCTTGTCCTTGTCGTTGTTGGCCTTCCGCCAGGCCTCCTGGTCGTCGGAGGTGCTCCCGGCGAAGGACGACGGGTCATACGACGGCGTGCTCACCATCCCGAGG
Organism: Streptomyces sp. NA02950; assembly: GCF_013364155.1. Lineage (NCBI taxonomy): Bacteria > Bacillati > Actinomycetota > Actinomycetes > Kitasatosporales > Streptomycetaceae > Streptomyces > Streptomyces sp. NA02950. The sequence goes on along the minus strand of NZ_CP054916.1, from coordinate 3,112,315 downwards.
ATCTCCCCGTTCGACGGGTCGACGGCAACGGCCGCGCCCTTGGCGTCGCCCAGGGCCTCGTACGCCGCTTTCTGCACGGCCGGATCCACGGTCGTGACGACGTTGCCCGGGGCCTTCAGACCGTCCTCCGTGCCGTTGAGAACCTCGCGGTAGACCCCTTCGAGCCCACTCGCGCCGAAGGATTGGGACGCCTGGCCGGTCACGGGGTAGTAGAGGGCACCGTCGGTGTACGTGCGCTTGTACGGGAACGTGGCGTTGGCGGTGTGCTTCGAACCGGTCACCGGCTTGCCGCCCACGAGGATGTCCCCGAGACCGCCCTTGCCGCCGCTCCCGATGGAGCCGCCCTTGGCGTCGGCGTCCTTGTGCGTACCATCGTCGCCCGTGAGCTTCACGACGGTGAACACACCCCCGCCGATCACCGCCAGGGCAGCCACCACCGCCAGCGCGACGCGCGCCCGGGACCGTGACGGCGGTTGGGAGCGCTGCGGCGCGTACGGCGAGTCCGGCGTGTACGGCGAGTACACGGGAGGCGCGGGCGGGGCGCTGGACGGGACGGGCGGGACGACGGAGGCCGAGGAGTGCGGAACGCGGGGGTCCGGAGCACGGCCCGCGGCGCCGCCGGGGCTGGGGGCCTGAACATCCGGTCGGACGTCCGGCGCGGGGCTGACCGGCATGGAGCTGCGCGCGGGGCTGTCCGGCACCGAGTTGCCGGGCCCCGTGCCGTCCGGCGCCCCGGAGGGAGGACTCGGCGCGTCCGACTGCCGCCGCTCCCGTCGCGCCACGTGCCCGGCCACCGCCTCGGGCAGCCACCCCCGGGAATCGCGCTCCAACAGCCCTTCGCCCGCCAGCTCCCGGCAGATCTCGATCACTCCGGTCGGCGTCGGGCGCTCTTGCGGGTCCTTCGCCAGACAACGGTCCACCAGTCCGCGCAGCACCTCCGGGCAGTCGTCGAGGTCCGGCTCCTCGGCCACGATCCGGTACAGCAGCGCGTGCGACGAACCCTCGCCGAAGGGGTGCGCACCGGTGGCGGCGAAATGGGCCAGCAGGCCGAGGGCGAAGACGTCCCGCGCCGGGGAGACGTCCCGCCCCGCGATCTGCTCCGGCGCCATGAACCCGGGCGTGCCCAGCCGTACGTCCGGCCCGGTCAGCGCCGTGGCGTCCATGGCGTGCGCGATACCGAAGTCGATGACGCGCGGTCCGTCGGAGGCCAGCAGCACATTGGACGGCTTCAGATCGCGGTGGATCAGCCCCGCCCGGTGGATCGACTGGAGCGCCTCGGCCACTCCGGCCACCAGCTGGAGCACGGTGGTCGGCGGCAGCGCCCCGTACGCGTTCACCGCCGTACTCAGCGCGGGCCCGGCGACGTACGCGCTGGCGAGCCAGGGGCGCGGGCTGTCGGTGTCGCTGTCCACCACGGACGCGGTGTACGGCCCCTGCACCCGCCGCGCCACCTCGACCTCGCGCGCGAACCGCCGCCGGAACTCCGGGTCCTGGGCGTACTCGTCACGGATCACCTTGAGCGCCACGGGCTGACCGCCGCGGGTGTACGCGAGATACACGGCGCCCATACCCCCGACACCGAGCCTGCCCCGCACCCGGTACCCGGCGATCTCCGTGGGCTCGTTCCGACCCAACGCTTCCAACGCCCTGTCCCCCCTGGCTTCAGCCCCAAGGCTGTGAACTGCCGTGACGGCACACGATGTTAGTGGGACGGTGCGCAGGCGGTGCCCCTACGGGGGCCTGGGCGGCGCCTCGGCAGGAGGGCGCCGCCCGCGCCGTCACTCAGCTGAGCGTGCGCAGCGCCGCCACGTCGTACGCGGCCAGCTCCCCGAGCCGTCCCTCCAGCACCTTCGCCGCCCACTGGGGATCCTGGAGCAGCGCGCGGCCCACGGCCACCATGTCGAACTCCTCGCGCTCCAGGCGGTCGAGAAGGTTGTCGATGTCCTTCACCGCGGCGCCCTCGCCCTGGAAGCTGCGGATGAACTCGCCGTCCAGGCCGACCGAACCGACCGTGATCACCGGCTTGCCGGTGAGCTTCTTCGTCCAGCCGGCGAGGTTGAGGTCGGAGCCGTCGAACTCCGGGAGCCAGTAGCGGCGCGTCGAGGCGTGGAAGGCGTCGACACCGGCCGTGGCCAGCGGGGTCAGGATGGCCTCCAGCTCCTCCGGGGTGGTCGCGATCCTCGCGTCATACGCCCCCATCTTCCACTGCGAGTAGCGGAAGATGACCGGGAACGAGGGCGAGACAGCCGCGCGCACCGCGGCCACGAGCTCCGCCGCGAACGTCGTACGGGCCACCGGGTCACCGCCGTAGGCGTCCGTGCGCTGGTTGGTCTTCGACCACAGGAACTGGTCGATGAGGTAGCCGTGCGCGCCGTGCAGCTCGACCCCGTCGAATCCGATGCGCTCCGCGGCGGCCGCGGCGTCGGCGAACGCCCCTATGACCGCGTCCACGTCCTGGCGCGTCATCGCCTTGCCGGAGCTCTCGGCGCCCTCGGTGCCGTCGTCGACGGGGACGACGGGGATGCCGGACGGGCCGATCGCCGGGGCATCCGGGAACGGGGGCTTGCCGGCCTTGCGCACCATGCCGATGTGCCACAGCTGCGGCACGACCTTCCCGCCCGCCGCGTGCACGGCCTCGGCGACCTTCGCCCAGCCCGCCAGCTGCTCCTCGCCGTGGAAGCGGGGGACCCGGTCGCTCTCCCCGGCCGACTCGTGCCCGACGTACGTGCCTTCGGTGACGATCAGACCGACGCCGGCGGCGGCCCGGCGCGCGTAGTACGACACCACGTCCGCACCCGGGATGCCACCGGGGGAGAACTGCCGGGTCATGGGCGCCATGGCGATCCGGTTCGGAACGGTCAGACCGTTCAGGGAGACCGGCCGGGACAGGATCTGAGCGGCGCGGTCGGCGGAAGCGGGAAGAGTCACTGGGGCTCCTTGGCGAAACAGTTGACTTTGGCAACTATGCAGGTGCTGTACTAAGCAACCGCTCGCCGCGATGCCCCATTCCGGGCAGGACTGTGATCCCGGCTACGTCGGGGCCGGTGAGGCCAGGACCCGCGGGGCCGTGAGGCCAGGGCTCGCGAGGCCAGGGCCAGTGAGGCCGGGACCCGCGGGGCCGGGACCCGCGGGGCCGGGGCCCGCGAGGCCGGAGAGGAACCCCGCCGAGGGCGTCGCGAGGCAGCCCCCGGTCCGGACAGCGCCCGGAGGCCCGAAGGGTCAGCGGGCGAGAGCCGGGGCGGGCTCCCGCTCCCGGTGCTCGTCGCTCTGCCCGCGCCCGGGTGCCGCGGCCGACGGCCCGTGCTTGCGCGGCAGCACCGCGTACAGGCCCGCCGCGACCGCGATCGTCGCCACCCAGCCCAGGCCGTTCCGGCCGATCCAGGTGCCCGACAGCGGCCCGGAGAACCAGGACACCGAGGTCAGGCACAGCCCGATGGTCAGGGCCACGGCCCAGGCGGTCACGGCCTGCCAGGCGAAGCCGCCCCGGTACCAGTAGGCGCTGCCGCGGGTGGTGTCCATCAGCGCCTGGCCGTCGTAGGTCCGGCCGCGCAGCATGTCGACGCCGAAGACGCCGACCCAGGCCGAGAAGGAGACCGCCAGCAGCGTCAGGAAGGCGATGAAGGAGCTGATGAAGCTGGTCGCCACCAGCATCAGCAGAGCCCCGCCGACCAGGCTGATCACCGCGTTCACACTCACCGCCCAGGCGCGCGGCACCCGGATGCCCAGCGTCTGCGCGGTGAAACCGGCCGAGTACATCGACAGGCTGTTGATCAGCAGCATCCCCACCAGCGCGATGATCAGATACGGCACCGCCAGCCAGGCCGGCAGCAGCTCACCGATGAACGACACCGGGTCGGAGGCGGACGCCAGGTCCGGCGTGCCCGTGGCCATGACACCGCCCATGAGCACCATCGGCACGACGACGATGCCCGCGCCGCCGACCGTGTGCGCCACGACCTTCCGACCGGACGCCGAGCGCGGCAGATAGCGGGTGAAGTCGGCACCCGAGGGCGCCCAGCTGATGCCGCCGGCCGCGATGGTGCCGATCCCGGCGATCAACGTGGCCGTACTGCCGGCCGGCCGGGCGAGGACCGCGTGCCAGTCGGTGTCGGTGACCAGGAAGGCGAGGACCAGGAGGCTGAAGCCGCCGAAGAAGTAGGCCGACCACCGGTTGCACACCAGCAGCGCCTTGCGGCCCATGCCGCTGACCGCGAAGGTGGCCCCGACGAAGAGCAGCAGCGCCGCCAGGATCAGGCCGGTACCGCTCTTGATCCCGAAGAGCAGGTCCAGGATGGTCAGCAGCGCGTACGCTCCCGTCACCGCATTGATCGTCTCCCACCCCCAGCGGGCGATCCAGGTGACCACACCGGGCAGCAGGTTGCCGCGCTGCCCGAAGACGGCACGCGAGAGCGTCATGCCCGGGGAACCCCCGCGCTTGCCCGCGATCGACAGCACGCCGACGATCCCGTACGACACCAGAGGCGCGCAGACGGCCGCCACCAGGACCTGCCAGATGTTCAGCCCCCCGGAGACGACCAGACCGGCCCCCATGGTGAGCAACAGCACACTGATGTTCGCCGCCACCCAGGTGGGAAAGAGCTCGCGCACGCGCCCGTGACGCTCGCTCTCCGGCACCGGCTCGATACCACGCGTCTCGACGGCGCCCGCGTCGACGCCCGCGTCGGGGGCGTCCGGCGCACCGGTGGCTATGTCCGTGGGGGATTCGGGCATGGGGAGGCTCCGTGGAGGGGGACGGGGAGCGGGGAACCTCCCCAGCATCGGTGCTTGACCCGAAAAACGCCAAATGCGCCATTGGTCTAGGTCGGCTCTCTCCCGCAGGGAGCCGCCGAGGTCGGCTGTTCTCTCACGGCCGGTGCGTCGGGTGGTGACCGAGTTTTGGGCTCAGGGTGACCAGAGCCGTCAATTGCCCGCTGAAGCAGGGGAATTGGCGCGTGATTCTTCGTCGCGTCAGCGGCCTGCTCGCTGAACTCCTGGCCGGGGGACGACGGCTGGGCCGTCCCGTCACCCTCCGGGCGCCCCGGCCGGGCGGCCGGACAGCCGCACATACGCGAAGACCCCGCTCTCAGCCGCTGGGCGTACATGAGGGCGAACCGACCCATTGGTGGGCGGTGAGCTGGTGATCCAGGCGGTCGTCCCGGTGAATCGAGCGAGCGCGTAGCCGATCGGTGCTTCGACCGCTGCATATGGGAGCCGCCCCTGTCGATGCCGAAGTCGCCTGCGGCGCACGAAGAAGCGCGCTAGCATCTAAGTAAGATTCAATCTACGTAAGATCGAAACTATGTTTGATAGGTGGCCGGAGGTACGGCAGGGATGGACTTCAAGGGCAGGGTCGCTGACCTCGATCTCCTATCCAGGCAACTGGGCGTCGTGACCGGGGGCGCGGGAGCCACCCGGGGCCAGGCTGTGATCATGACGGGGCGGCGTCGGGTGGGGAAGTCTCGTCTGGTCCAGGAGTTCTGCGACCGGTCCGGCGTTCCGTACGTGGTCTTCCAGGCGACCCGGGGACGTAACGCCGTCGCCGAGCGAGCGGACTTCTCCGTGGCGCTCGCGCAGTCCGCGCTGCCCGGGGCGGAACTGGTGGCCGGGCTGCACGCAGCGGACTGGAACCAGGCGCTGCGGTCCCTGGCCGTCGCGGTGCCGGACGATGCCCCGAGCGTCGCGGTGATCGACGAAGTGCCGTGGCTGGTGGAGCAGGACCAGGAATTCGAAGGGGCGCTGCAGACGGTCTGGGACCGTCACCTGTCCGCCAAGCCGGTTCTGCTGATCCTGGTGGGCAGCGACATGTCGGTGATGGAGGCGCTGCAGTCGTACGGCCGTCCGTTCTTCGGCCGGGCCGCGAAGATGACCGTACGTCCGCTGCACCTGGCCGATGTGCAGGCCATGACCTCTCTGGATGCGGCGGACGCGGTGGACGCGCTCTTGATCACGGGGGGCTTCCCCGAGATCGTCCAGTCGTGGCGACCGGGAATGGGCCGTACGGACTTCTTGCGCGAGGCCGTGGCCAACCCTCTGTCGCCGCTACTGATGGCAGGCGAACTCTCACTCCTGGGCGAGTTCCCCGAAGCCTCGCATTCGCGAGCGGTGCTGGAGGCGGTCGGCAGCGGCGAGCGGACCTTCTCCACCATCGCCGCGCAGGCCGGAGGCGCGGGTGCCTTGCCCTCCGGGACCCTGTCGCCATTGCTGCACATCCTGCAGGCCAAGCGCATCCTGGCCACCGACCTCCCGCTCTCCGCCAAGGCCGACACCAAGAACAAGCGCTACCGGATCGCCGACCCGTACCTTCGTTTCTGGCTGGCCTTCCTGCAACGGGGAATCCCGCTCATCGAGCGCGGCCGCGGCGATCTGGCGCTGGAGCGCATCGAGCGCTCCTGGACCACGTGGCGAGGCCGTGCGGTCGAGCCGGTCATCCGCGAGTCGCTGCTGCGCCTGCTCCCCGATGACCGATGGCCCCACACGGAAGCGGTCGGCGGCTGGTGGAACCGTCAGAACAACCCCGAGATCGACCTGATCGGCGCCGACCGCGAACCGGTCGCGGGCGCGGTGCACTTCATCGGCTCGATCAAGTGGCTGGAGTCGCAGTCCTTCGGCCGACGCGAGTACGACGCCCTGGCTCGGGACATGCTCGCGGTGTCCGGCGCCGAACCGGACACCCCGCTCGTGGCCGTCTCCCGCTGTGGCGTTGAGGACGGCCTGCCGCTCGCGGCGCACTGGGGCCCGGAAGACCTGGTCCGCGCCTGGCAGTAGCCGGGGGAGCGGCGGGCGAGCGACCCAGAGGGCGGATGCCGGGGTCAGCAGACGGCGCGAGAGCGGAGGAAGGCCATGGAAGGGTTCAGCGAGTCGACTCTGCGGGCGTTGGCCGGTCCGCGCTCCTTCGAACGGGGAAGGGGGTATCTGGACGCGGTGTCCGGGGTCGAGGTCGGTGACGGCTGGGTCACCGCGAGTGTCCACGGCACGGAGCGGTACGAGGTGGAGCTGACGCTGGACGGGCCCGGCGGGCTGTCCGGAGAGTGCGACTGCCCGTACGGCCTGGAGGGCAACTTCTGCAAGCATCTGGTCGCCCTCGGCCTGACGGCGCTCGCCCAGCGGGAGAGCCTGCCGCGGCAGCGGAAGGCGGCCCGGGACCGCGCGCAGGACCTCGAGGGGTGGCTGTCCGACCTGTCCAAGGACGAGTTGCTCGCCCTGGTGCGGGAACAGGTCGCCGAGGATCGGCAGTTGCGGCGCCGCCTGGAGCTTCGGGCCGCGAGTGCCCGCGGAAACCTCGCTGCGTTCCGGGCCCGTATCCGCGATCTGCTCGACATCGGCCCGTTCGCGCAGCACGGGTACGTCGAGTACGCCGACGCCCGCACCTACGCCGATCAGGCCGGGCAGGCGGTGTCCGCGATCGGCGCGCTCACCGGTTCGGGCCGGGCCGACGACGCGATCCCCCTGGCGCGGGAGGCGATGAAGCTGCTCGCCGACGCGGTGGAGAGCGTCGACGACGCCGACGGCTGGCTCGGGCAGGTCGGTGCGGACCTCGCCGACGCCCACCTCGAAGCATGCCGTGCGGCACGCCCCGACCCCGAGGAACTCGCGCGCTGGCTGGTCGGCCATGCGCTCGGCGACGTGGACGACGGCCTCACAGACATCGACCCGCTCGACTACGAGGAAATCCTCGGCGAAGCGGGGATGGCCGTCCTGCGAGCTGGCGGTCGAGGCGTGGCGGGGTAACCGCCGCGGCTGGGCGGAGAAGTACCTGACGGAGCGTCTGGCCAAGGCGGGAGGTGACGTCGACGCGGTGATCGCCGTGCATGCGGCCGACCTCTCACCGAACGGACACACGCACCTGGTCATCGCCCACGAGCTGGACACCGCCCGGCGCCCCGAGGAGGCCCTGCGCTGGGCGGAACGCGGCATCCAGGACGCCCGCGATCTCGCCGCCGTCGACACTGCCCTTGTCGACTACCTCTGCGACCGCTACGCGCAGGCGGACCGGCTCCCCGATGCCGTGGCCCTGCGCCGCGACCCCTTCCGCGCCCGCCGCACCCTGCTCGCGTACCAGCAACTTCGCGCCGCCGCGCGGGCCGCGGACTGTTGGCCGGCCGAGCGTGAGGGGGCGCTGGACCTGCTGCGCGCCGACGCGGGACAGCGTCGGCAGCCCTGGTACAGCGGCCGGGTTCTGATCGACGCCCTGCTCGATGACAAGGACCTCGACGCCGCCTGGCAGGCCGCCACCGACATCGGCGCCGACGACCAACAGTGGCTCACCGTCGCCCCATGGAACAAAAATCGGGCGCCCGCACCGAAGTGCTGGCACCCGATCATGGCACCCGGGACGGACAATCACGGCAAAACCGTCATGCCCATTCCCATTCTCTGGGTGCCCCCGGCAGGATTCGAACCTGCGCACACGGCTCCGGAGGCCGTTGCTCTATCCCCTGAGCTACGGGGGCGTTGCCGCCGGTGTTTCGCGGCGACGGGTAGAACCCTACCAGCTCACTCGGGGTGTTCATGAACGCTTATCGGGAGAGGGTCCGGAGGGGCGGGCGGCGGGAGCGGAGGGGGGTATACCGCATGTGGCGGCGGGGGCGCAGGAGTCCGGGGCAAAGGTCCCCCGCACGTGGCGGAAGTGGGCAAAACCCGGACGTGGCCGGGGCCGCGCGCCTACTCTTCAGTTTGTGCCTGGGTTGTCCGGCCGGGTCCTTGTCGTTGACGACAACAAGGTCATCCGGCAACTGATCAGGGTCAACCTCGAGCTGGAGGGCTTCGAGGTCGTGACCGCGGCGGATGGTGCCGAGTGCCTGGAGATCGTCCACCAGGTGCGGCCCGATGTGATCACTCTCGATGTCGTGATGCCCAGACTGGATGGGCTGCATACGGCATCACGGTTGCGTGCGGATGCTCGGACGTGTCATGTGCCCGTCGCGATCATCAGTGCGTGTACGCAGTACGAGATGGACAGTGGGAAGGCGCTGGGCGTCGACGCCTTCCTGGCCAAGCCCTTCGAGCCGACCGACCTGGTGAAGCTCGTGGGGCGGCTGATGAGGCGAGGGGGTGCTGGGGCCACGGCTCCTGGTGATGCCGCGCCGGTTGTGGGGCCCACCGGCTAGTCGGCCGGTCGGCGGTGGGCTCCGGCGGCCGGTGGCCGACAGGTGGCAGCCGGTGGCCGGCAGCCGATGGCCGGTGGTCGTCAGTCGGCCGCCGGTGGTCGGCAGTCGGCAGCTGGCAGACAGCCACCGGCCGCCGGTGGATGCCTCGGGCGCGGGCCGTTCTTCACCGGCCCGGCGTCCGAAGGACGAAACCGGTTCGCGGGGGCACCCCCCTCCTCCCATACGCTTGTCCCGTGACTCCCGCCCAGCTCTCCCGCACTGTGCTGCACACCGTGCGTCGTGCCGTCGAGGACGACGAGCTGTGCGTCACCGTGCCGGAGCGGGTGAAGGTGCGGACTCCGCCGCGGCCCGGCTGCGGCGATTACGCCACCAACGTCGCCCTCCAGCTCGCCCGGGCCGAGGGGGTGTCCGGCGGCGGTGCGCTGCGGATCGCCGAGATACTGCGGCGGCGGCTGGTCCGTACGCCCGGGATCGCGCGCGTCGACATCGCCGACCCCGGGTTCCTGAACATCACCCTCGACGCCACCTCCCACGGGCACCTCGTGGACACCGTCCTCGCCCAGGGGCGCGACTACGGGCGCGGGGACGGAATGGCCGGGGAGCGGGTCCGGTTCGCCTCCGGGACCGCCGTGGGCGAGGTACGCGCCGCCCTCGTCGCCCATGTCGTCCGCGGGCTCGTCACCGCCTGTGGCGGGGAGGCGGAAGCGGACGGCCCCGGCGGGGAGGCGCTCGCCGTCCGCGCCGCCGGTGTCTCCGCCGACGGGCTCCTCATCCGGCTCGGCCCCGACGCCGCCCGCTGGGCCCTGCTGCGGCCCGCCGCCCACGACCTCCCCGACCTCGATCCCGAGCGGCTCCTCTGCCAGCGCGAGGCCAACCCCCTCTTCCGGGTCCGGTACGCCCACGCGCGGGTCCGGGCCGTGCTGCGCAATGCCCACGACCTCGGAGTCGAGGCACAGCCGGACGGGACCGACGGGACCGACGGGACCTTGGACGGGGCCTCCTACGGCCACCCCGCCGAGATCGCCCTCCTCGCCCTCCTCGGCGACTTCCCCCGTACCATCGAGGCCGCCGCCCGCCACCGGGCGCCCGACCGGCTGGTCCGGCATCTCGTCGCCACCGCCGACGCCCTCTTCCGCTTCCACGACACGTGTCCGCCCCTCCCGCGCGGCGAGCAGAAACCCTCGGCCGTGCACCGCTCGCGGACGGCCCTCGCCGAGGCCGCCGGCACGGTGCTCGCCAACGGCCTCCACCTGCTCGGCATGACCGCTCCAGAACATCTGTGACACCTGCGAGAGAGACACCATGAGCCGTTCCGCCCACCCCGCCGGCCCCCGCCACGCCGATGTCCTTCCCGAGGGGCACTACAGCGCGCCGCCCGCCGACCTCAACCAGCTCGACCCGCGCGTGTGGTCCCGTACCGTCGCCCGGAACGCCGACGGTGTCGCCACCGTGGGCGGGATCGACGTGACGCGGCTGGCCGAGGAGTTCGGGACGCCCGGCTACTTCCTGGACGAGGAGGACTTCCGGGCCCGGTGCCGGGCCTGGCGGGAGGCGTTCGGGGACGAGGCCGACGTGTTCTACGCGGGGAAGGCGTTCCTCTCCCGGGCCGTGGTGCGCTGGCTGCACGAGGAGGGGCTCAACCTCGACGTGTGCTCCGAGGGGGAGCTGGCCACCGCGCTGGCCGCCGGGATGCCCGCGGAGCGGATCGCGCTGCACGGGAACAACAAGTCGACGCGGGAGATCACCCGCGCGGTCGAGGCCGGGGTCGGGCGGATCGTGCTCGACTCCTTCCAGGAGATCGTGCGGGTGGCGCACATCGCCCAGCGGCTCGGCAGGCGCCAGCGGGTGCAGATCCGGGTCACCGTGGGCGTCGAGGCGCACACCCATGAGTTCATCGCGACCGCGCACGAGGACCAGAAGTTCGGCATTCCGCTGGCGGGCGGGCTGGCCGCCGAGGCGGTGCGGCGGGCGCTGAAGCTGGACGGGGTGGAGCTCATCGGCATCCACTCGCACATCGGCTCGCAGATCTTCGACACCTCCGGGTTCGAGGTGGCCGCCCACCGCGTGGTCGGGCTGCTGAAGGAGGTCCGCGACGAGCACGGGGTGGAGCTGCCGGAGATCGACCTCGGCGGCGGCCTCGGCATCGCGTACACCGCGGACGACGATCCCAGCGAGCCGCACGAGATCGCCGCGGCGCTGCGCGAGATCGTGCACCGCGAGTGCAAGGGGGCGGGGCTCGCGGTGCCGCGGCTGTCGGTCGAGCCGGGGCGGGCGATCGTCGGGCCGACCGCGTTCACGCTGTACGAGGTGGGAACGGTCAAGGAGCTGCCGGGCCTGCGGACGTATGTGAGCGTCGACGGCGGGATGTCCGACAACATCCGTACCGCGCTCTACGACGCCGAGTACTCGGTGGCGCTGGTCTCCCGCACCTCCACCGCCGAGCCGATGCTCTCCCGCGTCGTCGGCAAGCACTGCGAATCCGGTGACATCGTGGTCCGGGACGCTTTTCTGCCCGCCGATCTGGCGCCCGGCGACCTGATCGCCGTCCCCGCCACCGGCGCCTACTGCCGCTCGATGGCGAGCAACTACAACCACGCGCTGCGTCCGCCGGTCGTCGCCGTACGCGACGGACAGGCGCGGGAAATCGTCCGGCGGGAGACCGAGGAAGATCTCCTGCGGCTCGATGTCGGCTAGCGAGAAATAAATCTCGGATACTGGACCCGGGATAGGAATTTCCGTCCAGTGCCTGAGACTGGTGCACCAAACGATGGATGAGAGACGAGGTCGGATGATGCGTACGCGTCCGCTGAAAGTGGCGCTGCTGGGCTGTGGGGTAGTGGGCTCAGAGGTGGCGCGCATCATGACGACGCACGCGGACGACCTGACGGCGCGCATCGGGGCTCCGGTGGAGCTGGCAGGGGTGGCCGTGCGCCGCCCCAACCGGGTCCGTGAGGGGGTGCCGGAGCACCTGGTGACCACCGACGCCACCGCCCTGGTCAAACGCGGGGACATCGATGTGGTGGTCGAGGTGATCGGCGGGATCGAGCCCGCCCGGTCCCTCATCACCACCGCGTTCGAGCACGGCGCGAGCGTGGTCTCCGCCAACAAGGCGCTGGTCTCCCAGGACGGCGCGGCCCTGCACGCCGCGGCCCAGGAGCGCGGCGCGGACCTGTACTACGAGGCGGCGGTCGCGGGCGCGATCCCGCTGGTGCGGCCGCTGCGCGAATCGCTGGCGGGCGACAAGGTCAACCGGGTCCTCGGCATCGTCAACGGCACCACCAACTTCATCCTCGACCGGATGGACGGCAGCGGCGCGGGCTACAGCGAGGCGCTGGACGAGGCCACCGCGCTCGGCTACGCGGAGGCCGACCCGACCGCCGACGTCGAGGGGTTCGACGCCGCGGCCAAGGCCGCGATCCTCGCCGGGATCGCCTTCCACACCCGGGTCACCCTCGACGACGTGCACCGTGAGGGCATCACCGAGGTGACCGCGGCCGACATCGCCTCCGCCAAGCGGATGGGCTGCACCGTCAAGCTGCTCGCGATCTGTGAGCGCGCCGCCGACGGCCGGTCCGTCACCGCGCGGGTGCATCCGGCGATGATTCCGCTGGCCCATCCGCTCGCCTCGGTCCGCGAGGCGTACAACGCGGTGTTCGTGGAGGCCGAGGCCGCCGGCCAGCTGATGTTCTACGGGCCGGGGGCCGGTGGCTCGCCGACCGCATCGGCGGTGCTGGGCGACCTGGTCGCCGCCTGCCGCAACAAGCTGGCGGGCGCCGCCGGACCGGGGGAGTCCGCCTACAGCAGGCTTCCGGTGAGCCCCATGGGCGATGTGGTCACGCGATACCACATCAGCCTCGATGTCGCCGACAAGCCGGGAGTTCTCGCTCAGGTCGCCACAGTCTTCGCCGAGCACGGAGTGTCGATCGATACGGTCCGCCAGCAGGGGAAGGACGGTGAGGCTTCCCTCGTTGTCGTGACCCACCGCGCGAGCGACGCCGCGCTGTCGGCGACCGTGGAGACGCTCCGCAGCCTCGACACGGTCCGCGACGTCGCCAGCATCATGCGGGTCGAGGGCGAGTAGAGAGCGGGTGGAGCGGGTGACGCGGGCGTACCGCACAGCAGCGGGGCCGGGAGTAGCAGGGGAGTAAGGAAAACATGAACGCAATCGCCGACGCAGGGCCGCGAATGTCCGGCACCCGCCAGTGGCACGGCTGGCGGGGCATCATCGAGGAGTACCGCGACCGGCTCCCGGTCAGCGGGACGACCCCCGTCGTCACCCTCCGCGAGGGCGGCACCCCGCTCGTGCCCGCGCAGGTGCTCTCCGAGCGCACCGGCTGCGAGGTCCACCTCAAGGTCGAGGGCGCCAACCCCACCGGGTCCTTCAAGGACCGCGGGATGACGATGGCCATCAGCGCGGCCAAGGAGGCCGGTGCCAAGGCGGTCATCTGCGCCTCCACCGGCAACACCTCGGCCTCGGCCGCGGCCTACGCGGTGCGGGCCGGGATGGTCTGCGCGGTGCTGGTCCCGCAGGGGAAGATCGCGTTGGGCAAGATGGGCCAGGCCCTGGTGCACGGCTCGAAGATCCTCCAGGTCGACGGCAACTTCGACGACTGTCTGACGCTGGCACGCGGGCTGTCCGAGAAGTACCCGGTGGCGCTGGTGAATTCGGTCAACCCGGCCCGTATCGAGGGGCAGAAGACCGCGGCCTTCGAAATCGTCGACATGCTCGGCGACGCGCCCGACATCCATGTGCTCCCGGTGGGCAACGCGGGCAACATCACCGCCTACTGGAAGGGTTACAAAGAGTACGCGGTGCCCTTCGGGGACCAGGAGCCCCGGTCCACCCGCACTCCCCGGATGTGGGGGTTCCAGGCGTCCGGCGCGGCGCCGATCGTGCGCGGTGAGCCGGTCCGCGAGCCCAGCACCATCGCCACCGCGATCCGTATCGGCAATCCCGCCTCCTGGAGCTTCGCCGAGCAGGCGCGGGACGAGTCGGGCGGTCTCATCGACGAGGTGACCGACCGTCAAATCCTGGCCGCCTACCGGCTGCTCGCCTCCCAGGAGGGCGTCTTCGTGGAGCCGGCCTCCGCCGCGAGCGTGGCGGGCCTGCTCAAGGCCGCCGAGCAGGGTCTGGTCGACCCGGGCCAGCGCATCGTGTGCACGGTGACGGGCAACGGGCTGAAGGACCCGGACTGGGCGGTCGCGGGCGCGCCGCAGCCGGTTGTGGTCCCGGTGGACGCGGACGCGGCCGCCGTACGCCTCGGACTCGTCTAGCGCCGCGGGCCGGGATCCACCGGATTCCGGCCCGTTCCGGTGCCGGCCCTCGACCCCGCTTCCACCGGCGGCTTTCTCAAGATCCACTCAAGTGGTGGAAAAGATGCACGGGAGCGAAGTGGGCGCGCGGCACGCTCAAGTAGAGTGGTCGGGGACGGCGGCAGGGAGCGCGACACGCATCGTGCGCCTCCCGTGCGCCCTATGTCGCCACAGAACCTTCCTTCGATAGGCTGTACTGAATCCGCCCCGACGCAGAGTGCTCACCTCTGCGCGGCGTCGCCGTACTTCGCGTGACAACCCCCGCGGTTTTCCGTACCTCTTCGAGAAATCTCACGCACACACAAGGAGAGTCATCGAGCGATGGCCGGTCCAGCGTTCCGCGCCGCCGCCGTCCGAGTGCGCGTCCCCGCCTCGAGCGCCAATCTCGGCCCCGGCTTCGACGCCCTCGGCCTGGCCCTGGGGCTCTACGACGATGTGGTGGTCCGGGTGGCCGACTCCGGTCTGCATGTCGACATCGCGGGCGAAGGCGCACCGACCCTGCCGCGCGACGAGAGCCATCTGCTCGTACGGTCCCTGCGGACCGCGTTCGACCTGCTGGGCGGTCAGCCGCGGGGCCTCGAGGTGGTCTGCGCCAACCGGATTCCGCACGGCCGCGGCCTCGGTTCCTCCTCCGCCGCCATCTGCGCCGGGATCGTCGCCGCGCGCGCGGTGACCATAGGCGGCGCCGAGAAGCTCGACGACGCGGCGCTGCTGGAGCTGGCCACCGAGATCGAGGGCCACCCCGACAATGTCGCCGCGTGTCTGCTCGGCGGCTTCACCCTCGCCTGGACGGACGCGGGAGCCGCGCGGGCGATCAGGATGGACCCGGCCGATTCCATCGTTCCGGTGGTCTTCGTCCCGGGCAGCCCGGTGCTCACGGAGACCGCCCGCGGACTGCTGCCGCGCACCGTCCCGCATGTGGACGCGGCGGTCAACGCGGGCCGGGCGGCCCTGCTCGTTGAGGCCCTGACCAGGCGTCCCGAGCTGCTGCTCGCGGCGACGGAGGACCGGCTGCACCAGGAATACCGCGCTCCGGCGATGCCCGAGAGCCTGGCCCTGGTGAACCGACTGCGCGCGGACGGCGTCCCCGCGGTCATCTCCGGTGCGGGCCCCACGGTGCTCGCGCTGGTCGAGGACGGTGCGGCCGACAAGGTCGCACGACTGGCGGGTGAGGGATGGGCGGCCAACCGGCTGGCTCTCGACGCCGGGGGGGCGAGCGTTCTGCCGCTCAGCTGACACCACGCCCGGCACGGCCCGGGCGCTGGGAAAACTCGATTGCCGGTCTTGGAGAGGGGGAATGTTTGTTGGATCCGGTAGTGTTAACCTCAAGTCTGCACTGGATGCCTCTTGGATGTACTCGGAGGCGAGGTGCTCAGTGTCCCCATCAGGGACCACCCTTCTTCCGGGAGCCTCCCAGCACTGCCTGAGCAGCCTGCCTGAGCAGTATCGAGCACGCTCCGGAATCGGCGTGGCGGAGCCGAGGAAAGTCTTCCGTCTCGCCGGAACCATGAACTGATCTCTCCGCCGTAACCCGGCGGACCACCGCCCCGGCCCGGTCCGTAACGGAAGGACCACAGCCGGACAGCACAACCGGTCGCCGAGCCAGACAGGCCGACGCCCGCTCCAGGGAAGGACCCTTCGTGAGCGACACCACCGATCTGATGGGCGTGAACGCCTCCGGTACCTCCGACAGCAGTGTCGGCAATGCCGCCGCGCCCGCTACGGACGCTCCCGCCGCGCCTGCCACCGGTGCTGCCACTGGCGCTGCCCCGCGGCGACGCCGCTCGGGCACCGGCCTTGACGCCATGGTCCTGGCGGAGCTCCAGCAGCTCGCCTCGAGCCTCGGCATCAAGGGCACCGCGCGGATGCGCAAGAGCCAGCTGATCGAGGTCATCAAGGAGAAGCAGGCCGCGGGCTCCGGCGGAGCCCAGAGCTCCGAGAGCGCCTCCGACGAGGAGGTGACCAAGCCCAAGCGCCGTGCCACCTCCCGGGTCCGTACGGGCGATGGCAGCGCCGACGCGGCCAAGCAGGAGACGACCGCGAAGGCGGGCAAGGCCGACAAGGCCGACAAGGCCGACAAGGCCGACAAGTCCGCCAAGGCGGAGAAGAGCGACCAGGCCGAGAAGGCTGTGGCGCAGCAGCAGATCGAGATCCCGGGCCAGCCGGGCGAGCCGGCTGCCGATGAGCAGCCCGCCGGTGAGCGCCGCCGCCGTCGTGCGACCGCGTCCGCCGGGAGCCCCGAGCAGGGGGCCACGGCCACCGCCGTCGAGACCAAGACCGAGGCCAAGGCGGACGCGAAGGCCGAGGCCGCCGTGGACACCGCCGAGGGTAAGGGCGGCAAGGGCGGCGCCGACCGCCAGGACCGCCAGGAGCGCGGTCAGAAGGGCGACCGCCGGGAGCGCGGCGGCCAGCGCGACCGCCGCGGCGGCAAGGGGGACGACGGCCAGCAGGGCGGCGGCCGCCAGCAGCGTGACGGGCGCGGCCAGGGCCAGCAGCGCGCCGGCGCCGATGACACCGACGACGACTTCGAGGGCGGGCGCCGCGGGCGCCGCGGCCGGTACCGCGACCGCCGTGGCCGCCGTGGCCGCGACGACTTCGGCAACGAGCCGCAGGTGTCCGAGGACGATGTGCTGATCCCGGTCGCGGGCATCCTCGACATCCTCGACAACTACGCGTTCATCCGGACCTCCGGTTACCTCCCGGGCCCGAACGACGTGTACGTCTCGCTCGCCCAGGTGCGCAAGAACGGTCTGCGCAAGGGCGACCACGTCACCGGTGCGGTCCGTCAGCCGCGCGAGGGCGAGCGCCGCGAGAAGTTCAACGCGCTGGTCCGGCTGGACTCGGTCAACGGCATGGCGCCCGAAACCGGGCGCGGGCGGCCGGAGTTCGGCAAGCTGACGCCGCTTTACCCGCAGGACCGGCTGCGGCTGGAGACCGAGGCCAGCGGGCTGACGACCCGGATCATCGATCTGGTCGCGCCGATCGGCAAGGGCCAGCGCGGCCTGATCGTGGCCCCGCCGAAGACCGGCAAGACCATGATCATGCAGGCGATCGCCAACGCGATCACCCGCAACAGCCCCGAGTGCCATCTGATGGTCGTCCTCGTCGACGAGCGGCCGGAAGAGGTCACCGACATGCAGCGGTCGGTGAAGGGCGAGGTCATCTCCTCGACCTTCGACCGCCCGGCCGAGGACCACACCACCGTCGCCGAGCTGGCGATCGAGCGGGCCAAGCGCCTGGTCGAGCTGGGTCATGACGTGGTGGTGCTGCTGGACTCGATCACGCGTCTGGGCCGTGCGTACAACCTGGCGGCGCCCGCCTCCGGCCGCATCCTGTCCGGTGGTGTCGACTCCACCGCGCTCTACCCGCCGAAGAAGTTCTTCGGTGCGGCGCGCAACATCGAGGACGGCGGCTCGCTGACCATCCTGGCCACCGCGCTGGTCGAGACCGGCTCGCGGATGGACGAGGTGATCTTCGAGGAGTTCAAGGGCACCGGCAACATGGAGCTCAAGCTGGACCGGAAGCTCGCCGACAAGCGCATCTTCCCGGCGGTGGACGTCGACCCGTCCAGCACCCGCAAGGAGGAGATCCTGCTGGCGCCGGAGGAGCTGAACATCGTCTGGAAGCTCCGCCGGGTGCTGCACGCGCTGGACTCGCAGCAGGCCATCGAACTGCTGCTGGACAAGATGAAGCAGACCAAGTCCAACGCCGAGTTCCTGATGCAGATCGCCAAGACCACGCCCACCCCGGGCAACGGCGACTGATCCGGCACGGTCCGCGGAAGGGGCCTTCCCGCCACGGCGGGGAGGCCCCTTCGCCGTCCGGGCGACGGTGGAGATCGCCGTCGGGACCGCCGTCGAGATCGTTGCCGAATCTGTTGTTGAGATCTGAACCACAGCGGCCGAGTCCCTCACGGACCGGCCGCGATGTCGTTCTGGGCAGCGAAAACACAGGTCAAGGCGGTAGGCGGACGAAGGGGACGAACGGCACCGGCCTCGGATCGAACAAAAAGCAAGAAAACAACATGTGCAACCCTTGCGCTCGGCCTTTCGTCTGTCTGGGCGACACCGATCCGCACCGCGATGCCAGGCCTGACCGTGACGTCAGGGGGGTACCCGGGAAACGAGGACTGAGGAGCACATGGCTGACGACAGCAGCGGTACGCCGGTGAGCCCGGGCCCAGGAGCGCGCGGAGCCGGTGGCCGCCGCCGCAAACGGCCCAGCACCCGCCGCCGCGCCGTGCACTACACGATATGGACCCTGGCCGCCGTGCTGGTCCTCGGCGGTGCCGGACTCGGATACCTCTACTACAAGCTCAACGGCAACCTCACCAGCGTCGACATCAACAACGCCCTCGGCTCCGACCGCCCCAAGAACGTCGACAACGGTTCGATGGACATCCTCGTCCTCGGCTCCGACTCCCGGGCCGGGAAGAACGCCAAGTACGGCAAGGACGAGGGCACCTCCCGCTCCGACACCGCGATGGTCGTCCACGTCTACCAGGGCCGCCAGAAGGCCAGCGTGGTCAGCATCCCGCGGGACACCATGGTCAAGCGCCCCTCCTGCGTGAAGGACGGCGAGGAGAAGCCCGCGGCGCGGCAGGCCATGTTCAACAGCGCCTACGAGGTCGGCGGCCCGGCCTGTGCCGTGAAGACCGTCGAGTCCATGACCCACATACGCATGGACCACTACCTCGAAGTCGACTTCTCCGGCTTCAAGCAGCTGATCAACGACCTCGGCGGCGTCGACATCACCACCACCACCCCGATCCACGACGAGAAGAGCCACCTCGACCTCGAGCCCGGCCCGCACAGCCTCGACGGAGAGCAGTCCCTCGGCCTGGTGCGGACCCGGCACGGCGTCGGCGACGGCAGCGACCTCGGGCGGATCAAGCTCCAGCAGGCGTTCGTCAAGGCGCTGCTGGACCAGATCAAGCAGGTCGACGTGTTCGACAACCCGAAGAAGCTCTACGACCTGGCGGACACCTCCACCAAGGCCCTCACCACCGACTCCGAGCTGGGCTCGGTGAACAAGCTGAAGGGCTTCGCCGAGGGCCTCAAGGGCATCGGCTCGGGCGATATGAAGATGACCACGCTGCCCGTGCAGTACGACCCCGAGGACCCCGCCCGGGTGCTGCCCATGAAGCGGAAGTGCGAGCTGATGTGGCGGGCGCTGCGGCAGGACCGGCCGATCCCCGCGTCCGCCACCAAGGGCTCGGCCGGCGACGCCACCAGCGCGGGCAAGGTCGTCAAGTAACGCGGGTCCGCGCCGCCCCGCACGGCGCGGCCGGGGCCCGGGAATATCCGGGCCCCACCCCCGGTTTTGGGGGATACGGCCAGTGCTGGCAGACTGGACCGTCGGTCCCGGTTCACGACAGGCAACCCGCCCGTCGACCCGGCACCCTCCCGAACCTAGGAGAATCCCTTGAAGCGCGACATCCACCCGGAGTACGTCGAGACGCAGGTCAGCTGCACCTGTGGCGCGTCCTTCACCACCCGTAGCACCGTGAGCGGCGGCACCATCCGCGCCGACATCTGCTCCGAGTGCCACCCGTTCTACACGGGCAAGCAGAAGATCCTCGACACCGGTGGCCGTGTGGCGCGGTTCGAGGCCCGCTTCGGCAAGAACGCCGGGTCCGCCAAGAAGTAGCGACCCGTACGGCGCCGGTCTTCGGTCGCCCCTCTCCTGGGGCGACCGGACCGGCGTTTTGTCGTCACCGGCCTTCCCGGCTCTTCCCCGCAAGCCCTTACGCAGACCACCCAGGGAGCCCCGATGTTCGAGGCGGTCGAGGAACTCATCGGCG
Source organism: Streptomyces sp. NA02950 (assembly GCF_013364155.1). Classification (NCBI taxonomy): domain Bacteria; kingdom Bacillati; phylum Actinomycetota; class Actinomycetes; order Kitasatosporales; family Streptomycetaceae; genus Streptomyces; species Streptomyces sp. NA02950. Next base: position 3,092,092 of record NZ_CP054916.1, on the reverse strand, counting down.
AACACGCCGACCTCGAGAAGCGGCTCGCCGACCCCGCGGTCCACGCCGACCAGCGCGAGGCGATGCGGCTCAACAAGCGCTACGCCGAGCTGACGCCGATCCTCGCCGTCTACCGCGACTGGAAGCGGGCGGGCGACGACATCGGCACGGCCCAGGAGCTCGCCCAGGACGACCCGGACTTCGCCGACGAGGTGAAGGAGCTGGAGCTGCGGCGCGAGGAGCTCACCGAGCGGCTCCGGCTGCTGCTGGTGCCCCGCGACCCCAGCGACGACAAGGACGTCATCCTGGAGGTCAAGGCGGGCGAGGGCGGCGAGGAGTCCGCCCTGTTCGCGGGCGACCTGCTGCGGATGTATCTGCGCTACGCCGAGCGCGTGGGCTGGAAGACCGAGATCCTCGAGGCCAACGAGTCCGACCTCGGCGGCTACAAGGACGTCCAGGTCGCGGTCAAGACCAAGGGCTCCGCCGAGCCCGGCCAGGGCGTCTGGGCCCGGCTGAAGTACGAGGGCGGGGTGCACCGCGTGCAGCGGGTGCCCGCCACCGAGTCGCAGGGCCGCATCCACACCTCCGCCGCCGGCGTGCTGGTCACCCCGGAGGCCGAGGAGGTCGAGGTCGAGATCGGCCCCAACGATCTGCGGATCGATGTCTACCGCTCCTCCGGCCCCGGCGGCCAGTCGGTCAACACCACCGACTCCGCGGTGCGCATCACCCACCTGCCCACCGGCATCGTCGTCTCCTGCCAGAACGAGAAGAGCCAGCTCCAGAACAAGGAGCAGGCACTGCGCATCCTGCGCTCGCGGCTGCTGGCCGCGGCCCAGGAGGAGGCCGAGAAGGAGGCGTCCGACGCCCGCCGCAGCCAGGTCCGCACCGTCGACCGCTCCGAGCGCATCCGTACGTACAACTTCCCGGAAAACCGGATCTCGGACCACCGGGTCGGCTTCAAGGCGTACAACTTGGACCAGGTGCTCGACGGCGAACTCGCCCCGGTGATCCAGGCGTGCGTGGACGCCGACGCGGCCGCCAAGCTGGCCGCGGCGCAGTAAGCACCCACCGGGAAGTCCTGTGCCCTTGTCCGGACCGGCTGGAGGAATTCAGTGAACGTGCTGCTCGCCGAGGTGGCCCAGGCCACCCAGCGGCTGGCCGCCGCGGGCGTGCCCTCTCCGCGCTTCGACGCCGAGGAGCTCGCCGCCTTTGTGCACGGCGTCAAGCGGGGTGAGCTGCACGGCGTCGCCGACGCCGACTTCGACGCCCGCTACTGGGAGGCGGTCGCCCGCCGCGAGGCCCGCGAGCCCCTTCAGCACATCACCGGCCGGGCCTTCTTCCGCTATCTGGAGCTCCAGGTCGGGCCGGGTGTCTTCGTACCCCGTCCGGAGACCGAGTCGGTGGTCGGCTGGGCCATAGACGCGGTGCGGGCCATGGACGTCGTCGAACCGCTCATCGTGGACCTGTGCACCGGCTCCGGGGCCATCGCCCTCGCCCTCGCCCAGGAGGTGCCGCGCTCCCGGGTGCACGCCGTGGAGCTGGACGAGGGCGCCGTCCAGTGGGCCCGCAAGAACGTCGAGGGGTCCCGCGTCGTTCTCCAGCACGGAGACGCGATGACGGCCCTGCCCGAGCTCGACGGGCAGGTGGACCTCGTCATCAGCAATCCGCCGTACATCCCGCTGACCGAGTGGGAGTACGTCGCACCGGAGGCCCGCGACCACGACCCCCAGCTCGCGCTGTTCTCCGGCGAGGATGGCCTCGATGTGATCCGCGGCCTGGAGCGCACGGCCCACCGGCTGCTGCGTCCGGGAGGCGTCGTTGTCATCGAGCACGCAGACACCCAGGGCGGCCAGGTGCCATGGATCTTCACGGAGGAGCGTGGCTGGGCGGACGCCGCCGACCACCCCGACCTGAACAACCGGCCCCGGTTCGCCACCGCGCGGAAGGCCATGCCGTGACGACGGCACCGCACCCCACCCTGGCCACGTACGAGGAGGTCCGTTAAATGGCACGGCGCTACGACTGCGGGGACGCCACCGATCGCAAGACCGGCCTGCGCGAGGCCGCGTCCGCGGTCCGCCGCGGCGAACTGGTCGTGCTGCCCACCGACACCGTGTACGGGATCGGTGCGGACGCCTTCAGCGCCGAGGCGGTCGGCGATCTGCTGGAGGCCAAGGGCCGGGGCCGCAACATGCCCACCCCCGTCCTCGTCGGCTCCCCGAACACCCTGCACGGTCTGGTCACCGACTTCTCCGAACAGGCGTGGGAGCTGGTCGACGCCTTCTGGCCCGGAGCGCTCACCCTGGTCGCCCGGCACCAGCCGTCGCTCACCTGGGACCTGGGGGAGACCCGCGGCACCGTCGCGATCCGGATGCCGCTGCACCCGGTCGCCATCGAGCTGCTCAACGACTTCGGGCCGATGGCGGTCTCCAGCGCCAACCTCACCGGCCACCCGTCCCCGCAGGACTGCGACGCCGCCCAGGAGATGCTCGGCGACTCCGTCTCGGTCTACCTCGACGGCGGGCCCACCCCCGCCGCCGTGCCGTCCTCCATCGTCGACGTCACCGGCAAGGTGCCGGTGCTGCTCCGCGCGGGCGCGCTTAACCCCGAGCAGCTCCGCGAGGTCGTACCCGACCTCGAGGTGGCCAATTGACAGCCCCTGAGACGGGGCGTGGCATAGCGGAACACCGGGCGAAGCACGCCGAGACCTCCTTCCGCATCCTCCACGTCAGCACCGGCAACGTCTGCCGCTCGCCGATCACCGAGCGGCTGACCCGGCATGCCCTCGCCCACCGCCTCGGCAGCGCCCGCACCAGGGGACTGATCGTGGAGAGCGCGGGCACCTGGGGGCACGAGGGCGCGCCCATGGAGGCGCACGCCGCGACCGTCCTGACCGACTTCGGCGCCGACCCGGCCGGTTTCCTCGGCCGCGAACTGCTGGACGAACACGTGATTCGGGCCGATCTGGTGCTCACCGCGACCCGTGACCACCGGGCCCAGGTCATCTCCATGGGGCACTCGGCGGGGCTGCGCACCTTCACCCTCAAGGAGTTCACCCGGCTGGTACGGGCCATAGACTCCGCCACGCTCCCCGATCCGGAGGAGGCGGGCGGAGTGGTCGAGCGCGCCCGCGCGCTGGTGCAGGCGGCGGCCGCGCTGCGCGGCTGGCTGCTGGCCCCCAACGAGGAGGCGGACGAGGTGCATGACCCCTACGGGGCGCCCATCACCTTCTTCCGTTCCATCGGCGACGAGATCCACCAGGCGCTGGACCCGGTCGTCACGGCCCTGACGGGGGTCGCCGCCCCGGCCTGAGCAGCTCCGGCCGCGACGGCCGCACGGCGCGCACGGACGGTCTGCCCGGCCTACATTGGGGGTGACGCCCGACCGACCCTCCCAAGGCTGTGAGCAGCGATGGCCGTCACCTCCGCAGGGCCCCGGGGCGGCACCTCCGCCGATCCCGCCGGTGTCCCGGGCCGCACCCCCTGGGGCCCCGACTTCGAAGCGCTCGCCCGCCAGGACCCCGAGCTCGCGGGGATCATCCTGAGCGAACTGGACCGCGTCTCCAGCGGGCTCCAGCTGATCGCCGCGGAGAACTTCACCTCGCCCGCGGTGCTCGCCGCCCTGGCCTCGCCGCTCGCCAACAAGTACGCCGAGGGCTACCCCGGAGCCCGCCACCACGGCGGCTGCGAACTGGTGGACATCGCCGAGCGGGTCGCCCAGGACCGCGCGAAGGCGCTGTTCGGCGCGGAGCACGCCAATGTGCAGCCGCATTCGGGCTCCTCGGCGGTACTGGCCGCGTACGCCGCGCTGCTGCGGCCCGGCGACACCGTGCTGGCCATGGCGCTGACCCACGGCGGCCACCTCACCATGGGCTCCCCGGCGAACTTCTCCGGCCGCTGGTTCGACTTCATCGGCTACGGCGTCGATCCGGCCACCGGGCTCATCGACTACGACCAGCTCCACGGGCTGGCCCGGGCCCACCGCCCGAAGGCCATCGTGTGCGGCTCGATCTCCTATCCCCGCCACCCCGACTACGCCGCCTTCCGGGCCGTCGCGGACGAGGTCGGGGCGTATCTCATCGCCGACGCCGCGCATCCCATCGGCCTGGTCGCGGGCAAGGCGGCGCCCAGTCCGGTGCCGTACGCCGACGTGGTGTGCGCAACGACACACAAGGTGCTGCGCGGGCCGCGCGGCGGGATGCTGCTGTGCGGTGCGGACCTGGCCGAGCGCATCGACCGGGCGGTGTTCCCGTTCACCCAGGGCGGCGCCCAGATGCACACCGTGGCGGCCAAGGCGGTGGCGTTCGGCGAGGCCGCCGCGCCCTCCTTCACCGCCTATGCGCAGCGGGTGGTCGCCAATGCCCGGGTGCTGGCCGACGCGCTGGTCGCGGAGGGTCTCGCGGTCACCACCGGAGGTACCGACACCCACATGATCACCGTGGATCCGGCCCCGCTGGGCCTGGACGGACGCACCGCACGGGGCCGCTGTGCCGCCGCCGGGATCGTGCTGGACACGTGTGCGCTGGCGTCCGCGACGGAGCCCGCGGGCTGGACCAAGGGGCTGCGGCTGGGCACCGCGGCGGTGACCACCCAGGGGATGGGAACGCCCGAGATGGAACGCATAGCCGCGCTGATCGGAACCGCGCTGCGGGACGAGGGCGTGATACGGGAGAAAGTGGCGGAACTGGCGGGCAGATTTCCGCCCTATCCGGACGAGGGCCGGCGCATGCAACCATCCGAAGGTGTAGGACGTCTGTAAGTACGTTCACCGGTTGCGGTCCGACACGCATAGGGTGTGTGGCTGTGATGGCCAGCGATACCTGTGGGGCAGCCTGTGCGTGAATACCTGCTGACTCTGTGCATCACGGCCGCGGTCACCTATCTCCTGACCGGGCCGGTGCGGAAGTTCGCCATCGCGGCTGGCGCGATGCCGGAGATCCGTGCCCGTGATGTGCACCGCGAGCCCACGCCGCGGCTCGGTGGCATCGCCATGTTCGGCGGGCTGTGCGCGGGACTGCTGGTCGCCGCCCACCTCACCAACCTCAAGGACGTCTTCGAGCTGTCGAACGAGCCGCGGGCGCTGCTGTCCGGCGCCGGGCTGATCTGGCTGCTCGGTGTGCTGGACGACAAGTGGGGCGTGGACGCGCTGATCAAGCTGGGCGGCCAGATGATCGCCGCGGGTGTGATGGTGCTCCAGGGCCTGACGATTCTGTGGCTGCCGGTGCCCGGTGTGGGACCGGTCTCGCTCACGCCCTGGCAGGGCACGCTGCTGACGGTGGCGCTGGTCGTCATCACCATCAACGCGGTCAACTTCGTTGACGGGCTGGACGGTTTGGCCTCCGGCATGGTGTGCATCGCCGCCGCCGCGTTCTTCATGTACGCCTACCGCATCTGGTACGGCTACGGTCTGGAGTCCGCCGCCCCCGCGACGCTGTTCGCCGCCGTGCTGATGGGCATGTGCCTGGGCTTCCTGCCGCACAACATCCACCCCGCGCGGATCTTCATGGGCGATTCCGGCTCCATGCTGATCGGCCTGGTGCTGGCGGCGGGTGCCATCTCCATCACCGGTCAGGTGGACCCGGACGCGATGAAGCTGTTCGCCGGGTCCGAGACGGCCGCGGTGCACGCCACCGTGCCCGTCTACATTCCGCTGCTGCTGCCGCTGACCGTCATCGCGGTGCCCTTCGCCGACCTGGTGCTGGCCATCGTGCGGCGCACCTGGCGCGGCCAGTCGCCGTTCGCGGCCGACCGCGGCCATCTGCACCACCGGCTGCTGGAGATCGGCCACTCGCACAGCCGGGCCGTCCTGATCATGTACTTCTGGTCGGCGCTGATCGCCTTTGGCGCGGTGGCGTACTCGGTGAACAGCGTCGGGATGTGGTTCGTGCTGGCGATCGTGGCGCTGAGCGCGGTCGGTCTGGTGCTGTTGCTGCTGCCGCGCTTCACCCCGCGGGTGCCGCGCTGGGCCGAGGGGTTCGTACCGCCGCGCTACCGCCGCGGGCACCGGGACGCGCCGGCGGAGCAGGCCGTGGCGCGTACGGAGGCGGCCACCGAGGCCGGTGCGGCCGGGGATCCGGCGGCGGAGGAGTCCGCGCCGCGGCCGCTGGCGGCCGGGATCAACGGGGCCACCGCGATCGGTGACCGCTCCCGGTTCACCCACCGCCGGAGGATCGGCACCCCGCAGTGATCTTCGTTCAGGGGCTCTGAGCTCCGCGAAGGGGCACGTCAGAGCGTCAGCGCCGCGTGCGATCCATAACTCCTGTGTGTGACGGGCAGCACACTCAGCAGGTAAAGACCTCATCAAATAGTTTGTGATACCGTTCACTAAACCCGGTGCCAGAGCCGAGGGACCGTAGTGCGACGGTCCTTCGTCGCGAGGTCTCCCTCATCCCCGGGGATACGCTCGTCCACGACGAAACGCTGCTTCCGACTCTTGCCGGAGAACCCTTCATGCAGTCCAACGACGCCCGAACGCTTCTGAGTTGCGCCGCGCCCACGGCCGTTGCCGGGGTGGTCGCCGTCGCTGTCAGTGCTGTGGTCGTCGGTGGAAAGGGCGCGCTCGGGGCCGCCTTCGGGGCCTTCCTGGGTGCCGCGGTGATGGCCACGGGCCTCATCGTGCTGGAGCGCACCGCCAAGCACCTTCCGCAGTTGTTCCAGATGATGGGACTGGTTCTGTATATGACCCAGTTCTTGCTGGTCGCGGTGTTGCTCGCGGTGTTCAGGGACACCACGTTGTTCTCCACCAAGGCTTTCGGTCTCGCTCTGCTCGCCGCGGTGCTGGTGTGGATTGCCGCACAGACCCGCGCTCATATGAAGGCCAAGATCCTCTACGTGCAGCCCGAAGCCGAGGACGAACGCAAGCCCGAGGGGGCGAAGAAGTCCGCTCCCGCCGGGTCCACGTCGTGATCGGTAGGGCCGGTATAAAGGCACGCCCGCTCACCTGCTATCGTCCGGTGCCATCTGAGGCACAGCGGGCGCAGGTAGCCGAACCCCCGTATTCCGCGGGACGGAATCGGCGGCCCATGCAGCTGATGTCCGACACGACATTCGGCCACCCGCCGATCAGCCGCCCCCACATCCGTAAGACCAGTCCAGTGCCGTTCCGTGGCCGTGTGCCGCGCCGACACAACGAGGTTGCCGTACCCATGCGCCACGCTGAAGGAGCTCGCGGTGAGTTCTGACCAGACGCTCGCCTTCGAGACGAACTGCCACATCTTCGATGGGTGCGGCTTCCCGGCACCCGGACTCCATTCGTTCAAGTTCGAGCCGCTCTTCACGGTGGGCGGTTTCGAGTTCAACAAGCCGATGCTGCTGGCCCTGCTGGGCAGCGTCGCCATCATCTGGTTCTTCTGGGCCGCCTTCGGCCGCGCCAAGGTGGTCCCGGGCAAGCTCCAGATGGTCGGCGAGGCGGGCTACGACTTCGTACGCCGCGGGCTGGTCTACGAGGCCCTCGGCAAGAAGGAGGGCGAGAAGTACGTCCCCTTCATGGTCGCGCTGTTCTTCTTCGTCTGGATCATGAACCTCTGGTCGATCATTCCGATCGCCCAGTTCCCGGTGACGTCGATCATCGCCTTCCCGGCCGGTCTCGCCGCGATCGTCTACATCATGTGGATGTACCTGACGTTCAAGAACCACGGCTTCGTCGGCGGCTGGAAGAACATCACCGGCTACGACAAGGAACTCGGCGCGATCCTCCCGCTGATCGTCACCATCGAGTTCTTCTCGAACGTGATCATCCGGCCCTTCACCCACGCGGTCCGGCTCTTCGCCAACATGTTCGCGGGCCACCTGCTGCTCCTGATGTTCACCATCGGCAGCTGGTACCTGCTGAACGGCATCGGAATCGCCTACGCGGGCGCGTCCTTCGTGATGACGATCCTGCTGACCGCGTTCGAGCTCTTCATCCAGGCTGTCCAGGCGTACGTCTTCGTGCTCTTGGCCTGCAACTACGTTCAGGGCGCGCTCGCCAAAGGCCACTGAGCAGCCCACTCCTCGTCCATCAGACGTCCGGTGGCCAACCCCCACCGGTCCATGAAACAGAAGGAAGAACCGGCATGTCCGCTCTCCAGACCCTCGCCGCCGACGGCGTCACCGGCAACCTCGGTTCGATCGGTTACGGTCTCGCCGCCATCGGCCCCGGCGTCGGCGTCGGCATCATCTTCGGTAACGGCACCCAGGCCCTGGCCCGTCAGCCCGAGGCGGCCGGCCTGATCCGCGCCAACCAGATCATGGGCTTCGCCTTCTGTGAGGCGCTCGCGCTGATCGGTATCGTCATGGGCTTCCTCTTCAAGTCCTGACGCACCGCGTTGACCACCACAGACGAAAGGCATTGAGATGAACGCCCTGGTACAGGTGGCGGCTGAGGAGGAGAACCCCCTCATCCCGCCGATCCCGGAGCTGGTCATCGGCCTGATCGCCTTTGCCATCGTCTTCGTATTCCTCGCGAAGAAGCTCCTCCCGAACATCAACCGTGTTCTGGAGGAGCGTCGCGCGGCCATCGAGGGCGGGATGGAGAAGGCCGAGGCCACCCAGGCCGAGGCCCAGCAGGTCCTCGAGGACTACCGCGCCCAGCTCGCGGACGCCCGTCACGAGGCCGCGCGCCTGCGCCAGGAGGCGCAGGAGCAGGGTGCCGCGCTCATCGCCGAGATGCGCGCGGAGGGCCAGCGGCAGCGTGAGGAGATCATCGCGGCCGGTCACGCCCAGATCGAGGCCGACCGCAAGCAGGCCGCTCAGGCGCTGCGCCAGGACGTGGGCAAGCTGGCCACCGACCTGGCGGGCAAGATCGTCGGCGAGTCCGTCGAGGACGTCGCCCGGCAGAGCCGCACGATCGACCGGTTCCTCGATGAGCTCGAGGCCAAGGCCGCCGACGGCTCGATGGCCGAGGCCGGCCGATGAACGGAGCGAGCAGGGAGGCACTGGCAGCCGCGCGCGAGCGCTTCGACGCCCTGACGGACAACACCTCCGTCGACGCGACGAAGCTCGCCGATGAGCTGGCCGCCGTCACCGCGCTGCTCGACCGCGAGGTCTCACTGCGTCGGGTCCTCACCGACCCGGCGCAGCCCGGCGAGGCCAAGGCCGAGCTGGCCGGACGCCTGCTGGGCGGGCAGGTCGGCGGGGAAACCGTCGACCTGGTCTCCGGGATGGTCCGCAGCCGCTGGTCGCGCCCGCGCGACCTGGCGGACGCGGTCGAGGAGCTGGCGGCCGCCGCCGACCTCGTGGCGGCCCAGCGGGCCGGCACCCTCGACGACGTCGAGGACGAGCTGTTCCGGTTCGGCCGGATCGTCTCCTCCTCGCCGGAGCTGCGCGGTGCGCTGTCCGGCCGGAACGCGAGCGCCACGGCCAAGGCCGATCTGGTGCGCCGACTGCTCGGCGGCCGGGCGGACCGGGTGACCGAGCGGCTCGTGGTGCGACTGGTCACACACCCGCGCGGACGTAGCCTGGAAGCGGGTCTCGATGAGCTGACCAAGCTGGCCGCGGCCCGCCGTGACCGTACGGTCGCCGTCGTGACCTCGGCGGTACCGCTCAGCGATCAGCAGAAGCAGCGCCTCGGCGCGGCTCTGGCTCAGCTGTACGGCCGCCAGGTCCACCTCAACCTCGATGTGGACCCGGAGGTCCTCGGCGGGATCGCGGTGCGCATCGGCGACGAGGTCATCAACGGGACCATCGCGGACCGTCTCGACGAGGCGGCCCGCCGGATGGCCGGCTGACACAGCCACCAACTCAACAAGCATGCAAGCGGCCCGAGTTGGGCCGTAGTCAGATACTTCGGGCCCAACAAGGAGAGCAGGGAACCCAGATGGCGGAGCTCACGATCCGGCCGGAGGAGATCCGGGACGCGCTGGAGAACTTCGTCCAGGCGTACAAGCCGGACGCGGCCTCGCGCGAGGAGGTCGGTACGGTCAGCGTTGCCGGCGACGGCATCGCGAAGGTCGAGGGACTTCCCTCGGCCATGGCGAACGAACTGCTGAAGTTCGAGGACGGCACCCTCGGCCTCGCCCTCAACCTCGAGGAGCGCGAGATCGGTGCGGTCGTCCTCGGTGAGTTCAGCGGGATCGAGGAGGGCCAGCAGGTGCACCGCACCGGCGAGGTCCTCTCGGTCGCCGTCGGCGAGGGCTACCTCGGCCGTGTCGTCGACCCGCTGGGTGCCCCGATCGACGGCCTCGGCGAGATCGAGACCGACGGCCGTCGCGCCCTCGAGCTGCAGGCCCCCACGGTCATGGACCGCAAGTCGGTGCACGAGCCGATGGAGACCGGCTACAAGGCCGTCGACGCGATGACCCCGATCGGCCGCGGACAGCGCCAGCTGATCATCGGCGACCGGCAGACCGGCAAGACCGCGCTGTGCGTCGACACGATCATCAACCAGCGTGACAACTGGCGTTCCGGCGACCCGAAGAAGCAGGTCCGCTGCATCTACGTGGCCGTCGGCCAGAAGGGCTCCACCATCGCGTCCGTGCGTGGCGCGCTGGAGGAGGCCGGTGCGCTGGAGTACACCACCATCGTCGCCGCCCCGGCGTCCGACCCGGCGGGCTTCAAGTACCTGGCCCCCTACACCGGCTCGGCCATCGGTCAGCACTGGATGTACCAGGGCAAGCACGTCCTGATCGTCTTCGACGACCTGTCCAAGCAGGCGGACGCCTACCGCGCCGTCTCCCTGCTGCTGCGCCGTCCGCCGGGCCGTGAGGCCTACCCGGGCGACGTCTTCTACCTGCACTCCCGGCTGCTGGAGCGCTGCGCCAAGCTCTCCGAGGAGATGGGCTCCGGCTCGATGACCGGTCTGCCGATCGTCGAGACCAAGGCCAACGACGTGTCGGCGTTCATTCCGACCAACGTCATCTCCATCACCGACGGCCAGTGCTTCCTGGAGTCGGACCTGTTCAACGCCAACCAGCGCCCCGCGCTGAACGTCGGTATCTCGGTCTCCCGAGTCGGTGGCTCCGCGCAGCACAAGGCCATCCGCCAGGTGTCCGGCCGGCTCCGGGTGGACCTCGCCCAGTACCGCGAGCTCGAGGCGTTCGCCGCCTTCGGCTCCGACCTGGACGCGGCCTCCAAGGCGTCGCTGGAGCGGGGTGCGCGCATGGTCGAGCTGCTGAAGCAGGGCCAGTACGCGCCGTACTCCACCGAGGACCAGGTCGTCTCCATCTGGTCCGGCACCAACGGCAAGATGGACGACGTTCCGGTCGAGGACGTCCGCCGCTTCGAGCGTGAGCTGCTGGACTATCTGCACCGTGAGCAGAAGGGCCTGCTGACCTCCATCGTCGAGGGCGGCAAGATGTCCGACGACACCATCGCCGCCCTGAGCGAAGCGGTGGACACCTTCAAGCGGCAGTTCGAGACCTCGGACGGCAAGCTGCTGGGCGAGGGCTGAGCATGGGTGCCCAGCTCCGGGTCTACAAGAGGCGGATCAAGTCCGTCTCCGCGACCAAGAAGATCACCAAGGCGATGGAGATGATCGCCGCCTCGCGCGTCGTCAAGGCGCAGCGCCGGGTGGCGGCCTCGACTCCGTACGCCACCGAGCTCACCCGGGCGGTGACCGCAGTCGCCACCGGCTCCAACACGCAGCACCCGCTGACGACGGAGGCCGACAACCCGGCGCGGGCCGCCGTGCTGCTCGTCACGAGCGACCGGGGTCTGGCCGGCGGTTACTCCTCCAACGTCATCAAGGCGGCGGAGCAGCTCACCGAGCGGCTCACCGCGCAGGGCAAGGAGGTCGACACCTACATCGTCGGCCGCAAGGGCGTCGCCTACTACGGCTTCCGTGAGCGCAAGGTCACGGAGTCGTGGACCGGCTTCACCGACAACCCGACCTACGCGGACGCCAAGAAGATCGCGGGCCCGCTGATCGAGGCCGTGCTCCAGGCGACGGCCGAGGGCGGTGTGGACGAGCTCCACATCGTGTACACCGAGTTCGTCTCGATGCTGACGCAGTCGCCGGTCGACAGCCGGCTGCTGCCGCTCAGCCTCGAGGACACGGCGGAGGAGCAGGCCCGCAAGGGCGAGATCCTCCCGCTGTTCGACTTCGAGCCGTCGGCGGAGGACGTCCTCGACGCCCTGCTGCCGCGGTACGTCGAGTCGCGCATCTACAACGCTCTCCTCCAGGCCGCCGCCTCCAAGCACGCGGCCACCCGGCGGGCGATGAAGTCGGCGACCGACAATGCCGAAGAACTGATCAAGTCGCTCACGCGGCTTGCCAACGCGGCCCGCCAGGCCGACATCACCCAGGAAATCAGCGAGATCGTCGGTGGCGCGAGCGCTCTGGCCGACGCCTCTGCGGGGAGTGACTGACAACTATGACCACCACTGTTGAGCCGACCGCTCCTGCCGGCGTGGCCACTGGCCGCGTCGCGCGGGTCATCGGCCCGGTCGTCGACGTGGAGTTCCCCGTCGACGCGATGCCGGACATCTACAACGCGCTGACCGTCGAGGTCGCGGACCCCTCCGCCGACGGTGCGACCAAGACCCTCACCCTCGAGGTCGCCCAGCACCTCGGTGAGGGCGTGGTCCGCGCCATCTCCATGGAGCCCACCGACGGTCTGGTCCGCCAGGCCGCGGTGACCGACACCGGCGACGGCATCACGGTGCCGGTCGGCGATGTCACCAAGGGCCGGGTGTTCAACACCCTCGGCAAGATCCTGAACGAGCCCGAGGCCGAGGCCGAGGTCACCGAGCGCTGGGCCATCCACCGCAAGGCCCCGGCCTTCGACCAGCTCGAGTCCAAGACCGAGATGTTCGAGACCGGTCTGAAGGTCGTCGACCTGCTGACCCCGTACGTCAAGGGCGGCAAGATCGGTCTGTTCGGCGGCGCGGGTGTCGGCAAGACCGTCCTCATCCAGGAAATGATCATGCGTGTGGCCAAGCTGCACGAGGGCGTTTCCGTGTTCGCCGGTGTCGGTGAGCGCACCCGTGAGGGCAACGACCTGATCGAGGAGATGGCCGAGTCCGGCGTTCTCCCGCAGACCGCGCTGGTCTTCGGCCAGATGGACGAGCCCCCGGGCACCCGTCTGCGGGTCGCCCTGGCCGGTCTGACCATGGCGGAGTACTTCCGCGATGTGCAGAAGCAGGACGTGCTGTTCTTCATCGACAACATCTTCCGCTTCACCCAGGCCGGTTCCGAGGTCTCGACCCTGCTCGGCCGTATGCCCTCCGCGGTGGGCTACCAGCCGAACCTGGCCGACGAGATGGGCATCCTCCAGGAGCGCATCACCTCGACCCGTGGTCACTCGATCACCTCGATGCAGGCGATCTACGTCCCCGCGGACGACCTGACCGACCCGGCCCCGGCGACCACCTTCGCGCACCTCGACGCGACGACGGTGCTCTCCCGGCCGATCTCGGAGAAGGGCATCTACCCGGCGGTGGACCCGCTGGACTCGACGTCCCGGATCCTGGACCCGCGCTACATCTCGCAGGACCACTACGACTGCGCCTCGCGCGTGAAGTCGATCCTGCAGAAGTACAAGGACCTCCAGGACATCATCAACATCCTGGGTATCGACGAGCTCGGCGAGGAGGACAAGCTCACCGTCTTCCGTGCCCGCCGTATCGAGCGCTTCCTGTCGCAGAACACCCACGCGGCGAAGCAGTTCACCGGTCTCGACGGATCGGACGTCCCGCTGGACGAGTCCATCGCCGCGTTCAACGCGATCGCCGACGGTGAGTTCGACCACTTCCCGGAGCAGGCGTTCTTCATGTGCGGTGGCCTGGACGACCTGAAGGCGAAGGCCAAGGAGCTGGGCGTCTCCTGAGCCCTGTGCTCATGGGAGAGGGGTGGGCCCGGTCCCGCCCCTCTCCGCACGCCCGTTATTCTGTAACGAAGCCCTGTCGTACCCGGCAGGTAGACCCGAGGAGCCACGTTGGCTGCTGAGCTGCATGTCGAGCTGGTCGCGGCGGACCGTAGTGTCTGGTCCGGCACGGCCTCCTTGGTCATCGCGCGCACCACATCGGGTGACATCGGCGTGATGCCCGGCCACCAGCCGCTGCTCGGTGTCCTGGAGTCCGGCCCGGTGACCATCCGTACGAGCGACGGCGGAACCGTCGTCGCCGCGGTGCACGGCGGGTTCATCTCGTTCGCGGACGACAAGCTCTCGCTGCTGGCCGAGGTCGCGGAGCTGTCCGACGAAATCGATGTCAAGCGTGCGGAGCGGGCGTTGGAGCGTGCCAAGTCGGAGGCGGACGCCGCCGCCGAGCGGCGCGCCGACGTCCGGCTGCGCGCGGTGGCGGGAGTGCACTGAGCCTGTCACGTACGGTCGAGAACCTCAGCCGCGGACCTCGCTGGAATTTTGCTTCAGCGGTCCGCGGCTGAGGTAATGCAGGTGCGGTTTTCCGGATGACGCGAGGAGGTCGGTGAAGATGGTCCTCGCTCTGCTTGTGAGCGGCGTGGTCGTCGCGCTGGTGGTGGTGGGACTCTTCGTCTTCGGTCTGCGACGGCGGCTGATCCAGCGCTCCGGCGGAACCTTCGACTGCTCGCTGCGCTGGAGCGCGGACGGAGGCGAAGACCGGTCCGAGCCCAGCGGCAAGGGGTGGGTGTACGGAGTCGCCCGCTACAACGGTGACCGTGTCGAGTGGTTCCGCGTCTTCTCCTACGCCTTCCGGCCCCGGCAGGTGCTGGAGCGGGACGCCATCGAGGTGCTGGAACGGCGTACGCCCAAGGGCGAGGAGGAGCTCGCGCTGCTCTCCGACGCGCTGGTGCTCGCCTGTCTGCACAACGGCACCCGGCTGGAGCTGGCGATGAGCGAGGACGCCCTGACCGGCTTTCTGGCCTGGCTCGAGGCGGCCCCGCCCGGCCGACGGGTCAACGTGGCCTAAGGCTGGCCTAAGGCCCCTCCACGCCCAGCTCCTGGGCCAGTACCGCGGCCTGTACCCGGCTGCGCAGCTCCAGCTTCCCCAGCACCCTGCTGACATGGGTCTTCACGGTGGCCTCCGCCATGGTCAGCCGTTCCGCGATCTGCGCGTTCGACAGTCCCTGCCCCACACAGCCGAGCACCTCGCGCTCGCGCGGGGTGAGCGCGGCGAGTGCCGACGGATCGGCGCCGCCGGACGACGCGGCCGCGGATCCCGCCCGGCCGAACTCGGCGATCAGACGGCGGGTCACCGCCGGGGCGATCAGCCCCTCCCCGCGGGCGACCGTGCGGACCGCCTCGATCAGCGTCGCCGCGTCACTGTCCTTGAGCAGAAAGCCGGCGGCGCCCGCGCGCAGCGCCCCGAAGACGTACTCGTCGAGGTCGAAGGTGGTCAGCACCAGCACATCGGCGAGCTGTGCGCGGACCACCTCACGGGTGGCCGACACCCCGTCCAGGCGCGGCATCTGTACATCCATCAGGACCAGATCGGGGCTAAGCGCGCGGGCCATGTCCACCGCCTGGCGGCCGTCGGTCGCCTCGCCGACCACCTCGATCCCGGGCGCCGACCGCAGGATGAGGACAAGCCCGGAGCGCACCGCGGCCTGGTCCTCGGCGACAAGCACACGGATCGTCCGCGGCGGGGTGGCCTGCTGGGTCACTGCGGCTCCTGTTCGATGGGCGGAGGGGCGGTGTCGCTGGGGTTCTGGGTGTTCTCGGCGCTGAGCGGCAGCGCGGCCCGGACCCGCCAGACCGTGCCCGAGGGGCCGTCGGCCGGTCCGGCGTCGAGGGTGCCGTCGAGCAGGGAGACCCGTTCGCGCATCCCGATCAGCCCGGTGCCGGAGCCGGGCGCCCGGGGCGCCGCGCGGTCCGCGCCGTACGGGCTGGTGACGCTGACCTCCAGCGGACCGTCCGGGAGACGGGCCAGGGTCACGTCCACCCGGCCGGGCGCGGCGTGCTTGACCGCGTTGGTCAGGGACTCCTGCACGATGCGGTACGCGGCCAGCTCGACCGGCGCGGGCAGCGGGGCGGTGCCGTCGGGGCGCTCGTCGCGCAGGACGAACTCCTGGCCGCCGGAGCCCGCGGCGGCCGTGGAGTGGGCCTGGTCCAGCAGGGTGTCCAGGGCGTCGAGGGTGGGCGCGGGGGCCGGTGCGCCCTCGTCCCCGGCGTCGCGCAGCAGGCCGATCAGCCGCCGCATCTCGGCGAGGCCGCGCACACTGTTCTCCCGGATGACGCCGAGGGCCTGTTCGGTGGCGGCGGTGTCCTTCAGGGAGAGCGCGGCGGTGGAGTGGATGGCGATGGCGGACAGGTGGTTGGCCACCATGTCGTGGAGTTCACGGGCCATCCGGGCGCGTTCGGCGGTGACCGCCTCCCGGCGGTCCAACTCGGCCAGGAGCGCGGTCTGTTCGGCGCGCAGCCGTTCGGCGGCGGCGGCCTCGCGGTGCTCGCGGATGGCCCAGCCGGTCCAGGCGGGGGTCAGCACCACCAGCCCGACGGCGATCCCGATCAGCAGGGACACCGGGGTGCGGAGGACCGCGATCGGCACGACCGTGGCCACGACCGTCAGATAGACCGTGGCCAGGGAGATCTTGCGGGCCATCGCGGGGGTTCCGTACACCACGGCCGCGTAGAGCACATCGGTGAACATCGCGATGGTGGCGATCAGCGAGCCCGCCAGCTGGTCACCGGCGAGGGCGGGCACGGCCACGCACAGCGCGACCGCGGGCGCGGTTCTGCGCAGCAGCTCGGCCCCGGCCATGACGACCAGCGGGACGAGCGTCAGGGCCTCCGGCTCCCGGCGGAAGGAGTCCCCGCTGACCAGCCCGAGCGACCACATGATCAGTCCGCCGACCAGTCCGGCGAGGCTGATCAGTACATCGTCGCGGTGCGGACGCTGGAGCAGACGCGGGCGGGACGGCATGAAGCCATCCCATCACGGGCGGCGGGGGCGGAACCTCCGCTCCCGGGCGGGTGCGGGCGGACCGCGGGTACATCGAAGGATGCAGTCGGCTCTCATCGCCTCCGACGACGCGACGGCCCGGATCGCACGGGACCGTTGAGGGGGAGAGCGAGAGGAGCCATCCGTGATTGTCGCGCTGATCGTCGCCTGTGAGGTCGGCTTCTGGGTACTGCTGGCCGGTGGACTGGCCCTGCGGTACCTGGCGAAGCTGCCGAAGGCGAGCGTCGCGGTGCTGTTGTGCGAGCCGCTGCTGGAGCTGGTGCTGTTCGTGGCGACCGTGATCGACCTCAAGCACGGTGCCGAACCGGACTGGAAGCACGGGCTCGCCGCCGTGTACATCGGCTTCTCGGTGGCTCTGGGCCATCAGACGATCACATGGGCGGACGCCCGGGTGGCGCATCGCTTCTTCGGCGGTCCGCCGCCGGTCAAGCCGCCGAAGTACGGGATGGCGCGGGCGGCGCACGAGTGGCGGACCGCGCTGCGCTGGATGCTGGCGGCGGTGATCGCGCTGGCGCTGTTGCAGGGGGCGATCTGGTACGTGGGGGACGACGGGGAGATCGGCTCACTGCGGGAGTGGCAGACGAAGATGCTGTTCGCCATCGGCATCAACGCGGTCATCGCGATGAGCTACACGCTGTGGCCGAAGCGGGAGCCCGATCGGACCCGGTCCTCGCTCCTGGAGTGAGGGGCACCGTCGGCGGGGCCGGGACCGGGGAGCGCCCGGTCCCGGCCCCGTAGGGGTACGTGATGTGCCGCCCGGGGCGTCAGCGGTTCTCGCCGGGCACCCACAGCACGTCGCCGACCTCCTTGTTGGCCGAACGGGCCAGGATGAACAGCAGGTCCGACAGCCGGTTGAGATAGGTGGCGGTGAGCGGATTCATGACGTCCGCGTGGGTCTCCAGCGCCGCCCAGGTGGAGCGTTCGGCGCGGCGGACGACCGTGCACGCCTGGTGCAGCAGGGCGGCGCCGGGGGTGCCGCCGGGGAGGATGAAACTGCGCAGCTTCTCCAGGTCGGCCAGGAAGCGGTCGCAGTCCGCCTCCAGTTTGTCGATGTAGCTCTGCTCGACGCGCAGCGGCGGATGGGCCGGGTTCTCCACCACCGGGGTGGACAGGTCCGCGCCCACGTCGAACAGGTCGTTCTGGACGCGGACCAGGACCTTGGTGATCTCGGCGGGCAGCCCGCCCAGCGCGATGGCCACCCCGATCGCGGCGTTCGCCTCGTTCGCGTCGGCGTAGGCGGAGATCCGCAGATCGGTCTTGGCGGTGCGGCTCATATCGCCGAGGGCGGTGGTGCCCGAGTCCCCGGTGCGCGTGTAGATGCGGGTGAGATTGACCATGGGTCCGAGCCTACGCGCCGTCTCGCCGACGTCCTGTGCGGTTCGGTTGCGCCCCGAAGGGGCGCGGGGCTGTGCCGGTGTGCGGCTCCGCCGCGTGGGCGTGCCCGGCCACGAGGCAGCCGCGGCCGAACGACGGCACTTCGCGGCACTTCCCGCGGAGCGCTTAGGCCCCGGCCTGCCGGAAGAGCCGGGCGCCCAGCGTCACCGCCACCACCGCGAGCCCGGTGGCGACCAGCGAGGCCAGGGCGATCTTGCCGTTCCCGTACTCACCGGCGAAGGCGGCCCGCACACCGTCCACCAGATAGCGGAACGGCACGAAGTGCGAGACCACGTCGAGCCAGCGCGGACCGAGTGTCATCGGCAGCAGCACCCCGGACAGCAGCATCGCGGGCATGGTCACGGCGTTGATGACGGGGGCGAACTCCTGCGGGGTGGCGACCCGCATGGCCAGCGCGTACGACAGCGAGGCGAGCGAGACGGTGAGCACGCCGACGAAGACGAAGCCGATCGCCACCCCCGGCACGGGGGCGCGCAGCCCCATCACCACGGCGACGACGACCAGCACCAGGGACTGCACCAGCAGCTGGACGACGTCCTTGAGCACCCGTCCCATCAGCAGCGCCAGTCGGCTCACCGGGGTGACCCGCATCCGCTCGATGGTGCCGAGGCGCTTCTCCAGCACCAGGCCGATACCCGCGAACGAGGCACTGAACAGGCCGAGCTGGATGAGGATGCCGGGGACGACGATCCGCCAGGAGTCGCCGTCGCCGCCCAGTGGCAGATCCCCCAGCAGCGGCCCGAAGAAGACCAGGAAGAGCAGCGGTTGGATCAGCCCGAAGACCAGGGCCGGGGTGGAGCGCAGGGTCTGGCGGGCGTAGCGGCCGAAGATGAGGGCGGTGTCGGACAGGAGGTGGGACACGGATTTCCCTTCGGGAGGGCGGGTTGGCGGGGCCGACCGGGGTTCGGGGCTGGCCGGACCCCGGGGCTGACCGGGGTCCGGCCGCGCGGGGTTCAGACGGCGAGCGGGGCGGTGTCGCGCGCGGGGGCGCCGCGCCCGGTGATGGCGATGAAGGTGTCCTGGAGGGTCGCCTCCGGTGACCCTCCGTACTCGGCCTTCAGCCGAGCCGAGGTGCCCTCGGCGGCGATCCGGCCGTGGTCGACGACGACCAGCCGGTCGGCCAGCGCGTCGGCTTCGTCGAGGTAGTGGGTGGTCAGGAAGACGGTCATGCCGTGCTCGTCGCGCAGTCGGCGGATCAGCTGCCACAGATCGGCGCGGCTGCCGGGGTCCAGGCCGGTGGTCGGTTCGTCGAGGAAGAGGATCCCGGGCCGGTGGACCAGGCCCAGGGCGATGTCCAGCCGCCGCCGCTGACCGCCGGAGAGCGCGCCGCAGGGACGGTCCAGCAGATCGGTGAGGTCCAGGTCCCCGGCCAGCTCCGCGGTGCGGGCGGCGGCCCGCTGTGCGGTCAGCCGGTACAGCCTGCCCTGGGTGACCAGTTCCTCCCGTACCGAGACGGTCGGGTCGACGCCGCCGGACTGGGCGACGTAGCCGATCCCGAGGCGTACCCCGGCCGGATCGCGGACCAGGTCGTGTCCGGCGACGGTGGCGGTGCCGCCGGTGGGCGGGAGCAGGGTGGTGAGCATGCGCAGCGTGGTGGTCTTGCCCGCGCCGTTGGGTCCCAGGAAGCCGAGGATCTCCCCCGGTTCCACGGTCAGGTCGATGCCGCGTACGGCCTCGACGGGGCCGCGCTTGGTCCGGAAGGTGCGGGCGAGCCCGCTGGTGGTGAGGACTGCCATGCCCCACAGAAAACCAGGGTCACGCCAAATTTGCAATGACTCCAAAGTTTCATGGGCTCCATCAAAGATAGGATGGCGGGCATGGCGGAAGGGCTCAGGGAGCGGAAGAAGCGGCAGACCAGGCAGTACATCTCGGACATGGCGACCGGGCTGTTCCTGGAGCGCGGGTTCGAGGCGGTCACCATCGCCGAGATCGCGGAGGCGGCCGACGTGTCCGTGAACACGGTCTACAACTACTTCCCGGCCAAGGAGGACCTCTTCTTCGACCGGGAGGAGGAGACGGTGGGGCGGCTGCCGCGCTGGATCAAGGAGCGCGCGGTGGGGGAGTCCGCCGCCGACGCCGTCCTGCGTGAGCTGCGCGCCTCCATCGAGGAGGGCGGCTACGAGCCGCTCAACCCGGGCTTCGCGCGCTTCATGGCCGTCATCCGGGACTCACCGGCGCTGAGCCTGCGGATCATGTCGATGCACGAGCGGTCCTGCCACGCCATCGGCGCCACCCTGCGCGAGGAGACCGGCGCGGACCCCGCCGACCCCGAGCCGATGCTGGTCGCCAGCCAGCTCTCCTGGGTGAACAGCGTGCTGTTCAACAGCGTCCAGCGGCTGGTCGCCGCCGGGGGCGACCCGGCGGATGTGACGCGGGAGGTGCTCAGGCGCCTGGAGTTGGTCACCTCGCTCCTCGGGGAGCGCACGCTCAACTATGCGGTGAAGAACACACCGTGACGCGCCTTACTAAGGGCTGCCACGGGGGGTGAACGGGCGTTAAGGTCCGGCACATCAAACGTCGATCGAAGGGTGTGTGTCGTGGCCAGGAAGCTCGCGGTCATCGGGGCCGGACTCATGGGGTCCGGCATCGCGCAGGTCTCGGCTCAGGCGGGCTGGGACGTCGTGCTGCGCGATGTGACCGACGAGGCGCTGCGGCGCGGTACGGACGGCATCCGGGCCTCGTACGAGAAGTTCGTCGCCAAGGGCAAGCTGGCGGCCGAGGCGGCCGAGCAGGCCCTCGCCCGCATCACCACCAGCACCGACCTCGAGGCCGCCGCCGACGCGGATGTCGTG
The DNA here is from genome assembly GCF_013364155.1 of Streptomyces sp. NA02950. Lineage (NCBI taxonomy): Bacteria > Bacillati > Actinomycetota > Actinomycetes > Kitasatosporales > Streptomycetaceae > Streptomyces > Streptomyces sp. NA02950. The sequence continues at coordinate 3,071,130 of NZ_CP054916.1, read as the reverse complement.
GTCGAGGCCGTCTTCGAGAGGATCGAGGTCAAGCGGGAGATCTTCCGGACCCTGGACGGGCTGGTCAAGGACGACACCATCCTGGCCTCCAACACCTCCGCGATCCCGATCACCAAGATCGCGGCGGCCACCGAGCGGCCGGAGCGGGTCGTCGGCACCCACTTCTTCTCGCCGGTCCCGATGATGCAGCTGTGCGAGCTGGTGCGCGGCTACAAGACCAGTGACGAAACCCTCGCCGCCGCACGGGAGTTCGCCGAGGGCATCGGCAAGACCTGTATCGTCGTCAACCGCGATGTCGCGGGCTTCGTCACCACACGGCTGATCTCCGCGCTCGTCGTCGAGGCGGCCAAGCTGTACGAATCCGGGGTCGCCACGGCCGAGGACATCGACACCGCCTGCAAGCTGGGCTTCGGCCATGCGATGGGACCCCTCGCCACGGCCGACCTCACGGGTGTGGACATCCTCATGCACGCCACCGAGAACATCTACACCGAGTCCCAGGACGAGAAGTTCGCACCGCCGGAGTCCATGCGGCGCATGGTCGACGCGGGGGACATCGGCCGCAAGAGCGGCGAGGGCTTCTACCGCTACTGAGGGCTCGGACGCCGCGCCAGGCCCAGGAACTCACCCTCGCGGGTGAATTCGGTCTCGGTTCGCTTACAAGCGGCAACTTCGTCGCATGAAAGGCAGTCAGTTCTGTAGACAGAATCGCTCATTGACGACACGACGCACCGTAGTGGGGAGCGCATATGCACATCAGGGGCGACCACGCCGAGCTGGTCGTCGGGGGTCGACTGGATGTCCGAAGCGCGGCGGACGCCCGGACGGCCCTGCACACCGCCGTCGACTCCGGCGGTGGGGATCTGGTGCTGAACCTCACCGAGCTGGACTCCTGGGACGCCACCGGGCTCGGCGTCATCATGGGCGCCCACCGGCGGGCGGGCCGGGCCGGCCGCAGGCTCGTGCTGCGCGGAGTGCCGCCCCAGATGCAGCGGCTGCTGGTGGCCACCCGGCTGCACCGCATCCTGGCGATCGAGGGCGGCCTCGAGGCCGAGTCCCTGCCGCAGGTCTGAACGCGGACGCCCGGCCCCGCCGGGCCCCCGGGGCGGCGCCCCGGGGGCCCGGCGGGGCCGGGGTGGCGTGCCCTCCGTCCCGGGAAGTGGATACTGTGAGAAGGTCTAGGGTTCGGTACCGCCGGACCTTTTCCCTACGGCGGCACCGGACCAGAAGCGACGGCGGGCCGGGGAGCCACACCGCACGCCACGCACTGGGGGGCCATGACCATGGAGCCGATGAACCGCGGACCGGAGGATCACGGCCACGACGCCGCCGCTTCCCGTCCCGCCGAGCCCTCGCGCCCGGCAGACGACGCCGGGACGCCGTCACGGCCCGCCGGGACGCCGTCACGGCCCGCCCCGCCGCCGGGCGATCCGCTCCTGCCGCATCTGGACAGCGACGCGCCCGCGCCCGCCCGTACCGCCCGGATCGTCTCCGGCGACCATCTGCTGACCGTCAACCCCGTCGACGGCAGCGAGATAGAGCCCTGCCCGCCCGGTGAGCGGCCCGCCCGGCCCGAGCGGCGCGGTGCCGAGGAGCGGGCCGAGCTGCGCCGGGCCGCCGCCGCACCGCCCCCCTCCGGCACCATGGTGCCCGAGCTGCCCATGCTGGAGCGCGACGAGGAGCGGGAGCGGCTGTCCCGGCTGCTGGCCCGTGGCCGCTCGGTGCGCGTCACCGGCCCCTCCGGCGCCGGGCGCAGCGTGCTGCTGGAGGCCGTCGCCGCCGACTGCGAGGGGCTCGCCCCGGACGGTGTGGTGCGCCTGTCCGGCTACCACCGCACCCCCTCCGACCTCCTCCACGACCTCTACGCCGCCGTCTACCGCGCCCCGCTGTACCGCCCCGACCGCGCGGAGCTGCTGGCGGCGGTCCAGGAGATCGGCGCCGTGGTCGTCCTCGACGACATCGACTTCGGTGGGGCCGCGCTGGACGAGTTCCTCGACGCGACCCCCGAGTGCGCCTTCCTGATCTCCGCCACCCCCGAGATCACGGCCCCCTCCGCCGACTCGTACCTCGAAGAGGTCTTCCTCTCCGGCCTCAGCCGCACCGCCGGTCTGGAACTGCTGGAGCGCGCCGTACGCCGTTCCCTGACCGAGGAGGAGGCGAGCTGGGCCGCGGACCTGTGGTTCGAGTCCGAGGGGCTGCCGCTGCGCTTCGTCCAGGCGGGCGCGCTGCTGCGGCGCCGCGACACGGGGGGCTCCGGGCCGCTGCCGAGCCGCGCCGAGGCCGCGGCCCCCGCCGCGCTGCTCGCCGGACAGCTCGGCGAAGCGGCCCGGGACGCGCTGCGGTTCGCGGTCGCGCTCGGCGGGGAACTGCCGCACCAGGCCCATCTGCCCGCGCTCACCGAGGACGCCCACGCGGACGCGGCCCTCGGTGAACTGCTCGGCTGCGGTCTGGTCACCACCGCCGGATCGCACTACCGGCTGGCCGCCGGAGTGGTCGCCCAGCTCACCGGCGAGGGCTTCGCCGGGGACGCCGTCGAGTCCGCCGGGCGGGCGCACACCGTCGCCCAGCACTACGCCTGGTGGGCCGGACATCCCTCGGTCGCACCCGACCGGGTCGCCGCCGAGGCGGACGCGATCCTCGGGGCCATGACCACCCTGGTCGCCGGCCGGGAGGCGGGCCACGCCGACGCCGCCGTCCTGCTGGCCCGCGCCGCCGCCCCCGCCTTCGCCGCCGCACTGCACTGGGGCGCCTGGGAGCGCGCGGTCCGCCACGGCCAGGAGGCGGCCCGGTTGGCCGGGCAGGTCTCCGACGAGGCGTACTTCCACCACGAGCTGGGCGTCCTCGCGCTGTGCACCGGCAATCTGGAGCGGGCCCGCGCGGAGCTGGAGGCGTCCATCGGGCTGCGTGGTGTCCTCGCCGACAAGCGGGGCACGGTCGCGGGGCGGCGAGCGCTGGCCCTGGTCACCGACCGTACGGCCGGGTCGTCGATGGCCGGCGCGTTCGGGACCGCCGGGGGCGCCGGCCGTACGGCGGCGGGCGAGGAGGTCCCGGCCGCCCGCCACGAGCAGCCGGCCTCCGCGCCGGGCGCGGCGGACCCCGACGGCGAGATCACCGTTGTCACGCCGAGGGTGACGGCGACGAGCCCGCTCACCTCCCTTGGTACGGCCGCTGCCGCCGCGGCGGCAGAGACGAGCGTTCTCGCCGCGGCGGGCGCACCGGGTTCGGGGGACTCGACGGCGAAGGGGCGGTCGGCGGGCGCGGCGGCCCCGGCGGCGTCCTCGGGCCGGGGCGGCCGCCCGCGCGGGCTGCGTCGGCTGGTGGTGCCCGGCGCCCGGCGCAATGTGATCGCGGCGGCCGCGGGCGCGCTCCTGGTGGCGGTCCTCGGCACCGTGGTGACCCTGGGCGCCGTGTCCGACGACAACGACGGCCCCGCCGGCCGCGTCAAGCCCGACCGGACGGCGTCCCACCAGGACGGCGACCCGTCCCTGACCGCCGACGAGCCGACCAGCGGTACCGACGAGAACCCCCGGCCCGGGCCGACCGGGGTGCCGCGGACCGGCACCTCGCCCACCGGGCCGAGCAGCGGTACGCCCGGCGGCTCGACGTCCCCGGGCGATCCGTCGACCAGCGGCGCGCCCTCGGAGACCGGCGGGCCGTCGTCGCCGTCGCCGGACCCCACGACCCACCGCCCCACCCACCGGCCGACCAGGACGCCGAGCTCCACTCCGACCACCCCGGACGACCCCACGACCGAGCCGACTCCGTCGACCACACCGTCCACCACGGCGCCCACGCCCTCGGGCCACACCTCCACCACGGCCGCCGCCCCGACCACGCCCACCGCCGCCTCGTCCTCGTTGGTCTCGGCCTAGTGCCATCCGGGGCGTGTCCGCCCCCGAGTGGCCCGACCGCATCGCGCCGGGCGCGATGCGGTCGGATGGCCGGAAGCGATGGGTGTGACGGGCGGGGGCCGTCAGAAGAGACGGAGCTTGTCGTCCTCGATACCGCGCAGTGCGTCGTAGTCGAGGGTCACACAGCCGATACCGCGGTCCGTGGCCAGCACCCGCGCCTGCGGCTTGATCTCCTGGGCGGCGAAAATCCCCTTCACCGGGGCGAGACGGGGATCCCTGTTGAGCAGCTCCAGATAGCGGGTGAGCTGCTCGACTCCATCGATCTCACCGCGGCGCTTGATCTCCACCGCGACCGTGGTGCCATCGGCGTCCCGGCAGAGGATGTCCACGGGGCCAATGGCAGTGGGGTATTCACGCCGAATAAGCGTCCAGCCATCGCCGAGTGTCTCGATCCGATCGGCCAGCAGCTCCTGGAGATGGGCCTCGACACCGTCCTTGATCAGACCTGGATCGACGCCGAGTTCATGCGAGGAATCATGGAGGACTTCCTCCATGGAAATGATGAGCTTTTCCCCCGCTTTGTTCACGACTGTCCACACATCGTCATCGCTCTCTTTGAGAGTGCACGGCGGAGACATCCAGTTGAGGGGTTTGTAGGCCCTGTCGTCCGCGTGAATGGACACACTGCCGTCGGCCTTGACGAGGATCAGACGGGGTGCCGAGGGGAGGTGGGCGGTGAGACGGCCGGCGTAGTCCACGGAGCACCGGGCGATGACGAGACGCATGGTCGGCAACGCTACTCGACGGCGGTGGCTCCACGCGATTCGTCCGGCGATGGACCCCTTCGGCGTTGGCTGGTTGTGTGCCCGTTCTCCTGGTGCGGGGACTGTGGCGGAATTACCGTTGAAGCGGGCGGTCGCCGGGCGGGTACGCTCCGTCGCCGTCCGCCCATCCCATCCCTGAGATCCCGCCCGCGGGGTCGCGAGAGGAGAACCCATGTCGCTCGACGTCTCACCGGCCCTTCTCGAACAGGCCGAGCGAGGCGAGGTCGACGAAGCGGCCTTCGTCGACTGCGTCCGGAACTCCCTACCCTACGCATGGGAGATGATCAGCTCCCTGGTGGCCCAGCTGAAGGTGGACGGCGGGGAGTTCGCCGACAACCAGACGCCGCCGCCGGACGAGCAGGCACGCGGTCAACTGCTGCGCGCACTGGCGAGTGACGCGATACGCGGCGCGCTCCAGCGCCACTTCGGGGTCCGGCTGGCCTTCCAGAACTGTCATCGGGTGGCCGTGTTCCCGATGGACGCGTCGGCGGATGAGCGCCTCGCGCGCTTCACCTCGGTTCGGGGGCAGTTGCTGAACCAGTCGCCCGAACTGCGCGACTGCTGACGCGATGACCGCTGCCGCTCCCTCACGGGGAGGTGTATCAGCACAGGAGCGGCAGCACCTCACCACCGAGCCTGCGCACGTTCTCCTCCGTGGTCGCGAGGTCCCCGGACCCCTCGACCAGCAGCGCGAACCGGCGGATTCCGGTGCGCTCCGCGGTGGCCGCCAGGCGGTCGGCGCACAGCCGCGGCGGACCGACCGGGTGCAGTTCGCACAGCAACTCCGCATAGGCCACCGGATCGCGCATCCGGCGCTGCCGTCCGTCGACCGTGACATGAGCGCCGAGCCCCTTCCGCAACCAGCCGGGCATCGCCTTGGTCAGGGTCTCCGCTGCCTCGGGGCGCGCGTCCGCGATCTGCACCACCCCGGCCGAGACATGCTCCGCGGCCTCGACCTCTTCGGGTGAACGGCCCGCGGCGAGCGCGGAGGTCCGCCACAGCGCGACCGCCTCGGCCTTCTCCTCGTCACCGCAGTGCATACCCAGCAGCATGGGCAGCCCGCGCTCGGCGGCGAGCCGCACACTGCCGGGCGAGGTGCAGGCCACCACCACCGGTGGGGAGACCGCCCCCCGTTCGCCGAGCGGATCCTCACAGCGCGGCACCACCGGCACCTCACGGAAGGCGAACCGCTCTCCGTCCGCCCCCACCCGCGGCTCGCGCAGCCAGCGCAGCAGCAGATCGAGCGATTCGGGGAAGCCGTGCTCATACGCCTCCAGGCCCGAGCCGAAGACCTCCAGATCCACCCATGGCCCGCCGCGGCCGACGCCCAGGGTGAACCGGCCACCGGAGACCAGATGCAGCAGCGCCGCCTGCTCACCCAGCGCGACCGGATGCGCCGTCGGCAGCACGCTCACCGCGGTGCCGACCCCGAGGGTGCGGGTGCGACCCAGGAGATGGGCGGCGAGGGTGACCGCGGACGGACAGACTCCGTACGGAACGAAATGGTGCTCGGCGAGCCAGACCGCGTCCAGCCCCGCCACCTCCGCCAGTTCGGCCGACCGCACCGCCCGGTGCAGCGCCTCCTGCTGTCCCTGGCCCGGGAACTGAGCGGCCAGGATGAAAGCCCCCACATGCATCGCCATCTGCCTCCTTGTCGCGGATCGTCCGCGGACGCGGGCACACCCCCTGTAGGCATTAACGCCTGACACGTGCCAAGGGCACGGCTTGGCATGAAGTTTTCATGATGATCAGAGGGTGGCGGTGGACGACGGCTTTCCGGATACGTGACCGTAACGCGTAGGCTGGTCACAGCCTGTAGCTCCCCAGCGTCTGTCGAGTTGCCGAGTCATCGAGGTGTAACCGTGTCTCCACGAAGAAACCGCCAGCGGGGCGGAGAGAAGCCCGTCGGCCGCGACGGCGCCGATCGCTTTGGACTGGAGCGCACCGAGAACTGGCAGGACGAGGAGTGGGTGGTGCGACAGATCAGCGGCGCCGCCGCCACCAAGCACTACCGCTGCCCCGGCTGCGACCAGGAGATCCCGCCGGGGGTGCCCCATGTGGTCGCCTGGCAGCAGCATTCGGGGGCCGACGACCGCCGCCACTGGCACAAGGCGTGCTGGAACGCGCGGGACCGCCGGAGCGCCAAGCTCCAGCGGTCCCGTAACGTACCGAAATACTGAGGGGCCTCAGACGTCGCGCTTCTCGAGCAGCGCGTAGGCGGCGATCAGCGCCGCGCCGGTGACCGCGGCCAGCGCGCCCAACTGCGACCAGCCGCTGCCCAGTTCCTCGTCGAGCTGGAACAGCGCGGCCAGCGAGTTCGGCGAGGAGTACTTCTGCATGGTCTCGCCCAGGTCCCGAAGGCTGTCGGACATCATCAGGAACGCCGGGAGGATCGCCGGCAGCAGCACCACACCGAGCATCGCGGTGATGGCACCCGCGGAATGCCGCAGCATGGAGCCGACGGCGAGCGAGAGCAGCCCGAGCAGCGACATGTACAGCCCGGCGCCGATCGTCGCGCCCACCATCTGCTCACCGCTGGGGTCCATGACGTCCGGGCCGCTGTGCATGCCCGATCCGGCGAACGCCACCAGCGCGAGCGCGACGGTCGTGGTGGTGAACGAGAGGGTGAAGAAGACCAGCGCCTTGGCGGTCAGCACCCGCGCGCGATTCGGGCAGGCGGTGAAGCTGGTGCGGATCATCCCGGTGCCGTACTCGGAGGAGACCACGAGCACGCCGAGGGTGACGAGGCACAACTGGCCGAGCAGGGTGCCGAAGAAGGCGGGCAGGGTCGGGGGAGCGGTGACGTAGTCGTCGTCGCTGGTGCTCGCGGCGACCAGCAGACCGATCCCGACGACCAGCGCGATCATCACGCCCAGCGTCCAGATCGTCGACCGCACCGACTTGATCTTGGTCCACTCGGAGGTGAGGGCGTGTCCGAGGTGGGTGCGCCGGACCGGGATCGGCGAGGTGTACCCGCCCACGGCGGCGTACGGCTGGGACGGGTTGGCCCCGGCGGGCGGCGGGGCCGGCTGCGACAGGTGCGGCGGGGCCGGCTGCTGCTGCGGCGGCATCTGCGCCTGCTGCGGCATCTGCTGCGGATACGCCGACTGCGGGCCGCCCTGCGGCGGCATCTGCCGGCCCGGCGGCTGCGGGGCACCCGACGGCGCCTGCTGCGGCATCTGCGGAGGCGTCTGCGGCGGGACGGGCGCCGACTGGGGCTGCTGGTACGGGGTCGTCATCGGGCGTCCTCGCTGTCGCGCTTGGTCATGTCGGGAGCCGAGGCCGGGGGCGCGGCCGGAGCGGCCGGGGGAGCGGCGGGCGGCGCCGCGGCCGGTGCCGCGGCACCCTGCGGTCCGTGGGGCGGCGTGCCCGGCATCCCCGGGGCGTAGCCCTGCGGTGCCGCGGGCGGCTCGGCGTACCCCGGCAGCACGGTGCCGGGCGGAAAGCCCCCGGGCTGCCCCATGGGCTGCCCCGGCATCCCCGGGGCGTAGCCGTACGCTCCGCCCTGCGGCGGCATCCCGGGGACCGGCTCCATCAGCCCGGCGCGCTGGTCGGCGGTGGAGCGGTAGTCCACGGCGCCCGACGTCATCCGCATGTACGCCTCTTCCAGCGACGCCTGGTGCGGCGACAGCTCCCAGAGGCGGACGTCGGACTCGTGTGCCAGATCGCTGATCCGCGGCAGCGGCAGCCCGGTCACCCGCAGAGCGCCGTCCTGCTCCGGCAGCACCTGGCCGCCCGCCTCGCTCAGCGCCGAGGTGAGCTTCTCACGCTGCTCCGGCTCGCCCTCGGGGGTGCGGACGCGGGCGAAGTCCGCCGAGTTGTAGGAGATGAAGTCCCGGACGCTCATATCGGCCAGCAGCTGGCCGCGTCCGATGACGATCAGGTGGTCGGCGGTGAGCGCCATCTCGCTCATGAGGTGGCTGGAGACGAAGACCGTCCGGCCCTCGGAGGCCAGCTGCTTCATCAGGTTGCGGACCCACAGGATGCCCTCGGGGTCCAGACCGTTGACCGGCTCGTCGAAGAGCAGCACCTGCGGATCGCCGAGCAGCGCGGCCGCGATGCCCAGGCGCTGGCCCATACCGAGGGAGAAGCCCTTGGACCGCTTGCGGGCCACGCTCTGGAGGCCGACCACGCCCAGCACCTCGTCCACCCGGCGGGCCGGGATACCGGACAGCTGGGCCAGGCACATCAGGTGCTGACGCGCGCTGCGGCCGCCGTGCACCGCCTTGGCGTCGAGCAGGGCACCCACCTGACGTGGCGCGTTGGGGAGGCGGCGGAACGGGTAGCCACCCACGGTGACCTGCCCGGCGGTGGGCTCGTCGAGCCCCAGGATCATGCGCATCGTCGTCGACTTGCCGGATCCGTTGGGTCCCAGGAAGCCGGTGACAGCACCGGGCCTCACCTGGAACGACAGGTTGTACACGGCTGTCTTGGCGCCGTAGCGCTTCGTCAGGCCGACTGCCTCGATCATTCTCCGCCCCTCGTGCAATGGGTCCGGGGCGCGAGCCCCCGTGAGGGTTAGGAGGATAGCGGTGGGTTGACGGTTCCCTCACGGGAGGAACGAGAGCGCATCGTAATCACGGGCCGGCGGGGGCCCGGAGCCGTCGCTCCCCCCACCCCCTTCGTCCTGGGCGTAGTGCCGCAAACCGTCCAGCGGCAGCGCCCAGCCCTCGTCCCGGAAGGCGCGGGTGCCCGCCTCCCGCACCGCGGGATCGGCGCCCGCGCGCCCGACCCAGGAGCGCGGATCGGGGCCGAGCAGGGTGCGCAGCCGGGTGGAGGCGGCCAGCAGCCGGGCCAGCAGCGCGCTCTGGTCGCCGCCGCCGGGCAGCGGCGCCGTCGCGTCCGGGTTCCGCAGCACCCCGCGCACTCCGATATACAGATACGCGCCGCCGAGCCGCTCCCCGGACGGCAGCACCATCGGGAACTTTGCACCGGGCAGCAGCACCCGCCGGTAGTTGGGGTATTCGGTGGCGTCCACGGCCGCGAGCCGGGCGGTGTCGAGCCAGCTGACGACCAGCGGTGTGCGGGCCTCCGGATCGGTGTACGGCGCGGAGGCGACATAGCCGTAGCGCCCGATGTGCGCCGAGCAGCCCACCGCGATTCCGGTGACCTCCACCGGGACCATCGGCACCGCGTACGGGGCGCCTGGCCGGGACAGCTTGTGGTCCAGCTGGGCGGGGGAGGCGTTGGACCCGACGGCGATGACCGGGGCGCGCGCACCGGCCGTCGGCACCCCGAGTCGGGTCAGCACGGAGTCGAGCGGTACGCGCCGCCCGTCCGGGCCGGTCACCGGCCAGCTCCCCAGCCGTCCCTCCGCGGTCTCCAGCGGCCACAGTTCACCGCCGGTGAGCAGGGTGGGGGAGGTGACGGGGCGGCCGGGATAGCTGAGCGGCTGCCGGGCGGGTACCTCGGCGAAGCCGAGGGCGGCGAGGCTGCGGTCGGTCACACCGCGAGCCTACGCGCGGCCGCCGCTCGGCCAGGCCCCGTCGGGCCTCAGCGGACTCGCTGACGTCGGGTGCGGTGCGGGTGCGCCCCGAAGGGGCGCGGGGCTGTGTCGATGTGCGGCTGAGCCGCGTGGGCGCGCCCGGCCACGAGGCAGCCGCGGACGACGGCACTTCCCGCGGAGCGCCAGGCCCTGGCCGGTGGATCTTATCGGGCCCGCGACGCCTGGCACCGCGCCGACGGTGGTCACCGCCCCGAGCACGTACGCCCAGTACGAGAGCGGTCCTCCGCCTTGCGATGCTCCCCCGGCTACCGCCGGGAGGTGCCCCCGCACCAGACGCCGCGGACTGACCCTCAAAGATCCACCGGACAGGACCTACTACTAGGCGTCGCGGCGCTTGAGCAGCAGATATCCCGTCGCCAGGGCGACGGCCACCCACAGGCACATGATGGTGAAACCGCCCCACGGGCCGTACGGGGCGCCGTCGCCGTCCGGGACCACCCGCATGATGTGCTGGCCCGCCTGGTCCGGCAGATACTCGCCGAACTTCCGGGTCACGTCCACATTGGCCAGGATGTTCGAGATCAGGAAGAAGAAGGGCATCAGCACACCCAGCGACAGCAGCGGGCTGCGCAGCATCGTGGCGACGGCCATCGAGAACACGGTGATGAGCGTCATGTAGAGCCCGCCGCCGAGGACCGCGCGCAGCACCCCCGGGTCACCGAGTGACGCCCGGTACTGGCCCAGCAGGGCCTGGCCGGTGGCGAAGGCGGCGAAGCTGGTCAGCATGGCCACCGCCAGGGCGAGCAGCGCCGCCACGGTGAGCTTGGCGCAGTAGAGGACCCCGCGGCGCGGGACGGCCGCGAGTGAGGTGCGGATCATTCCGGTGGCGTACTCGCCGGAGACCACCAGCACCCCAAAGACGATCATCGCCAGCTGGCCGAGTCCGGTCCCGGCGAAGCTCACGAAGGTCGGGTCGAAGACCCGCTTGTCGCGGGCGTGCAGGCTGCCGAAGTGATGCCGGACCAGTGCGCTGATCAGCGCCCCGAGCGCGACCGTGACCAGCGCGGCCACGCCCAGCGTCCACACCGTCGAGCGCACCGAGCGGATCTTGGTCCATTCGGAGCGCAGCACCCTGGTCAGCGCCGCCATCGTCAGGGCTCCTTCCGTGACTGCCAGTCGGTGCCCCAGGCGGTGGCCCGGGCCGGCTCATCGGCCCCGGCGGGGTGCGCGTGGTACTCCACCGACCCGGCGGTGAGCCGCATGAACGCCTCCTCCAGGGACGCCTGCTGCCGGCTCAGCTCGTGCAGGACCAGCCGGTGGTCGGCCATCAGCTGGCCCAGGCGCACCGGATCGCCGTCGTCCACCTCGATCGAGCCGTCGGAGCCGGGGGTCGCCGCGATCCCGCCCGCGGCCAGCACATCGCGCAGCCGCTGGTGTTCGGGCGAGCGCAGCCGGACATAGGAACGTGAATGTTCGGTGATGAAATCGGACATCGAGGTATCGGCGAGAAGTCGTCCTTGACCGATGACGACCAAATGGTCGGCAGTGAGCGCCATTTCGCTCATCAGGTGACTTGAAACGAATACGGTCCGTCCTTGGGCCGCCAGATCCCGCATCAGATTCCGGATCCAGTGAATGCCCTCCGGGTCCAGTCCGTTGACCGGCTCGTCGAACATCAGGATCGACGGATCGCCCAGCATCGCGGCCGCCATGCCCAGCCGCTGGCTCATCCCGAGCGAGAAGCCCTTGGACCGCTTGTGGGCGACCGGGCCGAGGCCGACCAGGTCCAGCACCTCGTGGACCCGGGAGCGCGGTACGCCGTTGCTCTGGGCGAGGCAGAGCAGATGGTGGAAGGCGCTGCGGCCGCCGTGCACGGCCTTGGGGTCGAGGAGGGCGCCGACATGGCGCAGCGGGTCCGTCAGCCGCTCGTAGGGCTGCCCGTCGATCCGGACCCGGCCGGCCGTCGGGTGGTCAAGGCCCAGCACCATCCGCATGGTGGTGGACTTGCCCGCCCCGTTCGGACCGAGGAAGCCGGTGACCACACCGGGCCGGACGGTGAAGGAGAGACCGTCCACGGCCGGCGTGCCGCCGTAGGTCTTGCTCAGCCCCTCGATCTCGATCATGCGGCCACGCTAAGCGCGGCCCATCACCCCCGCCACCGGGCCGCCGCCCGCCGGGGGACCGGCGGCGGACAGGCGCCTGCCCCGCGCCGCACGGTGCGGCACGGGGCAGGGAACGCTCCGGAATGACCCGGTGTCACCGGGTCTGCTGGGCCGGGACGCCACGGCTGACCGCCTCGTCCTCCGGCGTACCCGCCGCGGCCACCGCGGCACCGGTCAGCGTGGCCAGCATCTCGCGGACGTTGGTCAGCTGGGCGTTGATGCTGTCGCGGCGGTTGGTGAGGGCCGCCAGCTCGCGCTCGGACTCGCTGCGGATCCGGTCGGCCTTGGCGTTGGCGTCGGCCACGATGTCCTCGGCCTGGCGCTGCGCGGTCTCCACCGTCTGGCGGGCCCGGCGCTCCGCGTCGGTACGCAGCTTCTCGGCCTCCAGCCGCAGCTGCTCGGCGCGGTGCTCGATCTCCGCGAGCCGCTTCTCGGCCTTGGCCTGACGCGAGGCCAGGTCGCGCTCGGACTGCTCGCGGCGCTTGGCCAGGTTCGTCTCGAAATCGGCGGCGGCCTGCGCGGCCTTGGCGCGGGTCTCCTCGAAGAGGGAGTCCGCCTCCTCGCGCTTGGACTGGGCGTCCTTCTGCGCCTCCTGGCGCAGAGTGGCCGCCTCGCCCTTCGCCTTCTCGACGATACGCGCGCCCTCGTCCTCGGCCTTCGCCTTGCGCTCGGCGGCGAACGACTCGGCGTCGTTGCGGACCTGCTGGGCCGCCGACTCGGCGAGCTCACGGTGCTGTTCGGCGGCCCGGCGGGCCTCTTCGCGCAGGTCCTTGGCCTCCTCCTCGGCGAGACGGAGGATCTTCTCGACCCGGGCGCCGAGCCCCGCGTAGGACGGCTCCGCGTCGTTGATCTGGGCCTGAGCGTTCTGCGTCTCGAGGTGCAGCTCCTCGATGCGCTTCTCCAAGGAGGTGATACGGGAAAGTGCACTGTCACGGTCGGCGACGAGCTTGGTAATGCGGTCGTCCACCTGACCGCGGTCGTATCCACGCCGCACGAGCTCGAAGCCGAAGGGGGAGGAAGTGTCGCTCATGGGGTTCCTGTCGAAAGAGACCGGTGAGGTGATAGAGGGAATCCTAGGGGGCCGAGCGGCGTGTCATCGAGTCAACGTCTGTTTGATCTGGAGAATGTCCAGCCTTTTGAGTGGCAGTAAGGCCCAACGCTTGTCACTCGTCGGGATGATTCGGACACGACAGGGCGTGTGCCGCTAGCCGTCGGAACGTTTTCCGCCCGGTCTGGTCGCACCCGCACCTGCCGCCGTCTTGACTCCGCCGTTCTCCTTGGCTCCCGCGCCGCCCGACGCGGGGGCCTCGAAGGACTCCAACGCCTCCAGCACGTCCTGGACACGGGAGATCTCCGCGTTGATGTCCTCGCGGCGCCGCTTGAGCAACTCCAGCTCGCGCTTGCCCTCGTCGACGATCTCCTGAGCCTCGGCCTCGGCCTCGGCCCGGGCGCGCTCCGCGTCCCGCGTCGCGTCGGCCTTCCGCTGCTCGGCCTCCTTCAGCAGACCCTCGGCCTTCTTCACCGCCGCGATCCGCACCCGGCTGGCCTCGCTGTTGGCCTCCGACACCAGCGACTTGGCCTTCTCCTCGGCCTTCATCAGCTGCGCGGTGGCCGCAGCGACCAGTTTGTCCACCCGCTCGCCGGTGGCCTTCATCTGCTCCGCGGACTCCCGGCGGGCCCGCTCGTGCAGCTCCTCCACCTCGGCCTCGGTCCGTGCCCGCAGCTCCTCGGCGCGCTCCCGGATGGCGGTCGCGTCGCCCCGGGCCTCACCCAGCATGACGTCCGCGTCCGTACGGGCCTTCTCCACCAGCCCGTTGGCCTCCTCGGTGGCCTCGGCGACCAGCCGGTCGGCCTCCTTGCGGGCCGCGCCCACCATGGTGTCCGCCTGCTCCTCGGCCGCGGTCGCCGCCCGCAGCGCGGCCTCCTGCGCCTCCGCGGTGAGCCGCTCGGCCTCCGCGCTGGACTCGGTGACCAGCCGGTCCGCCTGCTCCGCCGCGTCCGAGCGGCGCTTGTTGGCGTCCTCGCGCGCCCGGTCGACCAGCCGGTCCGACTCGGCCTGCGCCTCGGTGCGGATCCGCTCGGCCTCCGCCGCCGCTTCGGCCGCGATCCGCTCCGCCTCCGCCCGGGTGCGCTCGGCATGCTGCCGGGCCGAGGCGAGGGTCTCCGCCGCCTCGGTGCGCAGCCGCTCGGACTCCGCGGTGGCCTCCGCGAGCAGCCGCTCCGCCTCGCTCCCTGCCTCGCCGACCAGCCGGTCGGCCTGCACGGCGGCCTCCGAACGGATGGTGTTGGCGTCCCCGCGGGCCTGGGCCCGGGTGCGCGCCGCGTCCTGCTCCGCCGTGGCCCGCGCGTCCGCCGCCTCGGTGCGCATCGCCTGCGACCGCGCCGTGGCCTCGGCCACCAGCCGCTGCGCCTCGTCGGTGGCGCCGTTCACCAGGGTGTCGGCCTGCTCCGCGGCCTCCGCGCGGGCCTTGTTGGCCGAACGGCGCGCCTCGTCGAGCGTCTCATTGGCCTCGGTTCGCAGCCGCTCGGACTCGTGGGTGGCCTCGGTGAGCAGCCGGTCGGCCTGCTCGGCCGCCTCCGTACGCCGCCGCGCCGCTTCCTCGCGGGCCTCGCCGACCATCCGCTCCGACTCGGCGATCGCCTCCGAAACCGTACGCTCCGCGAGCGACTTGGCGGCCTCGGTCTCCTCCTGCGCCTCTTGCCGCAGCCGGGTGGCGTCCTGCGAGGCGCGCTCCCGCTCCGCGTAGGCGTCCGCGCGGACCCGGTCGGCCTCCTCCTGCGCCTCGGTGCGGACGCGGTCCGCCGCGTGCTCGGCGGCCGTACGCAGCCCGGTGATCTCGGCCTCGGCCTGCTCGTGCAGCCCGGCGACCGAATCCCGCACCTGCTGCGCGGTCTGCTCGGCGGCGGCCACCATGTCCGACGAGCGCTGCTCCGCCTCCTCGACCAGCCGCTGCGCCTCGGTCTGCGCCTCGGACACCCGGTTACGGGCAGCGGTCAGCAGCTCCTCGCTCTGCTCATGAGCCCGGGTCCGCTCCCGCTGGGCCTCCTCACGGGCGTCGGTCAGCAGCTCCTCGGCCTCGCGGCGGCGGCGGGCCGCCTCCTCCTGGGCGGCGGACAGGGCCTCGGCGGCCTCGGCGCCGATCCGCTCGGCGGCGGCGGCGGCCTCCGCCCGCACCCGGTCGGCCGTCTCCTGGGCCTCACCGCGCAGCCGCTCGGCCTCCGCGGCGGCCTCGCCGCGCAGCCGCACCGCCACCGACTCGCCCTCGGCGCGCGCGTTCGACGCGTCCGCCGCGGCCTCCTCGCGCAGCCGGTCGGCCTCCTCCTCGGCCTGCTGGCGCAGCGCGTTCAGCCGCTCGACGGACTCGCCGCGCTGCCGCTCGATCTCCTCGGCGGTCTCCCGGCGCAGCCGCTCGGCCTCGGTGTGCGCGTCGCTCAGGGCCTCGTCGGCGGAGCCGAGCCGCTGCTCGGCCTCCTGGTGCAGCCGGGTCAGCTCGGCCTCGGCGGCGGTCCGGCGCTCCTCGGCCGAGCGCTCGGCGTCCTCGCGCAGCTCCTCGGCCGTGCGGGTGGCCTCCGACCGGATCTCCTCGGCCCGCTCCTCGGCCGAGGTCACCAGCTCCTCGGCCTCGCCGCGGGCCCGCTTCAGCAGCTCGTCGGCCTGGCGGCGCAGCGCGTTCGCCCGCTCGATCGCCTCGGTGCGGACCCGCTCGCTCTCGCTGGTCGCGCCCGAACGCGTCTCCTCCGCGTCCTGCTTGGCCTTGGTCAGCAGGTCCTCGGCGGTGCTGGCCGCCTCCTCGATCTGCTGGACCGCCTCACGGCGCGCCTCGGCGCGGATCCGCTCACCCTCGGCCACCGCCTCGGACCGCAGCTGCTCGGCCTCGCCGCGCAGCCGCCGCGCGTCCTCCTGGAGCTCGACGGTCTTGGCGCGGTACTCCTTGGTGTCGTCCTTCGCCGCGCCCTTGAGCTGCTCGACGGTGTCATGCGCCTCCGAGCGCAGCCGGTCCGCCTCGGCCTCGGCCTCCCGCCGGACCCGCTCCGCCTCCTCGGCGGCCGCCTTGGTGGTGGCCTGCGCCTTCTCCGAAGCGCGGGTCAGCACCTCCTCGGCGCTACGGGCCGCCTTGGCCAGCTGCGCCGCGGAGTCCTCGGCGGCCCGGGCCCGGGCGTCTTCCCCGGCCTCCGAGATCATCCGTTCGGCTTCGGCGCGGGCGTCGTCCCGCAGCTGCTCGGCCTCCGCCCGCAGTGCCTCGGCCTCCTTGGTGGCCTCGCCGACCAGCCGGGCGACCTCCGCCCTGGCCGTACGGGTGCGCTGCTCGTTGTCCGACTCGGCGGCCGAAAGCCGCTTGGCCGCCGCCTCCTTGGCCTCGTTCAGAACCTTCTCGGCCTCGGCGCGCGCCTCGCGCAGCGCCGTCTCCGCCTCCTGCATCCGCTGCTCGGCGGCGCGGGTCTGCTCGACGGCCTGGCGGCGGGCCTCGTCCGACTCGGTGGCGGCACCGACCCGCAGCTGCTCGGCGTGGTCGGTGGCCTCCTGGGCCTGTGCCCCGGCCGCGTTGAGCAGCCGCTCGGCGTCCGCGCGGGCCCGGCGCAGAATCGACTCGGCCTCGGAACGGGCGGACTCCGCCTCCGAGCCGAGCCGCTGCCGGGCCTGCTCGACCAGCCGCTGGGCCTCGGCGCGGGCGGCCGACAGGGCCTGCTCGGCCTCGGCCCGGGACTCGTCCAGCAGCCGGCGGGCCTGGTCCTCGCTCCGGGCGCGCAGCTGCTCGGCCCAGGCGACGTTCTCGTTGACATGCGACTCGACGGTGGCGCGGCGCTCGGCGAGCTCCTGGTCCAGCCGCTGGCGGCGGGTCACCGCCTCGGCGTGCAGCTCGGCTTCGAGCCGGGCCTGCCGCTCGGCCTGCTCCTGGAGCAGCCGCTGGGTCTGGGCGCGGGTCTCGCGCAGCTCGCGCTCGGCGTCCGCGCGCAGCTGGTCGGCCTGGATCTGCGCATTGCGCAGCAACTGTTCTGCCTGGTAGCCGAAGTTGGCGCTGTCGTAGGCAGGACGGGACGCCAGAGTGCGGCGCGCCTCGTGCAGCTTGGCGCGCAGCACCTCGACTTGGTAGCCGAGGTCGTCGGCGTGCTGGACGGCCTTCTCCCGCTCGGTCTTCAGCCGCTCCATCTCGGCCTCGAACTTCGAGAGCTGATCGTCAGGCTCGTAGCGGTCGTAGCCCCGCACTGCGCGGTCCCATCCGTCCCCTGGTCGCATTGGCGGCCGGCTCCGTCCCTCGCGGTCCCTCGCGGTTCCTCGTGGTCCCGGCCCGGCGACAGGTGTGCCGGACGGTGCGGAGCTGGCCCTTCCGAAGAAATGGTGTCAGATCATCGGCGAAGTCCGGGCCGGACCCCGATCCCTTCCGATTCCCGTACCCCGGCCGAGCCTGCACTCTACCGGCCGGGGAAGGGGTAGGTCAGTGGTCCGCTTCAGTGGTCCGCTTCGGAGGGGGGCGCCGCGGTGACGAGTTCGGTCAGCACCCCGTGGCAGTCCTTCGGGTGCAGGAAGGTGATCCGGGAGTTCATCGAGCCACGGCGGGGCTCCTCGTAGAGGACCCGGACGCCCTTGCCGCGGATGTCCTCGGAGTCGGTGTCGACGTCGGCGGTGCCGAACGCGATGTGGTGGACCCCCTCGCCGTTCTTGGCCAGCCACTTGCCGACCGCCGAGTCCTCCCTGGTCGGCTCCAGCAGCTGGAGGTACGAGGCCCCGCCGTCCGAGGTCTCGTTGATCTTGAGCATGGCCTCGCGTACGCCCTGCTCCTCGTTGACCTCGGAGTGGAACACCTCGAAGCCGTACGTGGCACGGTAGAACTCGACGGTTTTGTCGAGGTCGAAACAGGCGATCCCGATGTGGTCGATTCTCGTCAGCATGGGACCAGTGCACCGCCCTCTCCGGTGGTTACGCAACGTGCGCGCGATCACACTGATGGGCCGGTGACCGCGCGGGTACCGGTCAGTACATTGACGATAACCCTCGTTAACTTCCTTCTTCTCGTGAAGGGGCGCACCACATGACTGCACCATCGACCGGTAACGCCAAGACCACCTCCGTGATCGTGGCGGGTGCCCGCACCCCCATGGGGCGGCTGCTGGGCAGCCTGCGCACGTTCTCCGGCGCCGACCTGGGAGGCATCGCGATCAAGGCCGCGATGGACCGGGCCGGGGTCGGCGGGGACCAGGTGCAGTACGTGATCATGGGGCAGGTGCTCCAGGCGGGCGCCGGCCAGATCCCGGCCCGGCAGGCGGCCGTGAAGGCCGGTATTCCGATGAACGTGCCCGCCCTCACCATCAACAAGGTCTGTCTCTCCGGCCTCGACGCCATCGCCCTGGCCGACCAGCTCATCCGCGCGGGTGAGTTCGACGTGGTGGTCGCGGGCGGCCAGGAGTCCATGACCAACGCCCCCCATCTGCTGCCCAAGTCGCGGGAGGGTTACAAGTACGGCGCCATCGAGATGCTCGACGCGATGGCGCACGACGGGCTCACCGACGCCTTCGAGAACATCGCCATGGGCGCGTCCACCGAGAAGCACAACACCCGGCTGGGCATCCTCCGTCCCGAGCAGGACGAGATCGCCGCCCGCTCCCACCAGCGGGCCGCCGCCGCCCAGAAGAACGGCCTGTTCGACGCCGAGATCACCCCCGTGGAGATCCCGCAGCGCAAGGGCGAGCCGGTCGTCTTCGCCAAGGACGAGGGCATCCGCGGGGAGACCACCGCCGAGTCCCTGGGCAAGCTGCGCCCCGCCTTCGCCAAGGACGGCACCATCACCGCCGGAAGCTCCTCGCAGATCTCCGACGGTGCCGCCGCGGTCGTGGTGATGAGCAAGGCCAGGGCCGAGGAGCTGGGCCTGGAGTGGATCGCCGAGATCGGCGCCCACGGCAATGTGGCCGGACCCGACAACTCCCTCCAGTCGCAGCCGTCCAACGCCATCGCGCACGCCCTGGGCAAGGAGGGGCTGACCACCGACGACCTGGATCTGATCGAGATCAACGAGGCGTTCGCCGCGGTCGCGGTGCAGTCAATGAAGGATCTGGGGGTTTCCTCCGAAAAGGTGAACGTGAACGGCGGCGCCATCGCCCTCGGACATCCGATCGGGATGTCCGGCGCCCGCATCGTGCTGCACCTGGCGCTGGAGCTGCGCCGGCGCGGCGGCGGTACCGGTGCGGCGGCGCTGTGCGGCGGTGGCGGCCAGGGAGACGCGCTGATCATCCGGGTGCCCGGAAAGAAGGCGTGATCCCGGCGGCCGCCGGTGAGTGGTTCTGATCCGTGCCGATACCCGGTAGGGCGGTACGGCGGTACGAGCGTGGAGGAGCGCGGCACCCATGAGTGATGTGCCCACCCTGGTGGAGCAGGCCCGGCAGGGGCGGCCGCGCGCGGTCGCCCGGCTGATCTCGCTGATCGAGGGCGATTCGCCGCAGTTGCGCGAGGTGATGGCGGCGCTGGCTCCGCTGGCCGGGGGTGCGTACGTGGTGGGGCTGACCGGCTCCCCGGGGGTCGGCAAGTCCACCTCGACCTCCGCGCTCGTCTCCGCCTACCGCCGGATCGGCAAACGGGTGGGGGTCCTCGCGGTGGACCCCTCCTCGCCGTTCTCCGGCGGGGCGCTGCTCGGCGACCGGGTCCGGATGTCCGAGCACGCCTCGGACCCCGGGGTCTACATCCGCTCCATGGCCACCCGCGGTCATCTCGGCGGGCTCGCCTGGGCCGCACCGCAGGCCATCCGGGTGCTCGACGCGGCCGGCTGCGATGTGGTGCTGGTCGAGACGGTGGGCGTCGGCCAGTCCGAGGTGGAGATCGCCGCCCAGGCCGACACCAGTGTGGTGCTGCTGGCGCCGGGGATGGGCGACGGGATCCAGGCCGCCAAGGCCGGGATCCTGGAGATCGGGGATCTGTACGTGGTCAACAAGGCCGACCGGGAGGGCGCCGACGCCACCGCCCGCGAGCTCAACCACATGCTGGGCCTGGGCGAGGCACGGGCGCCGGGAGACTGGCGGCCGCCGATCGTGAAGACGGTGGCGGCGCGCGGCGAGGGCATCGACGAGGTCGTCGAGGCGCTGGAGAAGCACCGCGCGTGGATGGAGGAGCACGGTGTGCTGGCCGAGCGCCGGATGCGGCGGGCGGCCGGTGAGGTCGAGACGATCGCGGTGACCGCGCTGCGCGCCCGCATCGGCGATCTGCACGGTGACCGGCGCCTCGGCGCGCTGGCGGAACGGGTCGTGGCCGGTGAGCTGGACCCGTACACGGCGGCCGACGAACTGGTGGCGGGAGTCACGGAGGGGGCGTAGGCAGCGCGGGCGCGGACGTGCGCTGAGGGCGGGCCCGGGTGTGCGGGGCCCGCCCTCGCGCGGTGGTCACTCCGGCGTGACCGGCTCACCTCCGCTCACCCCGGCGGGCACCGGCTCACGGTGATCGGTGTCCGGTGTCCCGTGGCCGGGGTGCGGTGGCCGGACCGGACGCGCGGCGCTCAGTCGTCGTCGCGGTCGCCGGCCTCGGCGCGGTCGTCGTCGGACGGTGCCTGGGCGACCTTGCCGGTCTGCGCGTCGACGGTCAGCTCGCGCTCCTTGTGGTTCTTCACGACCTCGACCTCCCACACCGCCGCGTGGTCGTCGTCGATGTCGACGGAGGTCGCCGTGCCACCGCCCGCCGCGGCCTTCCGGGCCGCCTGGACCGCGCTCACCTCGGCCTTCCTCAGCGCGGCACGCTCACGCGCGTCGTCGTCCTCCCCGCGGTCCACGTGCTGGTCCAGCACCTTGCCGCTGGAGGCGTCCACGGTCACCTCGTGCCACGTGCCGTCCTTGCCCAGGATCTCCGCGTCCCAGGCGGCGGTGCGGGCGTCGTCGTCCAGGTCGATGGAGGACAGCGTGCCCGGCACGGCCTTCAGGGCCGAGCCCGCCGCGTCGGAGAGCGTCACCCGGGCCTTCGCGGCGGCCTTGGCGTCGTTGTCGGCGTCGTCCTTGTCGTCGGACTCGGACGGGTGGGCCGCCACCTTCCCGGAAGCCTGAGCCGCACCGGCCGCACCGGCCGCACCGCCGTACGACGACCGCGCGCTGCCCGTCCCGCTGTCCGCCAGGGCGACGGCCGTACCGCCGCCGATCAGAGCGGCCGCGGCGACGGTGGCGATGACGATGTTGCGCTTCATGAGGGGTTCCTCCCCGTGTGGTGTTCGGACGTCAACCACCTTCACGGAGCGATGCTGAAGCTGAGCTGAAGCCACCTGAAGAGATCTTCAGGTTCGCTTTGGGAGGCTGGTCCCATGCGTTTGCTGATCGTTGAGGACGAACGGCGGCTCGCCGTGTCGCTGGCCAAGGGGCTGCGCGCCGAGGGCTTCGCCGTGGATGTGGCGCACGACGGGCGCGAGGGGCTGTACCGCGCGCAGGAGGGTGCGTACGACCTGATCGTCCTCGACATCATGCTGCCGGGGATGAACGGGTACCACGTGTGCGGGGCGCTCCGGGCGGCCGGCAGCGATGTGCCGATCCTGATGCTCACCGCCAAGGACGGCGAGTACGACGAGGCCGAGGGGCTCGACACCGGCGCCGACGACTATCTGACCAAGCCGTTCTCGTATGTGGTGCTGCTGGCGCGGGTGCGCGCGCTGCTGCGCCGCCGTGGGTCCGCCGCCTCGCCGGTGGTGCGGGTGGGCGAGCTGTCGGTGGACCGGGGCGCCCGGCGGGTGGAGCGGGACGGCGCCCAGATCGCGCTCACCGCCAAGGAGTTCTCCGTGCTGGAGCATCTGGCGCTGCGGCCGGGGGACGTCGTCTCCAAGGCCGAGATCCTGGAGCACGTCTGGGACTTCGCCTACGACGGCGACCCCAACATCGTCGAGGTGTACATCAGCGCCCTGCGCCGCAAACTGGGTGCGGGGCTGATCGAAACGGTGCGGGGAGCGGGGTACCGCCTCCGTGGGTAAGGTCTTCGGTTCCGTACGGGCCCGGGCGGCGTTGGGCGCGACCGTGGTGGTGGCGGTGGCGCTGGTGGCCGCGGGGTTCGCGGTGCTGGCGGTGCTGCGGGGCAATCTGGCGGACCGGGCCGAGGTCGATGCCGGGGCCGCCGCCCGGGCGGTCGCGTCGAAGGTCGCCGGTGGGGTGGCGTACCGGGAGCTGGACCTCGGTGACGACACCCCGGTGCAGATCGTGGACGAGGACCACCGGGTCCGGGCGGTCAGCGACGACCTCCAGGCCGTGACGGGCACCGGCAGCCCCTCGGTGCGGCCGGTGGCGGCGCCCTCCGATGATGACGCCGACGCCGATGACGACACCGCTGACGACGGCGGCACCGGAGAGGTCTCCTCGGCCCCGGAGTACACCAACGGCTCGGCCCGGATCGACGGCACGACCGCGGAGTACCGCTGGGCCGCTGTCGAGGCCACCGACGCGCACGGCGACGACGTCACCGTCTACGCGGGCGCCCCGCTGGCAACCGAGCAGGGCGCGGTGGGCACCGTGCGGCAGGCGATGCTGATCGGACTGCCGCTGCTGCTGGTGGTCGTGGCCGGGGTGACCTGGCTGGTGACCCGGCGGGCACTGCGGCCGGTGGAAGGGATCCGCCGGGAGATGGCCGCCATCACCGCCAGCACCGATCTGTCCCGGCGGGTGCCGGAGCCCCCCTCGTACGACGAGGTGGCGGCGCTGGCCCGGACGACCAACGAGACGCTCGCGGCGCTGGAGGCGTCGGTCGAGCGGCAGCGGGCGTTCGTGGCGGACGCCTCCCATGAGCTGCGCTCCCCGGTGGCCTCGCTCCGTACCCAGCTGGAGGTGGGCGCCGCCCATCCCGAACTGCTGGATGTGGACGGTGCCGTGGAGGACGTGGTGCGGCTCCAGCGGCTGGCCGCCGATCTGCTGCTGCTGGCCCGGCTGGACGCCGGGGAGCGGCCCGACCGCACCGCGCGGGTCGCGCTGGACGGGATGGTGCGCGAGGAGCTGTCGCAGCGGACGGGGGACCGGGTGCCGGTGGTCACCGAACTGGCCGCGGCGGAGGTGACCGGTTCGCGCGGGCAGCTCTCGCGGGTGCTGGGGAACCTGGTCGACAACGCCCAGCGGCACGCGCGGGGCGAGGTGCGGGTGTCGGTGCGCGCCGAGGGCGGCCGGGCCGTGCTGGGGGTCGCCGACGACGGCGCCGGGGTGCCCGGGAGCGAACGGGAGCGGATCTTCGAGCGGTTCGTACGGCTGGACGACGCCCGCAGCCGCGACGATGGCGGGGCCGGGCTCGGCCTCGCCATCGCGCGGGATGTGGCGGAGCGCCACGGCGGCACACTGACCGTGCGTGAGGGGCCCGGCGGTGGCGCCCTGTTCGAACTGGACCTCCCGCTGGGCGAGCGGCCCGGTCCCGGGTGATGACTCCCTACACCCGGCCGCGCTGGGCGCGCAGATGCTCGGCGACGGGTACCAGCGACCCGTACAGCGCGTCGAGTTCGTCCGCGCCGAGCAGGTCGATGAAGTGCTTGCGTACGGAGTCGACGTGGTGGGGCGCGACCTTGCGCATGGTGTCCCAGCCGTGCTCGGTCAGGACCGCGTACAGCCCGCGGCGGTCCGACTCGCAGTTCTCCCGGCGGACCAGACCGGCGTTCTCCATCCGGGTGATCTGGTGGGAGAGACGGCTCTTGGACTGGAGGGTCGCGGACGCCAGGTCGCTCATCCGCATCCGGTGGTCCTCCGACTCCGAGAGGTTGACCAGGATCTCGTAGTCGTTCATGGTCAGGCCGAACGGCTGGAGGTCTCGTTCGAGCTGGTAGGTCAGCAGCCGGCTGACGTCCAGATGGGTGCGCCAGGCGCGCTGCTCGTCGTCGCTGAGCCAGCGCGTGACGTTCTCGGTCTCCATGGGATGTATTCTACCTATAGAAGTTGAATTCCGAACCAATGGATGTATCGGGCTAGAGGTCACCTGTTCGACGTTACACTCCGCACGCTTGTGCTCACGAACCGGTACCCCCCGTCTGTCCGACGGCTATGCCGTCCAGCATCCGCTCCGTGGACTGGAGCAGTACCGTCCCGGCCCCCACGAACTCGAACTGGTGCTCCTCGCCGGAAGTTCCCCCGAGGCCGGTGTGCGCCCGGATGCCGCCCACGATCCCCCGCAGATAGGCGTGGTCGTAATGGTGGCAGGGGGAGGGGCAGTCGGCCCAGCCCACCAGGGCCTCCGGATCCACCCGCAGCGGCGGCTCCATGAAGACCACGGGACCGTTGGAGGCGGCCACGAACTTCCCCGTGCCGATGAGGGTCAGGAAGCCCGGCACGATCGACTGCTTCAGTGCCAGCGAGGGCTGGAAGGCGAGCAGATTGCCGGAGCGGATGGTGAGGTTCCCGTTGTCCAGGTCATAGGAGTTGACGTCGAACGCGCGGTCCGCGAGCACCATCTTGCCCCGGCCCTCGGCCACCACCCAGTCCGCGGCGTGCAGCGGGGAGTGGAAACTGCCCGCGATCAGCCGGTCGAGACGGCCGAGTCCGATGCCCTGGAAGTCGATCTTCCCGTAGTAGGCGACCATCTTCCCCTTCTGCAGGAACCACTGGCCGTCGAGGTCCACGCTGAAGGCGTACGGATTGATGTTGTCGTCGACCGGGAGGGTGTGCGCGTCATGGATGACGGGGCCGTTCACAGCTTCTCCTCCGATGCCTGGACATAGACCGTGCCGCTGCCGGACAGCTCGAGCTGGAACGCCTCGCCCGAGCCGCGGCCCACCATGTCGCGCCAGCCGATGGCCGTCGAGAGCTTATTGCGGACATCACCCCGGTGGGCGACATACGCCTGCGGATCGACATGGACCGGCCGTCCGGGGCCGATCGGCAACTGGATCACCCCGCCGTGTGCCATGACCGCCGCGGAGCCCTGGCCCTCCAGGGTCGTGGTGAACAACCCCTGCCCGGTGACCTGGCCGCGCACCATCCCCATCACCCCGCCCTGGGAGCCCATGAACATCGTGCCCTGGCGCAGCGAGCCGTCGAAGGCCAGCAGCCGGTCCGACTCCACATGGAGGGTGTCCCCGGCCAGGTCGATCACCTCCACGTGGTGTCCGCCGTGGCCGAACATCACGGTGCCCTGGCCCTCGACCGTCATCAGCGGAGTGGCCTCGCCCGCGATCCGGCGGCCGATCATGCCCATCACCCCGCCCTGGCCGCCGGTGATGCTGGGCGTGAACCGCACGTCCCCGCGGTAGGCGAGCATCGCGCCGCGCTGGCTGAACAGCGTCCGGCCGGGCGCCACCTCGGCCTGCACCATCCGCGAGGTGAGCATGGTGAACGGCATCAGATCTCACCCCCGATGGTGTTGCGCTCGCTCGGCTGCACATAGACCAGACCGTCGCCCTCGAAGCGGATCTGGAACGACTCGCCCCCGCTCTCGCCTATCAGCGCGCGGAAGTTCACCCCCGACTGGAAGTGCTGCTGGAGGCTGCCGGTGTGGGCTATGTACGCGCCCGGGTCGACCTGCAGCGGTGTCTGCGGGGTGACCCGCAGCACGACCGCCGTCCCGTCCGAGAGGATCGCCGCCTGGCCGGTGCCCTCGACGGTCGTGGTGAACAGCCCGTTGCCCTGCGCCGAGCCGCGCAGCCCGGTGAAGGTCGTCCCGGTGCGCAGCGCGGCGTCCGTGCACAGCAGATTCTCCGCCTCGACATACAGCTTCTCGCCGTGCAGCGAGACCAGGTTGATCTCGCTCGCCCGGTCGGCGAAGTAGCACGTGCCGTGCCCCTTCACCTCCATGACCGCCATCTGCTCACCGGTGAGCCGGCGGGTCACCATCCCGCGCAGCCCCTCCCCGCCGCCCGACTTCTTCTTGAAGGTCATCTCCCCCTCGTACGCGACCATCGCGCCGTTCTTGGCCTTGACGCCGTCGCCGGTCATGTCGACGGCGAGCACCTTGCTTCCCTGGAGCCGAAACTGAGCCACGAGCCGACGTTATCGGTCCCCCACGCCGACGGACAGGGAACAACCGGGGCGATCGGGGCCCCGCGAACGGAGATCGCCGCCGCGGCTGCCACAATGGGCGGAGGCTTGTGCATGGGTTCACAAGCCATTGCCGTGTTCTCCTCACGCGAAGGTGCTCCCGTGGACTTCAAGACCGCCACCGCGCTGCGCCGGCTCCGCCTGGTGTCCGCGCCCGAGGCCGTGTCCTTCCTCCTGCTGCTGATCTGCTCGGTCCTCAAGAGGACGACCGACTTCGACGCGGTGCCGGTGATGGGCTGGGTGCACGCCGCCCTCTTCATCCTCTACCTGGTGTTCTGGGCGGACGCCTGGAACCGCACCAGGTGGAAGTGGCAGACCGCCGCCCTCTACTTCGCCCTCGCCGTCCTGCCCACCGGCGGCTTCTTCGCCGAGCGCATGCTGAAGCGGGAGGCCGAGGCGAGCGTGATCGCGGCCCGTGCCCGCCGCGAGGGCGTGGTCAACGTATGATCGTCGCCTTCTCCGTGACCCCGCTGGGGGTCGGCGAGGACGTGGGGGAGTACGTCGCGGACGCGGTGCGGGTGGTCCGCGAATCGGGCCTGCCGAACCGTACGGACGCGATGTTCACCTCGGTCGAAGGTGAATGGGACGAGGTCATGGCCGTCGTCAAGCGCGCGGTCGCGGCGGTGGAGGCCCGGGCACCGCGGGTCTCGGTGGTCCTCAAGGCCGACATCCGGCCGGGTGTGACCGACGGCCTGACCTCGAAGGTGGACACGGTGGAGCGCCACCTCTCCGCCTGACCTCTCCGCCTGGCGGATCACCGGGGCTCCGCCCCGGACCCCGCCGCGCCCTCTTCCCGGGGCGGGGTTCCGCGTTCCGCCCTCGGCTTTTCCGCCCTCCTGGTCTGCCCTCAGCCCTCAACCGCCGGACAGCAGGGCCAGGGCCAGCGGGGTGCGCTCGTACAGGACCTGGTGGCCCTGGCGGCGGGAGGCGAGGAGCCCGGCTGCGCGCAGTACGGAGAGGTGGGCCGAGACCGACGACGAGGCGAGACGGTGGCGCAGGTCCGCCGGATCCGCGGGCTGCTGCTGCTCTCCTGGGTGCCGCCGATGTTCGTGGTGATGCCGGAAGCTCTGCTGACGCCGTACTCCGATGGGCTGGGTCTCGGCTCGGCCGGGCTGGGGCTGCTGATGTGCGGTATGCCGGTCGGCGCGATCGTCAGCGAGGTGCTGGTGGGCTCGCTGCTCGGGCCGCGGGCGCGGGCCCGGCTGACGCTGCCGGTGGGGGTGGCCGCGTCGCTGCCCGCCCTCGGGTACGCGGCCCACCCCTCGTTCGGCTGGGTCCTGGGCCTCCAGGTGCTGACCGGCTTCGGTATCGCCTACAGCCTGGGCCTGGACCAGTGGTTCTTCGCCGCCGTACCCGAGGAGCTGCGGGGCCGGGCGATGACGGTGGTGACGGCCGGGCTGATGACCGCGCAGGGGCTGGGCATGGCGGTCGCCGGGGTGGTGGCCGAGTTCGTGCCGGTGCCCGCGGTCGCCGCGGTGTCGGGCGGGCTGGGGGCGGTCTGCTCGCTGCTGGTGGCGCTGGAGGTACGGCGTGGCGCCCGCGTGGCCGAGCGCGCCGGACGCGGTACGGAACGGACCGAAGTGTGAGATGGAGCTGACCACGATATGACCGGCCGGTAGTGTCGGTGGTGTGCCGAAGCCGCTCAGCCTGCCGTTCGACCCGATCGCCCGCGCCGACGAACTCTGGAAGCAGCGATGGGGGTCCGTGCCTTCCATGGCCGCGATCACCTCGATCATGCGGGCCCAGCAGATTCTGCTCGGCCAGGTCGACGCGGTCGTCAAGCCGTACGGATTGACCTTCGCCCGCTACGAGGCGCTGGTGCTGCTCACCTTCTCCAAGGCCGGTGAGCTGCCGATGTCGAAGATCGGCGAGCGGCTGATGGTCCACCCGACCTCGGTCACCAACACGGTGGACCGCCTGGTCAAGTCCGGTCTGGTGGCCAAGCGGCCGAACCCCAACGACGGCCGCGGCACCCTCGCCTCGATCACCGACCGGGGACGCGAGGTGGTGGAGTCGGCCACCCGCGACCTGATGGCGATGGACTTCGGACTCGGGGTCTACGACGCCGAGGAGTGCGGCCGGATCTTCGCGATGCTGCGGCCGCTGCGGGTCGCGGCGGACGACTTCGAGAACGAGGCCGGGGACGGGGCCGAGGGCGAGGAGTAGCGGGGCCGGGGGCGGCGAAGATCGCCCCGGAACGCACGGTTACGCTCAGTGCCATGAAGAAGAGCGTCCTGACCCGCTACCGGGTGATGGCCTATGTCACCGGCGTGCTGCTGATCCTGCTGACGATCGGCATGGTCGCCAAGTACCTGCTGGACGTGGACGGTGCCGACGGCTACGTCACCGTCGTCGGTTTCGCGCACGGCTGGCTCTACGTCCTCTACCTGGTCTTCGCCTTCGACCTGGGCTCCAAGGCGAAGTGGCCGTTCGGCAAGCTCGCGTGGGTGCTGCTGGCGGGCACCGTGCCGACCGCGGTCTTCTTCGTCGAGCGCATGGTGGTCCGTGAGATCGCCCCGCTGGTCGAGGACGCCCAACCGGAGCCCGCCCGGGCGTGAGGCCCGGGCTCTGACGGCGCTCCGCGCCACTCTCGCCCAGATTTCTGTGCCGGACCGCTGACCTGCGAGGACGGTCCGGCAGACCACTCGATCGGCCTGTCCGGGGCGGTCAGCCGTTGAGAATTACTTGGACGTCCTAGTAAATTTGAGCCATGGACGCCGAAGGCATTGAGGCAGGCCGCCGTCGCTGGCAGGCTCGGTACGACGCGGCACGCAAGCGCGATGCCGACTTCAGCACGCTCTCGGGGGACCCCGTCGAGCCGGTCTACGGACCCGCTCCGGGGGACACCGTGGAGGGGTTCGAGCGGATCGGCTGGCCCGGGGAGTTCCCGTACACCCGTGGTCTGTATCCCACCGGCTACCGCGGCCGGGCGTGGACCATCCGCCAGTTCGCCGGGTTCGGCAACGCCGAGCAGACCAATGAGCGCTACAAGATGATCCTGGAGGCGGGCGGCGGCGGGCTGTCGGTCGCCTTCGACATGCCGACCCTGATGGGCCGCGACTCCGACGATCCGCGCTCGCTCGGGGAGGTGGGCCACTGCGGGGTCGCCATCGACTCCGCGGCCGACATGGAGATCCTCTTCAAGGACATCCCGCTCGGCGACGTCACCACCTCGATGACGATCAGTGGCCCGGCCGTACCGGTCTTCTGTATGTACCTGGTGGCCGCCGAGCGCCAGGGCGTGGACACCTCGCGGCTCAACGGCACGCTCCAGACCGACATCTTCAAGGAGTACATCGCCCAGAAGGAGTGGCTCTTCCCGCCCGAGCCCCATCTGCGCCTGATCGGCGATCTGATGGAGTACTGCGCCCACGGCATCCCCGACTACAAGCCGCTCTCCGTCTCCGGCTACCACATCCGCGAGGCCGGGGCCACGGCC
Source organism: Streptomyces sp. NA02950 (assembly GCF_013364155.1). Lineage (NCBI taxonomy): Bacteria > Bacillati > Actinomycetota > Actinomycetes > Kitasatosporales > Streptomycetaceae > Streptomyces > Streptomyces sp. NA02950. The sequence goes on along the minus strand of NZ_CP054916.1, from coordinate 3,041,461 downwards.
GCGCAGGAGCTGGCGTACACCCTCGCCGACGGCTTCGGCTACGTGGAACTGGGGCTCTCCCGCGGGCTCGATGTCAATGTCTTCGCCCCCGGTCTCTCCTTCTTCTTCGACGCGCACATCGACTTCTTCGAAGAGATCGCCAAGTTCCGCGCCGCCCGCCGCATCTGGGCCCGCTGGATGCGCGATGTGTACGGGGCGACGTCGGAGAAGGCGCAGTGGCTGCGGTTCCACACCCAGACCGCCGGGGTCTCGCTGACCGCGCAGCAGCCGTACAACAACGTGGTCCGCACCGCCGTGGAGGCCCTGTCCGCGGTGCTCGGCGGCACCAACTCGCTGCACACCAACGCGCTGGACGAGACCCTCGCGCTGCCCAGCCAGCAGGCCGCCGAGATCGCGCTGCGCACCCAGCAGGTGCTGATGGAGGAGACCGGCATCCTCAATGTCGCCGATCCGCTGGGCGGTTCCTGGTACGTGGAGGCGCTGACCGACCGGATCGAGGCCGACGCCGAGAAGATCTTCGAGCAGATCAAGGAGCGCGGCCGCCGGGCGGTGCCGGACGGACAGCATCCGATCGGGCCGATCACCTCGGGCATCCTGCGCGGGATCGAGGACGGCTGGTTCACCGGTGAGATCGCCGAGTCCGCCTTCCAGTACCAGCGGTCGCTGGAGAAGGGCGACAAGAGGGTCGTCGGCGTCAACTGCCACCACGGCTCGGTCACCGGCGATCTGGAGATCCTGCGGGTCAGCCATGAGGTCGAGCGCGAGCAGGTGCGGGTGCTGGGCGGCCGCAAGGGCGGGCGCGACGAGACCAAGGTCGCCGCGGGGCTCAAGGCGATGCTGGCCGCCGCCCGGGACGGCGGCAACATGATCGAGCCGATGATGGCGGCGGTGCGGGCCGAGGCCACCCTCGGGGAGATCTGTGACGCGCTCCGCGACGAGTGGGGGATCTACACGGAGCCGGCCGGCTTCTGATCGTGCCCCCGGGCGGGTTCCGGCGTCGGGGCGGTCCCCGCGCCGGAGCTCGCCGCCGCCAGTCCGTGCAGCAGCAGGGTGGCGAAGTACCGGGCCCACTCCCGGTCCACCGGCTCGGCGCTGACCAGCAGCCGGTGCACCACCGAGCCCGCGATCACGTCGAAGATCAGGTCCGCGTTGCGGGCCGCCGCGGCCGGGTCCTCCTCGCGCGGCAGTTCACCGCGCAGCTGGGCCCGCTCCCGGCCCACCAGCACCAGCCGCTTCTGCCGGTCCACGATGGCCGAGCGCACCCGGGCCCCCAGCGCCTCGTCATGGGTGGCTTCGGAGACCACGGCCATCAGCGCCGTCTTGGTCTCGGGGCGCTCCAGCAGGGTGGCGAACCGCACCACCACCTCCTCGATGTCGGCCCGCAGACTGCCGTGGTCGGCCGCCTCCAGATGTTCGTCGAAGACCGCCGCCACCGCGTCCACGACCAGTTCGTTCTTACCCGCCCAGCGGCGGTAGAGGGTGGTCTTGGCCACCCCGGCGCGCGCCGCCACATCGCCCATCGTCAGCTTCCCCCAGCCGAGCTCGACCAGCGCGGCACGGGTGGCGCCGAGGATCGCGCGGTCGGCCTCGGCGCTGCGGGGGCGCCCGGTGCGGCGTGCGGGCGTGCTCATGTCCGCGACCATACCCACTGGTGGCGGCGGAAGGCCTGGTGAGAGAGATCACCAGAGATCGGCGGCGGGAGAGAGGGGGGCGGGGGTGACGCGGGCGCCCCCGGCCGATTACGCTACGGCTCGTAGCGTAAGAGCGATGACCATGAGCGCCGGTTGGGGAGCCGGCGGGCCGGCCGGGGGGCCGGTTGACGCGCTTTTCCATTCACCGCGTGAAGAGGGGAGGATAGGACCATGCAGCCACGGAACATGTCCATGAGTGGAGTGGTCGACCTCGCCGCGGTGAAGGCGGCCGGAGAAGCGAAGCAGAAGGCGGAGAAGGCGCGGGCCGAGGCGGCCCGCACCGGCGGCGCGGCCGCGCCCGCCCGTCTGGTCTTCGATGTCGACGAGGCGGGTTTTCAGCAGGACGTCCTCCAGCGCTCCTCCGAGGTGCCGGTCGTCATCGACTTCTGGGCCGAATGGTGCGAGCCGTGCAAGCAGCTCGGTCCGATCCTGGAGCGGCTGGCCGGGGAGTACGCGGGACGGTTCGTCCTGGCGAAGATCGATGTCGATGCCAACCAGATGCTCTTCCAGCAGTTCGGCGTCCAGGGCATCCCCGCGGTCTTCGCGGTGATCGCGGGCCAGCCGGTGCCGCTCTTCCAGGGTGCCGCGCCGGAGGCGCAGATCCGCCAGGTGCTGGACCAGCTGATCCAGGCCGCGGAGCAGCAGTTCGGCATCGTGGGTACACCTGTTGAAGACGGCGCCGGGGACGGGGAGGCCGAGCAGGCCGTCCCGGAAGCGCCCGTTTCGCCGCATGACGCCGCGCTCGCCGCGGCCCATGAGGCGCTGGACGCGGGGGATCTGGGCGGTGCCGTCCAGGCGTACCGCAATGTGCTCTCGGACGACCCCGCCAACAGCGAGGCCAAGCTGGGTCTGGCGCAGGCGGAGTTGCTGGAGCGGGTTCAAGGGGTGGACGCACAGCAGGTGCGCAAGACGGCCGCGGACAGTCCCGCGGATGTCTCCGCCCAGATCGCCGCGGCCGATCTCGATCTGGTGGGCGGTCATGTGGAGGACGCCTTCGGGCGCTTGGTGGAGGCGGTTCGGCGCACGGTGGGTGAGGACCGGGAGAAGGCGCGGGTTCATCTCCTCGGTCTCTTCGATGTGATCGGCGGTGAGGACCCCCGAGTGGTCACTGCGCGTAGTGCGTTGGCGCGCGTGCTGTTCTGACCTCGGACTCCTCAAACAAGACAGCGACCGCTCTTTACCAAAACTTGGTAATCGCGGTCGCTGTTACTGCCAGTAAATACACCCCCGCGGTTTGTCCGGTCTTGGAGTAAATCTCCCTCTCTTTCCGGTCACTTGGCGACGACCCTGCGTACCCGGCCGCGACCAGGAGGCCGCACGACGGTTATCCGGCCGTTACTCGCTAGTAACGAACCCCTTGTGCCTCGGCCGCGAATGGACCACGATCGGCCAAGCTCGGTCCATCCCCCCGGCAGCCCGGCATCCGGTCGGTGCGTCGGCGCGGTTGGGTCCCCACCGAGTAGGTCGGCGGCAGTGGCGCCGGCCTTGGACAGGGGGGTCTCTGCCCCAACAGGCAGGGCCTGTCCAGGAGGTTGCGCGAGAAGCGTGGCCAGTGGTTGTCGCTCGGGGGTGATCGCCGGTGTTTTTTGCGGGTGCGGTAAGCGCCTGTGAGACGTGGGCGCTCTCCTTCCCGAGGACGTAGCACTTCTCCCATCCCAGGTCCGGGGCCATGGCCCCGGCCGGAGATGTACGTCCGAGAAGGAGGAAAGTCATGGAGTCTCTGGCTCGTGGCGGGACCAGATGGAAGCGGTTCGCCGTTGTCATGGTGCCGAGCGTTGCGGCCACGGCCGCGATCGGCGTCGCCCTGTCCCAGGGTGCGCTCGCGGCTTCGTTCAACGTGTCCGGCCAGCAGTTCAAGGTCACGGCCGACCGGCTCGACGGTAAGGGCTTCGTCCAGTACGGCGCCCTTGACACACAGCACGGCGGGAAGAACATCCCGGTCGCGGTCTCGGCGTTCAAGAACGCCAAGATCAAGGGGCTGTGCCAGTCCGTCGTGATCCCGGTCCCGGTCTTCGGCGATGTGTCGCTGAAGCTGCAGGCCGGCAACGGCGGCAAGCAGGTCGAGGCGAAGAACCTCTTCATCGACCTGGACCAGCTGGACGCGGATGCGACGTTCCGCGGGATCAACATCGGTGTCGCGGCGGGCGATTCGACCAAGGGCCCGGGCATCAAGAAGGGCGACAAGGCCCTTCCTGGTTCCTTTGCCCAGGAGGCCGACTCGGCCACGCTCACCGATGTGAAGCAGACCGCCTGGGCGACCAGCGCGGGCACGTTCAAGCTCTCCGGCCTTTCGATGAAGGTCAGCAAGGGCAAGAACGAGTGCTTCTGACGCGCTGAGCTGGAGGGTGGGGGGCCGCGGCGCTGCCCCTCACCCGGCATCGCCCAGCAGCGCGGAGGCGCCGCGCAACGAGTACCGCTGTAGCACACCGCGATCGCAACGATCGCCAGCCCCAGGGAGCTGTTTTCAATGAGTGCCGAGTCGCCGGGGGCGCGTGACCGTATCGGCCGCCTGCGGAGGTCCTTCCGGGCATGGCGCTGGCAGCGCCCGTTCTGGGCGGGGCTGCTGACCCTGCTGGCCGGGCTGCCGATCATGTATTTCCCGTACAACAGCCTCAGCGCGGGCGGGTTCACCATCAACCTGTCCACCACCGCCGGATCCGCGTCGCTGATCATCGGTGTGCTGTTGGTGATCCTGGGCCTGACCATGTGGTTCCAGCCCGCCGTACGGGTGTTCGCCGGAGTCGCCTCGATCCTGCTCGGCCTGGTGTCGCTGCCCGTGTCCAACATCGGCGGCTTCCTGATGGGATTCCTGCTCGCGCTGTTCGGCGGCGGGATGAGCGTCGCCTGGGCACCGGGCGAGACTCCCTCGGCGCAGCCCGCCAACGGGCCGGGATCCGCGCCGGAGGACGACGAGGACGGTGACAGCGTGCCGGAACCGGCCGGAGCCGGGACCGCACCGGACCAGGAATCCACCAATGGGAGGCACCGTGCGGGGTGACCAGGAGCAGCCGGAGGGCGCAAGCGCGCGCCGGGCGAGAACGGGACCGCGGCACGCGGCACCCAGGAAGTCGATGCTCACTCGCCTTCAGGTGCCCGCGGGCAAGGCCATAGCACTGGCCGCCATGCCCACCGCGGTGCTCATGGGCATGGGGCTGACCCCCCAGCTCGCTTCGGCGAGCCCCCGGCCCGAGGACCGATACAAGGCCGGGCCGTGTGTGTCCCAGCCTGACGAAGCAGATAAGGCAGATAAGGCAGGCAAGGCGGACTCGAAGGATTCGGCGGAGTCCAAGGACCCCAAGGGGTCCGAGGACACCTCCGGCTCCAAGGAGGACGGCGGCACCCCGGCCCAGAAGCCGGACCCCACGCCGAGCCCGTCGAAGGACACGTCCACGCCCAAGCCGTCCCCGTCCGGCTCGTCCTCGGACTCCGCGGACGACGAGGAGTCGAAGGAGCCGAGCGCCTCGCCGAGCCCCTCGGAGTCCGAGTCCAGGAATCCGCTGGACCCGCTGGGCGTCGGGGACAAACTGCACGACATCTTCGATCCCGACGACAAGGAGGAGTCCGCGGAGCCGAGCGCTTCGCCGAGCCCGTCGGAGTCCAGCGAGCCCGCCCCGTCTCCGTCGTCCGAGAAGCCCGCCGATCCGGTCAAGGACACGGTGGACAAGGTCGGCGACGGGGCCAAGGACACCGCGGACAAGGCGAGGAAGACGGTCGAGGACACCAAGGACGCGGCCGAGAAGGCCACACCGAAGCCCTCTCCGTCCGCCTCGGAGTCCGGTGGCAAGGACGGCAAGGAGTCCTTCCCCTGCCCGGAGTTCGACGCCGACGCGTACAAGAACGCCGAGACCGAACCGACCTCCAGCCTGCTGCCCGACGACCCCTGGACCCTCAAGAGCAGCCTGCTGAGCCTGCACGGCCTGGACTACAAGGGCATCGTGGAGGTCAAGACACACAGCGGGCAGGTCAAGAAGGTCCTCAAGTTCACCGCCAAGGGCGTGGACATCAAGGACCTGCACCAGATGGTCATCGGACCCGCCGGCACCACCACGCATGTGGCGGCGCGCGAGGGGTCCACCTCGACCATCCGCAACGGCACGGTGACGATGTACACCGAGGAGCTGTCGGGCAACCTGCTGGGGATCATCCCGATCACCTTCAGCCCGAAGAGCCCGCCGCCGCTGAACCTCCCGGAGGTCTTCTTCACCAAGGTCACCGTCAAGCAGGCCGGCCAGTTCGGCGGCGACCTGACGGTACCGGGGATGCACCTGTACAAGACCGGGGAGTGACCCCGCGACACACAGACCCGTTCGGGAGCCGCAAAACCCTCTTTCGGGAGGGAACGCCCGTGGGCACCAACTGCGTTGCGCATCGGTGCCCACGGGCGTATTCGTGCGCACCGGGGCCTATGATTACCTTGAGTGTCCGAACGGACGCGCTCCATGTCGCTCGGGAGTGCGTGGCTTCGGGAGTGCGTCGGGGGAAACGGGGGACAGCGGGTGAGCCGCTCCAGCGCGGCAGCCGGAACGCGGCGCTGCTCGCCCTCGGCCAACAACCGCGCCCACGGCCGCGCCGCCGACCGCGCCCGGTTCGAGGCGGCCGTGGCGCTGTGCGAGGCCGGGCGGTACCAGGGGGCGTCCGAGGGCTTGAGGGCACTGCTGGAGGAGCAGCGGGCCCTGTTGGGCGCGGACCACGAGGAGACGCTGCGCAGCCGTCAGTGGCTGGCGCACAGCCTCGGCGGGGGCCGGAGCCCCGGCGGAGGCTGCCCGGCCGCTGCGGGAGATCCACGCCCGGCAGCTGGGGGTGCTCGGCGCGGACCATCCGGACACCCTGCGCAGCCGTCAGTTCCTCGCCGTCAACCTGGGCGAGTCCGGGCGGCGTCCGGAGGCCGTCAAGATGCTGCGGCTGCTGCTGATCGACCGTCGGCGGGTGCTCGGCCCGGACGACGTCCACACCCTGCGCACCCGGCATGTGCTGAGGTCCGCCGGGGAACGGCGACGGCCGGACTCCGAAAGGAGCCCGGCCGCTCGCTGTCGCGGGGGAGGGTTACCGGCTCTCGCCGCCCAGGTGGTGCACCCGCACCATGTTGGTGGTGCCGGGGACACCGGGGGGCGAACCAGCGGTGATGATCATGGTGTCGCCCGCGGAGTAGCGGCCCAGCTTCAGCAGCTCGGCGTCGACCAGGTCCACCATCGCGTCGGTGTTCTCGACGTAGGGCACCACGAAGGACTCCACGCCCCAGCTCAGCGTGAGCTGGTTGCGGGTGGCGGCGTCGGTGGTGAAGGCCAGGATCGGCTGCTGGACGCGGTAGCGGGAGAGCCGCCGGGCGGTGTCACCGGACTTGGTGAATCCCACCAGCGACTTGGCCCCCAGGAAGTCGGCGATCTCGCAGGCCGCGCGGGCCACCGAACCGCCCTGCGTCCGGGGCTTCTTGCCCGGCACCAGCGGCTGGAGGCCACGGGAGAGCAGCTCCTCCTCGGCGGCCTGGACGATCCGGGACATCGTCTTGACGGTCTCGATCGGATACGAGCCGACCGAGGACTCGGCGGACAGCATGACCGCGTCCGCACCGTCCAGGATCGCGTTGGCGACATCGGACGCCTCGGCGCGGGTCGGACGGGAGTTGGTGATCATCGACTCCATCATCTGGGTCGCCACGATCACCGGCTTGGCGTTCCGGCGACACAGCTCGATCAGCCGCTTCTGCACCATCGGGACCTTCTCCAGCGGGTATTCCACCGCCAGGTCCCCACGGGCCACCATCACGCCGTCGAAGGCCGCGACAACATCGGCCATGTTGGCGACCGCCTGCGGCTTCTCGACCTTGGCGATCACCGGCACCCGGCGGCCCGCCTCGTCCATCACCCGGTGCACATCGCGGACGTCGGCCGCGTCCCGGACGAAGGACAGCGCGACCATGTCGCACCCCATGCCCAGGGCGAACTTCAGGTCCTCGATGTCCTTCTCGGACAGCGCCGGGACATTGACCGCCGCACCCGGCAGGTTGATCCCCTTGTGGTCGGAGATCACCCCGCCCTCGATGACGATGGTCCGCACCCGCGGGCCCTCGACCGCGGTGACCCGCAGCTCCACATTGCCGTCGTTGATCAGGACCTGGTCGCCCTTGGAGACATCGCCCGGCAGCCCCTTGTAGGTGGTGCCGCAGATGGTCCGGTCGCCGGGGACGTCCTCGGTGGTGATGATGAACTCGTCGCCGCGGACCAGCTCCACCGGGCCGTCGGCGAAGGTCTCCAGTCGGATCTTGGGGCCCTGGAGGTCGGCCAGCACGCCCACCGCGTGCCCGGTCTCCTCGGACGCCTTGCGGACGCGGTGGTACCGCTCCTCGTGCTCCGCGTGACTCCCGTGGCTCATATTGAATCGGGCCACGTTCATCCCGGCCTCGATCAGTGACTTCAGCTGGTCGTAGGAGTCGACGGCGGGGCCCAGGGTGCAGACGATTTTGGAACGGCGCATGAGGCTGATCCTATCGGTTTGTTTCGCAGCGGAATATTTCAGGCCGGAGAAGGACGGACAACAAAACGGCGGCTAGTCGCTGACCAGGTCGAACGTCTGGCTGGCGATCTCCAGCTCTTCATCGGTGGGCACCACGGCCACCGCGACCCGGCTGCTCTCGGCGGAGATCAGCCGTGCCCCGGAACCGCGCAGCGCGTTCCGCACCGTGTCCACCTCGACACCGAACGCGGTGAGCCCGCCCATCGCCGCCTCCCGTACCGCCGCGGAGTTCTCTCCCACACCGGCGGTGAAGGCGATGGCGTCCACCCGCCCGAGTACCGCGGTGTACGCGCCCACATACTTCCGCAGCCGGTGGATGTAGATGTCGAAGGCGAGCTGTGCTTCGGAGTCGCCCTCGCCCATCCGGCGGCCGATCTCGCGCATGTCGTTGTCCCCGCACAGCCCGAGCAGCCCGCTGCGCTTGTTCAGCAGGGTGTCGATCTCGTCGATGGACATCTCGCCCACCCGGGACAGATGGAAGATCGCGGCCGCGTCCAGATCGCCCGAGCGGGTGCCCATCACCAGGCCCTCCAGCGGGGTGAGCCCCATCGAGGTGTCCACGCACTCCCCGCCGCGCACGGCCGAGGCGCTGGCCCCGTTGCCCAGGTGCAGCACGATGGTGTTGAGCTCGGAGACGGGCCGGTCCAGCAGGGCCGCGGTGGCGCGGGAGACATACGCGTGCGAGGTGCCGTGGAAGCCGTAGCGGCGCACCCCGAACCGGTCGGCGGTGTCCACGTCGATGGCGTAGCGCGCCGCGGCCTCCGGCATCGTCGAGTGGAACGCCGTGTCGAACACCGCGACCTGCGGCAGGTCCGGGCGCAGCTCCCGGGCCACCTTGATCCCGGTGACATTGGCCGGGTTGTGCAGCGGGGCCAGCGGGATCAGCTTCTCGATCTCCTCGACCACCTCGTCGGTGATCAGCGCGGGCGTGGTGAACCGGGTGCCGCCGTGCACCACCCGGTGGCCGACCGCCGCCAGCTCCGGCGAGTCCAGCCCCAGGTTCTGCCGGGCCAGCTCGTCGGCGACCTGCTTGAGGGCGGCCGCGTGGTCGGCGACCGGGCCCTCGCCGATCCGCTCCACGATGCCGGAGGCGAGCCGGGTGCGGTCGGTCATGTCCAGCAGCTGGTACTTGACCGACGAGGAGCCGGAGTTGAGGACGAGGACGCGGGAGCCGTTCACGCGGACTGCACCTTCTGTGTCGGGGACGTCGTGGATGTCGGGGGCTGCGCCTGGATGGCGGTGATGGAGACGGTGTTGACGATGTCCTGGACGAGTGCCCCGCGGGACAGGTCGTTCACCGGCTTGCGCAGACCCTGGAGCACCGGGCCGACCGCGACGGCGCCCGCCGAGCGCTGGACGGCCTTGTAGGTGTTGTTGCCGGTGTTCAGGTCCGGGAAGATCAGCACGGTGGCCTGGCCCGCCACCTCGGAGCCGGGCAGCTTGGTGGCCGCCACCGCCGCGTCCACCGCGGCGTCGTACTGGATGGGGCCCTCGACCAGCAGGTCCGGGCGGCGCTCGCGCACCAGCTCGGTCGCCTTGCGGACCTTGTCCACATCGGCGCCGGAGCCGGAGGTGCCGGTGGAGTACGACAGCATCGCGATCCTCGGCTCCACCCCGAACTGGGCGGCGGTGGTCGCCGACTGGATGGCGATGTCCGCGAGCTGCTCGGCGTTGGGATCCGGGTTGACCGCGCAGTCGCCGTACACCAGCACCCGGTCGGCCAGGCACATGAAGAACACCGACGAGACGATGTGGGCGCCCGACGCGGTCTTGATGATCTCGAACGCGGGCCGGATGGTGGCGGCTGTGGAGTGCACCGCGCCCGAGACCATCCCGTCGGCCAGCCCCTCCTGCACCATCAGGGTGCCGAAGTAGGAGACATCGGCCACCACGTCGTACGCCAGTTCGTAGGAGACGCCCTTGTGGGCGCGCAGCCGCGCGTACTGTTCGGCGAAGCGCTCGCGCAGCGGGGAGGTCTGCGGATCGACGACATCGGCGTCCGCGAGCTGGATGCCCAGTTCGGCGGCGCGCTTGCGGACCGTGTCCTCCTCACCGAGCAGGGTGAGGTCGCACACATCCCGGCGCAGCAGCACATCGGCCGCCCGCAGCACCCGCTCCTCGGTGCCCTCGGGGAGGACGACCCGGCGGCGCTGGGAGCGGGAGCGCTCGATCAGCTCGTGCTCGAACATCATCGGGGTGACCCGGCCGGAGCGGGCCACCGCGATCCGCTCGGTGAGCGCCGTGGTGTCCACATGCCGCTCGAAGAGGCCGAGCGCGGTCTCCGCCTTGCGCGGGACGCCCGCGGTCAGCTTGCCCTCGACCGCGAACAGCTCGGCCGCGGTCGGGAAGGACCCGCCCGCCACCGACGCCACCGGGGTGCCCGGGGCCAGCCGCGAGGCGAGCGCCAGGATGTCCGGGCCCGGCCGCTCGTCCAGGGTGAGCAGCACCCCGGCGATGGCCGGGGCACCCGCGCTGTGCGCGGCCAGCGCGCCCACGATCAGATCGGCGCGGTCCCCGGGCGTCACCACCAGACAGCCCTCGGTGAGCGCGGGCAGGAAGCTGGGCAGCATCGCGCCGCCGAAGACGAAGTCCCGTACGTCCCTCGAGAGTCCGGAGTGATCGCCGAGCAGTACCTCGGCGCCCAGGGTGCGGACGATCTGCGAGACGGTGGGCGCCGACAGCGCGGCGTCCTCGGGCAGCACGTAGCAGGGGACCGGCAGCCGGGAGCCCAGCCGCTCGGCGATGGCCTCGCGGTCCTCGGCGGCGACCCGGTTGACCACCACGGAGACCACGTCGCAGCCCTGTGCCTCAAAGGCCCGGTAGGCGTTGTGCGCCTCGGCGCCGACGGACTCCACGGTCTGGTTCTGCCCGCCCACCACGGTGATCACCGAGGCGCCGAACTCATTGGCCAGCCGTGCGTTGAGCCCCAGCTCGTCGGGGAGACTGGTGGCCGCGTAGTCGCTGCCCAGCACCAGGACGTATTCGTACTCCCGGGCCACCTCGTGGAACCGGCCGACCAGCTGGGAGACCAGCTCGTCGCTGCCCGCCTCGGCCTGGAGGGCGGCCGCGGCCTCGTAGGTCATGCCGAAGACGGACGCGGGGGACTGGCTCAGCCGGTACCGGGCCCGCAGCAGCTCGAAGAGGCGGTCGGGGTCGTCGTGCACCAGGGGCCGGAAGACCCCGACGCGGTCGACATGGCGGGTCAGGAGTTCCATCACTCCCAGCTCGACGACCTGGCGTCCGTCGCCACGCTCGATCCCGGTCACGTACACGCTGCGCGTCACGCGTGATCTCCGTTTCCTCGGCGTTCCTCGGGTGTTGTCCTGGCCTGCGTCCTTCGGACGCAAATTGACCACATTGTATGGCCCAGTCCTCTTGACAATACCTGCGGCCGTGATTATGGCGCTCGCCGATGCGAGGGATACAGCACCACCGCGCCCATGAAACAATCGGACTGGCTCAGATCTACCCGTAGGGAGCAGGAGACACAGCACGATGCGCATCGGAGTTCTCACCGCAGGCGGCGACTGCCCCGGCCTCAACGCTGTGATCCGGTCGGTCGTCCACCGCGCGGTGGTCGGCCACGGCGACGAGGTGATCGGGTTCGAGGACGGGTTCAAGGGCCTCCTCGACGGCCGTCACCGCAAGCTCGACCTCGACGACGTCGGCGGCATCCTCGCCCGCGGGGGCACCATCCTCGGCTCCTCCCGGCTGGAGCGGGCCCGGCTGCGCGAGGCGTGCGAGACCTCCAGGGACCACGCCCGCGACTACGGCATAGACGTGCTGATCCCGATCGGCGGCGAGGGCACCCTCACCGCCGCCCGGATGCTGTCGGACGCGGGGCTGCCGATCGTCGGGGTCCCCAAGACCATCGACAACGACATCTCCTCCACCGACCGCACCTTCGGTTTCGACACCGCCGTCGGCGTCGCCACCGAGGCCATGGACCGGCTGAAGACCACCGCCGAATCGCATCAGCGGGTCATGGTCGTCGAGGTCATGGGGCGGCACGCGGGCTGGATCGCCCTGGAGTCCGGGATGGCCGGCGGTGCCCACGGCATCTGTCTGCCGGAGCGGCCCTTCGAGGTCGACGCCCTGGTGAAGATGGTCGAGGAGCGCTTCGCGCGCGGCAAGAAGTTCGCGGTCATCTGTGTGGCCGAGGGCGCGCACCCCGCCGAGGGCTCCATGGACTACCAGAAGGGCGAGATCGACCAGTACGGCCACGAGCGGTTCGCCGGGATCGGCAACCGCCTGGCGGCCGAGCTGGAGCGGCGTCTCGGCAAGGAGGCCCGTCCGGTGATCCTCGGCCATGTGCAGCGCGGCGGCACCCCCACCGCGTACGACCGGGTGCTCGCCACCCGCTTCGGCTGGCACGCCGTCGAGGCCGCGCACCGCGGTGACTTCGGCATGATGACCGCGCTGCGCGGCACGGACATCACGATGGCGCCGATCGCCGACGCCGTCACCGAGCTGAAGACCGTTCCGGTGGACCGCATGGACGAGGCCGAGTCGGTCTTCTGATCCACCCGCGTCCGCCCTTTCCCGCGTGATTTCCCGCGTGATTTCCCGCGCGATGTGACGGCGGCTGTGACCGTACCCCCGTGGATGGTTACGGCCGCCGCTCGTTTTTCATCCCTTGACGAAGTTCACCCTTGAACAATCGACGTGAGTGAACAAGGCTGTCCCCGTGTCCGGGACACGCCCCGGACCTGTCCCGGACAGCGCCGGGACACGCCCGCGGGGGAGAACCACAGATGGCCGAGGTCGTCAGCGCTCCGGATCCACAACACGCCCGGAGCCCCGAGGAGTTCATCGCCCGGATGCGGGCGCTCAAGGACTGGTCGCACCTGACCGCCCGGGAGTTGGCGGTGCGCGCCGACGCGGCCGGGGACGTCCTGCCGCGCAGCACGGTCGCCCGTATGCTCGGGCGCGCCACGCTGCCGCGCGAGGAGCAGGTGGCCGCGTTCGTCCGGGCCTGTGGGGTCGGGTCCGCCGGGCTCACCGTCTGGCTGTCGGTCCGTGCGGACCTGGCGGCCGGTGCCGTGTCCGGCCACGGCGGCGGTTCCGCCGCGGCCGCCGCCACGTGCCGGGCCGTGCCCGCCGTCGCCCCGGTCCCGGCCCCGGCCCCGATCCCGGCCCCGGCCGTGGACGTGGACGAGGACGAGGACGAGGACGCCGTCCTGCCGGAGCCGTCCTTACCCCGCTCGCGTGCGGTGACACTGCTCTCCGTCCTGGCACTGACCGCCACCGTGGTGGCCATCGCGGTCACCACCCGCGGCAGCCACCACGGCGCACCGGCGGGGCAGAAGGCGGAACAGCGGCAGGAGGGCGCACGGCAGGAGCCGGGCACCGGAACGGCCTCGACCTCCGGCGCCGCGCTGCCCGCGCCCGCCCCCGGGGGGTACCGGATCCGGGCCGTCCATTCCGCGCTCTGTTTCTCCGAGCGCGAGGGCGACCGCACCGCGTGGGTCTATCAGGCGCCGTGCGCGGACGTTCTCCCCGACTTCTCCCTCGAGCGGCTGGACGGCGGATACTGGCGGATCGCCACCCGGCACTCCGAGCACGGCCCCGGCTGCTCGGGGATCACCGCTCGGCGAAAGGTCCCGGGGGCCTTGCTCGTCAACGACTTCTGCGACTCCCGGGGCTCGGGAGAGACGTTCCGGCTGGAGCCCGTCGACCGGCCCGTCACCGGTTTCCGGCTGCGGCCGGTCCACAGCGACTTCTGTCTGACGGTGCCCGGCGGCGGCACCGAACCCTGGGACCATGTGGTCCAACTCCCGTGCCGGGCGGGCGAATCGGGGCAGGTGTTCCGTTTCGACCGGGTGCCCTCCGGGGCGAACCCTGGCTGACGCGCCAGCCCCCGGCCCCCTCTGGTACTGTCCCCGCGATCACGGGGGACACCTGATCGTGGGGATCGCTCGATCAGGGGGATGAAGGAGTACGGGCGGGATGCGGGGTTTACCGGACCGTGGGTGGCTGCGCCGCACGGTCCTCATCGCGGTCATCACTGCGCTGGTCGTGGGCGTCGTCCTGGCGACCCGGGGCACCGAGGGCGGTCATCGCGCCGCCAACCGGGCCCAGTTGAGAAAGGCGTGCGACGGGACTCTGCCCTACGGCGATCTCGCACGTCTGGTGCCCGACGGACGCCGGGGTGAACTGCGGCAGTACGGCACGATGCTGGCCCCGGACCGGGACAGCCGGTCGCTGCTGGACTGCTCCCTGTCCTTCGGTGACGGACTGGGGGTCACGGTCCATGCCGAGGCCCTGGTCTCCGATGTGCCCGAGGAGATGAAGACCCGGGAGCTGCTCGACCCGAGCGGTGGCGAGGGCACCTTCGTGGCACCCGGCACCACCGGCCAGTACGGACGCCACGGCGCCTGGCTGGTGGCCGACTGCCGGGGCGGGCTCGCCGGACGCGCCCGGCCCACCACCGATCTCTACGTCCGCGCCGAGGTCACCACCGAGGGCGGCGCGGAGGGCGGTGGCCGGGCGGACCGGAGTGGCCGCGAGCGTGCCACCGCGCTCGCCGGATTCCGTACCGCCGTGCACGTCGCCAACGCCATCACCGCGTCCCAGCACTGCGGCGGCGCCCCGCTGCCGATGCCGACCGATGTCGTGGACACCTACGAGGCACACGCCAAGAAGGGCCGGTGGCGGTCCGAGCGGATCGACGAGCCCAGCCGCGATCTGCGCAAGTGCCGCTGGATCAGCGGCCCTTCGCTGCGCGGCGTGAAGTCCGGCCGCTGGACCAGCCTCGGCGACCTCCAGGAGTCCGGCGGCTTGAGCGCCTGCGTCGGCGACTGGGACGAGGAGGCCGAGGAGAACGACGGCGAGTCCGCCAAGGAGTGGGAGATCACCGGGGTCGAGGCCGCCAGCTGGTCGGGGATCCTCGGCCGGTCCGCGTACGACGCGTACGAGCGCGAGGGCAATGTGCCCGGGTGGGGAGCGGACGAGAACGCGGACGAGAACGCGGACCAGAAGGCGGACCAGGAGGCGGACGGGAAGAAGGACGGCCCGTCGGAGGGCGAGTCCGGCCCCGGCGGCGACAAGGGCGAGGACCGCATCTCGTCGTACGCCTCACGCCCCCAACTCGCCCTGTGGGCACGGTCGGTGTGCGGTGGCCGGGCCACCTACCACCGGGTCTCCGTGCTCCCCGAGGTCCGCTTCGACGACGGGGACACCGCGGTCCTCGGCGCCAAGGACCGCGCCAGGTTCTCCACCGTCGTCCGCGCGGTGCTGGACCGCTATCTCCGTTCCGACGACGCCTGGCCGAGGTCGGCGGGCTGCCGTGACACCAAGGTGCTCGGAGAGGTGGAGCAGTGGCACTGATCCCACGGCCGCTCACCCGGCGGCGGCTGCGCACGCTCGGGGCCGTCGCGCCGGCGCTGGCCGCCCTCGCGGGCGTGATCGTCTGGTTCGCGGGCAGCGAGGAACGGGCGCTGGACGAGGCCTGCGACGGGGTGCTCCCGGTCAGCGACGTCCGCGCGGTGCTCGGCGACGACGACACGGACGTCACCAACCACACCGAGGGCTCCTTCGACGGCGGGGGCGGGAGCGAACGGGGCAACTCCCTGTCCGTGCGCTGCGAGGTGAAGACCGAGAGCGGCGGCAGCCTCACGGTGACCATCGCGGGCTCACCCCGCCCGAGCAGCGAGTACGGTAACGGCGAGCTGTACGCCGCCCTGCCGTCCCGGGACACCCTCCCCGTCCCGCTCGGCCACGGCTGGGCCGGCCTGTTCGCCACCGACAGCGCCCGGCTCGGCGACGGCGAGGACGGCGAGGCCACCACCGCCGTACTGCTGCCGTGCGCCAAGGGCGGCGACTCCCTGCTGATCACCGTCGACACGGCGCTCGGCCGCGAGGTCACCCTCGACGACCCCGCCAATCGCCCCGACTTCGTCCGCACCGCCACCGCCACCGCCGAGGCCGCCAACGAGCACTGGGACTGCGGCGCACGCCTGGGCACACCGGTCAGGGATGTCGATCTGCCGGTCAACGAGGACGAGTACGAACCGCTCATCGGCGCCAGGGGCACCTGCGCCGGGGTCCCGACGGCCTCGCGCTCCGCCGTCTCCACCGCCCGCGAGACCGCCCGCGAGGGCGCACCGCGCGAGATCTGCGCCCTCGGCGCCCGGGACGGCTCCCCGCGCTACCGGCTGGAGGCGTACTACGGCCCGTACGCGGAGGACGCCCGCTCCCAGTTCACCCGGGACTACGACTACGAGAACGTCACCCCCGCCGAGAAAGCCGCGGGGCGGCTGGGCAAGAGCGCCTACTGGGCCGGAGCCACCTGCCCCGAAGGCGCCGAGTCCGCGCTCTACCTGATCCGCGCCGACGACGCCGACGGCGACGCCCGCCGCAGCCCGGACCTGGCCTACGAACGCGCCGCCCTCAAGGCGTTCGCGACCCGGTCCGCCGGCCACCACGGCTGCGCGGCGCCGTCGTTGCCGGGCGGATGAGACGCGGTGGGCCGGCGCCCGGTCGGCTCACCCCTTGACCGCGCCGCCCAGCGCGAAGCCGCCGCCCAGCCGACGGGAGATCAGTACGTACAGCAGGAGCACCGGGGTGGAGTAGAGGATCGAGAAGGCGGCGAGCTGGCCGTAGACGACCTGGCCGTAGTTGCCGAAGAAGGTGAAGATGGACACCGAGGCGGGCAGCTGCTCGGGGGAGAGGAGCAGCATGAAGGGGACGAAGAAGTTGCCCCACATCATGATGAAGCTGTAGATCATCACCACCGTGATGCCCGGCCCCATCAGGGGCAGGATCACCCGGGTCAGGCTCTGGAGCCAGGACGCGCCGTCCGTCCAGGCCGCCTCCTCCAGGATCACCGGCACGCCGTCCATGAAGTTCTTCATCAGCCAGACGGCGAAGGGGAGTTGGGAGGCGGCGAGGAACAGCGCGGTGCCCGCCATGGTGTCGATCAGATCCACCTGGACGAAGAGACCGTAGACCGGGACCATGATCGCGGTGATCGGCAGACAGGTGGTGAACAGCACCGTGAGCAGATACGGGCGCACCAGGCGGGACCGGAAGCGGGAGAGCGGATACGCGGCCGGCGCCGCGCACGCCACCGTCAGGACGGTGGCCCCGCCGCACAGCAGCAGGCTGTTGAGCATCGGGGTGAAGGTGATCTCGTCCGTCCACACCGCCGAGAAGTTGTCCAGCGTGGGCGATCCGGGCGCCGAGACCCGCAGGGTGGCCTCGCTGTCGAGCGAGGCGAGCAGCAGCCAGGCCAGCGGGAGGAGGAAGGCGGCCGCGACGGCCAGCAGCGCGGCGTCGGCGGCCACCCGGCGGCGGCTGCGGAGGGACCAGCGGAGGGCGCGAGGGGGCGGGGCGGACCGGACGGGGCGGGGCGACGGATGAGGACGGGAGAGCACGGACAACCTCGGACCTCCTCGCGCGGTGAGCGCAGTCGATCAGCGTCCCGTCCATGAAACCGCTTGCCCCGGCGGGGCGGAAGACCGGCGCGGCCACCCGCCCGGGGCGCGGGCCGGACCCGCCCGGTTCTCAGGCCCCCGTGACCCCGTCGACGCCCTCGCGCAGGAAGTCGGCGTGGCCGTTGTGGCGGGCGTACTCCAGCAGGACGTGCAGCAGCACCATCCGCAGCGACACCTCCTCGTCCCACCGGGGCTGGTAACCGGCCAGGTCCAGCGACTCGGCCGCCCGTTCTATCCGGCGGGAGTTCTCGACCTCCGCCTCCCACACCGCGAACGCCTCGGCCCTGGTCGACTCGCTCGCGTCGTACGCGGCCTGGAAGTCGACGGTGTCCGACCACACCATCGGCGCCTCGTGGTCCTCGAACGTGCGCTGGAACCAGGCGCGTTCCACCTCGGCGAGGTGGCGCACCAGGCCGAGCAGCGAGAGCGTCGAGGGCGGCATCGAGCGCTGCCGCAGCTCCTCGTCGGTGAGCCCCTGACACTTCATGGCGAGCGTGGCGCGGTGCAGGTCGAGGTAGGCGCGCAGCGTCTCGCGTTCGTCGCCGAAGCGGGGCGGGTCGATGCGGGGGTCGTTGGTCATCGGCCGGCTCCTCGCGCGGTGGTCGGGCACCGGTCCCGGGCCGGGGCCGTGCGGCCTACGATCATGGCCGGTGACCGCCCCGCCGCGCAGGTGATTTCCACCGCCGCCGACTCGCGCCGCGGACGCCGAGCGCCTCACCCGAAAGCGTTCACCCCGGTCAGCCCGGCCGACAGCCGCCAGAGCCGGGCCGCGGCCGTCCGGTCGGTGGCGTAGTCGCGTACGCCGTCGATCAGCTCGCCCTCACCCGCGGGCTCCGCGATGTCGCAGTCCTCGCAGTACGCGCCGCCCAGGTCCGCCAGCGCCGGTGAGGTCGCCGCCCACACCTGGGTCGCCGCGCCCTGCTCGGGCGTCTTGAACGCGCCCGCCACATTGCCGTGTTCGTCGATCCAGCCCGCGGCGACCATCTCCTCGCGGGGCACATGGCGGGCGAGATCGGTGGCGATGGTGCCGGGGTGGACGGAGAACGCCCGCACCCCGGCGTCCCGGCCGAGGACGTCGAGCCCGAGGGCGAACAGCGCGTTGGCCGTCTTCGCCTGCCCGTACGCGGCCCACTTGTCGTAGCCGCGCTCGAACTGCGGATCGTCCCAGCGGATGTCGGAGAGCTGGTGTCCGTTGGACGACACCGCGACGACCCGCGCCCCGCCGCCCGCCGCTCCGCCACCGCGCGCACCCCCGGCGGCGATGGCGGGCCAGAGGCGGTTGACGAGCGTGAAGTGGCCGAGGTGGTTGGTGGCGAACTGCGCTTCCCAGCCCGGTCCGACCCGGGTCTCCGGGCACGCCATGACCCCGGCGTTGTTGATGACCATGTCCAGCGGGCGGCCGGAGGCGAGGAACCGCTCCGCGAAGCCGCGGACACTGTCGAGGTCGGCGAGGTCCAGCTGCTCGACCTCCACGCCCCCGCCGACCCCCGCGACCGCCTCCCGCGCCGCCGCCACCCGGCGCGCCCCCACCACGACCCGCGCCCCCGCGCCCGCGAGTGCCCGTGTCGTCTCCAGCCCGAGGCCGGAGGCGCCGCCGGTGACGAGGGCGTTCCGGCCGGTGAGGTCGATCCCGCGCAGGACGTCGTCCGTGGTGCTCCGGGGCCCGAAGCCGGACCCGATCCGCTGCTGAGGTGTGGTCATGCCGGGAAACTACGGCCTGGAGCGTGCTCGACGGCACGGCGCGGGCCGGGACCGCCACTGGTTCACTCCGCCGCCGGGCGCGGTGCGGGGCGTCCGCCGTGGCAGGGCCCTACCCCGGCGGGGCGACCAGCTCCGCGGACTGCCCCGCACGCCGCAGCGCGTCGGCCACGAAGCCGTGTCCCTTCAGCTCCTCGATCAGCTCCCGCAGAAACCGGACGGTCTCCGGCCGTCGGCTCTTCGCCGTGCCCAGCGCCTGCCGGATCCGCATGAACCGGTCCTCGATCAGCCGCAGATCCGGGTGCGCGGCCACATACGCCGTCAGCGCCTGCCGGATCCCGGCCGCCACCTCCAGCCCCTCGGCGCGGAAGACCTCGACCCCTTCCTCGCCGCGCACCACGCTCGCGTGCCGGAGGGTGCGGGAGAGGAACAGGTCGTACGCGGACCCCCGCTTCACCCCGATCCGCACCCCGTCCCGGTCCACCTCGTCCGCCGTGCTGAACGGCGAGCCCTGCGGTACGGCGTACACCCCGTCGATGACGACGTACGGCGCGGTGAACGCCACCTCCGCCTCCCGCGCGGGCTCGACGGCCAGGAAGCAGATGTCCGCCCGCCCCGTCGCCATCGCCTCGTACGACTCGCGCGCCGCGTCGAAGCAGACGAACTCCACCGGCACCCCGAGCCGCGCGCCGATCTCCCGCGCGATGTCGACCGTGATACCGGTCGGCGCTTTGGAAGGGCCCTGGGCCAGCACGGGATTGCCCAGATTGATCGACGCCCGCAGCACACCCTCCGGTGCGAGGTCCCCGGTGACGGCGTCATTCGTGATCCCCATGGGCGGGGAGTGTACGGCCGCGGCGGCCCGTCAGGTGCGGCTCGGTGCCGGCTCCGGCTCGGAGAGATGCGCTGCCGCGCGGCGGGGGAGCAGCAGCGGGGTCGCCAGCAGCAGCACCCCGGCCAGGCCGATGGCCGTACGCGGGCCGAGCAGGCCGCCCAGCACGCCCCAGACGGCCGTCAGGAGCGCGGTCGAGGCCTTGGTCGTCACCGCCCAGGCGGACAGGGTGCGGGTGACCCGATCGGTCGCGGTGCGCTCGAGGCGGTAGGTGGTGCAGACCGGGTTGAAGACCCCGCAGCAGAAGATGAGCCCGAGCTCGACGCCCATCACCAGCAGCAGTCCTCCGGTGCCCGGCCCCAGGAAGGCCAGGCCGACGGGCCAGAGCGCGCGCAGCGCCCCGACCGCGACCAGCACCTGGTGCTGTCCGAACCGGGTGACGAGTGGTCGGGCCAGCCGCGAACCGAGCAGCCCGGCGATCGAGGGCGCGGCGAAGGCGAGGCCGTACTCCCACGGAGCGAACCCGAGTCGGCCGAGCATCAGGACGGCGAGCAGCGGCTGGGCGGCCATCACCAGGCCGTTGAACAGGGCGGTGTTGAGGAACAGCGGACGCAGTGTCGCGTCGGCGAGGATGTACCGCCAGCCGTCGAGCAGGTCCCGGGCCCGCATGCGCGCGGCCTTCCGGCGCTCGGGCCGTGGCTCGTGCCCGCCCGTCGCGCGGATGCCCAGGGCCGAGAGCAGGTAGCTGACCGCGTCGGCCACCACCGTCGCCACCGGACCGAGGAGCCCGATCGCCGCGCCGCCCAGCGGCGGCCCGATCATCGTGGTCGTCCAGGTCGTGGACTCGAACCGGGCGTTGGCGACGAGCAGGTCCTCGGCCGGCAGCAGCGTCTTGAGGTACGCGCCGGAGGCGGCGCGGAAAGTGATGTCGGCCGCCGCGACGACGACCGAGACCAGCAGGAGCTGAAGGAAGGTGAGGACGCCGAACGCGAACGCGGTGGGGATCGTCAGCAGCGCCGCGAACCGCACCAGGTCCATCGCGATCAGCACCGGCCGCTTGCGGCGGAACTCCACCCACGGGCCGAGCGGTACCGCCACGACCGCGCCCATCGCGGCCCCCACGGAGGAGAGCGCGGCAACCTCGGCCGGTCCGGCGTGCAGCACCCGGATGGCGATCAGCGGGAACGCGCCGAAGGCGAGCCATGTGCCGAGCGCGCTGGTCCCGTACGCCCCCCACAGCCACCCGAACTGCCGCCCCAGCCGGTGCCCGCTCCTCATACCCGACGCCCCCGCCACTCGTCCGCACAACCCATCCGCGATCGGAAGCATCCAAGCGAGCGCCGTACCCGGGGATCAAACAACCGCAGGGCCGCCGACCACAACCATCGGTTGTGTCCATAGGGTTTCGGCATGGACCTCGACACCGTCCGGACCTTCGTCGCCGCCGCCGACGCGAGGCAGTTCCAGGAGGCAGCCGCCGAGCTGGCGGTTACCCAGCAGGCTGTCTCCAAACGCATCGCCGCACTGGAGCGCGACCTCGGCGTGCGGCTGTTCACCCGCACCCCGCGCGGCGCCGAGCTCACCATCGACGGGCAGGCGTTCCTGCCCCACGCGCGCGAGCTGCTGCGCGTCGCCGAGCGCGCGGTCGCGTCCGTGCGCCCCGGCCGCCGTCCGCTGCGCGTCGATGTGATCGCCTCGCGCGTCGCGCCGTCGGGCCTGATGCGCGGCTTCCACCGCGCGCACCCCGAGGTCGACCTCGACGTGGTGATGCTGTTCGACGTCGAGACGGCCATCGCCGCCATCCGGTCCGGTGCGATCGACGCGTCCTTCCGCGCCGTCGCCGCGCCCGGCCGGCCCCTTCCCGAGGACATCGAGTCCGTCCGGGTGCTCGACGAGCCGCTCCAGCTCCTCACCGGCCCCGCCCACGCGCTGGCGGGCGCCCGGTCGGTGACCGTCGCCCAGCTCGCCGGGCACCGGATCTGGATGCCCGGCATCGTCCCCGGTACCGAGTGGGGCGCCTACTACGACGACCTCGTCGCCGCGTTCGGCCTCACCATCGAGGCGACCGGTCCCAACTTCGGCTCCGACGCGCTCCTCGACACCGTCGCCGACACCCCGGCCCTGGCCACCTTCATGGGCGAGCAGACCCTCCCCCAGCTACCGCTGGGAGGTGCCCCCACCGTCTGGCCCGCCGGCCACGGCCTGCGCCGTATCCCGGTGACCGACCCGACGCCCGTCTACCCGCACTCGCTCCTCTGGCACCGCGACAACCCCCACCCGGCCCTGGCCACCCTCCGCGCCCACCTCGCCGCCGCCGCCGCGGCGGGCGGGCGCGGCGCCGCCGGGACCTGGGTGCCGGACTGGGTGATGCCGCGCTGAGCGCCACCGCCGATTCATGGCCCGGCGAGGTCGAGTTCCGCCCAGACCTCCTTGCCGACGGTGCGTTCGCGTACGCCCCAGCGGGCGGCCAGGGCGCGGACGATGAGCAGGCCACGGCCGTTGTTGTCGCTGGGGGAGGGGCGACGTGGGCGTGGCATGCGTTCGCCCAGGGGGTCGGTGACGGTGACGCGTAACCGCGTCTTGGTGAGGGTGAGGTAGACGCGGAACAGCCGCCCGGGTACGTGGCCGTGGCGCACCGCGTTGGTGGCCAGCTCGGACACGATGAGCGCGGTGTCGTCGGCGATGGCGGGATGCCCCCACTCGGCCAGGAGGCGGGTGGCGTGCTGACGGGCGCGGGTCACGCTTATCAGCGTCGGGACGTAGTCGACGCGGGACTCGTGGACGACGGGGTCGTTGGGGTCGGTGATCCGGGGATCTTGGGGCGCGCAGGCCATCGCGTTCCTCCAGTGGGCAGGGCGGTGTGGAGCCGCCAACTGACGTCCCTGTGCGAGTGGTTCATCACGGACCGTAGCGCCGTCGTCGCATGCCGCACAAGTTCCTCTTGGAGGATTTCCTCCTATCGGTTTGCGGCCGAGGTCCCGCGCGACCAGACTGTGCGCGTGACGACAAGTCAGCCGATGCAGGGAAACAGCACCTCGACCGTTCTGGGACGCAGGCTCGGCGGCGAACTGATCAAGCTCCGCACGGCGGCGGGCTTGACGCAGACCCACGCCGCCAAAGCGCTCACCGGTTCCACCACCAAGGTCGCCAAGATGGAGCGCGGTTGGGTCCCGATGCGTGACCCAGACATCCGGGCGCTTTGCGAGCTCTACGGCGTGAGTGACCCCGCCGCTGTCGGCGGTCTCCTTGAGCTGGCGAAGATCGATCGCGAGCGGCGAAAAGCCAAGGGCTGGTGGAATGACTTCCCGGGCGTCGGAGCCATGCATGAGTACGTCGCTCTGGAAAGTGTGGCGACAAGCATCAGGACCTGGCAGGTCTCCTATATCCCTGGACTGCTCCAAACCCCCGAGTACGCCCGCGCCCTAGCGAAGGGAGGTTCGACCGAAGGTCATCCGGATGACGGCGAACAGTTCGTTGCCGCCAGGATTACCCGGCAGCGGCGACTCACTGAGGAGCCGAGGCTCGCCCTGCGGGCCGTGATCCATGAAAGCGCCCTGCGGCACCTCGTCGGCGGCGAGGAGGTTATGTGTCAGCAGTTGGAACGACTGGAGCAGGCGACGGAGCTTGCGAACGTGGCGATCCAGGTCCTGCCGTTTGCCGCGGGGGAGCACCCCGGCATGAGTGGTGCGTTCAACATCATCTCGTTCACCGAGCCGGGCGCCATGGACGTGGTGTACTCGGAGACGGCCTTCGGACAACTGTGGATTGAGGGCGGCGATGAAGCTGCCCAGCGTGACAAGCTTTTCGCGAGAATCGCCAGTGCGGCGCTCACCGAGTCGGAGAGCCGATCATTCATCAACGCCGTCCGAGGAGAGATGTGAGAATGGCGCCTTTTGTGTTCCGGAAGTCGAGTTACAGCAATGGAGACTACGAGTGCGTCGAGGTCGCCACCAACGTCCCGAACACTGTCGTCATACGTGACTCCAAGAATCCGGCCGGACCCATAGTTCGTTGTTCTCCCGCCGCCTGGATGGCGTTCAGTGCCGCCGTGGGCGGCGGGCAGGCGCGCCGTGGGGAGTGAGCCGTGACAGCTTTCGCCTTCCGCAAGGCGAGCTACAGCGATCCAGAGCACGAGTGCGTGGAGGTGGCCACCAACCTCCCCCGCACCGTCGCCGTACGCGACTCCAAGAACCCCCGCGGCCCCGTCCTCCGCTTCAGCCCCGCCGCCTGGGCGGTCTTCCGGGCCGCGCTCACCGCCCGCGCCGGCGGCGCAGCTATGCTGGCGCACCGGGTCGCGCGTTCGAACGGGTGCGCTGCTCGGTGACCTAGGGAAAGGCATGGTGGGGCACGTGGCCAAGCCCGTGCGTGCGGCTGTCGGGGACGAGTGGATCACCTGCATGTTCTGCAAGGGCGATCTGTTCCGGGACCGCAAGGTGAAACTCAACAGCAGCGGGGCGGAGCTCTTGAACCTCGCCTGGGCGAACGAGTCGGCGCTCGGGCTGATCTGCTGGAACTGCGGCTACGTTCACCTCTTCGCGAACCCGGAGATCGACCTGTACAAGGCCAAGAAGGGCGAGTGGTAGGCGGCGGCGGGCTGACCCGATTCAGACCTCCTCTCTCATCAGCCCGCAGGCAGGTCACTCGTTCAGCACCGGCGGCAACGCGCCCCTGCCATTCCATGCTGGGGGCGGCAGGGGCGCATGGCATGCCCCTGGCTATGCGTCGAGGTACAGCAGAGCCGTGATCGTCTTCTTGCAGACATCGCAGTGCATCGGAGCCTCGATGCTCGCCAGGTCGCACTCGATGGACGTGATGCGGTCCACCACTCCGGTGTCGACCTCGCTGCGCCAGGCGCTATGCCACCGCTCGGTGTTCTCCTGGAGCCGCGAGATGTAGCCGCGGGTCATCTCGTAGAACGCCCGGACTCCGTGCTCCTTCATGTACCCCCAGTTGAACTCCAGGCTCTTGAGCACGACCGGGAACGGATGCAGCGCCTGGGTGCGGCCCCAGGTCTCCAGCACGTCCTCGATATCGAGCCTGCCGATCCGCTCACCGAGGATCGCCCACATGCCGGAAGCGTCGTAGTCGTCCAGCACCTGGTCAAGGATCCCGGCGCAGCGGCGCAGGTTCGCCATCTTCGCCTCGAAGACCCGCGCGACCTCGGTGCGGGTCTCGGGCGATGGCTCCTTGCGGGCCTTGCTGATCGCTTGGGTTAACTCCGTGCTGAGAGCCGCCTCGTCACAGAGTGAGTCTCCGAAGCTGAGCCAGGGGTCGGGAAACCCCGCTCAGCTGTTACCGCGAAGATCCGATCGCCTTGCTTCCCCATCCGCTCCTCCTTGGAGCAAGTCGGCAGCGAACGGGTCCGCCGCGTCAACTGGACGGTGCGCACCGCCGCGCAAGCTCCGCAGCAGCCTGATCGAGCGGGACCTGGACCTGCTCGCCGCTGTCCATATCCCGCAGCGTGACCGTACCGGCGTCGCGCTCCGCCTTGCCGTAGATCACGCAGAAGTGTGCCCC
This sequence comes from Streptomyces sp. NA02950, assembly GCF_013364155.1. Taxonomy (NCBI): domain Bacteria; kingdom Bacillati; phylum Actinomycetota; class Actinomycetes; order Kitasatosporales; family Streptomycetaceae; genus Streptomyces; species Streptomyces sp. NA02950. The sequence goes on along the minus strand of NZ_CP054916.1, from coordinate 3,015,776 downwards.
TTGGTCACTGGCCCACTTCATCTGCTTGGCGAACTTCCCGCTGGAACCGAGATAAGTACCTGTTCGAACGCCAGCGCGGCGGATTTCAGCCGCCAGCCGGAAGCTGTCCGCTGCCAGGTCCTCGCCCATGACCGTAACGGCCACATCGATCTGCGAGTAGCTGTCCTGGTCGGCCTGCTCCAGCAGCGGCAGGATGCGCTCAATGCCGAGCGAACCGCCACAGGCCGGGGAGTCCTTGCCGCCGAGCCGGGAGATCAGACCGTCGTACCGCCCGCCGGAGGCGATCGACCCGGGCATGCCCGGCGCGACGACCTCGAAGATGATCCCGGTGTAGTAGTCCAGGCCGCGCACCAGGTTCGGCGTGAACCCGATCCGCTCGGCGGGGATCGCGTTCCTGGTCAGTTCCAGCAGCCGGTCCACCTCCGCCAGGCCCACCTGCCCCATCTCGCTGGACTTCAGCTCTCCCCGGATCCGCTCGATCGCGTCGGGCGAGGTGAGGTCATCCACCAGGCCCTGCGCCACGTCCTGCGACAGTCCACGGCCGGTCACCAATTCGCTCACCACCGCCTCCGGCGACAGCTTGTCGAGCTTGTCGAGCGTGATCAGCACACCCGAACCAACGCCGTCCGGCACGCCGTACGCCTCCAGCAGACCGAACAGGGCGTGGCGGGAGTTCACCAGGAAACGGAACTCCGGTACGCCGAGCGCTTCCAGGGCGTCGTGCAGAGCGAGGACGACCTCGGCGTCGGACAGTGGCGAGGATGAGCCCACGATGTCCAGGTCGCATTGGACGAATTCGCGGAAGCGCCCCTTGCCAGGCCGGTCGGCTCGCCATACGGGGGCGATGGCGTAACGCTTGTACGGCGACGGGAGTTGACTGCCGTACGCCGCTGCTGCGCGGGCGAGCGGGACGGTGAGGTCATAGCGGAGTGCCAGGTCCGCCTCTCCCGTGGCCTCATGCTCCCCGCGCCGCAGGATCTTGAAGATCAGTTTGTCACCCTCGTCGCCGTACTTGCCGGTGAGCACGTCCAGCCGCTCGAACGCGGGGGTCTGAAGCGGCTGGAAACCGTAGCGGGAGAAGACGGCGCGGATTGTCGCGAAAGCGCCCTCTCGCCTCTCGAACTCGGCGGCGAGGAAATCGCGGGCCCCGGACGCGGGGTCGAACTGCTTCATGGAGGCCATGCGGTCATAGTTCCGGAAGCGAGAGGTCTGGGGCAAAACAAGGCGCGCGCATGCGCGGACCGTGTCAGACCTCCTCCCTCATCAGGCGCAGATAGATCAGCGAGAACAACGCGCCCACCAGCAGCAACAGCAGGGCCACCGCCGTGCCGTAGCCGATGAGGGCCTTGTTGAACGCCTGGTCGTACATGAAGACCGGGAGGGTCTGGCTGCGGTTGCCGGGGCCGCCGCGGGTCATGGCCCAGATGAGGCCGAACACCGACAGCGTCTGCAAGGTGTTCAGCATCAGGTTGGTGCCGATGGAGCGGCGGATCATCGGCAGGGTGATGTGCCAGAAGCGGCCAAGACCGCCCGCGCCGTCGACCTCCGCCGCCTCCGTGATCTCCTTGGGGATCTCGGCGAGCGCGGCGGAGTAGACGAGCATCGAGAAGGCCGTGCCGCGCCAGACGTTGGCGAAGGACACGGCCAGGATCGGCAGGGTGTAGAGCCAGTTCTGCGACGGCAGGCCCACCGCGTCCAGGACCGAGTTCAGCGTGCCCTCGCGGCGGAAGAAGGCGTACAGCAGGAAGCCCGCCACGATCTCGGGAAGCACCCAGGCCGCGATGACGATCGAGCCGGTGAGGGTGCGCACCGGCTTGGACGCGCGCCGCATCAGGGCGGCCAGGCCGAGGCCCAGGGTGTTCTGGCCGATGAGCGAGGAGACGAAGGTGAAGACGAGGGTGAGGACGACCGCGTTGCGGAAGTCGTCGTCCCCGAAGGCGCGCCGGAAGTTGTCGAGGCCGACGAAGTCCGTGGTGGCCGCGCCGGTGAGCTGCATATTGGTGAACGCGATGTAGACGCAGTAGCCGATCGGCCCACCGAGGAAGAGCAGCAGCAGGACGGTCGCGGGGGCGAGCGGGAGCCAGCGCAGGGGGCGGTGGCGACGCCGCCCCCGGACCGGCGCCGCCACCTTGGTCGCGGTCGTCATCGTGGTCATCGGGCCTCAGCCCTTGCTGACCGTGTTGCCGTCGGCGATGGACTTCAGCTGCTCGGCGTACCCCTCGGCGGCGCCGCGCGGTGAGGCGTCGCCCGTGGTGACCGCCTCCATCGCCTCGCCGATGGCGGAGGACACCTGGGGATAGACGGGGAGCGCCGGGCGGTAGTGGGTGTGCTTGACCAGGCCGGTGAAGAAGGTGATACCGGGCATGGACCTCAGATACTCCGGGTCCCTCGCCACATCCTTCCGCACGGCGATCTGCGCGCCGACGATGTCCCACCGCACCGCGTTCTTCCTGGTCTGGAGCTGCTGGATGAACTTCCAGGCCAGATCGGGGTTCTTGGACTTGGCGGTGATCGACCAGGTCCAGCCGCCGGACATGCTGACCTTGCCCGGGGCCTGGCCCTTCTGGGTGGGCATCGGGGCCTGGCCGAGCGTCCTGGACCACTCGGGCCACGGCTTGCCGCCGGTCTTCAGCCAGTTCTGGCCGAGCCAGGAGCCGTCGAGGGCGATGGCCAGCTTGCCTTCGGGCAGCCATTCGCTGAAGACGGTGGTGCCGACGTTGGGGTCGAACGCGTCGGAGATGTCGGGGCCCAGCTTCTGGGAGTAGACGGTGCGGAGGAAGCCGAGGGCGTCCTCGAATCCTTTGTCGCCGACGACCCACTTCTTGGCCCCGGGGTCGTAGAGGGGGTCCTCGCCCGTGCCGTACAGCAGCATCTCGAAGCCCTGCATCACCGAGGTCTCACCGGGCGCCTTGCCGGTGTAGACGTTGAGCGGGATGACGCCGGGGACCTTCTTCTTGATGGTGCGGGCGGCCTCGAGGATCTCGTCCCAGTTCTTCGGCGCCCAGTCGTCCGGCAGCCCGGCCTTGGCGAAGATCTCCTTGTTGAACCACAGCCCGCGGGTGTCGGTGCCGTCCGGGATGCCGTACGTCTTGCCGTCCTCCGCCTTGGCGGCGCTCTTCGCGGTGTCGACGAACTGGTCCCAGGTCTTCCACGTGGCCAGATATGCGTCGAGGGGGCGCAGATAGCCCGCCTTGATATCGGAGTTGATCCGGAAGGTGTCCTCGTAGACCAGATCGGGCGCGGTCCGGGGCGACCGCATCATCTGCTGGATCTTGGTGGCGTAGTCGTTGTCCTGCGCCTGGACCGGGATCAGCTTGACCTTCTTGCCGGGGTTCGCCTTCTCGAACTGCTTCTTCACCTCGGCGAGATGGTTGTCCTTGAAGCGGATCTTGTTGTCGGTGGAACGGTTGTAGGCGACCTTGACGGTGTCCGGGTCGCTTCCCGAGCCACCGCCGCAGGCGGTGAGCCCCGCGGCGGCGACGAGGGCGGCGGAGAGGATCAGAGGAGCGGTGGGGCGCACGAGCACGACCTCCTAGCGCTGGCCTCGATGGGCTGCGCGCCGACCGTAAGTGCGGCCTCATCGCAGGGTCAATCCCCATGACCTGGAACGCACTTGAGCGAACGACAGTCCGGTCCGGCTCTCTCCGGACCTCACGCAGGTGCCGCCGCGGGTGCGGTCCGGATTCCGCTGGGACCCTTCGTGGCCGCGCGGAAGCTGACCCGCGTCGCCCGGGTCCGCCCCTGCTCAGCCCTCGCTCAGCCAGCGGTAGAGGAGTTCGGGGCGGCCGATCTGGCCGTAGTGGGGGGTGCGGGCGGCGCGGCCCGCTTCCACCAGGTGCTCCAGATAGCGGCGCGCGGTGATGCGGGAGATGCCGACTTCCTCGGCGGTGGCCGCGGCCGAGATGCCGTCATCGGCGCCGCGCAGGGTGTCGGTCACGGCCTGGAGGGTGGCCTGTGTCAGCCCCTTCGGCATGGCGGCGGGCCGGGGTGCCCGCAGGGCGGCGAGGGCGCGGTCGACCTCCTCCTGGCCGCTGGCCTCGCCCGCGGTCGCCCGGAACCGCGCGTAGCGCAGGAGGCGGTCCCGGAGGGTGGAGAAGGTGAACGGTTTCAGCACGTACTGCACGACGCCGAGCGAGACGCCGTCGCGGACCACGGCGAGGTCGCGGGCGGAGGTGACCGCGATGACGTCCGCGCCGTGCCCGGCCGCGCGCAGTGCCCGCACCAGTTGGAGGCCGTGGCCGTCGGGCAGGTAGAGATCCAGGAGCAGGAGGTCGGCGGGGGTCCGCTCCAGGAGCCGCTGGGCGTCCCCGCCGCAGCGGGCGGTCCCGACGACGGTGAATCCGGGGACGCGCTCGACGTACATCCGGTGCGCGTCCGCCGCGAGAGGGTCGTCCTCGACGACGAGCACCCGGATCAGCGCGGGATGCGCCTGCGACGGGCTCATGGGACGGACTCCTCTCGGTGCGCGTGGGGGGCGGCTGTCGAACGGCGGATGGCGAGCCGGAGCTAGGGGCTCCAATTTACGGAGCGTAATTGACGGTGGCCAGGCCCCGAACCCCGGCGTCCACCGGCTGGACGAGTCCGTACGGCACCGGGTACGTACGCGTCCCCGCCGTGGCTCAGCCGATCGGGGCCGCCACCAGCGGCAGGCGGACGGTGAATTCCGCGCCGCCGCCCTCTGCCGCCGACACCCGCACCGTGCCCGCGTTGCGGCGGACCGCCTGCTGGACCAGGGCCAGGCCAAGGCCCCGGCCCGGGGACTTGGTGCTCCAGCCGCGGCGGAAGATCTCCTCGGCCGCCGCCGGGTCGAGACCGGCGCCGGTGTCGGCGACGCGCAGGGTCAGCTCGCCGTCGGCCGCGCGGGCGGTGACCGTGACGCGGGCGCTGCGGGCAGCGCCGCTGCCCACGCCCTCGGCCGCCGCGTCCGTCGCGTTGTCGAGGAGGTTGCCGAGGATGGTCACCAGATCGCGGGCGGGCAGGCCGGGCGGCAGGACTCCGTCGTCGATGCGGCTGGCCGGGGCGAGGACGAGTTCGACACCGCGTTCGCTGGCCTGGGCCGCCTTGCCCAGCAGCAGCGCGGCCAGCACCGGCTCGGCGACGGCGGCGACCACCTGGTCCGTCAGCGCCTGCGCCAGCTCCAGCTCGGCCGTCGCGAAGTCGACCGCCTCGTCGGCCCGGCCCAGCTCGATCAGGGAGACGACGGCGTGGAGCCGGTTGGCGGCCTCGTGGGCCTGGGAGCGCAGGGCCTCGGCGAAGCCGCGGACGGAGTCCAGCTCGCCGGAGAGCGTCTGGAGCTCGGTGTGGTCGCGCAGGGTGACCACGGTGCCGCGTTTCTCACCGCTGCTCACCGGGGAGGTGTTCACGACCAGCAGCCGCTCCGCGGTCAGATGCAGTTCGTCCACGCGCGGCTCGGTGGCCAGCAGGGCGCCGGTCAGCGGCGGCGGCAGGCCCAGCTCGGTGACGTAGGCACCGACCGTGTCGCCGGACAGCCCCAGCAGCTCCCGTCCGGCGTCGTTGATCAGCGCGATCCGCCGCCGTCCGTCGAGCATCAGCAGCCCCTCGCGCACGGCGTGCAGGGCGGCCTCGTGGTAGTCGTGCATCCGGCTCAGCTCGGCGGCGTTCATGCCGTGCGTATGGCGGCGCAGCCGGGCGTTGATGATGTACGCGGCCACTCCGCCGACCGCCAGGGCGGCCAGCGCGACGCCGAGCAGGGCGAGCAGCTGGCGGCGCACCTTGGCGCTGATGGTGTCCACCGTGATGCCCGCGCTGACCAGCGCGGTGATCCGGCCCCCGGCGCGGGCGTCGCGGACCGGGGCGACCACACGCACCGAGGGGCCGAGGGTGCCGGTGTAGGTCTCGGGGAAGATCCGGCCGCGCAGCGCGGGCTTGATGTGGCCGAGGTAGCGGGCGCCGATCTGCTCCGGGTCGGGGTGGGTCCAGCGGATACCGCGGGTGTTCATGATCGTCACAAAGGTGACCCCGGTGTCCCGGCGCACCTTCTCGGCGTACGGCTGGAGCCGGGCGCTGGGGTCGTCGGACCGTACGGCCTCGGCGACGGCGGGGGAGGCGGCGATGGCGGCCGCGGCGGCGGTGGCCTGGCGGCGCGCGGCCACTTCCGCCTGCCGCCCGTCGGTCACGTACGCGAAGACGGCACATCCCGCCACCAGGGCGGCCACCAGCACGACCTGCATCGCGAAGAGCTGGCCGGCCAGGCTCCGGGGGCGGGGCACGCGCATGCCCATCAGTCTGCACACGCACCTTTGCGTGAACGAAATGAACGGAAGGGTGACCCCCATCACAGGGGTGGTGCATAGTCGCCGGGACCGTTCAAGGCGGTGTGCGAGCCGCACACGATACAGCGCCGGGACAGTTGGACGGCACCTACAGAAGGGGGCAGCAACGTGGCTGCGCAGACCTCGCCGACCGAACCGGGAAGCGCGAAGAAGGGCGCGAAGAAGGAACGGATTCACTACCTCTACCTCGCCGTGATCGGCGCGGTGGCGCTCGGCATCGTGGTGGGCTTCGCGGCTCCCGATGTGGCGGTGGAGCTGAAGCCCATCGGCGCCGGCTTTGTGAGCCTGATCAAGATGCTGATCTCGCCGATCATCTTCTGCACGATCGTGCTGGGCATCGGCTCGGTACGGAAGGCCGCGAAGGTCGGCGCGGTCGGCGGGCTCGCCCTCGGCTACTTCCTGCTGATGTCGACCGTCGCCCTCGCCATCGGGCTGGTCGTCGGGAACATACTCGAGCCCGGCAGTGGGCTGCACATGAGCCATGAGGCAGCTCAGGCCGGGCAGAGCCAGGCCGAGGATGCCGGCGGCGAGTCCACCGCGGACTTCCTGCTCGGCATCATCCCCACCACCCTCGTCTCCGCCTTCACCGGCGAAAAGCTGCTCCAGACCCTGTTCGTGGCCGTACTGGTGGGCTTTGCGCTCCAGGCCATGGGCCGGAAGGGCGAGCCGGTCCTGCGCGGTGTCGGCCACATCCAGCAGCTCGTCTTCACACTGCTGTCGATGGTGATGTGGGTGGCGCCGGTCGGTGCCTTCGGTGCCATCGCCGCGGTGGTCGGCGAGACCGGTCTCGACGCGCTCAAGGCGCTCGCCGTCATCATGATCGGCTTCTATGTCACCTGTGCCCTGTTCGTGGTGGTCGTCCTCGGCACACTGCTGCGGCTGGTCGCGGGGGTGAATCTGTTCCTGCTGCTGAAGTACCTGGCGCGGGAGTTCCTGCTGATCCTGTCGACCTCGTCGTCCGAGTCCGCGCTGCCGCTGCTGATCGCCAAGATGGAGCACGCGGGCGTCAGCCGTCCGGTCGTCGGCATCACCGTTCCCACCGGCTACTCCTTCAACCTGGACGGCACCGCGATCTATCTGACCATGGCCTCGCTGTTCATCGCCGAGGCGATGGGCGACCCGCTCTCGATCGGCCAGCAGATCTCCCTGCTGGTGTTCATGATCGTGGCATCGAAGGGCGCGGCGGGTGTGACCGGCGCGGGCATGGCGACGCTGGCGGGCGGCCTCCAGTCGCACCGGCCGGAACTGGTCGACGGCGTCGGCCTGATCGTCGGCATCGACCGCTTCATGAGCGAGGCCCGCGCGCTGACCAACTTCGCGGGCAACGCCGTCGCCACCGTCCTCGTCGGCACCTGGACCAAGGAGCTCGACAAGGAGCGGATGCGGGAAGTCCTCGCCGGACGGCTGCCGTTCGACAACGAGGCCTTCGTCCGGAACGGCGGTGGCCACGGCGCCCCGGACACCGACACCGACACCGACACCGACGGCGGGGTACCCGAGCAGCGTGGTGGCGACACGGCGAAGGAGCAGGTGCCCGTCTGACGCCGCCACATGATACGCACGGCCCCGCCCTCCTGAATCGGGGCGGGGCCGTGGCCGTTCGAGGGTGGTCACCGGCGGGGCCGGGGGATCGGCGGGCAGGGGATCAGGAGGAGGCGCTGGGCCGCGGCGGTCGCCCGCCCGCCTCGGGCGGTGTCGCGTCCGGGTCGACGCCCAGCACGATCGAACCGGTCAGGCCCTTGTCGTAACGGCCCGGCCTGACCTGCGCGAGCGAGACGAGCGAGGCCGACCCCGCCGACTGGGCGACGTGGTCGTCGGCGAGTACGACCCGCTCGGTCCCCGTGTGCTTCGCGTACGGATCCAGTTTCGCGATGGCGTCGGCCACCTTGTCGGAGAAGAACACCTGGCCGGTGTGGGCGACATGGCCGCCCTCGTACGTCCCGCCCCGGACATCGCCCTCGTAGTGCACCTTGAGGTGGATATGGGTGGTGCGGCCGTAGTACCAGCCGGGAAAGATCGTCTTGAACGTCGCCTTGCCGTCTCTGTCGGTGAGCTGGATGCCGCGCAGGAACGTCGTCTCGTCGGTGTTCGGGACGTGCCCGTGCTCATCCGCCTTGCTGGGGTCGTAGGGCTCGTCGGGGGAGATGGCGGTGTAACCCGCGTAGACACCTCCGGCGTCGCAGTGCCAGATGTCCACCGCCGCGTCGGACAGCGGCTTGCAGGTCTTCGTGTCCACCACCTGGAAGGTCAGGGCGAGGGGTACGCCCGGCCGCTTCTCCGTGATGTCGCGGCGGACCTTCTCGTCCTCGAGGTAGTAGGGACCCGACATCTGCTCGGCGGTGAGGAGACACTGCGGCCTGGACGTGGAGTCCGCGGTGGGCGAGCCGGTGGCGGCCGCGTCCGTGGCGGAGCTTTCGGGTCCGGCCGACGCCTGGGCGGCGTAGGCCGCGACCCCGGCCACCCCGAGTCCCGCTCCGCCGATGACGGTCAGGATCTTCCGGCGGTTGGGGCCCGGTGTGGCGGGCGCGTTCTCACCCTCCGAGGGTGTGTGCTGTTTGTCTTTCGCCATGCCCTGGAACCTAGGATTCCAGGATAGGCGGGGCCTGGGTCACGGCTGGGGATCCGCTGTGAAACACGGGATCGCGGATGGGGTTGATGGTTCATCGGCGCACCGGATCCCGGCCACCGTCGAGGCCCAGACCGCCCTGTACCGCGGCCTGCCGGCCGACCGCCGGGTGCTGATCCTGCTGGACAACGCTCGCGACGCCGAGCAGGTGCGCCCCCTGCTGCCCGGTTCCCCCGGCTGTCTGGTAGTGCTGACCAGCCGCGATGACTCACCAGCTGGGTCGTCGCGGAACAGGCGGCGCCGCTGCCGCTGGATCTGCTCGGCCGCGACGAGGAGCGCGCACCGCTGGTGCGGCGGCTGGGCGGCGAGCGGGTGGCCGCCGCACCGCAGGCCGTCGCGGACGTCATCACGGTGTGCGCCGGACTGCCGCTGGCGCTGGCCGTCGTCACCGCCCGCGCCGCCACCCACCCCGGCTTCGGCCTCGCCGCGCTCGCCGGTGAACCGCACGACGCCCGCGGCAGCCTCGACGCGTTCGAGGGCCCGGACACCACCACCGACATACGGGCGGTGTTCTCCTGGCCGTACCACACCCTCGGCGCCGACGCCGCCCGGCTGTTCCGGCTGCTGGGCGTCCAGCCCGGCCCGGACATCGCCGCCCCCGCCGCCGCCAGCCTGGTGGGCTTGTCCGTACCGCGGGCCCGCCGACTGCTGCTCCAGCTCACCCGGGCGCATCCGTGCCAGGCGTCGTGAGCAGGGCGTCCCCTGTGAAGACGGGCCCTAGGCCGGCCGCAGCCAGACCGTGGCCAGCGGGGGCAGCACCGCCAGCACACTGGCGGGGCGCCCGTGCCGGGCGGTGGCCTCCGCCTTCAGCGGCTCGCGGTTGGTCACCCCGCTGCCGCCGAAGCGCTCCTGGTCGGTGTTGAGCACCTCGTACCACTCCGCCGTCCCGCCGGGCACCCCGATGCGGTACTCGTGCCGGACGACCGGGGAGAAGTTGCTGACGGCCAGCAGTGGCGAGCCTTCGGCGTCGAAGCGCAGGAAGGCGAACACGTTGTCCTCGCGCGCGTCCCCCTCCACCCAGGAGAAGCCCTCCGGGTCGGTGTCCCGCTGCCACAGCGGGGGTGTGGCCGTGTAGACCCGGTTCAACTCGCGCACCAGGTCCCGTACGCCCCGGTGGTCGGCCTCGGCGGAGTACGAGGGGTCCAGCAGCCACCAGTCCGGGCCGTGCCCTTCCGACCACTCCGCGCCCTGCGCGAACTCCTGCCCCATGAAGAGCAGTTGCTTGCCCGGATGGGCCCACATGAAGCCCAGATAGGCGCGGTGGTTGGCCCGCTGCTGCCACCAGTCGCCGGGCATCTTGGACACCAGCGCGCCCTTGCCGTGCACCACCTCGTCGTGCGAGATGGGCAGCACGTAGTACTCGCTGTAGGCGTACACCATCGAGAACGTCATCTCGTGGTGGTGGTACTTGCGGTGCACCGGCTCGTGCGCCATGTAGCCCAGCGAGTCGTGCATCCAGCCCATGTTCCACTTCAGCCCGAAGCCGAGGCCGCCGAAACCACCGGCGCCCACATGGTGGGTGGCGCGGGTGACCCCGTCCCAGGCGGTGGACTCCTCGGCGATGGTGACCACCCCGGGACAGCGGCGGTAGACGGTGGCGTTCATCTCCTGGAGGAACGCGACCGCGTCCAGGTTCTCCCGGCCGCCGTGCGCGTTGGGCGTCCACTGGCCCGGCTCCCGGGAGTAGTCGAGGTAGAGCATCGAGGCCACCGCGTCCACCCGCAGCCCGTCGATATGGAACTCCTCGCACCAGTAGACCGCGTTGGCCACCAGGAAGTTGCGCACCTCGGTACGGCCGTAGTCGAACTCCAGCGTCCCCCAGTCCGGATGCGCCGCCCGCCGCGGGTCGGCGGGCTCGTACAGCGGACGGCCGTCGAACTCGGCCAGCGCCCAGTCGTCCCGCGGGAAGTGCGCGGGCACCCAGTCGACCAGCACCCCGATGCCCGCCTGGTGCAGCGCGTCCACCAGGTACTTGAAGTCGTCGGGAATGCCCAGCCGCGCGGTGGGCGCGTAGAAACCGGTGACCTGGTACCCCCAGGAGCCGCCGAAGGGATGCTCGGCCACCGGCATCAGCTCGACATGGGTGAAGCCGAGGTCCTTGACGTACGCGGGCAACTGCTCGGCGAGTTGGCGATAGGTCAGGCCCGGCCGCCAGGAGGGCAGATGCACCTCGTACACCGAGAACGCGGACTCGTGCACCCGTCGGCCCTGGCGGCGGGACATCCAGAGCTGGTCGGTCCACCGGTGGTGCGAGAGGTGCACCACCGAGGCGGTGGCGGGCGGGCATTCGGTGCGCCGGGCCATCGGATCGGCGCGCACGGTGTGGCTGCCGTCGGGCCGGGTGATCTGGAACTTGTACAGTGCGCCCTCGCCGACCCCGGGCAGGAACAGCTCCCACACCCCGCTGCCGCCCAGGGAGCGCATCGGGAAGGCGGTGCCGTCCCAGTAGGTGAAGTCCCCGGTGACCCGCACCCCGAGCGCGTCCGGCGCCCAGACGGTGAACCGGGTCCCGGCCACCCCCTGGTGGGTCATCGGATGCGCGCCCAGCGCCCGCCACAGCTCCTCGTGGCGGCCCTCGCCGATCAGATGCAGATCGAGTTCGCCGAGGGCGGGCAGGAAGCGGTAGGGGTCCTCCAGCTCCAGTTCGGTGCCCTCGTACGCCACCAGCAGCCGGTAGTCGGGGATCTCCGTCAGCGGCAGCACACCGGAGAACAGCCCGTCGCCCTCCCGGCGCAGCCGCGCCCGCAGCCCGGTGGCGGTCACGGTCACCGAGCGGGCGTACGGGCGCAGCGCCCGGAAGAGCACTCCGCCGCGCACCGGGTGGGCGCCGAGCAGGGCGTGCGGGTCGTGGTGCGCGCCGCCGAGCAGCCGCCGCCGGTCGTCGTCGCCGAGGGCGGGCGCGGGCCGCACCCCGTGACCGCCGTCGCCGTCGGCGGCGGTATCGGGATGGGGGTCGGGACCGGGCGCGGGGCCGGTGACCGGGCGTCCGGTGAGGGGCCGCCGGGACGCCCCGGCCGGGTCCGCCGACCGCTCCGCCGCGTCCGCCGCGGCCGCTGGGTCGGCGGAGTCCCGTCGCGCGGCGCGCGGTACGGGAGGGGAGCCGTAGGAGAGGCGGGACCCGGCGCCGTGTGGCCGGAAGGTCGGCGGGACCGGCGGGACCGGCGGGACGGCCGCGCCGCCGGTGGCGGCGGGGTCCTGGTCCGGCCCCTCGCCGGACGGGTGCGGGCGGGACGGCGGACGTGCGGTCACGGGGAGGTCCTCCCGGAGGTGCCGGCGGCGAGGCGCCGGATCGCGGACATGGGGATGGACAGCCAGTCGGGGCGGTGCCGGGCCTCGTAGACGACTTCGTAGACGGCCTTGTCGGTCTCGTGGGCGCGCAGCAGCTCCGGCTCGTCGCGCGGATCGCTGCCGGATACCTCGGCGTAGCCCGCGCAGTAGGCGGCACGGGTGCGCCCGGCCCACTCCTGGGGGTCCTCGTGGCGGCCCACGGCCGCCGCGTAGTCGAAGGAGCGCAGCATGCCCGCGATGTCGCGCACCGGCGGCTGCGGGCGGCGGCGCTCGGCCAGCGGACGGGACGGCTCGCCCTCGAAGTCGATCAGCGACCACCGGCCGCCGCCCCCGCCGGGGTCCGCAGCCGTCAGCAGCGCCTGTCCCAGGTGCAGATCGCCGTGGATGCGCTGGGCCGACCAGGTGCGGCCCGCGCGGCCCAGCGCGGCGAGGTCCTCGTACGCGTGGTGCAGCGCGGCGCGGTAGGGCTGGAGCGCGGGCACGGCGGCCGCGGCCGAGTCCAGCCGCTCGCTCATACCGGCCGCCAGATGCTCGATCTGACGGCGGCGCAGCACCGAGGTGGGCAGGGCGCGGGCCATCGCGAGATGCACCTCGGCGGTGGTGTGGCCGAGCGCGCGGGCGGCGTCGGTGAAGTCGGCCCGTACGGTCAGGGCGTCCAGCGCCAGCCGCCAGCCGTCGGCGGAGCCCGTCAGATACGGCTGGAGCACCCCGAGGGTGAACGGCTCCGGGCGGGGACCGGCGCCCTCGGCGGGCGGGGCGGCCTCGAACCAGGCGGCGGGCGCGGGCACCCGGGTGCAGTCGGTGCGGGCGAGGGCCAGCGGAAGTTCCAGATCGGGGTTGGTGCCGGGGCTGACCCGCCGGAAGAGCTTGAGAATAAACGTATCGCCATAGACCACGGAGGAGTTGGACTGCTCGGCGGTCATCAGCCGCGGGGCGAGGACGGCTGGGATGGCGGTGGCCGGTTCGCGGACGAAGCGCAACGGCCCCAGCCGGCCCGGCACCCGCAGCCGCTCCAGCAGCAGCCCGGCCAGCCGGGGGTCGGCCAGCGCCTCGTACAGGGTGCGTCCGTCCAGCGGTCCGCCGTCCGGGCGTCCGACGAGCGCGGGGGCCAGCGGCGGCGGCAGGGCCGAACGCACCCCCAGCAGGATCTGGTAGCAGTCGCTGGCGGCCGCGCCGCGCCGGTGGCCGCAGCCGTATCCGTGCCGGTGGCCGGGCGGCTCCGGCTGCTGGGCGCGGATCAGCAGATGGAGCAGACCGGGGGTGGCGCCGGCCGCCGCACAGGGCAGCAGCTCGGTGGCGGCCACGAGCGCGAAACCGGTGACCGGACGCCCCTTGCCCGCGAACCAGCGCTGCCGGGGCAGCCACTCCGCGAGCAGCGGCGCGAGCGAGGTGAGCAGCCCGCTCCCGTCACCCGGCGCGGCGGTGGCGGCGCGGGCTGCGGGGTACGGGGGCTGCGCCCGCGGTACGGCGGTCGGCGGGTGATGTGCCCCCCGGGAGAACGGAGCTTCCGGCATGACGTCGCGTCCTTTCCCCGGGCACACGACAGATCATGGCAAAGTGTCCCGGATTGCGGCATTGACTGTGCGACGGTGCGGGACGTGTCGGGCGAGGATCGTCCGTACGGTCCGTACGGGGTGCGCGATCGGCTTCGCCAGTGGACAGAGTGCCCATGACGGGGTGTCGAAAACGCCGGTACGCGCCCCCGGAGGGACGCGTACGGGCGATGCCGCCGTATTCGGTGGCCGAAACCCGACGAGGACTCTGCCGGGGCGGCCGGGGCGGGTCAGTCGGCCCGGTGTGCGGCGGCCTCGGCACGCCGCAGCCGGAACCAGTAGAAGCCGTGCCCGGCCAGGGTCAGCAGATACGGCAGCTCCCCGATGGCCGGGAAGCGGACCCCGCCGATCAGCTCGACCGGGTGGCGCCCGGCGAACGACTGGAGGTCCAGTTCGGTGGGCTGGGCGAAGCGCGAGAAGTTGTTCACGCACAGCACCAGGTCGTCCTCGCCGTCCCGGGTGCTGGGCGCCTCGCGCAGGAAGGCGAGCACGGCCGGGTTGGAGGAGGGCAGCTCGGTGAAGGAGCCCAGGCCGAAGGCCGGGTTCTGCTTACGGATCTCGATCATCCGGCGGGTCCAGTGGAGCAGCGAGGCGGGGCTGCTCATGGCCGCTTCCACATTGGTGACCTGGTAGCCGTAGACCGGGTCCATGATGGTCGGCAGGAACAGCCGCCCCGGGTCGCAGGAGGAGAAGCCCGCGTTGCGGTCGGGGGTCCACTGCATGGGCGTGCGCACGGCGTCCCGGTCGCCGAGCCAGATGTTGTCGCCCATGCCGATCTCGTCGCCGTAGTAGAGGATCGGCGAGCCGGGCAGGGACAGCAGCAGCGCGGTGAACAGCTCGATCTGGTTCCGGTCGTTGTCCAGCAGGGGCGCCAGTCGCCGCCGGATGCCGATGTTGGCGCGCATCCGCGGATCCTTGGCGTACTCCGCGTACATGTAGTCGCGCTCTTCGTCGGTGACCATCTCGAGCGTCAGCTCGTCGTGGTTGCGCAGGAAGATGCCCCACTGACAGCCGGAGGGGATGGCGGGGGTCTTGGAGAGGACCTCCGAGACCGGATAGCGCGATTCGCGCCGTACCGCCATGAAGATGCGCGGCATCACCGGGAAGTGGAAGGCCATGTGGCATTCGTCGCCGCCCACCGCGTAGTCGCCGAAGTAGTCGACGACGTCCTCCGGCCACTGATTGGCCTCGGCCAGCAGCACGGTGTCGGGGTAGTGGGCGTCGATCTCCGCCCGGACGCGCCGGAGCATCTCATGGGTCCGGGGCAGGTTCTCGCAGTCGGTGCCTTCCTCGGCATACAGATACGGGACGGCGTCGAGTCGGAATCCGTCGATACCGAGGTCCAGCCAGAAGCGCAGGGCGGCCAGTACTTCTTCCTGGACGCCGGGGTTCTCGAAGTTGAGGTCCGGCTGGTGCGAGAAGAAGCGGTGCCAGTAGTACTGCTTGCGTACCGGATCAAAGGTCCAGTTGGACGTCTCGGTATCGACGAAGATGATGCGGGCGTCCTGGTACTGCTTGTCGTCGTCGGCCCAGACGTAGTAGTCGCCGTAGGGTCCGTCCGGGTCGGTGCGCGACTCCTGGAACCACGGATGCTGATCGCTGGTGTGGTTCATGACAAAATCGATGATCACGCGCATCCCGCGCTGATGCGCGGCGTCGACGAACTCGACGAAGTCGGCGAGGTCACCGAAGTCCGGCAGCACGGCCGTGTAGTCCGACACGTCGTAGCCGCCGTCCCGCAGCGGCGAGGCGAAGAACGGCGGCAGCCACAGGCAGTCCACGCCCAGCCACTGGAGATAGTCCAGTTTGGCCGTGAGTCCCTTGAGGTCGCCGATGCCGTCGCCGTTGCTGTCCTGGAAGGAGCGGACCAGGACCTCGTAGAAGACGGCGCGTTTGAACCAGTCGGGATCGCGGTCCTTGGCCGGTGTGTCCTCGAAGGTGTCCGGTACGGGCTCGTTGACGATCATGGTGTGGGTGACCCTCCGATCGGTGAGGACGGTCGCAGGGAGAAGATATGCGCGGGAGCCGGCTCACGCCCCGGCTCCAGGCGCACATAGTTGTCCCTGCCCCAGTGATAGGTCTCGCCGGTGAGCTCGTCGCGCACCGGGACGGACTCGTGCCATTCCAGGCCGAGTTCCGGCATGTTCAACGAGACCGTCGCCTCCTGGGTGTGGTGCGGGTCCAGGTTGACGACGGTGAGCACGCACGAGTCGCCCGCGCGCTTGGAGTAGACGATGACGGAGTCGTTGTCGGCGTGGTGGAATCTGAGGTTGCGCAGCCGGCGCAGGGCCGGATGGCGGCGGCGCACCCGGTTCAGCCGGGTGATCAGCGGGGTGAGGGTACGGCCCTCACGTTCGGCCGCGGCCCAGTCGCGGGGCCGCAGCTGGTACTTCTCCGAGTCGAGGTACTCCTCGCTCCCGGCGCGCAGCGGGGTGTTCTCGCACAGCTCGAAGCCCGCGTAGACGCCCCAGGCGGGGGAGAGGGTGGCGGCCAGCACCGCCCGGGCGGCGAAGGCCGGGCGGCCGCCCTCCTGGAGGTAGGCGTGCAGGATGTCGGGGGTGTTCACAAAGAAGTTGGGCCGCATCCAGGCGGCCGTGTCCCCGGACAGCCCGGTGAGGTAGTCGGTGAGCTCCTGCTTGGTGTTGCGCCAGGTGAAGTAGGTGTACGACTGCTGGAAGCCGATCGCGGCGAGGGTGTTCATCATCGCGGGGCGGGTGAACGCCTCGGCGAGGAACAGCACATCGGGATCGGTGCGGTTGATGTCCCCGATCACCTTCTCCCAGAACACCACCGGCTTGGTGTGCGGATTGTCCACCCGGAAGATCCGCACCCCGTGGGACATCCAGAACCGCAGCACCCGCTCGGTCTCCCGGACGATGCCGGGGAAGTCCCGGTCGAAGGCGATGGGATAGATGTCCTGGTACTTCTTGGGCGGGTTCTCGGCGTAGGCGATGGTGCCGTCGGCGCGCCGGTGGAACCACTCGGGATGCTTGTCCACCCACGGGTGGTCCGGTGAGCACTGGAGCGCGAAGTCCAGCGCCACCTCCATCCGCAGTTCGCGCGCCCGCGCCACGAAGTGGTCGAAGTCGTCCAGGGTGCCGAGGTCGGGGTGGATCGCGTCGTGTCCGCCGTCGGCCGAGCCGATCGCCCAGGGCGAGCCCACGTCGTACGGGCCCGCGGAGAGCGCGTTGTTGGGGCCTTTGCGGAAGGCGGTGCCGATGGGGTGCACCGGCGGCAGATAGACCACGTCGAACCCGGCGGCGGCGACGGCGGGCAGCCGTTCGGCGGCGGTGCGCAGGGTGCCGCTGACCGGTCTGCGCCCCTCGGCCACCTTGGCGCCCTCCGAGCGCGGGAACAGTTCGTACCACGAGCCGAACAGTGCGCGCTCCCGCTCGACCTGGAGCGGCATCGGACGGGAGGAGGTGACCAACTCGCGCAGCGGATGGCGGTCCAGGGCCTCGGTGACAGCGGGGGCGAGGGCGGCGGCGAGCCGGTCGGCCACCGGGCGCCGCTCGTCGCGCAGTCCGTCGACGGCGCCCAGCACCGCCTCCCGGCCGTCGTTCTTGGGCACACCGGCCGCGGCTCTCTCGTGCAGCACGGCGCCCTCCTCCAGGACCAGATCGGTGTCGATCCCGGCCGGGACCTTGATCCGGGCATGATGCCGCCAGGTGGCGATCGGGTCGCTCCACGCCTCGACCGTGTACGACCAGCGGCCGGGGGCGCCGGGGGTGATCTCGGCGCCCCAGCGGTCGGTGCCGGGGGCCAGTTCGCGCATCGGGGTCCAGGGGCCGATGCGTCCGGCCGGATCGCGGAGGATGACATTGGCGCTGACCGCGTCGTGGCCTTCCCGGAACACGGTGGCACTGACCTCGAAGGTCTCGTCCACCACCGCCTTGGCGGGGCGGCGGCCGCAGTCGATCAGCGGGCGGATATCCAGGACGGGAATGCGACCGATCATAGGATCACCTGACGGCGTTGCGGGTGTGTGTGCTTCGGCGGCTTTTGTCCTTTGTATCGGTTCTGTCGCCGGGCGACGGGGTGCGGGCATGACAGCTCCTGTCCGCGTTCACTCTGGTGGGCGGATGGGGTCGGCCATGGGGGAGCGCGGGGAGAGAGCCTTCCCATACGGCACCGGGCGACAATCCGCGTTCCCGTGAACTACCGGTTCGTAACGCCGGGTACACGGGCCCGCCCCGCGCGTGGCGGGGGCCGTCCAGTCGGATGAGTATTCCGGTACGTCAGTTGGCCACCCGGAGCAGACGGTTCGGGGAACCCCGGCCCGCGCCCCGCACCGCGCCCGTGGCCGCGGCGGCCGTCAGCGCCGCGCTCACCCGGGCCGGGGAGGCCGACCGGTGGGCGGCCAGATACAGCGCGGCGGCACCGGCCGCGTGCGGTGCGGCCATCGAGGTGCCGGAGCGGGTGGCCGCCGCCGTGTCGCTCGTGTGCGACGCCGAGACGATCCGGTCGCCGGGCGCGAACAGGTCAACGGCCGGGCCCCAGTTGGAGAACCGCGGGCGCCGGTCGAACCGGTCGGTCGCGCCGACGGTGATGGCCTCCCGCACCCGGCCGGGGGAGGAGGAGCCCGCGCTCAGGCCCTCGTTGCCGGCCGCGACCGTGAAGGTGAGTCCGGAGGCGATCCCGGTCCGCACCGCCGTGTCCCACGCGGGCACCGGTGCCGGATCCGTCGTCCCCAGGCTCAGATTGACGACCGCGGGCCGCACGGCGTGCTTCAGCACCCAGTCGAGCCCGGCGAGTACCTGTGCGCTGGTGCCCTGGCCGCGGTCGTCCAGCACCCGGACGGCCACCACGTCGGCGCGCTTCGCCACGCCGTAGCGGGTGCCCGCCGCGGTCGCGGCCACATGGGTGCCGTGGCCGTTGCCGTCCTCGGCCACCGGATCGTCGTCGACGAAGTCCCAGCCGGAGCGGGCCCGGCCGCCGAAGTCCCGGTGGCCGGTGCGCACCCCGGAGTCGACGACGTAGACGGTGACACCGCGCCCGCCGTCCGCGGGCGCGGTGTACGCCCCGTCCAGGGTCCGTTCCGGCGCTCCGTCGGGCACCGGGTCCGGCTGGTCGATCCGGTCCAGGCCCCAGGACGGGGGATAGGGCTGGGTCCGCGGGGACCGCCGCGGGGCGGCGGCCGAGCGCAGGGACACCCGCGCGTCCCGGGTCACCGAGGCCACCGCCGGATCGGCCGCGAGCCGTCTCGCCTGTGTCTCGTCCGCCCGTATCGCATAGCCGTCGAGCGCGGTGCGATAGGTGCGGCGGATGCTCACGCCGTAGCGCTCCACGGTCTCCCGGCCGCGTCCGGAGGAAGCCGACGGCGCCCCCGGACCGCGTTTCAGCGCGACGATGTAGCCGCCCTCCACCGCCGTGGCCGCGCCCTGGACCGGGCCCCGGGCGGGGACGGCCTGGGCGGGCGGCGCCAGTGCCAGGACCACCGCCGCGGCGGCGGCCGGCGCCCCGGCCGTCCGGCGGCGGCGCCCACGTGTGTGTGCCATGGATCGATCCCCCTCCCCGAGTCGACGTGCGTCAGCGTCTCGTGACGGCAAAGATCCGGACAAGGGCGCACCCGGGGGCGGAATCGGCCATATC
Organism: Streptomyces sp. NA02950; assembly: GCF_013364155.1. Lineage (NCBI taxonomy): Bacteria > Bacillati > Actinomycetota > Actinomycetes > Kitasatosporales > Streptomycetaceae > Streptomyces > Streptomyces sp. NA02950. The sequence goes on along the minus strand of NZ_CP054916.1, from coordinate 2,996,424 downwards.
GACCGCGCGCGGAGCGGGGAGGGCCGCGGTGGCCGCCGGCCGTTCGCGCGCGGCGGTCAGAGCGTCCCGAGCCGGTCGCGGGACGTGCGCTCCGGCGCACCGGCCGCCTCGTCGAGCCCGGCCGCCAGCAGCCGCAGGCCCGCCTCGGACGGGGACCCCGGCTCCGCGCCGTACATCAGCAGCCCCTGGCCCCCGGAGTCCGGCAGCCGGGTCATCTCGAAGGCCAGCTCCAGCGGTCCCACCAGCGGATGGTGGAACGTCTTCGTGCCGAACGAGCAGCGGTGCACCGGGTGGCGCGACCACAGCGCCGCGAACACCTCGCTCTTCATGGTCAGCTCACCGATCAGCTCGGCCAGCCGCCGGTCGTCGGGGTGTTCGCCCGCCGCCACCCGCAGCGAGGAGACCGCGCGCCGCGCCTCGGTCTCCCAGTCCGGGTACAGCTCACGGGTGTGCGGATCGAGGAAGAGCATCCGCTGCGCGTTGGGCCGCTCCCGCGGGCGGTCCGGCGCCTCCGCGGCCAGATGCCCGGCGGTCAGGGCGTGTCCCAGCCGGTTCCAGGCCAGCACCTCGAAGCGGCGGTCCAGCACCAGGGCGGGCACCTGGTCCATCGCCGCCAGCAGCCGCCGGGTCGACGGCCGGGCGCACTCGGCGCGCGGCGCGCGGGGGCGCGGGGTGCGCGCGGGGCGGGCCAGATTGCGCAGATGCGCGTGCTCGTCGGGGGTCAGCCGCAGCGCCCGCGCGATGGCGTCCAGCACCCCGTCCGAGGCGCCCGCGGACTGCCCCTGTTCCAGCCGGGTGTAGTACGCGACGCTGACCCCCGCCAGCTGCGCCAGCTCCTCGCGGCGCAGCCCGGGCACCCGGCGCCGGGTGCCGTACGAGACCAGTCCGACGTCCTCGGGGCGCAGGGCGGCGCGGCGGGTGCGCAGAAAGCCGCCCAGTTCGGCAGGTGGGGCGGGGGTGGCGGGTCGGTCCATACGGTCCAGTGTCCACCGGCGGCGCGCATCGTGCCTGACCCTGTCAGTGGCAGCCAGCGCGCACCGGCGGGCGACGCCACTGGCCGGAAAGACCGCTGCCCGCGACGCCGTTCCCCGGCGCCGGGCGAAAGCTCCAGAACGGGGACGCGCCGGCCGCTACCGTCGAAGGGTGAAGGCCATCCGTCGATTCAGCGTGCGTCCCGTCCTTCCGGAACCCCTACGACCCCTGCATCCGCTGGCGCGCAATCTGCGCTGGTCCTGGCATCCCGAGACCCGTGAGCTGTTCCGGGCGGTGGATCCCGAGGGCTGGCGGACGTCGGGCGGCGACCCGGTGCGGCTGCTGTCCACCGTGCCCGTCTCCCGGCTCGCGGAACTCGCCGCGGACCGCGACTTCCTGCGCCGTCTCCAGGCTGCGGCCGACGATCTGCACGACTACCTCACCGCACCCCGCTGGTACCAGGGCCGGTCCGGGGCGGACCCCGCGGAGCCCGGCCCCGGCGCGCTGCCCACCGCCATCGCCTACTTCTCCCCGGAGTTCGGCATCACCGCCGCCCTGCCGCAGTACTCCGGCGGCCTCGGCATCCTCGCCGGTGACCACCTGAAGGCCGCCAGCGACCTCGGGGTGCCCCTGATGGGCGTCGGACTGCTCTACCGCCACGGCTACTTCCGCCAGTCGCTCTCCCGCGAGGGCTGGCAGCAGGAGCAGTACCCGGTGCTCGACCCCGACGAGCTGCCGCTGTCCCTGCTGTGCGAAGCCGACGGCCGGGCGGTGCGCGTTCCGCTCACCCTCCCCGGCGGCCGCCCGCTGTACGCCCGGATCTGGCAGGCGCAGGTCGGCCGGGTGCCGCTGCTGCTCCTGGACACCGATGTGGAGGAGAACGGCCACGGCGAGCGCGATGTCACCGACCGGCTCTACGGCGGCGGCAGTGAACACCGGCTGCGCCAGGAGATGCTGCTCGGCATCGGCGGGGTTCGCGCGGTGCGCGCGTACTGCCGGCTGACCGGCCACCCGGCGCCCGAGGTGTTCCACACCAACGAGGGCCATGCCGGGTTCCAGGGCCTGGAGCGGATCCGCGAACTCATCGACGCCGGCGGCGACTTCGACACCGCGCACGAAACGGTGCGGGCGGGCACCGTGTTCACCACCCACACCCCCGTCCCCGCCGGGATCGACCGCTTCGACCGCGAGCTGGTCGCCCGCCACTTCGGTGACGGCGGCGAACTCCCCGGGATCGCGGTCGAGCGGATCCTCGCCCTGGGCATGGAGACCTACCCCGGCGGTGAGCCCAACCTCTTCAACATGGCGGTGATGGGGCTGCGGCTGGCCCAGCGCGCCAACGGGGTGTCCACCCTGCACGGCCGGGTCAGCCGGGAGATGTTCGCCGGACTCTGGCCGGGCTTCGACCCCGAGGAGGTGCCGATCACCTCCGTCACCAACGGGGTGCACGCCCCCACCTGGACGGCGCCCGAGGTCTCCCGGCTCGGCGCCCGGCAGTTCGGCCACCTCCCCGACGGCGAGCTGTGGGGGCTCCGCCGCACCCTGCGGGAACAGCTGGTCGCCGAGGTCCGGCGGCGGCTGTACGCGGCCTGGCGGCAGCGCGGCGCGGGCACCGCGGAACTCGGCTGGATCGACGGCGTCCTGGACCCGGACGTCCTCACCATCGGCTTCGCCCGCCGGGTCCCCTCCTACAAGCGGCTCACCCTGATGCTGCGCGACCCCGACCGGCTGATGGAACTGCTGCTCCACCCCGAGCGGCCGGTCCAGATCGTCGTCGCGGGCAAGGCCCACCCCGCCGACGACGGCGGCAAGCGGCTGATCCAGGAGCTGGTGCGGTTCGCCGACGATCCGCGGGTGCGCCACCGTCTGGTCTTCCTGCCCGACTACGGCATGGCGATGGCCCAGAAGCTCTACCCCGGCTGCGATGTGTGGCTCAACAACCCGCTGCGGCCGCTGGAGGCGTGCGGCACCAGCGGAATGAAGGCCGCGCTCAACGGCTGTCTCAACCTCTCCGTCCTGGACGGCTGGTGGGACGAGTGGTACGACCCCGACTTCGGCTGGGCCATCCCCACCGCCGACGGCTCCGCCACCGACGAGACCCGCCGGGACGACCTGGAGGCCGCCGCCCTCTACGAACTGCTGGAGAACCGGGTCGCCCCGCGCTTCTACGACCGCGGTCCGGACGGCCTCCCCGGCCGCTGGATCGACATGGTGCGGCAAACCCTCACCACCCTCGCGCCCAAGGTGCTCGCGGGCCGGATGGTGCGCGAGTACACCGAGCGGCTCTACGCCCCGGCCGCCCGCTCCCACCGCGCCCTGGACCCCGCCACCGCCGGGGACCTGGCCCGCTGGAAGGCCCGGGTGCGCGGCGCCTGGTCGGAGGTGGCGGTGGACCATGTGGAGGCCCGGCTGACGCCGTCCGCCCCGGGCGGCGCCGCCGAACTGGGCTCGGCGCTCTCGCTGCGGGTCCGGGTGCGCCTCGGCGGCCTGGAACCCGGCGATGTCGAGGTCCAGGCGGTCGCCGGACGGGTCGACGGCACCGACCGCATCACCGACGGCAGCCGCATTCCCCTCAAGCCCACCTCGGGCCCGGACGGTGAGGGCAGCCGCCTCTACGAGGGCCCGCTCGCCCTGGACCGCACCGGACCCTTCGGCTACACGGTCCGGGTGCTGCCCGCCCACCGGCTGCTCGCCGACCCCGCCGAACCGGGCCTGGTCGCATGGCCGTCCCAGGACACGGCGGAGGAGTCGGGCGTGCTGTTGCGCTGACGCCGCCCACCGGTCCCGGTCCCCCGACGGGCCCGGGACCGGGGCCGGTTGCACACCGGGGGACAGTGCGTGAGGCCGCACCGTGCCCCGCACCCCGGGCGCCATCGGCTACGCCGGACCGCACACCGCCGAGGTGAGCGCGGCCCGCGGCGAGGTGCGGCTGCTGGGTCCGGACGGCCGGCGGGCATCCACCGCCGCCGTTCGCCGGGGACACCGGACGGAACATCGTCGAGAGCCGTGGCCATCCGCCGTGCTCGGTCCCGGAGAACCTCCGGGCGTGCCGGGACGTTGGTGCCGGGCGGCGGGGCGGGAGCCGGGCGGGCTGGAGGAAGCCCGCCCGGCCGGGAGAGCCAGGTGACTACGTGACGTTCACGCCGCCCCAGGCCTTGTCGACCGCCTTGTACTCGGTGCTGTTCGCGCCGTACAGGGCCTTGGCCGCCTTGAGGGTGGCGGTACGGGCCTTGGCGTAGTTGGTGGTCGAGGTCATGTACGTGGTCAGCGCCTTGTACCAGATCTTCTCGGCCTTGGCGCGCCCGATGCCCTTGACGGTGCGGCCGTCCTTGGTCGGGCTGTTGTAGGTCACCCCGCCGATGACCTTCCGCCCGCTGCCCTCGGACAGCAGGTAGAAGAAGTGGTTGGCGATACCGGAGGTGAAGTGCGGGTCGTCTTCGCCGACGCCGCGCTTCCAGTAGTCGTAGGAGTAGCCGTCCTTGCTCGGCTTGTCCATGTAGCGCAGCGGGGTGCCGTCGCCGTTGATGTTGATCTTCTCGCCGATGAGGTAGTCACCGGGGTCCTTGGCGTTCTTGGCGTAGAACTCGACCGCCGTGCCGAAGATGTCGGAGGTGGCCTCGTTCAGCCCGCCGGACTCACCGCTGTACTCCAGGTTGGCGGTGGCGGAGGTCAGCCCGTGGCTCATCTCGTGGCCCGCGACATCGAGCGAGGTGAGCGGGTTCTTGTTGTCCTTGCCGTCGCCGTAGGTCATGCAGAAGCACTCGTCGTCCCAGAACGCGTTCACGTACGCGTTGCCGAAGTGGACGCGTGAGTAAGCGGCCTTGCCGTTGTTCCGGATGCCGTTGCGGTGCAGGACCTTCTTGTAGTAGTCCCACGTCATCGCGGCGCCGTAGTGGACATCCACGGCGGCGGTCTGCGCGATGGTGGGCTTGCCGTTGCCCCAGACGTTGTTGGCGTCCAGGAACTTCGACCCCTTGCCCTCTTCCTTGTGCTTGAGGTTGTAGGTCATGTGGCCACCGCGGGCAGTGTCCTTCATCAGCCACTGGCTGCCGCTCTTGACCGTGCCGACGGTGACCTTGCCGTTGTGCTGGCCGGTACCGGTGCCGGTCTCGACGGCCTCGTAGGAATAGAGCCGGGCGCCGGTGTCGGCGTCGGTGATGACATGCGTGCGGCTCGGGGTGCCGTCCTTCTGCGCACCGCGCACCACGGTCTCGTAGGCGAGCACCGGCTTGCCGGTGGCGGCCCAGATCACCTTGCGGGGCGCGCGCTCGGTCTCGGCCTTGGCGCCGGCCGAGGACTTCGCGGCGCTCAGCGCGGACCGCTGGGCACCCGAGGGGGCGATGGCGGCGCGGGTGTCGGACACCGCGATCTTCGCGTCGGTGGCCTTGGTGACACCCTCGGAGGAGCCGTTCGCGGACTGGTGGACGACCAGGTCGCCGCCGAGCACGGGCAGCCCGTCGTAGGTGCGCTCGTAGCGGGTGTGGATGGCGCCGTCGGCGTCCTTGACCACATCGCGGACGACGAGCTTCTCCTTGCCGCCGAGCCCGAGGGACCTGGCGGTGGACACCGTGGTCGCGCCCGCCTCGCGGAGCAGCTCGGCGCGGGCCGAGGCGGAGAGCGTCAGGGTCCGGGCGCCGGTGGCGGTGGACTTCGGGGTGGCCGCGTCCGCGGAGCCGGTGGTGAAACCGGCGGCGAGGAGGGAGGCGGCGACGGTCGCCGCTCCGGCGGCGAAGGCGGTACGGCGTCTGCGGCGGGATCTGCCGGATATGACAGACGTCGAGCGTGAATCCACGCGTTTCTCCTGTTGTCAGGGGGAGTTGGACGGCATGACCGCCCAACGCGGCAAAGATGTGACTTTGCTGTGAAGAAAACATACCGGTGCCCGGGGCGAATGCCCCGGGCACCGGCTAAGTGCTTTGCGCAACTCCGCTTGTTTTACTTGACGTTGACCCCGGTCCAGGCGGCGGCAACGGCCTTGGACTCGGCACCGTCGGCGCCGTACAGGTCGTTGGCGGCCTTCACGGTCGCCTCACGGGCGGCCTTGTAGTCCGTGGTGGAGGTCATGTACGTGGTGAGCGCCTTGTACCAGATCTTCTCGGCCTTGTCGCGGCCGATGTTCTCGACCTTGGAGCCGTCCGCGGTCGGGCTGTCGTACTTGACGCCGTTGATCTCCTTGGCGCCGCTGCCCTCGGACAGCAGGTAGAAGAAGTGGTTGGCGACACCCGAGGAGTAGTGCACGTCCTTGTCGCCGACGTCGGCGGACCAGTTGTCCGCGGACTGGCCGTCCTTGCTCGGCTTGTCCATGTAGCGCAGCGGGGTGCCGTCGCCGTTGATGTTGATGGCTTCGCCGATGAGGTAGTCGCCGACGTCCTTCTCGTTCTTGGCGGAGAACTCCACCGAGGTGCCGAAGATGTCGGAGGTGGCCTCGTTGAGGCCGCCGGACTCACCGGTGTACTCCAGACCGGCGGTCTTGGAGGTGACACCGTGCGACATCTCGTGCCCCGCGACGTCGAGGGCGGTCAGCGGGGCCTTGTTGCCCTCACCGTCGCCGTACGTCATGCAGAAGCACTCGTCGTCCCAGAAGGCGTTGACGTAAGCGTCGCCGTAGTGGACCCGGGAGTACGCGCCCTTGCCGTCGTCGGCGATGCCGTTGCGGCCGTGCACGTTCTTGTAGTAGTCCCAGGTGGCGGCGGCGCCGTAGTGGGCGTCGACGGCCGCGGTCTGCGGGTCGTCGGCCTTGCCGTTGCCCCACTTGTCGTCCTCGTCGGTGAACGCCTTGCCCTCGCCGTCCTCCTTGTTCTCGAGATTGGTGGTCTTGTGGCCACCGCGGTCGGCGTCGGTCAGGGTGAAGCCGCTGCCCTCCTTGGAGGTGCCGAGCTCCACCGAACCGGAGTACTGGCCCTCGCCGCTGCCGGTCTTGATGCCCTGGAACTCGTAGAGCTTCTTGCCGGTGGCGGCGTCGGTGATGACGTGCAGCTGGTTGGGCGTGCCGTCCTTCTGGACACCGCCGACGACGGTCTCGTACGCCAGCACCGGCTTGCCGGAGGCGGCCCAGACGACCTTGCGGGGGGTCTCGGCGGCGGCCTTCTTGCTGCCGTCGGCCTTGGCCAGCTTGACCGCGGACGTGGCCGCGGTGGTCGGCGCGACCTCCGCGGAGGTGGTGGCGACCTTGATGGTGGCCTTGGTGGACTTGGTGACGCTTCTGGCGTCATCACCCTTCTTGCCTTCGGCCTCGTGGACGATCAGGTCGCCGCCGAGGACCGGCAGACCGGCGTAGGTGCGGTCGTACCGGGTGTGGACGGTGCCGTTCTTGTCCTTGATGACATCCTTGACGACCAGCTTCTCCTTGGCGCCCAGGCCAAGGGCCTTGGCGGTCTCCACCTTGGTCGCGTTGGCGTCGCGCATCAGCTCGGCACGGGCCGACGCGGTCAGCTTGGCGGGCAGTGCCCCGGCGCGGACATCGTCCCCGGCGGGTGCGGCACCGGCCGAGCCGGTGGTCATTCCGGTGGCCAGCAGGGCCGCCGCGGCGACCGCGGCACCGGCGGCGATGGCCGAACGGCGCTTTCCGCGGCCGGATATGGGCATGGTGAACGTCTTGCTCACGCGAAACTCCTCATTGCTGTGGGGGGTCAGCGCCGGGCAGCGGGGAAGTGCGGCCCGGTGCTGAACAAGAGGTGCAGGTGCGTAATGCCTCGGCAGACTGTCATACAAGTCGAGGACATGTCACGGGTTTGGCGACAGGTCGGCCGGAAAATGTTCGTTGAATGTTGATCATTCTCCGGATACCGGATTCAACGGGGCAGGCCGCGCCCCCCGTTCGCCGCGGCGCTGGGGGCGCGAAGGGGCGCGCGGGGGCTCGGTTACGGCCAAGCGGGCGTTCCCCGGCGGCTGTCGGGCGCCAAGTGGGGGGCGCGCGGCGCACAGGGAGGCGCCGCCAAGGGGAGTCGGGTCACCCCTGGCGGCGCCTGCTGTGTGGGAAGGGTCACACCCTCATCGGTCGCGGCTCGCGCCGAAGCACCGTCAGAAGGTGAGCTTCCAGCTGTTGATGTAGCCGGAGTCCTGCGCGTACACGTCCTGCACCTTGAGCTTCCAGGTCCCGGACGCGGCCTCGGACGAGGCGTCGACCGTGTAAGTGGTCTTCACATCGGCCGCCGAGTCCCAGATGCTGGAGTCCTTCAGCCGGTACGCGGTGCCGTCCGGGGCGACCAGGTCGATCACCAGGTCACCGCGGTAGCTGTGCACGATGTCCACGGCCACCTTCAGGCCTGAGGAGGCGTTCCCGGCCCGGCTCACCGCGATGGGCGAGGTGACGGCCGCGCCCGCGTCCGGAATGGCGACGTCGGTGGTGTTCTCGAAGACGCTGCCACCGCCGGAGGTGTTCACGGTCCAGGTGAAGGACGCGGTACCGGTCTTGCCCTGGGAGTCGGTCACCGTGACCTTCACCGCGCTGGATCCGGTGGCGGTCGGGGTGCCGGAGATCAGACCGGACGAGGAGTTGATCGACAGGCCGGCGGGCAGCCCGGTGGCGGAGTAGCTCAGCGCGCCCGCGTTGGAGCTGGTGGCCTTGATCTGGAGGCTGACCGGCTGGTTCACGATGCTGGTCTGGTCGCCCGGGCCGGTGACGGAGACGCCGTCGGCGATCCGGGTGCCGACGTTGACCCCGGCCCAGGCGTTGGCCACCGCGTTGTACTGGGCGCTGCCCTGGCCGAACAGCTCGCCCGCCGCCCACAGGGTGGCGTCACGCGCGCCCGCGTAGTTGGTGTTGGAGGTCATGCGCTGGGACAGCGCCTTGAACCACACCTTCTCGGCGTTGGCCCGGCCTATTCCGGTCACCGGGACGTTGTCGTAGGTGGGGCTGTCGTACTTGACGCCGTTGATCTCCTTGGCCCCGCTGCCCTCGGACAGCAGGTAGAAGAAGTGGTTGGCGATACCGGACGAGTAGTGCACGTCCACATTGCCGACCCCGGAGTACCAGCTGTCCTTGGAGGCCCCGTCCTTGCTGGGCTTGTCCATGTAGCGCAGCGGGGTGCCGTTGCCGTTGATGTCGATCTTCTCGCCGACCAGGTAGTCGCCCGGGTCCTTGGTGTTGTCGGCGTAGAACTCGACGGCGGCGGCGAAGATGTCGGACGTGCCCTCGTTGAGGCCGCCGGACTCACCGCTGTAGACCAGCTTGGCGGTGGCCGCGGTGACGCCGTGCGTCATCTCGTGCGCCGCCACGTCGATGGAGGTGAGCGGCTTGGCGTTGCCCTGGCCGTCGCCGTAGGTCATGCAGAAGCAGCTGTCCTGCCAGAAGGCGTTGACGTAGCCGCTGCTGTAGTGGACCCGGGAGTACGCCCCGACCCCGTCGCCCCGGATACCGGAACGGCCGTGGACGTTCTTGTAGTAGTCCCAGGTCTCGGCGGCGCCGTAGTGCGCGTCCACCCCGGCGGTCGCGGCGTCGGAGCTGGTGCCGTCGCCCCACACGTCATCGGCGTCGGTGAAGAGCGTGCCGGTGCCCGAGGTACCGCGGTTGAGGTTGTACGTCTTGTGGCCGCCGCGGCCGCTGTCGGTCAGGTTGTACGATCCGGAGCCGCCCGAGGTGCCGATGGTGACCTGACCGCTGTACTGGCTGTTGCCGGTGCCGTTCTGGACGGCCTGGTACTGGTAGAGCTTCTTGCCGGTGGTGGCGTCGGTGATGACGTGGAGCTCGTTGGGGGTGCCGTCCTCCTGGAGGCCCCCGACCACGGTCTCGTACGCCAGGACGGGAGTGCCCTGCGCCGCCCAGATCACCCTGCGCGGGGCGCGGTCGGCCTCGGTCTTCCGCGAACCCTGCGCGTTCGCCGCCGTGACGGCGGCCTTCTCCGCACCGGCGGCCTTGACGGCGGCGCTCGTGGTGGGAACCTTGACCCGGGCCTTGGTGGACTTGGCCACCGACCGCACCGCACCGCTCTTCGCCCGGTCGATGACCAGGTCGCCGCCGAGCACCGGAAGTCCGGCGTAGGTGCGCTCGTAGCGGGTGTGGGTGGTGCCGTCGGCGTCCTTGATGACGTCCCGGACGAGCAGCTTCTCCTCGGCGCCGAGGCCCAGGGTCCGGCTGGTGGCACCGGTGGCGGCCGCCGCCTCGCGCAGCAGCGCGGCACGCTGGGCGGGGGAGAGCTTGACCGGCAGGGCGCCCGGGTCCGCCTTGGCGGACATGGTCCCGGCGGCGGGTGCGGAACCCGAGCCGTCCGGGCGGGCGGACGCGGTGCCGGTCTGCACACCGACGGCGATCATCGCGGCGGCGGCGACCAGCGCGCCGGTCGCGACGGCATGCCGTCCGGGTCCGCGGGAACCGGGTCTGAGCTGCCGATGGGGGAGTGATCTCACGCTGACTCCTTCTGCGCTGGCCGCGCGATGGCGCGGCCGGGACGACCGGGCGGCTGGGTCGCCGTCCGGGCAGGGCGAGGCAGAACAAGCAGATCTTGTCGGTGCTGTGGGGGGTGGCTGTCTTCGGTACAGCGACAGACGGTGGGACTGCTGTCTCTCAGCCGAGGGAAGAGTCCCACCGATCCATTCAACCTGTCAGGGTCGCGACAAAGATTGACCGGAAAGTGTCCGTTGACACATGTGCTGCGTCCGTATTTCGGAGGACCTGGTGTTATTCCGGACGTCTGGGGAGACGGTGGGATGTCAGGGGCACCTCCTCACATCACCGGCATGACCCCTCCCGTGAACCCGATCGACGAACCCCCGCACTCCCTCACCGATCCCGGGCAGACGCTCCACGCCTACCTCGACTACTTCCGGGGGGTGATCCCGCACAAGCTGGACGGGCTCTCCGAGCGCGAGCTGCGCACCAGCCGGCTGCCGTCCGGATGGACCCCGCTGGAGCTGCTGTGCCATCTGACCCATGTCGAACGGCGCTGGCTGCGCTGGGGATTCCTCGGGGAGCCGGTGGACGACCCGTGGGGCGACCGCGGTCCGGACGACCGCTGGCACGTCCCCGAGGAGATCTCGCCCGATACGGTGCGGGCCCGGTTCGAGGAACAGTGCGTCTGGTCACGTGCGGCCGTCGCGGGCATACCGCTGGAGCGGCGAGCCCGCACCGGGGGCCGCTTCGCCACCGAGGCCGACGCCCCGTCGCTGGGCTGGATCCTCTTCCACCTGCTCCAGGAGTACGCCCGCCATGCCGGGCAGCTCGACGTGGCACGGGAGCTGGCCGACGGCGCCGTCGGCGAGTGACGACGAGCCCCGGCGGGGCCCGGGCCCGGCCCGGGCTCAGGCGGACGGCGCCGGGGCGTCGCCGTGCCAGGAGTGCCGGTCAGCACCGCCACCACGGATACCTCCGGGGCCGCAACGGTCGGGGGTGCCCGGCTCGCCGTACGCGTCCACCGCGCTCATACGAGACTGTCCCGCCACGCCTGGTGCAGCGCGGCGAATCTGCCCTCGCCGGAGATGAGTTCGTCCGGTGCGCCGTCCTCGACGATCCGGCCGCCGTCCATCACCAGCACCCGGTCGGCGATCTCCACGGTGGACAGCCGGTGCGCGATGACCACGGCGGTACGGCCGCGCAGCACCGTGTGCATGGCGTGCTGCACCGCCCGCTCGCCCGGGATGTCGAGGGAGGAGGTGGCCTCGTCGAGGATGAGCACCGACGGATCGGCGAGCAGGGCGCGGGCGAAGGCCACCAGCTGACGCTGGCCCGCCGAAATCCGGCCACCGCGCTTGCGGACGTCGGTGTCGTAGCCGTCGGGCAGGGCGGTGATGAAGTCATGGGCGCCGATCGCCCCGGCCGCCCGCTCGACCTCCGCGCGGGTGGCGTCCGGGCGGCCGATCGCGATGTTGTCGGCCACGGTGCCGGAGAACAGGAACGCCTCCTGCGTCACCATCACCACCCCGCGGCGCAGCTCGGGGGTGGCCAGCGCGCGCAGATCCACACCGTCCAGCAGCACCCGCCCCTCGGTGGGGTCGTAGAACCGGGCGAGCAGTTTGGCCAGGGTGGACTTGCCCGCGCCGGTGGCGCCCACCACCGCCACCGTCTGCCCGGCGGGCAGGGTCAGCCCGAAGCGGGGCAGCACCTCGCCGCCGGTGCGGTAGGCGAAGCGCACCGCGTCGAAGACGACCTCCCGGCCGGGGGCGTCCGCCGGGCGCGGCGGCAGCGGCACGGGGGCGGCGGGCTCGGGGACGGAGGGCCGCTGGGCCAGCAGACCCGCGATCTTCTCCAGCGAAGCGGCCGCCGACTGATAGGAGTTGAGGAACATCCCCAGCCGGTCGATCGGGTCGTAGAGCCTGCGCAGATACAGCGCCGCCGCGGCCAGCACACCGAGCGCGAGCCCTCCGGAGGCGACCCGGTAGGCACCCCACAGCACGATCGCGGCCACCGCCGTGTTGGCCACCAGCCGGGAGCCGACCACATAGCGCGCCATCTCCAGGATGGCGTCGCCGTTGGCCCGCTCATGGCGGTGGTTGAGCTCGCGGAAGCGGGCGTCGTTGGCGCGCTCGCGGCGGAACGCCTGCACCGGGCGGATGCCGTTCATGGTCTCGGTGAACGCCACGATGACCGCGGCGATGGCGGTCGACCGCTTGCGGTACACCCGCATCGAGCGGCGCTGGAAGGAGCGGATGAGCAGATACAGCGGTCCGAAGGAGAGCACGGCCGCGCCGCCGAGACCCCAGTCCAGGTACAGCAGTGTGAGGGAGATGTAGACGGCCGACAGCGCGACGCCGAGCAGCTCCTCGAGACCCTCGTTGAGCAGTTCGCGCAGCGACTCGACATCGGTGGTGGCGCGCGAGATCAGCCGCCCGGAGGTGTAGCGCTCGTGGAAGTCCACGCTGAGCACCTGGGCATGGCGGAAGATCCGGCCGCGCAGGTCCAGCAGCACGTTCTGGCTGATCCGGGCGGAGGAGCGGATGAACGCGTACTGGAGGGCGCCGGAGGCCAGCGCACAGCCCAGATAGCCCGCGCCCACCGCGAGCAGCGGCCCCCGGTCGCCGTCGCGGAAGGCGGGCACCGCGCGGTCGATGGCGTACGCCACGAGCAGCGGACCGGCCTGCACGGCCGCCTGCTGGAGCAGCAGCAGAACGGTGGTCAGCCAGACACGGGGGCGGTGCGGGGCGAGCAGTGAGCGCAGCAGCGCGAACGAGGCGCCCTTCGGGGCGGGCAGCACATCGCGGTCGAACGGATCGCCCCCGGGCCGGTCCCCGCCGCCGCCCGCGGGCGCGGCTCGTTCGCCACCGCCCTCCTCGTCGTCCTCGGCCGTCGGCGGGCCCGTCGCGGTCGTGGTCATCGGTCCTCCTCCCCCTCCTCACCCTCGTCTCCGGACATCAGCGACCGGTACTCGGCGCTGTCACGCAGCAGTTGCTGATGGGTGCCGACGGCGGCGATCCGGCCCCCGGAGAGCAGGGCGACCCGGTCGGCGAGCAGCACGGTGGAGGGGCGGTGGGCGACGACGAGCGCCGTCGTGGTGGCCAGCACCTGCCGCAGCGCGGCCTCCACCAGCGCCTCGGTGTGCACGTCCAGAGCGGACAGCGGATCGTCCAGCACCAGGAAGCGCGGGCGGCCGACCACCGCGCGGGCCAGCGCGAGCCGCTGCCGCTGTCCGCCGGACAGGCTCAGCCCCTGCTCGCCGACCTGGGTCCGGTCGCCCTCCGGCAGGGAGTGCACGAAGCCGGCCTGGGCCACCTCCAGGGCGCGCAGCAGATCGGCCCGCTCCGCGCCGTCCGCGCCCATCAGCACGTTCTCCCCGGCCGTCGCGGAGAACAGGGTGGGCTCCTCGAAGGCGACGGCCACCAGCGCGCGCAGCTCCTCGCGGGGGAGGGCGGTGATGTCCCGGCCGTCGAGGGTGATCCGGCCGCGGGTGGGCTCCTGGAGCCGGGGGACGAGGGCGGTCAGCGTGGTCTTGCCGGAACCGGTGGCGCCGACCAGTGCCACGGTCTCGCCGGGGCGGATGTGCAGATCCACTCCGCGCAGCACGGGCGGGGCGTCCGCGGGCGCGTCGGCGTAGCCGAACTCCACGCCCTCGAAGCGCAGTCCGCCGCCGGACCGGTCCCGCTGCCGGGGCAGCACGGGCCCGGCGGCGGGCGCGGGCCGGTCGGCGGCCGCGGCCGGGACCTCGTCCAGCACCTCGAAGTAGCGGTCGGTCGCGGTGGCCGCGTCCTGGCTCATCGCGAGCAGGAAGCCGAGCGACTCCACCGGCCAGCGCAGCGTCATCGCCGTGGACAGGAAGGCGACCAGCGTGCCCGCCGACAGCTCGCCGTCGGCGACCTGCACCGTGCCCAGCACCAGCGCCGTGCCGATCGCCAGCTCCGGCAGCGTCATGATCAGCGCCCAGATGCTCGCCAGCAGCCCGGCCTTGCGCAGCTCGGTCGAGCGGACGCCCTCCGACAGCGCCCGGAAGGCGCGGGCCTGGCTGCGGTGGCGGCCGAAGCCCTTGACGATCCGGACACCGAGCACCCCCTCCTCGACCACCGTCGTCAGATCGCCGGTCTGGTCCTGCACGGCGCGGGCAACGGTCGCGTAGCGCTTCTCGAAGTACGAGCAGAGGATCACCAGCGGCACCGCGGGGACCACCAGGACCAGCCCCAGCGTCCATTCCTGCGACAGCAGCAGTGCGAACCCGGCCAGTACGGTGACCCCGTTGACCACCAGGAAGGTGAGCGGGAAGGCCAGGAACATCCGCAGCAGCATCAGATCCGTGGTGGCGCGCGACAGCAGCTGACCGGAGGCCCAGCGGTCGTGGAAGGAGACCGGCAGCCGCTGGAGATGGCGGTACAGCCCGGCGCGCATCGCCGCCTCGACGGACGCCAGCGGCCGCGCCACCAGCCAGCGCCGGAGCCCGAACAGCCCCGCCTCGGCCACCCCGAGCGCCAGCAGCAGGGCGCCGCCCAGCCACACCCCGCCCGGATCGCGGTCGGCGACCGGCCCGTCCACCATCCACTTCAGGACCAGCGGAATGGCCAGCCCCAGACAGGACGCCACGATCGCCACCGGGACCGCCGTGAACAGCCGCGCCCGCACCGGGCGCACATACGGCCACAGCCGCAGCAACGAGCGCGTGGCGGAGCGGCGCCGCGGGGCGGCACCGCTCTCCTGGGCCCGGGGTCGTTCACTGGTGGTTGCCATCAGGACCGAGGTTACGGTTCGCCACTGACAGCTCTCACTCGGTTTTTTGACGTAGGTCCGGGGTCCGGAGGGCGCGCAGCAGCAGCACCGAGCGTTCCGGAAGCCCGAGCGGAGCGCCCGCCGGATGGCGGGTGCGTGGGGGCGCGGTCTGCTCCTCGCGCGCGGTGTCCAGCAGGAGTTCGTACTCCGAGGCCCACGGCGGGCCGGGCAGGGTGAAGGGGAGCGGCTCCGGTCCCGCGTGCAGCAGGGCGAGGAAGCTGTCGTCGCTGACCGGACCACCGCGCGGATCGCGCTGCGGGAGGTCGCGGCCGGAGAGGTAGACCCCCAGCGCGGTGGTCGGCGCGTACCAGTCCGCCTCGGTCATCTCGGTGCCGCGCGGGGTGAACCAGGCCAGGTCGCGCACCCCGTCGGACGGCCGGGCCCGGCCGGTGAAGAAGACGGGGCGGCGCAGCACCGGATGGGCGCGGCGCAACCGGACCAGCCGGGCGGTCAGTTCGGTCAGTGCCGCCCAGCCGGGGTCCTCCAGCAGCGACCAGTCCACCCATCCGGTCGTGTTGTCCTGGCAGTACGCGTTGTTGTTGCCGCCCTGGGTGCGACCGAGCTCATCGCCCGCCACCAGCATGGGCACCCCGGTGGACAGCAGCAGGGTGGACAGCAGGTTGCGCAGCTGGCGGC
Organism: Streptomyces sp. NA02950; assembly: GCF_013364155.1. NCBI lineage: Bacteria > Bacillati > Actinomycetota > Actinomycetes > Kitasatosporales > Streptomycetaceae > Streptomyces > Streptomyces sp. NA02950. The sequence continues at coordinate 2,980,697 of NZ_CP054916.1, read as the reverse complement.
GGCGCAGCGCGCACACCTCCGGATCGTCGGTCTCGCCCTCGGCGCCGCAGTTCCAGGAGCGGTTGTCATCGCTGCCGTCGCGGTTGCCCTCGCCGTTGGCCTCGTTGTGCTTGCGCTCGTAGGAGACCAGGTCGCGCAGGGTGAAGCCGTCGTGGGCGGTGATGAAGTTGACCGAGGCGTACGGGCGGCGACCACCCCATCCGTATAAGTCGCTGGAGCCGGACAGCCGGTAGCCGAGGTCGCGGACATCGGGGAGCGCACCGCGCCAGAAGTCGCGGACCGCGTCCCGGTAGTGATCGTTCCACTCGGCCCACAGCGGGGGGAACGCGCCCACCCGGTAGCCCCCCGGTCCCACGTCCCACGGCTCGGCGATCAGCTTGACCCGGCGCAGCACCGGGTCCTGGCCGACGGAGGACAGGAACGGGGCGAGCATGTCGACGTCCTGCACGGTGCGGGCCAGCGCGCTGGCCAGGTCGAAGCGGAAGCCGTCCACTCCCATCTCGGTCACCCAGTAGCGCAGCGAATCCGTGATCAGCCGCAGTACCTGCGGCCGCAGTACGTGCAGGGTGTTGCCGCAGCCGGTGACATCCGCGTAGCGGCGCGGATCCGGCTGGAGGCGGTAGTAGCCGCGGTTGTCGACACCGCGCAGCGAGAGGGTGGGCCCCAGCTCACCGGCCTCGGCGGTGTGGTTGTAGACGACATCGAGGATCACCTCGATCCCGGCGTCGTGCAGGGCGCGCACCATCCGCCGGAACTCGTCCACCTGCTGACCGCGGGTGCCGGTGGCCGCGTAGGCGGCGTGCGGGGCGAAGTAGCCGATGGTGTTGTAGCCCCAGTGGTTGCGCAGACCCCGGCGGAGCAGATGGTCCTCGTGGGCGAACTGGTGCACCGGCAGCAGCTCGACCGCGGTGACCCCGAGCCGGGTGAGATGCTCGACGGCCGCGGGGTGGGCCAGACCGGCGTAGGTGCCGCGCAGCTCGGGCGGCACGGTGGGGTGGCGCATGGTGAAGCCGCGCACATGGAGCTCGTAGACGACCGACTCGTCCCAGGGGATGCCGGGGCGGTGGTCCTCCGCGGCGCCGCCCCCGTCGCCGACGACCACCCCCTTGGGGACGTACGGGGCGGAATCGCGGTCGTCACGCACGGTGTCGGCCACCTGCTGCTGCGGCCAGTCCCGCACATGTCCGTAGACCTCCGGGGGGAGCGCGAACTCGCCGTCCACGGCGCGTGCGTAGGGATCCAGCAGCAGCTTCGCCGGATTCCAGCGGGCCCCGGTCCATGGGTCCCAGCGGCCGTGGACGCGGTAGCCGTAGCGGCGGCCGGGCAGCACACCGGGCACGAAGCCGTGCCAGATGCCGTGGGTCTGCTCGGAGAGCGGGCAGCGGCTCTCGCCGCCGTCCTCGTCGAACAGACACAGTTCGACGGCCTCCGCACCGCCCGCCCACAGCGCGAAGTTGGTGCCCGGCACCCCGCCCGGCCCCTGGCACACCCGTGCCCCCAGCGGCTCCGGGCCGCCGGGCCACGGCTCCGGGCCCGCCGCCGGGACGGTGCGCGGGGCGGGCAGCGCGGTGGGCGCGGCGGGGCGGCCGCCCGCGAGACCGCTGGGCGCCGCCGTGGCCGTCGCGCGGTGGCCGGGCACACCGTCGTACACGGCGGCCGGATACGGTGCCGGGCCCGCCTCCGGCTCCGGAGGCCCACCCGGCGCCGTCTCCTGCTCGGCTGCTTTGGACACATCGGCCTCCGGCGGCTCGCGGCTCGCCCGCCCCGCCCCGGCCGGGGCACGGCGGGCAGCGCCTCATGACGGGCCGGCGGCCCCGGCGGCGTCCCGTGCCGCGCGGAAGTGCCCCCGCCCTCGGAGCTGTTCTGCCCGCAATACCGGCGGTGCTCACGTGTCCGGTGCGCAACGAGGGCGGGCCCGGACCGGCCCCTCGCCGGTGACCGCTCCCACCTGGGACTGAACCGTAACCATCGCGGGGAGTTCACTGTCACTGCCGTGTGGTTACCTGTCGCCATGCGCGCCTGCGCGGATGAGTTCGGGGCCGCCGCCGGGAGCGCGGCCAGGGGGAGGGAGAGCTGTTGTGACGGTGCGGCCGATATCGGGGGCGGGGACGGCGCGGGGCCGCGGTGGCCTGCTCGCGCTGGTGCTCGGTGCGTTGCTGGTTTTGGTGACCGCCTGCGGCGGAGGCGGCGGCTCCGGTGACGGGGACAAGGACAAGGACGGCAAGGGCGGCGGCAGCAAGCCGTCGCGGGCCCAGGTGACGATCGCGCCCAAGGACGGCGCGAAGGACGTCGACACCCATGGCGAGCTCAAGGTCACCGCGGCCCGGGGCACGCTCACCTCCGTCACCGTCAAGGACACCGACGGCAAGCGGGTCAAGGGCGAGATCACCAAGGACGGGAAGAGCTGGCGGCCCGAGGCCCATCTCGGCGCGGACACCCGCTACACGGTGGACGCGGTCGCCAAGGACTCCGACGGCCGTGCGGCCACCCGTCACGCGAAGTTCACCACGCTGCGCCCCAAGGAGACCTTCGTCGGGATCTACACCCCGGAGGACGGTTCGAAGGTCGGCGTCGGGATGCCGGTCTCGCTCCGCTTCAACCGCGGTATCACCGACCCGGCCGCGGTCGAGAAGGGCGTCGAGGTCAGCGCCTCCCCGTCGGTGCCGGTCGAGGGCCACTGGTTCGGCAACGACCGGCTGGACTTCCGTCCCGAGAAGTACTGGAAGCCCGGCACCAAGGTGACGCTGCGGCTGAACCTCGACGGGGTCGAGGGCCGTCCCGGGGTCTACGGCGAGCAGAAGAAGACGGTGACGTTCACCATCGGCCGCAGCCAGGTCTCGGTCGTCGACGCCAAGTCCAAGAAGATGAAGGTCAAGCGGGACGGCAAGACCATCAAGACCATCCCGATCACCTCCGGCGGTCCGGGCAACGAGACCTACAACGGCAAGATGGTGATCAGCGAGAAGCTCAAGGTGACCCGGATGGACGGCGCCACCGTCGGCTACGACGGGGAGTACGACATCAAGGACGTTCCGCACGCCATGCGGCTGTCGACCTCCGGCACCTTCATCCACGGCAACTACTGGGCGGGCCGCCCGACCTTCGGTTCCGCCAATGTCAGCCACGGCTGTGTCGGCCTCTTCGACCAGCGCGGCGGCGGTGACCGCTCGACCCCCGCGGCCTGGTTCTTCCGTGAGTCGCTCCTCGGTGACGTGGTCGTCGTGAAGAACTCCCACGACACCACCGTCCAGCCGGACAACGGCCTCAACGGCTGGAACATGTCCTGGGAGAAGTGGAAGAAGTAGTCCGGCCCCTCCGCTCCGCCCGGCCCCGGCCTCGCCGGTTCGCGTTAGCCGGCGCTAACCTGCGCCCATGACTGTGAACCTCGAGGTTGCCGACGGCGTTGCCACCTTCCGCCTGGACCGCCCCCCGATGAACGCGCTGGACATCGCCACCCAGGACCGGCTGCGGGAGCTCGCCGCCGAGGTGACCCGCCGCGACGACGTCCGCTCCGTGGTCATCTGGGGCGGGGAGAAGGTGTTCGCGGCGGGCGCGGACATCAAGGAGATGCGGGAGATGGACCACGCCGCGATGGTGGCCCGCTCCGGCGACCTCCAGGAGTCCTTCACCGCCATCGCCCGGATCCCCAAGCCCGTGGTCGCCGCCGTGACCGGCTACGCCCTCGGCGGCGGCTGCGAGCTGGCGCTGTGTGCCGACTTCCGGATCGCCGCGGAGAACGCCAAGCTGGGCCAGCCCGAGATCCTGCTGGGACTGATCCCGGGCGCCGGCGGCACCCAGCGCCTGTCCCGGCTGGTGGGCCCGTCCAAGGCGAAGGACCTCATCTTCACCGGCCGTCAGGTCAAGGCCGACGAGGCGCTGGCCATCGGTCTGGTGGATCGGGTCGTCCCGGCCGAGGAGGTCTACGAGCAGGCGCACGCCTGGGCGGCGAAGCTGGCCCAAGGGCCGGCCATCGCGCTGCGCGCGGCCAAGGAGTCGGTGGACCGTGGCCTGGAGACGGACCTCGACACCGGGCTCACCATCGAACGCGGCTGGTTCGCCGGGCTGTTCGCCACCGAGGACCGGGAGATCGGCATGCGCAGCTTTGCCGAGGACGGTCCCGGAAAGGCCAAGTTCTCCTAAGGACCGAGCAGTTCCGCTCACCGGACCGGGCGATGCCCTGGGCGCGCATGCCCCGTGCGAGCGAATTTTCTTCGCCATCGATCGACGGCCGGATGGCTGGTTCCGGTACGCTGGGTGATCACGCGGATGCGCGGTGATATCGCTGGTCAGACAGGGCGTTATGCCCCTCTGGCTGCCATTGGCATATGTCGGATCCGGTTTGTGGAGCCTCGGGCTCCGGTGTTCGGAATCCCATGGTTCCGCCCCGGACGCCCTTGTGGGCGGCCATGATGGGGGGCATGGCGGGCTTGGAGGGAATGGAGCAGCCGCGGCAGCGCACGGGGACGGCTGCGGTCCGGCGGATGCCGTCCGTCGACGAGGATCGGGCTCTCGAAGCGCTCGAGCTGTTCGGTGACCCTACGGCCGAGGAGGTGCGGCTGCCCTCCCTCCCGGAATCCGCGGGCGCCGCCCGCCGGTTGGCCGCGTACGTGGTGGTGCGCGAGTGGGGTCTGGCGTCCCAGATCGCCGAGTACACCGTGCTGCTCGTCTCCGAACTCGTGGGGAACGCGGTCCGGCACACCGGTGCCCGTACCTTCGGTCTGCGGATGCTGAAGCGGCGCGGCTGGATCCGGGTCGAGGTCCGCGATCCCTCGCGCGGGCTGCCGTGTCTGCTGCCGGTGGGCGATCTCGACACCAGCGGGCGCGGGCTGATGCTGGTGGACCAGCTCTCCCAGCGGTGGGGGGTGGATCTGCTGCCGTGCGGCAAGTCGACCTGGTTCGAGATGCGGGTGAACGACGCCGGCTGACGGGTGGGGCTGACCGATGGCGGTCCTGGCCGGGGGCGGCCCTGAGGGTGGCGGCCCTGAGGATGGCCTTGAGGGTGGCCGAATGTCGACCCTTCAGGTGTCCGGATCGTGGACGCGGAAGAGGCCCCCGGGTCGTCCTGTGGGGACGAAGCAGGGGGCCTCTCCGGCCCCGGTCCGCGGGGAAAGGGGTGTGTCCGCGGCATCCGGGTGAACGACCTGGCCCGGGTCAATGGGGGTCGCGGCCCCGACTATCGCAGAGACGGTAGAGCACTTCCAAGCCAATCCAAGGTGAGCTGTAACACTTGCCTTGTTAATGCCAGGTAGAGTGGCCCTTTTCCTTCGTTGTCCACTTCTGGCCGATGAATTTCCACTGGTCCAGACCGTGACGCGCGGACTTTCTTTGCCCTCCGGTCCTTGGCATGGCCCTGCCGAGCCCCCACCATGGAACCGCGCTACGCGCGTCACTCCCCTCCTGTGACACCCCCATGCGCATATCACCCCCCTGTCCCGGCTACGCATTCGGGAGCCCCCCATGGAAGCGCACGGCCGCACCCCCAACCGCCGCACTCTGCTCCGCTCGGGCGCGTTAATCGCGACCGCGTCCCTCGGCGCCGCCGCCACCGGCGCCGCCCACGCCACCGACACCAACTCCACCGGCAAGCGCCGCCGTCGCGCCGCCGCCGACTATCCCCCCACCCACTGGATCCCGGCCAGCAGCTCCAACTACCGCGTCTCGGACCGCCCGACCTCGTATCCGATCGAGTTCGTGGTCATCCATGTGACACAGGAGACGTTCCAGGACGCGATGAAGATCTTCCAGGACCCGGCCAAACAGGTCTCCGCGCACTACATGGTCGCCTCGGCCGACGGCTACATCGGCCAGTTCGTGCGCGAGAAGGACGTCGCCTGGCACGCGGGCAACACGGACTACAACAACCGCAGCATCGGCATCGAGCACGAGGGCTGGGTGGACCAACCCGAATGGTTCACCGACGAGTTGTACGCCTCCTCCGCGGCCCTCACCGCCGCCGTCTGCGACCGCTTCGCCATCCCCAAGGACCGCGCGCACATCATCGGCCACAGCGAGGTCCCCGGTGCCGACCACACCGACCCCGGTCCGCTGTGGGACTGGGACCGCTACATCGACCTCGTCAACGGGGTCTGACCGACGTCCGTGAACGGGGGCCGTGCCCGGCGGCCGTGCCCCACGGCCGCCGGGGCGCCGACCGCGGACCGCTAATCTGTGCGGGTCAGACAGACCCACGAAAGGGGCGGAACAGGTGGCGGACATCGAGGCGGCGCGCAAGGCGTTCGAGCGGTTCGACCTCAACGGCGACGGTCAGATCACCGCGGCCGAGTACACGAGCGTGATGGCGCAGCTGGGTGACCCCTATGTCACCGAGCCCGTCGCCCAGGCCGTCATCAACGCTCATGACGGCAACGGTGACGGACTGCTCACCTTCGACGAGTTCTGGGCAGCCCAGAGCAAGGACAAGTGACCGGGCCGCACGGCGGCGCGGCGGGCGTGTCAGCGCCACCCGCGCCGCTGTGCGCTCGCCCGCCGTCTGTGGTCGTTGCACAGCAGACAGCGGCCGTAGCCGGGCGGCAGCGGATCGTCCGGATCCCCGTACAGCGGATCGACGGCCCCGCGCGGATGCTCCGCGCAGCCGGTGGTACCGTGCTCGGCCGTGAGCGCCCCGGCCGCGGCCAGCGCCCGGCGCAGGGCGTCGGTGAGCAGCTCGGTCTCCCGCCCGGAGGGCGCGGCATCGAGCGCGAACGCGATGTCCGAGGCGGTGGTCAGCGCACTGCGGAGTTCGCGCAGATCTGCGTAACTCATACCGGGCAGCGTAGGCGCGCCCACTGACAGCGGCCGGTGCCGGGCGGTCCTACACCTCGCTGTCCTCGCGCAGCGGCCGGTCCTCCTCGTCATCACCGCCCAGGTCCTCGAGCGCATGCGCCACCCGGCTGACCGTGGCCCACGTCCTCAGCGCGGTCTTGCTGGAGAAGTCCGCCACGTCCTTGTCGAGCGGGTGGTCGGTGTACTGGTGGATCCGCCACTTCGCCTTGATGCGGGGCTTGCCGGCCGTCACATAGTCCGCGATCCACAGCCCGTCCCCGGCGTAGGACGTGGTGTCGTGGGTGAGCCAGAACGTGCGGTTGCAGTACAGCATGACCCGGTGGGTGGGGCGCAGCTTCTTGACCTCCCGGATGAACCGGTCCTTCTCGGCGTTGCTGGCACGGGTGCCCGAACCGGTGGTCTCCCAGTCCACGGCGAGCAGATCGTGCTGCTTGGACGCGCACTTCTCGACGAAGTAGCGCGCCTGCGCCGCGATGTTCCCGGGCCACAGGAAGTGGTAGAAGCCGACGACGCACCCCGCCGAGCGGGCGCGGGCCGCCTGGGACGACTGCTTGGGGTTGATGTACGACCGTCCTTCGGTGGCCTTGATGAAGACGAAGGCCAGCCCGTCCGGGTCGAAGCTGGACTGGTGCGAACTCACGTCGATGCCGTGCAGCATGGTGCCTGCCTCATGGGGGAGGGTGTGGGGAGAGGGTGCTGTTCTTGTCATGCCCGCTCCAGGACCCTATGCAACGGGATGCGGGAGTGCGTATCTCGCTTGCGCGAACGAATGAGTTTGCCGGGAAGAGCAACAACGCGCTGCGGCGGCATGATAGGAGGCAGGTCGGCGGTTCTCCGCTCCCCGGCTCGCCTCACGTCACGTGAGTTATCAGAGTTCTTTATGTGCACTCGTGGACGCCCATCGGCATGTGTTGAATGAACGTGCCCGGAGGCCAATTGGGGGTCGACGGGTGCTTTCTTGTTCCCTATGACGTGAGCGGAGTAAAGGCTATGCGCAAGGTTTTGAATGTGGCCGCTGTGGCTCTCGCCGGAACGGCTCTCGCGGCCTCCGCCGGGGTGGCCACGGCCGCGACCCCGTCGGCGTCCGCCGCCGTGCCCAGCTGTGTGGTCGCCGATGAGCAGTACATGGGCACGGTCTGGGTGAATCTCACCAACAACTGCTCCTCGCAGCAGCGGGTGAAGGTCGTGTACAAAGACCGGGTGGACGAGACGTGCTACGTCCTGAAGCCGGGCGGGACCGCCACCAGCCGTCTCGCCTTCAACTTCTCGCACTTCGACCGGCTGATCAGCTGCTGACAGCACTGATCTGAGCGGTGGTCCCAGCGGGCCCGCCACGTCCTTGGGGGGACGTGTCGGGCCCGTGCTTCCTCCATGGGGCGGCGGTGAAAACGTGTCCCAGTTCCCCTCAACGGCGAGGTGAAACCAACGGAATTCCGGGGCGTGATCTCTGGAATGGGGGGCACTCGTCGTGTCGGAGGTTGATAAATATGGTTCCCCTGCTTGTGGTTCTTCTGCTCGCTCTGCTTCTCTTCGGCGCGGGATTCGCGCTCAAGGCACTGTGGTGGATTGCGGTTATCGTCCTCGTCGTGTGGCTGCTCGGATTTGTTGTCCGCACGACCGGAGCGGGCGGCCGCCGGAGCCGGTGGTACCGCTGGTAGCCGTGGCCGGCGGCGGTCCGCGGACCGGACGCCTGACGAGAAGGGCCCGTCCCCGAGGGGGCGGGCCCTTCTCGTATGCCTCGCGTAGGCCCGAGGCTCCGCCGGATCAGGGCAGTTGGCCCGTCGTGCCACGGTCCTGGGCACCCGGTCGGGAACTGGCCTGGAGGCTGTCGCAGACGTTCTGGAACTCCTCGGCCAGCCGGGTGGCCTCGATCACCAGCACCCCGTAGGGCCGCGTCGGGTCGGCCAGCGGCAGTCCGTCGTGCTCCGCCTGCTCGGCGACGGCCCGGCGGCAACGCTGCACCTCCTCGGCCAGTCCGCACAGAGTCGCCGCCTGGTCCGCCAGCTTCCCCTCGTCGAGTTCGGCCAGTACCCGCGCGATCTCCTCGAGCGAGCCGAGGAAGACGCCGTAGCACCGCAGGAACTTCCGGTAGGAGTAGCTGCGCTCCTCCTCGCGCCAGCGCTCCAGACTCCTGGTGAGTGACGACAACTGGTACGCGGCCCGCTCCAGCGCGTTCAGGACCGCGCGGTACCGCGCGAAGGAGGCCCGCCGCCGATGGCGCGGCAGCAGTCGCCGCGGATTGAACGGAAGACTGTCCTCCGCGGTCCGCAGACCGGACCTCGCCTGGGTGACCAGCGCCTGCGCACGGTCGGCCCGTGAGCACCACTGCCGTGCGTGCTCCCGCGCGAACTCGCTCTCCCGCAGCGCCGGTCCCACGGCGCCCAGGACCGCCACGAGCGCCTGGGCCAGCGACCGGATGCCGTGTTCCGCGCTGCGGTACCGCAGCGGCGGCATCAGCACCACGTTCACCAGGAGCCCGAGCGAGCATCCGATGAGCACGAGCAGCACGATCTGCCCCAGCTGGGCGGCCCGCTCGGCGTTGTCCGACGCCGCGGCGTAGGTGGAGAACGCGAAGAACGCCGCCGTCGCCACCTGCGAGCGCTGCGCCCCCAGTGCCCGCCACTGACCGATCCCCAGCGCGATCACCGCCACCAGCGCGAACGTCAGCAGATCGGGCCCGGCCAGAAACCCCAGCGCCGACTGGACGGCCACCCCGGCCACCACCGCGGCCACATACCGCAGCGACTCCGCCACCGACTGGTACACCGTAACGTTCATGATCAGGACAGCCGAGAACGGCGCGAACGCCGGGGACTGGGCGTGCAGCAGGTCACCGGCGATGAACCAGGCGAGGGTGGCGGCGACGGTGCTCTTGGCAACGAGCAGCAGTGGTGTTTCCCACTTCCGTAGCCGCCCGAACCATCCCGTTCCGCCGGACTCGTATGTGGTGGTGGTATCGCTCATCCACCCCGGGTTCCCCCTGAAGCGAGCGGGCAACAAAGGAGGAGGGACAAGGAGCGGTGCCCGGGGGTTTGGCCATCCCCCGGGCCCTGTGGTGCCGCCTTCTGCGCACGCCCGAGCTTTTCGTCACGGGTCAGTCTGATGTCGTCGTGTTCTTCCTTTGAACTACCGCCCCGTGAGCGGGGTGGGCCGGACTCGAACCGGCATCCGACGACCAAGCCCGTGCCGGGTCGTTCAAGCGATCGGCGGCGAATGCTGAGGCTGGAGCAAGAGTCTGAGATTGAACGCGTGTCACGGGCGGAAAGCCTGTCGAGGACTGGGGGCTAAACCCAGCGACCCTGCGAAGACAGACTCGTCCCCTCTCGTGACCGAGTGCTGGGGAGGAGTGGTCAATACCCCTCCATGCAGCCGCGTGTATCACGACGAGCTTCAGTTTCAGCTTGCGCTCCTCGCGCACCCCGTACCGCCTTATGGGGCGGTCGGGGAGTTCATGACGCTACCCGAAGAGGTAGCCGAAGACCACGTCGCCGACGCGCTGGTCGGTGACGTCGGCGCCATTGGCCTCCTCGCGGGCGAACTTGACCGCCTGCTGGAGCTTTTCCACCCGGCTCAGCAGCTCGTTGACCCGGCGGGCGGGGAGGGCCCCGGAGAACTTCACCGTCGTCCAGTACCCGACCGGAATGTCCTCGTAATACACCTCGACCTGAGCCGGGTGCTTCTCCGTGGCCTCCGCCTTCACATGGTTGCGCGGCACCTTCTTGGTCCGCACCGTGCGCACGGCCTCGGTCTTCCAGGAGTCCGTGGACGGGTCCAGCGTCCAGAACTCCGCCCCGTCGAGCGTCGGCAGCCGCCGGATGAAGCCCCCGAGGTCGGCCAGCTGCTTCTCCAGGAACAGCAGGTACGACACGGGCACATCGCGCAGCAGCGTCCGCCCCTCGACCTCGATGTCCGCGCGGGCCTCGCAGTTGGCCCAGTCCTTGGTGGCGGTGACGTCGAACAGCCGGGTCAGGGTGGCAGCGGTGTCACGGAGTACGTCCTCCGCCTTGACCTGCACCCGCGTCGACTCGGGCGGCAGCTGCTCGCCCTCCTCGTCCTTCGGCTGGTACGTCCGGGAGATCCCCGCCAGCAGCGCCGGCTTGTCCAGTCCGCGTTGGGCCGCCGTCAGGTCCTGCTGGGCCTTGGACTTGACGCCCTTCTCCACTGCGATGATCTGATTGAGTTTCGCCACGTCCGGCACGCTAGCAGCCGCAACGCGGCGCCCTCGAACCGTTATTCGGGACGTGGTCGTCCGAAGGCCTCCGGGCCGGACACCGGGCTCACCGCCGGGCCACCTCTCCCATCCACACCCTGCGGCCCATCTGGTCCAACTCCGTCTTCCAGCGACCGCACTCCGGCATCGCCCGGCGCAGCAGCCGCCAGTAGTCCGGGCCGTGCCCGGAGACCCGGACATGCGCCAGCTCGTGCGCGATCACGTAGTCGACCAAATGGAACGGGAGCTGGAAGGTGGCCCAGTGGAGCGCGATCCGGCCCGAGCGGTAGGTGCCCCACCGTCGTCCGACGTCGCGCACCTCGATCCGCGGATCGGTCACGTCCATCCGTGCGGCCCAGGGCTGAAGACGCCCCTCGGCCCACCGCAGACCGGTCCGGGCGTACCAGTCCGCCAGCGCCCGCCCCGCACGTGCGGGCTCGGCAGCGGCGGCCCGGTCCATGCGCAGCCGACCCGCGACGAGCCGTACGGGCGCTCCCGGCTCGTCCACGTACAGCAGCCGGTAGTCCCGCCCGAGATAGCGGTGGATCTCGCCGTCGGCCAGCTCCCGGGTGGGGCGCACCGGCTGCCGCTCCTCGCGCAGCCGCAGTTTGCCGTCGATCCAGCCCCGGTTGGTGCGGATGAACGCCTCGGCCCGCTTCGCCTCGCACGCCTGCGGGACGCGCAGGACCAGTGATCCGTCCCGCTCGACTGTCAGGCCGAGGCGGACGCGGCGGGCACTGACCCGCACACCGAGCGTATGCCCGTCCACCGACAGCGTCTGTCCATCGGTGAGACGGGTGCCACCGGCGGTGGGGGAGGGGAAGCTTGCACCGGACACAGCCGCCTATTGTGCCCGACCCTCGGCGCGGAAGCTCTCCAGGTGATCCTGTGCGTAGCCCGCCAGTGAGTTCGACAGGCCCTGCAGTGGCCCGAGCCCTCCTTGCTGGGCCCTGAGACCGGCGCGGCGCAGCCGCTGCCAGATATGGGACTGCAGCTCGGCGACATCGCCGTCGTCTCCTGTGTACCGCGCGAGCTTCACCCGGTCGACGATCTCCGCGCACACCTCCTGGGTCAGGGTGCGCAGAAACGCCGTGTCCGGCACAGCGAACGACGGGTGGTCGCTGAGACGGTCTCCCAACTGGGCGTAGAGCCGCTGTTCCAACGGCGACAGGTCGGCCACCTCGGAGTCGGGCTGCTCGGCGTCGCGCGCCCGCTCGATCAGCGGGCCGATACGTTCCTTGATCTTGTCCCAGCGCCCGTCGAACTCGCGCAGCACCTCCTCCAGCTCCTTCGACAGCTGCCGGTACACGGGCCGGTCGTCCCGCTGGGCGCGCTCCTCCAGGTGGTAGCGCAGCGCCTGCACCTGCTCGGCGGCGGACTCGCGCAGGTCCGGGATACGGTCCACGATCTCGTCGAAGTCGGTCGCGAGGATGGACACCGGCGCGATGGCCTGTTCGATCTCGGGCAGCTCCAGATGATCGGCGATCAGGGCCCGCACCTTGCGGCCGTAGCCGCGCACCGAGAAGCCGCCGCCCGGGGCGTCGCGGTAGTGTCGCCGTACGCGCTTTTGCAGCAGCGTCCAGGACTGGGCGTTCGGCACCTGCCACAGCGCGTCCTCGTGCGGGAGGGCGCGATCCAGCGCGCCCATGAACTTCCGCAGCAGCCGGTCGAACGTGGCTCGCTGCTCCTTGTCGTGGAGCGTCAGCATGGCCTCGGACACCTTGGCCCGGCTGGACAGGTCCTCGACGCCGAGCCCCACCAGGAACAGCTCGACCAGATCAGCCGCCTCTTCCAGCGCGGGCAGCCCGTCGGACAGGCGCGTCGCGCCGAGCGTGGGCGGTGCCCCCTGGTACGCGGCGAGGGTGACCGCGAGGTTGTTCAGCACGCCGTAGTAGTCCACGACGCGCCCCTCCTCCTTGCCCGGGGAAGGGCGGTTGACCCGGGCCACCGCCTGCAACAGCTCCGCGTCCTGGATGGGGCGGTCCAGGTACAGCACCTGCTCGATTGGCGCGTCGAAGCCGGTGAGTAGCATCGACTTCACGATCAGGAACGCGATCGGGGGCTTCGCCGCGGGGACGGTGGCGGAGGGGCCCGGCGCGCTCCACGGATTGAGCCCGCCCGCCGGTACGGGGGCCTCCTCCGGTACGGGGTGTTCCGCCGGGCCGTGGACGACCTCCCACGGGTTGTCAGGGGGCAGGTCGGGGAACGGCTCCAGGAACCGCTCCACATGCTCGTCCTGCTTATCCTTGTCCGTCCACTCCCGCCACACACCGGACTTCTGCTCATCGCCCGCCGAGATCACCGGCACGAAGTCGATACGGCGCAGCAGCTCCTGGTAGTGCCAGGCCCGCAGCAGCAGCAGTTCGTCGCGGGTGTACTCCTCGGACCTCTTCTGCCGCAGTGCCTCCTGGGCCTCAGGGCCGAATTCGTCGCGCACCCGGGCTAGCAGTTCGGCTCGGACATCACGCAGCGCGTTCCGGTACAGCACCGCCGCCCGGCGGCTGACCGCGGCGACTTGGGCCTTGAATCCGAACTGCATCGCGCCCAGCACATAGTGGTGGAGCATGTCCCGGGCCTTGGCCCGGATCATGGACGTCGACTCGGCGACGTCCCGGCCGGTGGGCGGCGCCCAGCGGTTGCGTATCCGCTGCCGGGCGTCGCCGTCGAGCGGGGCGATCAGATCCTCGAACTTCTCGTCCAGCTCCCGCTTGTCCCGGACATGCGCGGGCCCGGTACGGCCCTCGTAGCGGATGGGCACGACCACCTTGTCCCGCTCGGCCTCGCGCATCCGGTACTCGTCGAGGAACCCGCCGCCCGGCTCCAGGCCGAAGATCTCCCCGGTGGTCTTCCGGGTGCCCTTCATGATCGGCGTGCCGGTGAAGCCGATCCGGGCCGCGTTGGGCAGCGCGTCGCGCAGACACGCGTGCAGCACCGAGGTGTGCGACCGGTGCGCCTCGTCCACGAGCACCAGCACCCGGGGTGAGTCGCTGCACTCCCGGAACTCACGGCGCGCGGCCCGCTTCGTCGCCTCGTCGGGCTTCGGGTCCGCCACCTCTTCCGGATCCGCGCCGGCGGCGACGCGCTCCCGGGCCTGCTCGAAGTCTTCGGCGAGCGCCCGGTCGTCGCCCCGGGTGTCACCGAGCCCCGGGATGCTCCCCAGGTACTTCTGGATCATCGCGAAGATCACGGACCGCCCGCCGTCCCGCCCCGCGCGCTCCAGCCGCCCCTCCAGGTCGGCCTGCGAGGTCGCCACCCCGATATCGCTTCCACTGACCCGGACGGCGGCCGAGAGCTGGTCCTGGAGCTGGGTGCGGTCGGTGACCACGAGGAGGGTGAACCTGTTCAGCTCCGGGTCACGGCTCGAGTGCAGCCGCCGTGCGAGGAACGCCATCGTCAGACTCTTGCCGGAGCCCTGGGTGTGCCAGATGACGCCCCCGCGCTCGTCGTTCTCCGCGCCCGCGTCGAGCGGGGACCGCCCGGTCCGCAGTTTGCGGACGATCTTCTCCACTGCCCGGTACTGCTGGTGGCGGCAGACCGTCTTGACCGTCTTCGCGGGCTCGCCCTCCTTGACCTTGAGCGGCAGTTCGAAGACGTAGTGCCGGATGACGTTGAGCAGGTTCTCCGGTTTCAGCACGACGGCGATCAGCTTGTGCTGCTCGGTCAGCTCGGCCCCCGGCTCCAACAGCCGACGCCCGTCCGCCGTGCGCGTCTCCTCCAGCTCACGGCGCAGCGCCCTGTCGTCCCGGTAGTCCGGGGTGACGCTGCGCCACGGTGCGTAGTGCGCCTCCTCAGCGGAGATCGTGCCGAGCGCGGCGGTCTCGCCGCACGCGGCGATCAGCAGCTGCGCGGAAGCGAACAGCTCGGGGACGCCGCGCGGCCTCTCCTTGTCCTTCCGGCCGTCGTCCGTCAGCGGGTTGCCGGTGTACGCCCGCAGATCGCGGACCGCCTTTCCGATGGGGTCCTTGACATCGGGACTCTTGGCCTCAACGACGGCGACCGGGATGCCGTTGATGAACAGCACAAGGTCGAGTACCACCTCGCCGTCCTTACCGGCCCCGGCTGCGCGCACCCGGAACTGGTCCACGACGAGGAACTCGTTGCGCTGCACACGCTCGGGGTCCTCGATGTCCCAGTCGATGTAGTGGACCTTCTGATCGGTGCCGTGGTGATGGACTTCGTCACCCTTCACCAGGTCGCCGTGGAGGAGGAGGTCGGTGGTCTCGCGGTTGGCGGCTAACAGGGGGCGCCCGGCGATGTTCCTGGCCGCCCGCCGCAGATTGCCGATGGCGCGATCGGCCTGGGTCCCCGTCACCCACTCCTCGCCGTTCTCCGCGAGGCGGTTGACGCGGGTGAGGGCGGCGGCGAGGCGTTTGGTGAGGAACACCTCGTCGTACGAGCGCTCGGCGCCGAGATCGGGGCCGTGTACGTGCGTCCAGCCCATCGAGACGAGTTGATCGATGAACGGCCGCTCCACCTCGTCCCGTTCGGCCTCTCTCCGTGCCATGCGCCCGCGCCCCTTCGCCCGTCCGGCCTGCCCGCCCGTGCCTCCTGCCCATTGTGCGACAGGGGAGTTGGGCTTCCGGCCGGAAGAGGAGAGACGCGGGGTGTTGTGCCGCTGCCCTTCCTACCTTTTGTAGGTCTTTGATAGCTTATGGGATGCGCGGGTGTGTGCCGCCTCCTTCCCCTTCTTCCGTATGCGCGGGGAATCGGAGGGCAGTGGCGTCGGCCGTCCACTCGAGGCCGCCCCTCTCCGGGCGGAGGAAGGCGACGCGCGGGGCGGTCACCCGGTGGTCGAAGAGCAATTCGCCGACGGGGTGGACCGTCTGCACTACGCCGGTACGGCCGCTGGCCGGGTCGTAGGCCACCTGGCCGGGGGCGGGCCGCTGGTGATGGGGATGGGGCTGTGGCGTGTGGGGCCGGTGGTTCATGCGGATCGGTCTCCGGTTGCCGGGGGATGTGTGCGGTGTGGGCGGGGTGGCGCCGGCGCAGGACTTCGCAGTCGGTGGCCTTGCTGCAGTCCCCGGATTGTCTGGCCTGTTCGCGCAGCGCGGCGTAGTGGCGGCAGGTGGGGCAGACGTCGGTCAACGGGCGCCCTCCGGTGGAGGTTGGCAGTGGTAAGGGCGTATCGGCGCTCATGGGGCGACCGCTCCGCGAACCGGCCGCCGAGGTCCCTGGGGGAGCCGCCTTGCGAGGTCTTCGGGGAGCGTCCCGCAGAAGAGTGCGTGCGGGGTGGCCGTGGCCAACGGCTCGGTCGAAGGCGTCGGGGCCCATCCGCGTCGGTGCGCCACCTCCTGTATCTCGCGGGTGACCCGGTCCGAGACGCGACCGAGGTGGTGAGGGGCTGTGGCTGTCGCTTCCGTAGGGCACGTGGATTCGATGGCGTGTTCGGAGGGAAACACGATGGAGGGTTCTTCCTGACCTGAACGTTTCTTGCGGGCTTTAATCACTCTGTGTACTCCCAGCATTGCGTTGAGCGACAGCGAGCAACAGGGGTTTGAGCACACCAAGAGGCTTGGCGTGAGGGGAGATCCGCAGGTGAGTGAGGCGAAGGATGGACAGGAACCGTCCAGGGCCTCGGAGCGGAGGTCCGGACCTGGCGGTTACAGGCGGGACTGAGCCAGCGGGAGCTGGGCTCGAGGGCCAATTACGGGCAGTAGTACGTGGCCAAGGTGGAGGCGGGCGAGCGGCTGGCGAGTGCGGAGTTCGCCGACACGTGCGATCAGGTCTTCGGCACGCCGGGTACGTTCGCCCGGCTCCGGCAGAGGGCCAGCCAGCATGGCTACCCGGACTGGTTCGTGCCGTACGTGCAGTTGGAGCGGCAGGCGGTCAGCATCCTGGACTACTCGGCGACGCTCATCATGGGCATGTTGCAGACGGCCGAGTATGCGCGGGAGGTATTCCGCGCCGTGCATCCCCGGGAGAGCGCGAGCGAGATCGACGCGAAGGTGGAGCGGCGGCTGCGCAGGCGGGAGGTGATGGAGATGGAGAAGGACGCCCCTCCGCTCCTGTGGTGCGTCCTGAACGAGGCGTGCCTACGGACCATAGTGGGTGGCGCCGAGATCATCGCGGTACAGCTCGCCCATCTCGTGAAGCAAGCCGAGTCTCCGCACATCACCATCCAGGTACTACCGTTCGCGGTGGGGGCACCACCAGCGGCAGAGAGTCTCACGCTCCTGACGTTCGACGAGGGGGCAGATGTCGCCTACGCAGACACGGCGATGGCGGGCCCACTCGTCGACTCACCGGAAGCGGTGGCAAGCGCAACTGCTACTTACGACCGGCTGCGGGCTGCCGCTCTGCACCCCGACGAGTCGTTGGCCGTGATCCGTAAAGTGATGGAGGAATACGTCCGATGGGGTCTGACCTCGACCTGTCCCATGCTGAATGGGTCAAGTCCAGCTACAGCAACGGTAATGAAGGCCAGTGCGTGGAGTTCGCACCCGGTATAGCCGCCACCGCTGGCGTTGTCCCCGTCCGAGACAGCAAGTATCCCGCAGGCCCGGCCGTTGTCTCCTCCCGCAAGGCGTGGGGCTCGTTCACTGCCGCACTGCGCAGCGAAAAGTTCTCCAGCGCTGAGGCGTAGCCTTGCGCGTTCCGTGGTTCTCGTGCACGAGAACCACGGAACGCGCAAGACCCGGCTCTACGCGCAGTTGCGGAAGCCCACTTTGCCGGCCAGAAGGTCATCCACCAGTCCAGCCTTCAGCGACCTCAGCTTGGCGAGGTTCGCCCTTTCGGCCGCGATCAGGGTGTCGAGGGCCGCGACTTCGGCCACCGTCTTCCGCTGCGCTGCCAAGGGTGGCCATGGCAGAATCAGCGCGGAAATGGCCTTTTGGCTGATGTTCTGCATGCTGCGACTGCTGCCTGAGGACAACGTGGAGATCTGCTGCCGGACATGCTCACTCGCCAGGCAAAGGTTGATGAACTCCCGGTCGGCTAGGGCCGGATTCTCGACGATTCTCAGCGTCTTGTCGCTCAGCATCAGGTGCTGGGCCGTCTGCGAGGCGATACAGGCAGATCCCACCAGTTCTGGCGTGTTGGCCCGTGAAATCAGAAGATCGCCCGAGTGGACTCTGTAGCGCTCATTGACGTGCGAGGGGTCGGTGACGGCCTTGTTCTCCATGGGGCGGAAGCCGTCCGTGTGCACGGCGCTGACTTTCAGCACCCCCCAGGCACCGGGTGCGGCCGGGGCGTTCGGAAGATCCGGACTGCGACCCGCATCCATCCGGAGGAGGCGTTCGCCCAGGCAACCGCCATCCGCTTCACAGGTCGCGGCCGCATCGATACGAGCCTGGCGTGTGATGCGCAACTTGGCGATGGAGGCCTCGATTGAACTTTCCGAGTCGGTGAGGGAGTCCAGCGTCTCGACGATCCGCAGTTGATTACTCAGAGATGGGAGATTGACCTTGAGCTCGGCGACGTCTTGGTCTGTTACTGCCGGATAATTGGAGCCCACGGCAGCCCGTACTGACTGGCGTAGTACATCACGGCTAAATAGTAGGTAGTGGAGGTAACGGTGATTCAACTTGGCGGGATCAGGGCGAAGTACGGTGAAGCCTGTAGAAACAACGACTCTATCGTTCAGTGACTGGAATGAAGCGTGTGATTGGTTCGCGGGTCTTACAGTCCCAAAGATAGCGTCACCTGTCCGCACCACGCGGCGTGCGCGAGAGGATGAATCGGCAAACCTGGTTTGTCGAGTATCGTTCCAAACCACACGTCTTTCTCGTACCGCCGACAGGTCCACGTAGGTGAAGACCATGTCTGGATCAGTTAGGGACCCCAGCGTTTCGGGATTCACGGCAGCAACGTCCCTGAGTTTTATTGTCGCGCTATGCATAACCCAGCTCCTCCAGGAACCTGTCCAGACGCTTCGCGGCTTCCGCCCGCTGGGCCTCGATCTCCCGCATTGACACCGCGTATTTGTCCTCCCACACCCGGTACGCCTCCACCAACTCCCGACGGCGGCGCACGACATGACCCTCCAGCTTGCTGGCCAGGTCATCCCGCAGAATGTCGAGCACCACCCGGCGCTCACCATTTGTCTCCTCCGCCAGCGCCTTTCGGGCACGCGTCAGGCGTGGTGGCTTCGGCGGCTTGTCGGCCTCGGCCTCCAGAGGCGCGACCTCCAGGACATCCAGCTTGACCTGCATCGTGTCCTCGGCAGCGGCCACCGTCTTCTTCTTCGCCTTAGACCGCCCCCGCTGGGCGGACTCCAGCGGCCAGAAGTCGCTTTCCAGCCGCTTGACCTCGTTACCGGCTGCCGTGCGGTCCTTCTTCAGCTTGGTCATCTCCGTCTTGCTGAGCACCGACTCAGCAAGTGCCGGGTCGATGGACCCGGAATCGCCCGAGCTCTCGACATCACCCGTCTCGGCCTCCGCCCTCGCCTCCGCGAGGGCCGCCTCCGCCTCCTGTGCGGCCTTGAGCTTCGCGTCCAGCCGCGCCTTGTGACGGTCCGCTGACGCCAGTTGCTCAAGGAAGTCCGAGGCAATGGCCGCGACCACCTTGTGGTCGTAGGCCTGGCGCCGCTCGGCCCCCGACCGGTTGCGCGCTCCGCCCGTCCTGGGGTCGCGCTCCGGGGCGAGCATCGTCTCGACGTTCTCCACCCAGCCGTCCACCACGCCCGTGAAGCCGCCCACCGACAGGGCCTTGAGCTCGTTGCGTGCGTCCTGCCACCACCCGGCGACCGCGCCCGCCAGGGCGTACTCGTCCAGCAGTCCGACCTGGAGCAGCGTGCTCCGGAACGACTCGATCAGGTCCGCCCGCAGCCGGGCGAGCTGCCTGCGCCGCTCGTTCTCCGTACGGTCGTCACCGTCCGCCGGGGCCAGCGCCGCGATCTGCTCCGCCTCCCGCCTCCACCACTTCTCGAACTCCCCGCGCAGCACGCCCTCACGCGTCCGCGCCAGCTCCGCCAGCCGGGCGGCGTCCGGCTGCTGTCCCTCCGGCAGGAAGTCCACGTAATCCGGGTCACCGGGGCGCTCCGCGAACAGATCGGTGACGCCGATCCCGTACGAGTCCAGCAGCCCCTTCTTCGCCTCGATCTCCGCGCGCGGCACCCCGCCCTTCAGATGCGCCCGCACATCCTGCGGCTCGGGTGGCGGGGTGTTGTCCACGTAGCGGCGGATGTTGAGGTTGTCGTCATTGGCCGCGAGCTCGTCGCGGCTGACGCGGCGGGCGAAGCCCTCCACCCCGGCGAAGTTCTCGTCGTCGCGGAAGCGGTGGTACGTCGAGACGATCTTCTCGACATGCTCCGGCAACAGCACGTTCTGGGCCCGCTCTGCGTGGAACTCGCGGTCGGCGTTGATGAAGAGCACGTCGTCGTTCTGGTGGCGCGGCTTGCCGCCGGGGGCGCGTAGCACGATGACGCAGGCGGGGATGCCGGTGCCGTAGAAAAGGTTCGGGGCCAGCCCGATGACGGCCTCGACCAGGTTCGCCTTCAGCAGCTCGGTACGGATGGCGCGCTCCGCGCCGCTCCGGAACAGGACACCGTGCGGCATGACGCTGAACACGGCTCCGCCCCGGTCGCGCACCTGGTACAGCATGTGCTGCAGGAACATCAGGTCGGCCTTGCCGCGCTCGGACGTCGCCCCGTACGGCATGCGAGAGGTGAGGTACTTGACCTCTCCCTGCGTGTAGTCCATGGAGAACGGCGGGTTGCTGAGCACCAGGTCGAAGTCGGTGTCCAGATGGGCCGGATCGGTGAGGGTGTCGCCCGTGCTGAGCTGGAACTTGCTGGCGCCGTGGAACAACATGTTCATGGTGGCCATGACCCAGGACCCGCTGTTCGCGTCCTGCCCGGCCAGCAGCAGGTCATCGGAGTTCTCGCCGTGCTCGTCGACGTACTCCTTGGCGTGGATGAGCATGCCGCCGGAGCCGACGCACGGGTCGTAGATCCGCTGGTTCTCCCTGGGCCGGGCCAGCTCCACCATCATGCGGACGACCGCACGGGGGGTGTAGAACTCGCCGCCCTTGCTGCCCGCCGAGTCGGCGAAGTCCTTCAGCAGGTACTCGTAGGCGGCGCCGATCATGTCGGGGAACTCGAAGTCCTCGCCGCGCAGCCGCAGGCTGCCGAAGTGGCCGATCAGCGCCGTGAGGCGTTTGTCGGCGAGTTTCGCGGACGAGGTGCTGCCCGCGCCTCCGCCGATGCGATTGAAGTTGATGTGGTCGAACAGGCCGCGCAGACGGGAGTTGTTCGTCTCCAGCTCACGGAGGGCGGGCAGGAGGTGTCCACCGGCCACATCGTCCACTGCTCCGGACAGCCGCTCCCAGCGGGCCGCATCCGGCACGTACAGCACCTTACGGCTGACATAGCTCTCAGGACTGTCGGCGACTTCCTCGGCATCCTCCGGGGAGCCGCCGGCCGCCAACTCCTCCGCGACGACCGCTTCCCGGGCGGCGTCGAACTCGTCGTTCACACGCTTGAGGAAGAGCAGGACGAGAATGAAGTCGCGGTACTCGGCCGCGTCCATCGTGCCCCGCAGGATGTCCGCTGCCGCGAACAGATGGCGTTCCAACTGGGCGAGCGTGAGCTTGGCCACGTACGAGACTCCCTCTGCTGATGTACTGCCCGGCGGCCCACCCCTGCGACCGTGACAGACGGAGCGGAGCGCCGGAGAGCAGCCTACGGCCTTCAATGGGGGCGACGGTCAGTAGTCGGTGAGACCGATACCGTCCTCGACGAAGCACCACACATCGGTGTAGGGGTCCCATTTCTCGCGCTCGGGCGAGGTGTGCTCTTCGTTGATCTTCTGCGCGAACTTCTTGGCGTTCTTGTACCCGCCCCGCACCTGCTCCGGAAGCACCAGCTTCGCCTTGTCCTCGGAGACGGACGTCAGATGCCGCCCGTAGGTCTTGACGAACTTCGGGTTCCCCCGCAGCTTGCCCGAGGCCGCACCGCATGCTCCGCCGAGCCCGGTCGTGTAGTTCTGGTAGTGCAGCAGCCGCCACAGCTCGAAGCAGGGGTGGGAGTACGCGACGTTGACGCCGGCCTGCTCGGCCATGTTCGCGGCTCGCTGAATGCCCTGGTGGTCGTCCCGGTCGAAGAGGCACCACACCGAGGGCTGGTACTTCTTCTCCAGGCCCCGCGTCTCGCGCGTCACCTTCTTCTTGTGCGCGATGGCCGCCTCGACGATCGCCAGCGGCTTGCGCTCGCGATGACTGCGCTGTGGGCCCCGCCGACCGCCGTCAGTGCGCTCGTCCCACATGATCTCGATGGTGGACTCGACCTTTCCCGCCGGGAGTGGTTCGTCCTTCCGCGCGTCCTTCCGGAGGGCTAACAGTGCGTCGATGTACGAGGGCTCGGTCAGCGTGCCCTCTGTGAAGACGTAGACCATGCGGCGGCGAACGGATCGCCGGGCGGTGCGCTGTGCCGAGTCCCTCCCCCTCTTCGGAGCCATCAGGTCCGCTCCACCTCCGTCGCTCGTGCCATCAGCAGTCTTCGCCCGATCTGGCCCGCGGTGAGAGTGGGGATACCACCGAAGGCGCCTTCCAGATAGGAGCGGGTCAGGTCCTCGTCCTCGCCCGGCTCCGCCGCCGTCAGGGGATACAGCTCGCTCGCGCCCCGGCTGTCCTTTTCGGTGAGCCAGATCTGACCGGGGTCCAGCAGCCGGCCGCCGCTCGGGGTCGACAGCAAGGATGGGTCGTGTGAGGTGAAGACGAGCTGAGCGCCGCGCGGATTGACCAGGGGGTCGTGGAAGAGCCGGACGACCTCGGCCGCGAACCGCGGGTGCAGGCTGGAGTCGAGTTCGTCGATCAGGAGCACCGCTCCCTGGTCCAGGGCGAGCAGTAGCGGGCCCAGCAGGGCGAACCAGGAGCGGGTGCCGAACGACTCCCGGTCCCAGGCGATGGCCACACCCTCGCCGCCGCCGTCGGTGTGCACCAGGCGGACCGACGGGCGGTCGGAGCCGGGGCGCCGTTCGAGCTGGGTGCCCATGATGCCGAGGTCGGCGACGCGCAGCAGCTCCTCGATGCGGGACCGAGCCTCGGGGTCCTGGAGCCTCTGCGTCGTGTACGCCTCGCGTTGCAGCCGTTCGGCCTCCGGGTCGATGTCCCACAGGTTGTCGAAGAACCAGCGGTGGATGCGGCTGAGCTGGGGATGGTTGTCGGCGGCGGCCCGGGAGAGGAGGAGCGCGTTGGAGCGGGTGGTACGGGCCAGGAGCGCGCGGTCCTGAATCCGGTCACCGGAGAAGTGGAACTCCCTGTCCCGGGAGGCGTCGCGGTCGAGCCATTCCTGACGACGCCCCTTGGGATAGGCGTGCAGCCACTCCGCTTCGACCCGGGTGTCGCTCAGCTCGAAGCCGTAGGTCCAGCGGACGCCGTCCTCCAGGACGAAGTCCGCCTCGTAGAAGCTGCTCTCCGCGGCCATGGCCGGGTCGAGTGCGAAGCGCTCGCGGGGGACGGGCTCGTGGGGCGTCCAGCCCGTGTAGGACTTGAGGACCGCCTCGCGCATTTTCTTGAGCGCGCTGATGACGTTCGATTTCCCGGATGCGTTGGCTCCGAAGATGCCGAGCAGCGGATAGACATCGATGGTCTTGCCGTCTGACAGCTTCAGTGTGCGGGCCGCGAGTGAGTCCTCGCCCTGGGGGACGACGAAGGACAGCTCCTGCTCGTCGCGCAGGGACAGCGCGTTCGCCACGCGGAATCTCAGCAGCATGCCACCCTCCTCGTCGACACAGCGTAACGGTGATGCGGCGGCGCGGAGTGATCATCTTGCAACTCGGTGCGGGTCGGTACACCAAGAAACCATCTTGTCGCGTGCAAGGGAGGAATGGCGTCCACGGACCGTGCCACGCTCAGTGCACCTGTAGCGGCGCGTTACCCAGCTGGGTGGTCAGCACAGCTCGGCTGAGGAGGCCTAGCCGCCGGCTCAGCTCATCGTGCATCCGTAGCTGTGCGTTGATCTCGTCGAGTGCGCCTGCCAGCGCCCGCTGACTCTCGAGGTCCGGCAACAGCACCGGCAACTGCGCCAAATTCGCTGTCGTCAGGGTCTCCACCGCCTGTCCGGGATTGGCCCGGTTGGACAGCCAGCGGCGCACCGGAGCGTGACCGAGGTAGTGGAGCAGATAGGAGGGGAGGAGCCGGTCGCTCGTCACCGCGACCCGTAGACAGGATGTGGCGAACAGCCATCCTTCCTGCTCCCTGGTGACCAGCGCCTGCCGTCCGAGCCCCGTCGTGGACTGACGCACGAGGATCACGTCACCCTCGCGGAGTCGGTAGCGCGTGGCCAGGCCCCCCGCCTTTTCCCTGCTCACCCGGCGGATGTGACTGCTGTCCACCGCCTGGTGGCCGGTGAGGTCGGGAGGTGAGATGACGGGCACTCCGTCCTCGATGTCCGCCGACAGTTCTTCCAGGAGTCCGCCGGAGGGGCCGGGCACGATCTCGCAGAGTTCGCCGAGCCGAGGCCGTTCGTACTTGGGCATCTCAGTGTTCCTTCCGAGGGCCCGGGACCGCCGGGGCGCAGGGAGCCGGACGCTCGGCGAGTAGCTGGGGAATCTGGTCCTCTGCGGCCGCCCAGTCGCGTACATCCGCCGAAAGGTACCCGAGGATGCGGTACGCGCTTTCCCGGTCGGCGGCGAGGGGGCGGGAACCAATCGGCTCGTGGTGAGCTACCTGATTGCGCAGCTTACGCAGGTCATCGAGGTCTTGGTGGAGGGGTTTCCTGGGGCCGCGATAAGAGGGGAAAGCGAGTCGGAGGGTGGGCCGCCAGAGCCGAGTCTCGTAGTCGTTGCCGGGGCCGAGCAAGGAGACCCAGAAGCCCAGCGTGAGCTCGCGCTGCACGGCCTCGGTCGTGCGTACGCGCCGGCGGTCGCGGGCGAGCTTTTTCTGGATGGCCGTGATCTTGCTACGGGAGACATGGTGGAGGTCGATCTCGGGGTGGTCCCACCAGTCAACCCGCCCGAACCGCGCCGTGAGCTCCTTCGCCATGGCATGTCCGAGTGTCCGCTCAAGGTGCCGGAGGAGTGCGAAGAAGGCCGAGGCGATCTCGGCTTCCCAGGCGTACCAGCGCATGGTGCCGTCACACTCGGGAGAGCAGAGGCAGCCGGGTGGGGAGAACACCTCCGCCCGTACGGCCCTGGCAACTGCGCCGAGCCTTGACTCCTGAGTACGCACTACACCCCCGCGGGATTGATTCCACCATTGACGCCAGGTATCGTCGCCGTGTAAGCCCCGGTGTGCGCCTAGGCATAGCAAGCGCCCCGGGGCACAGTTCTGCCGTGGTGCGCGTCATGTGCCGCGTCACCTTGATTCGGCACCCCCTGCCCACTGGTGACAAGCTATCAGAAAGCCTGACTCACTGTCGCGTAGGGGCCTACGCGAAGTTGAGAGCTGCGTGTGTGCGGACGGGGGGTGCCGCGAGTGGGGCGTTGCGGGCGTCCCTTGTCGCGCTCATGATCAAGTCATAGCCTCGCCATCCGGATCGAACATCCGTTGGGGGGGCTGGGCGTGGCGTTGCTCATGGTGGCCGCGACCGTGTACGGCGTGGCGCAGTTGCTGGTGCTGTCGTCGCCTACACGGTCCGTGCGGATCTCCACAGGTGTGATGGCCATCGCGGTGGGCGTCTACGGATGCGGGGTCGCGGCGGCGCTGCTGGAGCTGGCCTACACCCGCAGTGCCGTGGAACTGACCGGGAACTCACTGAACGAGGTCGTGAAGACCGCCAGTTACACAGCCGACCCGGTCATCGAAGAGCTGATCAAGGTCGCTCCCCTGGTGCTGATCGGCTGGAACGTCAGGATCCGCCGTCAGTGGGGTCTCACCGACTGCGTGGTCCTCGGTGCGGGGCTGGGGGCCGGGTTCGGGCTGCTGGAGGCCGTGGCGCGGTACGGGCTCGATGCGGAGCGGGCGATCGCGCACCCGGCGGGCGGATGGGCCATCCCGGACAGTCTGCGGGCGCCGTACATCCCCGGTCCCGACCAGGTCTTCTCCACCTGGTTCCCCGCCCCGCAGGCCGCCCTCGAACTGGGCGACCCCACACCGGCCGCGGTGACCAGCCCGCATCTGGTGTACACGGTCCTGACCGCGCTCGGAATTGGTGTGCTGTTTCGTGCCCGGGGCTGGTTGCGCGCGCTCGGCGCACTGCCGCTGGTGGCCGCCTGTGCCCATCACACGCTCACCAACTACGCCGCCGCGCACCCGACCGACCGCGACGCCGCCTCCCGGGTCGACACCTTCGAGGGGGTGCTGTGGGCGGTGCCGCTGGTGTGCCTGGCGTTCGCCATGGCCGTTGACCTGGGGCGGCTGCGGCGGGGCAAAACGCTCGTGCCGGATGTCCTGCTGCGGACGGAGCGTGCCGGACGGTCGGGCCTGGGCGCCCTGGCGGCGTACGGCGCCTGGTGCGTGCCCTGGTCGGCATTGATCGCGCTGCGTTTCGCCCGGCTGCGGCGGGGCTTCCTCTACGGGGTGGCGGGTGCGCCGTATCCCGGTGCGGACGCCCTCCACCGTACGGTCGTCTGGAGCGTCGCCCAGATCGACGCATCCGACCGCGAACATGCCTGGCGGCGTGTCGGCTTACGCGCTGTGGCCCAGGCGGGGCGCGGGATGCGGGACTGGCGCCGTAAGTGGTTCGCACTCGTCTCCTTCGCCCTGGCCCTCCCGGCCCTGATCCTCTTGGGGGTCGGTTCCTTCCCCGCCGCGGCCGAGGTCCAGCACCGTTTCGCCTCCGGCAACGGGCCGCGCGTCCTGGTCGGCTTCGGCGTCGTGGCCCTGCTGTGGACCGGCTGGCAGCTCATCCGGCTGCTGCGCGCCTGGCGTTGGACCCTGGCCCTCCCGCACGGCGAGGTGCTGGCCCTGATCCGGCTGCGGATCTGGACCGCGTTGGGTGGCTGTGTCATGGGCGCGCTGCTGCTGTTCAGACTGGGCGGGGGAACGCCGCCGGACGGCCCGGTGATCCGCAGCCTCCACCTCCTGGAAGCCCTCGACAACTTCCTCGCCTATCTCGGCTTCGCCTTGATGCTCCTGGCCGTGCTCGCTCTTCTCTCACCGGGCAGCGGACTCGGTTTCGCGCTGGTGGGCGCCAGAGTGGGCGCGGGTGTCATCACTCAGGAGGCCGCCATCCACGCGGCCGTGTACGGAACCCTGGGCGTCGTCCTCATGGCGGCAGTCGCGAACGGCGGAGGCGAAGTCGGTGACAGCGGTTCGACCAGTCAACGAGATGTGCACAGCGCCGTTCGCCGCGGTGAACGGGACGTGGACGTGGACAAGGTCTGGCAGGACGGCGAGCTCTACATAGATGTCGACAAAGGGAATATGATCAAGGTGTTGGACAGAGGGGATGGAACATCGGACATCGTCATCAAAGATCCGAGTAATCCAAGTGGCGAGCCCATTACAAGCTTCAATGCGAAGAACGGCTATGTTGAAAGACACCTGGGCTCGGGGGCATGGGAATGATCTCCCTCCCCTCCGATCGGAAGGTATGCGCATGACGGAAAGTCCATCTGAAGTGCCGACGCGTAACGAGGTCGCCCTCCACTGGCGCAGGCTCATCGATGGTCAGGAGTCCCGGGAAGAAGCACATCTGTGGGCCGCGCAATGGGTTGAAGCAGAAGAGGGGGACGTAGCGGACCCGATGGTCGGAAACGCTCTGCTCCGCTTGCATGGTTTCGACATGACGCGCAACCCGATGAATGCATCACTTATGCGGCATGGTGAACAGGGAGAATTCGTCCACTCTCGTGAATCGATCGCCGAAGCCTTCCAGAAATGGTGTGCCGAGTGCAGTCAATACGATGCTGATCCGGAGGGATTTCGGGCGGGACGGCGCGCTGCTGTTCGGGAATTTTTGCGGCGCGAGAAGGGGCGGTGAATGTGGTGGCGGACTGGGACAAGGGGGCGGCTATGAGTCCGCCCCGTTAGGCTGCCTCCAGCAGCACCAGGACCGTCGCGCAGATTCAGGGAGGTGAGTCATGACCGCCGAGATGGTCGCTCCCGCGTGGATGCATGAGCAGATCACGGCCGAGCAGTACGACTCCTGGTCCGAGGAGCAGTGCGCGGGCGTCGAGATCGTGGACGGGATGGTTGTGGTGAGCCCCAGTGCGTCCAAGCGACAAAACCGCCTGGCCCGCATACTCGCGAATGCCCTGGAGGCCGCGGCGGGGCCCGACTGGAACGCCGATACGGACTTCGATGTCCGATTGCAGGACGTTCCGCTCACCAATCGCCGTCCCGACGTGGTCGTGTACCGCGCGGAGACGATCGACATCACACCCACCCGACCCGAACATGTGCTGCTGGTCGCCGAGGTCATGTCACCAGGGTCGGAGACAACCGACCGGATCGTGAAGGTGGATCAGTACGCCAAGGCCGGGACCGCCTTTTACTGGCGGATCGAGCAGGCCGCTACCGGCGTACCGCTGGTGTACACCTACGTCCTCGACCCCGCGAGCAGGGCCTATCGGGAAGGAGACGTGTTCACCGGTGTGGTGAAGGTCGCGGCTCCGTTCCCGGTGGAAATCGACCTCGGCCAGATCTGAGCCGCGCGCCGTGGGCCAGCGGCACCCACGCCCGGCTGCCGGCCCTTTCCGCGCCCATGCCCAGCGGTGGCCGAGTTGGTCGGCCCGAACCGTCATGCGTCCGCCTCCACTACCGCGTCGGTCACCGCCAGGCGGCGCCGGGCCCGCGCGTACTCCGCCCTGAGGGAAGCGATCACCTCCGCCGTCGGTTGGACCGCATCGATCTGTCCCACGCCCTGTCCCGCGCCCCAGATGTCCTTCCACGGTTTCACATGGGTGGACGACGCGAACGCTATCCGTTCCTCACCCGCATCTCCCAGATGATCCGGATCAAGGCCGGCGGCGGTGATGCTCGGCTTCAGATAGTTGCCGTGGACTCCGGTGAAGAACGGTGTGTGGACGATGTCGGAGGCATGAGAACTCACGATCATCGACTTGTACGCGTCCGCCGCCCTGGCCTCGGTGGTGGCGATGAACCGGGTGCCCATGTAGGCAAGGTCGGCGCCCATCGCCTCCGCGGCGAGAACAGACGCGCCGGTGGTGATCGCTCCGGACAGGATGAGGGGGCCGTCATAGAACCGGCGCACCTCGCCGACCAGCGCGAACGGGCTCAGGTTGCCGGCGTGGCCGCCGGCCCCCGCGCAGACGAGGATCAGCCCGTCCACTCCGGCCTCGAGGGCCTTCTCGGCGTGCCGGATGGTGGTGACGTCGTGGAAGACCATTCCTCCGTATCCGTGAACGCGGCCGACCACCTCGCCGGGTGTGCTCAGCGAGGTGATGATGATCGGCACCTGGTGCCGGACACAGACCTCCATATCGTGTTCGAGGCGGTCGTTGCTCTGGTGCACGATCTGGTTGACCGCGTACGGGGCGATCGTGCGTGCCGGTTCGGCCGCCTTCGCCTCGGCGAGAGCCGTTTCGATGCGTGTGAGCCACCCCTCGAGGTCTTCCTTCGGCCGGGCGTTGAGCGCGGGGAAGGACCCGATGATCCCGCCGAGGCACTGAGCGATGACCAATTCGGGGGTGGAGATGATGAACATCGGTGATGCGAGCACCGGCAAGGACAACCGGTCCTTCAGATGGTCGATGGGTGTCATATGACTCTCCTGCTGGCCGTGGTGATGCGGTGGCTGGAACCGGGCGGCCGTCAGGTCCGCCGTGCCCCGGACGCCACGGCATGGGCGCGGATGCGATGCTTGGCGATCTTGCCGTTGTCGTCGCGCGGCAGGTCGTCGACGATCTCGATGTTCTTCGGGATCTTGAATCCGGCGAGCGTGGTGCGTAGTGCCCGGCCGATGTCCTCCGGGTCGATCACGGCATCGCGTTCCGCTTGCACCACGGCCTGCAGCCGCTCGCCGAATTCCGGGTCGGGCACGCCGAACACCGCGCAGTCGAGCACACCGGGCTGCCCGAGGATCGCGCTCTCGATCTCGGCCGGATAGATGTTGACTCCGCCGGAGATCACCATGTCCACCGCGCGATCGCAGATGTAGAGGTAGCCGTCCTCGTCGAGGTAGCCCATGTCTCCGAGGGTGATCAGGCCGTCCAGCGCGACGCGCTCTCGCGCCTCGGGCTGGTTCCGGTAGGTGAAGTCGGTGTACGCGGGCTGGTGTACGTAAATGATCCCGGTCTCTCCTGGGGGACAGTCCACGCCGTCCGGGGAGACGATACGGATGCGCGCCTCACCCACCGGGCGGCCGACACTACCGGGACGCTCGAGTGCCTCCCTGGAGTCGATCACGGTGATCCAGCCGCTCTCGCTGGAGGCGTAGGTCTCGTACACGATCGGACCGAGCCAGTCGATCAGCGCCTTCTTCACCTCCGGAGCACAGGGCGCGCCCGTCGATCCGACGAAGCGCAGCGAGGACAGGTCATAGCGCTCACGCACGGTGCGCGGCAGTTTCAGCAGGCGGACGTACATGGTGGGGACGCAGTACAGGGTGTCGATGCGGTGGCGTTCGATGAGGGCGAGCGTCTGCTCGGCGTCGAAGCGGGGCGCGATGACGAGGGTGTCGGCGATCTGGCTCGTCCACTGCGCGAAGCCGCTCGGCGCACTGTGGTAGAGAGGAGCCGGTACGAGGGCACGGCAGCCGGCCCGCACCCCGAAACAGGCCCTCATCACCTCAAGTGAGCGCCTCTGGTACAGCTCCAGTTCTGCCAGCGGTATGGGAGCGCGGACCACCCCCTTGGGCCGTCCGGTCGTGCCCGAGGTATAGGCCATGTGCCCGCGCGGTGCGACGACCGGGCCGCTGTAATCGGGCTGATGGACCAGCCAGGTCTCGTACTCGGCCGTTTCTCCGCCGGCATTGCCCGCGACGGCGAGCGTGGTGACGCCGTGGGGCAGCACGTCGTGTGCCGCACTGAGCAGATCTGCGTGGCCGATCACCGCCCGGGCGCCGCAGTCCTGCAGGATGTAGCCGATCTCGGACGGCGTGAAATGCCAGTTGATGGGGCAGTAGGAGAACCCGCCGATCCGGCAGGCGAGGATGACGTCCACGTAGGCGGGATCGTTGCGCAGGAGCACCGCGACCACATCGCCCTCGCGCAGCCCCAGCGCCGCCAGCCCGCCGGCCAGTTTGCGGGCTCGCGCATCAAGCTCCTCGGGGGCGATCTCCGTGTCTTCGAAGCAGACGGTTGCGGTCATCCGGAATCCTCTCCTCATTGAGCGGTATGCGGTACGGACGTGTGTGCGAGCCGGTGGTCGACAGCCTGCGGGCGAAGGGGAACAGCCCGAGAGAACCGGAGGGGGGCCGACGGAGGTCCATGGCCGCTGCTCCTCGGGGGCGGGCGGGGGCAGCGGGCTCCGGCGTTGACGTACGGGGGCAAGCCACCGACGGATTCGACGGCATCGAGGGCGGCGACGTCGCATCCGTACGCAGGTGCGGTGCCGCCTGTCTCCCGGATCTGCGCCGCCACAGCCTCGCCCCGCTCAGCGGTCAGGCCGACGACGGCGACAGCGGCGCCCTCCTCGGCCAGGCGCTGGACGGTGGCCGCCCCGATGCCCCCGGGGCGGCTCCGGTGACGACGGCGACCTCGTCGGTGAACCTGCTCACGAATGTTCTCCCATGGGTGAGGTTCTCGGTGAGGGGATGTCAGCCGCGGTCGACGACCACGGCGCTGCCCTGTCCGACGCCGACGCACATGGTGGCCAGCCCGCGGCGGGCGCCGGTGCGGCGCATCCGGTGCAGCAAGGTGGTGAGAATGCGGGCGCCGGAGCAGCCGAGCGGGTGGCCGAGCGCGATGGCACCGCCAGTGGGGTTGACCAGCTCCGGGTCCATGCCCAACTGGTCCATGCAGGCGAGTGCCTGGGCGGCGAAGGCCTCATTGAACTCCGCCTCCTCGATGCCGGCGACGTCCCGGCCGAGCCGGGCCAGCGCCTTGCGGGTGGCGGGGACCGGACCGATGCCCATGGTGTCGGGATGGACCCCGGCACTGGCGCCCGCGGCGTAACGTCCCAGCGGCTCCAGCTCCAGCTCGCGCAGCGCCTCCTCGCTGACCAGCAGCACCCCGGCAGCACCGTCGTTCATCGGGGAGGCGTTGCCGGCGGTGACGCTGCCGCCCTGGCGGAAGACCGGCTCGAGGGAGGCGAGGCGTTCGGCTGTGGTGTCCTCGCGGATGCCCTCGTCCGCGGCGACGACCACCCCGTCGGGCCGGGTGACGGGCAGGATCTCGGCGTCGAAGAGGCCGTCCTTGCGGGCGGCGGCGGCGCGTTGGTGACTGCGCAGTGCGAAGGCGTCCTGCCGTTCGCGGCCGACACCGTAGCGCTCGGCGACCTCTTCGGCGGTCTCGCCCATGGAGAGCACGCCATGCAGCTGGTGCATGCGGGGGTTGGTCAACCGCCAGCCGAGCCGGGTGTCATACGTCTCGACCTTGTGCGGCAGCGCCTCGTCCGGGCGCGGCAGTACGAAGGGGGCACGGCTCATCGACTCCGAGCCGCCGGCCACCACCACCTCGGCCTCTCCGGCGGCGATGGTCCGAGCGGCGGTGGTGATCGCTTCCATGCCCGAGGCGCACAGCCGGTTGACCGTGGCTCCGGGTACGGACTCGGGCAGGCCGGCCAGCAGTACTGCCATCCGGGCGACATTGCGATTGTCCTCGCCCGCCTGGTTGGCGGCGCCCCAGTAGACGTCGTCGATGCGGACCGGGTCCAGGGCGGGAACATCGTCGAGCAGGCCTGTGAGGACGGTTGCGGCGAGATCGTCAGGGCGGACGGTGGACAGGGCGCCACGCAGCCGGCCGATGGGGGTCCGGCGGGCGGCTGCGAAGTACACGGGGCGCACGGGGCCTCCTGTTGGGTGGCGGTGTGGGGTGTGAGACGGAGGGCTTGGCCGAAGGCGTTGACGCGGGTGTGGCTGGCGCCCGGCGCATCCGTGTGCATGCGCTCCTCCGCATGCCGCACGGGCGCCTCCGGGCCGCGCCGGGCACAGCCCGCCGGGACGACTATCCGGGCCGTGGCCAGGTGGCGCCGGTGGCGTGCTTCGGTGTGAGTCCGAGATCCATGAGGGCACACCTCGCCGTCGTGGTGCTGAGGGGCGGTGCGTACCGCCGATTAAACTAGCGCTGCAAGTTTTTCGACTGTAGCCCGTCATACGGCCGGTTGTGAAGGGCGGCCGTCCCGCGCGGCCACCGCGGTACATGCACCGTCCAGTCATCACGGACGCCCCCAGGTCTACCCGCACGCCGGGTTCGCGCGAACCACGGCCCGTTCACCGTCCTGCTGGAGGTGTGACCGCCAGAGATATGACCGACCGCACGGCGCGCGGTGGCGCGTGGAGTGGCCGGAACTGGTGGGGCGTGAGCGACGACACCGGTCCCGTGGCGGCGGACCGTCTGGCAGCGTGGCCCCGGGTTCCGGCCGACCGGCCTCCGGGACCGGCATCTTTCCCTGCGCGCAGGAGAGTCATGTCGCGCGGGCGCGGCGTGCCGTGGCGCGCCGCCCGACGTTCGGGAGGAACGTGAGGCGGCCGGCCCGCTCCATCTCCTCATCCGGCTTCGCCCCCCACGACGCCTCCAGCGGCCCCGACGAACACGGGGACTGAACCACGCACGGAAGCACCGCTGCCCGGCGGCCGAAGGGGCCGCCGGGCAGCGGAAGGCCGATGGCTACGACCAGGCGGCTTTCCCTAGCACTCGATGACGTTCACCGCGAGCCCGCCCCGCGCGGTCTCCTTGTACTTGACCTTCATATCGGCACCGGTCTCCTTCATGGTCTTGATGACCTTGTCGAGGGAGACATGGTGGCGGCCGTCGCCGCGGAGGGACATCCGGGCCGCCGTGACCGCCTTCACCGACGCCATGCCGTTGCGCTCGATGCAGGGGATCTGGACGAGGCCGCCGACGGGGTCGCAGGTGAGGCCGAGGTTGTGTTCCATGCCGATCTCGGCGGCGTTCTCGACCTGTTCGGGGGAGCCGCCGAGGACCTCGGCGAGGCCGCCCGCGGCCATGGAGCAGGCGGAGCCGACCTCGCCCTGGCAGCCGACCTCGGCGCCGGAGATGGAGGCGTTCTCCTTGAAGAGCATGCCGATCGCGCCCGCGGCGAGGAGGAAGCGGATGACGCCTTCCTCGTCGGCGCCGGGGACGAAGCGGGTGTAGTAGTGGAGGACGGCGGGGATGATGCCCGCCGCGCCGTTGGTGGGGGCGGTGACCACACGGCCGCCGGCCGCGTTCTCCTCGTTGACCGCCATGGCGTAGAGGGTGACCCACTCCATGGCGTGGGCGGTCTGGTCGCCCTCGGCGCGCAGGGCGCGGGCCGCGTTGGCGGCACGGCGGCGGACCTTGAGGCCGCCGGGGAGGATGCCCTCGCGGGACAGCCCTCGGGAGACACAGGACTGCATGACCTCCCAGATCTCCAGCAGTCCCGCGCGGATCTCGTCCTCGGTGCGCCACGCCTTCTCGTTCTCCAGCATGAGCGCGGAGATGGACAGGCCGGTCTCACGGGAGATCCGCAGCAGCTCGTCGCCGGTGCGGAAGGGGTGGGTCAGCTCGGTGTCGTCGAGCTTGATGCGGTCCTCGCCGACCGCGTCCTCGTCGACCACGAAGCCGCCGCCGACCGAGTAGTAGGTCTTCTCCAGCAGCGGGACGCCCTCGGCGTCGTACGCCTGGAGGGTCATGCCGTTGGCGTGGTACGGCAGCGAGCGGCGGCGGTGCAGCACCAGCTGGGAGGACTCGTCGAAGTCGATCTCGTGGCCGGGGCCGATCTCGGCGTCCAGCAGCCGCAGCCGCTTGGTGGTGCGGATGCGCTCGACCTGGTCGTCGGCGGTCTCGACGTCGACGGTGCGCGGGGAGTGGCCCTCGAGGCCCAGCAGTACGGCCTTCGGAGTGCCGTGGCCGTGGCCGGTGGCGCCCAGGGAGCCGAAGAGCTCGGCGCGTACGGAGGTGGTGTGAGCGAGCAGGCCCTCGTTCTTCAGACGGCGGACGAACATCCGCGCCGCTCGCATCGGGCCGACCGTATGCGAGCTGGAGGGGCCGATGCCGATCGAGAACAGATCGAAGACGGAGATGGCCACCGTTGAACTCCTTTGTCTGCACGGGGGCGTGCGGTGGTGCGATGCGTGGGGGGCGCCGGGGCCGGCGCCCCCCACGGCCGGTCCTGTTACTTGCCCAGGTCCGGGTAGAGCGGGTGCTTGTCGGCCAGCGCCGTGACCCGGGCCCCCAGCGCCTTGGCGTCGTACGACGGCTTGAGGGTCTCGGCGATCACATCGGCGACCTCACGGAAGTCGTCGGCGGTGAAGCCGCGGGTGGCCAGCGCCGGGGTGCCGATCCGCAGACCCGAGGTGACCATCGGGGGCCGGGGGTCGTTGGGGACGGCGTTGCGGTTGACGGTGATGCCGACCTCGTGCAGCCGGTCCTCGGCCTGCCTGCCGTCCAGCTCGGAGTCGCGCAGGTCGACCAGGACCAGATGGACATCGGTGCCGCCGGACAGGACGGAGACGCCCACCTCGGCGACATCGGGCTGGGTGAGCCGCTCCGCGAGGATCCGGGAGCCCTCGAGGGTGCGCTCCTGGCGCTCCTTGAAGGCCGAGCCCGCCGCGACCTTGAAGGACACCGCCTTGGCCGCGATGACATGCTCCAGCGGACCGCCCTGCTGGCCGGGGAAGACCGCAGAGTTGATCTTCTTGGCCAGCTCCTGCGTCGAGAGGATCACTCCGCCGCGGGGGCCGCCCAGGGTCTTGTGGGTGGTGGTGGTCACCACATGGGCGTGGGGGACGGGCGAGGGGTGCAGCCCGGCCGCCACCAGGCCCGCGAAGTGGGCCATGTCCACCATCAGGTAGGCGCCGACCTCGTCGGCGATCCGCCGGAAGGCGGGGAAGTCCAGCTGGCGCGGGTAGGCCGACCAGCCCGCGATCACCAGCTTGGGGCGGTGCTCCTTGGCCAGCCGCTCGACCTCGTCCATGTCGACCAGGCCGGTCTTCGGGTCCACGTGGTAGGGCACCACGTTGTAGAGCTTGCCGGAGAAGTTGATCTTCATCCCGTGCGTGAGGTGGCCGCCGTGCGCCAGGTTGAGACCCAGGATGGTGTCGCCGGGGGAGAGCAGCGCGAACATGGCGGCCGCGTTGGCCTGGGCGCCCGAGTGCGGCTGCACATTGGCCGCCTCGGCGCCGAAGAGCGCCTTCACCCGGTCGATGGCGATCTGCTCGACGACATCGACGTGCTCACAGCCGCCGTAGTAGCGGCGGCCGGGGTAGCCCTCGGCGTACTTGTTGGTCAGGACCGACCCCTGGGCCTCCATGACCGCCACCGGAGCGAAGTTCTCCGAGGCGATCATCTCCAGGGTGGACTGCTGGCGGTGGAGCTCGGCGTCGACGGCGGCGGCGATATCCGGGTCGAGCTCGTGAAGGGAGCTGTTGAGAAGCGACATCAGGGTCCCGATCGAGAGGAGGGTCAGTTTTCGCAGAAGGCGGTGTAGTCATCGGCGGAGAGCAGGTCGTCCGGCTCGTCCGTCACCCTCACCTTGAACAGCCAGCCGCCCTCGAAGGGGGCGGAGTTCACCAGCGCCGGGTCGTTCACCACGTCCTCGTTGATCTCGGTGACCTCCCCGGTGACCGGCGCGTACAGGTCGCTCACCGACTTCGTGGACTCCAGCTCGCCACAGCTCTCACCGGCGGTGACGGTGGCGCCCACCTCCGGAAGCTGGACGTAGACGACATCGCCGAGCGAGTTGGCCGCGAACTCGGTGATACCGATCGTCGACACGCCGTCGTCGGCGGCCGACAGCCACTCGTGCTCCTTGCTGTAGCGCAGTTGCTGGGGGTTGCTCATGGTCCGATTCTCCTGGATGCGAGGGAATGCTGAGGAACGGGTCTTGGCTGATGGGACGGGGTGGGTGCGGTACCGGGCTACAGCGCCGGGACAACGCGCCCCGGGGGGTGGGTGCGGTACCGGGCGACAGCGCCGGGACAACGCGCCCCGGGCGGTGCGCCGTGCGGTCAGCGCTCGCGCCGGTAGAAGGGGAGCGCGACGACCTCGTACGGCTCCCGGGTACCGCGGATGTCCACGGCCACGCCCTCGGTGCCGGGGTTCGCGTGCTCCGCGTCGACGTAGGCGATGGCGATGGGCTTGCCGAGCGTGGGGGAGGGGGCACCCGAGGTGACCTCGCCGATCACCGTGCCGTCCGGGCCCACCACCGGGTATCCGGCGCGCGGCACCCGGCGGCCTGAAGCGATCAGGCCCACGAGGGCGCGCGGGGGCTCGTTCTCCGCCCGGCGCGCCGCGTCCTGGAGGGCCTCGCGGCCGACGAAGTCACCGGCCTTCTCGAACTTCACCACTCGGCCGAGCCCGGCGTCGAACGGGGTCGTGGAGGTGGTCAGCTCATGTCCGTACAGCGGCATCCCCGCCTCCAGCCGCAGGGTGTCCCGGCAGGAGAGACCGCAGGGCACCAGGCCCGCGGGGGCGCCCGCCTCGGACAGGGCCTGCCACAGCCGCTCGGCGTCGTCCGGCGCGACGAACAGCTCGAAGCCGTCCTCACCGGTGTAGCCGGTGCGGGCGATCAGCGCGGAGACCCCCGCGACGGTGCCCGGCAGACCGGCGTAGTACTTGAGGTTGTCCAGGTCGGCGTCGGTCAGGCTCTTGAGGATGCCCGGGGACTCCGGCCCCTGGACCGCGAGCAGCGCGTACGCCTCCCGGTCGTCCCGGACGGCCGTCTCGAAGCCGGAGGCCCGTTCGGTCAGCGCGTCCAGTACCACCTGGGCGTTCGAGGCATTGGCCACCACCATGAACGCTTCGTCGGCGAGACGGTAGACGATCAGGTCGTCGAGGATGCCGCCCTCGGTGTCGCAGATCATGGTGTAGCGGGCGCGGCCCACGGCGAGCGCCGAGAGATGCCCGACCAGGGCGTGGTCCAGGGCCTGCCCGGCCTGCGGCCCGGTGAGTGTGATCTCACCCATGTGGGAGAGGTCGAAGAGCCCGGCGCGGGTGCGGACGGCGGTGTGCTCGTCGCGCTCGCTCGCGTAGCGCAGCGGCATGTCCCAGCCCGCGAAGTCGGTCATGGTGGCACCGAGCGCACGGTGCAGCGCGTCCAGCGCGGTGCGGCGTGGCGCGGTCGGGGCGTCGGTCATGATTCAGGCTCCAAGATCGAGATCGCGGCGGGGACAACAGGACGCAGAACGTCCTCCCCATCTGTCATCGGAACCTGAGAGGTTCGCCGTGACGCCCGCACGGGGTCCGGCTTGCACCTTGGGTGGAGCCACGCACAGCGGCTCGCTTTTCAGATCTGCCTCGCCCGCGCGGTAATAGGGCCTGAGAGATTCAAGGGAGGACTTGCTCCTTCGGCGCCCGGGCCGCCGGCGGCTGCCGGTGTGACCAAGGACTCTCCCGCGCGGATTCAAGCGGCCGGTATGGAGTTGCGCGGACATCATCGC
This sequence comes from Streptomyces sp. NA02950, assembly GCF_013364155.1. Classification (NCBI taxonomy): domain Bacteria; kingdom Bacillati; phylum Actinomycetota; class Actinomycetes; order Kitasatosporales; family Streptomycetaceae; genus Streptomyces; species Streptomyces sp. NA02950. Next base: position 2,942,400 of record NZ_CP054916.1, on the reverse strand, counting down.
ACGTACTGGCGAGAAGGGAACCCCCAGTCCGTGAGGCGACCGCCTTGATGCGTATTACCTTTTCTTGACACTCTTCGGGTACGAGCCGCAGTGACCGACCTGGGAGGACGATCACGGTGCATGGGCAGGGAGCGTATGCGACGTCACGTGGGCCCCTGCCGGTGCGGCGCGGACGCGCGCCGTCCGCGGGGCCGGTCCGGCCGGGGCGCCGGGCCCTGGTCCACGATCTGCGCACCGGCGGTGACGCGTGCGCCGACGCGTGCGTCGACCCGGGCGCGGTCACGCCGCCGGACGAGCGGGCCGCGGGCGCCGCGGTGGGCGCCGAAGGGGGCGGGCCCCCGGCGGTCCGGAGCGGCGCCGGGGTGCCCGAGCTGCGCTATCCGGCCCACGACGTGCTGGTCGCCTCCGGGCTGCCGGGCAGCGGCAAGACCACACTGATCAACCGGACGGTCGCCCCGCTGGACGACGACGGCGGCACGGTGGTCCGGATCGACTCCCAGAACACACGCGAGGCGTGGGAGCGGCGGCTGCCGGGCTGGCTGCCCTACGCGCTCTACCGGCCGCTGGTCCGCTGTGCCCACTACGCCGGGCTGCACCGCGCGCTGCGCTCGGACGCCAGTGTGGTGGTGCACGACTGCGGCGCGCTGCCCTGGGTCCGCCGCTGGCTGGCCTGGGACACCCGGCGCCGGGGCCGGCGGCTCCACATGGTGCTGCTCGATGTGGAGCCCGAGGTCGCCCTGAAGGGGCAGGCCGCCCGCGGCCGCGGAGTCTCCGGGTACGCCTTCGGACGGCACCGGCGCGCCGTGCGGCGGCTGGTCGCCGGGGTGGAGGCGGGGCGGCCACCGGCCGGCTGCGCCTCGGCGGTGCTGCTGGACCGGGCGGCGACCAGCGCGCTGCGCGGCATCTCCTTCGAGTGAAATCCACCGCCCGACAACCGTCAGACGAGCGGGGCGTGAGTGGCGTACGACCGGCGCTCGAGCACATCGCGAGCGCACCCTGAGCGCACCCTGAATCACCCCGCGTGCTTCGCACCGCTCCGAGGTGGGGATGTGGTGTGGAGATGAGAACGCGGCCGATGGCCTTGTGCCGCCCAGCGGTTAGGGTGCTGATGCAGGTCGGACGAGATGGCGGTTGAAAGAGATGAGCATCCCGGAGCAGCACGGTTTCCCACCGGCTCACGGAGGTTTCCCCGACAGCGCTGTACCCGCGTTCCCCGGCAATGAGCTCGAAGAGGTGCTGGTCGCCTCGGTCGAGGTCCCCGGGGCCGGCGCCCGTATCGTCGAGGTGCTCGGCCGCAGTCATGTCTGGGTTCCGCTGCCCAACGGCGGTGGCCCGGAGAGCCGCGGTCTCGATCTGCCGACCATGGAGATCGAAGGCGCCGCGTACGTCCCGGTGTTCAGCTCCGAGCAGCAGTTCCTCCAGATCGTCGGCGGCCATATGTCGTTCACCGTCGCCCCGGCCGCGGAGTTCGCCCGCGGGCTGCCGCCCCAGATGGGCATCGCGGTGAATCCCGGCGGCCCGGTGGGCGTGCCGCTTCCGCCCGCCGCCGTGGCGGAGTTGTGCCGTACCGGCCGCACCGAGCTGGACGGCCCGGCCTCCGGCGGCCGGGTGCGGCTCTTCGAACCCGACTGGCAGGACGAACCGGTCGACTTCCTCGCCGCCGCCGGTATCGAGTTCGCCAAGGACAAGGGGATACGGACCGCGCGGCGCGCCCTGGCCAGTGTCGAGGGCGATCCGCCCGCCCTCTTCGTCGGCATCGAGCTCGACACACCCGGCCCGGAGGGCCAGGCGGTCGCGGTGGACGCGCTCGGGAGGGCGCTCGGCGTGGTGCCGCTGCCCTGGGCCGTGCAACTCGTGCTGCTGGACATCGCGCAGGACCCGGTCGCGGACTGGATGCTGCAACGGGTGCGTCCGTTCTACGACCGTGACCTCTGACTCATCCCAGGGCCCCCAGCCGTGGCCCGTAAGCTGGTTTCATGACCAGGCGGGGCGCATCCACGTGCCCCGCTGAGGTACGGGGCACAGCCGAGAGAGGGGCGGACCCAGGTGAGCGCGGGCGCGGAGTGGGGGGCGGCCGCCGGTCAGGTGGAGCGGATGCTGCAACAGGTCGCTCCCGGCCGGTACGACGCCTACGAGGCGCTGCTGCACGCCCTTGCCGAGGGCCAGGTCTGGATGCTGCTGTGGCACGGTTCGCCCGGTGCGGCCGACGCCCAGTACGGCAACATGGACGTGAGCGGCCTCGGTTACGCCCCGTGTGTGACCTCCGCCCAGGAACTGGCGGCCAGCGGCTGGAACCGCGCCCATGAGGTGGTGGAGGGCCGACTGATCGCCGACTCCCTCTACCGCGACCGCTACGGTCTGTGGCTCAATCCGCATGCGCCCGGCGGCGGTGTGGGCATCCCCTGGCTCGATCTGCGCCGGATCGCCGGAGGGCTGGACCGGCTGCCCGCGGGACCGCTGCGGGTGACCGAGCCCTCCATCGACCTCCCCCAGTTCTATGCCCTGTTGGGGCAGAACGCGCATCGCACCACCGCGGTGCGGTCGCTGCGCAGGGCCTGGGTGCAGCCGGCGCTCGGTGCTCCGTATCTGGCCATCGGCCTGGATCTGTACGACACCAGCGGACCGGCCGTGCAGTCGGTACGGACGATGATGGAGCAGTCGGTCGGAGCGGTGCCGGACGGGCTGCCGGTCTCCACGGTCGCGCTGTCGGACGCGTACGACCCGGTCGCCATGTGGATGCGGGCCAACGCCCGTCCCTTCTTCGACCGGGACGCCTACGGTGCCGCGCCCGCCGGGCCGTCCTACGGCTACGGCTATCCGCCGCCGCGCCCCGCGTACTGAACGGCGTCCCGTCCGGTGAACCACCCATGACCCGTTCGTTTACCAAGGTTTGACCCGGGGCCGCCGGGGCGGATTCCCCCGGCGGACCGGCGGTTACCCCGGGTGCGTGCCGATGCGCGGGACCTCTGCTCAGCCCGGCGCGCATATCGCCCGGATATGGCCGAAAAACCCATAGCGGACTCGACGTTACTGCTTCGCTCTCGCAGCACGACTGTCCGTATACCGGAACTGCGTGCGCCACATCACGGTTAGGCATCCATTGCCCGTGGGGTCTGGCGGGTGATCACAAGCGCGATGAAGACTCCCGCTCCAAGGGGTGCGGTTCTGCGCGTAGAGCCCCTTCAGGAAAGGTTCCGTACCACGAGCCTGACTTTCTCCAGGTGATGAACAAAGCCGCCACAGCGGCGAGTCGTGGGCCGGTCACCACCGGTCGAGAGGGGTCCCCACCACGATGACGGCACCATTGCACGGCACGAGCGCGGAGGCGGAGCCGGTCGCGACTGCCGATGTAGCGGCGGATGTAGTCAAGACATCGGTCGAGGGCAGATCGCTGCGGCAGATCGCCTGGATGCGTCTGAAGCGGGACAAGCTGGCGCTGGCCGGTGGAGCCGTTGTCATCCTGCTGGTGCTCGTGGCCGTCTTCGCGCCGCTGATCGTGAGCCTGCTCGGCCATCCGCCGAACGAGTTCCACCAGGATGAGATCGACCCGCTGTTCGGCACCCCCAAGGGCGACTGGGGCGGTATGAGCCCCGACTTCCTCTTCGGTGTGGAGCCCTCCAACGGCCGCGATGTGTTCAGCCGGGTGGTCTACGGCGCGCGGATCTCACTGCTGGTGGCCTTTCTCGCGGCGGTCGTCGCCGTGGTCCTGGGCACCGTGTTCGGCATCATCGCCGGATATTTCGGTGGCTGGGTGGACACGGTGATCAGCCGGACGATGGACATGCTGCTGGCCTTCCCGCAGCTGCTCTTCATCATCTCCCTGGTGTCGGTGCTCCCGAACGACCTGCTGGGACTGACCGGCAGCGGGGTGCGCATCACCATCCTGGTCTCGGTGATCGGCTTCTTCGGCTGGCCCTACGTCGGCCGGATCGTGCGCGGCCAGACGCTGTCGCTGCGCGAGAAGGAGTACGTCGAGGCCGCGCGGAGCCTGGGCGCAGGCCGGCGCTACATCCTCTTCCGTGAACTGCTGCCCAACCTGGTGGCGCCGATCACCGTCTACACGACGTTGATGATCCCCACCAACATCCTCACCGAGGCGGCGCTCAGCTTCCTCGGGGCGGGCGTCAAACCGCCGACCGCGTCCTGGGGACAGATGCTCTCCAAGGCCGTGGGCACCTACGAGGACGATCCGATGTTCATGATCATCCCAGGTGCGGCGATCTTCATCACGGTGCTGGCCTTCAACCTGTTCGGCGACGGCGTCCGCGACGCCCTCGATCCGAAGGGCACCCGATGACGGTGACACACCCGGCTCCGGTCCGGGCGCACCCAGACGTATGTCCCCCTGCCACATCTGTCAGGCGGCTGTCCGATCACTCCCCGGCGCCATGCCAAGGACCGCTATTCCGGAGGTTGCAGCAACTATGAAACCCCTACGTTCGTCGAGAAGCAGGCGGGTCGTCGGTGCGACGGCTGTCGTCTGCGCCCTCCTGGCCACCGCGGCCTGTGGTGGTGGGTCCGATGACGAGAGTGGCTCGGGGGCCGGTTTCAACGCCGCGATGAAGGGCGTTGCCAACAAGTCGGCCAAGAAGGGCGGCACCCTGAAGTTCGTCAACAAGCAGGACTTCGACTCCCTCGACCCGCAGCGTCAGTACTACGGCTTCGCCTGGGACTTCGCCCGCTTCTACGCGCGCCAACTGATCTCGTACGCGCCCAAGCCGGGCAACGCGGCCAATGAACTGGTGCCGGACCTGGCCACCTCCACGGCCAAGATCACCAACGGTGGCAAGACCTACACCTACACCCTGCGGGACGGCGTCAGCTGGGAGGACGGCTCGGCCATCACCTCCAAGGACGTCAAGTACGGCATCGAGCGCATCTGGGCCAAGGACGTCGTCTCCGGCGGCCCCAGCTATCTGCGCCAGGTGCTCGACCCGAAGGGCGAGTACCCCGGTCCCTACAAGGACAAGTCCAAGGACAAGCTGGGCCTGAAGGCGATCGAGACGCCGGACGACAAGACCATCGTCTTCAACCTCGCCAAGCCCAACGGTGACTTCGAGCAGATGCTCGCGATGCCGACCGGCTCCCCGGTGAAGGCGTCCAAGGACACCGGCGCCAAGTACACCAACCGGCCCTTCTCCTCCGGCCCGTACAAGTTCACCTCGTACACGCCGGGCAAGAGCGCCGCCCTGGTGCGCAACCCCAAGTGGAACAGGAAGTCCGACCCGATCCGCGCCGCGCTGCCGGACAAGGTCACGGTCACCTTCAACTCCAACCTCGAGGCGATCGACAAGCTCCTGATCAAGGGCGACTACGACGTCTTCCTGAGCGCCACAGGTATGACCCAGTCCGGGCGCACCGCCGCGCTCAAGCAGCACAAGGGCAATGTCGACAACATCGAGACCAGCTTCGTCCGCTACGTCGACATGGCCACCAAGATCAAGCCGTTCGACAACCTCCACTGCCGCAGGGCGGTCATCTACGGCACCGACTACAAGGCGCTCCAGACCACCCGCGGCGGCCCGCAGGCCGGTGGTGACATCGCCACCAACATGCTCCCCAAGAGCGTCAAGGGCGCGGACAACTACGACCCGTACGGCATCCTCAAGCGCGGCGGCAAGGCGGACGCGGCCAAGGCCAAGGACGAGCTGAAGCAGTGCGGCAAGCCCGGCGGTTTCAGTGCCAACATCGTGGCCCGCAACGACCAGCCGGGTGAGGTCGAGGCCGCCGAGACGCTCCAGGAGTCCCTGGGCAAGGTCGGCATCAAGCTGGAGGTCGAGCCGATCGAGGGCGCTTCGTCCGCCAGCATCACCGGCTCCCCGTCGGTGATGAAGAAGCGCAACTACGGTCTTTCGATGACCGGTTGGGGTCCGGACTTCCCCACCGGCCAGGGTTTCTCGCAGCCGCTGATCGACGGCCGGTTCATCGAGCAGACGGGTAACTACAACGTCTCCGAGACGAACGACCCGACGATCAACAAGTACTTCGACGAGGCGCTCAAGGAGACCGACCCGGCCAAGGCCGGTGAGATCTACACGAAGATGAACCACAAGGTCGCGGACCTGGCCGTGCAGATGCCCTTCATCTACGAGAAGAACATCACCTGGCGCAGCTCGCGTCTGACCAACGCCTACACGTCGGCGGCGTACAACGGCCGTTACGACTACGTCTCCCTCGGGGTCAAGTGACGGTCCCCCTGCGACCCTCCACCCCACCGTCGCCGCACCCGCTAGGCCCGAAGGGCAGGTGATGGCCGCGCGTGGCGGTCCGGAAGCCCCCCACCAGGGGGTGACCGGACCGCCACCGGGCCGCGCACAGTGCTTGCTTATGTCATCCGGCGCTTGTTCGCCGTCGTCATGATGCTGCTGGTCGTCACCCTGACGACCTTCGCCATCTTCTTCGTGATCCCCAAGTGGGCGGGATCCGACCCGGCGCTGCTGTTCGTCGGCAAACAGGCCGACCCGGAAGCGATCGAGGGCATCAGGAAGAAGCTGGAGCTCGGCGATCCGCTGCTGCTGCAGTTCTGGCACTTCGTCGAGGGACTGTTCGTCGGCCGCGACTACGCCAACGGCTCGGACGTCACCCACTGCCCCGCACCCTGCTTCGGCTACTCCTTCCGTACCGAGCAGGCGGTGTGGCCGCAGCTGACCGACGCCATGCCGGTCACCCTCTCGCTCGCCGCGGGCGCCTGTCTGCTGTGGGTCGTCGGCGGGGTGGCCACCGGTGTGGTCTCCGCGCTGCGCCGGGGCACCCTGTGGGACCGCTCGGCGATGACCGTCGCCCTGGCCGGTGTCTCGCTGCCGATCTACTTCACCGGTCTGCTCTCCCTGGCCATCTTCAGTTACCAGCTGAAATGGGTGGACGTGAACTACAAGGGGCTCGGTGACGATCCCGGTATGTGGTTCGAGAGCCTGATCCTGCCCTGGATCACCCTCGCCTTCCTCTACGCGGCGATGTACGCCCGGCTCACCCGGGCCACCATGCTGGAGATCATGGGCGAGGACTACATCCGTACCGCCCGGGCCAAGGGCCTGCGGGAACGGGTGGTCATCGGGCGGCACGCGATGCGCTCCACCTGGACGCCCATCCTCACCCTGCTCGGCCTGGACCTCGGCGCGCTGCTCGGCGGCGCGGTCCTCACCGAGACCACCTACAACCTGCCCGGCCTCGGCCGGCTCGCGGTGAACGCGATCAGCGACAAGGACCTCCCCGTGATCCTCGGGGTGACCCTGATCGCCGCGCTGTGCATCGTGGTCGCCAACCTCGTCGTGGACCTGCTGTACGCCGTCATCGACCCGCGAGTGAGGCTCGGATGACCGACTTGAACAAATCCGGGACACCGGAGACCAACGCGGTGGCGGCCCCCGAGGCCGCCGTCGGGGAGGTGGCCGCGGCCGGTTCGCCCGCCCCCACCGCCTTCCTCGAAGTGCGTGATCTGCGGGTCCACTTCCCGACCGACGACGGTCTGGTCAAATCCGTGGACGGGCTCAGCTTCCGGCTGGAGAAGGGCAGGACGCTCGGTATCGTCGGCGAGTCCGGCTCCGGCAAGTCCGTCACCTCGCTCGGCATCATGGGGCTGCACACCGCCGGGCAGTACGGCCGCCGCAAGGCGCGGATCTCCGGGGAGATCTGGCTGGGCGGCCAGGAGCTGCTGGGCGCCGACCCGGACGAGGTGCGCAAGCTGCGCGGCCGCGAGATGTCGATGATCTTCCAGGATCCGCTGTCCGCGCTGCACCCCTACTACACGATCGGCAAGCAGATCGTGGAGGCGTACCGGGTCCACCACGACGTCACCAAGGACGCGGCCCGCAGGCGCGCGGTCGAGCTGCTGGACCGGGTGGGCATCCCGCAGCCCGACAAGCGGGTGGACAGCTATCCGCACGAGTTCTCCGGCGGCATGCGCCAGCGCGCGATGATCGCGATGTCGCTGGTCAACAACCCCGAGCTGCTGATCGCGGACGAGCCGACCACCGCCCTGGACGTCACCGTCCAGGCGCAGATCCTGGATCTGATCCGGGACCTCCAGAAGGAGTTCGGCTCGGCGGTCATCATCATCACCCATGACCTGGGCGTCGTCGCCGAGCTCGCCGACGAGCTGCTGGTGATGTACGGCGGCCGCTGTGTCGAGCGCGGTCCGGCCGAGAAGGTCTTCTACGAGCCCCAGCATCCGTACACCTGGGGGCTGCTGGGCTCGATGCCCCGGATCGACCGCGACCAGACCGAGCGGCTGATCCCGGTCAAGGGCTCCCCGCCCAGCCTGATCAACGTGCCCTCCGGCTGTGCCTTCCACCCGCGCTGCCCGTACGCCGATGTGCCCCGGGACGGGATCACCCGCACCGAGCGGCCGGAACTGACATCGGTGGCCGGGAGCGAGGGGCACTTCAGCGCCTGCCATATGGCGCGGGAGGACCGCACGCGGATCTGGACCGAAGAGATTGCGCCGAAGCTGTGACGGACACGAAGGATCCGAAGATGACCGACCCGGAGCAGGCGACCCCGACGCCCGAGCCCCTGCTCAGGGTGTCGAACCTGGTCAAGCACTTCCCCATCAGGAAGGGGCTGCTGCAACGGCAGGGCGGTGCGGTGCAGGCGGTCGACGGACTGGACTTCGACGTACGGCCGGGGGAGACCCTGGGCGTGGTGGGCGAGTCCGGCTGCGGCAAGTCCACCATGGGACGGCTGGTCACCCGGCTGCTGGAACCCACCTCCGGGAAGATCGAGTTCGAGGGCGAGGACATCACGCATCTGGGTACCGCCGCGATGCGCCCGATGCGCCGTGACGTCCAGATGATCTTCCAGGACCCGTACTCCTCGCTGAACCCCCGGCACACGGTGGGCGCGATCGTCGGCGCCCCCTTCCGGCTCCAGGGCGTCAAGCCCGACGGCGGGATCAAGGCGGAGGTCCAGCGGCTGCTGGAGCTGGTGGGACTCAACCCCGAGCACTACAACCGCTATCCGCACGAGTTCTCCGGCGGTCAGCGGCAGCGCATCGGCATCGCCCGGGCGCTCGCCCTGAAGCCGAAGCTGGTCGTGGCCGACGAGCCGGTCTCCGCGCTGGACGTCTCCATCCAGGCGCAGGTGGTCAACCTGCTGGACGACCTCCAGGACGAGCTGGGTCTCACCTACGTGATCATCGCGCACGACCTGTCGGTGATCCGGCACGTCTCGGACCGGATCGCGGTGATGTACCTGGGGAAGATCGTCGAGCTGGCGGACCGCAAGGCGCTCTACGAGGCGCCGATGCACCCGTACACCAAGGCGCTGCTCTCCGCGGTGCCGGTGCCCGACCCCAAGCGGCGGGCCAAGCGGGAGCGGATCCTCCTCAAGGGCGATGTGCCCTCTCCGATCTCCCCGCCGTCCGGCTGCCGCTTCCACACCCGCTGCTGGAAGGCGACCGAGGTGTGCAAGCGGCAGGAGCCGCCGCTGGTGGCGCTGAAGACCGGGCACCAGGTGGCCTGCCACCACCCGGAGAACGTACCCGACGCGTCCGACGCAGCCGACCAGGTGTCCCAGGAGAAGGCCGCCGCCGAGACGGTACGGAAGGTGACGAAGGAGACCGACAGCTGAGACGGGGCGGGGGTGGCGGCTTCGGGCGCGTCGGCCGGTCGGACCGGCAGGTAAGAATGTCGCGTGCTCATCGAATGGTTCACCCCCTCCGTCCAGCATGTGTTCGAGCTGGTCGGAATCTTCTTCTTCGCGATATCCGGCGCCCTGCTGGGCGTACGGAAGAACTTCGATGTCTTCGGCATGGCGGTGCTCGCGGAGGCCACGGCGCTGGGCGGCGGGGTGTTCCGGGATCTGGTGATCGGCGCGGTACCGCCCATCGCCTTCACCGACCTCGGCTATTTCTTCACCCCGCTCATCGCCACCCTGATCGTCTTCTTCCTCCACCCGGAGGTCGAGCGGATCACCGGGGCGGTGGGCGTCTTCGACGCCGCCGGGCTCGGGCTGTTCTGTGTGATGGGCACCATGAAGGCGCATGACCACGGGCTGGGGCTCACCTCGTCCGTCACCCTCGGCATGGCCACGGCGGTCGGCGGTGGAGTGCTGCGCGATGTGCTGGCCAACGAGGTGCCCTCGCTGCTGCGCTGGGACCGCGATCTGTACGCCGTCCCGGCCATCGTGGGCGCGTCCATCGCGGCGCTGCTCATCCACTTCGACGCGCTGACGGGGGCCACCAGCGCGCTCGCCGCCACCACGGCGTTCATGGTCCGGCTGCTGGCGATGCGGTTCGGCTGGCGGGCGCCGCGCGCCTGGAACCGGCGCAGTACGGCGGCCGAGGAAGTCTGACGCGCGAAGTCTATGTATTCCGTTGCGGTTATATAGCCGTCGAGATATGTTCGAGATATGGCCATACCGTTCGACGTGCTCGCGGAGCCGACCCGACGGCAGATCCTGGACCTCCTGCTGGAGCGTCCCCGGCTGGTCGGTGAGCTGACCGAGCGGCTGGGGCTGACCCAGCCGGGCACCTCCAAGCATCTGCGGGTGCTGCGCGAAGCCGGTCTGGTGCGGGTCCGCCGGGACGCCCAGCGCCGGTGGTACGAGCTGTGCCCCGAGCCGCTGGCCGAGGTCGACGCCTGGCTGGCGCCGTACCGGCGGCTGTGGACCGACCGTCTGGACGCGCTCGAGCGGCACCTCGACACCCTGCCCGACAGCGCCGGAGCACCCGGCGCCTCCCAAGCCACCCAGGTCCCCGACGCACCAGACGCCCCAGACGCCCCCGAGGGCGAAGAGCCATGAAGGACACACTCAGCCAGGACGGCGGCGGCCGCTCCGCCCTGCGGCTGGAGCGGCGGATCGCCCATCCCCCGGAGAAGGTCTGGCGGGCGCTGACCGAGCCCGCCCAGCTGGCCCACTGGTTCCCCTCCGAGGTCCGGGTGGAGCTGAAGGCCGGCGGAGAGATGGGCTTCGTCTTTCCCGGCCGTGAGGGGCCGGACATGGGCGGTGAGGTCACCGAGCTGGATCCGCCCCGGGTTTTCGCCTTCACCTGGGGCGACGACCAGCTCCGCTGGGAGCTGCGCCCCGACGGCGACGGCTGTGTGCTGACCCTCACCCACACCTTCGGCGACCGGTTCGGCGCGGCAAGCTTCGCCTCCGGCTGGCACGCCTGTCTGACCGGGCTCGCGGCACTGCTGGACGGCGCCGAGACCGCCCCCGGGGACATGGCCGAGCTGCACGAGAAGTACATCGAGGCGTTCGGGCTGGCCGAAGGGGCGGTCGAGACCGCCGAGGGCGGCGGCTGGCGGCTGCGCTTCGAGCGCCAGCTCGTCCGCCCCGCCGAATCGGCGTGGCAGGCGCTGGCCGGAAAGCCCGGGCCCGGGACCGGCGCCGGGGCACCCGTCGTCGGCGGCCCCGTGCCCTTCGGATTCCGGGTGGACGCCGTCCCCGCCGGGCCGGTGACCGAGGTCGAGGCGCCGCGGGTGCTCGCCTACGACTGGGAGCTGGACGGCCGTCCCGTCGGCCGGGTGCGCTGGGAGCTGACCCAGGGCACCGGCCACGGTGCCCGCCTGATCCTCACCCAGACCGGCCCCGGGGACGCGGGCGAGGAGCGGCGGGCCGAAGTGCTCACCGCCTGGCGCCGCCATATCGCACTGCTCGCGGCGAAGCTGCTGCGGATGCCGGGCTGACGCGGTGCGCCGGTGACCCGGGCGGGAAGCTACGGGGTGCGGCCGAGCCAGCCCGCCAGCTGGGCGTAGGTGTCGGTCTCCGCCGGGTCGACCGGGACCACCGGATCGAAGGGCAGGCCCTCGCGCCCCTCCGCCGGAAGCGCCTGCCGTCCGGTCGCCAGAGCGAACCCGGCCAGCTCCTGGTCGAGCGGGATCGGATGGCCCAGGGCCCGGGACAGGTCCCAGGAGTGCATCACCGTCTCCATCACCGAACCGCTGAGCGCGTACCGGCCGGGCATCGTGCCCCACGGCACGGTGACCTCGGTGTCCAGCGTGGTGTCATCCGCCCAGGCCGCCGCCAGCCGGCGGCGCTCCGTGGCGTACGCCTCGGCCAGTCCGTCGTCGGGGACGTCGGGGGCCTCGTCGGGGGCGTCCGGCGCGGCGCCCTTCTCGCCCACCGCCACGAAGCGCCGGGTACCGGCGATGACATGGGACACCAGGCCGCGTACGTCGTATTCGCTACAGGGGGTCGGTGCGTCCAGCGTGTCCTTGCTCGTCAGGTCGATCAGCGCGGCCATCTGGTCGGCGGCGCGCTCGTAGAAGGGGCGCGGGTCGGGCAGGGGCTGTGCGGCGTCCATGAGGACCCTTTCCGTTCGTCGGGAGGGACTGCGTCGGGATCGGGGGAGAGCTTCCCGGGTTAAGTTGACATCCGCCGTCAGGTTTTCCCGCGAGTGTCCTTCCCGCTACCGGGGCGATCCCTAGCCCGCCGTCAGGGTGTTCCCCCGTCCGGGCTGCCGAGGAAGCCGAGCAGTGCGGCGGTCAGCTCGGCAGGGGCGTCCTCCTGGACCAGATGGCCCGCTCCCTCGATCAGCCGCAGCTCCGCCCCGGGGATGCGGGAGGCCAGCTCATGCGCGTGCTCGACAGGAATCCACGCGTCGTCGCTGCCCCAGCAGACCAGCACCGGCGGCACGATCTCCCCGTACAGACCCTCGATCTCGTCGATGAACCGCTGGTCGTTCTGCGCGATCTGCCGGTAGAACGCGGGCTGTCCGTCCTTCCCGCACCACGGTTCCACGAGCCGCTCCCACACGGCCGGATGCAGTCCCGGCCCGCTCGCCGAGCCGAGGTACTCGCGCACCAGCGCCCGGTGGAGCGCCGGAGGCAGCTCCGTGAAGACCTTGGAGTGGCCGCCGAACAGCTGATAGGCGGCGGAGCCGAAGGGCGGGAGGGCGACCGGATCGACCAGGGCCAGCCGCCGGTAGCGCGCACCGTGCAGCAGATGGGCGCGCAGCGCGACACAGCCGCCGAAGTCATGGGCCACGACCGCCGGTTCGGCCCCGGGCGCGGTCAGCCCCCAGTGGTCGAGCAGCTCGCCGAAGACCCGGCCCTGGGCGGCGAGGGACACGTCCTGGCCCTCGTGCTTCGCGGAGACGCCGTAGCCCGGCATGTCCCAGACGTAGACGCGATGGTGTCCGGCGAGCCCGCGGGCGACATCACGCCAGACGTACGAGGAGAACGGTGTGCCGTGGAGGAGGACGACCGCGGGCGCGTCGGGCGCGCCGAGGGCGGTCCAGCGGACGTCGCCGGAGGCACCGCGGTACGTACGGTCCAGATTCCAGTGGTCTGTCATGAGTAAAACTCTAGACACTCCTTACAGGTCCTGTCGAGGGGTGCCGCACAGGCGACGCGCCGCATCTACGACCACGCGCCCGGCACGCGCCCCCACCACGGCTCGTAGAATCGGGGCCACCATGGTTTACCTCGACCACGCCGCCACCACCCCGATGCTCCCGGAGGCGGTGCAGGCGCTGACCGCCCAGCTCGCCGTCACCGGCAACGCCTCCTCGCTGCACGCCGCCGGACGGCGGGCCCGCCGTACCGTCGAGGAGTCCCGGGAATCGCTCGCCGCCGCGCTGGGCGCCCGCCCGAGCGAGGTGGTCTTCACCTCGGGCGGGACCGAGGCCGACAACCTCGCGGTCAAGGGGCTCTACTGGTCCCGCAGGGACGCCGACCCGGCCCGCACCCGGCTGCTCGCCAGCCCCGTCGAGCACCACGCCGTGCTCGACGCCGTCGACTGGCTCGCCGAGCACGAGGGCGCGCGGGTCGAATGGCTGCCGGTCGATTCCCTGGGGCGGGTGCATCCCGAAGCGCTGCGCGAGGCCATCGCCCGCGACCCCGCGACCGTCGCCCTCGCGACCGTCATGTGGGCCAACAACGAGATCGGCACGGTCCAGCCGGTCCGTGAACTCGCCGAGGCGGCCGAGGAGTTCGGCGTACCGCTGCACGCCGACGCGGTCCAGGCGTTCGGCCAGCTGGAGGTCGACTTCGCGGCCTCGGGGCTGGCCGCGATGACCGTCAGCGGCCACAAGATCGGCGGCCCCTACGGCATCGGCGCGCTGCTGCTCGGCCGTGAACACGGCCCCGTACCGCTGCTGCACGGCGGCGGCCAGGAGCGCCAGGTGCGCTCCGGCACCCTGGACACCCCGGCCATCGCCTCGTTCGCCGTCGCCGGTGCCCATGCCGCCGCGCACCGCGAGGAGTTCGCGCGGGAGATCGGCGCGCTGCGCGACGCGCTGATCGCCGCCGTGCGCACCGCCGTGCCCGACGCGATCCTCGGCGGCGACCCCGACCCCGCGGGCCGCCTCCCGGCCAACGCCCACTTCTCCTTCCCCGGCTGCGAGGGCGACTCGCTGCTTCTGCTGCTGGACGCACAGGGCATCTCCTGCTCGACGGGCTCCGCCTGCACGGCCGGTATCGCCCAGCCCAGCCATGTGGTGCTGGCCACCGGGACCGACGCCGACCTCGCCCGCGGCACGCTGCGCTTCTCCTTCGGCCACACCTCGACCAAGGCCGATGTGGACGCGGTGGCGGAGGCGATCGGCCCGGCTGTGGAGCGGGCGCGCGGCGCCGGGCTGAGTTAGGCCCTGTCCGCTCCTGCCCCTTTCGTCTCACCGGGGAATGCGAAGTGATCTGCCGTTCACTCCAAATAGTCCCCGGAACAGGGATTTCCGCTTGAGATCGCGGAGGCGCGGCGGAAAGAATTGATCCGCAACGGTCCTGTGATTCCGGGGGAATGCGCAGGCCGCCTTTTATGAGAACCGGCCCGAGCCGGATCGGCGTGGGCGGTTTCCCGTGCCGGCGGCGTGTCCGGCACGATGAGCACGCGGTGAGCGCCGGTTCCTGAGCCGGGCCCGTGTGAACAGGAGCCCTGGATGTCGCAGCCTCCGCTGCCGCCGCACCACCAGCCGTCGTATCCGCCGCCGCACCCGCAAGGGCCGCACCAACCGCCGTCGCCGGCGGGGCACTTCGGCGGCGGAGGATACCCGGGGCCGGGCGCGGGCGGTCCCGAGGGCTACGGCGGCCCCGGGGGGCCGGGCGGTCCGGGCGGCTCGGGCGGGCACGGTGGCGGTCCGGGTGGGCCCGGTGGGCACGGCCGCTCGGGCGGGGGCGGCCGTGGCCGTGGCCGTGGCCGGCGGTCCAAGCCGCCCCTGGGGATGATCATCGGCGGAGTCCTCGCGGTGGCCCTGGTGGGCGGCGGAATCGCGCTGGCGACCGGAGGTGACGACGGCGGCAAGAGCGGAGGATCGTCCTCTGAAGGTGTCCAGGCGAAGACGCTGGGCAAGGTGTCCATGCCGAAGGTCGGCAAGGACACCAACAGCATGGGCACCTGGGTGACCGACAAGAACTTCGTGAAGGGGGAAGTCGACAAAATCGTCGGCTATTCGCTCGACGGCGCCACGTCGCAGTGGGAGATACCGCTCGACGGGCAGCTCTGCTGGGCATCCCGGAATGTCACCAAGGAGGACATGACCGCGGTCCTGTTCCGGGACGGCAAGGGGGCCGACGCGTCGTGCACCCAGGTCGCTCTGGTCGACCTGAACAAGGGCAAGCTGGCCTGGCAGAAGGAGGGGTCGGACACCGAGGGCAACGCCGGGGTGGAGTTCGACGAAGTCACCGTCGGCGGTGGCACCGTGGCGGCGGGGGGTACCAGCGGCGGAGGAGCCTGGTCGCTCGACGGCACACCGCTGTGGAGGCCGAAGTACATCGCTGACTGCGACGACAACGGGTACGCGGGCGGCGACGACAAGCTCATCGCGATCCGCGGCTGTAAAGAGGACATCGCCAGCACCGAGCGGCTGGAGATCCAGACGGTGAATCCCAGGACGCGGGCGGTGACCTCCTCCTACAAGCTGGCCGGGAAGGTCGAATACGCGCACGTCATCTCCACCGCACCCCTCGTCGTGGCCGTCGACACCGGCGACTCGGACGCCGGGACGGGCACCACGGACATCCTGACCATCGACGACAGCGGCAAGCGGGGCAAACTGCTCGGCACGATCGACGTCCTGGCCAAGGGGTACCAGCCGGACTGTCCGGCCACCGGCGTGGAGGGATGCACGGAGCTCGCCCTCGACAAGAAGAGCGGCACCATCTACCTCTCCTCGGAGGTGGACGTGGACGACGGCGGTCCGGGCGAACGGATCACCGGCATCGACCTGAAGACCGGCAAGGAGACCGGGAAGACCAAGATGGCCGAGAGCAGGTCGCTGATCCCCATCCAGACGGACCAGGACGGATCCGTGTTCGCCTATCTGGGCTCCATGTACAGCGAGGGCGGCGGGGTCGTGCGGATCGATCCCAAGACCTTCGACATGACCACGCTCCAGAAGCATCCGGACGACATGAAGGACGCGGAATCGGACATGGACACCTACGGCGACTGCACGATGATCTACCAGGGCAAGAAGCTGTACATCGGCGACAGCGAGGCGAGCAGGCCCACCAGCGACAGCAAGGGCCGTCCGCTCGCCGTCGTCTTCGGCGCCTCCTGATCCCCTGTCCGCCGGGCCCTCACCCCTCACGTCGCCGACCGCACCGCCCGCACCAGCCGCAGATAGCGGTCCCAGTCCCACAGGGGCCCCGGGTCGGTGTGGTCGGTGCCCGGCACCTCCACATGGCCCACGATGTGCTCGCGGTCCCTCGGTATCCCGTAGCGCTCGCAGATCGCGGCGGTCAGCTCGGCCGAGGAGCGGTACATCGCGTCCGTGAAGGAGCTCGCCCGGCTGACGAAGCCCTCGTGCTCGATGCCGACACTGCGCTCGTTGTACGCGCGGTTGCCCGCGTGGAACGCCACGTCCAGCTCACGGACCGTCTGCGCGACATGGCCGTCGCGCCGCACCACATAGTGCGCCGCGGCGCGGTGCCCGGGATCGCGGAAGACCCTCAGGGCGTCCGCGAAACCGCCCTGCACCACATGGATCACCACCCGGTCCACGGGGTAGTCGTACGGCCGGTCCGCCCGCCGCCAGTTCGCCCCCGAGGCCGCGACCCACTCCGCCCCCGGATGGTCGACCGCCCCGGCCACGCGCTCCTGGTCCACCCCGGGCAGCCGCCACCACAGCCGCTCCAGATCCTCCCGTGCGGCGTACCCGGCGACCCCGGCCGCGGTCAGCCCGGCCGCGGTACCGCCGAGCAGCACGGCGCGCCTGCTGATCCGGCGGCGCCCGCCGCCGGTCGTGGTGGTCCCGCCTGTGCTCTCGCTCACGGTCCGCTCAACGCGCGGGGGCCACGGCCGGGTTCCGGGGTGCTCGGATCATGACAGGGCGCCGGTGCGGGCGGGCCGCCGGACGACGTGCCCGCCGCCGGGCGGCGGGGGCCGCTCCGCGCGGAGGCCATACCGGGGCAGGGCCTACCCTGGAGGGGTTATGACTGACTTCCCCGGTGCGCCCACAGGTCCCCGCGACGGCCGTCGCCTGCGCGTCCTCGCCGCCATGTCCGGCGGGGTGGACTCCGCGGTCGCGGCGGCCCGCGCGGCCGAGGCGGGCCACGACGTGACCGGCGTCCACCTCGCGCTCTCCGCCAATCCGCAGTCCTTCCGCACCGGCGCCCGCGGCTGCTGCACCATCGAGGACTCGCGCGACGCCCGGCGCGCGGCCGATGTGATCGGCATCCCCTTCTACGTGTGGGACCTCGCCGAGCGGTTCCGCGAGGACGTGGTCGAGGACTTCATCGCCGAGTACGAGGCGGGCCGCACCCCCAACCCCTGTCTGCGCTGCAACGAGAAGATCAAGTTCGCCGCGCTGCTGGACAAGGCGCTCGCGCTCGGCTTCGACGCCGTGTGCACCGGCCACTACGCCACCGTCGTGCTCCGCGAGGACGGCTCCCGTGAGCTGCACCGCGCCAGCGACATGGCCAAGGACCAGTCCTATGTCCTCGGGGTGCTGGACGAGCGCCAGCTCGCCCACGCCATGTTCCCCCTCGGGGACACGCTGACCACCAAGGACGAGATCCGCGCGGAGGCCGAGCGGCGGGGGCTCGCGGTCGCCAAGAAGCCCGACAGCCACGACATCTGCTTCATCGCGGACGGTGACACCCAGGGCTTCCTCGCGCGCCATCTGGGCACCGCCGAGGGCGACATCGTCGACGAGGAGGGGCGCAGGCTGGGCAGCCACGAGGGTGCGTACGGCTTCACCATCGGCCAGCGCAAGGGGCTGCGCATCGGCCACCCGGCGCCCGACGGCAAGCCGCGCTACGTCCTGGACATCTCCCCGGTGAACAACACGGTCACCGTGGGCCCCGCCGAGTCCCTGGACGTCGCCGCCCTCACCGCCGTCAGGCCCCGCTGGTGCGGCACGGCCCCTTCGGGCCCCGGAGGCTACACCGCCCAGCTGCGCGCCCACGGCGGCGAGACCGAGGTCACGGCGGAGCTGGTCGACGGCGCCGAGCTGCGGGTGACCTTCACCGAGCCGGTCCGGGGCGTCGCCCCCGGCCAGGCCATCGTCCTCTACGACGGGACGCGGGTGGTCGGCTCGGCGACCATCGCCACCACCGAGCGGGCGCGCCCGGCCGTTCCGCGGGCGTAGCACCGGCCCGGCGCGGGGTGCCGGGCGGTTCCCCAGGCGAAGCGGCGGCCGCGGGGTGACGATGGTTGCGTCCGGTCTACCGCGATCCTCCTTCCCGAGGAGCCCCAGGAGGTGGACGACCGTGATTTTCTCCTCCGATACCCCTCATGGCGCCGACGAGCAGCGGGGCGAGCGACCCGGCGGCCCCGGTGGCCTCGTCGGTCTGCACGCCGGTCTCATGGGCGTCCTGTCCGACGCCGCCTGGCAGGTGCTGGTCGCCGCGGGCCTGGCGGCCATCGTGCTGGGCATCGTCGTACTGGCGTGGCCGGCGGCCACGCTGGCGGTGGTCGGCGCTCTCTTCGGTACGTATCTGCTGGTCAGCGGCATCCTTCAGCTGGCCGGGGCGTTCGGTGCGCATGTGCCGCGGCATCTGCGCGTCCTGGGCTTCGTCAGCGGCGCCCTCTCCGTGCTCCTCGGACTGCTCTGCTTCCGCGGGCCCGCGCAGTCGATCCTGCTGCTCGCCCTGTGGATCGGATTCGGCTGGCTGCTGCGCGGCGTCATGCTGACCGCCACGGCCATCTCCGCGGAGAGGCTGCCCGCCCGCGGGTGGCAGATCGCCCTCGGGATGATCAGTGTGCTGGCCGGAATCCTGCTGATCGTCCTGCCCTTCGGCTCCATCACGGCGCTCGCCCTGACCGCCGGGGTGTGGCTGATCGCCCTCGGGGCGGTCGAAATCGTCCACGGCGTCCAGCTGCGCGTCGGCAGCGGCCACCGTCCACCGCGCAGGGCCGGACGCGGCCTGCACTTCCGCTCGCAGCCCCACCCCCAGCCGTAGCCACCGGGTGAGGCTCCCGGCGGGTGGCGTCGCCCCGCGGGTCCCGGGCGGGCGTGCGACGGGGGTCCGGCCCCCGGGGCGGCGCGCCGCGCACTCGTAGAGTGGCGCCATGAACATCTGTGTCTTCTGCTCCGCCGCTGATCTCGGCGCCCGCTACACCGCCCCCGCCCGGGAGTTCGCCGAGCTGATCGGCAAGGGCGGGCACACACTGGTCTGGGGCGGGTCGGACGTCGGGCTGATGAAGGTCATGGCGGACGGGGTGCACGAGAACGGCGGGCGGTTGGTGGGGGTTTCGGTGGAGTTCCTGGCGGATAAGGCCCGCCCGAACGCCGACGAGATGGTGATCACCAAGGATCTCGCCGAGCGCAAGGCGCAGTTGCTGGCCCGGGCCGACGCGGTGGTGGTCATGGTCGGCGGCACCGGGACGCTCGACGAGGCCACCGAGATCCTGGAATTGAAGAAGCACGGTCTGCACATCAAGCCGGTGGTGCTGCTCAACACGGCCGGGTTCTACGACGGGCTGCGGCAGCAGTTCCAGCGGATGGAGGCGGAGGGTTTCCTGCCCCGGCCGCTGAGCGAGCTGGTCTTCTTCGCGGACGACGGCGCCTCGGCGATGGCGTATCTGGAGACGGTCTAGGAGCGCCGCCGTCGGCCGTTACAGGACGCGGGCGCCCGGCGGGAAGGCCACCCGCCCCGGGTGCGCGGGATTGCGCCAAGCCAGGGCGTGCACGTGCACGCGGTGAGGCAAGCTGGGGGCATGGGAACGCATCTGATCACTGGGGCAGGCTCGGGCATCGGTACGGCGGTGGCCGAGCGGCTGGCCGGCCGCGGCGACGACCTGTGGCTGCTGGCGCGGGACGCCGGACGGGCGAAGGAACTGGAGCGGCGGTTCCCCGGGGCGCGCACGGTCGTCGGAGACCTCGCGGACCCGGAGAAGCTGTCCTGGGCGCTGAGTCACCAGACCCTGCCGGACCGGCTGGACTCGCTGCTGCACATCGCGGGCGTGGTCGACCTCGGGGAGATCGGTGAGCTGACCCCCAAGGCGTGGAACCGCCAGCTCGCCGCCAACCTCGTCTCGCCCGCCGAGCTGACCCGGCTGCTGCTGCCGCAGCTCAGGCTGGCCAAGGGGCATGTGCTGTTCCTCAACTCCGGTGCGGGACTGCGTGCCAACGCCCAGTGGGGCGCGTACGCCGCGAGCAAGCACGGCCTCAAGGCGCTGGCCGACGCGCTGCGCTGGGAGGAGAGCGGCAACGGGGTGCGGGTGACCACCGTCTACCCCGGGCGCACCGCGACCCCGATGCAGGTGAAGGTGCACCAGCAGGAGGGCAAGGAGTACGACCCGGACCGCTGGATCGCGCCGGAGACCGTGGCCACCACCGTGCTGACCGCGCTCGACCTGCCGCATGACGCGGAGATCACCGATCTGTCGGTGCGTCCGCGCGGCTGACCCGTACGTCCGCGCGGCTGACCCGTGGGTCCGCGCGGCTGACCCGTGGGTCCGCGCGGCTGACCCGTGGGTCCGCGCGGCTGACCCGTACGTCCGCGCGGCGGGTCCGTACGTCGGCGCGGCCGTCGCCGTCACCGGCGTCGCTGTCGCCGCCGTCCGCCGGGGTGCCCGGTCCGGGCGGCGGCGCCACCGCCCCGGGCGAGTTCCACGGGCCGTGTCCCGGTGATCTTCTCGGCGCGCGACGTTCCCCCGGCCACCGCTGGGAGGCGCCCCCCCGCGCCGGGCGCCGCGGACCGATCCGCGACCGCCCGGACAGTGCCTGAGCGGCCGCGCTGAAATCCGGTGCGGTTCGGTTGCGCCCCGCGGGGGCGCGGGGCTGTGTCGATGTGCGGCTCCGCCGCGTGGGCGCGACCGGCCACCACGCGGCGGCGGACGACTGACGGCACCGCGTGGCGCTTCCCGCGGAGCGCTTAGGCTTCCCGGGTGAGCGAGAAGAGCAGCAACCACCACAGCTGGGGCGCGGGGGCCGCGACCGGCGTCGGGTCGATGCCGGGCGGCGACGCGCGGGAGGCCGCGAAGACCGTCACCGGGTCGCTGGAGGCCCTGCCGTATCTGGCGGAGCTGCCCGCGCGGGGGCCCGGCGCGGACATGATCGGGCGGACCGCCGGGATGCTCGTCGAGCTGTACGCCCATGTCGAGCCCAGCGGCTGGCGGATCAGCGACCGGCCGGGCCGGGACACCCGGCGGGCCCGGTCCTGGCTGGGCGAGGACCTCGACGCCCTGGAGGAGTACACGCAAGGGCACCGGGGGGCGCTGAAGGTGTCGGCCGTCGGGCCGTGGACCCTTGCCGCCGCCCTGGAACTGCGCGGCGGGGAGGCCGCGCTGAGCGACCCGGGTGCCTGCCGGGACCTGACCGCCTCGCTCGCCGAGGGCCTGCGGGCCCATCTCGCGGAGGTGCGCCGCCGGGTGCCGGGCGCCGAGGTGGTGCTCCAGCTCGACGAGCCGTCGCTGACCGCGGTGCTGGCCGGGAGCGTCCGTACGGCCAGCGGCTACCGCACCCACCCCGCGGTGGACCGGGGGGTGGTCGAGGGCGCGCTGCGCGATCTGGTCGCGGCGGCGGACGGGCCCGTGGTGGTCCACTCCTGCGCGCCGTCCGTGCCGTTCCGGCTGCTGCGCCGGGCCGGGGCCGCGGGCATCTCCTTCGACCTCTCGCTCCTCACGGAGAGTGAGGAGGAGGCGGTCGGAGAGACCGTGGAGGGCGGTACGGCGCTGTTCGTCGGCGCCGTCCCCGGCGTGGAGGGTCCATTGTCCGACCCTGCCGGTAGCGTCAGGGGTGTCAGGACGCTGTGGCGCAGGCTGGGGCTGTCGCCGGGGACTCTCGCGGAGTCCGTGGTGATCACTCCGTCGTGCGGGCTCGCGGGTGCTTCGCCCGCGTATGCCCGTGCCGCGCTGGCCCATTGCGTCCGGGCGGCGAGATCGCTCGCGGACAACCCTGAGTAACGGGAGGACGACACGGTGGCCGGCGAAGAGCAGTCGACAGTGCCCGCCGAGGCACGGGATCAGCACGCCAAGATCGCTGAGCAGGTCGAGGAGCACCGCTTCCGGTACTACGTCAAGGACGCCCCGATCGTCTCGGACGCGGAGTTCGACCGGCTGCTGCGCAGCCTGGAGGCCCTGGAGGACGAGCACCCCGAGCTCAGGGCGCCCGATTCGCCCACCCAGAAGGTCGCGGGGGCCTACGAGACGGAGTTCACCGAGGTCCAGCACCGCGAGCGGATGCTCAGCCTGGACAACGCCTTCGACGACGAGGAACTGGCCGCGTGGGCCGATCGCATCGCCCGCGAGCTGGGGAACACCTCGTACCACTACCTCCTCGAGCTCAAGGTGGACGGGCTGGCGGTCAACCTCACCTATGAGCGGGGGCGGTTGACCCGCGCCGCGACCCGGGGCGACGGGCGCACCGGCGAGGACATCACGCCCAACGTGCGCACCATCGCCGAGATCCCCAACCGCCTCAAGGGCGACCGGATCCCGGAGCTGGTGGAGGTGCGCGGCGAGGTCTTCTTCCCCCGCGAGCGCTTCGACGAGCTCAACGCCCGGCTGGTGGAAGCCGGGAAGCCGCCGTTCGCCAACCCGCGGAACGCGGCTGCCGGTTCGCTGCGCCAGAAGGACCCGAAGGTCACCGCCTCCCGCCCGCTGCGCATGGTGGTCCACGGCATCGGCGCCCGTGAAGGCTTCGACATCGACCGGCTGTCGCAGGCGTACGAGCTGCTGCACGAGTGGGGGCTGCCGACCGCGGCCCACTACCGGGTCGTCGACTCCCTGGAGGGCGTGCGGGAGTACATCGCGTACTACGGGGACAGCGAGCACCGGCACTCGGTGGAGCACGAGATCGACGGCGCGGTCGTCAAGCTGGACGAGATCCCGTTGCAGGGGCGGCTGGGCTCCACGTCGCGGGCGCCGCGCTGGGCCATTGCCTGGAAGTTCCCGCCCGAGGAGGTCAACACCAAGCTGGTCGACATCCGGGTCGGCGTGGGCCGCACCGGCCGGGTGACGCCGTACGCGGTGGTGGAGCCGGTCACGGTGGCGGGCTCGGAGGTGGAGTTCGCGACCCTGCACAACCAGGACGTGGTCAAGGCCAAGGGCGTGCTGATCGGCGACACCGTGGTGCTGCGCAAGGCGGGCGATGTCATTCCGGAGATCCTGGGGCCGGTCGTCGATCTGCGGGACGGCGACGAGCGGGAGTTCGTGATGCCCGCCGAATGCCCGGAGTGCCACACCCCGTTGCAGCCCGCCAAGGAGGGCGATGTCGATCTGCGGTGTCCCAACGGCCGTTCCTGCCCGGCGCAGCTGAGGGAGCGCATCTTCTATCTCGCGGGCCGCAAGTGCCTGGACATCGAGAATCTGGGCTATGTGGCCGCCGCCGCGCTCACCCAGCCGCTGGAGCCCTCCGATCCACCGCTGAAGGACGAGGGGGATCTGTTCGATCTCGATATCGAACAACTGCTGCCCATCAGGTCGTACGTACTGGATCCGGACAGCGGGCTGCCCAAGCGCGACCCCAGGACCGGTGAGGAGAAGGTGGTCACCTTCTTCGCCAACCAGAAGGGCGAGCCGAAGAAGAACGCCCTGGCCATGCTGGCCAATATCGAGGCGGCCAAGCAGCGTCCGCTGGCCCGGATCATCACCGGTCTGTCGATCCGCCATGTGGGGCCGGTCGCGGCCACCGCGCTGGCCCGAGAATTCCGTTCGCTGGACCGGATCGCCGAGGCGAGCGAGGAGGAGCTGGCGGCCGTCGAGGGCGTGGGCGGCATCATCGCGGCCTCGGTCAAGCAGTGGTTCACCGTGGACTGGCACCGCGAGATCGTGGAGAAGTGGCGGCGGGCCGGGGTGCGGCTGGAGGAGGAGGCGGGCGAGGACGAGGGCCCGCGGCCGCTGGCCGGGCTCACCGTGGTGGTCACCGGCACCCTGGCCTCGCACACCCGGGACGGCGCCAAGGAGGAGTTGCAGAACCGCGGGGCGAAAGTCACCGGCTCTGTTTCGAAGAAGACTGATTTCGTCGTTGTCGGCGACAATCCCGGCTCGAAGTACGACAAGGCCATGCAGTTGAAGGTTCCGGTTCTGAACGACGAGGGTTTTGCCGTTCTCCTCGAACAGGGGCCCGACGCCGCGAAAGAGGCCGCTCTGCCGGCTCCGGAGTCATCCGAGGAGTAGCCCGGTCCACCCGACCGGCGCAGTGGTCCGGCCATCTTGTCTGTACAGCAGTTCAAAGGTGGCCGGATTACGACTGGGAGCACTTCCCGCACGCAGCCGGCGGGCATCACCCTTACAGCGCATACCAGAAGGTCACCGATCGTCGGGCGGCATTCGGGCAACCGCTGCCGATCCCCGCCCGTCCCGGCCTTCTGCCGCCTACTGTTGAGGTGTGCGCCTGCCGTGGCGCTGGCACCGCCGGCTGTGAGAGGGACGGGTATGAAACCGACCGAAAGCGCCGCCCCGGCGTCGCGGCTGCGCCGGGCAGTCCTGCCCGCGCTGCCGGCCGCGGCGGTCGCCATGGCCGCTTTCGCGTTCGGCATCGGAGTGTTCCGGGTGCTCGACGCGGGCCACGCACTCTTTCCCGACGGCACGGTGGGCTGGTCGTTCGCCGTGCTCACCGGCATCATCGTCGGCCATCTCGTCGCCCTGGGCCGGGACCGCTGGTGGGGCGGCACCGGCTCCGGCGCCGCGTTAACCCTGGCCGCGCTGCTGCTCTACGGCTGGATCCCGGCCGTGCTCATCAGCCTCGCCGTGGTGGTGCTGGTCGGCGCCGCCCGGCGGCACCGCTGGCGACAGGCCGTGCTGCACGGCGCGGTCGACATCCTCGGCGTCGGCGCCGGTGCCCTCACCCTCGCCGCCTTCGGCACCCGGCCCTCGGTCGAACACCCCTGGCACACCGACACCTGGGCGATGTCCGCCATCCCCCAGACGGTCCTGACCGCCTTCGTCTATCTCGCCGTCACCCGCGCCCTGCTCTGGTACTCCCTCGCCCCGCCCGGCGCCGGACTGCCCACCGCCGCCCGCACCGCCCTCGTCCGGCACGCCCTCGTCGGGATCGCGCTGCTCGGCATCGCCCCGCTGATCGTCGTCGTCGCCGGGGACACCCCGCTGCTGCTCCCGCTGTTCGCGGTCCCGCTGGTCGCCCTGGACTCCACGCTGTGGATCGCCCGGGTGCGCGCCGAGGAGCAACTGCGCGATCCGCTCACCGGGCTGCCCAACCGCCAGTGGCTGCTGGAGCGCACCTGGGCCGCGCTGGACGAGGCCGAGAGGGCCGGAACCCGTACCGCGCTCGTTCTGCTCGACCTGGACCGGTTCCGTTCGGTCAACGACACATTGGGTCATCTGGCGGGCGACCGGCTGCTGCTCCAGATCGCCGAGCGGCTGCGGCGGGCCCTGCCGCGCGGGGCGGAGGTGGCCCGGCTCGGCGGAGACGAATTCGCGGTGCTGCTGCCCACCACCGACTCGCTCACCGCCGCCCAGCGCTCCGCCCGCGTCCTCGTCGGCGACCTCGGCTCACCGCTCGACCTCGACGGGCTCACCCTGGTGCTCGAGGCCAGCGCCGGGGTCGCCGTCTACCCCGACCACGCGCTGGACGCCGAGGGGCTGCTGCGCCGCGCCGATGTCGCGATGTACCAGGCCAAGCGGGACCGCAGTGGGGTCGAGCTCTACGAGGCCCGCCGCGACGGCAACACCCCCGACCGGCTCGGACTGCTGGGCGATCTGCGGCGCGCCCTGGACGCGGGCGAGGTGGAGCTCCACTACCAGCCCAAGGTCGGTTTCGACGGCCATGTCGCCGGGCTGGAGGCGCTGGTCCGCTGGGTGCACCCGGACCGCGGCCGGGTGCCGCCGGACGAGTTCATCGCCATGGCCGAAAGCTCCGGGCTGATGCCGCGGCTGACCGAATACGTGCTGGAGACCGCCCTCGGCCAGGTCGCCCGGTGGCGGGCGGACGGTCTCGAGGTGCCGGTCGCCGTCAATGTCTCGCCGCGCGATGTCCACACCCCCGGTTTCGCGGGCGCGGTGGCCGGGCGGCTGGCCCGGCACGGCGTCCCGGCCGGTGCCCTCCAGCTGGAGATAACCGAGCATGTGCTGCTGGAGGACCCGCAGCGCGCGGCCGACACCCTCGCCGGGCTGACCGGCCACGGCGTGCGGATGTCCCTCGACGACTTCGGCACCGGCTACTCCTCCCTGGTGCATCTGCGGCGGCTCCCGGTGAGCGAACTCAAGATCGACCGCTCCTTCGTGGCCCGGCTGGCCGTGGACAACGAGGACGCGGAGATCGTCCGCTGTACGGTCGACCTCGCGCATTCGCTGGGCCTGCTGGTCGTCGCCGAGGGCGTGGAGGACGACGAGACCTGGGAGCGCCTGCGCGACCTGGGGTGCGACGCGGTCCAGGGCTGGCTGGTGGCCGCCGCCATGCCGCCCGAGGAGACCACCGCCTGGCTGCGGGCCCGCGGTGAGAGCGGCTGGAGCCGCGAGGAGCGGGACGCCGAGCCGTCCCCGGCCGAAACCGACGCCGACCAGCCGGTCACCTAGCCCGGAGCGGGGGCAACCGGCGCGGGTGACGGCACGGGTGAACGGGGCGGATGGACGGGACAGGGGAGAGACGGGGGGAAAGCGTTTCGCGCCCGGCGCCGGCGGCGCCATAGGATTGGGGCCGGAACTTACACACTCACCCCGAGGATCCCTGCATGCCTGGCATCACGCGCGAGGAGGTCGCCCACCTCGCCCGGCTGGCGCGTCTGGAGCTGAAGGACGAAGAGCTCGACCACTTCGCCGGACAGCTGGACGACATCATCGGCGCGGTCGCCCGCGTC
Organism: Streptomyces sp. NA02950; assembly: GCF_013364155.1. Classification (NCBI taxonomy): domain Bacteria; kingdom Bacillati; phylum Actinomycetota; class Actinomycetes; order Kitasatosporales; family Streptomycetaceae; genus Streptomyces; species Streptomyces sp. NA02950. Next base: position 2,915,317 of record NZ_CP054916.1, on the reverse strand, counting down.
TCCGAGGTCGCCGACCAAGACGTACCGCCGACCTCCCACCCGCTGCCGCTGACCAACGTCATGCGCCCGGACGAGGTCCGTCCTTCGCTGACCCCGCAGGAGGCGCTGGCCTGCGCCCCGGCCCAGGAGCAGCAGCGTTTCAAGGTGCCGCAGATCCTGGGGGAGGAGTGACCGCCATGGCCGATCCGACCAGGCTCACCGCGGCGGAGATCGCCGCCAAGGTCGCCTCCAGCGAACTCACCGCCGTCGAGGTCACCGAAGCCCATCTGGCCCGTATCGAGGCCGTCGACGAGAAGGTGCACGCCTTCCTGCACGTGGACCGGGAGGGCGCGCTCGCCCAGGCCCGCGCGGTCGACGAGCGGCGGGAGCGCGGCGAGGAGCTGGGCCCGCTGGCCGGTGTCCCGCTCGCGCTCAAGGACATCTTCACCACCCAGGGGATCCCGACCACCGTCGGTTCCAAGATCCTCGAGGGCTGGCTCCCGCCGTACGACGCCACCGTGACCCGGCGGCTGAGGGACGCGGGCGTCATCGTGCTCGGCAAGACCAACATGGACGAGTTCGCCATGGGGTCCTCCACCGAGAACAGCGCGTTCGGACCCACCGGCAACCCGTGGGACCTCACCCGCATCCCCGGCGGCTCCGGCGGCGGTTCCTCCGCCTCGCTGGCCTCCTTCCAGGCCCCGCTGGCCATCGGCACCGACACCGGCGGCTCCATCCGCCAGCCCGCCGCCGTCACCGGCACCGTCGGCGTCAAGCCCACCTACGGGGCGGTCTCCCGGTACGGCATGGTGGCGTTCTCCTCCTCCCTGGACCAGGGCGGCCCCTGTGCCCGCACCGTGCTGGACGCGGCGCTGCTGCACGAGGTGATCGCCGGACACGATCCGCTGGACTCCACCTCCATCGACGCGCCCGTCCCGCCGGTCGTCGAGGCCGCGCGCAACGGCAGTGTGCAGGGCATGCGCATCGGCGTCGTCAAGGAGTTCGCGGGCGAGGGCTACCAGGCCGGCGTGATGCAGCGGTTCAACGAGTCGGTGGAGCTGCTGCGCGAGCTGGGCGCCGAGATCGTGGAGATCTCCTGTCCCTCCTTCGACAAGGCGCTGGCCGCGTACTACCTGATCGCCCCGTCGGAGTGCTCGTCCAACCTGGCCCGCTTCGACGCCATGCGCTACGGCCTGCGGGTGGGCGACGACGGCAACCACTCCGCGGAGGAGGTCACCGCGCTGACCCGCGCGGAGGGCTTCGGCGCCGAGGTCAAGCGCCGCATCATGCTCGGCACCTACGCGCTCAGCTCCGGCTACTACGACGCGTACTACGGTTCCGCGCAGAAGGTCCGTACTCTGATCACCCGGGACTTCGAGAAGGCGTTCGAGCAGGTCGACGTGCTGGTCTCGCCGACCACCCCGACCACCGCCTTCCCGATCGGCGAGCGCGCCGACGACCCGATGGCGATGTACCTGGCCGACCTGTGCACCATCCCGGCGAACCTCGCGGGCAACGCGGCCATGTCGCTGCCCTGCGGGCTGGCACCCGAGGACGGTTTGCCGGTGGGCCTGCAGATCATCGCCCCTGCCATGGCCGACGACCGGCTCTACAAGGTCGGTGCCGCGGTCGAGGCCGCGCTCACCGCCGCGTGGGGCCACCCGCTGCTTGAGGAGGCACCGTCCCTGTGAGCGCTCTGAAGAAGGCCAAGGGCTTCAAGAAGTCCAAGCCCGGTACCTACCTGTCCATCGGGACCACGCTGTTCGGCGCGGTCAACGTCCTGAAGCAGGCCAAGAAGGCCCGCTTCGAGAACGACAAGCTCCAGCTGGCCGATGCGGTGGTCTCCGCCGCCGCCATCGTCACCGGCGTCGCCCTGCTCGTCCGCGAGCTGAAGCGCATGGGCGACGACGACGTCCTCGCGGACTGAGAGGTTAGTTTTCCGTGACCGTCACTGAACTGGTGTCGTACGAGGACGCCCTGGCCGCCTACGACCCCGTGATGGGGCTCGAGGTGCATGTCGAGCTCGGCACCAAGACCAAGATGTTCTGCGGGTGTTCCACGACGCTGGGCGCCGAGCCCAACGCCCAGACCTGCCCCACCTGCCTCGGCCTGCCCGGCTCGCTGCCGGTCGTCAACGCGACCGGTGTCGAGTCCGCCGTCAAGATCGGGCTCGCGCTGAACTGCGAGATCGCCGAGTGGTGCCGCTTCGCCCGGAAGAACTACTTCTATCCGGACATGCCGAAGAACTTCCAGACCTCGCAGTACGACGAGCCGATCGCCTTCAACGGCTATCTGGACGTCGAGGTCGAGGGGGAGATCTTCCGCGTCGAGATCGAGCGCGCCCACATGGAGGAAGACACCGGCAAGTCCACCCATGTCGGCGGCGCCACCGGCCGTATCCAGGGCGCCTCGCACTCCCTCCTGGACTACAACCGGGCCGGGATTCCGCTGATCGAGATCGTCACCAAGCCGATCGTCGGGGCGGGGGAGAAGGCGCCGGAGGTCGCCAAGGCGTACGTCACCGAACTGCGTGAGCTCATCAAGGCGCTCGGGGTCTCCGAGGCGCGCATGGAGATGGGCCAGATGCGCTGCGACGTGAACCTCTCGCTGCGGCCGCACGGCGCCGAGACGTTCGGCACCCGCTCGGAGACGAAGAACGTCAACTCGCTGCGCTCGGTGGAGCGCGCGGCGCGCTTCGAGATCCAGCGCCATGCCGCCGTGCTCAGCGGCGGCGGGAAGATCATCCAGGAGACCCGTCACTTCCACGAGGAGGACGGCTCCACCACCCCCGGCCGGGTCAAGGAGGAGGCGGAGGACTACCGCTACTTCCCCGAGCCGGACCTGGTGCCGGTCGCCCCGCCCCGGGAGTGGGTCGAGGAGCTGCGGGCCGGGCTCCCGGAGCTGCCGCGGGTGCGCCGCACCCGGCTGCGCGAGGACTGGGGCATCTCGGAGCACGAGATGCAGTCCGTGCTCAACGCGGGCGCGCTCGACCTGATCACCGCCACGATCGACGCGGGTGCCCCGGCCGACCAGGCCCGTAAGTGGTGGATGGGCGAACTGGCCCGCCGGGCCAATGAGGAGGGCACCGACCTCGCCGCCCTGCCGATCACCCCGGAGCAGGTCGCGCGGGTGTGCGCCCTGGTCAAGGAGGGCTCGCTCAACGACAAGCTGGCGCGCCAGGTCATCGAGGGCGTGCTCGCGGGCGAGGGCGACCCGGACGCCGTGGTGGAGAAGCGCGGTCTGAAGGTCGTCTCGGACGAGGGCGCGCTCGGCACCGCCGTCGACGAGGCGATCGCCGCCAACGCCGCCATCGCCGACAAGATCCGCGGCGGCAAGGTCGCGGCCGCGGGCGCGCTGGTCGGCGCGGTCATGAAGGCCACCCGCGGCCAGGCGGACGCGGCGCGCGTCCGTCAGCTGATCCTGGAGAAGCTCGGCGTCGAGGGCTGAGCGTCACCGGACCGACGACGGGGTGGGCCCGCTGGGGCCCGCCCCGTTGTGCTGCCCGCGGCCGACGGACGGACAGCCGCCGCCCGCGGCGGCCGCCGCGTGCTCACCGGCGGTCGCCCCGAAGCCGCAGCCGTGGCGCAGCCGCCGGTCCGTCGGCACCGCCGAGGCCGGGCGGCTCCGCGCCCGGCGGCGCGGGGCGAGCCGTTGTGGTGAGGTCGGTGCCGGGCGTCGGCGGTCACCGCCTACGGCAGGCCGCCTCTGGGCGCGTGGCCGGTCCTGGCGCGCGGGGCGGACTCGGCGCCGTGAGCGGGCGGGCCGTCCGCGGCGGCGCGGCCCGGCGGGCCGCGGCTCTCCGGGCCGCCCACGGCACCGGCTCGTTCCCGGCGGCCTCCGGCCCGCCTACGGCGGTGGGGCGATCGAGTCGCGGGTGATGAAGGCCGTGTCCAGCGTGATGTGGCGCGGCGGCCGGGCGCCCGTCTCGATGCGGGTCACCAGCGCCCGTACCGCCTCCGCCCCCAACTCCTGCACCGGCTGGGCCACCACGCTGAGCCGCGGCCGGACCACCCGGGTCCACTCCGCGTCGTCGAAGGCGACCACCGAGATGTCGTCCGGGACGCGCAGCCCGCGGGCGTTCACCGCGGAGAGCACCCCGAGCGCGATCATGCTGTCGGTGGCGAAGACGGCGGTCGGCGGTTCCGGCAGGGAGAGCAGCTCGTCGGTGAGGGCGGCCGGGTCCTGCCGGTGGAAGGTGCCCACCCGCAGATACGCGTCGGTGTCCTCGACCCCGGCCGCACGCAGCGCGGCGCGATAGCCCGCGACGCGCTCGACACCGGTCGAGATCGGGAACGGCCCCGGGGCCGAGGCCTCGTCCTCCGCCCCCGCCCCGTTCCCCGTTTCGCTGCCGACCAGCGTCACCAGGGCGATCCGGCGGTGTCCGGCGGCGATCAGCCTGCGCACCGCGTCCTCGCTCGCGCCCTGGTTGTCCACCGTCACCGCGTCCGTCGGCAGCGCGGGCGCGTGCCGGTCCAGGAGCACCACCGGGCACACCCCCTCGACCAGCGCGGCCAGATGGCCGACCTCGGTGGTGGACGCGGGGGCCACCACCAGGCCGTCCACGTGCTTGTCGCAGAGCGTCTTCACGGCGGCGCGCTCGGCGCCGAGGTCCTCGTCGGTGTTGGCCAGCAGCACCTGGTAGCCCGCCGCGTGTGCGGCGTCGGTGATCCCGCGGGTGACCCCGGCGAAGAACGGGTTCTGGATGTCCGCGATCACCACCCCGAGCGTATGGGTCCGGCCGGTGATCATGCTGCGGGCGAGCTGGTTGGCGCGGTAGCCCAGCTTCTCGGCGGCGGCGCGGACACGTTCGCGCGCCTCGGGGCTGACCGAGCCGTACCCGGCCAGGGCCCGGGAGGCGGTGGACCGGGAGACTCCGGCCTCCCGGGCGACGTCGGGGATGGTCGCGGCGCGGCGTCGGTTGCTCGTCATGGCCAGGCCAGGTTATCGGCTGGCGACGGTCGGTGCGTACCGCCTCTTGACGCCGTCACCGAGGCGGTGGGAAGGTTCCCAACATGCGGCGTTGAGAACGTTCCCAATCCCCGATGGTGGGAACGTTCTCAACCCCCCATCCGGGGGTCCGGTCCAGGAGCCCGCTCCAGGACCCCCCACCCAAGTCCACACCACCGAATCCGCCCCTGACGGGCGGCGACCTCCCCATGCCTCGAACGCAGAGAGGACCGGCGTGACCACCGCAACCCTTCCGCTCAAGCCCATCACCGCGGACTTCAAGGAGGCCGTCTCCTTTGCCCTCGGCCAGAACGACACCGCCCGCCGCTTCATCGACGACGTCGTCGCGTCCGGGCTGCGCAATGTCTTCCTCGTCGGCTGCGGCGGCTCGCTGACCGCCGCCTACCCCGCGCACTACCTGCTGGAGACCCGGGCGCCGCTCCCCGTCTTCCACATGAACAGCGACGAGTTCAACCTGCGCCGCCCCGCGCTGCTCGGCGAGGGCTCCCTCGTCCTGGTCTCCTCCCACACCGGCACCACCAAGGAGACCGTGGCCGCGGCCCATTACGCCCGTGGGGCCGGGGCCCGGGTCGCCGCCCTCACCCGCAGCGCGGACAGCCCGCTGGCGCAGGCCGCCGAGATCGCCTTCACCTACCGCAGCGAGGACACCGTCGTCGCCCCCAAGCAGGTGCTGTTCGGGCAGCTGGTCCACGCCCTGCTCGAAGTGCTCGGCGCCGACGGCGACCACCTCGCCGTGCGCCGCGCGTACGAGGCGCTGCCCGACGCCCTCTACGCGGCGCAGGAGCAGACCGAGGAGCTCAACCACACGATCGCCACCGCCCTGGCCGACGAGGAGGTCACCTATGTGCTCTCCGCCGGGCCCAACTACGGCGCGGGCTACGGCTTCTCGATGTGCTACCTGATGGAGATGCAGTGGAAGCACGCCGGTTCGTTCAACGCCGGGGAGTTCTTCCACGGCGCGTTCGAGGTCGTCACCGAGGACCAGCCGGTCCTGCTGCTGCTCGGTGAGGACGCCACCCGGCCGATGGCCGAGCGCGCCCGCACCTTCCTGGACACCTACACCAAGAAGGCCCACTACCTCGACACCCGGTCGCTGACCCTGCCCGGCGTCCCGGAGCAACTGCGCGGCGAGATCAGCCCCATCGTGCTCGATGTGCTGGTCACCCGGCTGGCCCGGCACTACGAGGCGGTGCGCGGCCATGACCTCGACCAGCGCCGCTACATGTTCAAGGTCGCCTACTGAGCCCGTTCCCTCCCCGGCCCGGTGCGGCGCCGCGCGAGCAGTGCCGCACCGGGCCGCCCCGTAACCCCGCCATGCGAAAACCGACGTCCGACATCCGAAAGAGGAACCACCATGCGCATCTGCGGAGTCGGCGACAACGTCGTCGACCGCTACCCGCGGCGCGGACTGATGTACCCCGGCGGCAACGCCCTCAACGTGGCCGTGCACGCCACCCGGTGCGGTGCCGACGGCGCGTACCTCGGCGTCACCGGGAACGACGCGGCGGGCGCCCATATCCGCGCCGCGCTCGCGGCCGAGGGCGTGCGCACCGAACGGCTCCGTACCGTCGAGGGGCCCACCGCCCACGCCACCGTCCACCTCGACGACGGCGGCAACCGCCACTTCGGCGAGTGTTCCGAGGGCGTCTCCCGGTTCCGGCTCACCCCCGACGACCTCGACTGGCTCGCCGGTTTCGATCTCGTCCACACCGGGGACTGCGCCCACCTGGAGGACCAGCTCCCGCAGCTGGCCCGCGCCGCCCGCCGGGTCAGCTACGACTTCTCCGACCGGCCCTGGCGTTACGCCGGTCCGCTGCTGCCGCAGCTGTACTGCGCCGTCTTCTCCCGGCCGGACGCCGATGACACCGAGGCCGCCCATCTGATCGCCCGGGCCCACACCCTGGGCCCCCGGCTGGTGGTGGTCACCCGCGGCCACCGGGGAGCGCTGATCGGCCGTGCGGGCCGGGCCCCATACGCCCAGCCGGTGGTGGCCGTCGAGCCGCTGGACACCCTCGGCGCCGGTGATTCCTTCATCGCCTCTTTGCTGGTCGCCCTGCTCGGTGGCCTGCCGCTGGCGGAGGCGGCCGCCCGGTCCGCGGCCTACGCTGCCGAGGTCTGCGCCCTGCCCGGCGCCTTCGGCCGCCCCGCCCCCTTCCCCGCCCCCGACTCCCCGTCCGCCGCCGTCGATCGGACTCCGGTCTGAACCGTCCCGACCCGCCAGGAGAGAGCCGATGCGCCCAGCCGCCGTCATCTCCGTCTGTCTGCTCACCCTGCTGCTCACCGCCTGCGACCAGGCCCCGATCCGCACCACCCCGAACGACTTCACCCTCTCCGGCAGGCCGTCCGGTCATCTCACCGTGCTGGAGAAATGGGCCGATCCGGAGTACGCGCCGTACTTCAAGGAGGCGGTGCGCGCCTACGAGAAGCGCAACCCCGGTGTCACCATCGAGCTCCAGGCCGTCGGGGACCAGCCCTACAAGGACCGCATCGCGGTGCTGGCCGCGGCGCGCAAGCTGCCCGACATCTACTTCTCCTGGCCCGGCCGCTACGCGGGCAAGTTCGCCGACGGCAGGATGGCCGCCGACCTCAGCTCACAGCTGAAGAACACCGCCTGGGGCAGGAGCTTCGAACCCGAGGCGCTGGACGCGTTCACCTTCCGCGGCCGCGTTCACGGTGTTCCGCTCGACATGGACGCCAAGGTCCTCGTCTACCACAAGAAGATCTTCGCCGAGGCCGGGGTGCGCGAGCCGAGGACCTTCCCCGCGCTGCTCACCGCCTGCGACCGGATCAAGAAGGCCGGTTATGTGCCGATCGCCTTCGGCAACCAGTACGGCTGGCCCGCGGGGCATCTGCTCACCCAGTTCAACGCCATGGAGGTGCCCCCGGCGGTCCTCGCCCGCGACTACGCGGGACGGGGCGGGAAGGACGCCTTCCGCCACCCCGGCTACGTCCGCGCGCTGGAGGATCTGCGGCGGCTGCGGCAGCGCTGCTTCGCACCCGGCGGCACCAGCATGAGCCATGAGGCCGCGCAGGCCCGGCTGCTGTACGGCAAGGCCGCCATGCAGTACGTCGAGACGCTGGAGTTCTCCTACCTCTCCGAGGCCGGCGGCGCCCCGAAGTCCTTCGCGCACCACTGGGACTTCTTCGCCCTGCCGGCGATACCCGGCGCCGCCGGGAGCCCCCGCGCCCTCGCGGGCGGCACCGACGGGCTGATGGTCTCGGGCAACTCGCCCCACAAGGCGCTCGCCGTCGACTTCCTGCGCTTCCTCACCAGCCGCCCCCGGGCCCGGACGCTGGTGCACGACCTCGGCTGGCTCAGCTCCGTCAAGGGCACGGCCGACGCCGGAACCCTGCGCGGGCTGCCCAAGGCCCAGCGGACCATCGCCGGGCACGATATGGCGGTGTGGCTCGACACCGCCGCCGACGACAAGATCGTCAATCCCTATCTCTCCGCGGCCGAGTCCGTGCTCTCCGGCCGGATGACGCCCCAGCGGGCGATCGTCGAGGTGCGCCGGGGCGCGGAGAAGGCCCGGCGGTTCGGAGTGAGACCATGAACGCGACCACCGCCACCTTGAAGGCCAGGGGAGTCCGCCCGGCCCGGCGGCTGCGCCACGCGCTGTACGCCGCCCCCGCCCTCGCCCTGATCGCGCTGTTCGTCTACTACCCGATCGTCGAGAACATCCGGCTCTCGCTCTACAAATACAGCGCCTTCTCACCCGTCACCCGCTTCGTCGGGCTGGAGAACTACCGCCAGGCCGCCCAGGACCCGGTCTTCTGGCAGGCCCTGCTCAACAACATCGCCTACGCCGTCGTCTCCGTGGTCTTCCAGGTCGGCGCGGCCCTGGTGCTCGCCGCCGCGCTGGAGGAGCTGATCGGCCGCCGGCTGCGGGGCGTGCTGCGCACCGTCTACTTCATCCCGGCCGCCGTCTCCATGACCGTCACCGGGCTGCTGTTCCAGTTCCTCTACCAGCCGGACGCCGGAATGGTGAACGGCGCGCTGCGAGCCGTCGGCCTCTCCTCCCTGGAACACGACTGGCTCGGCGACCCCGGCACCGCGATCTGGGGTGTGATCGCCATGAGCCAGTGGCAGTCCTTCGGCTACACCACGATGCTGCTCACCGTCGCCGTGCAGCGGGTGCCGCGCGAGCTGTACGAGTCGGCGCACATGGACGGCGCGGGCCGGGTGCGCACCTTCTTCACCATCACCGTGCCCATGGTGCGCGAGATGACCGGACTGCTGGTGATCCTCACCGTCTCCCAGGCGTTCCTGGTCTTCAACGAGGTCATGGTGATGACCGGCGGCGGCCCCAGCAACTCCAGCCAGGTGCTGGGCACCTGGCTGTACGCCAGCGCCTTCACCGGCGACGACATGGGCTACGCCTCCGCGGTCGGCACCGTGATGTTCCTGATCACCTTCGCGGCGGGGGCGCTCCAGCTGATCCACTCCCGGAGAAAGGCGGCGCAATGACCCTCACCCTCGACACGGAGCGCTCCGCCCCGCACGCCGAAACCTCCACCACGACCTCGCCCGGCACGGCCCGGCGGATCCGCCCGGCAGTGACCCGGCTGCTGGCCTGCTGCGTCTTCGCCGCACTGGCCGTCGCGGTGCTCTACCCGCTGTGCTGGATGGCGCTGTCCGGGCTGAAGACCAACGGCGAGATCTTCTCCGACCCCTGGTCGCTCCCCGGCGAGCCGCACTGGGAGACCTACGCCGACGCCTGGGACCAGGGCGTACTGCGCTATCTGCTCAACAGCGCGCTGGTCACCTCGGCCTCGGTGCTGGCGGTGGTGCTCATCAGCGCCTGGGCCGCGTACGGGCTGACCCGGCTGGACATCCCGTGCTCCCAGCCCGCCCTGCTGCTGGTGCTCGGCGCGATGATGCTGTCGCCGACCGTGGCGCTGGTGCCGCTGTCCCAACTGCTCCAGGCGCTGGGCATCTACGACACCTACTGGGCGCTGATCGTCCTCTACACCGCGTTCAAGGTGCCGTTCACCACCTTCCTCATCCGCGCCTATCTGCTGGGGCTGCCCACCGAGGTGGAGGAGGCGGCGCATATCGACGGCGCCTCCCGCTGGCAGATCTTCTGGCGGGTGGTGGTGCCGATGGCCCGGCCCATCCTGGTCTCCGCGGCGATGCTCCAGGCGCTGTTCGCCTGGAACGAGTACGCGTTCGCGCTGGTCTTCATCACCGACGACCGCCTCAAGACGCTGCCGGTCGGGCTCGCCGACATGGCGGGGCGGCTCAACTCCGACTGGCCGATGCTCTTCGCCGGGCTGACGATCGCCGCACTGCCGATGATCGTGGTCTTTCTGCTGGGGCAGCGGCACTTCGTGCGGGGGCTGGCGGAGGGCGTGGGGAAGTAGGGCCGGTCCGGGTGGGCCCCACGGACCCACCCGGTGGCGGCGGTCAGCGGCTGAGCAGCCGGGGAGTGAGATCCGGGGTGTCGAACTCCGCGTCGTCGAAGGGGTACAGCGGCCGCTCGACGCGGTGGTGGCCCAGCCGCAGCAGATCCTGGTCCACCCCGCCGGGGGTGAGCGCCAGCCGCCAGTCCGCCGCCATCTCGTACAGCTCCGGCTCCAGATAGCCGATCTTGACGACCACCAGGTCGTAGCCGCGCGGGTCCAGCTCCCCGAAGTCGGCGCGGGTGTGGAACGGCTTGCGGCGGCTGACCAGGACGACGGTGACCCCGCCGCTGCGCACCGCCGCCAGATCGCCGCCCACCTCGTCGTCCCGGCGCAGGGCGACCACCTCGCCGGTGAGGTCGTACGGTGCGGCGTGCTCCCCGGTCCCGGCGCTGACCGCGCCGCCGACCGACAGCCGTACGGTGGCGCCGAGTCCGGCGGTGAAGCACTCCGCGACCGCCGCCGGATCGGTGATGCCCGGGTGCAGGGCGGTGACCCGGCCGGCGGCCAGCTCCTCGTGGGCCAGCAGCCGCCCCAGCACATAGGCCAGGTCACCGGCGCCCCCGGCGGTGGGATTGTCCCCGGAGTCGCTGATCAGGAAGGGGCGGGCGGGGGAGGCCACGGCCGCGGCGATGCACTCGTCGGCGCTGCCGGTGGGGCCGACGAAGTCGAAGTCGCGGCGCACCTCCCAGTATTCGCGGGCCAGGGAGCGTGCCTGTTCCACCGCGAGGACGGGGTCGTCGGCGGTGACCACCACCGCCGCCCGGCAGCGCGGTTCGTCCGCCCAGGCATAGCCGACCCACACCGCGGCGTCCACCACACCGTCCATCGCCTCCACCGCGGCCAGCCGTCCGTACAGCGACTTGGCGGGCTCCAGCCGGGTGCTGGTCTTCTCACCGGGCAGCAGAACCGGGATCTGGACCCATGCCACATGGGGGCGGCCCCTGCCGGTGGCGAGCCGTTCCACCAGCTTGCGGGCGGCGCGCTCCCGGGTCTCCCAGGCGTCCTCGTGCGGGGCCAGCCGGTGGGCGGTGATCAGGTCGAGCCGGTCGGCGAACCGGCGGGAGACATTGCCGTGCAGATCCATGGCGGCGGAGATCAGCGCCTCGGGGCCGATCGCCTCCCGTACCGCGTCGGTCAGATCGCCCTCGGCGTCGTCCATGCCGACCACGCTCATCGCGCCGTGGATGTCGTAGACCAGTCCGTCGAGGGGGCCGTCCTGGTGTGCCCGGCGCAGCCGGTCGGTGAGTTCGCCCTTGATGCGGTCGTAGGTGTCGCGTTCGACCGGACCGCCGGGCAGGGAGACGGCGTGGACCAGCGGCACCCATGCGACCCGTGCCGCCAGATCGCCGTCGGGCCCGGTCCAGGTGTAGCGGTCCAGCAGCTCGTCGCCGCGGGTGATCCGGAAGTCCTCGTAGGTGGTGCGGTGCGGGCAGAAGGTGCTGGACTCGATGGACATACCGCCGATCCCGATGCGCAGGCGGCGGCCTTGGGGTGCGGGGGGAGCCATGCTGTCTCGCTTTCCGGTGCGGAAGGTCGGGGGTGACGGCGGGGCGGGGCGTCAGCGGGCGGCGGCTCCGGCCAGGGGCATCGGGCGGCCTCCCGCGGCGAGTTCGCGCAGCGCGGCGTGGCCCGCGCCGAGCAGTCCCGCGTCGGCGCCGCTGGTGGCTGCGGTGATGGTCAGCTCGCTGGTGGCCATCGGCAGACAGCGCTCGTACAGCACGCCGCGGACCGCCGCGACCAGGGGTTCGGCCTCGGCGAGGGCCCCGCCGAGGACCACCGCCTCGGGGTTGAAGAAGTTGACGACGACGGACAGCACGGCGCCGATGTGCCGCCCCGCCTGCCGGACCAGGGTGGTGGCGTTCGGTTCGCCGTCGGTGACCAGGCGCAGCACATCCGTGGAACCGTCCGCGTCGATACCCAGCTCCCGCAGGGCGGCCGCGATCGCGGCACCGCTCGCCACGGTCTCCAGACAGCCGATGTTGCCGCAGGAACAGGGGCGTTCGGCGGCCGCGTCCACCCGCACATGGCTGATGTCGCCCGCCGAGCCGCGCGCCCCGCGGTAGAGGCGGCCGTCGCTGATGACCCCGGAGCCGATGCCGCGCCCGGCCTTGACCACCACGAGGTGGCGCAGCCCAAAGTGGGCGGCGCGGTGCTCGCCGAGGGCCATCATGTTGGCGTCGTTGTCGACCAGGACGGGCAGCTCCAGCCGCTCGGCGAGCCGGTCGCGCAGTTCGTACAGATGCCAGCCGGGCATCCGGGACGGGGCGATGACCTGGCCGGTGCCGGTGTCGACCGGTCCGGGGAAGCCCACCCCGACCGCCCGTACGGTGCGGCCCGCGGCGCGCTGTCGGTCGGCGAGCCCGGTGAGTCCGCGCACCAGCGGATCCAGTGCCCGGTCCGGACCGGCCGTCAGATCGAAGCCGTGCTCGGCCACGTCGAAGGTGGTGCCGGTCAGACCGACCGCACCGATCCGGGCGTGATGGCTGCCCAGGCCGGCGGCGAGCGCCACGGCCCCGCTGTCCGGTATCCGCAGCAGCCGGGGCCGCCGGCCACCGCGTGAGACGCCCTCGCCGTACTCGGTCAGCAGCCCGGCGTCCACCAGCTCCTGCACCCGGGCCGAGACGGTGGAGGCGGCAAGGCCCAACTCCCGTACCAGATCGGCGCGGGAGGCGGCGGCGCCGCTCGCGACGAGTTCGAGGACGTGCGCGGCGGAGCCGGGCTGCTCGTCGGCGGCGGTCATAGGGCGCCCTTTCCATCGGGTGGTTGTCGGCCGTGTCCGGGACGCGACGTCACCACTTTATTCGCTGGTCGAATTAAGTCACGGTATCTCGCGGCCTTAAGTAGACAATATTCAACGGCAGTCGCACCAGACTCTTGACTTCATTTCAGAAGCGTCCGTACTTTGCTCGCTATCTTCGAACGGCCGAGCGGCCGATGAATCCCGTGGAGGCAGCATGGGTCTGCGCACACCACGTCTACGCGGACCCCTCGCGGGTCTGGTCGCGGCCCTCACTCTCGGCAGCGCGGGTCTGGTCAGCGGCTGCGCCCCGGGGAACCGGCCGGGTCACCGACCTCGGCACCACCGGCGGCACCCGGGTCGAGGGCGGTACGGCCACCATGGCGCTGCCGCCCGCCGCCAGCCCCAACTGGATCTTCCCGATCGGCGCGCCCGGCTATCTGGCCTCGTACAACGGCGCCGTGCAGAGCCTGCTGTACCTGCCGCTCTACCAGCCGGAGGAGAAGGGCGGCCGGCTCACCCTGGACAGCCCGCGCAACCTGGCGGAACAGCCCCGCTACAGCGACGGCAACCGCACCGTGACCGTCACCCTGAAAAAGGGCTACCGCTGGTCCGACGGCACCCCCGTGACCACCCGCGACGTGAAGTTCTGGTTCGACCTGATCAAACACGACAAGGCGGAGTGGGGCGGCTATTCACCCGGACTGCTGCCCGACAACATCAAGGCGTTCCGCACCGTCGACGACCACACCTTCCGGCTGCGGCTCGACCGCGCGTACAACCCGGCCTGGTTCACCGCCAACCAGCTGCTCTACTTCACCCCGCTGCCCCGGCACGCCTGGGACCCGCGCGAGGAGGACCCCAAGAAGGTCTTCGCCCGGCTGACCCGGCACGCCAAACAGCTCTCGCGGTTCGCCACCGACCCGCTCTGGAAGACCGTCAACGGGCCCTGGACGATCGAGAAGTGGACCACCTCCGGCCAGGTGGCGCTGGTCCCCAACCGCAGGTACTCCGGCCCCGACAAGGCCCATCTCGACCGGGTCGTCCTCAAGCCCTTCACCACCGCCGACTCGGAGTTCAACGTGCTGCGCTCCGGCGGCGTCGACTACGGCTACATCCCGCCCTCGGTGATGGCCCAGTCCGGGAAGTTCCGCGAGCTGGGCTATCGCATCGACCCCTGGGAGGGCTGGGCGATCACCTATCTCGTGCTCAACTTCAACCACCCCACCGCGGGCCCGATGCTGCGCCAGACCTATCTGCGCCAGGCCCTCCAGCACCTCATCGACCAGCGGGCGATATCCGACGTCGTCTGGCACGGCACCGCCGAGCCCACCCGCGGCCCGGTCCCCGCGAGCCTCCTCGCCGAGGACCTCCACCCCTTTGACCGGGCTGACCCGGCGAAGGCGAAACGGCTGCTGACCGCCCACGGCTGGAAGGCCGACGGCGACGGAAAGCTGCGCTGCGCCCGGCCGGGGACGGGGGCGGGCGACTGCGGCAAGGGGATCGAGGAGGGGCGGCGGCTGCGGCTCTCGCTGCTGTCCCAGTCCGGCTCCACGGAGACCTCCAACATGATGCAGGAGATCAAGTCCTCGTACGACACGGCGGGGATCACCCTCGACGTACGCCAGCAGCCGCTCAACACCGTGCTCGGCACCACCGTCCCCTGCACCCCCGCCCAGCGGCTGTGCAAGGAGTGGCAGCTCGGCTTCTTCGGCACGGCGGGCAGCTGGTACTTCCCGCCCGACCCCAGCGGGGAGCAGCTCTTCGCCACCGGTGCCCCCTCCAACATGGGCAACTGGTCCGATCCGCGCACCGACGAGCTGATCAAGGACACCGAGTACTCCGGCGACCCGGCCGCCATGCGGCGCTACGGCGAGTACGTGGCCCGCCGGGTGCCGGTGCTGTGGACCCCCAACCCCGCCTACCAGGTCTCCGTCATCCGCAACGATCTGCGCGGGGTGGACCAGAACCCCACCCTCAGCCTCTCGCCGCAGGACTGGTACTTCGTCAGGAAGGAGGCGGGCGAGGGATGATCCGCTTTCTGCTCAAGCGCACCGCACAGGCCGCCGTCGTCCTGCTGCTGGTCTCCGTCATCGTCTTCGTCCTGCTGCACCAGCTGCCCGGCGGACCGGCCCGCGCCATCCTCGGCCCCCGGGCCACCCCGCAGGCGGTCGAACACTTCGACCACCAGCAGGGGTACGACCGTTCGCTGCCCGTGCAGTACGTGCGGTACCTGGGCCGTCTGATCACCGGCGACCTCGGTGAGTCCTACAAGCTCAACCAGACCGTTTCCTCGCTGCTGACCGATCGGCTGCCCAGAACCCTGGTGCTGACGGGCCTGGCCATCGCCCTGGCCGCCGTCCTCGCGATCCCGCTCGGCATCCTCCAGGCCGTACGCCGGGACAAGGCCGCCGACTACCTGCTGACCGGCGCCGCCTTCCTCGCCTACGCCACCCCCGTCTTCTTCCTCGGCCTGGTGCTGATCCTCGTCTTCAGCCAGCGGCTCCAGCTCTTCCCCGCCGAGGCCCCGCAGGGCCTCAGCGTCGCCGGGATCCTGGGCGAGCCACGCGCTCTGGTGCTGCCGGTGGTCACCATGGCGCTCGGCATCGTCGCCGCGTTCAGCCGCTACATGCGCTCGGCGGTACTGGACAACCTCGGCGAGGAGTACGTCCGCACCGCGCGCGCCAAGGGCCAGTCCAACGCGCGGATCATGGCCCGGCATGTACTGCGCAACGCGCTGATCCCGCTCGCCACCCTCCTCGGCCTGCTGATCGGCGATCTGCGCTCCCGGCTCGGCATGGCGATGATCCTGGTCACCCACGATCTGGGGGTGATCGCCCGGCGGGTGGACCGGGTGGCGGTGATGTACGCGGGCCGGACGGTGGAACGGGCGGGCGTACGCGCCCTGTTCGCGGCTCCGCGCCACCGCTACACCCAGGCGCTGTTCGCCGCGCTGCCGGAGCGGGCGGCGGACGCCGCCCAGCCGCTGGCCACCATCCCCGGGCTGCCGCCGTCCCTGGTGGTACGGCCGACGGGCTGCCGCTTCGCACCGCGCTGCGGATTCGCCACGGCGCGGTGCGAGGAGGCGGAGCCGGAGCTGAGTGAGCTCTCCGCGGAGCGAGCCCCGTCCTCGTCGTCCTTGTCGTCCTTGTCGTCCTCGTCGTCCTCGTCGGCCGCGGTGTCCTCGCCGTCCGCCGGGCACGCCTTCGCCTGTTTCCACCCGGTCGACCCCGGGGCCGACCCGGTCGCCGAGGTGGTCCCGGCCGCCCCCGCCGCGCCGCCGGTCCGCGGTGCGGAGACCCTGCTGCGGCTCACCGGGCTCACCAAGGACTACCCGCTGCACGGCGGCCCGTTCGCCCGGCGCAGGGGCGCCGCCGCGGTGAGCGCCGTGGCCGGGGTGTCGCTGTCGGTCCGGCGCGGGGAGACGTTCGGCATCGTGGGGGAGTCCGGCTGCGGCAAATCCACCCTCGGACGGCTGGTGGTCGGCATGGAGCCGCCGACCGGCGGCACCATACGCTTCGCCGGCCGCGACCTCGCCGCCCTCGGCCGCCGTGAACTGCGCGCCCACCGCCGCGAGGTGCAGCTGATGTTCCAGGACTCCTACGCCTCGATGGACCCGCGGATGCGGGTCGGCGCGATCCTGCGCGAGCCGCTGGTCATCCAGGGCATCGGCGACCGGGACGCACAGCGCGCGCGGATCGCGGAGCTGCTGGACGACGTGGGTCTGGAGCGCGGAGCGGTGCACCGCTATCCGCACGAGTTCTCCGGCGGCCAGCGGCAGCGGCTCGGGCTGGCCCGTGCGCTGGCGCTGTCGCCCGCGCTGGTGGTGGCCGACGAACCGGTCTCCGCGCTCGATGTCTCGGTCCAGGCGCAGATCCTCAATCTGATGCGGGAGCTCCAGCGCGAGAAGGGGCTGGCGTATCTGTTCATCTCGCACGACCTGGCGGTGGTCCGCTATCTCGCCGACCGGGTCGGGGTGATGTATCTGGGCAAACTGGTGGAGACCGGACCCGCCGCCTCGGTGTTCGGCTCACCCCTGCATCCGTACACCCGTGGGCTGCTGGACACCGCCGAGCGGCCCGACCCGGCGGCGGAGCCGCCCGGGGCGCCGCTGGGCGGCGAGACACCGTCGGCCGCCGATCCGCCCTCGGGCTGCCGGTTCCGTACCCGCTGTCCGTCGGCCCAGGACATCTGCGCCCGCAGCGAGCCGGTGGAGTCCGAACCGGCCGCCCCCGGGCACCGGGTGGCCTGCCACTTCCCGCTGGTCCCGGCGGCCGCGGCGGGGACGGCCCGGCCACCCCTGCTTCCGGGCGATTGACCAGCTCTCCGCCAGGAATGTGGTGATCGCCACAAACGGGACAAAGGATCTTTTCCTGCTGGCAGAGTGCACAGGTCACAACCACATCACGCGCTCACCGCCACGGATCCGGCCACCGCCGGGAGCCGCGCGAGACCGGCGCGGTACCCGGAAAGCAGCCATGGCCACACTCGCCCGGTGGTGTCTCAGGCGCCCCGTCCTCGTCATCGTGATGTGGCTGGCGGCCTTCGCGGGAGTCGCCTCGGCGGCGGGCGCGGCCGGTTCCGCGTACTCCAACAACTACGACATCCCGGGGACCGAGTCCTCCACGGTCTCCGCCCTGCTGGAACAGCGCTTCCCCGACCGTTCCGGCGACAGCGACACCCTCGTCTGGCACACCGCCGCATCCGCCGGAACCGTGGCCTCCAAAGACATTGAGCAGCGGATGACCACGGCGCTGCACCGGATCGCGCGGCTGCCCGGCGTTGTCTCCGCGACCGGCCCGTACGGCGACGAGGGCGGCGGCCGGATCAGCGCCGACCGGCACACCGCCTACGCCACCGTCGTCTTCCGCAAACCCGCGACCGACCTGGGCGAGGCCGAGGTGCGCCGGGTGCTGGACACCGCACGTTCCGCCGCTCGCGGACTTCCCGGACTCCAGGTCGAGATGGGCGGGGCGGGCGCGAGCCTCACCGAGAGCTCCGGCTCCGCGCATCTGAGCGAGATCATCGGGGTCGCGGTGGCCGCCGTCGTCCTCTTCCTCGCCTTCGGCTCGTTCGCCGCGGCCCTGCTGCCGATCGCCACCGCGCTCATCGGCGTCGGCACCGCCTACGCGGCCATCGGACTGCTCGGCCACACGATGACCGTGGCCGACTTCGCGCCCATGCTCGGGGTGCTGATCGGCCTCGGCGTCGGGATCGACTACGCGCTGTTCATCGTCACCCGGCACCGCCGGGGTCTGCGGCGCGGGCTGTCCGTCGACGAGGCCGCGCGGCGTGCGGTGGCCACCTCCGGCCGTGCGGTGGTCTTCGCGGGGGCCACCGTCTGTCTCGCGCTCCTCGGCATGCTGGTGCTGCGGCTGAATTTCCTCAACGGGGTCGCGGTGGCGGCCTCGCTCACGGTCGCCTGCACCGTCGCCGCCTCGCTCACCCTGCTGCCCGCACTGCTCGGGCTGATCGGCACCAAGGCCCTGAACCGGCGGGAACGCGCCCGGCTGGCCGAGCACGGTCCGCGGCCGGTGCGGAACCGCGGCCTCGCCACCCGCTGGGCGGCCCTGGTCGAGCGCCGCCCCACACTGCTGGGCGGAGTCGCCGCCGCCGTGGTGCTGCTGTTCGCCCTGCCCACCTTCTCCCTCCATCTGGGCACCTCCGACCAGGGCAACAACCCCGCCGACGCCACCACCCGGCGCTCCTACGACCTGCTCGCCGAGGGGTTCGGGCCCGGCTTCAACGGCCCGCTCACACTCATCGGCCGGATCGACGGGGCGGACGACCGGATGGCCTTCACCCGGCTGCCCCACACCCTGCGCACCACCGAGGGGGTGGCGTCGGTGAGCGCCGCGGACCTCGGCGGCGGTGGCGACACCGGACTCATCACCGTCGTCCCGAAGACCGCCCCGCAGGCCGAGACCACCTCCCGGCTCGTCGACCGGCTGCGCACCGAAGTGCTGCCCGAGGCCGAGCGGGGCAGTTCGCTGCGGGTGTACGTGGGCGGACTGACCGCGGGCTACGACGACTTCGCCGGGGTGATCGTCGCCAAGCTGCCGCTGTTCGTGGGGGTGGTGGTGGCGCTCGGCTGTGTGCTGCTGCTGCTCGCGTTCCGCAGCATCGGCATCCCCGTCAAGGCGGCGGCCATGAACGTGGCCGCCGTCGCGTCGTCCTTCGGGGTGGTCGTCGCGATCTTCCAATGGGGGTGGGGGAGCGAGCTGCTGGGGCTGGGACGGGCGGGCCCGATCGAACCCTTCCTGCCGGTGATCATGGTCTCGGTGCTCTTCGGGCTCTCCATGGACTACCAGGTCTTCCTGGTCAGCCGGATGTACGAGGAGTGGCAGCACACCCGGGACAACCGGGTCGCGGTCCGGGTCGGCCTCGCCGAGACCAGCCGGGTCATCAATTCCGCCGCCGTCATCATGATCGCCGTCTTCTCCGCCTTCGTGCTCAGCGGCGACCGGATCATCGCGATGTTCGGCATCGGGCTCGCCGCCGCCGTCGCCCTGGACGCCTTCGTGCTGCGCACCCTGCTGGTGCCCGCCCTGATGCATCTGCTCGGCGGTGCCAACTGGTGGCTGCCGGGCTGGCTGGAGCGGCTGCTGCCGCGGATCAGCATCGAGGGGGAGAGCGCGGCCGCCGGTCCGGTGACCCTGCCCGGACAGCGGGACACGCGGCACGCCGACGCGGGGACGCGGGGCGGCGTCTGAGGCGGTGGCCGCCGGGTGTGCGGGGACCGTCTGAGGTGGGTACGGCCCGCCGCCCGGCGCCCGCAAGCCCGTCCGGGGCTCCGCCTAAGGACCTGTCTAAGGCCCCTGCCCCGGTCCGCCCGTGTACCTAAGTCCCCCGGCCCCGTGAAGATCGGGCAGCCTCCCGATGTGCCGGGCCCCTCTGGCGAACGAGAGTGGAGTCACCTTCGAAGAGCTTCAGAACACCTCGTCACCAGGGGGAACACCATGCTGCACTACGAGCTCCACCGCGTCCGTGAGGCCGAGCTGCTGCGCGAGGCCGCCGCCCGGCGCCTGGTCCGCGAGGCCGCCGCCGGACGCCGCGGCCGGTCCGCGGAACCGGAATCCGGAGGGCGGGTGAGGCGGATACGCCGGTCCGGCCACGGACACCGCCCCTCCCGGTCCTACGGCACCGCGGCCTGACCACGGCTTCCGCGCCATGACGACCATGGGGGCCGCCGGGAAAGTCAGTGCCCGAACGTCGGACTCCTGTGCGATCCTCGACGACGTGCACACCACGTCTGTCAGCCCGGTGTTCGTCGGCCGCACCGAGGAACTGTCCCTCCTCGACGACGCGCTCGCCCGCGCCACCACGGGCGAGCCGCAGGTGCTGCTGATCGGTGGCGAGGCGGGGGTCGGCAAGACCCGGCTGGTCGACGAGTTCCTGGCCGCCGCCGTGGCCACCGGGGCGGTCGCGGCCACCGGTGGCTGCGTCGAAATCGGCGCCGACGGGCTGCCGTTCGCCCCCGTCTCCACCGTGCTGCGCTCCCTGCGGCGCAAGCTGGGCCCCGAGCTGGACGGAGCCGCCGCCGGACAGGAGGGCGAGCTGGCCCGGCTGCTGCCCGAACTGGGCGAGCCCGCCCGTGAGTCCCACGACGGGGACGGACGGGCCCGGCTCTTCGAGCTCACCGTCCGGCTGTTGGAGCGGCTGGCCTCGACGCGCACCCTCGTGGTCGCCATCGAAGACCTGCACTGGGCCGACCGCTCCACCCGGGAACTGCTCGCCTATCTCTTCCGCTCGCTGCTCAGCGCCCGGCTGCTGGTCGTCGCCACCTACCGCTCCGACGACATCCACCGCCGCCATCCGCTGCGGCCGTTCCTCGCCGAGGTCGACCGGATGCGCGAGGTCCAGCGGATCGAACTGGCCCGCTTCAACCACGGCGAGGTACGGGACCAGATCACCGGGATCAACGGCAGGGAGCCCGAACGCCAGCTGGTCGACCGGATCTTCAAGCGCAGCGACGGCAACGCCTTCTTCGTCGAGGAGATCGCCCGCTCCCTCAACGAGGGCTGTAGCAGGGGGCTCAGCGAATCGCTGCGCGATCTGCTGCTGGTGCGGGTCGAGGCACTGCCCGAGGAGTCGCAGGCGGTGGTGCGGATCCTCGCCGAGGGCGGCTCGGCCGTCGAGTACCCGCTGCTGCGCAGCGTCGCCCGGTTCGACGAGGACGATCTGATCGACGCGCTGCGCTCGGCCGTCGGCGCCAACATCGTCCAGCCCACGGCCGACGAGAGCGGCTACCGCTTCCGGCACGCGCTGGTGCGCGAGGCCGTCGTCGACGATCTGCTGCCCGGTGAGCGTTCCCGGCTCAACCGGCAGCTCGCCGAGGCCCTGGAGGCCGAACCCTCCCTGGTGCGCCCCGATGAGCGGGCCGCCCGGCTGGCCAGCTACTGGTACCACGCCCACGATCCGGCCAAGGCACTGCCCGCCGTGCTCCGGGCCGCCGCCGAAGCCCGCAGGCGCTATGCCCACGCCGAGCAGCTGCGGCTGCTGGAGCGGGCCATGGAACTGTGGGAGGACACCCCCAAGGAGATCCGCGAGACCCAGCGGCCCCTGGGCTACGCCGAGGCCTATCCGCCCTACGGCAGCGAGGACGAGGCCCTGCGCCATCTCGACCTGCTCGCCGAGGTGGTGGTGGCCGCCCATATGTCCGGCCAGCCCGAACGCGCCCTGGCCGTCAGCAAGAAGGCCCTGCGGAAGCTGGCGAAGGGCGACGCCGATCCGCTGCGGGCCGCCTGGTTCTGGACCCAGCAGTCCAAGCTGCTGGAGTCCATGGCGCGCGGCGACGGGTGGGAGGAGCTGAGCCGCGCCCAGGAGCTGGTGCGCGGACTGCCGCCGTCCCCCGTGCACGCCGAGGTCATGGCCCATATGGCGGGCTGGACCATGACCCACCGCCCGGGGCCGCACGGGCTGGCCGTCGCCGAGCGGGCGGTGGAACTGGCCCGGATGGTCGGTGCGGAGAGCACCGGACTGCACGCCCGGCTGACGCTGGGCTACTTCACCGGCGACTCGGGCGACACCGAGCGCGGACTGACCGAAATGCGCGAGGTCTGCGCACGGGCCGTGGACCTGGGCGACATCAGCGTCCTGGGGCGCTGCTACGTCAATCTGGCCTCCGCGCTGGAGGGCGTCGGCAGATCGGCGGAGGCGGTCGCGGCGTCGGAGGAGGGTGACCGGGTCCTGGACCGCTTCGGGCTGGTGGACTCCCGGGCCTGGGTGTACGGCAACCTCGCGGAGTCGTGGTTCTCCCTGGGCCGGGTGTGCGCGGCGGAGAAGGCGGCCCGGAAGGCCCTGCGGCTCGCCCTGGGCACCAAACCGCGCGGCACCGCCTCCAACCGGCTGGCCCAGCTGGCCCTGATGCGCGGCGACTGGGACGCGGCGGAGCGTGAACTCACCGCGGCCCGCGAACACTTCGGCTCCCACAACTACGAACCGCAGTACACCATCCAGACCATGGGGTTCGCCATGGAGCTGGCGTCCGGACGCGGCCGCATCCTGGAGGTCCGGGCCCTGCTGGACCAGGCGCTGGAGGCCGGATTCCCGCCCGGGATGCAGCGCTACGCCTGGCCGCTGCTGAACATCGCGGCCTCCGCCGAGACCGCCACGCGCGGACTGCCCACCGCCGAGCCCGGCCGGGCCGCCACACTGGCCCGGATCGCCGCGGCCGCCAAGGGGCTTGCCCAGTCCGTACCGATGTGGCGGGCCTACGCCGCGATGCTCCAGGCCGAGCTGGGGCGCGCCAAGGGGCACAGCCGCCCCGACCAGTGGGCCGAGGCCACCGATGCCTTCGCCGCGCTGGACCGGCCGTATCCGCTGGCCCGCGCCCGGCACCGCTGGGCGGAGGCGCTGCTCGACGCGGGCCGCGGTCCGGCGGACACCCGCGGACGCGAGCAGGCCGCCGAACTCCTCGCCCAGGCACATGCCGTGGCCGAGCGGCTCGGGGCACGCCCGCTGCGCGAGGAGATCGAGCTGCTGGCCCGGCGCGCCCGGCTGCCGCTGGCTCCCGCGGCCACCCGCGCCGCGCTCGCCGCCCCGGCGACCGGCACCCGCGCGCTTCCCATGGCGGCCACTCCCGCGCATCCCCCGGCCCCCGAACCCGCCGACCCCGCAGCGGAGTTGGGGCTGACGCCCCGCGAGCGCGATGTGCTGCGGCTGGTCGCCGCGGGCCACAGCAACCGCCAGATCGCCGAGGAGCTGTTCATCTCGCCGAAGACGGCGAGTGTGCATGTCTCCAACATCCTGGCGAAGCTGGGCGTCTCGGGCCGCGGTGAGGCCGCCGCCCTGGCCCACCGGTTGCGGGTGGTCGACGGTCTGGCCGACGGCGCGGTGGCCCGCTGACGGGGGACCGGGTCGGGGTGCCGGTGGACGGCCGGTGGCTCGGGCCGGAGGCCCGCCGACCGCGCGGGGTTCGGCTCAGCCGGCCTCGCGAGGCCGGATCACCACCCGGCCGGACTCGAGGTCTATAGGGCCCTTCCCCGGATCACTGCTGCCCACCTCGTCCAGGGTGACCTCCAGCCGGTTGCGCTCTTCCTCGGTGTGCTTGCGGCCGGGCGCGAACAGTTCCTCGATGAGGTTGAACATGGCGACCCCCGTTGGGTGTACGGCTGCGGCCAGTGTAGGCAGACGCCGCCCGGAATCGGGCGCGCCATGACATCTCCGGCGAACACCGCGGCCGTCCGCCTGTCCCCGCCCTCCCCCGCCCGGAGCCCACCGTCAGCCGGAGCCCGTCCCCGCCCCCGCCGTCGCCGTCGCCCGAGCCCACCGCCGTCCGGAGCTTGCCGTCGGCCGAAGCCCGCCGTCGCTCAGGTGATCTTGAGCTTCAGGATCCGGTCGTCCTGCTTGCCCGGCTCGCCCCGCCCGTCCGTATTGCTTGTTGTCACCCACAGCCCCCCGTCGTCCGTGGCCACCACACTCCGCAGCCGCCCGTACTTCCCGACCAGGAACGACCGGGGCTTGGCCACCGGCCGCTCGCCCTTCAGCGGAATGCGCCACAGCCGCTCCCCGCGCAGCCCCGCCATCCACACCGAACCCTTGGCGATGGCGATACCGCTGGGCGAGGCGTCAGTGGGCTTCCACTGCTCGAGCGGATCGACATACGCCTTCTCTCCCGCCTTGCCCTCGGCCTCGGGCCAGCCGTAGTTCTTGCCCGGCTTGATCAGATTGAGCTCGTCCCAGGTGTCCTGGCCGAACTCGGAGGCCCACAGCCGTTTGTCGCGGTCCCAGGCCAGGCCCTGGACATTGCGGTGGCCGTAGGAATAGACCACCGAATCGGGATCCGGATTGCCATGGACGGGCTCGCCCTCGGGGGTCATCCGCAGGATCTTGCCGCCGAAGGAGTCCAGGTCCTGGGCGAGTCCGCGGTCCCCGCTCTCGCCCGTGCCCGCGTAGAGCATCTTGTCCGGGCCGAAGGCGATCCGCCCGCCGTTGTGGATCGCGCCCTTGGGGATGCCCTTGAAGATGGTGTCCGGGGCGCCCAGCTGATCGCCCGCGGGGCGCTTGTCGTCGTACATCATCCGCGCGATGCGGTTGTCCGAATCGGTGGTGAAGTACGCGTACACCATGTGGTCCGAGCCGAAGTCGGAGGAGACCGCCAGCCCCAGCAGACCGCCCTCACCCGCCGGGGAGACCCCGGGGACCGACCCCAGCTCGGTCTTCTTCCCGGTGTCCGCCGCGATCTTGAAGATCTTCCCGGTGTCCCGCGAGGACACCAGCAGATCCCCGCCGGGCAGCGGAGCCACTCCCCAGGGCGAATCCAGCTTGGTGGTCAGGGTGCGCTCGACCTTCACCGACCCCTTCCGGGGCGCGGCGGAGGCGGTGGGCGACGGTGCGCCGGGCGAAGCGGAATCGCTCTCGGAACCCGGCTTCGCCGGAGACGACCTCCGGTCCTCCGGTCCGGTGGTGCTGTCACCGTCGGACGAGCAGCCGGCCACGAGCAGCAGCGTGGCGGCAGCGGCGGCGATGACGGGGATGACGCGGGGACGTCGCACGGTGGGATTCCTCTCCATGGGCACAGGTGCCGCGGCGCGACACTGATTCTTATACACCGCGGCCCCGCGCCGGGTTCCCTTCACCGATCATGCAGGATCCCGGCCCCCGGGCCTCAGTCCCACGACCCCCGCGCCCGCGGCAGCCGCTCGATCTCCACCAGGTCCTCGCCGGTCAGCATCACCCCGGCCGCCGCGCAGTTCTCCGCCGCCCACCGCTCCCGCTTCGTACCCGGCACCGGCACCACATGCGGTCCCTGCGCCAGCAGCCACGCCAGCGCCACCTGCGCCGCCGTCACCGACTCCCCGTGCCGCCGCGCCACCCTCCGCAGCCCGACCACGATCGGCTGGTTCGCCGCCATCATCTCGGCCGTGAAGCGCGGGTGGCGGGCGCGCATGTCGTCCGGTTCGAACCCCGACCCCGGGGTCAGCGTGCCGCTCAGGAAGCCGTTGCCGAGCGGCATCGCGGCCAGGAAGCCGACCCCGCGCGAGGAGCACCACGGCACCAGCGTCTCCAGCGCCTCCGGTGACCACACCGACAGCTCCGCCTGCACACAGGCCACCGGGAAGACCTGCTGCACCCGCTCCAGCTGCCGCACCGTGGCGTCGTGCATCCCCGCGCCCGTCCGCCGCGGCCGCTGCGCCCGCGCGCCCACCGCGCACAGCCCCAGCGCCCGTACCTTCCCGGCGGCGACCAGCTCCGCCATCGCGCCCCAGGTCTCCTCTATCGGCACCTCCGGGTCGGCCCGGTGGAGCTGGTAGAGATCGATCACATCGGTCTGGAGCCGTCGCAGCGACGCGTCACAGGCCCGCTTCACATAGCCGGGCCGACCATTGGCCACGATGTGCTGGTCGCCCACCAGCAGTCCGCATTTGGTGGAGACGAACGCGTCCGCCCGCCGTTCCTTGAGCACCCGCCCCACCAGCAGCTCATTGGTGAACGGTCCGTACATGTCGGCGGTGTCCAGCAGGCTCGCGCCCGCGTCGAGCGCGGTGTGCACGGCGCGCACCGAGTCCTCGCCGTTGCGCTGCGAAGCGGTGTACGCCCAGCTCATGGGCATGCATCCGAGGCCGATCGCGCCCACCTCGAGCGCCGCCGGTCCGATTGTCCTGCGCTCCACCTGGCCTGACCCCTCCCGTTCCTCGCACCAAAACTAACCTCTGCCGGGAACCTCTTTTCGCATAGCCTCCTGGCATGAGCGCAGACCACAGCGATACGTTCCGGCACCGCGATCCGTCTCACGGTTCTCCGGGGGACTCCGCGCGTCCGCTGGCCTGGCTGCCGATCCCGCCCGAGGAGATCGACGGTCTTCCCGACGGCCTCTCCTACGCCTTCTGGGACGGCGGTCCGGACTTCCCCACCGACCCCGCCCGCTGCGCCTTCTACTGCGTGCCGTACCTGAAGGGCGTGGAGGTGGCCGTCCGCCCGCTGCCCGAGATGACCGAACTCCAGGTGATCCAGACCCTCACCGCCGGAATAGACCACATGCGGCCCGCGCTCGACGGTCTCCCGCCCGGCGTGCGGCTGTGCAACGCGCGCGGGGTGCACGACGCGAGCACCGCCGAGCTGGCGCTGACCCTGATCCTCGCGTCCTTGCGCGGCATCCCCGACTTCGTCCGCGGCCAGGACGCGGGGGAGTGGCGGGCCGGGTTCCGTCCGGCGCTGGCCGACAAGTCCGTTCTGATCGTCGGATACGGATCCATCGGCCGTGCGATCGAGGACCGGCTTGTGCCTTTTGAATGCGAGCGGGTGATGCGCGTCGCGCGCTCCCCGCGCACCACCGAGCGCGGTCCGGTGCACCCGATCGATTCCTTGCCCCAACTGCTCCCGGAAGCCGATGTGGTGGTGCTGGTGACCCCGCTGACCGAGGCCACCCGCGGTCTGGCCGGGGCGGACTTCCTGGCGCGCATGAAGGACGGGGCGCTGCTGGTGAATGTCTCACGGGGCCCGGTGGTGGACACCAAGGCCCTGCTCGCCGAGGTGGAGACCGGTCGGCTGCTCGCCGCGCTGGATGTCACCGACCCCGAACCGCTGCCCGCCGGGCATCCCCTGTGGCACGCTCCTGGAGTGCTCATCACCCCGCACGTGGGCGGTCCCTCGTCGGCGTTCCTGCCGCGTGCCAAGCGGCTGCTGCGCGACCAGTTGACGCGCTTCGCGTCCGGCGAGTCGCTCCGTCATCTGGTGGCCACGACGGGGTAGACATGCCTCTGGCACCACATACAGGCACCGAATGACTGCACTCCGTATATACAACGCCGAAGTCGGTTACGGTGTGTAGATGACCTATGTCCCTGAGTGACCAGTCTGGTGTATCGTCCCGAGCGGGGGCTGCGCCACTGACCTGACGGCGTCAGCGATGGACCGGAACTCGAGGGGGGCGACGGGCGATGTATGGCCGATGGACCAACGACCCGACGCAGCTCAGGCGTCGACCGCGACTTTTCCGCGCAGCCGCGCGGCTCTCGAACTCGATGAGGCTCACGGGGATACGGCTCCCGGAGCGGCGGTCCCTCACGCAGTGGACGGGCGTCCGGTGACCGCCACCGGAGCGGTGCTCGCCCGCCCGTCGGTGTCCGGCGGCGGCGCGAGGCTGCTGCCTCAGGTCGTCCTCGCCGTGATCTGCGGCGGCTATGCGGCGGGCGCCGTGCTCGGCTGGGGATCGCCGGAACTGGCCGTCGTCATGGGGGACTTCGGGCTGAGCGCCGCCGCGCTG
Source organism: Streptomyces sp. NA02950 (assembly GCF_013364155.1). Classification (NCBI taxonomy): domain Bacteria; kingdom Bacillati; phylum Actinomycetota; class Actinomycetes; order Kitasatosporales; family Streptomycetaceae; genus Streptomyces; species Streptomyces sp. NA02950. Next base: position 2,887,520 of record NZ_CP054916.1, on the reverse strand, counting down.
GCCGCCGCCGCCTCCTGCCTGTGGTACGGCCGCAGGCACTCCGGCCGGATGCGCCCCGCCTGGCTGCTGTTCGCCGCCTCCTCCGCCATGGCGGCGCTGGGGAACGGCGTATGGGGCTGGTACGAGGTGGTGCTCGGCCGTACCGTGCCGACGCCCTCGGCCGCCGACTTCTGCTTCCTGCTCTTCGCGCCGCCCGCCATCGTCGGCATGCTGGTGCTCGCCAAGCGCCCGGTCACCCGGGCCGGATGGATCTGTCTGGCGCTCGACGCCTGGCTGATCGCCGGATCCCTGGTCACGCTCTCCTGGAGCCTGGCGCTCGCGCACACCGGACAGACCGGCGCGGACGGCGGGTCGGTGGCCCGCAGAGCGCTGTCACTGGCCTATCCGCTGCTGGACATCGTGCTGGTCAGCATGGTGATCGTGCTGCACTTCCGGCGTGCGTCCGGCAATCGCTCCACGATCAACACGGCCATCGCCGCCTTCGCGCTGACCGTGCTGTGCGACGCGCTGTTCACCTCCCCGATGCTGCGCGAGCACTACCGCTCGGGGCAGATCCTGGACGCCGGATGGTTCGCCGGTTCGCTGCTGCTGGCGTACGCCCCGTGGGTGGCCCGGCGCGAGGCCGCCGAGGCCCCGCCCCCGGTGCGCCGCACGGCCCAGCCGACGCGCCCGATCGCGGGATCCCTCGGCGCGCTCGCGCCCTACCTGGCCGCGGCCGTCTGCACCCTGGGAATCCTGTTCAACGTGATGGACGGGCGGCCGATCGACGGGGTGGTGCTCTTCACCGCCTGCGCGGTCGTGCTCGCCCTGGTCGTACGGCAGGCCATCATGCTCCTGGACAACATCACCCTCACCCAGGAACTCGCCCAGAAGGAGAACCACTTCCGCTCCCTGGTGCAGAGCTCCAGCGATGTGATCATGATCGCAGCGCCCACCGGCATCCTGCGCTACGTCAGCCCCGCCGCCTCCGGTGTCTACGGCCGTGACGCGGACGAGCTGGTCGGCTCCGAACTGGCCTCGCTCATCCACCCCGAGGACCTCGGATCGGTCGTCCACGAGGTGCGCCGGTTCCTGGCCGCCTCCCCGGGGGAGGAGCCCACCACCCGGATCGAGTGCCGCTTCCGCTCCGGCTCCGGCGACTGGCTCAACGTGGAGTCCACGATCAACCGCCACCACGGCGGCCTGATCTTCAACAGCCGCGATGTCACCGAGCGGGTGCGCCTCCAGGCCCAGTTGCAGCACAACGCCGAGCACGATCCGCTCACCGACCTGCCCAACCGCGCCCTGTTCACCAAGCGGGTCCGGCACGCCGTCGCCGGACGCCGCCGTACCGACGCGGGCACCGCCGTGCTCTTCATCGATCTCGACGGTTTCAAGGCCGTCAACGACACCGTCGGCCACCAGGCGGGGGACGAGCTGCTCGTCCAGGCCGCCCGCAGGCTCCAGGAGTCCGTGCGCTCCGGTTCCGGCGACTGCGCCGCCCGCCTCGGGGGCGACGAGTTCGCCGCCCTCATCGTCGGCGACGGCGACGGGGCCGCCGGTGACCGCGAGTGCCGCATCCTGGAGATCGCCGACCGGCTGCGCGCCCGGCTCTCCCAGCCCTACAAGGTCGAGGCCGGCACCGAGGTGAGGGTCGCCGCCAGCATCGGCGTCGCCTTCGCCGAGCCCGGGATCAGCCCCGGTGCCCTGATGCGCAACGCCGATCTGGCGATGTACCGCGCCAAGGCCGGGGGCAAGAACCGCGTCGAGCTGTACGCACCGCAGATGCAGGCCGAGGTGGCCCGCCGCGCCGAGGTCGCCACCCGGCTCCGGGCGGCCCTGCACGACGGCGAGTTCGTGCTGCTGCACCAGCCCGTGGTGGAGCTGGCGAGCGGCCGGATCACCGCCGTCGCCGCGCAGGCCCGCTGGCGCTCGGCGCAGGGCATCCTGTTCACCCCCGCCGAGTTCCTCCGGGTCGCCGACAACGGCCGGGGCGGCGGCGACGAGGCCGCGCGCGCCGCCGAGCTCGCCCGCTGGATGCTGGAGGCCGCCGTCGAGCAGGCCGCCCAGCGCCGCCGGGACGGCCACTCCGTCCCCGTCTGCGTCCGGCTGCCCGCCGGACGCCTGGTGGACAAGTCGATGCCGCCCAAGAGCGTGGAAACGCTGCTCGCCCTGCACGGACTGCCCTCCGGATCGCTGATCCTGGAGCTGACCGACAGCGGTCCGCGGATGGCGCTGGAGGAGCTGGAGCACCGGCTCGGCGCGCTGCGCCGCCTCGGGGTGCGGATCGCCCTGGACGGCTTCGGCAGCGGCTATGCCGCGATCAGGTCGCTGCGCAGGCTCCCCATCGACGTTCTCAAACTGGACCCCGGGCTGGTGGAAGGCGTCCTGGAGTCCTCCCGGCTGCATAAGATCACCTCAGGGCTGCTGAGGATCGCGGGCGACCTCGGGATGCAGTCCATCGCCGAGGGAGTGGACCTCCCGGAGCAGCTCGTCACCCTCCGCGGAATGGGATGCACCCACGCCCAGGGGATGGCCTTCAGCGGTCCGCTGGATGAGCACCGGCTGCGCCGGGCCCTGGCCCGGGGCGCCTATCCGGTGCCGCGCTCGGACGCTCCGCTGCTGGTCGGGGGCGCGCTGGCGGTACGTCACGGCGGCCACGGCGGCCTCCACGGACCGCGCCGGACGGAGTCCCACACCCACCCTCCGACCCGCTCAAATACTGAGACGCCCGTCCCACCCACTTGACACCCGATATGCGCCGGGTGGAGGGTCGGAGCCATGCGCACCCGAATTCTCGTACTTGGACAGCGCGTCGGCTGAGCAGGGCCTCCTTCAAGCCCTGCGGACCCTCCCGGCGCGCTCCCCTCGCTTGCCTCCTGGCACGAGGGGTTTTTTGTTGCACAAGCACCTGGTGCAGCGCCCTCTCCCTCCCGCACAAACCCTCATTCGAGAAGAGAATGCCGATGACCGAGCAGGCCACCGGGGCCCATCATCCCCAGCCGCGGGCCCGTAACGGCGGATCGCAGTCCGCCACCGTCGAGCACGTCACGGGCGCGCAGTCCCTCATCCGCTCGCTCGAGGAGGTCGGCGCCGACACCGTGTTCGGCATTCCCGGCGGTGCGATCCTCCCGGCGTACGACCCGATGATGGACTCCTCGAAGGTCCGGCACGTGCTCGTCCGTCACGAGCAGGGCGCGGGTCACGCCGCCACCGGTTACGCGCAGGCCACCGGCAAGGTCGGCGTCTGCATGGCGACCTCGGGTCCGGGCGCCACCAACCTCGTCACCCCGATCGCCGACGCCCATATGGACTCGGTGCCGATCGTCGCGATCACCGGTCAGGTCGCCTCCAAGGCCATCGGTACGGACGCCTTCCAGGAGGCGGACATCTGCGGCATCACCATGCCGATCACCAAGCACAACTTCCTGGTCACGCGGGCCGAGGACATCCCCCGGACGATCGCCGAGGCGTTCCACATCGCCGCCACCGGCCGCCCCGGTCCGGTCCTGGTCGACATCGCCAAGGACGCGCTCCAGGCCCGGACCACCTTCTCCTGGCCGCCGCAGACCGATCTGCCCGGCTACCGCCCGGTCACCAAGCCGCACGCCAAACAGATCCGCGAGGCCGCCCGGCTGATCACCCAGGCCGAGCGTCCGGTGCTGTACGTCGGCGGCGGTGTGATCAAGGCCAACGCCACGGCCGAGCTGAGGGTCCTGGCCGAGCTGACCGGGGCACCGGTCACCACCACCCTGATGGCGCTGGGCTCCTTCCCCGACAGCCACCGGCTCCATCTGGGCATGCCGGGGATGCACGGCACCGTCGCCGCCGTGACCGCCCTCCAGAAGGCCGATCTGATCGTGGCGCTCGGGGCCCGCTTCGACGACCGCGTCACCGGCAAGCTGGACTCCTTCGCCCCGTACGCCAAGATCGTCCACGCGGACGTCGACCCGGCCGAGATCGGCAAGAACCGCGCCGCCGATGTGCCGATCGTCGGCGACGCCCGTGAGGTCATCGCCGATCTGGTGGTCGCCGTCCAGGCCGAGCACGACGCGGGCCACACCGGCGACTACACCGGCTGGTGGGAGGATCTGAACCGGTGGCGGGAGACCTACCCGCTCGGTTACGACCAGCCCGCCGACGGCAGCCTGTCCCCGCAGCAGGTCATCCAGCGGATCGGCCGGCTGGCGCCGCAGGACACGATCTTCGCCGCGGGCGTCGGCCAGCACCAGATGTGGGCCGCCCACTTCATCGACTACGAGCAGCCCGCCACCTGGCTGAACTCGGGCGGCGCCGGGACCATGGGATACGCCGTGCCGGCCGCCATGGGCGCCAAGGCCGGCGCCGAGGGCCGTACGGTCTGGGCGATCGACGGGGACGGCTGCTTCCAGATGACCAACCAGGAGCTGGTCACCTGTGCGCTGAACAACATCCCGATCAAGGTCGCGATCATCAACAACGGCGCGCTGGGCATGGTCCGCCAGTGGCAGACCCTCTTCTACAACCAGCGCTACTCCAACACCGTGCTGCACTCCGGCCCCAACACCCCCGCTCAGGCGAAGGGCACCCGCGTCCCGGACTTCGTCAAGCTCGCCGAGGCCATGGGCTGTGTGGGCCTGCGCTGCGAGGACCCGGCCGACCTCGACGCCGTCATCGAGAAGGCCAACGCGATCAACGACCGCCCGGTGGTCGTGGACTTCATCGTCCACGAGGACGCCATGGTCTGGCCGATGGTCGCGGCCGGTACCTCCAACGACGAGATCCTGGCGGCGCGTGACACCCGCCCGGACTTCGGCGACAACGAAGACGACTGAGGCCAGGACCGAGCCGAGAGAAGAAGAGAGACCGAGCCCATGTCCAAGCACACGCTCTCCGTCCTGGTGGAGAACACCCCCGGCATCCTGGCCCGGATCGCCGCCCTGTTCTCCCGCCGCGGCTTCAACATCGACTCGCTCGCGGTGGGCGTCACCGAGCACCCCGACATCTCCCGCATCACCATCGTGGTCAATGTCGAGGAGCTGCCCCTGGAGCAGGTCACCAAGCAGCTCAACAAGCTGGTCAATGTGCTGAAGATCGTCGAGCTGGAGGACAGTGCGGCGATCCAGCGGGAACTGGTCCTGGTGAAGGTCCGCGCCGACAACGAGACCCGTTCCCAGATCGTCGAGATCGTCCAGCTCTTCCGCGCCAAGACCGTGGACGTCTCCCCGGAGGCCGTGACCATCGAGGCCACCGGCAGCAGTGACAAGCTGGAGGCGATGCTCCGGATGCTGGAGCCGTTCGGCATCAAGGAGCTGGTGCAGTCCGGCACCATCGCCATAGGGCGCGGCGCCCGCTCCATCACCGACCGGAGCCTGCGCGCCCTCGACCGTTCCGCCTGACCGGCGGGCCCGCGGCGGGCACCCCGCCGCGGCCCCGACCGCATCGCGAGACCCTCAGACCATTCCCCGCCCGCCCGTCATACGGTGGGACGCACAACCCAAACGCTAGGAGAATCCCGAAGTGGCCGAGCTGTTCTACGACAACGACGCCGACCTGTCGATCATCCAGGGCCGCAAGGTCGCCATCCTCGGCTACGGCAGCCAGGGCCACGCCCACGCGCTGTCGCTGCGCGACTCGGGCGTCGATGTGCGGGTCGGCCTGCACGAGGGCTCGAAGTCCAAGGCCAAGGCCGAGGAGCAGGGCCTGCGCGTGGTCACCCCGGCCGAGGCGGCGGCCGAGGCCGACGTGATCATGATCCTGGTCCCGGACCCGATCCAGGCCAAGGTCTACGAGGAGTCCGTGAAGGAGAACCTGAAGGACGGCGACGCGCTGTTCTTCGGCCACGGCCTCAACATCCGGTTCGACTTCATCAAGCCCCCGGCCAACGTGGACGTCTGCATGGTCGCCCCGAAGGGCCCGGGCCACCTGGTCCGCCGGCAGTACGAGGAGGGCCGCGGCGTGCCGTGCATCGCGGCCGTCGAGCAGGACGCCAGCGGCAACGCCTTCGCGCTGGCCCTGTCGTACGCCAAGGGCATCGGCGGCACCCGCGCCGGAGTCATCAAGACCACCTTCACCGAGGAGACCGAGACCGACCTCTTCGGTGAGCAGGCGGTGCTCTGCGGTGGTACCGCGGCGCTGGTCAAGGCCGGGTTCGAGACCCTGGTCGAGGCCGGTTACCAGCCCGAGATCGCGTACTTCGAGTGCCTCCACGAGCTGAAGCTGATCGTGGACCTGATGTACGAGGGCGGCCTGGAGAAGATGCGCTGGTCGATCTCCGAGACCGCCGAGTGGGGTGACTACGTCACGGGTCCGCGGATCATCAACGACTCCACCAAGGCCGAGATGAAGAAGGTCCTCGGCGAGATCCAGGACGGCACCTTCGCCAGGAACTGGATGGCCGAGTACAACGCGGGTCTGCCGAAGTACAACGAGCTGAAGAAGGCGGACGAGAACCACCTGCTGGAGACCACCGGCAAGGAGCTGCGCAAGCTCATGAGCTGGGTCGACGACGAGGCGTAAGCGCCTGGTGGCGCGGGTGGCCGTGCCCCGGGCGCGGCGGGGGTTCCCCGGAACCCCCGCCGCGCCGGTACGCGCCTTGTCCACCCCGCACCACCACGTGCGGGTGATCCTGCCGTATTGGCGCAAGACACACGCCGGACCGCCACTACACTCAAGTGCAACAAGCGCGTCAGGCTCACAGCGTCGTGCGTCTTCCACGCGGCTGACCCCTTCACCGCCAGCGGCCGTCGGGACGGCCGTCCGCTGAGGACTAGTGAGGACTGAAGACCACGTGAGCACTGCTTCCACCGGTAAACCCGTCGTACTCATCGCCGAAGAGCTGTCGCCGGCCACCGTCGACGCCCTGGGCCCGGACTTCGAGATCCGGAGCTGCAACGGCGCGGACCGCGCCGAGCTGCTTCCCGCCCTCGCCGATGTGGACGCGATCCTCGTCCGCAGCGCGACGAAGGTCGACGCCGAGGCCATCGCCGCGGCGAAGAAGCTCAAGGTGGTCGCTCGCGCGGGCGTCGGTCTGGACAATGTGGACGTCTCGGCCGCCACCAAGGCGGGCGTCATGGTCGTCAACGCCCCGACGTCCAACATCGTCACCGCCGCCGAGCTGGCGTGCGGTCTGCTCGTCGCCACCGCCCGTAACATCCCGCAGGCCAATGCCGCGCTGAAGAACGGCGAGTGGAAGCGCAGCAAGTACACCGGTGTGGAGCTGAGCGAGAAGACCCTCGGTGTGGTCGGGCTCGGCCGGATCGGCGTTCTGGTGGCCCAGCGGATGTCCGCGTTCGGGATGAAGATCGTCGCGTACGACCCCTATGTGCAGCCCGCGCGCGCGGCCCAGATGGGCGTGAAGCTGCTCACGCTGGACGAGCTGCTCGAGGTCTCCGACTTCATCTCCGTCCACCTCCCCAAGACGCCCGAGACCCTCGGCCTGATCGGTGACGAGGCGCTGCGCAAGGTCAAGCCCGAGGTCCGGATCGTCAATGCCGCGCGCGGCGGGATCGTGGACGAGCAGGCGCTGGCCGCCGCCCTCAAGGAGGGCCGGGTCGCCGCCGCCGGTCTGGATGTGTTCTCCCAGGAGCCGTGCACCGACTCCCCGCTGTTCGAGTTCGACAATGTGGTGGTCACCCCGCACCTGGGCGCCTCCACCGGTGAGGCCCAGGAGAAGGCCGGTATCGCGGTCGCGCGCTCGGTGCGGCTGGCGCTCGCGGGTGAGCTGGTCCCGGACGCGGTGAACGTCCAGGGCGGTGTGATCGCCGAGGACGTCCGCCCCGGGCTGCCGCTGGCCGAGAAGCTGGGCCGGATCTTCACCGCGCTCGCGGGCGAGGTCGCGGTGCGGCTCGATGTCGAGGTGTACGGCGAGATCACCCAGCACGACGTCAAGGTGCTGGAGCTCTCCGCGCTCAAGGGTGTGTTCGAGGACATCGTCGACGAGACCGTGTCGTATGTGAACGCCCCGCTGTTCGCGCAGGAGCGCGGTGTCGAGGTGCGGCTGACCACCAGCTCGGAGTCGTCGGAGCACCGCAATGTGGTGACCGTGCGCGGCACCCTCGCCGGTGGCGAGGAGGTCGCGATCTCCGGCACGCTGGCCGGCCCCAAGCACCTCCAGAAGATCGTCGCGGTCGGTGAGTACGACGTCGATCTGGCCCTCGCCGACCACATGGCCTTCCTGCACTACACCGACCGCCCGGGTGTGGTCGGCACGCTCGGCCGCATCCTGGGCGAGGCCGGGATCAACATCGCGGGCATGCAGGTCTCGCGTGCCGCGGCCGGTGGCGCCGCCCTGGTGGCGCTGACCGTCGACGACACCATTCCGCCGGCCGTCCTCACCGAGATCGCCGGTGAGATCGGGGCCACCTCGGCCCGTTCGGTCAATCTGGACGGCTGAGTTCCGCACCGCGGACCCACCTGGGGCCCGGTTCCCGCATCGGCGGGGACCGGGCCCTTTCGCATGCGCACATCCGTGGTGCGCGGGGACTTCCCGATCTTTTCTTCGCGTGTTGAATATTGTGGGCGGCCTCGCTACGCTGACAGCTATGTGGAGAAAAAATCTCCACATAGCCAGGTGGCTCTCCCGACGCATGTCCCGCAGGAGTACGCACGTGTCCACTGACCTCCCCACCGACGGCGCGCCCCGGATGCGGGCCGACGCCCGGCGCAACCGTGAGCAGATCCTGCACGCCGCCCGCCAGGTCTTCGTCGACGAGGGGCCCGACGCCCCGCTCGACGAGATCGCCCGGCGCGCCGGCGTCGGCATCGCCACGCTCTACCGGCGGTTCCCGCAGCGCGCCGATCTCTTCCGCGGGGTGGCCACCGAGGTCCTCGCCGCCCTCACCGAGGCCGCGCGGGAGGCCATCGCCGACGAGGGCGACCCGGTCGAGGCGCTGCGCGTCTTCATGCACCGGGCCCTCGACCTCAAGCTCGGCTCGGTGATGCCCCTGCTGCTGGGCCGGATCAGCCTCGATGAGGTGCTCGACGGGGTGGGCGGCGATGCCGTGGACCCGATCGACGAGCTCCTGGTCCGTGCTCAGGCCGCCGGGCAGCTCCGGCCCGATGTGGTCTTCGGCGACATCACCATGATGATCATGCGGCTGTCCCGGCCGCTGCCCGGCGGGGGGCGTGTCCCGGAGGACGACGCCCTCGCCCACCGCCATCTGGATGTGTACGTCGACGGGCTGCGCCCCAGCGGCTCGCCCCGGCCCACCACCATGCTCAGCGGCCCGGCCGTGGACGCCCCCGCGTTCAAGCGGCTCCGGGAGCGAGTGCTCGGCGACGCCCGCGCCGACGACTGACTCCCTTTCTCCCCGCTCGGCTTTCGGAGCGCTCAGAAAGATCAGAAAGGCAACCCCTCATGTCCCAGCCCACCGGCATACAGCCCGAGGCCAACCCTCGGCGCTGGCTGGCACTGATGTTCATCGGCCTCGCCCAGCTGATGATCGTCCTCGATATCACCATCGTGAACATCGCCCTGCCGTCGGCCCAGAAGGACCTCGGCATCACCGACGGCGACCGCCAGTGGGTGATCACGGCCTACACCCTGGCGTTCGGCAGCCTGCTGCTGCTCGGTGGCCGGATCGCCGACTACACCGGCCGCCGGCGCACCTTCCTGATCGGTCTGCTGGGCTTCGCCGGGGCCTCGGCGCTGGGCGGCGCCGCCTCCGGCTTCGAGACGCTGCTGCTGGCCCGTGCCCTCCAGGGCGCGTTCGCCGCGCTGCTGGCCCCCTCGGCGCTCTCCCTGCTCGCGGTGAACTTCACCGAACCGCGGGAACGCGCCAAGGCGTTCGGCATCTTCGGTGCCATCGCCGCGGGCGGTGGTGCGATCGGGCTGGTCGTCGGCGGTGCGCTGACCGAGTACCTCGACTGGCGGTGGTGCCTGTACGTGAACGTGCCGATCGCCGCGATCGCGGTCATCAGCTGGTGGGTGCTGCCCGTCGACACCCGTGCCCAGGGCCGGGCCCGCTTCGACATCCCCGGGGTGTTCCTGGCCGTGACCGGCGTGGTGGCCGTGGTCTACGGATGCAGCGAGGCCGAGTCCGAGGGCTGGGACTCGGGCCCGGTGGCCGGACTGCTCACCGCGGGCGTGGTGCTGCTCCTCGCCTTCATCCTGGTGGAGAAGCGGGTCAGGAACCCGCTGCTGCCGATGCGGGTGCTGGCGGACCGCACCCGGGGCAGCGCCTATCTGGCTGTCGGCCTGTCGGTGGTCGGCATGTTCGCCATGTTCCTGTTCCTCACGTACTACATGCAGGTCGTCAAGGGGTACTCGGCCCTGACCACCGGTCTGGCGTTTCTGCCGATGACCGCGTCGGTGCTGGTCTCCGCGGGCGGTCTCGCCTCGCGGCTCATCCCGAAGGTGGCGCCGCGGATGCTGGCCGGCCCCGGTCTGCTGATCGCGGCCACGGGTGTGGCGCTGCTCGTCCCGCTGGACGTCGACAGCTCCTACGCGGCCGGTGTGCTGCCCTCGGAGATCCTGGTCGGCTTCGGTATGGGCCTGGTGATGGCCCCGGCGATGAACTACGCGACGCACGGGGTGAGCGAGCGGGACGCCGGTGTCGCGTCCGCCACCGTCAACACCGCCCAGCAGATCGGCGGTTCGATCGGCACGGCGCTGCTCAACACCATCGCCACCAGCGCGACCGATGACTACAAGGCCGAGCACCTGCACGAGATCACCCGGCAGAACATGGACGCGCATATGAAGACCGGGCTGGTCGAGGGCTTCTCGGAGGCGTTCGTCTGGTCGTCCGCGATCCTCGCCGGTGCGGCCGTCGTGGTGACCCTGCTGATGAACACGCCGCGGCCCTCCCGGGAACCGGGCGCGCGGGACGCGCTGCCGAAGGCCGTGCACGTGGGCTGACGGCGGCACCCCCGGCCGCTGTCCCACGGGCCCTCCGTTCCGCGCTCTCCCGCGGAACGAGGGCCCTTGTGGGCTTTCCGCCCGGAGCCGTCCGCCCGGAGCCGGGCGTCAGGCCGCGGGGTCCGGCTGCGGGGCGCGGGCCGTCGGCGCGCAGTGGCCGCGATCCTCGCCGAGGCGGGGATCGAGGGCGAGCGGCGGGTCATCGCGCTGCGCACACTGCTCGGTCATGTCATCGGGGCGATCCAGCTGGAACATCTCGGCCCGCTGTCGGGTGAGGGCGCCGTTGTCCTCCGAACTGCCGCCCGCCGGCTTCCCGTACATGGCCTACACGGCGCGGCACCCCCTCGGGGCGGACGCCGACCGGGAGTTCTTCGGGGGGGCTCGCGGTGGTGCCGCGCGGTCTGGGCGACTGACCGGGACGCCGGAGGGCCGCGGTGCCCGGGGTCCGGGATCAGTGGCCGGAGGCGGAGGTGGAGGCCGCGGCGTCACCGGTGTCGGCGCCGGTGGAGGCTTCGGAGGGGCCCGCGGCCGGGGCGGTGGTCTTGGCGATCCGCAGCTGGCGCAGGGTCATGGTCGACAGAACGGCGCCCGCGACCAGCACACCGGCTCCGGTGATGCTCGCGATCTGCATGCCGTGGGTGAACCCCTCGCGTGCGGCATCCAGCACCAGGTCCCCGGTCCGTCCGGGCAGCCGCTCGGCCACCGCGTTGGCGATGCCCAGCGTTTCGCGCACCGCGTCCACCGCGACGGGCGGCAGCCCGTCCGGCAGCGTGTCCTTGACGTCGGCGCGGTAGACGGCGGTGCCGACGCTGCCGAGCACGGCCATGCCCATCGCGCCGCCGAACTCCTGGCCGGTCTCCAGCAGGGCGGCTGCCGATCCGGCCCGCTTCGGCGGTACGGAGCCGATCGCCATGTCGGTGACCAGCGCCATCACCATGACGATGCCGCTGGCGAGCAGGGCGGCGCCGATGAGCACGGTCCACAGCGCGTCCGTCCCGGCCATGGCCAGTACCCCGTAACCCACCGCTCCGAGGACGAAGCCACCGCTGATCACATAGGCGCGGTTGGCGCCGCGCTGGACGAGCACGCTCGCGATCGGCCCGGCGAACGCGACGGAGACCGACGGGACCAGACTCCACAGCGCGGCCTCCAGCGGGCCCTTCCCCAGCACCGATTGCAGGTACTGGGTGGTGAAGTAGGCCGAGCCCATCATGGCGAAGGTGGCCAGTGAGTTGATCGCGATCGACGGTCCGAAGCCGCGGTTGCGGAACAGCTCGGGGCTGATCATGGCGTCCCGCCGGGTGAGCTGACGCCGTACGAAGACCGCGCCGATCGCCAGACCGGCCACGATCGACAGTACCGGGACCAGGCTCACGCTGTTGTCGGCCGACATCTTCTTCAGCCCGTAGATCACCGGGAGGACTGCACCCATCGACAGCGGCACGCTCAGCAGATCGAACCGGCCGGGCTTGGGGTCCTTGAACTCCGGTACCAGGACGGGCACCAGCACCAGCAGCAGCGCCATCGCCGGGACATTGACCAGGAAGACCGAGCCCCACCAGAAGTGATTGAGCATCACCCCACTCATCACCGAGCCGAGCGCGACCCCGCCCGCCATGGCCGACGACCAGATCGCGATGGCCTGACCGCGCTGCTTGTCGTCCTGGAAGATATTGCGGACCAGCGCCATGGTGGAGGGCATCAGGGTCGCGCCGCCGATGCCGAGCCCGGCCCGCGCGGCGATGAGCATCTCGGCGTTCCGCGCGTACGCCGCAGCGACGGACGCGGTGCCGAACGCCACGGCGCCGAACAGCAGCAGCTTCCGGCGTCCGATCCGGTCCCCCAGCGACCCCATCGTGATCAGCAGCCCGGCCAGCGCGAAGGCGTAGATGTCGAAGATCCACAGCTGTTGCGTCGAACTCGGGTCCAGTTCACGGCTGATGGCCGGAACCGCGAAGTACAGCACCGACACATCCATGGAGACCAGGAGGAGCGGAAGCATCAGGACCGCGAAGGCGATCCATTCCTTGCGTCCGGCGCGGGAGTCGGGAGAAGTGGTCGTCATGCCCAAGAAATATACGGTCGTATAAAACGGTTGTCTAGTACGAACGTGTAAGACGTATGTCTAGGACGGCCGTATGGCTTCGGGATAGGCTGGAGTCATGGGACATCGAGAGGATCTGCTGGCCGGGGCGAAACGTTGCCTGCTGGAAAAGGGCTGGTCGCGTACGACGGCGCGGGACATCGTGGCCGCCTCCGGCGCCAACCTGGCCTCCATCGGCTACCACTACGGCTCCAAGGACGCCCTGATGCGGGAGGCGCTCTTCGCCGCCATGGGCGACTGGGCCGATGACGTCCAGCGGTCCCTCGCGGACGACGCCGCGACCGGCAGCGATCTGGTCGGCCGGTTCGAGTCGGGCTGGACCCGGGCCCTGGAGCTGTTCAACAAGCACCAGGCGGTGTGGCGGGCCCAGTTGGAGGCCATCATGCAGGTCGAGCGCGATCCCGAGCTGCGGGAGGCGTTCGCCAAGGCCCAGCCGGAAGGGCGGCTGGGGCTGGTGGCGCTCTTCCACGGCATCGACGAGCGCGAGGTCGACGAGGAGACCGCCCGGACCCTGGGCTCCTTCTACATGACGCTGGTGAGCGGCATGGTGGTCCAGATGGCCATCAACCCCGACCTCACCCCGGACGCGCAGGAGCTGATCGAGGCCATGCGGCGGATCCTCAGCGGCACCCGCCCGGGGCCGTCGGACTGACTCCGGCCGCCGGGACCCGGCCGGGGGCGCGGGCGCTTGACCTTGCCCAAGGGTCGGACTCCAGCGTGTGGGTCACCGGGCGCGGTGCCCGGACGGAGGAACGCAACCCTGGAACCACCCCTGCTCAGTATTGGCGCGTTCGCACGCAGAACGCGGCTGTCGCCCAAGGCGCTCCGGCTCTACGACCGGCTGGGGCTGCTGGCCCCCGACCAGGTCGACGGGACCACCGGCTACCGCTGGTACGGCGTCGACCAGGTGGAGCGGGCACGGCTGGTGGCGCTGCCGCGGCGGCTGGACATGCCGCTGGAGCGGATCGGCCGGGTGCTGGAGCTCCCGGGGGAGTGGGCGGCGCGCGAGGCGGCGGACTACTGGGCCGTCGCCGAGGGCCGAGGCGTGTGTCCCGGTCGCCGACCGTGCCGCCGCCGAGGAGCACGCCGCCGCCCACAGCCGTGAGGTCTCGCTGCGCCATGAGCCCGCCCGCCGGCTGGCGCACACCCGGCTGACCAAGGCTCAGGTCGCCTCTCCGCAGAGCACCTCGGCCTGCGACGCGGTCGAGCGCTGGACCGCCGACGAGGGTCTGACCGTCACCGGCCCCTGCCGCGAGGTCTACTGCGCACACTGGCGCGCGGCGGGCCCGGAGGACGAGGTCTGCGACGTGGCGTTCCCGGTGAAATGACCCTCGGCGCGGTCCCCCCACCCGCGGCGTGCGCCGATCCCGGTCACCCGCCGTCCGGCCCGCCGGACGGGTCCAGGCGGGCCGCCTTGAGGGCCATGTGGAGGAGCAGACGGTCCTCGCCGGAGTCCAGGTCGAGGCCGGTCAGCTGCTTCACGCGGGAGAGGCGGTAGTAGAGGGTCTGGCGGTGGACGCCGAGCAGCTGGGCGGTCCGGGAGGCCTGTCCGGCGCAGTCGAGGAACGCCTCGGCGGTACGGGCGAGTTCGGCGTGGCTGCGCTCCAGGAGGGGGCGGACGGCCGCGTCCGGCCGGGTCGGGGGCAGACCGGCCAGCAGCCGGTACGGGCCGATGGCGGTCCATTCGGCCACCGGGCCGAGCCGGGCGTCCGCGCGGGCGGCGCGGGCGGCGGCCAGTGCCTCGCCCCAGGCGGTGGGCAGCTCGTCCAGACCGCGGCGCGGTCCGGAGACGCCCGCGGCCGTCTCCCGGCCGCCGCCCGGCGGCAGCTCGGGGGCGGGCCCGCTCGGGGCGCTGGCGCGGGGGGAGCGCAGCAGCTGTTCGGCGGTGGCGCGGGCCGGGTCCAGCGCGCTGGGGGCGCGCAGCCGGACCAGGGCGGCCAGAGTGGCGTCCGCGGCGCCGGGCACCACACAGGCGGCCGCGATCCCCGGCAGCCGGGGGAGCCCCGGATGGTCGGCGTCCGCACCGGTGTCCGGGGTCCAGGGCACCACCGCCACCAGCGCCAGCGGACCGTCGGCCGCCTGCCGCAGCGCGGCCCGGAGCCCCGCGCGGGCCGCGTCCCGGCCGCCCGGCGGTCCGGTCAGCAGCTCGCCGAGCAGTTCGCCCAGCTCCTCCCCGGCCCGTGCCTCGGCCGCCAGCAGCGCGCCGATGCGCGCGGCGGTCTCCATGGCCCGCGCCAGCCGCGGGTCCGGCGCCCCCGAAGGGCCGCCGAACTCCAGGTCGGAGAGGTGGCCGTCGTCCAGCAGCCACACATAGCCGTGCACCACGCCGCGGTGCCGCACGGGCAGGCAGATACGGCCCATGAACACCCCGGCCGCCGGATCCGGCGGGATCCGCAGCGGGGCCTGGGCGCGGGCGATCCCGAACGCCTCGAACCAGGCCCGCACCGCCGCCGTCGAGCGCCGCTGGAGGATGGAGCGGGTACGCACCGGGTCCAGCGCCGGTTCCTCGGCGTCACCGCTGTCGTGAGCACCGAAGGCGATCAGGGCGAAGTCGCGGTTCTCCAGTGTGGCGGGCGCGCCGAGCGCCGCCGTGATCTCGTCCACCAGCTGCTGATAGTCGTCACGCACCGGCCGCTCGCCTCCTTCCCGGATCCGCCTCCCCCATTCTCATACAGATGTCTGAGATCCCGGACACGGATGTAGGACAGCTGTCGATGGCCGCGGATACGAGAGATCCTTAGGTTTCACGGTGAGTTGTTGGTGCCGTTCGACGGCTGTCATCGTGGAGGTGCCCCGTGCTGGGACCCGTGCTGCTCGCCGCGTCGCGCAGTGCCGCCATCCGCCGAGTCGTCTCGGCCGCGCCGGTCACCCGCCCGATGGTGGACCGGTTCGTGGCCGGGGAGCGACTGGGCGAATCGCTGGCGGCCGTGCGGTCCCTGACCTCGCGCGGGCTCGAGGTCACCCTCGACCATCTGGGTGAGGACATCACCGACCGCGCCGAGGCGCTCCGCAGCCGGGACGCCTATCTCGCGCTGGCCGAGGCACTGGCCACCGAGGGGCTCGGCGCCCGTGCGGAGATGTCGGTCAAGCTGTCGGCCTTCGGCCAGGCGCTGCCCGGCGGGCACGAGGTGGCGCTCGCCAATGTCACCCCGGTCGTCGAGGCGGCGGCCGAGGCGGGGACGACCGTCACCCTGGACATGGAGGACCACACCACCGCGGACTCCACCCTGGCGATCCTCGGCGAGCTGCGCGGCCGCTTCCCGCAGACCGGCGCGGTGGTGCAGTCGTATCTGTTCCGCACCGAGGACGACTGCCGGGCGCTGGCCGGGGAAGGCTCCCGGGTGCGGCTGGTGAAAGGCGCGTACAACGAGCCCGCGAGCGTCGCCTACCAGGACAAGCGCGAGGTGGATCGGGCGTATGTGCGCTGTCTGAAGATCCTGATGGCCGGTGACGGCTACCCCATGATCGGCTCGCATGATCCGCGCATGGTCGCCATCGCCCAGGAGCTGGCCCGCCGCGTCGGCCGCAAGCTGGACGAGTACGAGTTCCAGATGCTCTACGGGATCCGCGAGGCCGAGCAGGCGCGGCTGGTGGCGGAAGGGCACCGGATGCGGGTTTACGTCCCGTATGGAACAGACTGGTATGGGTACTTCATGCGCCGCCTCGCGGAGCGCCCCGCGAACCTCGCGTTCTTCCTGCGCTCGCTGGTCAGCCGCGGCTGACGCCCCGCCCCGCAGCCCCCCGCAGCCCGCGGGC
This sequence comes from Streptomyces sp. NA02950, assembly GCF_013364155.1. NCBI lineage: Bacteria > Bacillati > Actinomycetota > Actinomycetes > Kitasatosporales > Streptomycetaceae > Streptomyces > Streptomyces sp. NA02950. Next base: position 2,870,841 of record NZ_CP054916.1, on the reverse strand, counting down.
TTCCCCTCGTAACCCGACGATCGAAGGAGACAACGGCCACCATGGACGCCGTCACCCAGGTCCCCGTTCCGGTGAACGAGCCGGTGCACACCTACGCCCCCGGCACCCCGGAGCGCGCCCGCCTCGAGACCAAGCTCAAGGAGCTGGCCCAGAACCCGGTCGAGCTGCCGATGACCATCGGCGGCGAGAAGCGGATGGGCGGCGGAGAGCGCTTCGACGTCGTACAGCCGCACAACCACGCGGCCCGCCTCGGCACCTACGCCAACGCCACCCAGGCCGACGCGCAGGACGCGATCGACGCGGCGCTGGCCGCCGCCCCGGCATGGCGCGCGCTCAGCTTCGACGACCGCGCCGCGATCATCCTCAAGGCCGCCGATCTGCTCTCCGGGCCGTGGCGGGAGACCCTCGCCGCCTCGACCATGCTCGGTCAGTCCAAGACCGCGCAGCAGGCCGAGATCGACACCCCCTGCGAGCTGATCGACTTCTGGCGCTTCAATGTGCACTTCGCGCGCCAGATCATGGCCGAGCAGCCGGTCACCAACTCGCCGGGGGTGTGGAACCGCACCGACCACCGGCCGCTGGAGGGGTTCGTCTACGCGATCACCCCCTTCAACTTCACCGCCATCGCGGGCAACCTCCCCACCGCCCCCGCGCTCATGGGCAATGTGGTGGTCTGGAAGCCGTCCCCGACGCAGACCCACGCCGCCGTGCTGCTGATGCAGCTGCTGGAGGAGGCCGGGCTGCCCAAGGGCGTCATCAACCTCGTCACCGGTGACGGCAAGGACGTCTCCGAGGTGGCGCTGGCCCACCCGGATCTGGCGGGCATCCACTTCACCGGCTCCACCCGCACCTTCCAGTACCTGTGGAAGACGGTCGGCGCCAACATCGAGAAGTACAAGACCTATCCGCGTCTGGTCGGCGAGACCGGCGGCAAGGACTTCATCGTCGCCCACCCGTCCGCGGACCCGGCGGTGCTGAAGACGGCGATGACCCGCGGCGCCTTCGAGTTCCAGGGCCAGAAGTGTTCCGCCGCCTCGCGTGCCTACGTCCCGCGCTCGCTGTGGGACGGCGGTCTCAAGGAGGAGTTCGCGACCGAGGTCAACGGGCTGTCGATGGGCGACGTGACCGAGCTCGGCAACTTCATGGGCGCGGTCATCGACGACCGTTCGTTCGCCAAGAGCAAGGCGGCGATCGACCGGGCGAAGTCCGATCCGACCATCGAGGTGATCGCGGGCGGTACCTACGACGACAGCGAGGGCTACTTCGTCCGTCCGACCGTCCTGATCTCCACCGACCCGGAGAACGAGATCTTCAAGGACGAGTACTTCGGCCCGATCCTCGGGGTGTACGTCTACGAGGACGCCGAGTACGACGCGATGCTCCAGCAGATGGAGTCGGCCTCGGCCTACGGTCTGACCGGCTGTGTCATCGCCCAGGACCGCGCAGCCGCCGCGGCCACCTGTGAGGCGCTGCGCTTCGCGGCCGGCAACTTCTACATCAACGACAAGCCCACCGGCGCCGTGGTCGGCCAGCAGCCGTTCGGCGGCGGCCGCGCCTCCGGCACCAACGACAAGGCGGGCGCCAAGCAGAACCTGATGCGCTGGACCTCGACCCGCTCCATCAAGGAGACCCTGGTCCCGCCGACGGACTACCGCTACCCGCACATGGGCTGACCTGCCGGGCGCGCTCCGCGCCCCGTAACCCCGCCCCCGGCCGTGCCCTCACCGGCCGGGGGCGGAGTGCTGCGCGGAGTCGGAATACGCCGTAAAGCTGTGGACGCCCGAGCCGTGACGATGCTAGCGTCAGGCAATCAAGTAGGCATTATTTACCGCAGTTTACGTGGGTAACCAGAGGCAAGGTCACCCACGGTGGTACGGGATCGGCCACGGTGGTCGAGGTCGGACGGGGGTCGGCCTCGATCATCAGGACGGGCCCGCCGCGGAACAGCAGGACGGCCGGTGGTTTCCATCGGCCGTTTTTTGCGTCTCAGATAGTAGGACGTCCGACTAATTGTGCAGACACCGAAGCCCGGCTGCCGTACTTTTGTGGAGACCGAACGTCTCGCTCCATCGAGCGACGGCGGACGTGGCCGGTGCACAGCCGCAGGTGACCCCTGCCGCATCCAGGCCCCCGCCCCCTTCCGGTTGCCACCTTCTCGGGGATTCCCCCCGGCCTTTTCCGGGGTTCAGCCAAGGAGACGTGAACATGGCCGAGACGACCATCCGCAGGGTTCGCCGCAAGACGGACAACACCGACCGCCAGAAGGCGGCCGCCGCGCTTCAGCGCGCGCTCGACCGCCGGGACAACGGCGGCTCGACCGGTCACTGAGGCCGGTCCCGGGGCCGGTCGCGGAGGCGGTCACCAGGCCGGTCACCAGGCCGGTCACCGGCGCCGGGAGCGCGTGATCGTGAAGTGATCCACGCGCTCACCGGACTCCGCCAGTGCCGTGACCTTCAGCTTCGGGTCGGTGCCGGGCTCCACCTCCACCGCGAGGAAGGAGAAGCCGGTGTAGCGGACCCGTGACCACTCCACGGTGTCGTGGTTCTTCTCCCCGCCCTTCGTCCAGTGGTAGGTCTTCACCTCGTCGAGGTCCTTGACCTTCCCCTCGTAACTGTCGGGCACGGGGAAGGAGTACAGCTCCGCGCCCGCCCCGCCCGCCGTCACATAGACGATCCCGTCGCGTACCGCGTCGGCGTCGCCGCCGACCGGGACCCGGCGGGCGGCCTTCCCGCCCCGGATGGCGTCGGTGCGCTCGTAGACGTGGTTGTGGCCGTTGATCACCAGATCCACCTGGTGTTTGTCGAACAGTGGCACCCACGCGTCGCGCACACCCCCGTCCGAGGCGTGGGAGCTGGTCGTGGAGAAGGCGCAGTGGTGGAAGAAGACCACCACGAAGTCGATGTCGTTCCGCGCCCGCAGCGCCGTCAGCCGCCGCTCCAGCCAGCGGGTCTGCTCACCATCGCTCCAGCCGGCATTGGCGGGGATCTCGTGGCTGACGTCATTGGCGTCCAGCGCGACCACGCCCACGTTCCCGTAGGTGAACGAGTAGACGCCGGGCGCCGTGCGCGGCGCGGGCCCGTTCTGCGGCAGCGACCAGCGGGCCAGCTGTCCGCCGTAGCCCTCGGGGGAGTACCACGCCTCCATGTCGTGGTTGCCGGTGGTCACCATCCAGGGCACGGTCGCCGCCACCGCGTCGGTCTGGGCGAGGAAGGAGTCCCAGACCCGGGCGTCGTAGAGGTCGGACTTCCTTCCGTGGCCGGTGGTGTCCGCGTAGCACAGATCGCCCGCGTGCAGATGGAAGGACGGGTTCTGGCCGAGGATCACCCGGTCGTTGGCGAGCGCGTGATAGCTCACGCCCTGGTCGCCGAAGGCGGTGAAGACGAACGGCACCGGCCGCTCGGGCGCGGTGCGGAAGGTGCCGACCGAGGAGAAGCGGCGGGGGTCGGCCGGGTCCCAGCCCTCGTGGCCGACGCCGTAGTAGTACGTGACATCGGGGCTCAGCCCGTCCACCGCCGCGTGCAGGTAGTACTGGTCGACCGCGGGGAGATCGCCGCCGAGCGCGGGGGTGTGCAGCGGGCGCACCTCGGCCTCCACCTTCCGGGACAGCTCCCCGGGCCCCGGACCGATCCGCACATAGGGCTTCCGCACCGCCAGCGGCACCTGCCAGGAGATCCTCATCTGGGTCGTGGGGTCGTCGCCGAAGGCCAGGTGGCGGCCGAACGGCGCCACCACCGCGCCGTCCACCGTGGCCCGGCGCGGGGCCGGGACCGCCGCGGGGGAGGGCCGGGCGCCGGTGGCGCACGCCGAGCCGCCCAGCAGCCCCGCGCCGACGGCCGCGCCCGCCGTGGCCGCACCCCCGCGCAGCACCCTCCGGCGGGAGAACCGCTCCCGCAGGTACGCGTGCTGCTCGGCCATGCCCATCCGGCGCGCGAGCGGCTCAGGGATGCCGAACCGTGGTGTGTCCATGCACCGGAATCTCCCCCGTGCGGTCAACAGCGCGCGGTACGAGGGGTGAACGGCGGCTTACCGATCGGCGCGCGCCGGTTTGTCCGAATGGCGGACAGCCGGTGTCAGTCCATGGGACGAGGAGTAGGGTCCCGGTATGTCTCGCTCCCTTCGCCTCGCAGTGATCCCCGGTGACGGTATCGGCCAGGAGGTCGTGGCCCAGGGCCTCAAGGTCCTCGCGGCGGCCCTTCCGCAGGACGTGAAGCTGGAGACCCGCAACTACGACCTCGGCGCCCGGCGCTGGCACGCCACCGGCGAGACCCTGCCGGACGCCGAACTGGAGTCGCTGAAGGACCACGACGCGATCCTGCTCGGTGCCATCGGCGACCCGTCGGTGCCCTCCGGGGTGCTGGAGCGCGGGCTGCTCCTCAAGCTCCGCTTCGCCTTCGACCACTACGTCAACCTGCGTCCGTCGAAGCTCTTCCCGAACACCGCGACCCCGCTGGCCGGCCGCCCCGACATCGACTTCGTGGTCGTCCGCGAGGGCACCGAGGGCCCGTACGTCGGCAACGGCGGCTCGCTGCGCACCGGTACCCCCGCCGAGGTGGCCACCGAGGTCAGCCTGAACACGGCGTACGGCGTGGAGCGGGTGGTACGTGACGCGTACGAGCGCGCCAACGCCCGGCCGCGCAAGAAGCTGACCCTGGTGCACAAGAACAACGTCCTGGTGTACGCCGGTCATCTGTGGAAGAACATCTTCGACCGGGTCGGCCAGGAGTACCCCGAGGTCACCACCGACTATCTGCATGTCGACGCCGCGACGATCTTCTTTGTCACCCAGCCCGAGCGGTTCGACGTGATCGTCACCGACAACCTCTTCGGCGACATCCTGACCGACCTCGCGGCCGCCGTCACCGGCGGGATCGGGCTCGCCGCGAGCGGCAACATCAACCCCTCCGGCGCCTTCCCCTCGATGTTCGAGCCGGTCCACGGCTCCGCGCCGGACATCGCGGGCACCGGCAAGGCCGACCCGACCGCGACCGTGCTGTCGGTGGCGCTGCTCCTGTCGCACCTCGGCTACACGGAGGAGGCGGCCCGGATCGAGACCGCCGTCGCACAGGACCTCGCCGGGCGGGACACCACGACACCCCGCACCACCGACGACATCGGAGACGCGCTCGCCGCGCGGGTGGCCGGCTGACCCCAGCCGGTGCCCCTGCGCGGCCGAGTGCGACCATCGACCTGGGCCGCGCGCAACCGCACGCCTCTTCCCCCGGCCCCACCTAGGCGATAATCCTGGTGGGGCCGCTGTGCGCGATGCGAAACTTGGACGTCCTCGTACCGATCACGGTCAGGACAGTGTGAGCGCGGTCCGCGACAACCGAACGGTGAAGGACTACCACTCATGACGACGCCCACGATCGAGCTCAAGCCCTCGGCCCACCCGCTCTCCGACGCCGAGCGGGAGCGGATCCTGGCCAATCCCGGGTTCGGCCGCCACTTCACCGATCACATGGTGACCATCAAGTGGACGGAGGGCCGCGGCTGGCACGACGCCCAGCTCGTGCCGTACGCCGCGCTGCCGCTCGACCCGGCGAACATGACGCTCCACTACGCCCAGACCATCTTCGAGGGGCTCAAGGCGTATCGGCAGCCCGACGGCACCGTGGCCACCTTCCGCCCCGAGCAGAACGCCGAGCGCTTCCAGTCCTCCGCCCGCCGGATGGCCATGCCCGAGCTGCCCGTGGAGACCTTCATCGCGGCCTGTGACGCGCTGGTCACCCAGGACCGGGCGTGGGTGCCCGGCACCGGCGAGGAGTCGCTCTACCTGCGGCCGTTCATGTTCGCCACCGAGGTCGGGCTCGGCGTCCGGCCCTCCAACGAGTACCTGTTCGTGGTGATCGCCTCCCCGGCCGGGGCGTACTTCCCCGGCGGGGTCAAGCCGGTCTCGGTGTGGCTCTCCGAGGAGTACGTCCGTGCCGCCCCCGGGGGCACCGGCGCGGCCAAGGCGGGCGGCAACTACGCCGCCTCGCTGGTCGCCCAGGCGCAGGCCGCCGAGCAGGGCTGTGACCAGGTGGTCTGGCTGGACGCCATCGAGCGCCGCTGGATCGAGGAGATGGGCGGGATGAACCTGTACTTCGTGTACGGGAACCGCATCGTCACCCCCGAACTGTCCGGTTCGCTGCTGCCCGGGATCACCCGCGCCTCGCTGCTGCGGATCGCCGGAGACCTCGGCCACGAGGTCTCCGAGGGCCGGATCTCCGTGGACGACTGGCGTGAGGGGAACGCGGACGGATCCCTCACCGAGGTCTTCGCCTGCGGTACCGCGGCGGTCATCACCCCGGTCGGCTCGGTGAAGTCCGCCCGCGGCAGCTGGACGGTGGGCGACGGCCAGCCCGGCGAGGTCACGATGAAGCTGCGCCGCGCGCTGCTGGACATCCAGACCGGTGCCGCCCCGGACACCCATGGCTGGATGCATCGCCTGGGCTGAGTGGTGTGCCTCCGGCGAGTGAGCCGAAGGGGCGCGCCGCTGTTCGAAAGGGAGACGCGCACGGGGAGCGAGGTACGCGCGACCGAGCACGTCGACCGTCGACAGGGGCTTTCGCGCCCCGGCGGGGCACCTCCCAGCGGTAGCCGGGGGAGAACCGAGCCCCCAAGAGGAGGGGTTCGCATACTGAGACGGAAGGGAGCCCGGGGGCGGAATGTGCCAGACTGCCCCCGTGCTCTCGTTCGCCATGATTATTGGCAGCAGGCGCGCCGGTCCGCAGTGACCGCCCCGTACGACCCGGTACGGCGCGGACACCGTGCCCCAGACCCGCGCGCAGACCTCTCGCACCCGCGAGGGGTCTTTTCGTTTTCCGGACCATCCCACCGGAGGCGGAGCGTGAGGGATCATAGGAGGGCGCGGAACCGGTTATTCCGGTAGACCGAGATCCATCCGACAGGAGCCCGACCACCATGAAGGAACTGCCCGACGACGGTTTCCATGTCTTCGACACCACACTGCGCGACGGTGCGCAGCGCGAGGGCATCAATCTGACGGTCGCGGACAAACTCACCATCGCCCGTCACCTCGACGACTTCGGCGTGGGCTTCATCGAGGGCGGCTGGCCCGGAGCCAACCCGCGCGACACGGAGTTCTTCGCACGGGCGCGCGAAGAGATCGACTTCAAGCACGCCACTCTCGTCGCCTTCGGCGCGACCCGTAAGGCGGGGGTGTCCGCCGAGGACGATCCGCAGGTGAAGGCGCTCCTCGACTCCGGCGCACCGGTGATCACCCTGGTCGCCAAGTCCCATGACCGCCATGTGGAGCTGGCCCTGCGCACCTCGCTCGAGGAGAACCTCGCGATGATCCGCGACACCGTCGCGTATCTGCGCTCCCAGGGCCGCCGCGTCTTCCTCGACTGCGAGCACTTCTTCGACGGCTACCGCGCCAACGCCGGGTACGCCAAGCAGGTCGTGGCCACCGCCCACCAGGCGGGCGCCGACGTGGTCGTGCTCTGCGACACCAACGGCGGAATGCTGCCCGGCCAGATCGAGGCGGTGGTCCGCACCGTCCTCGCCGACACCGGGGCCCGTCTGGGCATCCACGCCCAGGACGACACCGGCTGCGCCGTGGCCAACACCCTGGCCGCGGTGGACGCGGGCGCCACCCATGTCCAGTGCACCGCCAACGGCTACGGCGAGCGGGTCGGCAACGCCAACCTCTTCCCGGTCGTCGCGGCGCTGGAGCTGAAGTACGGCCGCGCGGTGCTGCCGGCGGGCGCGCTGTCGGAGATGACCCGGATCTCGCACGCCATCGCCGAGGTCGTCAATCTGACGCCCTCGACCCACCAGCCCTATGTGGGTGTTTCCGCCTTCGCCCACAAGGCCGGGCTGCACGCCTCGGCCATCAAGGTCGATCCGGACCTGTACCAGCACATCGACCCCGAGCGGGTCGGCAACACCATGCGGATGCTGGTTTCGGACATGGCGGGCCGCGCCTCGATCGAGCTCAAGGGCAAGGAACTGGGCATCGATCTCGGAGATGACCGGGCGCTGGTCGGCCGGGTCGTCGAGCGCGTCAAGGAGCGGGAGCTCGCGGGCTACACCTACGAGGCCGCCGACGCCTCCTTCGAACTGCTGCTGCGCGCCGAGGCGGAGGGCCGGGCCCGCCGCTTCTTCCGGGTCGAGTCCTGGCGGGCGATCGTCGAGGACCGCCCGGACGGCATCCACGCCAACGAGGCCACCGTGAAGCTGTGGGCCAAGGGTGAGCGGATCGTCTCCACGGCGGAGGGGAACGGTCCGGTCCACGCCCTCGACCGCGCGCTGCGGGTGGGCCTGGAGCGGATCTATCCGGAGCTGGCCGCGCTGGAGCTGGTGGACTACAAGGTCCGCATCCTGGAGGGCAAGCACGGAACGCAGTCCACGACCCGGGTGCTGGTCTCCACCACCGACGGCAAGGGGGAGTGGTCCACGGTCGGCGTCGGGGAGAACGTGATCGCCGCGTCCTGGCAGGCGCTGGACGACGCCTACGCCTACGGGCTGCTGCGGGCCGGGGTGGAACCGCAGGAGTGAACGGCCGCGGCCCCGGCAATGCCCTCGGGGCGTGGCTCTGCCGGGGCCGCGGGTGTGCGCGGGGGCTCGGGTCAGTCCCGCGCGGTGTTCCTGATCGCGGAGATGTCGAAGGTCAGCCGGACCTTGTCGCCGACCATCACGCCGCCGGTCTCCAGCGCGGCGTTCCAGGTCAGGCCCCACTCGGAGCGCAGGATCTCGGCGCCGCCCGCGAAGCCGACCCGCTCGTTGCCGTACACCTCGGTGGCCGAGCCGTTGAACTCCAGGTCGATGGAGAGCGGGCGGGTCACGTCCTTGATGGTCAGATCGCCGGTGATCCGGTAGCGGTCGCCGCCGAGCCGCTCCGCGGCGGTGCTGCGGAAGGTCATCAGGGGGAAGGTCTCGGCATCGAAGAAGTCGGCGCTGCGCAGATGGGCGTCGCGGTCCTTGATCCCGGTGTCGACGCTGGCGATGGTGATGTCGATCGAGGCGGTCGAGCGGGACGGGTCGGCGCCGTCGAGGTCCAGGGTGCCGCGGTGGTCGGAGAACGATCCGCGGACATTGGTGACCATCGCGTGCCGCACCGTGAAGCCGATGGTGCTGTGGGCCGGGTCGATCCTGTAGTCACCGGTCAGGGCGGCGAGCGCCGGGTCCGGTGCGGTCACGGAGCCGGCGGCCGCGGCGCCGGGGGTCGTACTGCTGGGGGGTGTGGCGACGGAACAGAGCCGTGGCTCCTCCTCCGGGCCGATGTGGTTGAACATTGAACAACCATGGACGCGGTGGAGCGTGGACCCATTCAGTTCACGTTTCAACATCTCTGTCGTGATCGGTTCCGCCCCGGCGGCTGCGGACCATCCGGGTGGTCAAGCTCGGACGGTGACGGTGCGGGGGTCGGAAGTTTGTGGAGGACCCACAGCGGCGAAAGTGGTACGACGCACCAGGTGACGCGGAATCCACTGCCTAGTTCTGTTCCGCCTGCCCACCAAAACGCGTCCGACGTTGTATGGAATTGACATGCGTTTCCAGGGGTCCGGGAACGTACCGTCGATGCATGACCAATCTCGAAGGTGCGCCCGCTGAGGCGAGTGACGTTCGCGGGCGCGTCGCCGAGCTGCACGCGATCCGCGAGCAGGCTCGGCGCGGCCCGAGCGAGCGGGCGACCGAGGCCCAGAAGGCCAAGGGCAAGCTGACGGCTCGCGAGCGGATCGATCTGCTGCTGGACGAGGGGTCCTTCAACGAGGTGGAGCCGCTGCGGCGGCACCGCGCGACCGGCTTCGGGCTGGAAGCGAAGAGGCCCTACACCGACGGGGTCGTCACTGGCTGGGGGACCGTCCACGGCAGGACGGTGTTCGTCTACGCACACGACTTCCGGATCTTCGGCGGGGCGCTGGGGGAGGCCCACGCGACCAAGATCCACAAGATCATGGACATGGCCATCTCGGCCGGGGCCCCGCTGGTGTCCCTCAACGACGGTGCCGGAGCCCGCATCCAGGAGGGCGTCTCCGCGCTCGCCGGATACGGCGGCATCTTCCAGCGCAACACCAAGGCGTCCGGTGTCATCCCGCAGATCAGCGTGATGCTCGGCCCGTGCGCGGGCGGCGCCGCCTACTCCCCGGCCCTCACCGACTTCGTGTTCATGGTCCGTGAGACCTCGCAGATGTTCATCACCGGACCCGATGTGGTCCAGGCGGTGACCGGCGAGAAGGTCTCGCAGAACGGGCTGGGCGGCGCCGATGTGCACGCCGAGACCTCCGGTGTGTGTCACTTCGCCTACGACGACGAGGAGACGTGCCTGGAGGAGGTGCGCTACCTGCTGTCGCTGCTGCCGCAGAACAACCGGGAGAACCCGCCGGTCGCCGAGTGCGACGACCCGGCGTCCCGGCGCGGCGAGGCGCTGCTCGACCTCGTCCCGGCCGACGGCAACCGCCCCTACGACATGCGCAAGGTCATCGAGGAGATCGTCGACGACGGCGACTACCTCGAGGTCCACGAGCGCTGGGCGACCAACATCATCTGCGCCCTGACCCGCCTGGACGGCGCGGTGGTCGGCTTCATCGCCAACCAGCCGCAGTCGCTGGCCGGAGTGCTGGACATCGAGGCGTCGGAGAAGTCCGCGCGCTTCATCCAGATGTGCGACGCCTTCAACATCCCGCTGATCACGCTGCTCGACGTGCCCGGCTTCCTGCCCGGTGTCGACCAGGAGCACGGCGGGATCATCCGGCACGGCGCGAAGATGCTGTACGCGTACTGCAATGCCACGGTTCCGCGTATCTCGGTCATCCTGCGCAAGGCGTACGGCGGGGCCTACATCGTCATGGACTCCCAGTCCATCGGTGCGGACCTGACCTACGCCTGGCCGACCAACGAGATCGCGGTGATGGGCGCGGAGGGCGCGGCCAACGTGATCTTCCGCCGCCAGATCGCCGACTCGGACGACCCGGAGGCCATGCGCGCGCGCATGGTCAAGGAGTACAAGTCCGAGCTGATGCACCCCTACTACGCGGCCGAGCGGGGCCTGGTCGACGATGTCATCGACCCGGCCGAAACCCGTGAGGTCCTGATCCGGTCCCTGGCGATGCTGCGCGACAAGCACGCCGACCTGCCGTCCCGTAAGCACGGCAACCCGCCGCAGTGACCGCGGCATCGCGACAGAGGGAACAGAGGGAGAAGCCCACCATGAGTACGTCTCCGGACTCCGCCGATACCGCCGCCGCGGTGGCGGCCACGCTCGTCCGCGTCGAGAAGGGCCACGCGGACGCCGAGGAACTGGCCGCGGTCACCGCGGTCCTCCTCGCCCGCGCCGCCGCCACCGCCGGCCACCGCCGCACCGGTGCCTCGGTCCGCCCGCGCCGCAGCGCCGCGCGCTGGCGCCGTCTGGAGCGCCAGTCGGCGTTCCGCGCCCCGCACAGCTGGCAGGGCTGAGCACCGGGTCCCGCGTCTCGCCGCCGGGCGACCGCACATCGTCCGGACCTGACGCAAACAGCGAAAATCCCCCGCTCTCCACGGAGAGCGGGGGATTTTCGCGGTACGGGACCGGCGGTAGCGCCAGGACCTAGCGCAGCCGGGCCATCAGCGCGTGCTCGACCAGGGTGATCAGCGCGCTCTTGGCCTCGCTGCGGTGGCGGGCGTCGGTGACGATGATCGGGGCGTCGGGGCCGATCTGGAGGGCCTCGCGCACCTCCTCGGGGCTGTACGGCTGGTGGCCGTCGAAGCCGTTGAGGGCGATGACGAAGGGCAGACCGGAGTTCTCGAAGTAGTCCACGGCCGGGAAGCAGTCCGCCAGGCGGCGGGTGTCCACCAGCACCACGGCGCCGATGGCACCGCGGACCAGGTCGTCCCACATGAACCAGAACCGGTCCTGACCGGGGGTGCCGAACAGGTACAGGATCAGATCCTGGTCGAGCGTGATACGGCCGAAGTCCATCGCCACCGTGGTGGTGGTCTTGTCCGGCGCGTGGGTGAGATCGTCGATCCCCGCCGAGGCGGAGGTCATCACGGCTTCGGTGCGCAGCGGGTTGATCTCCGAGACCGCGCCGACGAACGTGGTCTTGCCCACGCCGAAGCCGCCCGCCACCACGATCTTCGCGGAGGTGGTGGAGCGGGCTGCACCGCTAGAGCTTGCGAAGTCCACTGAGCACCCTTTCGAGCAGTGTCACGTCAGGCTGGCCGCCGGCGGACTCTTCGCCGCCGGGCTGGTGAATGGCGACGAGCCCGGCCTCGGCCAGGTCGGCGACGAGGATCCGGGCGACGCCCAGGGGGATGGTGAGCAGTGCGGAGATCTCGGCGACCGACTTGATCTCGCGGCACAGATGGCAGATCCGCTGGTGCTCGGGCAGCTGGCCCTGGAGCTGGGCGGGTTCGGCCGTGGTGTGCACCAGCGCCTCGATGGCGAGCTGGTACCGGGGCCGGGTCCGGCCCCCGGTCATGGCGTACGGCCGCACCAGGGGGTTGTGGGTGCCGCCCGTGGGGGAGGGGTTCGGGGCGGGGCGCGCGGGCGGCTGTACGGGCTGGATACGCGGCGGGGGCGACGGCTCGTACCGCGGCCCCTCCGGCGGCCCCGGCGGCGCGTAGGAGGGCGGATACGGCTGCTGGTGGCCCTGCTGCGGCCGCCGCTGCGGGGGCAGCGGCTGCTGGTGCCGGTCGTCCGGCTCCTGGGAGTGGGCCTGGTTGCTGGGCGCGGAGGGGAAGTTGAAGCGCTTCAGCGGGGCTTCTCCGCGCGGCTCGGACGGCTGCCCGGGGCCGTACGGGTATCCGCTAGGGGGCGTTGCCACGTGTCCTCCTCCAACTCGCCTGTCTTGCCGTGCGCGCCACCGCACCTTATGGCGCGGTGGCGCGGAACGCACTCCATGTTTGCTAGTTGAGAAGACTGCCTTGCAGTTCGGCGCGGAGGTCCGGGGTGAGGACATTGCCCGCGCGGTCGACCAGCAGGGCCATCTCGTAGCCGACCAGGCCGATGTCGCACTCGGGGTGGGCGAGGACCGCCAGGGACGATCCGTCGGAGATGGACATGATGAAGAGAAAGCCTCGTTCCATTTCGACGACGGTCTGGTTGACCGCGCCGCCTTCGAAGATGCGGGAGGCTCCGGCGGTGAGAGAGGTCAGGCCGGAGGCGACCGCCGCCAGTTGATCGGCTCGGTCACGGGGGAAGCCTTCGGACATCGCCAGAAGGAGTCCGTCGGCGGAGACCACCACCGTGTGGGACACCCCGGGGGTGTTGTCCACGAAGTTCGTGATCAACCAGTTCAGGTTCTGCGCCGCCTGGCTCATCGGGCTCACACTAACGCTCCTGATCGTAGGTGCTGCCGGGGCCGTAGCCCTGTTGGTCATGCTGGTCACGCCCGGGGATCCCGGATCCCGCGGTGCGTCCCCGCTGGACGCCGCGCCGCAGGTTGCTCAGCCTGCCGCGGACGTCCTCCGGGGCGCGGGAGACCTGGGGGCCGCCCTGTCCGGACTGCTCGGCGGCGCCCTCGACCAGGTTGGCCTTGGGTACCCGCCGGGGCAGACCGGAGGAGGTGACCCCGCCGGCCTTCGGCTCGCGGAGCTGCTCGGCCCGGCGCCAGCGCTGGTCGTTTGCCGACTGCCACTGGTCCTGGCCGGTGTCCACCTGCCGGGGAGCCTGCTGAGGCCGCTCCGGCGCCGCGGGCGCCGGAGGCTCACCGGCCACTCCCTGTGCCCCTGGGTCCCCGGACGGCTGCCACTGCTTGTCCCGACGCGGAAGCCAGGCGTCGGTCCGAGAGCGGCTGTCGCTCGGGGCGGGGCCCGGACGGTGGAACTCTACGCGCTCCCCGGAGACTTCGGGAGCGCTGGGTCCGGATTCCGTTTGGGTCCCGAACTGCGATGCGTAGGGCATCTCGAATGATCCGGAATCGCCCCACTCTCCCTGCTGGGAGGGTGAGTTGTAACCGACGTACGGCTGTTGTCCGGTCTCCGACTGAGAGCGGTAGTGCGGTTCCGGTTCAGCGTAGGAGGGCGCCTCGTAGGACGGCTGGGCCGGCTCCGCGGGGGTGGGGTCGCGCCGGGGCTCCTGCTCGTGCGGCGCGGCCTGCATCCCGCTGTACTGGCCCTGGTACTGGGGGTACGGGGAGTCGTCGAAGCCCAGCTCGGCGGCGGTCCGCTGGGTGACGGCCGGCTGGTCCTGGTAGGAGTGCTGCTGTTCGGGGACGATCCGGGAGACCGTGAAGTCGTCCGGGGGCAGCTCCTCGCCGCCTCCGCCGTGCGTGATCGCCTCGGGCAGCATCACCAGCGAGGTGGTCCCCGCCTGCTCCCCGGAGGGGCGCAGCTGGACGCGGATGCCGTGCCGGTCGGCGAGGCGGCCGACCACGAACAGACCCATGCGCTGGGAGACCGCCGCGTCCACTGTCGGCGGGTTGGCCAGCTTGTGGTTGATGTCGGCGAAGTCCTCGGGGGTGAGCCCGATGCCCTTGTCGTGGATCTCCACCATGACCCGGCCGTCGGGCAGCCGTGTCGCGGTGACCCGCACCTTGGTGTGCGGGGAGGAGAAGGTGGTCGCGTTCTCCAGCAGCTCGGCGAGGAGGTGCACCAGGTCGGTCACCGCGGTGCCGTGGATGTCGCCCTCGGAGATCCCCGCGAGCTCGATCCGCTCGTACGATTCCACTTCCGAGGAGGCGGCGCGCAGGACGTCGATCAGCGCCACCGGCTGGTTCCAGCGTCGGCCCGGCTCCTCGCCCGCGAGAATCAGCAGGTTCTCGCCGTTGCGCCGCATACGGGTGGCCAGGTGGTCGAGCCGGAAGAGGTGCTCCAGCTGGTCCGGATCGGCCTCCCGGCTCTCCAGTTCGGAGATCAGGGTGAGCTGCCGCTCGATGAGTCCTTGGTTGCGACTGGAAAGGTTCGTAAAGATTGCGTTGACGTTGCCCCGCAGCATCGCCTGCTCGGCCGCGAGCCGGATCGCCTCGCGGTGCACCTGGTCGAAGGCGCGGGCCACCTCGCCCATCTCGTCCTGGCTGTTGAGCGGGATCGGGGCGACGCGGGTGTCCACCCGTCCCGGGTCGTTCCGGGAGAGCTGGTCGACCAGCATGGGCAGCCGCTGCTCGGCGACGTCGAAGGCGGCGTTGCGCAGCTGCTGCATGCTGCGGCTCATCGAACGGGCCATCCGGGCGGCCACGACGAACGCGGCGAGCAGCGCGAGCACCACGATCGCGGAGTTGACGATCGCATCGCGCTTTGCATCCGAAGAGATTTGCGCTGCCTCGTTCACCGCCTTGTTGACCAGGCTCTGCTCGACCTCGCGGTAGGCGTCGAACTTGCCCGTGGCGGTGTTGAACCAGACGTCCGGGGTGATACCCCGGGCCTTCAGCTCCTGCGGCGAGGCACCACTGCCGATGGCGGTGAGCATCCGCTTCATGGAGGGCGGGGTGGTGAACTTCTGCCCCGCGGCCTCGGCCTTCCGCTTCGCCTCGGCGAGCTGTGCCTTGCCGCGCTTGTCGGCCGCGGCCATGGTGTCCTCGAGCTTCGAGACGTCCTCGGGCATACCGGCGGAGGTGAACTCCCCGAGCGCGATGCCCTCCAGGTAGACGTACGAGCCGAAGGCGGTCAGCTGGACCTTGCGCTCGGCCGCGGAGGGGCCGGGCTTGACCAGCAGATGGGTGCCGATGGAGCGCTGGAGCGACTCGGCGCCCTTGGCCAGGGAGACCGCGTAGACCGTGCGGCCGTAGGAGGTGATGTTGCCGGTGCCCAGACCCAGCTCATTGGCGAACTCGGTCAGTGCGTGCTGGACCGCGACATAGCCCTCTTCGGTCTTCACACCGTCGAGGCGGTCGGTGTAGGCGTTCCGGCGCAGCGCTGTGAGCTGCGGTTCGGCCGACCTGAACGCCGCGAGGCGCCGCTTGAGGGTCGCCGTCTGCGGCATGTCCTTGACGGCTTCGTCGAATTCCTCGCGCGCCTGGTCGGTGGCGGACCGGGCCTTGCGCACCACATCGGCGTTGGTGCCGCTGAGCAGCGGACCGGCGGTGCGGTCGCGCTCGTCGATGATTGCCTGGCCGTAGGTCGCGGCGGCGCGGACGACCCGCGCGGTGCGCTCGGCGTCCTGTGCCTCGCTCCAGGTCTTGACCGACGCGGCGACCTGGAATCCACCGAAGACCAGGGCGACCAGCACCGGAATCAGCAGAATTGCGTACAGCCGAGTGCGGACCCGCCAGTTCCGCGGGGAGAACCGGCCGCCGCTGCCGGCGGGCGGATCGGGTGCATCGGCGGGCGACGCCGCTGTGCGCGTACGCGGCGGCGGGGTGAAGTTCCCTCGCGCCTCTTGCACGGAGTCCGCCTTGCTTCGCCTCACTCGACCAACAACCTCTCGGCGTCGGCACCTGATGTTGTGCCGTTCCAGCTGAGCCCTTACTGCCCAGTTCAGCGAATTCCAGCACGCCGCGCAGGTGCTTTCCAAACACTGCGCAAAACGGTCAGTCTGTTGTCTAGACCAGAGATAAAACGGGCGTTAAGGGTGAGGTGTGTCAAATACCGAACCAATTGAGTGCGGTCCGAAGCGGACTGAACGCACTCGGTGGCGGCCCGGAAGTTTTTCTCTGTCGAAACGTTATGAATGGGAGAGCGGGCCGTGTCGTCCGACACGGCCCGCTCCGACATCCGTTCCGGACAACTTCCGGAGGCCGGCTCCTACTTGAGCCGGGCCATCAGCGCGTGCTCGACCAGGGTGATCAGCGCGCTCTTGGCCTCGCTGCGGTGGCGGGCGTCGGTGATGATGATGGGGGTGTCCGGTCCGATCTGGAGGGCCTCGCGCACCTCCTCGGGGCTGTACGGCTGGTGGCCGTCGAAGCCGTTGAGGGCGATGACGAAGGGCAGACCGGAGTTCTCGAAGTAGTCCACGGCCGGGAAGCAGTCCGCCAGGCGGCGGGTGTCCACCAGCACCACGGCGCCGATGGCACCGCGGACCAGGTCGTCCCACATGAACCAGAATCGGTCCTGACCCGGGGTGCCGAACAGATACAGGATCAGATCGTCGTCGAGCGTGATGCGCCCGAAGTCCATCGCCACGGTGGTCGTGGTCTTGTCCTGGACATGGCTCAGGTCGTCGATCCCCGCCGAGGCGGAGGTCATCACGGCTTCGGTGCGCAGCGGGTTGATCTCCGAGACCGCGCCGACGAACGTGGTCTTGCCCACGCCGAAGCCGCCCGCCACCACGATCTTCGCCGAGGTGGTCGCGCGCGCGGGCGGAGCGCCGCTAGAGCTTGCGAAGTCCACTGAGCACCCTTTCGAGCAGTGTCACATCCGGGGTACCGCCCGCTTCCGAACCGCCACCGGGCTGGTGGATCGCCACCATGCCCGCCTCGGCCAGGTCGGCCACCAGGATCCGCGCCACACCGAGCGGTATGTTCAGCAGCGCCGAGACCTCCGCGACCGACTTGACCTCCTGGCACAGATGGCAGATGCGCTGGTGCTCGGGGAGCAGCCCCGCCAGATGGGCTGGATCGGCCGTGGTGCTGACCAGTGCCTCGATGGCGAGCTGGTACCGCGGCCGGGTCCGGCCTCCGGTCATGGCGTACGGGCGCACCAATGGCTGGTCGCCTTCACCCCCGTACGGCGAATGGTGGTGGCCGCCGTACGGGCCGGGCGAGGCAGGGGGCGGGGTCATGGAGTCCTCCGGTCGGACAACAAGGTGACGGTTCGTGCCGTCGGTCGGTGCCGGTGGGGGGCCGCCCGGTGGACCGGGCGGGGCGGGCGTCGGATGGTCGATGGGTCAGTTCAACAGGCTGCCTTGCAGTTCGGCGCGGAGGTCCGGGGTGAGGACATTGCCCGCGCGGTCGACCAGCAGGGCCATCTCGTAGCCGACCAGGCCGATGTCGCACTCGGGGTGGGCGAGGACCGCCAGGGACGATCCGTCGGAGATGGACATGATGAAGAGAAAGCCTCGTTCCATTTCGACGACGGTCTGGTTGACCGCGCCGCCTTCGAAGATGCGGGAGGCTCCGGCGGTGAGAGAGGTCAGGCCGGAGGCGACCGCCGCCAGTTGATCGGCTCGGTCACGGGGGAAGCCTTCGGACATCGCCAGAAGGAGTCCGTCGGCGGAGACCACCACCGTGTGGGACACCCCGGGGGTGTTGTCCACGAAGTTCGTGATCAACCAGTTCAGATTCTGCGCCGCCTGGCTCATCGGGCTCAACTAACGCTCCTGCTGGTAAGTCGGGCCTACGCCGCGATCGTGATTGCCGTCGAAACCGGTTCCGGCCCGACGGCCCTGCTGGATCCCCCGGCGGAGGTTGGTCAGCCTCCCGCGTACATCATCGGGCGCACGAGACACCTGCGGTCCGCTCTGGTCGGCCTGGGCCGGCTGCGCGGCGCCTTCCACGAGATTCGCGCGGGGCACCCGTCGTGGCAACCCGGACGACGTGACACCGCCAGCGGCGGGCTCACGGATCTGCTCGGCACGGCGCCAGCGCTCGTCGTTGGCCGACCGCCAGGAACCGGTGCCGTTGAGACCACCCGCACCGGCGGCGTTCGCACCGGCCGTGCCGTGGAGTCCGGCGAATTCGCCGGTGCCACGGGACGCCGGCTGCGGCTCGCGGCGCGGGGCGGGGGGAACGGCCGGAGCGGGCGGCCCGGATACGGGCGGCTCCGACGCGATGGGCTCGGCCGGCCGCGCGGGCCCGCTCGGCCGGGCGGGCTGCGACGGCGCCGACGGGTACCGGGAGTCCTCACCGGAGGTGCCGGTGGACTCGGTCTGCCCGCGGAACCAGTTCGACTCGATGGTGTCGAAGATCGGCGTACGGCCGTCGCCGGGACCAGCGGGCGGCAGCGCGTCCTCCTGCTCGGCGGTGCCGCGCCCGCTCTGGGGGAGCGGGAACTCCCCGGTGTCGCCGGGTCCGGCGTCGTTGACCTCCGGACGGGCGAACTCCCCGGTGTCGCCGGGGCCCTGGCCGAGTTCCGGGCGGGCGTACTCGCCGGTGCTCCCGGGGCCCTGCCCGAGGTCGGGACGGGCGTACTCACCCGTGCTCCCCGGACCCTGGCCCAGCTCCGGGCGGGCGAACTGGCCGGTGTCGCCGGGGCCCTGCCCGAGGTCGGGACGGGCGTACTCACCCGTGCTCCCCGGACCCTGGCCCAGCTCCGGGCGGGCGAACTGGCCGGTGTCGCCGGGGCCCTGGCTGAAGTCGGGGCGCTCGAACGGGGCGGTGTCGCCCGGTCCGCGTCCCGCGTCCTGCGGGCCGCGGACGTCCGGCCGGCCCGGCATCGCGAACTCGCCGGTGTCGCCCGGTCCGCGGCGCGGCTCGAACATATTGGGGCCGTCGCCCAGGTCGGGCTGCGGGAACTCACCGGTGTCACCGGGTCCGCGGCTGCCGAACGGATCATGCCGCTCCGATGGAGCACCGCCGAGGTCCGGCCGGGCGAACTGGCCGGTGGAGTCGGCCTCCTCATGGCCGCGCGGCGCGTCGCCCGCGTCACGCGGACCGGTCGGCCAGTCGTCGCCCGCCGCGGCGCGGCGCGCGCCCCAGCTGGTGCCGGGCTGGGTGGGGGCGGGCAGCTCCGGCGCGCGGTCACGCGAGGGGAGCTGCGGACGGGCACCCTGGTCGCCGGAGTCGGCACGGGCCGGAGCACCGGTCGGCGGGGCGACGGTCGGGCCGTCACCGCGCTGCGGAAGCGGCGGGCGGCTGGAGTTGCCGCCGGGGCCGCCCGGACCGCCGGGGCCCGTGAAGGAGTTGCCCCGGGGGCCGGGCGGCCGTCCGCTGTCGAAGAGGCTGCCGCCGGAGGGGGCGCCGCCCTGCGGACCCGTCCCGGCACCGATTGGCCGGGTCGGCAGTCCGCTGCCGGTGGAGCCGCCGCCGGTGCCGGGCAGCGCGGTGCGCGCACCCGTACCGGGGACGGGGCGCCGCGAGGGGGCGGAGCCCAGCAGGCCCGCCGCGCCGTTCTCCGGCCCGCCGTTGCCCGGTCCGCCGGAACCCGGGGCGCCCGCACCGGCCTTGCCGCCGCCGGGGGCCTGGGCACCCGGCTTACGGCCGCCCTGGGCGACATCGACGGGCAGCATGACCAGCGCCGTCGTACCGCCCGAGTCGGACGGCCGGAGCTGGATGCGGATGCCGTGCCGCAGGGACAGCCGGCCGACCACGAACAGACCCATGCGCCGGGAGACCGACACATCGACCGTGGGCGGGCTGGCCAGCCGCTCGTTGATCGCGGCCAGGTCCTCGGGCGAGAGTCCGATACCGGTGTCGTGGATCTCGACCAGCACCCGCCCGTCGGGCAGGGCGTGACCGGTCACCTTGACCTTGGTCTGCGGCGAGGAGAACGAGGTGGCGTTCTCCAGCAGCTCGGCGAGGAGGTGGACGAGGTCGTTGACGACCCGGCCCGCGACCTCGGTCGCCGGGACCGAGCTGAGCTCGATGCGCTCGTACTGCTCCACCTCGGAGGCCGCGGCGCGGAGCACGTCCACCAGCGGAACCGGCCGGGTCCACCGGCGGCCCGGCTCCTCACCGGCGAGGACCAGCAGGTTCTCACCGTTACGGCGCATGCGGGTGGCCAGGTGGTCCAGCTTGAACAGCGAGGACAGCTGGTCCGGGTCGGCCTCGCGGCTCTCCAGCTCGGAGATGAGCGAGAGCTGACGCTGGATGAGGCCCTGGCTGCGGCGCGAGAGGTTGGTGAACATCGCGTTGACGTTGCCCCGCAGCAGCGCCTGCTCGGCGGCGAGGCGGACCGCCTCGCGGTGCACGTCGTCGAAGGCCGTGGCCACCTTGCCGATCTCGTCCCGGCTGTGCACACCGACGGACTCCACGGAGGTGTCCACGTCCTGCGGGTCGGACTCGGAGAGCTGCTTGACCAACTCGGGCAGCCGCTTCTGGGCGACGTCCTGCGCGGTGTCCTGGAGCCGGCGCAGCGAGCGGACCATGGAGCGGGCGACGACGAAGGCGCCGACGAGAGAGACGCCGAGGACGAGCAGGATCAGCGCACCGTTGATGATCGCGTCCTGCTGGGCGTCCTGACGGAGCTCACGAGCCTTCTGCTGCATCTCGCCGAGCAGCGTCTCCTCGATCTTGCCCATTTCTTCGATCTTGATGCTGTCCTGGTCGTACCAGTCAAGATCGGTGCGCTTCTCGGCCTTGAGCCCGTCCGGGTCGCGCACCGCGCGGTCCGCGTACATGGTCGCCGCCTTGATGTCCGGGCGGCTGTCCAGCGGCTCGAGAAGGTCCTCGGAGTTGCCCTGGCGGATCTGCTTGAACCGGCCGAGGGCCTCGTTCTCCTTGTCCACCGCGGTCTTGGCGAAGCGGCGGTCGTTGGCGGAGAACTCGGCGCCGTCCGGGTCGGCGAGCGCGGCGCTGATCAGCGCGCGCTGGATGGAGGCGTACTCCTTCGCGGAGGAGAAGGTGGCCAGCGCGCGGGTGTTGTTGATCATCGCGCGGTTGCTGGTCGCCTGCGCCATGTCCTGGGAGAGCGACAGCAGCGAGTTGATCAGCTCGTTGTAGTTCTGGACCGTCAGCGAGTAGTACTGGCGGTTGTCGTACGCCGTGTCGCGGATCTCATTGATCTTGCCGAGCTGACGGCTGATGTCGACGAGCGTGGACTGCACACCGGCCATCGACTGTTCACCGGGGTCGATGCTGTCGGTGGCGTTGCGGAACGCCGAGATGGCGCGGTCGGTGTCCTCACGGGTGGAGACGACCCGGTCGTCCTTGGCGTTGCCCTTGCCCGCCAGCGGCCCCGCCGACTTGTCGCGCTCCTCCTGGAGGGCGCTCGCCAGCTGGGTGGCCTGCTGCGTCATCTCGGTGAGCAGCTTCATCTGGTCCAGCTGCTCGATGTTGTCGAGCGAGTCCTGGATCCGCAGGGCGCCCAGGGTGGTCGCGGCGACGACGGGGAGCGCGAGCAGGGAGACCAGCCTGGTGCTGATGCGCCAGTTGCGCAGGGCCATGCGGTTGCCCGGCCCGCTGGGGCTCTTGGGTTTGGGCTGCTCGGCGGGCTCGCCGTCGCTGGGCTTGCTGGTCTGCTGGGCGCTCAGCACGCCGGACTCGGAGCCCTGGTCGGCCGGCGGCCTGCCGGTGCCCTGGGCGCGCTGGGGCGTGGAGCCGCGCTCGGTCCCACCACGCGGCTCCGGGTCCGCCGAAGCTTCCCCTCGGCCCTGGCGGGCCTGGGGAGCCCCCATTCCATCCCTCTTGAAACGTCCCTGCACTAGCGTCGCAACCTCTGGACCAGGCGCTTCATCGGCCAACGACGAAGCGGTGTCGAGTCGTGGGGGACCGCGATCCCCCCTGTCGATCGTGAGTGACCGGCGCGCTTCCTTTCGTATCGAACAAGAGGAACTCCGCCGCTCGGCAGCCTCTCTGCGCCCCCGTGCGCGCCGGGATGATTCCCACGGCGGTCCCGGGAATTCCAGCACAGTGCCGGATGCTGCAACAAGGGCAAGGGGGGAGGCCGTGATGTGCGTGACGCTGTGTACGGGCTTTATTACCGGACGTAGAAAGCCGTGTCGGCGATAACGGACGTTTGGGAACGACTCGAACATGCACATCGCGTGTCCGGCTAGCCATGATCAAGAGCGGAACGTCAGGTTCAGTACGGCAATGTCCGTTTAGGGTGATTGAATCAACTGTCTTCAATGTGGCATTTGCCCGATGATTCGTGAGCAAAATCACATGCTGTCGCCGACTTTTTCTGCGAACCCATGGGCAAGGCCGCCTCTAGCCTGACGCTTTACACAGCCCGTCGATACGACAACAGCGAGGCATGACCCCAGTGAAGACGACGATGATGTTCCGCACCATAGCCAATCCGCGGCGCACCACCCTGGCGCATCTGAAGGACGCCGAGGAGCTGCGGACCGCGACCGAGGAGCGGCCGGAGCACTCCGTCGACCTGCCGGTCCAGACCGCCAACCCCCGGCGCACCGTGCTGACCGAGGCTCCGGCCCACTGAACCCGGGCCCGCCCGGGCGGCCGGCCGCGGTGAACACCACCGCCCCGGCCGACGGCGCGGCGGCGCGCGGGACGCGGAGCGATAGCCTGGAGCGTCAGTCTCCAGCGAGTCCGGTTTCCAGTTGAGGGGCAGCAGCTTCCCGTGCGCATCGCCAGGTTCTCCATCGACGGCAACGTCGCCTTCGGAGTGGTCGAGGGTGAGCCGTCCGGCCAGGACGGCCCGGTCATCGACATCATCAAGGGCCATCCCTTCGCCGACTTCGAGCGCTCGGGACAGAAGATCCCGCTGAGCAAGGTCCGGCTGCTGCCGCCCGTGCTGCCGAACAAGGTCGTCGCGATCGGCCGCAACTACCGTGAGCACGCCGCCGAACTCGGCAGCGAGGTCCCCGACGTCCCGGTCACCTTCTTCAAGCCGTCCACCTCGGTGACCGGCCCCGGTGACCCGGTCGTGTACCCCTCGTTCTCCTCCGAGGTGCACCACGAGGCCGAGCTGGCCGTGGTCATCGGCCGGATGTGCCGCGAGGTCCCGCGTGACCGCGTCAAGGACGTCATCCTCGGCTACACCTGCGCCAACGACATCACCGCGCGTGATGTGCAGCGCCGTGAGGAGCAGTGGGCGCGGGCCAAGGGCTTCGACACCTCCTGCCCGCTGGGCCCCTGGGTGGAGACCGATATCGACCTGACGCGTGCCGCGGATCTCGGCATCATGTGCACGGTCAACGGTGAACAGCGTCAGCTGGGCCGTACGAGCGAGATGGTGCGCCCGATCGAGGATCTGATCGTGCACATCACCGAGGCCATGACACTGCTCCCGGGCGACGTGGTGCTCACCGGCACCCCGGCGGGCGTCGGCCCGCTCTCCGTCGGCGACGAGGTCGCCGTCACCATCGAAGGCATCGGCACTCTCACCAACAAGGTGATCAAGCGTGGCTAGCGCAAGCTCCCCCGCCCCCGTGCGGGTTCGTTTCTGTCCCTCGCCGACCGGCAACCCCCATGTCGGGCTGGTCCGGACCGCTCTGTTCAACTGGGCCTTCGCCCGCCACCACGGCGGCACCCTGGTCTTCCGTATCGAGGACACCGACGCGGCCCGCGACTCCGAGGAGTCGTACGAACAGCTGCTGGACGCGATGCGCTGGCTGGGCTTCGACTGGGACGAGGGCCCCGAAGTCGGCGGTCCGCACGCCCCCTACCGCCAGTCGCAGCGGATGGGCCTCTACCGGGACGTCGCGGACAAGCTGCTGGAGGCCGGGCACGCCTACCGCTGCTACTGCACCGCCGAGGAGCTGGAGGCGCGCCGCGAGGCCGCCCGCGAGGCCGGGCGTCCCTCCGGCTACGACGGCCAGTGCCGCACCCTGACCGCCGAGCGGATCGCGGCCTACGAGGCCGAGGGGCGCTCCTCGATCGTGCGCTTCCGGATGCCCGATGAGCCGATCGCCTTCACCGACCTGGTCCGCGGCGAGCTGACCTTCACGCCGGAGAACGTGACCGACTACGGCATCGTGCGGGCCAACGGCGCCCCGCTCTACACGCTCGTCAACCCCGTGGACGACGCGCTGATGGAGATCACCCACGTGCTGCGCGGTGAGGACCTGCTGTCCTCCACCCCGCGCCAGATCGCGCTGTACCGCGCGCTGGCCGAGATCGGGGTGGGCGGCGGTCCGGTGCCCGCCTTCGGCCACCTCCCCTACGTCATGGGGGAGGGCAACAAGAAGCTCTCCAAGCGCGACCCCCAGTCGTCGCTGAACCTCTACCGCGAGCGCGGCTTCCTGCCCGAGGGGCTGCTCAACTACCTGTCCCTGCTGGGCTGGTCCCTCTCGGCCGACCGGGACGTGTTCTCGATCGACGAGATGGTCGCGGCGTTCGACATCGCGGACGTGAACGCCAACCCGGCCCGCTTCGACCTGAAGAAGGCGGAGGCGATCAACGCCGATCACATCCGGCGGCTGGACGTGAAGGCGTTCATCGAGGCGTGCGCTCCCTGGCTCCAGGCGCCGCACGCGCCCTGGGCCCCCGAGCGGTTCGACACCGCGGCCTTCGAGGCGCTGGCGCCGCTGGCCCAGACCCGGCTGACGGTGCTGTCCGACATCACGGCCAACGTCGACTTCCTCTTTCTGGCGGAGCCGGTGGCGGACGAGGCGTCCTGGGCGAAGGCCATGAAGCCGGGCGCGGACGCGCTGCTCACCACGGCCCGGGCCAGGCTGGCCGAGGCGGAGTGGGCGGCCGAGCCGCTCAAGGAGGCGGTGCTCGCGGCCGGTGAGGAGCACGGCCTCAAGCTGGGCAAGGCCCAGGCCCCGGTGCGGGTCGCGGTCACCGGCCGTACGGTCGGTCTGCCGCTGTTCGAATCGCTGGAAATCCTGGGGCGCGAGCGCACACTCGCCCGGATCGACGCGGCGCTGGCGAAGCTGGCGGCGTGAGTCCACGGGGCGCCGGGTGCCCGGCTCGCGGCGCCCCCGCAGGACGAATCCGTTTTGGTGGCCCGTCCACCATCGGGTAATGTTCTTCCTGCGCCGGACGGGCGGGCCGCCAGGCCGGACCGGAGGCGCGAACCAGACAAGACCCCTACGGGGGTGGCGTTTTGGTGGGGTATGGTGTAATTGGCAGCACGAGTGATTCTGGTTCACTTAGTCTAGGTTCGAGTCCTGGTACCCCAGCAAGAGAGCTTCGCGGAATTCTCCGGAGATCTCTTGATCAAAGCAGGACCAAGCCCCCGTTGTGTAGCGGCCTAGCACGCTGCCCTCTCAAGGCAGTAGCGCCGGTTCGAATCCGGTCGGGGGTACGGATCTTCTCGGAAACGAGAGATCGCTAGGGCCCCCGTTGTGTAGCGGCCTAGCACGCCGCCCTCTCAAGGCGGTAGCGCCGGTTCGAATCCGGTCGGGGGTACTGGTCTATACCATGGGCTATGGTGTAATTGGCAGCACGAGTGATTCTGGTTCATTTAGTCTAGGTTCGAGTCCTGGTAGCCCAGCGCAGTACAGCTTGTGCTGATCAGGCCCCCGTTGTGTAGCGGCCTAGCACGCCGCCCTCTCAAGGCGGTAGCGCCGGTTCGAATCCGGTCGGGGGTACAGAAGAAAGGCCCTCCGCAATGCGCGGAGGGCCTTTCGCGTATCCGGGGCCGGGGCCCGGGGCGGTGCCCGGAAACGCGCTCCCTCAGGTGTCGAAACGGCGGTGGGACTCCTCGGTCTCCGCCAGCCGCCGCAGGCTCAGCAGCACCGGTTCGTACAACACGGTCAGTGCGACGACCGCCTCGATCCGCTCCTGTGGTGCGTAGGTCTCCACCAGATCCAGGTCCGCGACGGCCAGTTCGGCCGCGAGCCGGGCGTGCAGCTGCAAGTGGTCGGTCTCATGCGGATATCCGAGGCGGTCCAGGGTCGCGATGCCCGACACCAGCATCCGGTACGCGGGGGAGGTGTCGCCCAGCTGACGGCAGTGCGTCCACTCCAGCCGCTCCAGCAGGGTGTCCGCCTGTTCGCGGGCGAGCGCCGTTCCGGGGTCGTCGTCGTCGGGCTCGGGGCCGTGCGGCAGCGCCCAGACCGCCGCTCCCATCCGGGTGTTCTCGCTGAGCGACTCGTCCTCGGCGGCGTCCAGCACCTGGCGGGCGGTGGCCACCGGCATCCGGCCGACCTGGATGAGCGCCCGGACCAGCCGAAGTCTGCGCAGGTGCTCCTCGCCGTACTCCGCCTTGGTGGCGGTGATCCGCTCGCCCTGCGGCAGCAGCCCCTCGCGCAGGTAGTACTTGATCGTCGCGGTGGACACTCCGCTGCGCTCGCTGAGCTCAGCCAGTCGCATACCTGTTGCACCTTCCCTTGGAGAGTGGCACTATCCCATCATGGATAGCACCGCTATCCAATCATGTCGCGGACGCGGAACGAGGGGATCACCATGGGTGCCGAGCTGCTTGCAGGGCGTATGACCGCCGAGGCCGAGGGGGAGGTGACCGTCTTTCTGATCGGTATGCGCATCAACCGCTTCCGGGCGCTGCGCAGCTGGCTGCCGGTGTTCAAGGCGATGCCGCGGATGCTGCGCGAGCTGTCGCGGGACCAGGAGAGCGGAATGCTGGGCTACCAGTTGCTGTTCGGTCCGCCGCGGGTGATCTACGTGGTCCAGTACTGGTCGTCGCACGACAAGCTGCTGGAGTACTCCGTGGCGCAGGACAAGGAGCACCGCCCCGCCTGGGCGGCGTTCAACCGCCGGATACGGGAGGGCAGGGACAAGGTCGGCTTCTGGCACGAGACCTATGTGGTCCCGGCCGGTGCCCATGAGTCGGTGTACATCAACATGCCGGAATTCGGCCTGGGGAAGGCCACCGGAGTGGTCCCGGTCGGCCGCCGCGGGGATCGCGCGGCCGACCGGCTGTCGCTGAAGCGCGCCTGAGGCGCGCCGGCGCCTTCCCGTACGGATGCTGCCCGGCGAGTGAGCCGAAGGGGCGCGGTCGACCGTCGACAGGGGCTTCGGCACCCCGGCGGGGGCACATCCCAGCGGTGGCTGGGGGAGAACCGAGCCCCAGGAGGCGTTGCTCAGTTGCCCCGGCGCAGGGCGTCGGAGAGCCGCGCGGCGGCGTCGATGACGGCCTGGGCGTGCATCCGGCCCGGGTGCCTGGTCAGCCGCTCGATCGGTCCGGAGACCGAGACGGCGGCGACCACGCGGTTGGAGGGCCCGCGCACCGGCGCGGAGACCGAGGCGACGCCCGGTTCCCGCTCGCCGATCGACTGGGCCCAGCCCCGCCGCCGTACGCCCGACAGGGCCGTGGCCGTGAAACGGGCCCCCTGGAGCCCGCGGTGCAGCCGCTCCGGCTCCTCCCAGGCCATCAGCACCTGGGCGGCCGAGCCGGCCTTCATGGGCAGTGTGGAGCCGACCGGCACGGTGTCCCGCAGTCCGGACAGCCGCTCCGCCGCCGCCACACAGATCCGCATATCGCCCTGGCGCCGGTAGAGCTGCGCGCTCTCGCCCGTCACGTCCCGCAGGTGGGTGAGAACCGGTCCGGCGGTCGCGAGCAGGCGGTCCTCGCCCGCCGCCGCGGCCAGCTCGGCCAGCCGCGGACCCAGGATGAAACGGCCCTGCATGTCACGCGCCACCATCCGGTGGTGCTCGAGCGCCACCGCCAGCCGGTGTGCCGTGGGGCGCGCCAGGCCCGTCGCCCCGACCAGCCCGGCGAGGGTGGCCGGACCGGACTCCAGAGCGCTCAGAACCAGAGCCGCCTTGTCGAGAACGCCGACGCCACTAGAGTTGTCCATGCAACGATACTCGCGTCTCACACTGTGAAACGCAAGTTCAATTTTCCGGGAGACCCGCCACCCTGGAATGGCGGGCCCGCAGACCAGGGCACGCACTCGACACGAGTTTGGGCCGCGCAGCGACGCCGGCCGGAGGGAAAGCGATGGGACGGACACTCGCGGAGAAGGTCTGGGACGACCATGTCGTCCGGCACGCCGATGGCGAGCCCGACCTCCTCTTCATCGATCTGCATCTGCTGCACGAGGTGACCAGCCCGCAGGCGTTCGACGGCCTGCGCAAGGCCGGACGCCCGGTCCGTCGCACCGACCTCACCATCGCCACCGAGGATCACAACACCCCGACCCTCGACATCGACAAGCCGATCGCCGACCCCGTCTCCCGCGCCCAGTTGGAGACGCTGCGCAAGAACTGCGCGGAGTTCGGCGTACGGCTGCACCCGCTCGGCGATGTCGAGCAGGGCGTTGTCCACGTGGTGGGACCGCAGCTGGGACTGACCCAGCCCGGCACCACCGTGGTCTGCGGCGACAGCCACACCTCCACCCACGGCGCGTTCGGCGCGCTCGCGTTCGGCATCGGCACCAGCCAGGTCGAGCATGTGCTGGCCACCCAGACGCTGCCGCTGGCGCCGTTCAAGACCATGGCGATCACGGTCGAGGGCGAGCTGCCCGACGGCGTCACCGCCAAGGACCTGATCCTGGCGATCATCGCCAGGATCGGCACCGGCGGCGGTCAGGGCTATGTGATCGAGTACCGCGGCTCCGCCATCGAGAAGCTCTCGATGGAGGCCCGGATGACCGTGTGCAACATGTCCATCGAGGCGGGGGCCCGCGCGGGCATGATCGCCCCGGACGAGACCACCTTCCGTTATCTGGAGGGCCGCCCGCACGCCCCCCAGGGCGCCGACTGGGACGCCGCCGTCGCGTACTGGCGCACCCTGCGCAGCGACGAGGGCGCCGTCTTCGACCGCGAGGTCGTCATCGACGCTTCCGAGCTGGCCCCGTTCGTCACCTGGGGCACCAACCCCGGCCAGGGCGCGCCCCTGTCGGCCTCGGTGCCCGACCCCGCCTCCTACGAGGACGCGAGCGAGAAGCTGGCCGCCGAGAAGGCTTTGGAGTACATGGGTCTGACGGCGGGTCAGCCGCTGCGGGACATCGCGGTCGACACCGTCTTCGTCGGCTCCTGCACCAACGGCCGCATCGAGGACCTGCGCTCCGCCGCCTCGGTCCTCCAGGGCCGTTCGGTGGCCGACGGGGTGCGGATGCTGGTGGTCCCCGGCTCGGTGCGGGTCGCGCTCCAGGCCGTGGAAGAGGGGCTGGAC
This sequence comes from Streptomyces sp. NA02950, assembly GCF_013364155.1. Classification (NCBI taxonomy): domain Bacteria; kingdom Bacillati; phylum Actinomycetota; class Actinomycetes; order Kitasatosporales; family Streptomycetaceae; genus Streptomyces; species Streptomyces sp. NA02950. The sequence continues at coordinate 2,841,450 of NZ_CP054916.1, read as the reverse complement.
AAGGTGTTCACCGCGGCCGGTGCCGAGTGGCGCCACGCGGGCTGCTCGATGTGTCTGGGCATGAACCCCGACCAGCTCGCGCCCGGTGAGCGGTCGGCGTCCACCTCCAACCGCAACTTCGAGGGCAGGCAGGGCAAGGGCGGCCGTACCCATCTGGTCTCCCCGCAGGTGGCCGCCGCCACCGCGGTACTGGGCCATCTGGCTTCGCCCGCCGATCTGTCCGACGTCGACGCAACCGTTCCCGTGGGGGCCTGAGCAGTCATGGAAGCATTCACCACGCACACCGGCCGGGCCGTCCCGCTGCGCCGCAGCAACGTCGACACCGACCAGATCATTCCCGCCCACTGGCTCAAGAAGGTCACCCGCGACGGCTTCGAGGACGGGCTGTTCGAGGCATGGCGCAAGGACCCGGAGTTCGTGCTCAACCGCCCCGAGCACAAGGGCGGGACCGTCCTCGTGGCCGGTCCGGACTTCGGCACCGGCTCCTCGCGTGAGCACGCGGTATGGGCGTTGCAGAACTACGGTTTCAAGGCCGTCATCTCGTCCCGCTTCGCCGACATCTTCCGCGGCAACTCGCTCAAGAACGGCCTGCTGACCGTCGTACTGCCGCAGGAGACGGTGGACCGGCTGTGGCAGCTGGTGGAGTCCGACCCGTCCGCGGAGGTCACCGTGGACCTCGTCGACCGCCAGGTGCGTGCTCAAGGCATCACGGCTGATTTTGAACTTGACGAGAACGCCCGATGGCGGCTGCTGGAGGGTCTGGACGACATCAGTCTCACCCTCAGGGAGGAGGCCGACATCGCCGCGTACGAGTCCCGTCGTCCTTCCTTCAAGCCCCGTACGGTGGAGGTCTGACCCCCCGGTTCTCCCTGCACAGAGCAGGTTTGGCATGATGCGCCGCCAGTCCTCGGACCGGCGGCGCATCGTCATGTTGAGGCCCCATGAAGCGACAACTCGCCTCAGATGGCACAATCAGTGCATGGAACGCGACGGCCAACTCGAGCTCTACGGTCTTGTCGCCGCCCGGCTCAAAGAAGCGCACACAAGGGTGCGCACACTGCAAGTCCCGGAGGGCGTACGGATGGCGCTGTCCCGGAAGCTGCTGGTCATCACGTCAGCGGCGAAACACGATCTCGCAGACGCGGCACGGCGTCTGGAGCGGTTGATGAACGACCTCGACGAGGGGCGTTTCCCCGAAGATCCCGACTCCGACGGAAGTCCGTGACGATCGAGTGCGTTGCGGCACAAGGGTGATTAGCCCGTTTCGTGTTTGATTTGCGGTATATATCTGCCTAACGTGCGAAAAAGCCTGAACAGATTCGTTCTGGCAATGTCTCCGAAGGGGAAGACGTGAACAAGGCGCAGCTCGTAGAAGCGATTGCCGACAAGCTCGGCGGCCGGCAGAACGCCGCCGAGGCGGTCGACGCGGTCCTGGACGCCATCGTCCGCGCGGTCGTCGGCGGTGATCGAGTTTCGGTCACCGGATTCGGTTCGTTCGAGAAGGTGGAACGTCCCGCCCGGTACGCCCGGAACCCGCAGACCGGGGAGCGGGTCCGGGTCAAGAAGACCTCCGTGCCCCGCTTCCGCGCGGGCCAGGGCTTCAAGGACCTGGTGAGCGGCTCGAAGAAGCTGCCGCGCGGTGGCGAGGTCGCCGTGAAGAAGGCTCCCAAGGGAAGCCTCCAGGTCGCCGCGAAGAAGGCCGCGGCCAAGAAGGTCACCGCGAAGAAGGCGGCGGCGAAGAAGGCCACGGCGAAGAAGGCCCCGGCCAAGAAGACCACCGCCAAGAAGGCGGCGGCGAAGAAGGCCCCGGCCAAGAAGACCACCGCCAAGAAGGCGGCGGCCAAGAAGACCACGGCGAAGAAGGCCCCCGCGCGCAAGACCACCGCGCGCAAGACCACGGCCAAGAAGACCACCGCCAGGAAGCGCTAGTCAGCGGCACACCGCCGTACCGTCATGCGCCGGGCCGGGCTCCCTCGGGGAGCCCGGCCCGCGGTGTTTCCGGGGGTTCGGACGGTATTTTCCGGGGGTTCAGAACGTCTGGAGGGTCACGAAGACCACACGGCGGTCCTCGCCCTCGCCCGCCACCTCGATCCGCACCCGCTGCCCCGGACGCAGCATCCGCAGCCCTCCGGCGTCGAACGCCGCCGCGTCGAAGGGCAGTGGGGTGCCGTCGTCGAGCAGCACACTGCCGGCGCGGGTCTCGGGGTCGTAGGTGTACGCGGTTGCCTGCATGACCGCCACCCTAAGGGCTGTCCTCAGCCCTCGCCGCGGGCCGTTCCGGAGCGGGCGGCCGGGCGCCGGACGCGGGAACGGGCCCCGGCTCCGGGCCGGACGGGGCCGCGGGGCGCAAGCGGCGGGCGGTGTACGGACCCACGCCCAGCGCCAGTGCCGCGCGCAGGTCCTCGCCGGTGTCCACATCGCGCCGTACCGAGTCCACCCCGGCCAGTTCGATCTCCCGTGCCCCCGACGCCCGGTGCCGAGCCCGGGAGGGCCCGCCGAAGGCCGGTGCAAGACCGCTGCCCGGCGCCGCCGAGAGCAGGGTCGTGCCCACCCCCGCCGCATCCGCCAGAAAGGCGCGTGGGAGCCCGGAGGCGACGTCGAGCACCTGGTCGAGCTCCGCGGGCCGCAAGGCCGGGAGATCGGCGTTCAGCGCCGCTACGGCGGCTCCTGGGCGTTCCTCCCGGACCGCGCGGGCGCCGTGCGCGAGCGCCGCGTTCAGTCCGCTTCCCGGTGGGTCGGGCAGGATCCGGGCGCCCAGCGCCGACAGCTCACGCCCGGCGAGCGGGTCGTCGGTGACCACGGTCACCCCCCGCACCAGCCCGGCCGCCAGCGCCGCCGTCACCGTGTCGAGCGCGAACGCCAGCGCGAGACCCGGCCGGAGGTCGTCCCCGGCGGCCCCGGAGAGCCGGCTCTTGGCCCGTGCCAGGGGTTTCAGCGGCACCACCAGCGTCCACGCCACACGGGCTCCGTTTGTTCCCACGGGCCTCATTCTCACCCGCTGCCGGGCTCGCCCGGGACGTGCGGGGTTACGGTGTCCTCGACAGACCGGGTACCTGGAGCGACACTTGTGCGGCTGCCCGGACGGCAGCAAGCCAGCAGGTCAGCAGGGTCAAAGAGGAGGATGTTCCGAGTGTCCGGCCGCAGAATCGGCATCTGGTACCGCATGGCAGCGGTCTTGGTCAAACCGCCGCTGGTGGTTCTGTTCAAGCGGGACTGGCACGGAATGGAGCACATTCCCGCCGACGGTGGATTTATCACCGCGATCAACCACAACTCGTATCTCGACCCGCTCTCCTACGCGCACTTCCAGTACAACACCGGACGAGTGCCGCGCTTCCTCGCCAAGGCCGCGCTCTTCAAGGGCAGCTTTGTCGGAACCTTCCTGCGCGGCACCGGCCAGATCCCGGTGTACCGCGAGTCGACCGACGCGGCCACCGCCTTCCGGGCCGCCGTGGACGCCATCAACAAGGGCGAGTGCGTGGCCTTCTACCCCGAGGGCACCCTCACCCGGGACCCCGAGATGTGGCCGATGCGGGGCAAGACCGGCGCGGCCCGCGTCGCGCTGCTCACCAAGGCGCCCGTCATCCCCATCGCCCAGTGGGGCGCCAACGAGGCCGTACCGCCGTACGCCAAGGAGAAGAAGGTCCGCCTCTTCCCGCGCAAGACCCTCAGGGTGCACGCCGGACCGCCGGTGGACCTGTCCGCGTACTACGGCCAGGAGCCCACCGCCGAGGTGCTGCGGGGCGCCACCGACACCATCATGGCCGCCATCACCGACCTCCTCGCCGAGGTGCGCGGAGAGGCCGTGCCCGACCGGACCAAGAACTTCCGGGCCGTCCGCCCCCACGCCGCCGATCAGCCGCGCCCCGTGGCCGAAGAGGAGAGCAAGTGACGCGCTGCGCCGTCTTCGGCACCGGCTCCTGGGGCACCGCCTTCGCGATGGTGCTCGCCGACGCCGGGTGCGAGGTGACGCTGTGGGGCCGCCGCGCCGGGCTGGTGGACGCCATCAACACCGGCCGCACCAACCCCGACTATCTCCCCGGCACCGAGCTGCCGCGCGGGGTGCGGGCCACCACCGACCCGGCCGAGGCCGCCCGGGACGCCGAGTTCACCGTGCTCGCGGTGCCCTCCCAGACGCTGCGCGACAACCTCGCCGGATGGGCACCGCTGCTGCCCGCCGACACCGTGCTGGTCTCCCTGATGAAGGGCGTCGAACTCGGCACCGCAAAGCGGATGAGCGAGGTCATCGAGGAGGTCGTCGGCAAGGCGTCGCCCGGTACCGACGTGGCCGGGCGGGTGGCCGTGCTCACCGGCCCCAACCTGGCCCGGGAGATCGCCGCCCGGCAGCCCGCCGCGTCCGTCGTGGCCTGCCGCGACGAGGACGTGGCCCGCCGCCTCCAGACCGCCTGCCACACCCCGTACTTCCGCCCCTACACCAACACCGACGTGGTCGGCTGCGAACTGGGCGGCGCCGTGAAGAACGTGATCGCGCTGGCCGTGGGCATCGCCGACGGCATGGGCCTGGGCGACAACGCCAAGGCGTCGCTGATCACCCGCGGGCTGGCCGAAACGACCCGGCTGGGTCTGGCGATGGGCGCCGACGCCCACACCTTCGCGGGCCTGGCGGGCATGGGCGACCTCGTCGCCACCTGCTCCTCACCGCTCTCCCGCAACCACACCTTCGGCACCAACCTGGGCCGCGGGATGACGCTGGAGGAGACCATCGCGGTCACCCGGCAGACCGCGGAGGGCGTCAAGTCGTGCGAGTCCGTAGCCGATCTCGCCCGGCGCCACGACGTCGACATGCCCATCACCGAAACCGTGGTCGGCATCGTGCACGACGGCAAACAGCCGCTGGTCGCACTCAAAGAGCTGATGTCCCGCAGCGCCAAGGCCGAGCGGCACTGACGGCACCGGAACCGCAAGGTAACCTCAACGCGATATGAGCAGCCAGACCCCTTCCCCACGCCCTGTCCCGGCCTCCTCCGAAGGCGAGCCGCGGAAGCCGCGCGTCGCCGTCGTCTTCGGCGGCCGCAGCTCCGAGCACGCCATCTCCGTGGTCACCGCGGGCGCCGTGCTGCGGGCGATCGACCGCGAGAAGTACGACGTGCTGCCGATCGGCATCACCTCGGACGGCCGTTGGGCACTGACCGCCGACGAACCCGAGCGGATGGCCATCGCCAACCGCGAGCTGCCGACCGTGGCCGGGCTCGCCGAGTCCGCCGAGGGCTCGGTCGTGCTCCCCGTCGACCCGGGCAGCCGTGAGGTCGTCTACAGCGAGCCCGGCTCGGTGCCCAAGGTGCTGGGCGACGTCGACGTGGTCTTCCCGATGCTGCACGGCCCCTACGGCGAGGACGGCACCCTCCAGGGGCTGCTGGAGCTGTCCGGGGTGCCCTATGTGGGCGCGGGCGTACTCGCCTCCGCCGTCGGCATGGACAAGGAGTACATGAAGCGCGTGTTCGTCTCCTTCGGGCTGCCGGTCGGCCCGTACGAGGTGATCCGCCCCCGCGAGTGGGAGAAGGACCCCTCCGCCGCCCGCCGCAAGATCGTGGACTTCGCTCAGGAGCACGGCTGGCCGCTCTTCGTGAAGCCCGCCCGCGCCGGTTCGTCCATCGGCATCACCAAGGTCGACGACGCCGCCGGACTCGACGCGGCCGTTGAGGAGGCACGGGTCCACGACCCCAAGGTCATCGTGGAGGCGCTGCTGCGCGGCCGCGAGATCGAATGCGGGGTGCTGGAGTTCGAGGACGGTCCGCGCGCCAGCGTGCCCGCCGAGATCCCGCCGGTCTCCGCCCACGACTTCTACGACTTCGAGGCCAAGTACATCGACTCGGCCGACGGCGTGGTGCCCGCACCGCTCACCGAGGAGGAGACCCGGCGGGTCCAGGAGCTCGCGGTGCGGGCGTTCGACGCGGTGTCCTGCGAGGGCCTGGTGCGCGCCGACTTCTTCCTGCTGGACAACGGCGAGTTCGTGATCAACGAGGTGAACACCATGCCCGGGTTCACGCCGATCTCGATGTACCCGCGCATGTGGCAGGAGAGCGGCGTCAGCTACCCGGAACTGGTCGACCGGCTGATCCAGGCCGCGCTGCGCCGCTCCACGGGGCTGCGCTAGCGGCTAGGCCACGCCCTCGGGCACGGTCTTCTTGACGGCGTTCGCGAGGTCGATCAGCGGATCGACCTCGGGCGCGTACTTCTTCGGCACCGTCACCTCGACATACGCCCGGCGCAGTACCGTGGTGAAGCGATAGCCATCGTCCTGCTTCTCGGGCAGCCACTCGACGCCGTTGACACCGGCGGACCGGGTCGAGGTCGTCATCGCGGCCGGGCGGGAGACCCCGCAGCGCAGCTGTACGGCGGGGTCCCCCCAGACGGCGGTGAAGTCCGAAGCGGGCTCGGCGGTGCGCCGCTTCAGCCCGTTGACACTGCCGGGAAGCTCCTTGTGCAGCGCCCGGCACAACGCGGCCGCCCGCTTCGTCGGCTTGGGAACCGCCGGCGCTCCGGAGTCGTCGGAATCTTCGGTGAACGAGCAGCCGGCCACCGAGAACAGGACCAAGGCCGCGGTGGCGGCCAGCGGGGCGAACTTCCGAGTGGAACTACGGTGTGCGACATTCACCGCTCGAGCATACGGGGGACTACAGATGGACTACCGGGCAGGTGAGGGTTCGCGTGATGCCCTCCACTTGCTGGACCTTGGCGACCACCATGCGGCCCAGCTCATCGACCGTGTCGGCCTGGGCACGCACGATCACGTCGTACGGTCCGGTGACGTCCTCGGCCTGGATCACTCCCGGCAGTTTGGCGATGACGTCGGCCACGGTCGACGCTTTGCCGACCTCGGTCTGGATCAGGATGTACGCCTGTACCACGGAACCTCCAGGGCGGCTACGAGGATCATGTGGGGAGAAGGGACGCCACGGTACCGCGTCGCCAGGCGGCGCGGGGAGACCCGCGCTCGGTGCGCGGCGCGGCGGGCAATGAGCCATCAGCACGAAGGGGCAATGGGATGAAGGGCACCGTGGGCGAGTTGGGGGAGTTCGGCCTCATCAGGGAGCTCACCTCACGGCTCACCACCACCCCGGCGGTGAAGCTGGGGCCCGGTGACGACGCCGCGGTCGTGGCCGCACCCGACCGCAGGGTGGTGGCGAGCACCGATGTGCTGCTGGAGGGCAGCCACTTCCGCCGGGACTGGTCCACCGCCTATGACGTGGGCCGCAAGGCCGCGGCGCAGAATCTTGCCGATATCGCGGCGATGGGCGCGGTGCCGACGGCGCTGCTGCTCGGCCTGGTGGTGCCGGCCGATCTGCCGGTGACCTGGCCGACCGAGCTGATGGACGGCATCCGCGACGAATGCCAGGTGGCGGGTGCGGCGGTGGCCGGTGGTGATGTGGTGCGCGGTGACACCATCACCGTCGCGATCACCGCCCTGGGGGATCTGCGCAACCACGAGCCGGTCACCCGATCCGGTGCCCAGCCGGGCGATGTTGTCGCGGTCACCGGCTGGCTGGGCTGGTCCGCGGCCGGACACGCGGTGCTCTCGCGCGGCTTCCGCTCGCCGCGCGCCTTCGTCGAGGCGCATCGGCGCCCGGAGCCGCCGTACCACGCGGGCCCCGCGGCCGCCGGGCTCGGCGCGACCGCCATGACCGATGTGAGCGACGGCCTGGTCGCCGACCTCGGCCACATCGCCGAGGCCAGCGGGGTCCGGATCGATCTGCACTCGGGGGACATCGACATCCCCTCGCAGATGTCGGACATCGGACAGGCGGTGGGCGTCGATCCGTTGCAGTGGGTGCTCAGCGGGGGAGAGGACCACGCGATCGTGGCCACCTTCCCGCCGGATGTGAAGCTGCCCGCCCGCTGGAAGGTGATCGGCGAGGTGCTCAACCCCTCGGCGCTGCCCCAGGTGACGGTGGACGGCGCCCCGTGGCTGCACGCGGGGTGGGACCACTTCGGGGACGACACGGGCGCCGAGTAGATTCGGCCGTATGTCGCTCTCCTCTCGTCCCCAGCGTCCTCAGCGCGTACCCCGCACCGCCGCGGCGCCCGCCCGTGTGCTCACCGTCGCCGGCTCGGACTCCGGCGGCGGTGCGGGCATTCAGGCCGATCTGAAGACGATGCTGGCCCTGGGCGCCCACGGGATGAGTGTGATCACCGCGGTGACCGCGCAGAACTCGCTGGGCGTGCAGGGCGCCTGGGAACTGCCCGCCGACGCCGTCCGGACCCAGTTCCGCAGCGTCGTCGACGACATCGGCGTCCAGGCGGTCAAGACCGGCATGCTGGCCACGGCCGGGCTGGTCGAGACCGTTGCCGCCCTGCTGGCGGAGCTCACCGTTCCGGTGGTGGTCGACCCGGTCGGGGTCTCCAAGCACGGTGACGCGCTGCTGGCGACCGACGCGCTCGACGCGGTGCGCACCACGCTGCTGCCGACCGCCACGGTGGCCACGCCCAACCTGGACGAGGTCGCCCAGCTCACCGGCGTATCCGTGGAGTCGGAGGACGATCTGCGGCGCGCGGCCGGGGCGGTGCTGGCCCTCGGCCCCCGCTGGGCGCTGATCAAGGGCGGTCATCTGACGGGCGACGCGGTGGATCTGCTCACCGACGGCACCGAGGAGCACTGGCTGCAGGCGCCGCGGTACGACAACCGCCATACGCACGGCACGGGCTGCACCCTCGCCTCGGCCGTCGCCACCTATCTGGCGGGCGGGTACGACGTCCCGCGGGCCGCCACGGCCGCCAAGCAGTACGTCACCGGCGCCATCGCGGAGGGCTTCCCGCTCGGCGGGGGCATCGGCCCGGTCGACCACGGCTGGCTGTCCGCGCCCGCCTCAGGTCACTAGGGCGTGTCCTGGGACCGTTCCGGCCGGGGGCACCTCCCGGCCGGGGCGCGCAGCGGGGCGCGGCAGGGCATGCGAGCAGGGCATGCGAAAAGGCCGGTCCACATCGGTGGACCGGCCCTGAGCACCGGATCCCGCGTGAGCGGGGAGGGCCGTGCGCCTAGCGCGAGACCTTGCCGGCCTTGATGCACGAGGTGCAGACGTTGAGCCGCTTCGGGGTACGACCGACCACAGCGCGCACCGTCTGGATGTTGGGGTTCCAACGACGGCGGGTGCGGCGGTGCGAGTGCGAGATGTTGTTGCCGAAGCCCGGCCCCTTGCCGCAGACGTCGCAGTTGGCAGCCACGGGTTACTCCAAAGACGGGTCAGCCTCGCTTCTCGCGAGGAGACAGACACTTACGGGAACCCCGGACGTTGCCAAGATCCTGGAAGACCGGCGGCGCCTGGGGGAATGGCCCGATTCTCATCGGGCAACCGGAGCAGCATACAACGGCCACTCCCGTACAACGAAACTATCATGGCTGCCCCGGCACCCGCCGAGGGCGGCGACTACCCTGCGATGACCTGATGACCGACCCCGCCCCAGCCCTCCCGAGGAGGACGTACGTGCCGCACACGCTCGACGCCGATGCGGTACGGACCTGGTGCGGGCTGGCGCTGGACGCGCTGGGCCGGGCCCGCGAGGAGATCGACGCGATCAACGTCTACCCGGTCGCGGACGGGGACACCGGCACCAATCTGTACCTCACCGTCGAATCCGCCGCCCGGGCCGTCGACGCCGCCTTCAACGGCCACGCCGCCTCGGCCGCCGTCTCCCGCCCCACCCTGGCCGATGTGGTGCGCGCCATGGCCCACGGCGCCCTGATCGGCGCACGGGGCAACTCCGGCACCATCCTGGCGCAGCTGCTGCGCGGGATGGCCGACGTCCTGGCCGACGGCGGCCCGGGCCGCCCGGGGGGCGCCACGGGCCCGGCAGCTCCGCACGACGAGGCCGATAAGGCCGATAAGGCCGATAAGGCCGACGAGGCCGACGAGGCCGACGGGCTGCGGCGGGCCCTGCGGCGCGCGGTCGACCTGGCCTACCTGGCCGTCGCGCACCCGGTCGAGGGCACCGTCCTGACCGTCGCCGTCGCGGCCGCCGAAGGCGCGGAGCGGACCACCGGCGATATCGGCACGGTGGCGCGGGCGGCGTACGAGGGGGCGCGCGCGGCGCTCCAGGCCACCACCGGACAACTCGACGCGCTCGCCCGCGCGGGCGTCGTCGACGCGGGCGGCTACGGTCTGGTGACCGTTCTCGGCGGACTGGCCGAGGCCCTGTCGGGCGAGGCCCCGGCGGCCCCCGCTTCCCCGGGACGTCCCCGCGTGGGCGTCACCGCGCCCGCCGCGGTCCCGGAGCCCCCGGCCTCCGGGGACTGCGCCGCCGGGCCGGACCCGTCCGGCGGGCCCGGCTACGAGGTGATCTATCTGCTGGAGGCGGACGACAGCGCCGTGGCCCGGCTGCGCGAGCGGCTGGACACGCTCGGTGACTCCCTCGTGGTCGTCGGCGGCGATGGGCTGTGGAACGTCCACGTCCATGTGGACGACGCGGGCGCGGCCGTGGAGGCGGGCATCCAGGCCGGACGGCCGTACCGGATCCGCATCACCCACTTCGCCGCCGCCGGACACCCGGACCACCCGGTTCCGGACACCGGCGGGCGGCGGCCGGAAGAGCCCGGCGGCCACGAGCCGTCCGGCGCCCCCCTCGCACCCCGCGCCGTGGTGGCCGTCGTCCCCGGCGACGGGCTGGCCACCCTGTGCGCCGCGGCCGGTGCCACCGTGGTCACCACCCGGCCCGGGGAGCCGCCCGCCAGCGGTGAGCTGGCCGAGGCCGTCCGGCGGGCCCACGCCCACGAGGTCGTGCTGCTGCCCAACGACGCCGAGCTGCGCCACCCCGCGGCGGCCGCCGCCGCACAGGCCCGCGCCGAGGGCGTACGGGTCGCCGTCATCCCCACCCGCTCCGCGGTCCAGGGCATCGCCGCGCTCGCCGTCCACGAGCCCGGCCGCAGCTTCGACGAGGACGTCGTCGCCATGACCTCCGCCGCGGGCGCCACCCGCTACGCCGAACTGGCCGTCGCCGAGCGCCGGTCCTGGACCATGGCCGGGGTGTGCCAGGCCGGGGACGTCCTGGGGCTGATCGACGGTGATGTGGCGGTGATCGGCTCCGAGCTGGCGGCCATCGCCGAGACCGTGCTGGACCGGATGCTGGCCGCGGGCGGCGAGATGGTCACCCTGGTACTGGGCGAGGACCTGCCCGAGGACCTCGCCGAACGGCTGGAACGGCATGTGCGGGAAGGGCACTTCGCCGTCGACACGGTCGTCTACCGCGGCGGCCAGCCCTCCGTGCCGCTGATCATAGGCATCGAATGACCCCGCCGCCTGATCCCGTCTGTCGGTGCCGTGGTGTGCAATGGACTGCGTGCCCGTGCTCGAAGAACCCCTGAAGAAGGTCCTCGGCGGCAACACCGCGAAGGTGATGGCCGACCACCTCGGCCTGCACACCGTCGGCGATCTGCTCCACCACTACCCGCGGCGGTACGCCGAGCGCGGCGAGCTGACCCGGCTGTCCGATCTGCCCCTGGACGAGCATGTGACCGTCGTCGCGCAGGTCGCGGACGCCCGGGTGCTGAAGTTCAACGGAGGGCGCGGACAGCGCCTCGAGGTCACCATCACCGACGGCAGCGGCCGCCTCCAGCTCGTCTTCTTCGGCAAGGGCGTCCACAAACCCCGCACCCAGCTGGTCCCCGGGACCCGCGCCATGTTCGCGGGCAAGGTCACGGTCTTCAACCACAAGCGCCAGCTGGCCCATCCGGAGTTCAAGACCCTGGGTGCGAACAGCGGCGCGGACGCCGTCGAGGCGTTCGCCAACCAGCTGCTGCCGCTGTATCCGGCGTGCAAGCAGATGGAGTCCTGGCAGATCCAGCAGGCCGTGGACACCGTCCTGGGGCCCGCGGGCGCCGAGGACGCCGTCCTGGCCGATCTGGTGGACCCGCTGCCCGAGGCCCTGCGGGCGGGCCGGGGCCTGGCCACGCTGCCCGAGGCGCTGCGCGGCATCCACCGGCCGCGCACCAAGGCGGACATCGCCGCGGCCAGGGACCGCCTCAAGTGGGACGAGGCGTTCGTCCTCCAGGTCGCCCTCGCCCGCCGCCGCCGGGCCGACGCCCAACTGCCCGCCGCCCCGCGCCGCCCCGTCCAGGACGGCCTGCTCGACGCCTTCGACGCCCGGCTGCCGTTCACCCTCACCGACGGCCAGCGCCGGGTCAGCGAGCAGATCTTCGCCGACCTGGCCACCGAACACCCCATGCACCGGCTGCTCCAGGGCGAGGTCGGCTCCGGAAAGACCATGGTCGCGCTGCGGGCGATGCTCGGTGTCGTCGACGCCGGGGGCCAGGCGGCCATGCTCGCGCCGACCGAGGTGCTCGCCCAGCAGCACCATCGCTCGATCACCGAGATGATGGGCGAGCTGGCCGAGGGCGGCATGCTGGGCGGCGCCGAGCAGGGGACCAAGGTGGTGCTGCTCACCGGTTCCATGGGCGCCGCTGCCCGCCGTCAGGCCTTGCTGGACCTGGTCACCGGCGAGGCCGGGATCGTGATCGGTACCCATGCGCTGATCGAGGACAAGGTCCAATTCCACGATCTGGGGCTGGTGGTCGTCGACGAGCAGCACCGCTTCGGCGTCGAGCAGCGGGACGCCCTGCGCTCCAAGGGCAAGCAGCCCCCGCATCTGCTGGTGATGACGGCCACCCCCATCCCGCGCACCGTGGCCATGACCGTCTTCGGCGACCTGGAGACCTCGGTCCTGGACCAGCTGCCCGCCGGGCGTTCCCCGATCGCCTCCCATGTGGTGCCCGCCAAGGACAAGCCGCACTTCCTGGCCCGCGCCTGGGAGCGGGTGCGCGAGGAGGTGGCGGGCGGACACCAGGCGTATGTGGTCTGCCCGCGCATCGGGGACGAGGAGGACCAGGCCAAGGCGGCGAAGGAGAAGACCGCCGAGGACGAGGCGGAGAAGCGCCCGCCGCTCGCGGTCCTCGATGTCGCCGAGCAGCTCGCCAAGGGCCCGCTGCGCGATCTGCGGGTGGAGGTGCTGCACGGCCGGATGCAGCCGGAGGCCAAGGACGAGGTGATGCGCCGCTTCGCCGCGGGTGCGGTCGACGTCCTGGTCGCCACCACCGTCATCGAGGTCGGCGTCAACGTCCCCAACGCCACCGCCATGGTGATCATGGACGCCGACCGGTTCGGCGTCTCCCAGCTGCACCAGCTGCGCGGCCGGGTCGGCCGTGGCTCCGCCCCCGGGCTGTGTCTGCTGGTCACCGAGATGCCCGAGGCCGCCCCCGCGCGGACGCGGCTGGGCGCGGTCGCCGCCACCCTGGACGGCTTCGAGCTGTCCCGGATCGACCTGGAGCAGCGCCGCGAGGGCGATGTGCTCGGCCAGGCCCAGTCCGGGGTCCGCTCCTCGCTGCGGGTGCTCGCGGTCATCGACGACGAGGAGGTGATCGCCGCGGCCCGGGAGGAGGCCACCGCCGTCGTCGCGGCCGATCCGGAGCTGAACGGCTATCCGGAGTTGCGCACCGCGCTGGACGCCCTGCTGGACGAGGAGCGCGAGGAATTCCTCGACAAGGGCTGATACGGACCGGAGCGCGGCGGACACCGGCGGCGCCGGACGCCATATCGTGGAGGGGCGGCGGCATATCGTGGAGGGGCGGCGGCCCGTGACCGCACGGTCCGCCGCTGCCCCGACCACCGCGAAGGACTGCCTCACCCATGACCCGCGTGATCGCCGGAGCGGCCGGCGGCCGAAGGCTGGCCGTGCCCCCCGGAAACGGCACCCGACCCACCTCGGACCGGGCGCGCGAGGGCCTGTTCTCCACCTGGGAGTCGCTGCTCGGCTCCCTCGACGGCGCCCGGGTCCTGGATCTCTACGGCGGTTCGGGCGCGGTCGGCCTGGAGGCGCTGTCCCGGGGCGCGGCCCATGTGCTGCTGGTGGAGTCCGACCCGCGCGCGGCCCGCACCATCCGGGAGAACATCCGCGCACTCGCCCTGCCCGGGGCCGAGCTGCGCACCGCGAGGGCCGAACAGGCGCTGGCCGGACCGGCGCCCGCCACCGGCCCCTACGACGTGGTCTTCCTGGACCCGCCGTACGCCGTGACCGACGACGATCTCCGCGAGATCCTGCTCACACTCCTCCGCAAGGGCTGGCTCGCGCCCGACGCGCTGGCCACCGTGGAGCGGAGCACACGAGGCGGGGAGTTCGGGTGGCCGGACGGTTTCGAGGGGCTGCGGGCCCGTCGTTACGGCGAGGGCACGCTTTGGTACGGTCGCGCCGCCTCGACGTGCGACAACGCGTCATGACCGGACCCGAGAGCGAGGAACCACTGTTGCGCCGCGCAGTCTGTCCGGGGTCCTTCGACCCCGTCACCAACGGTCACCTCGACATCATCGGCCGTGCCTCGAGGCTCTACGACGAGGTGTACGTCGCCGTGATGATCAACAAGTCCAAGCAGGGTCTGTTCACGGTGGAGGAGCGCATGGACCTCCTCCGCCAGACCACGGCCGAGTACGGAAACGTCTCGGTGGAGGCGTTCCACGGGCTGCTGGTCGACTTCTGCAAGCAGCGTGAGATCCCCGCGATCGTCAAGGGGCTGCGAGCCGTCAGCGACTTCGACTACGAGTTGCAGATGGCGCAGATGAACAACGGCCTGTCCGGGGTGGAGACGCTGTTCGTCCCCACCAACCCCACCTACAGCTTCCTCTCCTCCAGCCTGGTCAAGGAGGTCGCGGCCTGGGGCGGCGACGTCTCCCACCTGGTGCCCCCGCTGGTCCTGGAGGCACTCGCCGACCGGCTCGGACGGAAGTAGCCGCTGACGGTGCGTCAGTGGGTGTCCGGCAGGGGCCCGCTGGCCGTACAGTCGTCCCCGTTCGTGCCCATCCGCATCCGATCAGTCTGCGAGCACTCACAGTGGACGTGCAGAAGAAGCTCGACGAGATCGTCGAAGCCGTCGGCAGCGCCCGTTCCATGCCCATGTCGGCCTCGTGCGTGGTCAACCGCGCCGAGTTGCTCGCCATGCTCGACGAGGTGCGGGCGGCGCTCCCGGACTCCCTCGCCCACGCGCAGCAGCTGATCGGCGGCCGCGACCAGATGGTCGAGGAGGCCCGCCGGGAGGCCGAGCAGATCATCGAGGCCGCGCACGCCCAGCGCACCTCGCTGATCTCCGGCACCGAGGTGGCCCGGCAGTCCCAGGAGGAGGCCGACCGGATCCTGGAGGAGGCCCGCCGGGAGGCCGAGGAGATCCGCGCCGAGGCCGACGACTACGTCGACAGCAAGCTGGCCAACTTCGAGGTCGTGCTCACCAAGACGATCGGTTCGGTGGACCGCGGCCGGGAGAAGCTGCTCGGCCGCGCCCCCGCGGACCCCTACGGCGACGGTATGACCGACGCCATGGGGCAGCCGGAGGAGGGGCCCGAGCGCAGCGCCGACCCGCACACCCTGCGGCAGCGCGCCGACGCATACGTGGACACCAAGCTGGGCGCCGTCTCGGCCGTGCTCGGCAAGACGCTGGAGGCGGTCGGCCGCGGCCGTCAGAAGCTGCTGGGGGCCCGGCCGGCCGATGAGCTGGGCGCCCATATGGCGGCCCAGGACGCGGCCGCCGCCGGTCCGCACACCAGCGACGACGACTACCTCGCGGATCTGGCCCAGTCCCAGACGGGACTGGCCCCGGCCGCCCCGGCCGCCCCGTCCGTGCTGGCCGAGGTACCCGTCGCACGGCCCGAGCACGCCGCGGCCGACGCCGGGTACTACGCCGCCACCGCGGGCTATCCGCAGCAGACGCCGGCGGACGCGTACGGCTACCAGCAGCAGTACGTCCCGCCCATGCCCCAGCAGGACCCCTACGCCGCGGCCGCGCAGACCGGCTATCCGCACGCGGATGCCTACGGCTGGCCGCAGCAGGCCCAGCAGGCGGCTCAGGGCTACGACCCGGGCGCCGGGTACGCCGCCCCGGAGCACCAGCAGCACCAGCAGCACCAGATTCCCCAGCAGCATCCGCAGGCACAGCCGGGCGCCGCGCTCGACGAGACCAGCCTGTTCGACACCAGCATGATCGACCTCGATCAGCTCCGTCAGTACGAGCAGGGGCGCTAGGGCGCCCTCACCGGGCGGATTGGGTCTACGGCGAGCCGTCCAGTATCCTGGCTCTTCGGTCGCGCGTACGTCCGCGATCTCGGCTGCCCACCTTGTACCAGCTCCGGGCGGCCCGCCGCAGCCGTAGAAAGCAGGAAGCCCTGAACGCCCGCCTCGACCACCGTGCCCCTCTCGTGTTCGACACACGTGAGCTGGGCCGCCGTCCGGGTGCGCTGAAAAGGATCTCCCGCTCCGTGGCGGCACCCAAGGACCTCGGTATCGAGGTCATCGGGGTGCCGGAGGGCGCGACCGTGGAGCTCGACCTCCGCCTTGAGTCGGTCATGGAAGGGGTGCTTGTCACAGGCACCGCCCGTGCGCCGCTCACGGGGGAGTGCGTAAGGTGTCTGGAGCCGCTGGAGCGTGAGCTCGACGCGGACTTCCAGGAGATGTACTCCTACCCCGACGCCGACGACCGGAGCCGCGACGCGGACACCGGCGACGACGCCGAGGAAGAGGAGACGCTCTTCCTCGAGGCCGATCTGTTCGACCTCGAGCCCGTGCTGCGGGACGCGGTGGTGCTCTCACTGCCGTTGCAGCCGGTGTGCCGGGAGGACTGCCCGGGGCTGTGCGCCGATTGCGGTGCGCGGCTCGCGGACGACCCGGACCACCATCACGACGCCGTCGACATCCGTTGGGCGGCACTGCAGGGACTCGCCGATTCCATTCAGGACGGCGAGAAGGACAACGCACCCCGCGAGCGCGGGGATGACCCACAGGAGAAGTAGCCGTGGCTGTTCCGAAGCGGAAGATGTCGCGCAGCAACACGCGCCACCGCCGGTCGCAGTGGAAGGCTGCGGTCCCCACCCTGGTGGCGTGCGAGCGCTGCCACGAGCCGAAGCAGCAGCACATCGCGTGCCCGAGCTGCGGCACCTACAACCGCCGCCAGGTCCTCGAGGTCTGATCGGCGGGTGACAGGCTCTATGTCGGACGCCACTACGCCTCCCCGCAAGCGCGCGGGCGAACCTCGCGGAGGTCATCCGCGCGGCGGTGAAGCGGTCCAGGCGGACACGGCCTCGTCCCACACGATCCTGGAAGGGCGGCTCGGGTACCAGCTCGAGTCCGCCCTTCTGGTGCGTGCGCTCACCCACCGCTCCTTCGCCTACGAGAACGGCGGGCTGCCCACCAACGAGCGGCTGGAGTTCCTCGGGGACTCCGTGCTCGGCCTGGTGGTCACCGACACGCTGTACCGCATCCACCCGGACCTGCCCGAAGGCCAACTGGCCAAGCTGCGGGCCGCGGTGGTCAACTCGCGTGCGCTGGCCGAGGTGGGCCGTGGCCTGGACCTCGGCGCCTTCATCCGGCTCGGCCGGGGCGAAGAGGGCACCGGGGGCAGGGACAAGGCATCCATCCTCGCCGACACCCTCGAAGCGGTGATCGGCGCTGTCTATCTCGACCAGGGGCTCGACGCCGCCGCCGAACTGGTGCACCGGCTCTTCGACCCGCTGATCGAGAAGTCCTCGAATCTCGGTGCCGGCCTGGACTGGAAGACCAGCCTCCAGGAGCTGACCGCCACCGAGGGTCTCGGGGTTCCCGAGTACCTGGTCTCCGAGACCGGGCCCGACCACGAGAAGACCTTCACGGCTGCCGCCCGCGTCGGTGGTGTCGCGTACGGCACCGGCACCGGCCGCAGCAAGAAGGAAGCCGAGCAGCAGGCGGCCGAGGCCGCCTGGCGCGCCATTCGCGCCGCTGCCGACGAGGCCCAGGCGAAGGCCGAAGCCACGGCCGAGGCCGAGGCCGAGGCGGACGCCGCAGCCGCTGCCGCGGCGGACGGCGGAGCCGCCGCCGACGCGGCCTCCACGGCACGCTGATCTCCTTCCGCACTGTCCGTAACTGTCTGAACGGTTTTCTCCCGCCCCGCGGTGGACGGCCCCGGCCGTTCCCCGCGGGGCGGGAGGGTTCCCGGCCAAGGAGGCCCCCTTGCCCGAGCTGCCCGAGGTCGAGGT
This sequence comes from Streptomyces sp. NA02950, assembly GCF_013364155.1. Lineage (NCBI taxonomy): Bacteria > Bacillati > Actinomycetota > Actinomycetes > Kitasatosporales > Streptomycetaceae > Streptomyces > Streptomyces sp. NA02950. The sequence continues at coordinate 2,823,460 of NZ_CP054916.1, read as the reverse complement.
GGTCCGGCGCGGGCTGGAGCGCTGGATCAGCGGCCGTACGGTCGCAGAGGTCCAGGTGCTGCACCCCCGTGCGGTCCGCCGTCACCTCGGCGGCGCGGAGGACTTCGCGGCCCGGCTGACCGGCCGCACCACCGGTGTGGCCCGCCGCCGCGGCAAGTACCTGTGGCTGCCGTTCGACGATGACGCCGCCGCCGAATCGGTCCTCGCCCACCTCGGGATGAGCGGCCAGCTGCTGGTCCAGCCGCACGATGCCCCGGACGAGAAGCATCTGCGCATCCGGGTCCGGTTCGCCGACGCGGCGGGCACCGAGCTGCGCTTCGTCGACCAGCGCACCTTCGGCGGCCTCTCGCTGCACGACACCGTGCCCGGCGCCCCGGACGGGCTGCCCGACGCCATCGCGCACATCGCCCTCGACCCGCTGGACCCCGCCTTCGACGAGGCGGCCTTCCACACCGCGCTGCGCCGCCGCCGGACCACCGTCAAACGCGCCCTGCTCGACCAGTCGCTGATCAGCGGCGTCGGCAACATCTACGCCGACGAGGCGCTGTGGCGTTCCCGGCTGCACTACGACCGGCCGACCGCGACCCTCACCCGCCCGCGCAGCACCGAACTCCTCGGCCATGTGCGCGAGGTGATGGGCGCGGCGCTGGCGGTCGGCGGCACCAGCTTCGACAGCCTCTACGTCAATGTGAACGGTGAGTCCGGGTACTTCGAGCGCTCCCTGGACGCCTACGGCCGGGAGAACGAGCCGTGCCGCCGCTGCGGCACCGCGATGCGCCGCCGTCCCTGGATGAACCGCTCCAGCTACTTCTGCCCGCGCTGTCAGCGCCCGCCGCGCCCGCCGCGCCCGGCCGCCGTGCCGCCGCTGTCCGTGCGCGTCCCGTCGTAGACCGCCTGGGCCTCCATCACCTCCGGCATCCGCTCCTCGACCAGGTTGATCAGGGCGAGCAGCCGGGTCGCGATCTCACTGCCCAGCGGGGTGAGCCGGTAGTCCACACGCGGCGGGTTGGTCGGCTGCGCGGCACGGTGCACCAGTCCGTCGCGCTCCAGCGCGTGCAGCGTCTGGGACAGCATCTTCTCGCTGACACCGTCGATCCGGCGGCGCAGTTCGTTGAAGCGCAGCGTGCTCTCGTACAGCGCGCCCAGGGTGAGACTGCCCCACTTCCCGGTGACGTGCTCCAGCGTGCCGCGTGACGGGCAGGCGCGGGCGAACACATCGAAGGCCAGGTCCTCGGTCCCCGGAGCGGAACATGCCGTACCGGTGCGTTCACTGTCCATGCACTCACCATACTCGTGTGCAGCGCTAACTCATGGGTTGCGCTTTCTAAAAGTTAGTGCTTCTCTTGTCGTGTCAGCCACCGTGTTACGACGCCTGAGGAGCGCATCACCGTGACCACCCCCGTTGTCTCCATCGCCTATCACTCCGGCTTCGGCCACACCGCCGTGCTGGCCGAGGCCGTTCGTGAGGGCGCGGCCGCCGCCGGGGCCACCGTCCATCTGATCAAGGTCGACACCATCACCGACCAGGAGTGGGAACTGCTGGACGGCTCGGACGCGATCGTCTTCGGTTCGCCCACCTACATGGGCACCGCGTCCGGCGCCTTCCATGTCTTCGCCGAGTCGACCTCGCAGCGCTTCTTCAGCAAGGCGTGGCAGGGCAAGCTCGCCGCGGGATTCACCAACTCCGCCTCCAAGGGCGGGGACAAGCTGCACACCCTTCAGTTCTTCACCGTGCTCGCGGCCCAGCTGGGCATGCACTGGGTGAACCTGGGGCTGGAGCCCGGCTGGAACGCCACCACCGCGTCCGAGAACGACCTCAACCGGCTCGGCTTCTTCCTCGGCGCCGCCGCCCAGTCCAACGCCGACCAGGGCGCGGAAGGCGTGCACAAGGCGGATGTCGAGACCGCCGCACACCTGGGGCGCCGGGTCGCCGAGACCGCGCGCACCTTCGCGGCGGGCCGGTCCGCCGTGGCCTGAGCCGCGGACGGGGCAGGGCATACGGCGGCCCGGGGCGCAGTGGACGCGCCCCGGGCCGCCGGGTCGTGAGGCCGGACCCCGGTGAAGGTCCGCGGCTGAGGTCTACGGCCTCAGTAGCCGAAGTCCTGGGTCCACCAGGGGCCGTCACCGTCGAAGTGCGCGCCGACGCCCATGGTCGTGTACCTGCAGTTGAGGATGTTGGCCCGGTGGCTGGAGCTGTCCATCCACGTGTCCATCACCTCCTCCGCGGTCGACTGGCCGCGGGCGATGTTCTCGCCGCCCAGGTCGAGGATGCCCGCCCGCTCGGCGCGGTCCCAGGGGCTCTCTCCGTCGGGGTTGATGTGGTCGAAGAAGCCGCGCAGCGCCATGTCGTCGCTGAAGTCGTCGGCCAGCTGGGAGAGTTTCGGATCGGCGGTCACCGGTGAGCAGCCGACCTTCGCGCGCTCCTTGTTGACGCGCGCGAGGACCTGCTTCTCGGCCGCCGCCTCTCGGCCGCCGCGCTCGTCCGGAACGCCGGTGTCCACCGGCGGATCGGCGGGCTTGCTGGGAGGCCGGGTGTCCCGGTCCCGGTCGCGGTCCGAGGAGCCCTTGCCGCCGCCGTTGCCGCGGTCACTGTCCCCGCGGTGGTCCGAGGAACCGGGCGAGCCCGGCCGGTGCGACGGAGATGTGGACGGTGTGGAGGGCTTGGACGGCTTGGACGGCTTGGAGGGTTTCGAGGGGGTGGTGGACGGTGCCTGGGGGTGGCCGCCACCCTGGCCCGCCGGGACCTGACCGGGCAGCGAGGGGGACGGCGACTGGGTGCCCTGGGGTCCCAGACCGGAGTCGGTCGGGCCTCCCGCCTGCACCTGACCGGCCGGGTCATTGCCCCCGCCGATCTGATGACCGCCTCCGGGAAGCAGCCCGGAGGCCATTGCCACCGCGCCCACCGCGACGGCGGCGGACATGCCCAGCAGCCCGGTCCGCACCGGCGCGAAGGCGCTGCGGTGCGGTCCCCGGTGGCGGCCGGCGCGCGGGGGAACTGCCGCGGGGCCGGGGGCAGATCGTCGATGGCGGCCCATCTCCTGCCTTCCTTATGTGCTCGGCTGTCATTGTGTCACTCGTGTGGGCGACTCATGAACCACTCGTGTGGGTGAGTGTTGTTGACGCCGGACTGTACGCCATGAGGCCCCTATCTGGCGTGCTGACCGGCTAATTGGCCCGTTAGCGTGCACCCATGAACGAAAGAGTCCGTCTCACCGTGTGGGTCCGCGGCCAGGTCCAGGGAGTGGGGTTCCGCTGGTACACCCGGGCCAACGCGCTGCGCATCGGGGGCCTCGTCGGCTTCGCCTCCAACCTCTCCGACGGGCGGGTGCAGATCGTCGCGGAGGGCCCGCGGCCGGAGTGCGAACAGTTGCTCGACTGGCTGCGGGATGGCGACACGCCCGGCCGGGTCGACGGTGTGACCGAGATCTGGGACACACCGCGAGGCGGCTACGACACCTTCGAGATCCGCTGACGGACCCACCGGAATGATCCTCTCGGGGGCCCGTCGACCGCACCTTCCACGCCAGCTGTGAGCAGAAATCGGCTGATGGTTGCCAACGGCGCCGCTCCGTGGAAGGCTGCGGAGACACGGAAGATCTTCGTCACCGCGGGGCCCTTCTGGAGAGGGCGGCATTCTGAGCCGTCGGTGAGCTCTCGTCCCCCGCGGCTTGGGCAGCGTGTGATCGTGTTGACCCTCAAACCAATTGGTGAGACGCTGGAAGTCCCCGCGCACCTTAACTTGTCCGCCAGGCAGCACGGTAGTACGGGCAGACATCGCGGGTGCGATCCCTCACGACCCACACCGCTTCGGTCGGTCACTCATTGTGGAGGACCATCCATCATGGCAAAGGCGCTTCTCGGTTACGTCGGCGGCTCCGACCCCCGAGTCCTCGCCGAGATGCGACGGCTTCAGCAGCGCGTTCAGGATCTTGAATCCGAGCTCATTCGGATCCAGGCCGAAAACGATGCGCTGTCCGCCGCCGCTCATCAGAGCGACTCGCTGCTCGAAGGCATCGACGTACCCCAGGCGGAGCCTGCGCTCGCCTGACCCAGCCCCAGGGCCGGTCGGGCTGCATCGTCAGCCGCTTGAGAATCTTCAAGGGACGCCCTCGGCGTCCCTTCGTCGTGTCCCCGCGCTTCTTCCGGGTTTTCCTTACCGACTGATGTGCCCCTCCCTCTCGTCGGTGAAACCGATCTTTCCTGAAACCCGGAAAAAGCCCGGACGCGTCCGCGCCGCCCCGTGCCGGGGACGATGCCGGGCGTCAGGCGGCAGGTAGAGTCCAACGGCGTGCACCTGAAGAGCCTGACCCTCCGAGGCTTCAAATCGTTCGCCTCCGCCACGACGCTCCGCTTCGAGCCGGGTATCACCTGCGTCGTCGGCCCCAACGGCTCGGGTAAGTCCAATGTCGTGGACGCCCTTTCCTGGGTCATGGGTGAACAGGGTGCCAAGTCGCTGCGCGGCGGGAAGATGGAGGACGTCATCTTCGCCGGGACCACCGGCCGCCCGCCGCTGGGCCGCGCCGAGGTCTCCCTCACCATCGACAACGCCGACGGCGCGCTCCCCATCGACTACGCCGAAGTGACGATCACGCGGATCATGTTCCGCAACGGCGGCAGCGAATACCAGATCAACGGCGACACCTGCCGACTGCTGGACATCCAGGAGCTGCTGTCCGACTCCGGCATCGGCCGCGAGATGCACGTCATCGTCGGGCAGGGCCAGCTCGACGGCGTCCTGCACGCCGACCCCACCGGCCGCCGCGCCTTCATCGAGGAGGCCGCGGGCGTCCTCAAGCACCGCAAGCGCAAGGAGAAGGCGCTGCGGAAGCTGGACGCGATGCAGGCCAACCTCGCCCGTGTCCAGGACCTCACCGACGAGCTGCGGCGCCAGCTCAAACCGCTCGGCCGGCAGGCCGCCGTCGCCCGGCGGGCCGCCGTGATCCAGGCCGATCTGCGCGACGCCCGGCTGCGGCTGCTCGCCGACGACCTGGTGACCCTGCGCGAGGCGCTGAGCGCCGAGGTCGCCGACGAGGCCGCCCTCAAACAGCGCAAGGAGGCCGCCGAGGCGGAGCTGCGGGCCGCGCAGGCGCGCGAGGCGGCGCTCGAGGAGCAGGTCCGGCAGCTCGCGCCCCGGCTGCGGGACGCGCAGGCGACCTGGTACGAGCTCTCCCAGCTCGCCGAGCGGGTGCGCGGCACGATCAGCCTCGCGGACGCCCGTGTCACCAGCGCGACCTCCGCCCCGGCCGAGGAGCGGCGCGGCCGCGACCCGGAGGACATGGAGCGGGAGGCGGCCCGCATCCGGGAGCAGGAGGCGGAGCTCGAAGCCGCGCTGGAGGCGGCGAGCCGGGCCCTGGAGGACACCGTCGCCCACCGGGCCGAACTGGAGCGCGCCCTGTCCCAGGAGGAGCGCCGGCTCAAGGACGTGGCCCGCGCCATCGCCGACCGCCGCGAAGGGCTCGCCCGGCTCCAGGGCCAGGTGAACGCGGCCCGCGGCCGGGCCGGTTCCGCCCGGGCCGAGATCGAACGGCTGGCCGCCTCCCGGGACGAGGCCCAGGCCCGGGCCGTCGCCGCGCAGGAGGAGTACGAGCAGCTCCGGGCCGAGGTGGACGGACTCGACGCGGGCGACGCGGAACTGGCGGAGCGCCACGAGGCGGCGAAGCGGGAGCTGGCCGAGGCGGAGACGGTCCTGAGCACGGCCCGCGAGGCCGCCACGGCCGCCGAGCGAGAGCGCGCGGCGACCTCGGCCCGGCATGACGCGCTGGCGCTCGGACTGCGCAGGAAGGACGGCACCGGCGCGCTGCTCGCCGCCTCCGACCGGCTCACCGGCCTGCTCGGCCCCGCCGCCGAACTGCTCACGGTCGCCCCGGGCTTCGAGATCCCGGTCGCCGCGGCCCTGGGCGCCGCCGCCGACGCGCTCGCCGTCACCGACCCCGCCGCCGCGGCGGACGCGCTGCGGCTGCTGCGCACCCAGGACGCGGGGCGCGCGGCCCTCCTCCTGGGCGCCGCCGCGCCCCCGGCCGACCGGGCGACACTCGCCGCCGCCCGCGACACCCCCACCGCGTCCGCCTCCCCGGCCCAGGATCCTGCCCCCGCCCGGGACGGCTTCCGCCCCGGGCCCACCACACCTGCCGCCGACCCCGCCGGCGGCCCCCGCGAACACGGGCCGTCCACCGCGGACCCCACCCTTCCCGGCGCCGGTCCGGCGGCCCCGGGTGCGGCGTTCTCCCCTTCGGCCGGCCCTGGCCACCCGACGGTCCCGGGCCCGCAAGGGCACTGCGCACCGGGTTCCGCGGCGCCCGGCCGGGGAGCGGATGCCCCCGGCGACGGCCGCGACGCCCCCGGCGACGGCCGCGACGCCCCCGGCGACGGACCGGCCGCGCCGGGCGGGGCGAGCATCCCTCCGGCGGTTCCGGCCCCGCAGGGGCCGTCCGCGCCGGGGTGGGCCGGGTCCGGCGGGCCCGTTGTGCCCGGGACGCGGTCCGGGGCGGACGGGGCACAGGACGAGGTCGTACGGGTGCCGCAGCCCGCGGAGCACGGCGGCGGTTCCGGTGCCGAGGTCAGCGTGCCCGGGGCACGGACCGGGCCGGGGGATGCCGACGGTCCGCCGCGGGTGGTGGATCTGGTGGGCGGGCCCGAGGCGCTGCTGCCCGCCCTGCGGCGGCTGCTGGACGGCATGGTCGTGGTGCCCACCCTGGAGGACGCCGAGGAACTGGTCGGGCGGAAGCCCGAGTTGACGGCGGTGACCGCCGAGGGCGATCTGCTCGGGGCGCACTTCGCGCAGGGCGGGGCCGCCGGGGCACCGAGTCTGCTGGAGGTGCAGGCGTCCGTCGACGAGGCCGCGGCGGAGCTGGAGGAACTGGCCGTACGGTGCGAGGAGCTGGCCGGGGCGCAGCGCGCGGCGGGGGAGCGGCGCACCGCATGCGTGGCCCTGGTCGAGGAGCTGGCGGCGCGGCGCAGCGCGGCCGACCGGGAGAAGTCGCAGGTCGCGCAGTCCCTCGGACGGCTGGGCGGACAGGCGCGCGGGGCTGCCGGGGAGGCCGAGCGGATGACCGCGGCCGCCGCCCGGGCCGAAGAGGCGCTGGAGCGGGCGGTCGAGGAGGCCGAGGAGCTCGCCGAGCGGCTGGCGGTGGCCGAGGAGGAGCCGGGCGAGGAGGAGCCGGACACCTCGGTGCGGGACCGTCTCGCGGCGGACGGGGCCAACGCCCGGCAGACCGAGATGGAGGCGCGGCTCCAGGTCCGTACCCATGAGGAGCGCGTCAAGGGGCTTGCGGGGCGGGCGGACGCGCTCGACCGGGGCGCGCGCGCCGAGCGCGAGGCACGGGCGCGCGCCGAGCAGCGGCGTGCCCGGCTGCGCCATGAGGCGGAGGTGGCCTCGGCCGTGGCGGCCGGTGCCCGTCAGCTGCTGGCGCATGTCGAGGTGTCGCTGGTGCGGGCCGGGGAGGAGCGGGACGCGGCGGAGCGTGCCAAGGCGGAACGCGAACGTGAGCTGGTCGCCGAGCGCAACCAGGGCCGCGATCTGAAGAGCGAGCTGGACAAGCTGACCGACTCGGTGCACCGGGGCGAGGTGCTGGGTGCGGAGAAGCGGCTGCGGATCGAGCAGCTGGAGTCCAGGGCGCTGGAGGAACTGGGCGTCGAACCGGCCGGACTGATCGCCGAGTACGGCCCGGACCAGCTGGTGCCGCCGTCCCCGCCCGCCGAGGGCGAGGAGCTGCCGGAGGCCCCCGAACACCCCCGCAACCAGCCGGTGCGGTACGTCCGGGCGCAGCAGGAGAAGCGGCTCAAGGCCGCCGAGCGCGCGTACCAGCAGCTGGGCAAGGTCAATCCGCTGGCGCTGGAGGAGTTCGCGGCGCTGGAGGAGCGGCACCAGTTCCTCAGCGAGCAGCTGGAGGACCTGAAGAAGACCCGGGCCGATCTGTTGCAGGTGGTGAAGGAGGTCGACGAGCGGGTCGAGCAGGTCTTCACCGAGGCGTACCGGGACACCGCCCGCGAGTTCGAGGGCGTCTTCTCCCGGCTGTTCCCGGGCGGGGACGGGCGGCTGATCCTCACCGACCCCGAGAACATGCTGACCACGGGTGTGGACGTGGAGGCCAGACCGCCGGGCAAGAAGGTCAAGCGGCTGTCCCTGCTGTCCGGCGGTGAGCGGTCGCTGACCGCCGTGGCGCTGCTGGTGTCGATCTTCAAGGCGCGGCCGAGCCCGTTCTATGTGATGGACGAGGTGGAGGCGGCGCTCGACGACACCAACCTCCAGCGGCTGATCCGGATCATGGAGGAACTCCAGGAGTCCTCCCAGCTGATCGTGATCACGCACCAGAAGCGGACGATGGAGGTCGCCGACGCCCTTTACGGCGTTTCGATGCAGGGCGACGGTGTGTCGAAGGTCATCAGCCAGCGCCTGCGGTGACCGCTTCAATACTTGAAGTCAAGTGCTCAGAGGGTGTGTCGCCGCGCGGGTTGGTTTTCTTTGTCTCACCCTATTGACTTCGAAACTTGAAGGCATAGTCTCTGCAACGTTGCTTTTACCTTCAAGTGGTGGCCGACCTCTCGGCTCGCCTCCGCTGGAAGGGCCAGCCAGCCCCAACGTCCGGCAGTGTTGCCGGGCGGGCCACAGGAGTTCACGTTGACCACCACCGTGCAGGCACAGCAGAGGTCCGAGGGCCGCAAGGCCCATCCGGATCACCTCGGCCACGTCATCTTCATCACCGCCGCCGCCGCGATGGGCGGCTTTCTCTTCGGCTACGACAGCTCGGTGATCAACGGAGCTGTCGAAGCCATCCGCGGCAAGTACGACATCGGTTCCGCGGCCCTCGCCCAGGTCGTCGCCATCGCCCTGATCGGCTCGGCGATCGGCGCGGCCACCGCCGGCCGGATAGCCGACCGCATCGGCCGGATCCGCGTCATGCAGATCGCCGCCGTCCTGTTCACCGTCAGCGCTGTCGGCTCGGCGCTGCCGTTCTCGCTGTGGGACCTCGCCATGTGGCGGGTGCTCGGCGGTATCGGCATCGGCATGGCCTCCGTGATCGGCCCGGCCTACATCGCCGAGGTCGCCCCGCCCGCGTACCGCGGCCGGCTCGCCTCGTTCCAGCAGGCGGCGATCGTCGTCGGCATCGCCCTGTCCCAGCTCGTCAACTGGGGCATCCTCAACCTCGCCGACGGTGACCAGCGCGGCACCATCGCCGGCCTCGAGGCGTGGCAGTGGATGCTCGGCGTCATGGTCATCCCGGCCGTCCTCTACGGGCTGCTGTCCTTCGCCATCCCCGAGTCGCCCCGCTTCCTGATCTCCGTCGGCCGCAACGACCGCGCCAAGGAGGTCCTGCGGGAGGTCGAGGGCAAGACGGTCGACCTGGACGTGCGGGTCGACGAGATCGAGCAGGCGATGCGCAGCGAGCACAAGTCGACCTTCAAGGACCTGCTGGGCGGCCGCTTCGGTCTGCTCCCGGTGGTCTGGATCGGTGTCGGGCTGTCGGTGTTCCAGCAGCTCGTCGGCATCAACGTGGCGTTCTACTACTCCTCGACGCTGTGGCAGTCCGTCGGCGTCGACCCGAGCAGCTCGTTCTTCTACTCCTTCACCACGTCGATCATCAACATCCTCGGCACCGTGATCGCGATGATCTTCGTCGACCGGATCGGCCGCAAGCCGCTCGCGCTCATCGGTTCGGTCGGTATGGCGGTCTCGCTGGGCCTGGTCGCCTGGGCCTTCTCCGCCAGCCTCGTGGACGGCAAGCTGCCGCACGCCCAGGGTGTGGTGGCCCTGATCGCCGCCCACGCGTTCGTGCTCTTCTTCGCCCTCTCGTGGGGTGTGGTGGTGTGGGTCCTGCTCGGCGAGATGTTCCCGAACAAGATCCGCGCCGCGGCGCTCGGTGTCGCCGCCTCCGCCCAGTGGATCGCCAACTGGGCCATCACCGCCAGCTTCCCGAGCCTGTCGGACTGGAACCTCTCCGGGACGTACATGATGTACACGGCCTTCGCCCTGCTCTCGATCCCGTTCATCCTCAAGTGGGTGCCGGAGACCAAGGGCAAGGCGTTGGAGGAGATGGGCTAACCCCCCCGCCGCCCGCTCCTCGCACAGGAGAGCTGCCCCGCCTCATTCCCCGAGGCGGGGCAGTACTCGTTCCGCGAACAGCCGCAGCGAACGGCGGCCCACCGCCACCGGCATCCCGCCGCACAGCGGATGCAGCACCAGACTCGCCCGGCCGCCGTCCTCCGCCGCGTACGCCACGCACTCCTCGGGCGTGAGGACGCGGTAGACGCCTTCCGCGCGCAGCGCCGCGGTGTCCCGGGCCCGGGAGCGCACCGCCGAGCGCATCCCGTCCGGCTGCCAGGACGCGTAGGTTCTCGCCTCGTGCAGCAGATGGTGGCCGTACTCCGCCCAGACCCGGTCCGGATCCTCCGCCACGTGCAGCAGCGGTGTGCGCTCCGGCGGCATCAGACACCAGCCCTCGGTGCCGTACTCCGCCCGCCGGGCGTGGTAGTACGCCTCCAGCTCCGGCAGATGGGCGCTGGGGAAGAACGGCAGACCCAGCCGGGCCGCCCGGCGCGCCGCGGCCCGGGAGCTGCCGCCCACCAGCAGCGGCGGATGCGGCCGGGTGGACGGGCGCGGGGTCACCCGCACCGTACGGCCGCGGTGGGTGAAAGGCTCGCCCGTCCACGCCGCGAGCAGCGTCTCCAGCGCCTCGTCCTGGAGCGCACCGCGCCCCGCCCAGTCCCGGCCGTGTGCCGCGTACTCCTCGGGGCGGTAGCCGATCCCCGCCACCGTCACCAGCCGCCCGCCGCTCACCAGGTCCAGCACGGCGATGTCCTCGGCCAGCCGCAGCGGGTCGTACAGCGGGGTGATCAGCGCGGAGACCGTCACCGTGATCCGCCGGGTCGCGCCCAGCACGGCGCCCGCGAACACCAGGGGCGCGGGCAGCCAGCCGTCCGCGGACCCGTGGTGCTCCTCGGTCTGGACGGTGGTGACGCCCCGTTCATCGGCGTAGGCCGCCATCTCCACGGCGGCGCGGTAACGGCCGGACAGGGAACCGGGGGTGGCGGCGGGATCGACGAGATTGAGCCGTACGACCGTGACGGGCATGGCGGATCTCCCCTTCGTCCTGGGCGGTCCCCCGGGGAGTGCGACCGTAGCTGACGATCCGTCAAATAGCCATCGGTGTGCGGCGGCCGGGCGAGCCACCTGCGCCCGCCCCCCGCACGCGGGCAGACCGGGGCGGATGACTCATGCGCCTGGGACGCGGGGCGGCCCATCGTGGGACTCGGCCCGCTCCGCGGGCCGAGTCCCACACACCCAGGAACCCAAGGAGCGGCGCGTGAAGATCAGCACGGGGGAACCACATCTCATCACCGGATCCGACATCGACGATCTGGTCGTCCGGGTCCGGCTCAACGGCAGCGGAACCCCGGAGGGCGACGCGGCACTCGAGACCGAACTCGAAGCGGCCCGGGCGTTCCTCTGCTCCCCCGGGGAGCCCGACCCCGCCGTCGCCCGGCTGGTCCGGCAGCGGCTGGTGGTGATCGCCCTGCGCCACGGCGGCGCACTGCTGGCCAAACTGCTCACCCGGCTCAGCTCCCGGGAGACGGCGATGGTCCGCCGGTACGCCCACCGGCTCGCGGGCTTCCTCGACTCGCTGGAGATCTGGACGGCCCAGCCGATCAGGCTCGCGCTGATGCGGATCGGCCTGTGCTACGCGGAGGCGGAGGACATCGCCGCCGCCGTCCTGGTGTTCGTGCGGTGAGCCCCGCTCGTCCCCAACTCCCGCCGCCCCGAACGGAACGCGGGTGCTAGGAGGTCACCGGTTCGGGTGGGCCGGGGTTTCCCCGCACTTCAGCGCCGTGGCGGCGGGTAGTGCTCGGGGGCGAGAACAAGGAGACTGACCATGCGCCCTTCCCCGACCCGCGCGACCATCGCGCTCGGCCTGTTCGCAGGAGCCCTCCTGTGGAACGCCGCCGCCTCCCCGGCCACCGCGTCCGGGAGCGCCTCCTGGCGCGAGGCGGGGCACTTCGACACCGGCGGGGCCTGCCAGCGCGCGGGCAGGGAGGGGATCCGCAGACACAAGTGGGACGAGTACAAGTGCCGCCCCGGCCGCGGCGACGCGTACGTCACGCTGTGGGTCAGGGGCGGCCGGTCCCGCGCGGGTGCGCCGCACCCAGCGCTCGCCCGCTGACATGAGGCGGGCCGCACTGCCCAAGGACCGGGCCGTCCAGGCCGCGGGCGGGGTGTCGGCGCTGTTCGTGGTGGTGCTGGCGGGCTGGCTCGCCGGGCTGCTGCGCGTCAACGACCAATGGCTCGCCCTGACCTACCCGCGCCCGCGCGGTGCCGCCGTACTGACCCGGGTCGCCGTCGGCATCCCCGTCCTCGGCGTCGGGGTGCTGCTGCTCGCCGAGCGGTCCGCCCGGCGCTACGGCAGTGTGCTGCTGGTGGCCGGGGCCCTGTGGCTGCTGCCCTCCGCCGTGGCCCAGCTGCTGGGCATCGCCGACCTCGGCACCACCGGAGCCGTGCTGTCGCTGCTGCTGGCCGCGGCCAAGATGGCCTGCCGCCCGCTGACCGTCCTGCTGCTGCCGCTGTGGCTGTTCCCGCGCGGGGCCCGGCGGCGATGGCGGTGGTGGGCCATGAGCGGGGGCGCCTCCGCCTACTGGCTGGGCTACGCGGTGCTGTGGCTCATCAGCGAACCCCTGGTGGGCGCCGTCCCCAACCCCGCCTTCGGCACCGTCTGCGGACAGTGGGCCTTCGACCACCTGGGCACCTACGCCGAGGCCGAACCCTGGGTGCTGCGCACCGTGGCCGTCGCCGTGACCGCCGCCCTGTGCTGGCGCGCCGCCGGCTCCCGCGGCGCCGAACGCCGCGACTGGGCCCTGCTGGCCGCCGCCTACCCCGCCTGTGTCTCGCTCCTGCTCACCGAGTGGGGCGAGGGCATGCCCACCATCGTCGCCCGCACCGTGGGCAGCGCGGTCTGGGCCGCCGCCATCTGCCTCGGCGTCGCCCGCACCGGCATATGGCGGCTGGACCGCTCCACCAGCCACCGCCTCGCCCGCGCCTTCGTCCTCACCTCCCTGGCCGCCGTGGTCGTCTGCGCCGTCGTCGCCGTCCAGGCCGGCATCCCCTCCGTCCGCGGCGGCGCCACCACCCTCACCGCGGGCTGCGCCCTGGTACTGGGCTGGGCCCTGCGGCCCAGCGCCCGTTGGCTCACCCTCCGCGTCGAGCGCGCCTTCTACGGTCCGCGTGCCCGCCCGCACGAAGCCGTCAGCGCCCTGGCCGTACGCCTCCAACAGGCTCCGCACCCGGGCGAGGTGCCCCAGCAGATCTGCCGCAGCGCGGTGGAGGACCTCGGCGTCTCCGGCGCCGCCGTCAGCGTCGACACCCGCGCCGGGCCACGGCGGCTGGCCGCCGCCGGAGCGCCGCTCACCGGCCCGGTCCAGACGTTCGTGCTGCGCCACCACGGCCGCCCCGTCGGCCGCCTCGAAGTCTCCCGCGACGCCTCGGGCACCCCCGCCGAACGCGACAGCGGGCTGCTCTCCCTCCTCGCCGACCAGGCCGCCCCCGCGCTCGCCGCGCTGCGCCTGGCCGAGGAGGCCCAGGCGGCCCGGGAACGGCTGGTGCTCGCCCGCGAACAGGAGCGCCGACGGCTGCGCCGTGAGATCCACGACGGCCTCGGCCCCCAACTGGCCGCCGTACGGCTGCGCCTGGACATCGCCCATACCTCCTGCGCCCCCGGCCACCCCGCCCGCGCCCAGCTGTGCGAGGCCGCCGAGACGCTCGCCGAGGCCCTGGTCGAGGTACGCCGGATCACCTCCGGACTGGCCCCCGCCGCGCTGGCCGACCGCGGACTGGCCGGTGCGGTACGGGACCTGGGCCACCGGCTGGGCATCGACGGACTGCGGGTCAGCGTGGCCAGCCGCCCGCTCGCCCTGCCGCCGCTGGCGCCCGGCGTCGAGACCGCCGCCTACCGCATCGCCGCGGAATCGCTCACCAACGCGGTACGGCACGCGCGGGCGCGCCAGGTGCACATCGAACTGACCGCGGGCCCGGACACCCTCCAGGTCAAGGTCACCGACGACGGCAGCGGTCTGCGCGAGACCGCGGTCCCCGGCGTCGGGCTCGCCTCGGTGGCCGAACGAGCCGAGGAGATCGGCGGCTCCTGCACGGTCACCGGCTCGGCCACGGGCACGGTGGTGCACGCGGTGCTCCCGCTGGCCGGTCCGGGGGAACACGGCAACCCCGAGGCCCACCGCAAGAAGACGACGGGCCACGAAACCTGCGGCAGCCCGGCCACGCCCCCGCCCAAGCCACCCGCTCCGCCCGGAGCGGCACCACCGGGGCGGGGGCCCGGGGCGGCCCATGAGTCCGTACCACGCGGAGAGAGGACGCCGGGACGGTGACACCTGATGCGGAGCGGGCGCAGTGGCGGGTTCTGCTGGTGGATGATCATCCGCTGTTCCGGGAGGGGCTGGCCGCGGCCGTGAATCTCGACCACGCGTTCAGCGTCGTCGGGCAGGCGGACTGCGCCGACGAGGCCGTCGCCGAGGCGGTGCGGACCGGGCCCGATCTGGTGGTCATGGATCTCGGGCTGCCCGGGCGGTCCGGGTTGGAGGCGACGCGGCGGATCCTGTGCGGCCGTCCCGAGATGCGGGTCATGGTCATGACGATGTCCGAGGACGACGACAGCCTGCTGGCCGCTGTGCGCGCCGGGGCGCGGGGGTATCTCCTCAAGGGCGCGGGGCGTGACGAGATCCTCAGGGCGCTGCATATCGTCGCGCGCGGCGGCGCGGTGTTCAGCCCGCGGATGGCAGAGCGGCTCGGGGTGCTGCTCGGCGCCTCCGCCTCGGCGTCCGCGAAGGAGGCGTTCCCCACCCTCACCGCCCGCGAGCGCGAGGTCCTGGATCTGCTGGCGCGCGGCCTCGGCTACCGCCAGATCGCCCAGCGGCTGGTGGTCACGGACAAGACCGTGCGCAATCACGTCGGGTCCATTTTCGCCAAGCTCCAGGTGCGTGATCGCGCGCAGGCGATCGTACGCGCCCGGGAAGCCGGGCTCGGCGGCGAATGACTTCTCGGGCTCGTGGCTGATACTGGGTGCGTTATGGAATTCGTCATCCTTGCCGTAGTCATCGCTGTGGTCGCGGTCGTCGCGATCAGCGGGTTCGTGGTCACCAGCCGCAAGAAGAAGCGGCTGCCCACGGCCCCGCCGAGCAGCCCGTCCGTCACCGCGCCGCCCGCCGAACCACATGTCGGCGAGGAGGCCGAAACCCCGCGCGAGGAACCGCGCAGGACCATCGAGGAGGTGGACCTGCCGGGGTCCGGCGCCCCGGCCGCGACGGCGGAGGCGCCCGCGCCCGCCGTGCCCGAGGTCCCGCCGGTCGAGGTTCCGGAGCCGACCGCCGGACGGCTGGTCCGGCTGCGCGCCCGGCTGTCCCGCTCCCAGAACACGCTGGGCAAGGGGCTGCTGACGCTGCTGTCCCGGGAGCACCTCGACGACGAGACCTGGGAGGAGATCGAGGACACCCTGCTGACCGCCGACGTCGGTGTCGCCCCGACGCAGGAGCTGGTCGAGCGGCTGCGTGAGCGCGTCAAGGTGCTCGGCACCCGTACCCCCGAGGAGCTGCGCGGTCTGCTGCGCGAGGAGCTGCTCCACCTCATCGGAACCGAGGCCGACCGCAGTGTGCACACCGAGAGCGGTGTGGGGGCGAACGGCGAGGAGAAGCCGGGCGTCGTCATGGTCGTCGGCGTCAACGGCACCGGCAAGACCACCACCACCGGCAAGCTGGCGCGGGTGCTGGTCGCCGACGGCAAGTCGGTCGTGCTGGGCGCCGCCGACACCTTCCGCGCGGCCGCCGCCGATCAGCTCCAGACCTGGGGCGAGCGGGTCGGCGCCCGGACCGTCCGGGGGCCCGAGGCCGGCGACCCGGCGTCGGTCGCCTTCGACGCCGTGAAGGAAGGCATCGCCGAGACCGCGGACGTCGTCCTGATCGACACCGCGGGCCGGCTGCACACCAAGACCGGTCTCATGGACGAGCTGGGCAAGGTCAAGCGGGTCGTGGAGAAGCACGGCGCGGTGGACGAGGTGCTGCTCGTGCTCGACGCCACCACCGGGCAGAACGGCCTGGTGCAGGCGCGGGTGTTCGCTGAGGTCGTGGACATCACCGGCATCGTGCTGACCAAGCTGGACGGCACCGCCAAGGGCGGCATCGTGGTCGCGGTCCAGCGCGAGCTGGGCGTACCGGTCAAGCTGGTGGGCCTGGGCGAGGGCGCGGACGATCTCGCGCCGTTCGAGCCGGAGGCGTTCGTCGACGCGCTGATCGGCGACTGAGCGGTGGGCCGACGGCCGGGTGACACCGCCGAGAGGTTCCCCTGAGCGCGGGGCGGACCGGAGAGATCCGGCCCGCCCCGCGCTCATGGGGCCCGGGTGCCGGAGCCGGGAGGGACGGCTCAGGCACCCGCGCGATGGCTCAGATAGGCGAGCGTGCCCAGCACCAGCCGGGCGTGCGGCGGGCAGCCCGCGGTGTCCAGGGCCGGCGGCCGCAGCCAGCGGACCGGCCCGAGGCCGCCGAAGTCGGAGGGGGGTGCGGTGATGTGGTCGCCCGGCCCCAGACAGCGCAGATCCAGATCGGCGTCGTCCCAGCCCATCCGGTAGAGCAGCTCGGGGAGTTCACCGGCGGCGCCGGGGGCCACGAAGAACTGGGCGCGGCCGTGCGGGGTGACGGCCACCGGGCCCAGCGGCAGCCCCATCCGCTCCAGCCGCACCAGGGCGTGGCGCCCCGCGTACTCCGACACCTCCAGCACGTCGAACGCGCGGCCCACCGGCAGCAGTACGGCGGCCCCGGGAACCTCCTCCCACGCCGCCGCGGCGGCGTCGAGCGGCGCGCCCGCCGGGACGGGGGAGGCGAAGGAGAGCGGATGGGTGCCGGGGGAGGCACAGTCGTCCGCCCCGCATGAACATTCGTTTCTGCTGCCACTCGTACCCCGCGCCGCGCGTGCGCCCGGCACCACGTCCCAGCCCCACAGGCCGGTGTACTCCGCCACCGTCGTGGACTCGGACGTACGGCCGCGGCGCCGTGAGCCGGACCGCATGTCCCGGATGCCGCCGATCGTGAAGCCCATGCCCCCTCCAACGGGTCGCGCTCTCGATGGTTACGAGCCGGAGCGCGGTGATGACGCTCCGTCGCCGACAGTGGCGCGACGACAGTGCGCTCCGATGTGACGGGGGTGGTGTGGTGCGACTCATGCGCCCCGGTGCACACCCCTTCACCGTCTCCGGCCGTCCCGGTGTCAAGTGAATCGTGCGAATCGGCAAAGGGGTTCATTCGAAGGGGTGGCGAATGGTGGCGTTTTCGGGAACCGCCTCGCCGGAGGCGTGATCGTAGGATTACTTTGAGTGCATGAACCCTGGGCCCCGGTGCTCGGTGGAGCACCGCCCGAGCATGGGCTGAGTGCGGATCGGTACATGCCAGAGGCATGAAGCGTTTTGCGTCCCCGACGGTTGATGCGCCGTATCGAGGGGACAACTGACCGTGACAGAAGGCATTCTGGTGGCGGTTCGGGAAGACATGTGGGATGGGGGCCTTCCAGTGGGCGACAGCGGCGGCGGTGCTGAGAAGCGCTCCAACGCGCAGTTGGGGTCGTGGTTCGTACGCAGCGGCTGGTCGAAGGGGGAGCTGGCGCGCCAAGTCAACCGCAGAGCACGCCAGTTAGGTGCTCATCACATCAGCACCGACACCTCGCGGGTGCGCCGCTGGCTCGACGGCGAGCAGCCGCGCGAGCCGATTCCGCAGATCCTCTCCGAGTTGTTCTCCGAGCGCTTCGGCTGTGTCGTGGGCATCGAGGACCTCGGTCTGCGCGCCGCCCACCGGTCACCGTCCGTGTCCGGGGTGGACCTTCCCTGGGCCGGGCCCGAGACGGTCGCGCTGATCGGTGAGTTCTCCCGCAGCGATCTGATGCTCGCCCGGCGCGGTTTCCTCGGCACCTCGCTCGCGCTCTCGGCGGGCCCCTCCCTCATCGAGCCGATGCAGCGCTGGCTGGTGCCCTCGCCCGCCGGATCGGCCGGTGGGGCGCACCTGGCGGACAAGGGGCGCTCACGGCGCGTCTCCCGGCTCTCCGAGCCGGAGCTCGAGCTGCTGGAGGCCACGATCAAGATGTTCCGTGCCTGGGACGCCCAGTGCGGTGGCGGGCTGCGGCGCAAGGCGGTGGTCGGCCAGCTGCACGAGGTCACTGATCTGTTGCAGGAGTCGCATCCGGAAGCGGTGTCCAAGCGGCTGTTCAAGGTCGCCGGGGAGCTGGCCGAGCTGGCCGGGTGGATGAGCTACGACATCGGGCTCCAGCCCACCGCCCAGAAGTACTTCGTGCTCGCGCTGCACGCCGCCAAGGAGTCCGGGGACCGCCCGCTCGGCTCGTACATCCTCTCCAGCATGAGCCGCCAGATGATCCACGTCGGACGGCCCGACGACGCCCTGGAGCTGATCCACCTCGCGCAGTACGGCAGCCGGGAGAGCGCCACCCCGCGCACCCAGGCCATGCTGTATGCGATGGAGGCCCGCGCGTACGCCAATATGGGCCAGCCCAGCAAATGCCACCGCGCCGTGAAGATGGCCGAGGACACCTTCGCCGACAGCGCCTCGGGCGACGGCGACCCGGACTGGATCGGCTTCTTCTCCGAGGCCGAGCTCAACGCGGAGAACGCCCACTCCTACCGCGATCTCGCCTATGTGGCCGGGCGCAGCCCCACCTACGCACAGCTCGCCGACCCGGTGATGCGCAAGGCCGTACAGCTCTTCGGCCAGGAGACCGACCACGGCGAGGGCGGCGGTCACCAGCGTTCGTATGCGCTCAATCTGATCGGTATGGCCACCGTCCACCTCCTCCAGAAGGAGCCCGAGGCATGCGCGGCGATCGCCGACAAGGCGCTGCCGCTGGCCAAGCGGGTCCGCTCGGAGCGGGTGAACAACCGGTTGCGCAAGACCGTGGACACCGCGGTGCGCCAGTTCGGCGAGGTGCCGGAGATCGCCGCGCTCAGTGACCGGCTGGTGACCCTGCTGCCGGACACCCCCGAGGGAGCGGGCGCCACCCAGGCCGTCTGAGCCGCCCACCGGGGCGGCCGGACGGTAACGGAGCGATCGGACCCGACGACGGCAGTTCACCGGTGCGTAACACGCCCGCGCCGTTCGTCACTGCCGTGAAACATCGAGTGGCATCGACTGAAACGGTGCTGCGCCAATCTCGTGGCGCATAACCGGCCCACTCAGATGTTCTGCCCGCACGGGCCGTAGCTTCGAGGAGACGTCCACATTGAATGGCGCAAATACCGCATTCGTATTGATCAGCGCCGCGCTCGTGATGCTGATGACCCCTGGCCTGGCCTTTTTCTACGGTGGCATGGTGCGGGTGAAAAGCACCCTCAACATGCTCATGATGTCCTTCATCGCGTTGGGCGTCGTCTCCCTGCTGTGGGTGCTGTTCGGCTACTCGCTCACGTTCGGCGATGACATCGGCGGCGGCCTGCTGGGCAATCTCGACCACATCGGATTCAAGGGCATCGACCCGACGTCGCTGTGGGGCGAGAAGCCCGACGCGGTGCCGGTCCTGGCCTTCGCGCTCTTCCAGCTGATGTTCGCGGTGATCACCCCCGCGCTGATCAGCGGCGCCGTGGCCGACCGGGTCAAGTTCGGCGCCTGGACGCTGTTCATCACCGTGTGGGTCACCGTGGTCTACTTCCCGGTCGCCCACTGGGTGTGGCAGGCCGACGGCTGGCTGTTCAAGAAGGAGGTCATCGACTTCGCGGGCGGCACGGCGGTCCACATCAACGCGGGCGCCGCCGGACTCGCCCTCGCCCTGGTGCTCGGCAAGCGCATCGGCTTCAAGAAGGACCCGATGCGTCCGCACAGCCTGCCCCTGGTGATGCTGGGTTCCGGTCTGCTGTGGTTCGGCTGGTTCGGCTTCAACGCCGGTTCGGCCCTCGCCGCCAACGGGACCGCCGCCAACATGGCCTTCAACACCCAGATCGCCACCGGCGTCGCGATGCTCGGCTGGCTCGCCTACGAGCGCATCCGGCACGGCGCGTTCACCACGCTGGGCGCCGCCTCCGGAGCCGTCGCGGGCCTCGTCGCCATCACCCCCTCGGGTGCGGCGGTCGACCCCTGGGGCGCGATCGTGATCGGCCTCGTCGCGGGTGTCGTCTGCTCCTGGGCCGTCAGCCTCAAGTACAAGCTGGGCTTCGACGACTCGCTGGACGTGGTGGGCGTCCACCTGGTCGGCGGCCTGGTCGGCACCCTCCTGGTCGGCGTCCTCGCCACCGACGGCGTCGGCGGGATGGAGCAGCTGGGCAAGCAGGCCCTGGGTGCCTTCACCGTGCTCGGCTACTCGTTCGTCGCCTCGTACATCATCGCCAAGCTCATCCACGCGACCATGGGATTCCGGGCTGACGAGGACGACGAGGTCAGCGGCATCGACCAGGCGTTCCACGCCGAGACCGCCTACGACTTCAGCGGAGTCGGCGGCTCGCCCCGCAGTACGGTGCCCGCCGCCAGCCACTCCACAACCGGCGCCGGCACGGCGCAGGACACGAAGCCGCAGGACAAGAAGGTGGACGCGTGAAGCTCATCACCGCAGTGGTCAAGCCGCACCGGCTCGACGAGATCAAGGAAGCGCTCCAGGCGTTCGGCGTCCAGGGCCTGACCGTCACCGAGGCCAGCGGCTACGGACGCCAGCGCGGCCACACCGAGGTCTACCGGGGCGCGGAGTACACCGTCGACCTGGTGCCCAAGGTCCGCATCGAGGTGCTGGCCGAGGACGAGGACGCCGACGACCTCATCGAGGTCGTGGTCAAGGCCGCCCGCACCGGAAAGATCGGGGACGGAAAGGTGTGGAGCGTCCCCGTCGAGACCGCGATCCGGGTCCGCACCGGAGAACGCGGCCCGGACGCCCTCTGAGGGCCCCGGACCCTCTCAGGGCCCACACCGACCGGACGCCAGCGCACAGGGAGCCGAGTTGACGGACAGCGTCGAGACCACGACGGACCGGGCCGGGAACACCACCGGCACCGTCGAGAACACGACCGGGACGGGCGGCTCGGTGCCAGGCGGCTACGCGGCGGCCCGGCTGCGACTCCTCCAGGAGGAGTCGCGGTCCGGGCCGCCGCGCCGTAGCGCCCTGGCCGAACTCACCGACCAGTGGCTGGCCGCGCTGCTCACCTCGGGAGCCCGGACCGCCGGGGTCGGAGCGGGCGTCTCACTGGTCGCCGTCGGCGGCTACGGACGCGGTGAACTGTCCCCGCGCAGCGATCTCGATGTGCTGCTGCTCCACGACGGCTCCGCGGACCGCGGCGCCCTCGCCGCCCTCGCCGACCAGGTCTGGTACCCGGTCTGGGACATGGGGCTGGCCCTCGACCACTCCGTCCGCACCCCCGACGAGGCCCGGCGGACCTCCGGCGAGGACCTCAAGGTCCAGCTCGGACTGCTCGACGCCCGGCACATCGCGGGCGACCCGGCACTCACCTCGGGACTGCGTACCGCCGTCCTGGCCGACTGGCGGGCCCAGGCCCCGAAGCGGCTGCCCGAACTGCACGAGCTGTGCCAGGAGCGCGCCCAGCGCCACGGCGAGCTGCAATTCCTGCTCGAGCCCGATCTGAAGGAGGCGCGCGGCGGACTGCGCGACGCCACCGCGCTGCGCGCCATCGCCGCCTCCTGGCTCGCCGACGCCCCCCGGGAGGGCCTCGCCGACGCCCGGCGGCGGCTGCTGGACGCTCGTGACGCCCTCCATCTGTCCACCGGCCGTGCCACCGACCGGCTCGCCCTCCAGGAACAGGACCAGGTCGCGGCCGCCCTCGGACTGCTCGACGCCGACACGCTGCTGCGCCAGGTCTACGAGTCGGCACGGACCGTCTCCTACGCCGGTGATGTCACCTGGCGCGAGGTCGAGCGGGTGCTGCGCGCCCGGTCCGCGCCCCGGCCCCGGCTGCGCGGACTCCTCGGCGGACGCGGCGGCCGGGCCGCCGGTACGGCCGCGGACACGGGGGAGCGCAGCCCGCTCGCCGAAGGCGTCGTCGAACAGGACGGCGAGGTAGTGCTCGCCCTCACCGCGCGCCCCGAGCGCGACCCCGTGCTCCCCCTGCGGGCCGCCGCGGCCGCCGCCCAGGCCGGGCTGCCGCTCTCGCTGCACGCCGTACGGCGGCTGGCCGCCGCCGCGCGTCCGCTGCCGGTGCCGTGGCCGCCCGAGGCCCGGGAGCAGCTGGTCACACTGCTGGGCGCGGGCGAGTCCACGGTCGCGGTCTGGGAGGCGCTGGAGGCCGAGGGCCTGATCACCCGGCTGCTGCCGGACTGGGAGCGGGTGCGCTGCCGCCCGCAGCGCAACCCCGTGCACCGCTGGACCGTCGACCGTCATCTCGTCGAGACGGCCGTCCGGGCCAGCGCGCTCAGCCGCCGGGTCGGCCGCCCCGATCTGCTGCTGGTCGCCGCGCTGCTGCACGACATCGGCAAGGGCTGGCCCGGCGACCACTCGGTGGCCGGGGAGACCATCGCGCGGGACGTGGCCGCCCGCATCGGCTTCGACCGCGCCGATGTCATCGTCCTGGCCACCCTGGTCCGCCACCATCTGCTGCTCGTCGAGACCGCCACCCGCCGTGACCTGGACGACCCGGCCACGGTGCGTTCGGTCGCCGACGCCGTCGGCGGCCCCGTCACCCTGGAGCTGCTGCACGCCCTGACCGAGGCGGACGCGCTGGCCACCGGCCCCGCGGCGTGGAGCGCCTGGCGCGGCTCGCTCGTCGCCGACCTGGTCAAACGGGTCGCGGCGGTCCTCGCGGGTGAGCCGGCGGCGGACCAGTCCGCACCGCAGGAGACCACGGCCGAGCAGGAGCGGCTGGCGATCGAGGCATGGCGCACCGGAGGCCCGGTGCTCGCCCTGCACGCCCGGTCCGAGGCACTGCCGCCGGACGGGGCGGGCGCCGCGGAGCCGGCCGACACCGCCGGCGCGGGTGATCAGCCGGAACCGGAGCCGATCGGTGTCGAGCTGCTGATCGCCGTACCTGACCAGCCCGGGGTGCTGGCCACGGCGGCCGGGGTGCTGGCCCTGCACCGGCTCACCGTGCGTGCGGCGGATCTGCGGGCCGTGGAGCTGCCGCCGGAGCTGGACGGCACGGGCGGGCCCGTGGCGGACGGCCCGCACCGGGGCGGTGACGTGCTGCTGCTGAGCTGGCGGGTGGCGGCCGAGTACGGTTCGCTGCCACAGGCCGCCCGGCTGCGCAACGACCTGATGCGGGCCCTGGACGGTTCGCTGGACATCGTCGCCCGGCTCGCCGAGCGCGAGGCCGCGTACCGCAAGTACCCACGCCGCCGCGGTGTGCACGCCCCGCCACCGCGCGTGACGATCGCGCCCGGCAGCTCCCAGCTCGCCACGGTGATCGAGGTCCGCGCCCAGGACGCGCCCGGCCTGCTGCACCGGATCGGCCGCGCCCTGGAGGCGGCCGGGGTGACGGTGCGCAGTGCCCATGTCAGCACGCTGGGTGCCAATGCGGTGGACGCGTTCTACGTCACCGATACGGCCGGAGCGCCGTTGCAGCCCATGCGCGCGGCGGAGGTGGCCCGGGAGGTCCAGCGGGCGCTGGCGTAGCGGTCCCGAGGGCGCCGCTGACGGCCACGGCCCGGGGGCAGACCGTTCGCGCGCCGGGCGGATACCCTTGGAGGCCGACCGCCGACCCGACAGCCGACCGAAGGATTCGCGACCACCGTGTTCGATACCCTCTCCGATCGCCTCGCAGCGACTTTCAAGAACCTCCGGGGCAAGGGCCGCCTCTCCGAGGCGGACATCGACGCCACGGCGCGCGAGATCCGTATCGCCCTGCTCGAGGCGGACGTCGCGCTTCCCGTTGTCCGGGCCTTCATCAAGCAGATCAAGGAAAGGGCGCTGGGCGCCGAGGTCTCCCAGGCGCTGAACCCCGCCCAGCAGGTCATCAAGATCGTCAACGAGGAGCTGATCGGCATCCTCGGTGGCGAGACCCGCCGCCTCCGCTTCGCCAAGCAGCCGCCGACCGTGATCATGCTGGCGGGTCTCCAGGGCGCCGGTAAGACCACGCTCGCCGGCAAGCTCGGCCGCTGGCTGAAGGGGCAGGGCCACGCCCCGCTGCTGGTCGCCTGTGACCTCCAGCGCCCCAACGCCGTCAACCAGCTCGCGGTCGTCGCCGAGCGTGCCGAGGTCGCGGTCTTCGCCCCGGAACCGGGCAACGGTGTGGGTGACCCGGTCAAGGTGGCCAAGGACTCGGTCGAGTTCGCGCGCACCAAGCAGCACGACGTCGTGATCGTCGACACCGCCGGCCGTCTCGGTATCGACCAGGAGCTGATGCAGCAGGCGGCGGACATCCGCGACGCGGTCCGCCCGGACGAGGTCCTGTTCGTCGTCGACGCGATGATCGGTCAGGACGCGGTCAACACCGCCGAGGCGTTCCGCGACGGCGTCGGCTTCGACGGTGTCGTCCTCTCCAAGCTGGACGGCGACGCGCGCGGCGGTGCCGCGCTGTCCATCGCGCATGTCACCGGCCGCCAGATCATGTTCGCCTCCAACGGCGAGAAGCTGGACGACTTCGACGCGTTCCACCCGGACCGTATGGCGTCCCGCATCCTCGGCATGGGCGACATGCTCAGCCTGATCGAGAAGGCCGAGCAGACCTTCAGCCAGCAAGAGGCCGAGAAGATGGCGGCCAAGCTGGCGAAGGGGCCGAAGGAGTTCACGCTCGACGACTTCCTGGCCCAGATGGAGCAGGTCCGCAAGATGGGCTCCATCTCCAAGCTGCTCGGGATGCTGCCGGGCATGGGCCAGATGAAGGAGCAGATCAACAACCTGGACGAGCGGGACGTGGACCGCACCGCGGCCATCATCAAGTCGATGACGCCCGGCGAGCGCCAGGACCCGAACATCATCAACGGCTCGCGCCGCGCCCGTATCGCGCGCGGTTCGGGTGTTGAGGTGAGCGCGGTGAAGAACCTGGTGGAGCGGTTCTTCGAGGCCCGCAAGATGATGTCCAAGATGGCCCAGGGCGGCATGCCGGGGATGCCCGGGATGCCGGGCATGCCGGGCATGGGCGGCAATCAGAAGCGCAAGGGCAAGCAGCAGAAGAAGGCCAAGGGGAAGCAGCGCAGCGGCAACCCCATGAAGCGCAAGGCCGATGAGCAGGCGGCCGCGGCGCGCCGCGAACAGGCGGGCCAGCAGGGCGGCGCCTTCGGCATGCCGGGCGGCCAGGGCGGCCAGGACTTCGAACTCCCCGACGAGTTCAAGAAGTTCATGGGCTGAATCCCCCGGGGCGGCGAGCCGCCGCGGCACCGGGCCCCCGCGTGGACATCAGGGGCCCGGCGCACCCCGTCGGCCGGCTGCGCGTGATCAGACGCGAGCGATTCAGACGCGAGCGATCAGATAGCGGAAGACATTCGGCATCCACACCGTGCCGTCCGCCCGCTGATGCGGATGCAGCGCCTCGGCGATCTCCTTGGCGACCTGTGTCGGGTCCGTGGCCCGCTCCGCCGCGTCGAACAGCCCGGTCGACAGCAGCCCGCGCACCGCGCTGTCCATGTCCGCGTATCCGAACGGGCAGGCCACCCGGCCCGAGCCGTCGGGCCGCAGTCCGGCGCGCTCCGCCAGCCGCTCCAGGTCGTCCCGGCCGCACGGCCGCCAGCGGGCCGGGGCGCACATCGGGTCGGCGAGCCGTGCGCCCACCCGTAGTACGGACGAGGTGGCGCACCGCTCCGGCGGGCCCCAGCCGGCCAGCACCACGGCGCCGCCGCGTTCGGTGAGCGCCGTCGCCGCGCGGAGCGCGGACACCGCGGCGGCCATCGCGTCCCCGGCGGCCGTCCCCAGGGCGGGCAGTGGCTCGAAGGCGGTCACGACGGTGAACCCCGCCGTCGCCCGCGCGTCCGGCGCCGCCTCCGCCGCCTCCCGCACCCAGGCGCTCTCCGGGCCGCGGAGTCCCAGCCGTGCCGGGGGCGCGTCCTGGCCGCTCGGTCCGCCCGCGGCTGTCAGCCGCTCCCGGGCCAGGTCCAGCCGGCTCCGGTCGCCGTCGGTCCCGCAGACCGCGGCGCCGCGCGCGGCCGCCATGAGCAGGGCGAGGCCGGAACCGCAGCCCAGGCCCAGCAGCCGGGTCCCGGCGCCGACGTCCAGCCGTGCGTACACGGCCTCGTACAACGGCACCAGCATCCGCTCCTGGATCTCCGCCCAGTCGCGGGTGCGGGTGCCGGGATCCGCGGTGTGCGACGAGGAGGGGTGCGGGCGGTGCCGCCGGACGAGCGTAGATGTCATCGAAAGGGCCCCAATCAGCGAAGAGCACATGCCGTCGTCAGATCCGGTTTCCATCCGCCGTCGTGCGCTGTGGCGTCCCACCCCTGTATGCCAGGTAACTCCCCATCCGTGCCCGCGTCCAGAGGTTTCACGGCCGTGCTTGCGTGCCCCCTTTGTGCGCCCCCGCACCCCTGTGCGTCCGCCCTGCTCCCGGGGCCGCCCCCGGAAACGCCGTTCGCTCCGGCCCGGCCCTTTTTTGCTTGAGCCGGATCCCTCCGGCGCGATTCACGGTTCTGTGCGCCGCCGCCGTACGATCGGCGCCATGGCGAAAGCTCCCGTGCTCACCCCGCGGGCGGAGGACTTCCCCCGCTGGTACCAGGACGTGATCAACAAGGCCGAGCTGGCCGACAACGGCCCGGTGCGCGGCACCATGGTCATCCGACCGTACGGGTACGGGCTGTGGGAGCGGATGCAGGCGGACATGGGCGCCCGGATCAAGGCCACCGGCACGCAGAACGCGTACTTCCCGCTCTTCATCCCGCAGTCGTACCTGACGAAGGAAGCCGATCACGTCGAGGGGTTCGCGCCCGAGCTCGCGGTCGTCACCCACGGCGGCGGCAAGGAGCTGGAGGAGCCGGTCGTCGTCCGGCCCACCTCCGAGACGATCGTCAACGAGTACTTCTCCAAGTGGGTGCAGAGCTACCGCGATCTGCCGCTGCTGATCAACCAGTGGGCCAATGTGGTGCGTTGGGAGCTGCGGCCGCGGCTGTTCCTGCGGACGACCGAGTTCCTCTGGCAGGAGGGCCACACCGCCCACGCCACCTACGAGGACGCCCGGGACTTCGCGGCCCGTATCCACCGCCATGTCTACGCCGACTTCATGGAGAACGTGCTCGCCATGGATGTCGTGCTGGGCCGGAAGACCGCCGCGGAGCGGTTCGCCGGGGCGCTCAACACCCTCACCCTGGAAGGGATGATGGGCGACGGCAAGGCGCTGCAACTGGGCACCAGCCATGAGCTCGGCCAGAACTTCTCCCGCGCCTTCAACACCAGCTATCTGTCCCGGGACGGCGAGCAGGAGCTGGTGTGGCAGACCTCCTGGGGCAGCACCACCCGCATGATCGGCGCGCTGGTGATGATGCACGGCGACGACCACGGACTGCGGATCCCGCCCCGGCTGGCCCCGGTGCAGGCCGTCGTGATGGCCGTCAAGGGCGATGACACGGTGGTCGCCCGGGTCCGGGAGATCGGCGACCGGCTGACGGCGGCCGGGGTGCGGGTACGGGTCGACGACCGCACGGACACCCCGTTCGGCCGCCGCGCGGTGGACTGGGAGCTCAAGGGGGTGCCGGTCCGGGTCGAGATCGGCCCGCGGGACCTGGAGAGCGGCACCGCGACGCTCGCGCGCCGGATCCCGGGCGGCAAGGAGCCGGTGCCCGTCGATCGGCTGCCCGAGCTGGTGCCGGGCATGCTCGAGGAGGACCAGGCGCTGCTGCTGCGCCAGGCGCGGGACCGCCGTACGGCACGGACCACGGACGTGGCGACGGTCGCCGAGGCGGCGGAGGCCGCGGTCTCGGGCGGCTGGGCCCGGATCCGGTGGGCCGACCTGGGGCCGGAGGGCGAGGCGGCGCTCGCCGCGCAGGCGGTGTCCGTACGCTGTCTGGTCGCCGGGGACGGGTCGGTGCCGGACGCGGACGACGCGCCGGGTAACGTCGCCTACGTCGCGCGGGCCTACTGAGACCGGGCGGGACCGCTGAACCGGTACGTACCGGGTTGATGCGCGGTGGGCGGCTCCTCCGTACATCGGCGCACCCGCCCTCGTCGCGGCACATCAGTGTGAACTGACTGGTACGTGCAAATTATTTGGGATGCCCCGGAATCGGAACACCGGGCCGCTCCTGCTCGTTAGCACGACGTGAGCACGACACCACCTGTTCTCGCCGCAGAACTGGCGCAGGCGTGGGCCGACATTCAACGGCACCACCCCGAGCTGCCGGATCTCGCCGCGCCCGAATCGCTGATCGGAGAGTCGTCGTCCGCATGTGGCGCCGAGCTCTCCTTCGAACGGCTGCTGCACGAGGCCGTCCATGGCATCGCCGCTGCCCGCGGTGTCCGTGACACCTCGCGCGCCGGCCGCTACCACAACCGCCGGTTCCTGGCGATCGCCGAGGAGCTCGGGCTGGACCATCCCGAGGAGCCGCATCCCAGCAGTGGCTTCTCACTGGTCACCCTCAGCCCCGAGGCGAGAAAGCGCTACCGGACCACCATCGAGAGACTTCAGCGCGCCCTCAAGGCGCACAGCGTCGCGACCACCGCCGACACCTCCCGGACCTTCCGCGGGCCCGCCGCGCGGCACGGCTCCTCCGGCGGCGGCGTCCGGGTCAAGGCCGTCTGCGACTGCGGGCGGAACGTCCGCGTCGTTCCGTCGGTGCTGGCGCAGGCGCCGATCATGTGCGGTGGCTGCGGCAAGCCGTTCCGTATCCCCGAGGCGGTGGCCGCGGTCGGCTGACCGGCGGCGGTGTGGCACAATGGTCCGCTGTACTCGACAGTCGACCAGGAACCCTCTCTCCTCCGGCTGGCGCGTCCATCGGGCACTCGGGTACCACCACCCCACGTGGCACTTCGCGTGCTCAACCACGTCAAGACCAGGAGACACCACTCCCGTGGCAGTCAAGATCAAGCTGAAGCGTCTGGGCAAGATCCGTTCGCCTCACTACCGCATCGTTGTCGCCGACTCCCGTACCCGCCGTGACGGCCGGGCCATCGAGGAGATCGGTCTGTACCACCCGGTGCAGAACCCGTCGCGCATCGAGGTCGACTCGGAGCGTGCGCAGTACTGGCTGAAGGTCGGCGCGCAGCCGACCGAGCCGGTGCTGGCCATCCTGAAGGTCACCGGCGACTGGCAGAAGTTCAAGGGTCTGCCCGCCCCGGCTCCGATGAAGGTCGCCGAGCCGAAGGCCGACAAGCGCGCCCTGTTCGAGGCCGCCGCCAAGGACGCCGGTGACGAGCCGAAGGGTGAGGCCATCACCCAGAAGGCGAAGAAGTCGGAGAAGAAGTCGGACGAGGCGGCCGAGGCCGCTGAGTCCACCGCGTCGACCGAGGCCTGAGGATGCTCGAGGAAGCCCTCGAGCACCTGGTGAAGGGCATCGTCGACAACCCCGACGACGTGCAGGTCGCCTCGCGCAACCTGCGTCGCGGGCGCGTGCTGGAGGTCCGGGTGCACCCCGATGACCTCGGCAAGGTGATCGGCCGCAACGGCCGGACCGCGCGTGCCCTGCGGACCGTCGTGGGCGCCATCGGCGGCCGTGGGATCCGCGTCGACCTCGTCGACGTGGACCAGATCCGCTGAGGCGATCAAAGAGAGCACCGGCACGGGCCGGGGAGGGCCATGGGCCGTCCCCGGCCCGTGTGTGTGAAGGGACATCGGACACGTGCAGTTGGTTGTGGCGAGGATCGGCCGGGCCCATGGCATCAAGGGTGAGGTCACCGTGGAGGTACGGACGGACGAGCCGGAGCTGAGGCTCGCCCCCGGCGCCGTGCTGGCCACCGAACCCGCCTCGGCCGGGCCGCTGACCATCGAGACCGGCCGGGTCCACAGCGGCCGGCTGCTGCTGCGCTTCGAGGGTATCCGGGACCGTACGGGCGCGGAGGGGCTGCGCAACATCCTGCTGATCGCGGAGATCGACCCCGAGGAAGTCCCCGAGGATCCCGAGGAGTTCTACGACCACCAGCTGATCGACCTCGATGTGGTCACCGTGGACGGGACCGAGGTCGGCCGGATCTCCGAGATCTCCCATCTTCCGTACCACGACCTGCTGATCGTCCGGCGCCCGGACGGCGGCGAGGTGATGATCCCGTTCGTCTCCGAGGTGGTGCCGGAGATCGACCTCGAGGCACAGCGCGCGGTGATCGACCCGCCGCGGGGGCTGCTGAACGACGCCGAGGCCGAGGTCGCGAGCAGCCGTGCGGACACCGCGTCGGACGCGCCGGGTGAGGACGCGTCGTCATGAGGCTCGACGTCGTCACGATCTTCCCGGAGTACCTGGAGCCGCTGAACGTCTCGCTGGTCGGCAAGGCCCGCGCCCGGGGGCAGCTCGACGTCCGCGTCCACGATCTGCGCTCCTGGACGCACGACCGGCACAACACGGTGGACGACACCCCCTACGGCGGCGGTCCGGGCATGGTGATGAAGCCCGAGCCATGGGGCGAGGCACTGGACTCCGTCCTCGCGTCGGGGGAGGCCGCCGGGCTTGCCAGGCCCGTGCTGGTGGTGCCGACGCCGAGCGGCCGCCCGTTCACCCAGACGCTGGCCGTGGAGCTGTCCGAACGCCCCTGGCTGATCTTCGCGCCCGCCCGCTACGAGGGCATCGACCGCCGGGTGATCGAGGAGTACGGCGAGCACCTGGAGATCCACGAGGTCTCCATCGGCGACTACGTCCTGGCCGGTGGCGAGGCCGCGGTCCTGGTGATCACCGAAGCGGTCGCCCGGCTGCTGCCCGGAGTGCTGGGCAACGCCGAGTCGCACCGCGACGACTCCTTCGCACCCGGCGCGATGGCCGATCTGCTGGAGGGGCCGGTCTACACCAAGCCCCCCGAGTGGCGCGGCCGCGGTATCCCGGAGGTGCTGGTCAGCGGGCACCACGGCAAGATCGCGCGATGGCGGCGGGACGAGGCGTTCCGCCGCACCAGCGAGAATCGCCCCGATCTGATCGAGCGCTGCGACCCCGCGGCGCTGGACAAGCACGACCGGAAGACCCTGGCCGAGCTGGGCTGGGAGGAACGGCCCGAGGGCGGATTTGGGCGCTCGGACCGGGCCGTGGAAGAATAGGCCGCTGCCGTACGTCCGGGCGCGGCGCCCCTGCCACAGGGGGATCGACGCCCACCCGATGAGGGCGGCACTCCGAATCAACATCCGATATGCCGCTGATGACCTGTGGCATCAGCGAGGAAAGCAGACGATCATGTCTCACCTGCTCGACACCGTCGACACCGCGTCGCTGCGCAGCGACCTCCCCACCTTCCGCCCCGGTGACACGGTCAACGTGCACGTGCGCGTCATCGAGGGCAACCGCTCCCGTGTGCAGCAGTTCAAGGGCGTGGTCATCCGCCGCCAGGGTTCCGGCGTGCGCGAGACCTTCACCGTCCGCAAGGTGAGCTTCAGCGTCGGCGTCGAGCGCACCTTCCCGGTGCACACCCCGATCGTGGAGAAGATCGAGGTCGTCACCCGCGGTGATGTGCGCCGTGCGAAGCTGTACTACCTCCGCGACCTCCGCGGCAAGGCCGCCAAGATCAAGGAAAAGCGCGAGAACTGAGTTTTGCGCGACTACTGAGCTACCGCCGGATCCTCCGGCCGGGGCGGATAGGCTCTGGCCCGATGGACACCCAAGGACAGCTCGCGGAGCGCGACCGCTCCTCCTGCTCCTCGACGGAGCACGAGGAGCGGTCGCGCTCTTCGCATGCGCCGGGCGACGCCGCGGAAGAGACCGCCGCCGCGCCCCGGCCCGGCCGGCGTGCGCTCGGGTGGCTGACCGGAGGCGGGCCATGGCGGCGGGCGGGAGTGGTCACGGCCTTCAGCGCCGTGCTGGTCCTGCTGGTGAGCGGGTGGGTGGTCCAGCCGTTCCTGATCCCCAGCGGCTCGATGGAGAACACCCTGCGGCCCGGGGACCGGGTCCTGGTGAACAAGCTCGCATACCGTTTCGGGGACGATCCGCGCCGCGGCGACGTTGTGGTGTTCGACGGAACGGGTTCCTTTCTCGGCGAGAAGCCCTCGGGGAACCCTGTGACCGGAGTGCTCCGCAAGGCGGCCGCGGCGGCCGGACTGGCCGCCCCGGCCGAGTCCGACTACATCAAGCGTGTGGTGGGCGTCGGCGGTGACCGGGTCACCTGCTGCGACAAGCGGGGGAGGATCGAGGTGAACGGTCAACCGGTGGACGAGCACTATCTGCACCCGGGGGACAGCCCCTCGCGTGCGCCGTTCGACATCGTGGTGCCGGAAGGGCGGCTGTGGGTGATGGGGGATCACCGCTCCGCCTCCCGCGACTCGCGGGACCATCTCGGCGCGCCCGGCGGGGGCACCGTCCCCGTCGGCCAGGTGATCGGCCGTGCCGACTGGATCGCCTGGCCGGTCGGCCGCTGGTCCCGGATGGAGCGGCCGGAGACCTACGCCAGAGTGCCCGAGCCCGGTGCGGACCCCGGCGGCGGCCATGGGTAGCCGCGGACGACCCCGGTACGGAAAGCGCCGCGCGGGCGCGCCGCCGCCGGAGGTGGAGACGTCGCGTCCGGGGGAGCGCCCGCCGGGCGGGCGTGCCGAGCGGCGCAAGATCCAGCGCCGTATCAAGCGCAGGCGCCAGCGCTCCAAGGTCAAGGAGATACCGATCCTGGTGGGCGTGGCGCTGGTGATCGCGCTGGTGCTGAAGACCTTCCTGGTACAGGCGTTTGTCATTCCGTCCGGATCGATGGAACAGACGATCCGCATCGGCGACCGGGTGCTGGTGGACAAGTTCACCCCGTGGTTCGGCTCGAAGCCGGAGCGCGGCGATGTGGTGGTGTTCAAGGACCCCGGTGGCTGGCTCGAGGACGAGCGCAAGCCGCCCAAGGACGATCCGCCGGTCATCAAGCAGGGCAAGGAGTTCCTGACCTTCATCGGTCTGCTGCCGTCGGACAACGAACAGGACCTCATCAAGCGGGTGGTCGGCGTCGGCGGTGACACGGTGGCGTGCTGTGACTCCAACGGCAAGGTCACCGTCAACGGAACGCCGCTGAACGAACCGTATCTGCACCCGGGGAACCAGCCCTCGCAGCGCGAGTTCAAGGTGACCGTCCCCCAAGGGCGGATCTTTGTGATGGGTGATCACCGCTCCAACTCCGCGGACTCCCGCGTCCATCTGGACGAACCGGGGCAGGGCACCGTCTCGGACAAGATGGTGGTCGGCCGCGCCGTGGTGATCGCCTGGCCGTTCGGCCATATGCGGAAGCTGGAGGAGCCCGGAACGTACGCCTCGGTGAAGGACGCGCCGAGTGGGGAGACACGGGCACAGGGCTCGCCGCATAGGCTGTCCCCCATGGATCAGCAAGGAATGGTCCAGCTCCCGACCCCTGCGGAACTCCCGCTCGTTATGGGAGTGGTGGTCCTGCGCCGTTCGTGGAGCAGGCGGCAGTCAGGTGTGAGGAGTGGATGTGGGGGATTTGGCGGTCGGCGCACGATCCGGTCACGAAGAGCCCGAGCGACGACCCGGGACACAGGGAGAGACTCCCGTGACCGGGGACGGCACGGACCCGGCGCCGCGGACCGGTGCGCCCACGGACCGGACCTCCGGCGCCTCGGCCGGGCCCGGCGCCGCGGACCGTGCGACCGCGGCGGATCCCTCGGACCGCGCGGGGTCCGGCGATCCCCAGGACTCGGCGGAGACTGCGGAGCGCGGGGATTCCTCCGGACCGTCCGGCCGTTCCGGCGGCGGGGCCGCGCCGGGGGTGAAGCGGAGCACCGGTAAGCCGAAGAAGGTGCGCTCCTTCTGGAAGGAGCTGCCGATCCTGGTCGGCATCGCGCTGCTGCTCGCCCTGCTGATCAAGACCTTCCTGGTGCAGGCGTTCTCCATCCCGTCCGACTCGATGCAGAACACCTTGCAGCGGGGCGACCGGGTACTGGTGGACAAGCTCACCCCGTGGTTCGGCTCGGAGCCCGAGCGCGGTGAGGTGGTGGTCTTCCACGACCCGGGCGGCTGGCTCGGTGAGACCGAGAAGAAGGACGCCGGGCCGGTCGCCGAGGGCATCCAGAAGGGGCTGAGCTTTATCGGCCTGATGCCCTCGGCCGAGGAGAAGGACCTGATCAAGCGGGTCATCGCGGTCGGCGGGGACACCGTCTCGTGCAAGCGCGGCGGCAAGGTCATGGTGAACGGCAAGCCGCTGGACGAGCCGTATATCTTCCCTGGGAACACGCCCTGCGACGAGAAGCCGTTCGGCCCGATCACGGTGCCCGAGGGGCGGATCTGGGTGATGGGCGACCACCGTCAGGACTCGCTGGACTCGCGCTACCACCAGAACCTGCACAACGGCACGGTCTCGGTCGACGATGTCGTCGGGCGCGCGATCGTCGTCGCCTGGCCTATCGACCGCTGGGGCACCCTGTCGGTGCCCGGCACCTTCGACCAGCCGGGACTGGGCGCGGCGGCCTCGCTGGCGCCGACGGCGGGTGGGTTCGCGGGCGCGCTGCCGATCGTGCTGTGGCGGCGGCGCAGGCTGATCGCCAGGGTGCGGCGGAACGGCTGACCTGGCGCTCTGCCGCTTCTCCACCGTCGCTCCGCCGTATACCGCTGCTGACGCCGGGCATCTACCGCGGGTAAGGTGCGGTCCCGTGCCTTCGGGCACGCGGAACCTGATCTTCTGACGTCGGTGGCGCAAGGCGGGAGCACGGGAATGAGCAGAGCCCGACCGGTGGGGGAGGGCAGGCTCGGCAGCCTGCTTTCCGGTGTGGCGGTGGCCCTCGGCTGTGTGCTGTTCCTGGGCGGATTCGCCTGGGGTGCGGTGGTCTACAAGCCGTACACCGTTCCGACCGACTCCATGGCGCCCACCATCGGCAAGGACGACCGGGTGCTGGCGCAGCGGATCGACGGCGACGAGGTGCGCCGCGGTGACGTGGTGGTCTTCCAGGACGCCGTGTGGGGCGCGATGCCCATGGTGAAGCGGGTCGTCGGCGTCGGCGGCGACAAGGTCGTGTGCTGCGACGAGCAGGGGCGGCTGAGTGTGGACGGCAAGGCGCTCGACGAGCCGTACCTGGAGAAGAAGGACCAGGCGTCGCTGACCGGCTTCTCCACCACGGTGCCCGAGGGGCGGCTGTTCCTGATGGGTGACCACCGCAGCGATTCGCTGGACTCACGGGTGCACCTCACCGACGGCGGCCACGGGGCCGTGCCGCGGAGCGCGGTCAGTGCCCGGGTGGACGCCACCGCCTGGCCGATGAGCAGCTTCGGCATGCTCGAGCGGCCGCGGACGTTCCAGGCGCTGCCGGGCGGAGTCTCACAGCCGGGGCCGCTGCGGCTGATGGTGATCGCGGTGGTCAGCGGCGCCGTGCTCATCCTGGCGGGGGCGGCGTACGGGCCGATCGCCCGCCGCAGGCGCACCGGTGCCGCGCGGCGCGAGGAGGCGCGGGGGACGGTGACGGCCAGTGGCTGAGCGGGCGGCCGGACGGTCTCCGGAGGCCGGCGCGGACGAGCGGCCGCTGCGGCAGGTGGCCCGGGTGGTGCTGCTGGACCCGCGGGACCGGATTCTGCTGCTGCACGGCTATGAACCGGACGATCCGTCGAGGACCTGGTGGTTCACGCCAGGCGGCGGTCTGGAGGGCGAGGAGAGCCGGGAGGAGGCCGCCCGGCGGGAGCTGGCCGAGGAGACCGGGATCACCGAGGTACGGCTCGGCCCGCTGCTGTGGCGGCGGATCTGCTCGTTCCCCTTCGCGGGACAGCGCTGGGACCAGGACGAGTGGTACTTCCTGGGGCGTACCGAGCAGACCGCGACGGTCGCGGGCGGGGGACTGACGGAGCTGGAGCGGCGGAGTGTGGCCGGACTGCGGTGGTGGACCGCGGAGGAGCTGGCGGCGGTCGACGAACCGGTGTACCCGACCCGCCTGCCGGAACTGTTGCGTACGCTGCTCGTCGAGGGACCCCCGAGTGAACCGGTGATCCTGGAGACTGAGCGCGTCTGACGCACAATGGGGGGACGCACGGCTGAAGGGGAACATGCCATGAGCGCCGAGGACCTCGAGAAGTACGAGACCGAGATGGAGCTGAAGCTCTACCGGGAGTACCGCGATGTCGTCGGTCTGTTCAAATACGTGATCGAGACCGAGCGTCGCTTCTATCTCACCAACCAATACGAGATGCAGGTGCACTCGGTCCAGGGTGAGGTCTTCTTCGAGGTGTCGATGGCCGACGCCTGGGTCTGGGACATGTACCGCCCGGCCCGCTTCGTGAAGCAGGTACGTGTCCTGACGTTCAAGGACGTGAATATCGAGGAGCTGAACAAGAGCGACCTCGACCTTCCGAGTGGCTGAGTTGTCCACAGGCGGTCGTCGGTCCACAGAAATCCTCCATGATCCCATAGCGCGTGACCGGGGCGTCACAGTCGGTACCGGAGGTGGTGCCGATGAACGCCCGAGGGGCACTGGGCCGCTACGGCGAGGATGTGGCGGTGCGACGGCTGGCCGAGGCCGGGATGACCGTCCTGGAGCGCAACTGGCGGTGCCGGGACGGCGAGATCGACATCGTCGCGCTCGATGGCGGAGCGCTGGTGGTGTGCGAGGTCAAGACGCGCCGGGCGGGCTCCTATGAGCACCCGATGGCCGCTGTCAGATCGGGCAAGGCCGAGCGGCTGAGGCTGCTGGCGGAGCGCTGGCTGGAGCGGCACGGCGGTCCGCCGCCGGGCGGGGTGCGGATCGATCTGGTCGGTGTCGTGCTGCCGCACCGGGGCGCGCCCGTCGTCGAGCATGTGCGGGGGGTGGCCTGATGGCGTTCGCCCGCACCTGTTCGGTCGCGCTGGTCGGGGTCGAGGGGGTGGTGGTCGAGGTCCAGGCCGATCTGGAGCCCGGGGTGGCCGCGTTCACCCTGGTCGGGCTGCCGGACAAAAGCCTGGTGGAGAGCCGGGACCGGGTCCGGGCGGCCGTGGTGAACTCCGGATCCGCCTGGCCGCAGAAGAAGCTCACGGTGGGGCTGAGCCCGGCGTCCGTCCCCAAGGGCGGCAGCGGCTTCGACCTGGCGGTGGCCTGTGCGGTGCTGGGCGCGGCCGAGCGCATCGACCCGCGGCAGATCGCCGATCTGATGATGATCGGGGAGCTGGGTCTCGACGGCCGGGTCCGCCCGGTGCGCGGGGTGCTCCCCGCGGTGCTCGCGGCTGCCGAGGCGGGCTATCCGCAGGTCGTCGTCCCGGAGCAGACGGCGGCCGAGGCATCGCTCGTCCCCGGGGTCTCCGTGCTCGGGGTGCGGAGTCTGCGCCAGCTGATCGCGGTGCTGACGGATGAGCCGGTGCCCGAGGAGGAACACGAGCCACCGGAGCCGGGGCGGCCCGATCCGCTGCTGGCGGGGCTCACCGTGCCGGGCGCGGGCATGGGCAGCGGGGTGCCCGCGGGGCCCGGGAGCGGGGCGGGAAGCCCCGATCTGGCCGATGTCGCCGGGCAGCGGGCCGCGCGCGGCGCCCTGGAGGTCGCGGCCGCGGGAGGTCACCATCTGTTCCTGATCGGCCCGCCTGGCGCGGGCAAGACCATGCTCGCCGAGCGGCTCCCCGGTCTGCTGCCACCACTCACCCGGCAGGAGGCCCTGGAGGTCACCGCGGTCCACTCGGTGGCCGGGGTACTGCCGCCCGGCCAGCCCCTGGTGGACACACCGCCGTACTGCGCCCCGCACCACTCGGCGACCATGGCCGCCCTCGTCGGCGGAGGCAATGGCCTGCCCCGGCCCGGCGCGGTCTCGCTGGCCCACCGCGGGGTGCTCTTCCTGGACGAGGCCCCGGAGTTCAGCGGGCGGGCGCTGGACGCGCTGCGGCAGCCCCTGGAATCGGGCCATGTGGTAGTGGCCCGCTCCGGAGGCATGATGCGGATGCCCGCTCGCTTCCTGCTGACGCTGGCGGCCAACCCCTGCCCCTGCGGACGCCACGCGCTGATGGGCGAGGGCTGCGAATGCACACCGGTGATGGTCCGCCGCTATCAGGGGCGGTTGTCCGGGCCGCTGCTGGACCGGGTGGACCTTCGGGTCCATGTCGAGGCGGTCACCCGGGCCGAGCTGACCGGGGCGCGCTGCCTGGCCGAGAGCACCGCGACCCTCGCGGCCCGGGTGCGGGAGGCCCGGGAGCGTGCGGCGGCCCGGCTCGCGGACACCCCCTGGCGGCTCAACAGCGAGGTTCC
The DNA here is from genome assembly GCF_013364155.1 of Streptomyces sp. NA02950. NCBI lineage: Bacteria > Bacillati > Actinomycetota > Actinomycetes > Kitasatosporales > Streptomycetaceae > Streptomyces > Streptomyces sp. NA02950. The sequence continues at coordinate 2,785,343 of NZ_CP054916.1, read as the reverse complement.
GGGGCATGAGCTCCGCACCCGGTGGCAGCCCTGCTCCGGGGCGCTCCGCGAGGCCGAGCGGGACATGGAGCGCGGACTCCTCACCGCCCGCGGCCTGGACCGGGTGCTGCGGGTCGCCTGGACCGTCGCCGATCTGGCCGGGCACGACCGGCCCCAGGCGCCGGATGTCGCCCGGGCCCTTCAGCTGCGCACCGGCGTCAGCCGCGGGGTGCCGGTCGGGGCGGGGGAGCACTGATGGGCGGGCGCCCGGCCACCGGCCGCCCACCCGGCCCGGGTGCGGGGGACGGACCCGACCCGGGAGCCCTGGACGATCTCGGTTCGGGGGAGGGACATCGCCTTGGGGGGAGGGCCGGGCAGGAGCCGGAGGGCCGCCGGGGGGTGAGCGAGGAAGAGCGGCTGGCGCGCGCGGCGCTCACGCGGCTGGTCGAGCCCGGCGACGAGACGGTGGGGCGCTGGCTGCGCCGGATGGGACCGGTGGCGCTGCGCCGGGCGCTCAGCGGGCAGGGCGCGCCGCCGCCCGGAGCGAGCCGGCAGCGGCTGGCCGGATGCGCGCTGCGGGCCGCCGGTCTGGACCCGGCCGCGGACCTCGCCACGGCCGCCGGGCGCGGCGGACGGTTCCTGTGCCCGGGGGACCCGGAGTGGCCCGGTCAGCTCGATGACCTCGGGGACGCTCGCCCGGTCGGGTTATGGGTGCGCGGCCGGGCGTCCCTGCGGATGTGGGCGCTGCGCTCGGTCGCCGTGGTGGGCGCGCGGGCCTGTAGCGACTACGGCGCCCATGTCGCAGCGATACTCGCCGCCGGGCTCATCGATCGCGGCTGGGTGGTGGTGTCCGGGGCGGCCCACGGGGTGGACGGCGCCGCGCACCGAGGGGCGCTCGCGGCGGGAGGGGCCACCGTCGCCGTGCTGGCCTCCGGGGTGGACGTCCCCTATCCGCGTGGCCACACCGAGTTGATCGAGCGCATCGCGGAACAGGGTCTGGTGGTGGCCGAGTTGCCGCCCGGAGCGCATCCGACCCGCAGCCGCTTTGTGCTCCGCAACCGGGTCATCGCCGCCTTGACCCGCGGCACGGTGGTCGTCGAGGCCCAGTACCGCAGCGGCTCGCTGGTCACCGCGCGCCGGGCCCAGGAGCTCGGCCGCTCCACCATGGGCGTGCCAGGACCGGTCACCAGCGGGCTCTCCGCCGGGGTGCATGAACTGCTGCGTGGCGAGGCCGTGGTGGTCACCGACGCCGATGAAGTGGCGGAGCTGATCGGAAGCATCGGTGAGCTCGCCCCGGAGCGTCGGGGGCCGCTCGTCGAGCGGGACCTGCTCGATCCCGTGACGGCACGGGTGCTGGAAGCGTTGTCGGCACAGGGTGGCAACGACCTGCGGGAGGTGGCCCGGGAATCCGGGGCCGGCTGCGACGAGACCCTGAGCCGGCTCTATGAGCTGCTCGCCCTGGGATTCGTCGAACGCCATGGCGACCGATGGGAGTTGGTCCCTCCGGCGCGCCGGAACGGCGGCGCACGGCGAGGCGGTCCCCCGAATCGGGGCAATCGGGTGAAAGGGTTGAGGCGATGACCGTATCCGCACACCGCCGAGCCGACGCCCTTCGCATACCGCGATGGTCCGATCACGCTACGCTCACAGGGTTTCCGGCGGAAGCGCACGTCCTCACCCATGTCATGGCAGAACGGCTCAAGGCGACGAATGCCCCAGCACATCTCCGGGTCTGACCGCGCGGCGCCGCCCGCTGCCCACGGCGCGGTGCGGCCGGCCGCACCGTCATCGCTCGACGAGCTGTGGCGGTCGTACAAGACCACGGGCGACGGCCGGCTGCGGGAGCAGCTGATCCTGCACTACTCGCCCCTGGTGAAATACGTGGCCGGGCGGGTCAGCGTGGGACTGCCCTCCAATGTCGAGCAGGCGGACTTCGTATCGTCCGGCGTCTTCGGACTCATCGACGCCATCGAGAAGTTCGACCCCGAGCGCGCCATCAAGTTCGAGACCTACGCGATCACCCGGATCCGGGGCGCGATGATCGACGAGCTGAGGGCGCTGGACTGGATCCCGCGCTCGGTCCGCCAGAAGGCCAGGGCCGTCGAGCGGGCCTACGCCACGCTGGAGGCGGCGCTGCGGCGCACTCCCTCGGAGGCCGAGGTGGCCGCCGAGATGAACATCGGCCTGGATGAACTGCACGGGGTCTTCAGCCAGTTGTCCCTGGCCAATGTGGTGGCCCTGGAAGAGCTGCTGCACGTCGGCGGCGAAGGCGGCGACCGGCTCAGCCTCATGGACACCCTCGAGGACACCGCCGCGGACAACCCGGTCGAGGTGGCCGAGGACCGCGAGCTGCGCAGGCTGCTCGCCCGCGCCATCAACACCCTTCCCGAGCGGGAGAAGACCGTGGTCACCCTCTACTACTACGAAGGGCTCACCCTCGCCGAGATCGGCCAGGTCCTCGGGGTCACCGAGAGCCGGGTCAGCCAGATCCACACCAAGTCGGTGCTCCAGCTGCGGGCGAAACTCGCCGACGTCGGACGCTGAATCGTCCCTCCACCATCGCCCGCGAGGCGCCCTCTTTCGTACAGTGGTCGCGTGCCCAGGATTCGAGCGGCCTCAGTGGCCGAGCACCGGACGATGCAGCGCGGCGCCCTGCTGGAGGCCGCCCGCTCCCTGCTGTCCGAGGGCGGTACGGAGGCGCTGACCTTCCCCGCCCTCGCCGAGCGCACGGGCCTCGCGCGGTCCTCCGTCTACGAGTACTTCCGCTCCCGCGCGGCCGTGGTCGAGGAGCTGTGCGCCGTCGACTTCCCGGTCTGGGCCGCTGAGGTCGAAGCCGCCATGGAGCGGGCCGACACACCCGACGCGAAGATCGAGGCGTATGTGCGCCGACAGCTGGCGCTCGTCGGTGACCGCCGCCACCGGGCCGTCGTGGCGATCTCGGCCGGTGAGCTGGACGCGGGGGCCCGGGAGAAGATCCGGGCCGCGCACGGCGGGCTGATCGCCATGGTGGTCGAGGCCCTCAGCACCCTGGGCCATGAGCAGCCCCGGCTGACGGCCGTGCTCCTCCAGGGCGTCGTGGACGCGGCGGTCCGCCGTATCGAGCTCGGTGCGGCCGAGGACCCCGAGCGGATCACCGAGGCCGCGGTGACCATGGCCCTGAACGGCGTCACCCACCGCTGATCTCTGCGAGCCCTGCTGGCTCGCCCCCGGCGGCGCGCACGACTCCGGTCGGTCGTGCCGCCGCTTGTGCGTGCCACGTCTGTCGCGTCCTGGCTCTGCGCGCCGTGCCGGCCGCGCCCGGCCTTGCGTGCCACGGCGGTTGTTCCCGGCCGTCGGCTCGGCGTCTGTTCGTGCCGCCGTGCCGGGCGCGCTCGGGCTCTGTGCGCCGCGACGGTCGCGACCCGGCAGTTGGTTCTGCTTGCGGTTCCGTATGCCGGGCCGGTCGCGGACTGCCGTGGCCCCGGCTGGTCCGGGCGTACCGGTCCTCCTTGAGCGGTGCGCCCGCCCGCGCCTTCCGGAGCCGTCCGGCTGGATCCGACGCGCCTGACCCGCCCCGCCGTACAGCGCCGGATCGCAGACGGGCATGGGCCCAGGCGGAGGCGGCTGCCAGGGCAGCAGCCGGGGCGAGGCCGGTCCATCCGGCAGGGGAGATCGCCGCGGCGGGAGCCGGGCTGTCGGCGACGCCGAACACCGGGAGGAGCCGGGAGGGGCCGCCGCGGAGCATCCAGGGCGGCAGCAGCGAGAGCGGGTCGAGATAGCGGTCCCCGCGCCGCAGCCCCCAGTGCAGACAGCCCGCCGGACAGTGGAAGGGGCCCGGCCGCATCACCCCGACCACCTGCCCGGCCGAGACCCGGTCCCCCTTGTCCACCAGCGCGCGCACCGGCTCGTAGGTCGTGCGCAGCGGAGGGGTACCGGTCCCGGACAGCTCGATGGTGAGCACCTCGCGGCCCGCGACCGGACCGGAGAAGGTCACCCGCCCCGCGGCCGCCGCCCGCACTCGCTGCCCGGCACGTGCCGCAAGGTCGACCCCGCGATGACCGGCGGCCCAGGGTGCGGGAGGCGGCCGCCAGCCCCTCAGCACGGCGGGCCGTGCCGCCCCCGGACCACCGTCCACGGGCCACGACCGCTCGCCCGGCCTCGTCTCACCACCACCGGCCGGGCCGCCGCCCCGGCCCGCTCGGTGGTCCCCCGGTCCCGCACGACCGCCGCCGCCCGGGACCGGCCGAGGGTCCGCGGCCGACACCGGACCACGGTCGGCCCGGCCCACCCTGGAGCCCGTGACCGGCTCCGGCCCGCGGTGCGCCGGAACCGCACCGCGGATGCCCGGAACCGACCCCGGAACAAACCTCCAAACCGATCCCGGACCCGGTCCCCGGGCCGCCGCGGCAGGTGCCGGCCCGTCCCCGGCCCGGCCCGGACCGGACGCCCCCGCGCGCCGCAGCCCCGGCCACGCGCCCGCCCCCGAGGCCGTCGGACCCGGGCCTGACACCGCCCTCGCGGCGGCCGCCACCGACCCCGGCTCCGGGGACCTCCCGGGTCCCGGTCCGACGGGCGCGGCCGTCGGCCATAACGTCAGGGCGCACAGGACAAGCGCCCACCACATCAGAAGCCTTCGCATGGAACCCACCGTGGCCCGGAGCGCCGCATCGGGTGGATCATGGAGCGAATCTGGGTACTACTCGCCGGTTGTGGATATCGCCGTCACCCGGCACCGCACCGGTCCCGTACACTTCTTATGGCGATCCGGGTCACCGGGTCGACTTCGCACGCCCCGCCACCGGTGCCCCGATCTCGCATCGGACAGTACGGCGGCCGCGCCCCTCGGTCCTCGGACGAGCCCCTCAAGGCCCCGTCCGTGGCAGGCGCGCCGGGGCGTCAGGCGCGGCGGCCACCCGGCCACCGCGGAACCGAGTACCTCAAGGAGTACGGCCATGGCCGTCGTCACGATGCGGGAGCTGCTGGAGAGCGGCGTCCACTTCGGGCACCAGACCCGCCGCTGGAACCCGAAGATGAAGCGCTTCATCTTCACCGAGCGCAACGGCATCTACATCATCGACCTGCTCCAGTCGCTGTCGTACATCGACCGCGCCTACGAGTTCGTCAAGGAGACCGTCGCCCACGGCGGCTCCATCATGTTCGTCGGCACGAAGAAGCAGGCGCAGGAGGCCATCGCCGAGCAGGCGACCCGCGTCGGCATGCCCTACGTCAACCAGCGCTGGCTGGGCGGCATGCTCACCAACTTCTCGACCGTCTACAAGCGTCTGCAGCGCCTGAAGGAGCTCGAGCAGATCGACTTCGAGGATGTGGCCGCCTCCGGCCTCACCAAGAAGGAGCTCCTGGTCCTCTCCCGCGAGAAGGCCAAGCTGGAGAAGACCCTCGGCGGTATCCGCGAGATGCAGAAGGTGCCGAGCGCCGTCTGGATCGTGGACACCAAGAAGGAGCACATCGCCGTCGGTGAGGCGCGCAAGCTCCGGATCCCGGTCGTCGCGATCCTCGACACCAACTGCGACCCCGACGAGGTCGACTACAAGATCCCGGGCAACGACGACGCGATCCGCTCCGTCACCCTGCTCACCCGCGTGATCGCCGACGCGGTCGCCGAGGGCCTGATCGCCCGCTCCGGCGTCGCCACCGGTGACGAGAAGGCCGACAAGGCCGCGGGCGAGCCGCTGGCCGAGTGGGAGCGCGACCTGCTCGAGGGCGAGAAGAAGGCCGACGAGCCCGAGGCCGCCAAGCCGGCCGAGGCTGCCGCTGACAAGCCCGCCGAGGCCGCCGCTGACAAGCCGGCCGAGGCCGCTGCCGAGAAGCCCGCCGAGGCCCCGTCCGCGGGCGCCGAGCAGGGCTGACCACTCAGACGGTGTACGACGGCGGGGGACGGTGCGAAAGGCGCCGCCCCCGCCGTTCACCCGTAGAGCTTTCGACTTTCGAGAAGAGATTCACAGATCATGGCGAACTTCACCGCCGCTGACGTCAAGAAGCTCCGTGAGCTCACCGGCGCCGGCATGATGGACTGCAAGAAGGCGCTGGACGAGGCCGAGGGCAACGTCGACAAGGCCGTCGAGATCCTCCGCGTCAAGGGCCAGAAGGGCGTGGCCAAGCGCGAGAGCCGCAGCGCCGAGAACGGTGCCGTCGTCTCCCTGATCGCCGACGACAAGTCCTCCGGCGTGCTGGTCGAGCTGAAGTGCGAGACCGACTTCGTGGCCAAGGGCGACAAGTTCGTCGCCGTCGCCGACGCCATCGCCGCGCACGTCGCCAAGACCGCCCCGGCCGACCTGGAGACGCTGCTCGCCTCCGAGATCGAGTCCGGCAAGACCGTCCAGGCGTTCGTGGACGAAGCCAACGCCACCCTCGGTGAGAAGATCGTCCTGGACCGCTTCGCGCAGTTCTCCGGCGGCTACGTCGCCGCGTACATGCACCGCACCAGCCCGGACCTGCCGCCGCAGGTCGGCGTCCTGGTCGAGCTGGACAAGGAGAACGCCGAGGTAGCCAAGGACGTCGCGCAGCACATCGCCGCGTTCGCGCCGAAGTTCCTCAGCCGCGACGACATCTCGGCCGAGACGGTCGAGAACGAGCGCCGGGTCGCCGAGGCCACCGCGCGCGAGGAGGGCAAGCCCGAGGCCGCCCTGCCGAAGATCGTCGAGGGTCGCGTCACCGGCTTCTTCAAGGAGAACGTGCTGGTGGACCAGCCGTTCGCCAAGGACAACAAGAAGACCGTCCAGAAGGTTCTGGACGAGGCCGGTGTTTCGCTCAAGCGCTTCGCCCGTTTCCGCGTCGGTGTCTGAGCCGAGCAGCGAATGACCGGCGACCCCGATAGGGTCGAAGGCAGCCAACCGTCATCCGGTCGGCCGCAGATGTGACGAGGAGGCCATTGCCGCAGAGGTCGTACCAGGACCCACCCGGCAATGGCCTTCTTCGTATGCGCACGAGGAGATCTCCAATGAATCACGGCGTGGACGCCAAACAGGCCGCCGACGACAAGCACGCGCGCGGCACAGCCCCACACGGCCGGTTCCTGCTGAAGCTGTCCGGCGAGGCGTTCGCCGGAGGCGGGGGCCTCGGTGTCGACCCCGACGTCGTGCACGCCATCGCCCGCGAGGTCGCCGCCGTGGTCCGGGACGGCGCGCAGATCGCCATCGTCATCGGCGGCGGCAACTTCTTCCGCGGGGCGGAGCTCCAGCAGCGCGGAATGGACCGGGCGCGCTCGGACTACATGGGCATGCTCGGCACGGTCATGAACTGCCTGGCGCTCCAGGACTTCCTGGAGAAGGAGGGCATCGACTCCCGCGTCCAGACCGCCATCACCATGGGCCAGGTCGCGGAGCCGTACATTCCGCTGCGTGCGGTGCGCCACCTGGAGAAGGGGCGCGTGGTCATCTTCGGCGCGGGCATGGGCATGCCGTACTTCTCCACGGACACCACCGCCGCCCAGCGCGCCCTGGAGATTGATGCCGAGGCCCTGCTCATGGGTAAGAACGGGGTGGACGGGGTCTACGACTCCGACCCCGCTCGCAATCCGGACGCGGTGAAGTTCGACGCCCTGGAGTACGGCGAGGTGATCACCCGCGACCTCAAGGTCGCCGACGCCACCGCGATCACCCTGTGCCGGGACAACAAGCTGCCGATCCTCGTGTTCGAGCTCCTCGCCGAAGGAAACATCGCGCGTGCGGTGAAGGGTGAGAAGATCGGCACGCTCGTGAGCGACCAGGGCTCCCGGGCCTGACGGCTCGAACGGGGGATGGACAACGGCCTGCCGGTCGGACACCGTGCAGGAGAAGACGCACGCAGGGGCGAGGCTCTGCCTACGGACAACACCAGGAGCAAGTGGTGATCGAAGAGATCCTCCTCGAGGCCGAGGAGAAGATGGAGAAGGCCGTTGTGGTCGCCAAGGAGGACTTCGCCGCGATCCGCACCGGGCGTGCGCACCCGGCGATGTTCAACAAGATCGTGGCGGACTACTACGGTGCGCTGACGCCGATCAACCAGCTGGCGTCGTTCTCGGTGCCGGAGCCGCGGATGGCCGTGGTGACCCCGTTCGACAAGAGTGCGCTGCGCAACATCGAGCAGGCGATCCGCGACTCCGACCTGGGCGTCAACCCCAGCAATGACGGCAACATCATCCGGGTGGTGTTCCCGGAGCTCACCGAGCAGCGCCGCAAGGAGTTCATCAAGGTCGCCAAGGGCAAGGGCGAGGACGCGAAGATCTCGATCCGCAGCGTCCGCCGCAAGGCCAAGGAGTCCATCGACAAGCTGATCAAGGACGGCGAGGTCGGCGAGGACGAGGGGCGGCGCGCCGAGAAGGAGCTCGACGACACCACCGCGAAGTATGTCGCGCAGGTGGATGAGCTGCTCAAGCACAAGGAAGCCGAGCTGCTCGAGGTCTGATGAACGACTCTTCCTGGGGGGCCCCGCCGCGCGCCGGACTCTGGGGACCCGCCGATCAGGGCACCTCCTCCGGATACGGCTGGGAGGTGCCCCCTTCTTCGGCGGGTCCCGCGCACGACGTGGGTGAAGCGGCGCACACTCGCCCCATGCCCACCGTGCCGCACGCAGGCGGCGAACCCGGCGATGCCGCCGACCGTGACCGGGGGGCCGCCGGACTGGGCGGTCCCCTCTTCCGTGACGAGCGGGAGCAGCGGCCCGGGCCCCGGCAGGCGGCCGGGCGCCCTCCGACGTCTCCCGACCCCGCACCCGATCCGGCGCGCTCCGACGGCGCGCGGAGCACCGGCGGCGGGCAGGCGAAGAAGAAGAGCGCGGGCCGGAACCTGCGTGCCGCGATAGGGGTGGGCGTCGGCCTCGGTGTGATCATCGTGGCCTCGCTCTTCATCTACAAGCCGGTGTTCATCGGCGTGATAGCGGTCGCGGTGGTCGTCGGGCTCTGGGAGTTGACCTCGCGGCTGGCCGAGCGCAAGGACATCCGGGTGCCGCTCGCGCCGCTCGCCGTCGGCGGCGTCGCCATGATCGTCGCCGGATATGTGCGCGGCGCCCAGGGCGCCTGGGTGGCGGTGGCGCTCACGGCCCTCGCGGTGCTGGTGTGGCGGATGACCGAACCGCCGGACAACTACCTCAGGGATGTCACGGCCGGTGTTTTCGCCGCCTTCTACGTGCCGTTCCTCGCCACCTTCGTGGCCCTCATGCTCGACACCGAGGACGGCCCGTGGCGGGTGCTCACCTTCCTGCTGCTGACCGTGGTCAGCGACACCGGCGCGTACGCGGTCGGCTGGCGGTTCGGCAAGCATCCGCTCGCGCCGCGGATCAGCCCGGGGAAGACCCGCGAGGGGCTGATGGGCGCGGTGGCGTTCGCCATGGTCGCGGGCGCATTGTGCATGGAGTTCCTCATCGACGGCGGCGCGTGGTGGCAGGGGCTGGTGCTCGGCCTCGCCGTCGCGGTCAGCGCGACCCTCGGTGACCTCGGCGAATCCATGATCAAGCGCGATCTGGGCATCAAGGACATGGGCAAGCTGCTGCCCGGCCACGGCGGGATCATGGACCGGCTGGACTCGCTGCTGCCCACCGCGCCGGTGGTGTGGCTGCTGCTGGTGATCTTCGTCGGCGGAGGCTGATCCGGCCCGCCGACCGGCCCCGCGCCCCGGGCGGCGCGGGGCCCTTCGTACGTCTGCGACACTGGGTGGACCATGCCTAAGCCCGGAGAACTGGAAGTGATCCGGGGGCGAAGGGCCCCCTACCTGCGCGTTTGGCGTCGGTAGGGGGCCCTTCGCGGGTCACTGGGCCGTCTCTGGGCCGTCAGTCTCGCGCGGAGTGGGTTGGAACGCTCGATCGATGGCCTTCCTCGTACGCTCCTGGCTCGACGGCATGAGGTGCGCGTATACCCGCAGCGTCAGCGCGGGGTCGGTGTGCCCCAGATACTGGCTGACGGCCTTGATGCTCTCTCCAGCATCCAGCAGCACGGACGCGTAGAAGTGCCTCAGCGCGTGCATGCCGTGCTCACGCGCGGACTCGTACTTGCCGTCCGCCCCGGCGTCCGGGATGAGGCCAGCGACGGCGAGCGCGGGCTTCCACTCCTGGATGTTGAAGTTACTGCGCCACACGACCCCACTCGCGGTGTTCGTGAACAGGAGACGGGCCGACACCTTCGGGCCGTCCGGCTTCCGCCACGGGAGCGTGATCTCCACCGGCTTGTAGGCGTCCATGTGACCGCGCAGAGCCTCAGCCACCGACGACGGCAGGGGCACGTCCCTCTCCTTGCCGCACTTCGGCGGGGCGAACACGGCCTTCCCCTGGATCAGCTTCACCTGCCGGACCACTCGCAGGATGCCGCCTTCGAAGTCGAGGGCGTCTTCAGCGAGCCCTACGATCTCACCCTGTCGGAGTCCGCACCCCGCACCCGTGTCCACCATGGTCCGGTACCGCCCGGGGAGCGCTGCGCGGACGGCGTGCACTTGGGTGGTCAGCCACGGCGCGACGCGGCGCCGCTCGGCTGTTGGAGGGCGGACAGACTTCGCGGTGCACGGATTCCGAGGCAATGGACCGTCGTCCACGGCCGCGCTCAGGACGGCTCGAACGTCGCCGTAGATGTTGCGCGCGTACCCACCGCTGACAGATGGGTTCGCCTCCAAGGCGCCCACCAGTCCGCGTATGTGCTCGGGGCGGAACGAGTCCAGCGGTCGCGAGCCGATGAGTGGGAACGCGTGCAGGCGAAGCCGCTGTTCGGTCACGATCTGGCTGGACGGATCCGTGGTGTGAGCCTTGAGCCATTTGTCGGCGTAGCCCTTGAAGGTGATCCGGGCGGCGCGCGGATCAATGTACTGACCTCGCGACATGTCAGACGCGGTGTTGTTGAGCCACTTCTCGGCTAGGCGCTTCTGTCCGTCGCGGAATGACTTGGACTTCTCGGTGCCATCGGGGCCGACGTACCGGGCGCGGTAGCGCATGCCCGTGCCGTGACGGTTGGTCTTGACGCGGTGGGGTTTGCCGTTGGGGCCGGGTTCGTTCTTGTACCAGCGGTCTTGGATGTGGCCAGCCATTTGAGGCGTGATCCCTTCTCGGACAGATCAGAGCAGGGGCGGAGCCCAGTGGCTCCGCCCCTGCGGGGTGGTGATGCGCTCAGTTGGTCGTCGTTCAGGCGGCGGTGTCGGCCGCCATACGCTCAGCGGCCCAGCGCTGGACGGCGGTGGGGTCGTAGCGCACGTGCTTGCCGACGCGGAATCCGGGCGGGCCGATGCGCTTCTTGCGCCAGGTGTAGACGGTCTCTCTCGAGACTTCGAACATCTCGGCGATGTCGTCGGGGGTGAGGTAGCGATCCGGGAGTCCGGCCCGCAGCGTGGTGCGGGGGTCGCTAGCGGGCGGCTGAGTCCTGGCCCCATGGGCGGACATGGTCAGTTCCCTTCGTATGTCCGGGCGGGGAGGTAAGGGCGATAAGGGTGATAAGCCGCTTGAGCTGGGCTTTTACGGCGCCGGTAAGGGGGTTGGAAAGGTGGTCGGTAAGTCTTGGCCATTGGCTCTGCGGACTTTCCACCCCGCTTACCGACTCCCTTACCGGATCGCTGTTTTCGCAGGTCAGCAGGCTTATCTACCTTTTCGCCCTTACCGGCCTCAGCCCGTGTAGGCGAGGACAGTGGTCGGACGGCCTGCGGTGGGCTTCTGCGTGCGGCTGTAGCCGGGCAGGTCCAGTAGTGCGGCCGTGAGCCGTTCACGCTCTGCCTTGCCCGTGCTCTTGAACAGCTTCCGAACCTGCTCGCCTGTGAGCCCGTCCGCTCCGGCCGCGCGGACGGCGGTCGCGAGCTTGTCCACCTTGGGGTCACCGGAGACGTTGCCGAGCAGGTGGACGGCGGAGGCGCGGGCGTAGTCGAGGAGGTGCCAGGCGGCGCGCATGTGGTGCTCGGCGATGGTGTCGGTGTGGTCGCACAGGGCGTAGACCATGGCGGTCCGCTGGACGTACGGGGCCGCTCGGGCGGTGAACTGGGCGATCACACCGCCCGCCGCGTCGTCCTCGCTGAGCGCTGGATACACCTCGTCGCAGTACAGAGCCCATGCGTCTGGGCTGAACTTCACCTCATCAACCTGGGCCGCGTCGGCGAGGACGGTCCGCCAACCAGTGGCGAGGTTGGTCACCAGCTCCGGGCTGGCGCCGCGCGAGCCAGGAAGGATCAGGTTGCGGTGGCAGAAGATCGGCAGGAACCGGTTGTAAGTGCCCCCGGCCATCTCGGAGTCCTGCATCTTGGCCCGGAACTCCTCCGGGGTGATGTGGCCCAGGATCGCGATGTGCGGGTCCGTGGCCTTGAGTGAGTCGCGGACCATTGAGCCGAGCGAATCCCCGTCCCATGCCTGCCGCAGCACACCGGGCAGGCTGCTGCCCTCGCGCCGCCCTCTGCTCATGGTCACGGCGTATTCCGACTCCAGGACCCACAGCCGCTTGTCGACGCTGGCCGGGTTGGCGTCCTCGCTGTCGTCGTCCTTGACGTACTCGATCAGCCCTTCCCCGGAGTTCAGGCCGCGCGGGGTGTGCTCGGGGCCGAAGAAGTCGGGCAGGGCCTCGGCGAGCACCCGCCGCACGGTCGAGGTGGCCGAGCCCTTGCGGCCTGAGGAGGTGGGGCCGATGGTCAGGGCCCAGATCAGGCAGGGGTGCCGGTCGTTGCCCACCATGAGGTGCGGGCGGCGGCCGATAACGGCCCCGGCGGCGGACAGGAGGTTGGCGAGCACGGCAACCGGGTCCGCTTCGGTGGTGGGGTCCAGCTCGCGCACGGTCTCGCCGACCCAGCCGCAGAACACATCCGGGTGCGGGGTGGGCCCCGGCCGGTGCGGGCGGCGGATGCTTGAGTGCGGGTCGTAGAGGGGGTTTGGGGGTCCGGCTGGGGTGCCGGCACTGTCGCTCTCCTGCCCGGCCGGGCTCGGGGCGAGCGCGGTGACCTCGGCGAGCATGGTGGCCCGGACCTCTTCGGCATCTGTGCCGGGTTCGGCGGCCAGTTGCGCGAGCCGGTTACCGGCCTCGATCAGGCGGCGGCGATCGGCCTTGTCCCGCACGATCTCGGCGTAGTACTCGGCGTTGGCGGTGGTCGGCACGGTCTGCACGAGGGTGTGCAGGTAGCTCGCGCCGCCGACGCGTGCCAGGTCGCCGCGCTTGTCGAGGTGGTGCGTGAGGGTGATGGGGTCGACGGGCTGGCCCTGGTCGTGCAGCTCGCGAATGGCGCGGTGAATCGTCTCGTGCGCGGGCCGGTAGTGGTCGGCGGGGTCCATCGCTGCGACCACATCGTCGATGGCGGCGGCGGACAGCAGCATGGCGCCTAGAACGGACTGCTCGGCTTCGAGATCCTGCGGGGGCATCCGGTCAATGCCAGGCTCGGCGCCGCCGTGCAGCGTACGCACGTTGTCGTACGGCGACGGGGCGGGCTCGGGTGCCACTATTGAGTCCTCCTGTCTGTCTGCGGATGGATGGGGTAGGGCCGGGGCGGTCGCGGTCTTTGGCGAGAGGGCGACCGCCCCGGTGCAGCTATGCGGCGTAGCTGATGGGGCTCAGTGCGGAGTGCGCGCTGTCGAGGGTTTCGGCGAGGTTCCGGGCGTCGTCCGCAGCCCAGTCGAGGGCGGCCTTGACGGCGGCCACGTCGTCATCGGCGTTCGGGCCCCGGTCGCTGCGCAGGTTCCCGCCCTCGTGCAGATCGGCGAGGAAGGCAAAGATCTGCTCGAAGGTCTGCGGGAGGCGCTGTACGAGGGTCTTGAGGTTGGAGACGGTGCTGTACGCGTCGCCCGGGTACTCCAGACCGTTCCCCGCCGGGCGGGTGAGGTGGTTGAGCTGGCGGATGGCTTCGGCAGCGGCGTCGGAGAGTTCGGCGGCGGTCATGGTCTGCTGCGGCATGGTGGATCGCTCCTGGCCTGTTCAGGCGGCGTTGCGGCGGTTGGTGGGGAAGTCGATGACCTGGGCGAGGCGAGCGGGCGCGGTCTGGGGCTTGCCCTTCATGCGGCCCTTGGGCGGGGGCTCGGGGTCCTCGTCGGGCGGGCCGGGCCGGTAGGCGGCGCATACCGCGGCTTCGATGGCGTCGCGGCGGCGGGCGCGGCGGTGTCCGGCGAGGCACACCGGGCCGAGGATCGCGCCGGGCGCCAGCAGCGCGGCGGCGGTGATCAGTTCGGGAGTCACGGGGTTTCTCCTCGGAGAGCGGCGAGGACGTCGGGGAGGTTGCCGCCGAGGGAGGCGAGGCGGCGTTCGATGGCCTGCCAGGACTCGGGATCGATGCTCATCAGCGCGCCGAGGGTCGCGGGGACGTCGCCGCGTTGGTGGGCGGCGAGGGCGTCGCGGAGTTCGCCAGCGGCCATGAGCGTGATGCGCTCGTTCACGTGGACCGGCCCCGTGGAGGTCAGTTGCCGATGCCGGTGATGGCGTCGGTGATGGAGGTGACGGTCTTGTTCACCGAGGGAGCGGCGTCGGTGTTGGCGAGGTAGAAGCCGAACAGCACGGCGATGACAGCGGCCCCGACGCGCAGATGCCCGCCCTTGAACAGAGCGCCCAGGCCGATGGCGAGCAGCAGCACCAGGGAGACGGTGACGGTCATGGGTGTGAGCCCCTTTCTGGGAGCGGGTCAGCGGGTGCCGTCGCGGTGGATGCGGGCGGCGCGGTTGTAGAGCCAGCGACCGGCGCGTATGCGCTTGCCGGTGGCGTCGCAGCGGCGGCAGTCCTTGCCGCGCTTCATGCGGCCTTTGCGGTCGGTCTTGATGGCGTGGCCCATGCCGTGGCACTTCCGGCAGTCGCCGAACGGCGAGACCGCACACAGAGATGCGTAACCGAGTGTGATGGCGAGCAGGCAGGTGATAGCAAGGGTGATGGGGGTCATGGAGGGCCCTCCCGGGCGGCTTCGAGGGGTTTCCGCAGGTGGGCCGCTATCCGCTAGCGGCCTGATCAGATGCGGTGTGGGGCGCTAGCGGGGCCGCTAACGTTAGCGGGGTATGCCGCTAGCGCTAGCGGCCCCGGACGATCAGCCCGCGTCCCGCTTTCCGTCACGCTCCGCAATCGCGGTGGTGATGTGGGAGCGGTCGATACCGCGCCGGTTGACGACCTTGCCGTCCACCCGGCGGCCCACCTGGATCGTGGAGACACCGAGCGGCTTGAGCGCTGCGGAGAGCGCTTCGGGGTCCCAGCCGTCGTAGACCTCCGGCCGCAGCTCCGCCAGCCGCGCGGCAACCGTCTCCGACCACGCCTTGGACTCCTTGGCGGGGACGACGGCGAGGATGTCGGCGAGCAGGTCATACGCGCTGGTCGTGGGCTCCGGCTCTTCCCCCAGCGCGTGCCCGGAGAGAGTGCCCGCCGCCTCGCGCGCCTTGCGGGCGCGGGCGCCGATGGCTTCGGCGTCGCGTCCGTCGATGTAGATGGCGCGCACGATCCGGGCGTCGGAGCCTTCGCCGACGAAGTAATGGATGCCCTTGTCGGCCCAGGCGAACATGGTCGCGCGCACGCCGCGCTTGTAGGCGGAGGTGCCCAGGACCATGTCGTTCTCCAGCTGGCCCATGACCTTCAGGCACCAGCGGGCCGAGGCGTTCGCGGAGATGCCCGTGGGCAGCGCCTTGGCGTCGGGGCGCTGGGTCGCCAGGAGCAGCACGATGCCGGTGGCCGGACCACGCTTGACCAGGTCCGTGGCGATCTCCTCGAACTCATCCTTGTACTTCGGGTGCTCAAAGAGCACCTGGCACTCATCCACGCCGACCACGATCGGGTGCAGCCCCAGCGACCGCTTGTCGGCGAGAGCGCTGGTCACCTTCGACTCCGGGCAGATGTCCCGGGGCAGGGACCGGATCACCTTGGTGCGGCGGCGCAACTCCTCGCGCAGCGCGCGGAAGTCGGCGATGGCGTACTCGATCGCCTCGTCATCGTCGCCAGCGGCGTGCCGGTGGGAGACGGCGTTGCCGACCGGGTCAAGGTCGCCGGTGCCCTTCATGTCGTAGGTGTGCAGCTCGGCCCGGGGGTCCAGGGCGGCGATGAGGAGCAGGAGACGGAGCAGGAACGTCTTGCCCATGCGGGGGATCGCGCCGATCACGCCCGCGATGTACATCAGCGTGGCCTCGACCCACCGGCCGCGCTGGTCGGTGCCGTAGGCGACCGGCTTGAACAGGTCCACACGGCCGGACTTCAGCAGCGGCCACGTCGGCTGCTTCGCCCGGGACATGTCCTGATCCCCGACCCACAGCACCAGGTGCCCGGTGTGCTCATCCGGCACCGCCTCAGGCCACACGCAGCCCAGCGGACGGCGGAGCCCTGAGGCGAGGCGTTCCCGGCGCTCGATGATGTCGGTGACCGTCACACCGAACGGCAGGTCACCCTCGGCACGCCAGCCGGGGCCGTCGCGGGTGATCGGGGCGGTGAAGGTGAACCCGTCCCGGCCCTTGGCCTGGGCCTGATTGATCGCGGGAATGGCCAGCGACCCCAACGCGCGCAGCACGATGTCACTGGTCAGCTTGGTCGCCTTGGGCAGCTCGACCGCCCGATGGATCACGGGGGCATCGGCCTTCCGGCCAGCGAAGCCGAGAGCCATCACGACCGCGCCCACGGAGACGGCCTGAAGCCAGTCGGGAGCGAGCACGTAGATGGCCAGCGCGGCGCCCAGGCCGACGAACATGGCCAGCACCGTCACGAGGGTGCGCAGCCGGACCCGTCCGTCCCGCTGGCGCGAGAGCTTGAGGTAGTCGGCCGCATCCTCGCGCCGGACAGCGGCGAGGCGGACCGGCTCACCCTCACGGTCGGCCATCCACCGCAGCGTGCCGCCGATGAACCGCGCGGCCCCGGTGGGCGCCTGGAAGGTGAGGCGGGCGGCGTAGACCGGAGACCGAAGGGCGTGGTATCCGGCGGTGTGCGTGTAGTGCCGGGCCACCCACGCGGCGGCCGTCTTCAGCTCCGCCGTCGACCGCAGCCAGACCGGAACGACCGGACGGCGCTTGGCGGCCAGCAGCCGACCCAGGTACCCGGGGCCGTCCGGTCGGGTCGGCTGGTCGACCACCTGGGGTGTGGTCGGGTCGCCCGACTCGCCACCCGACGGGTCTGCCGACCGGGGCGCCGTTGAGTCGGGCGACGCGTCGGCGTCGGGTCGGGTGGTGGGGTTGGCCGACTCGGCACGGGCGGATCGGGCCTTGGTGAAGTCGACTACCTCGCCCCCGGAGTCGGGCGGGTAGTCGGCGGCTATCTCGGCTTCGAGTCGGTCGAAGAATTCGTTGTCGTCGTCGGGGTGGTTCACTGGTGGTTCCTTCCAACTAGGAGGGATGGGCGGGCCCGGCCGACGCTGTGAGAGGTGGGAGGCCGGGCCCGTCGCGGTTGTGCGGTGCTGGTGATCCCTAGAGCGCGGTGAGGGCCTCGGTGGGGATCTCGTAGATGTCGGTGACGAAGTCGACGCCCGTCCAGTGGCCAGAGCCGAAGTGGACGTGGACGACGTGGATTTGGGTGCCGTCGCGGTCGGTCGTCTCGTAGACGTGGACAGCTTCGGCGGTACGGCGGCCCCGGCTGACACACGCCCGTGCGGTGTGGACGGTGAGCCGCTCCGGGCGGCACGTCAGCGTGTGCGGCTTGCCGGTGTAGCGCACCAGGGTGTGTTGGGTGGCGGGGTGATGGCTGGTGGTCTTGGTCATGCTGCTTCTTCCTCGGTGTGATCGGTCTCGTCTTCGGCGGTGGTGGTGTCGGGCTCGGTGGCCACGGGATGCAGCGCAGGGCTGTCGGCGGCGCGTTCGGCCTTCAGCGCATCGCGCAGTGAGCGGGCGTGCTCCGCGCTACAGCGAAGCTCCTTCCGGATCGGCTCGGCCTTCAGCCGCTCCTCCGGCCAGTCGGCCGTGACCTCGCGGGCCTCGGTGAGCAGCTCATCGAAACCGCGGACCTTCCGGGAGGGCTTGGCCGCCCTGCCCGGCCGCCGCCGCGGCTTCGGCTCGGCCTTGGGCTCCTCGGCCTGGCGGTGCTCCTGCTTCGGCTCCGCCGGGGGCGGAGGTGCCGGCATGGGGTCCGGCTCGGCTGCGGTGGCGGGGGCCTGGTCGCCGAGCTTGAGCAGCACGCGTTCCCGGCGCGGGGTCTTCGAGCGCCACCGCCGCCCATGCTGCTCACGCAGCTCGGCGCGGGCCAGCTGCCGCTCGCGCTCGCGGGCGAGGGCGTCGGCGTAGGAGGTGATCTCCCACAGAGTCATGCGGCGCCACAGGGCGAACGTCGACAGCGGAGCGAGCAGCCAGCGCGAGCGCCGGATGCGCTCCATGCGGCTGCCGATCGCGGCGCCGATCCGCACGGCGTAGACGTGCGCGGCCACTTCGGAGAGCACGACCCACAGCAGCGGCATCGTCCCGTGCGCGACCTTGGCCGACAGCGAGTGCCCGGCCGCGACGTTCAGCCAGCAGGTGACCAGCGTCAGCGCCCAGGGCACGAAGCGCACCCATGCGAGCGGCATGTTCATCCGGATCAGCAGCAGGTTGGCCACGGTGAACACCGGCACGGCAGCGTCGATGCCCACCGGCAGCATCCACGGATACCGGAACCCCCAGCGGGCCCCGGCCGCCGACACCGCATCGAACGATGCCGCGAACCCCAGCCCGCCCACGCCGATGCCCGCAGCACCGACCACCACCAGCAGGATCCGTTCCCGACGGGACAGCGGCGGCACCTGCGGAGCGGCGACCTGGTCAGTCTCGGCCACTGTGGTCATCACGAGGCCCCTTCCGCGCCGTCGTCCGGGGCGGGGCCGCACACGCAGTTCTCCGGATCGGCGCCCTGGCCGATCGAGCAGGCGCAGCACAAGCCAAGCGGCTCGATGACCTCACCCGGCGCCATCGAACAGCGGTCACACTGGCCGGCGTCCGGCTGCCACTCCTCCGCGTCCTCGAACTCCTCGTCCTCGAAGTCGGCGTAGTCGTCGGCCTCTTCGAAGAGGTCATAGCCGTCGTAGCGGGTGCTCATGGGGTCCTCATTGCTGGTGCCGTTGCTGGTGCCGTTGCGGCCGTCGCGACGGCCGTTCACGGTGCGGTATGCGGGAGTGGGGTTGTCGGTGATGGCCCAGCCGCCGCCGGACTGCTTGGCGGCGTACATCGCCTCATCCGCCCGGCGGAGCGCGACGGACAGGGCCGGGGCGGGGTGAGGGCCGTGGTAGGCGCCGATCGAGGCGCCCAACGGGATCAGGTGGCCGTCGAACTCCACCGGCTCACACACCATCCGGTGCAGCGTGGACAGCTCCACGGGCAGATCAGACGGGTGCGGCATGCTGACTACGGCAGCGAACTCATCACCGCCCAACCGGCCAACGGCCCCGTTCTGCACGTGCACCCAGACGCCCAGGCGCTCACCGGCCGCGCGGATGGCCGCGTCCCCGGCCGCGTGGCCCATCGTGTCGTTCAGGGCTTTGAAGCCGTCCAAATCGATGAGCAGCACCGCGCACCGCTCCTTGCGCAGCAGCTGCCCGGCACCCTTCTCGAACCCGGCCCGTGTGGGCAGACCGGTCAGAGGATCGCGGCGGGCCCGGTCGAGGCTGCGGCGGAACCACAGCCCGTGGACGGCCCATCCGGTGGCCAGCGGGGCGGCGGCGGACAGGGCGGCGAGTGTGTGACTCATCGGGCACCGCCGATCTGCCGTGCGGCGGAGGCGCCGAGCCGGGTGGTGCCGATGTCGGCCCGCCGTCCGGCTTCCTGGCCTGCTCGGTAGCCGGTTCCGGTAACCGTGACCTTGCGGGAGCGCACGCGCCCGTAGTGCTCCTTGACCATCGCGCCCACGACGGCGGACCGGTCGGCAAGCACCAGCTCCGCACTGCGACCGGTACCAGTCTGTGCGGTGGTGTTACCGGCCTGCCATCGGGCGTGATCCTCGGCCGCTTTGACCCGATGGGCCACGGTTGAAGCGAAGCCGACCATCCAGGAGAATCTGTACCGGCGGGGTGTGTCCCAATACGGGATGTCCAGGTGAGCGGCACCGTTGGCCATCTGGAGCAGCAGAGAGGTGTACAGCACCTCTAGCCGTTCCAGGTCCGAGGCATAGCCGAAGAGGTGGACCCGGTAGCCCGGCGCGTCCCGGCGGGTGGTGTAGATGCCTTCGCAGCGCATCGCCTGTGCCAGGTAGCACAGCAGTGACTTCTTCGGACCGCCCCACGGGTTGTCGACCAGCACTACGCGATCGGTGGGCCTGTCCGTCTCCGGCTGGGCATCGGCCAGCAGCGCCCGCTCGATGCCGTGCTTGGCCATCAGATCGGCCGCTTTCGCGGTGAACGCTTCCGCCTCGGCCTCTGTGGCTCCGGCATCCTCCGCCTTGGCCAGCAAAGCACGGACCTTCGCCAGCAGACCGTCAGAGATGTACTCGCTCATGCCGCCGCCCCCTTCCTCGAGGAACGGCGCGTGCGCGCGGCGGACCGCAACAGCGGGACCGTCTTGGTCAGCTCCTTGGCGTAGAGCGCGTCCCATCCGGCGATCTCATCGCCAGCGGCAGCAGCCTCACGCAGGTCGCGCAGGACCTCCCGCGCCACGGCCAGCCGCGCCTGGCGGTCCTTCGCCGATTCCGGGTGCGGCGGACCGACGAACAACTCACGGTCCAGGCCGACAGGCCCCTCATCGAAGCCGAAAGCCAACTCCTCGAACTCAGAGGCACTGACGGCCTCCTGATCTCCTATGAATGTACGCATCACGGAACTCCTGCTGCCTGGTCAGGCAGGGGGTAGGGCCCGGGGCGGTCGCGGTCTTTGGCGAGAGGACGACCGCACCCGGGCGCTTGAGGTGACAGAGGTCGGCTACCGGGTCCCGCTACCGCCGCACGAGCCGCAGGGCTGGCGGGTCTGGGAACCGTTGCCGGTGATGACCCATTGGCCTCCGCCGGTGCCGTTGCAGGTGGTGCAGCGGATCGGGGCGCCCATCAGCGGGTCCCGCTTCCGCAGCAGGAGCCGCAGGTGCGCCAGGTCTGGCGGGTGACTCCGCCTTCCGAGGTGGTCTCGGTCCGACCGCCGGCGCCCCCGCAGGAGCCGCATGTCATGCTGGTGATCACAGGTTGCCTCTCATTCAGGTGCCTGTACGCGGTCCTCCGGGGGGGCAACCCGGGGGACCGCTCTGGTTTCGACCACTCGGTGTCGAGCGGACGCGGCCTCTCGACACCAGCCGCTGGCGGCCGTTGTCGAGGACCGTGCGCGCTCGAAGCGCATGTAGGGACTTGGGTGCCAACCCATCCGGGCCCTGGATTCCGGTGCGTCATCGTCGCTGCTCTGACGCGAGCAGGGCGGCGCGGCCGGGTGGCACCCTGAGGGGTGTTCTCCAGAGCCAGCACGTGGTGATGCCGCCGACGACGTAACCCGGTCGTCCTCGGGGATGGGGGCTCTCACCCCATCTCGATTCACTGTTCAGTTCTGAAGCAACGAGCGCTTCCTTTGAACCCGTTTCACGGGGCCCTCCGGGCGTGTTTGTGCAGGTCAGTCGTTGGTCACCGGATCGGCTCTCGCGGGCTAACGGAAGCTAGCTTGCACTAGCTCATGCTAGTTCGCAACTGGGTATGCACGGCCCGGTCGGAGTTGGCGCCGCCGGATACCCTCGAAGCCATGAGTGGTGTGGCGAGCGACCCGAGGCCCAAGCCGGTGAAGGTGGCCGACGCGATGCGCGGTCGGATCGAGAGCGGCAGCTACCCGGACGGCAAGCTGCCGACGGTCAAGGAGATGGCGCAGGAGTTCGGATACGCCACGCAGACCGTCCGAGACGGAATGCGCATCCTGATGGACGAAGGGTTGGTTGTCTCTGCGGGGAATCGTGGGTATTTCGTCGCGGGAGGTAAGTCGGAGCTGTCAGAGGGCAGCCGGGGCGTCGGCGAAGAACTCAAGGAATTGCGCCTCCAGATTCAGGTATTGGCGGAGCGCGTGGCGGCACTCGAAGAGCGCGCCAACTCGGGTGGTATGTGATCTGAAATAACCATGACAGGTCGCGCCACTCGAAATAAGTGACAGCGAAGGGGCAGCAGGATCGGACAGGGGACACTTGAGGTGTCACCGTTCTGTCCTCTTGCGTGTCCCCTCGGCCGACGGACCAGACTCGCGGTAGATACCCGGAGGAGGGCGAGATGAGCGACGGCAGGCCCGCATGGGCGCGACGTATCGCAGCGGAGCGGATGGCGCGTGACTGGTCCCAGCTCGACGCGGTCAAGGCGATGAGGGCGCATGCCTCGACGGAGCTGCCAGCCGACGACAGCATGGTGCGCCAGTGGAAGCGCTGGGAGTCCGGGGCCATGCCCGGAGAGTTCTACCGCCCCATCATCGCGGCCACATTCGGGACCGTGACGCACGCGTTGTTTCCTGCGCCGTCACGTCGGAATGGCGATGCGGAAATCCTTGTTGCGAGTGGCATGGAGACGCTCGAAATTGTCAGTCGCCTCAACCGATCCGACGTGGACAATGCCACCTTGGATGCGCTCCGCATGACCACGGATCGCCTTTGCTCGGAGTATCCGCATTTGCCGAGCGAACAGCTCCTCCTGGAGGGGCGCCAATGGCTGAAGCGCGTCGTCGACCTCACCTCGAAGAACCTCACGCTCGCACAGCATCGTGAGGTGCTGGCGCTTTCCGGCTGGCTGGCTCTTCTCGTCGGCTGTGTGGAATACGACTCCGGTGACCGCCACGCCGCGGAGTCCACCCGCCGCGCGGCTCTCTCGTTGGCGACTGAGTCTGATCACGCGGAGGTGGCGGGCTGGGCGCATGAGATGCGCGCGTGGTTCGCGCTGACCACGGGCGACTACCGGGGCGTCATCGCTGCGGCCCAAGCGGGCGCCGAGCGAGCGGGGAACCACAGCGTGGCTGTGCAGCTCGCTGCCCAGGAAGCCAAGGCGTGGGCCCGTCTCGGCGACCGTCGGCAGACAGAGGTTGCTCTCGACCGCGGGCGGCGCCTGCTTGAAGGGATGCCGCACCCTGACAACCTCGATCACCACTTCGTGGTGGATCCGGCGAAGTTCGACTTCTACGCGATGGACTGCTATCGGCTCGTCGGCGAAGACAAGCTCGCCCGCACCTTGGCTGATGAGGTGCTGCGGACTGGTACGGACTTCGATGGCACGGAGCGCAGCCCGATGCGGAACGCCGAAGCGCGGGTCACGCTCGGTGTGACGGCGGCCCGAGAGGGAGACCTCGAACAGGCACTGATCCATGGCGAGCGTGCACTTCAAGGGGAGCGGCAGTCTGTTCCGTCGCTCATCATGACCAGCCGGGAACTGGCGGCCGTGGTCAAGAAACGGTACGCGACCGAGCCAGCAGCACAGGAGTACCTGTCTCACCTGCGAGACCTCGGCCAGGCCAAGCCTGGATTCCTTCCCTCGTAGGGCGACGGCGGGGCCGTCTGGGGGCCGTCCGAGGGCGGCCAACGACGACCAACAACGACCGTCAACGACCACCCTCCGGGGCGACGGCCGCAGGTCACAGGAATCGATCTGCGACACTGGGTGGACCATGCCTAAGCCCGGAGAACTCACTTTCGTCGCGCCGCGCGGGGCCAAGAAGCCCCCGCGGCACCTTGCCGACCTCACCCCCGCCGAGCGCCGAGAGGCCGTCGCGGCGCTGGGGGAGAAGCCCTTTCGGGCCGGTCAGGTGTCGCGCCACTACTTCGCGCGGTACACCGACGATCCGGCCCGGTGGACGGACATCCCCGCCGCCGCGCGCGAGAAGCTGGCGGGCGGGCTGCTTCCGGACCTGATGAGCGTGGTGCGTCACATCAGCTGTGACGACGACACGACCCGCAAGACCCTGTGGCGGCTCTTCGACGGCACGCTGGTGGAGTCCGTGCTGATGCGCTACCCGGACCGGGTCACCATGTGCATCAGCTCCCAGGCGGGCTGCGGGATGAACTGCCCGTTCTGCGCCACCGGCCAGGCGGGTCTGGACCGCAATCTGTCCACCGCCGAGATCGTCCACCAGATCGTCGACGGGATGCGGGCGCTGCGGGACGGCGAGATCCCCGGCGGTCCGGCCCGGCTGTCCAACATCGTCTTCATGGGCATGGGCGAGCCGCTGGCCAATTACAACCGGGTCGTGGGCGCCGTCCGCAGGCTCACCGACCCCGAGCCGGACGGTCTTGGCCTGTCCCAGCGCGGGATCACCGTCTCCACCGTCGGACTGGTTCCGGCGATGCTGCGCTTCGCCGACGAGGGCTTCAAGTGCCGGCTCGCGGTCTCGCTGCACGCCCCCGACGACGAGCTGCGCGACACCCTCGTCCCGGTCAACACGCGCTGGAAGGTCCGTGAGGTCCTGGACGCCGCGTGGGAGTACGCGGAGAAGTCCGGCCGCCGGATCTCCATCGAGTACGCCCTGATCAAGGACATCAACGACCAGGCGTGGCGGGCCGATCTGCTCGGCCGGCTGCTCAAGGGCCACCGGGTGCATGTCAACCTGATCCCGCTCAACCCGACGCCCGGCTCCAAGTGGACGGCCTCCCGCCCCGAGGACGAGAAAGCGTTCGTGGCGGCCCTGGAGGCGCACGGTGTGCCGGTGACCGTCCGGGACACCCGGGGGCAGGAGATCGACGGGGCCTGCGGGCAGCTGGCGGCCACGGAGCGCTGAACGACGGCTGATACCGTGCCTTCGCGACGTCGCACCGTCGTACAAATGAACATTCCGACAGGGGAGCGCTCAGGGCGCTGAGAGTGCGGCACGGCCGCAGACCCTCGGACCTGATCCGGGTCATACCGGCGTAGGGAGTCAGCATCAGCATGAACAGCCACCTCCGGCGTGCCATCGGCACCGCCCTCGCCGGTTCGCTCGGCCTGATGGCCCTCGCGGGCTGCGGGGAGGATTCCCAAAGCTCCGGCGGCGCGGACTCCAAGACCGTGACCCTGGTCTCGCACGACTCCTTCGCGGTCTCCAAGTCCGTGCTCAAGGAGTTCACCGACAAGACCGGATACACGGTGCGCACGCAGACCGGCGGTGACGCGGGCTCGGCCGTCAACCAGGCCATCCTGTCCAAGGACCATCCGCAGGGCGATGTCTTCTTCGGCGTCGACAACACCCTGCTCTCCCGCGCGCTCGACCACGGCCTGTTCACGCCGTACCGGGCCAAGGGCCTGGACAAGGTCCCGGCCGCGCTCCAGCTGGACGCGGACCGGCACCGCGTCACCCCGGTCGACTACGGCGACATCTGCGTCAACTACGACCGGAAGTACTTCGCCGACAAGAGGCTGGCGCCGCCCCGGACGTTCGCGGACCTCACCAAGCCCGCCTACAAGAACCTGCTCGTCACCGAGAACGCGGCCACCTCCTCTCCCGGCCTCGGCTTCCTCCTCGGCACGGCCGCCAGGTACGGCGACGACGGCTGGAAGGGCTACTGGAAGAAGCTGCGGGCCAACGGGGTCGAGGTCGTCGACGGCTGGGAGCAGGCGTACTTCGACCGCTTCTCCGGCGGCGGCAAGGGCGACAAGCCGCTTGTCGTCTCCTACGCCTCCAGCCCGCCCGCCGGGGTGGCGGACGCCAAGACCAAGCCCGCGAAGGCTCCGACCGGGGTGGCGACGGGAACCTGTTTCCGGCAGGTGGAATTCGCCGGGCTGCTGAACGGCGCGTCCAACCCCAAGGGCGGCAAGGCGCTGCTGGACTTCCTGCTGAGCAAGCGGTTCCAGGCGGACGTTCCGCTCAATATGTACGTCAACCCCGCGCGCGAGGACGTCAAGCTGCCCGAGCTCTTCACCCGGTACGGGGTCGAGATCGCCGATCCGGCCATCCTGTCCCCGCAGAAGATCGCCAAGAACCGTGAGCCGTGGGTCAAGGCATGGTCCTCGCTCGTCCTGTAGGGACCGCCGAGACCACCGGGGAGACCGAGGAGAAGCGGGGGCCGGGGCCGCGGCGGCGCGATCCGCGCGGTGCGGCGCTGCGGCTCGCCCTGATGGCCGTGCCCCTCGCGTTCTTCGGGATCTTCTTCGCGTATCCGGTGGCCGCCATCGTCGCCCGGGGCCTGCGCGCCGACGGCCGGTGGCGGATCGGCCGGATCCCGGAGGTGGTGGGCGATCCGGCCGTGGTGGACATCCTGTGGTTCACCGGCTGGCAGGCCGCCGTCTCCACCGCCCTGACCCTGCTGATCGCCCTGCCCGGCGCCTATGCCTTCGCCCGTTTCGCCTTCCCCGGCAAGGGACTGCTGCGGGCGGTGGTCACCGTGCCCTTCGTCCTGCCCACCGTTGTTGTCGGCTCGGCGTTCCTGGCGCTGCTCGGCCGCGGCGGACTGCTGGACGAGCTGTGGGGGGTGCGGCTGGACACCTCGGTCTGGGCGATCCTCCTCGCCCATGTCTTCTTCAACTACGCGGTGGTGGTACGGACCGTGGGCGGGCTGTGGGCCCAGCTCGACCCGCGACAGGAGGAGGCCGCGCGGATGCTCGGCGCGAGCCGCCTGGGCGCCTGGCGACGGGTCACCCTGCCCGCGCTGGCACCCGCCGTGGCCGCCGCGGCCCTGATGGTCTTCCTCTTCACCTTCACCTCCTTCGGGGTGGTGCAGATCCTCGGCGGCCCGCGCTACGCCACCCTGGAGGTGGCGATCTACCGGGAGACCGCGCAGCTGCTCGATCTGCCGACCGCCGCGGTGCTCACCCTCGTCCAGTTCGCGGCGGTCGGGGGTGTGCTGGCCCTGCACGCGTGGACGGTGCGGCGCCGGGAGAGCGCCCTGCGGCTGGTCGACCCCGCCCGCACCGCGCGCCGCCCCCAGGGACCGGCGCAGTGGGCGCTGCTGGGAAGTGTGCTGTCCGTCGCCGCGCTGCTGATCGTGACCCCGCTCGCGGTGCTGGTGGAACGCTCGCTCCACGGGCCCGACGGCTACGGGTTCACCTACTACCGGGCACTCCAGTCGGCGGCCGACAGCGGCGGAACGTTCTTCGTGGCCCCGTTGGAGGCCGTCGGGAACTCCCTGCGGTACGCGGCCGTCTCCACCGTCATCGCCCTGGTCGTGGGCGGTCTCGCGGCCGCCGCCCTCACCCGGCGGGCGGGCAGGCTGGTGCGGGGGTTCGACGCGCTGCTGATGCTGCCGCTGGGCACCTCCGCCGTCACCGTCGGCTTCGGCTTCCTCATCGCCCTGGACGAGCCCCCGCTGGATCTGCGCGCCTCCTGGATCCTGGTGCCGCTGGCCCAGGCCCTGGTGGGCGTGCCGTTCGTGGTACGGACCATGCTGCCGGTGCTGCGGGCGGTGGACCACCGGCTGCGCGAGGCCGCGGCGGTGCTGGGCGCCTCCCCGTTGCGCGTCTGGCGGGAGGTGGACCTGCCGCTGGTGGGGCGGGCCCTGGCGGTGGCCGCGGGCTTCGCGTTCGCCGTGTCGCTGGGCGAGTTCGGGGCGACGGTGTTCATCGCCCGGCCCGACCACCCGACCCTGCCGGTGGCCGTCGCCCGCTTCCTGGGCCGCGCCGGTGAGCTCAGCTACGGGCAGGCGATGGCGCTGAGCACGATCCTGATGCTGGTCTGCGCCGCGTCCCTGGTGGCGCTGGAGCGCATCCGCACCGACCGTTCCGGGGAGTTCTGAATGACGCTGCTGCGCCTTGACGGGGTGTCGGTCAGGTTCGGCCGCCATGACGCGCTGGCCGCCGTGGACCTGGAGGTCGCCGAGCACCGGACGGTGTGTGTGCTGGGGCCGAGCGGCAGCGGCAAGTCCACCCTGCTACGGGTGGTGGCCGGGCTCCAGCGCGCCGACGCGGGCCGGGTCTGGCTCGCGGGCCGCGACCAGACCGGCGTCCCCGCCCACCGGCGCGGAGTGGGCCTGATGTTCCAGGACCACCAGCTCTTCCCGCAGCGGGACGTGGGCGGCAATGTCGCCTTCGGGCTGCGGATGCGCCGGGCGGGGCGTACGGAGACCGAGCGCACCGTCGCCGAACTGCTGGACCTGGTCGGGCTGCCCGGCGCCCAGCGGCGCGCCGTCGACTCGCTGTCCGGCGGTGAGCAGCAGCGGGTGGCGCTGGCCCGGGCCCTCGCCCCGCGGCCCCGGCTGCTGATGCTCGACGAGCCGCTGGGCCAGCTCGACCGCGGGCTGCGG
This sequence comes from Streptomyces sp. NA02950, assembly GCF_013364155.1. Classification (NCBI taxonomy): domain Bacteria; kingdom Bacillati; phylum Actinomycetota; class Actinomycetes; order Kitasatosporales; family Streptomycetaceae; genus Streptomyces; species Streptomyces sp. NA02950. The sequence continues at coordinate 2,757,476 of NZ_CP054916.1, read as the reverse complement.
GAGCGGCTGGTGGTCGAACTGCGCGAGCTGTTCGGCCGGTTGGGCACCACGGTGCTGGCGGTCACCCACGACCAGGGGGAGGCGTTCGCGCTCGCGGACCGGGTGGTGGTGATGGACCGCGGCCGGATCGCGCAGAGCGGCACCCCGCTGGAGGTGTGGCAGCGGCCCGCGAGCGAGTTCGTCGCCCGCTTCCTCGGTTTCGACAACGTGGTCGAGGCCACGGTGCGCGGCGCCGTGGCCGACACCTGCTGGGGGAAGCTGCCCGTGCCGCCGGGGACCCGGTCCGGCCCGTGCCGGCTGCTGGTCCGCCCGGCCGGGGTACGGCTGACGGACCCCCGGGACGGGCTGGAGTGCACGGTGGCCGCGCGCACCTTCCGCGGCGACCGGGTGGCGCTCGTCCTCCGGCCGTCCGACTCCGGCGCCCCCCGCCTGGAGGCGTCCTGCGCGCTGCGCGACGCCCCCGGGACGGGGGAGCGGGTCGGGGCGGCCTTCGACGCGGCGGAGGTGGTGGTGCTGGAGCCGGATGCCTGAAGACCGGCCCGGCCATTCCCCGAACGACTGACGCCGTCTCAGCCCCGCAGCGCGGCCAGCGCGTCCGGTGCTTCGTCCACCGAATCCACCAGCGCGATCCGGGACTTCATGGAACGGCCCTCCGCGAGCGCCTCCAGCAGCGGCCAGGTCGGCAGCCGCCGCGTCCAGTGGTCGCGGTCCACGAGCACCATCGGGGTCGGTTCCCCGCGCGACTCGTAGTAGTTCGGCGTCGCGTTGTCGAAGATCTCCTGCACGGTCCCGGCCGCGCCCGGCAGGAAGACCACGCCCGCGGTCGACCGCGCCAGCAGACCGTCCTCACGGGTGGCGTTGGCGAAGTACTTCGCGATGTGCGAGGCGAACGCGTTCGGCGGCTCATGGCCGTAGAACCAGGTCGGGATGCCGACCGAGGTGCCGCCGTCCGGCCAGCGCTCCCGGACCGCGAACGCGACATCGGCCCAGGCGCCGATGGACGGGGTGAACGAGGGCGCCTTGGTGAGCAGCTCCAGCGCCTCGTCCAGCATGGGATCCGCGAACGGCGCCGCGTAGGCCCCCAGGTTCGCCGCTTCCATGGCGCCCGGACCGCCGCCCGTGGCGACCGTCAGCCCCGCCCGCGTGAGGGTCCGGCCGAGCCGGGCGGCGCCCGCGTAGCCGTCGGAGCCGCGCTTCAGCGCGTGTCCGCCCATGACACCCACCACCCGGGTGCCGGTGAGGAGTTCGTCGAGGGCGTCGGAGACCGCGTCGTCGTGGATGGCGCGCAGCATCGAGCCGAAGATGTCGCCGTCCGTCCTGGTCCGCTGGAACCAGGTGTAGGCCAGCGCGTCCGGCGTCCGCTCGTAGCCCTCCGCGGCCAGGCCCTCGAACAGCTCCGCCGGGGAGTAGAGCGTGCCGCGGTATGGGTCGAACGGCAGGTCCGGCAGCGGCGGGAAGACCAGCGCGCCCCCGGCCCGCACCTTCGCCGCGGCCTCGGGGTCCATCGGACAGCCCAGGAAGACGGCCTCCGCGGTGTCGGTGGAGAGCAGCGCGGAGGTGCGGTCCGTCAAGTCGACGGACTGGAGCCGGAATCCGGCCAGGGTGCCGCGGGCCACGACCTGGTCGAACTCCTCGAGGGACTCGATCTCCCGGTCGGGCGCGGTGGAGGAAGCGTCATCGGTCTGCATCGCGACATGCTAATCACACCGCAACGCACCGGTCTGCCCCCGCCGCCGGTCCCCGCCAGCCCCCGTGGCGCCCGTGGCGGCAGGGGCATCTGTGGTCTCAGTGGCTGACCGGCATCGTGGTCAGATGCGCCACCGCCCACGTCAGCGGGGACAGCAGGGCCACCAGGGCCGCCGCGCGCAGAGCGGCGGCCCCCCGCAGCAGACGGGACGGGGCGCCCAGGCGCAGCAGGGCGGCGGTGGTGCGTCGCCGCGCGGCCCGCGCCTCCAGCGCCGCGGTGAGGGTGGTGGCCACGGCGCACACCACGACCAGCGCCGCGCCCAGGACGGTGAGCGGGCCGAGCAGATGGTCCCCGGAGCGGTCGGTGCCGGTGCCGTCCAGCCGCGCCACGGCGTAACCGGCGGAGGCGATGACGCACAGCACCCCGACCGGGCGGCCGATCAGCCCGGCCTCCTGCTGGAGCACACGCCCGGCCAGCAGCCGCAGCGCGCCCGGCCGTCCCACGGACAGCAGCCAGCCGCACCGATGGGTCAGGCCCGGCCCGGCCAGCACCAGCCCGGCCATGGTCAGCGCCCAGCCGCCCGCCACACCGGGCGGCGTCTCGCCGAGCCGTCCGGGCAGATGGAGCAGGGCGTCATGGCGCGGGGCCGCGCCGCTGCCCGCGTACGCCTCCAGGGCGAGCCCGGCCGCGGTCAGGGCGACGCCCCACGGCAGTCCGGAGGCCGTCCGGTCCGGCCGGGGGCCGACCGCGCCCGTGGCGACCGTCGGGGTGGCACCCGGCCGAGCATCGACAGCGGTCCGCCCGTCACCGGTCCGGCGCGGCCACAGCACCGCCGCGCACACCCCGCCCGCGAGCACCGGGACCAGCGCCACCAGGGTGATCGCACCGGCCAGCGGCAGCGGCCGCCCGGCGCCGAGCTCCCGGCCCGCCGCCCCGCTGCCCGCCCACAGCAGCCAGGAGCCGCCGAGCCCGCCGCGCAGATGGAGGAAGGTCAGCAGGGCCAGCGCGGACCCGGCCGCACAGGAGAGCGCAGCCCCGGTGGCCGCGAGCAGCGCCGAGCGGGCCGGGCCCAGCCCCACCGCGGAGAGCCCGGAGGAGGGGCGGGTGCCGGGGTCGGCGCGGGCGACGGCCACGGTCAGATGGACGGTGGCGGCCAGCGGCACCACGCACCACAGCAGCCGCGCCACTCCGCCGCCGGACTCGGTGGGATGGCCCGCCGCGAACCCCAGGGCGTACAGCAGCAGGAAACTCGCGCCCGCGGCGGCGGCGACGACCAGCGCCCTGCGCAGCAGGACGGCCGGACGGGAACCGCGGGCTAGGCGGAGACTGAGCACGCGGCCCTGCCCTCCTCCTCGGAGGCGGGCGCCGAGCCCACCTGGCGGCCGTCCAGCAGCGCGACCGTGCGGTCGGCGAGGGTGGCCACCTCCTCGTCGTGGGTGGCCAACAGGACGGTGATGCCGTGCGAGCGCGCCGCAGAGGTGAGGGTGCGCAGCACCTGGGCGCGGTCGGCGCGGTGCAGCGGCGCGGTGGGTTCGTCGGCGAAGAGCACCCCCGGGGTGGCGGCCAGCGCGCGGGCGATGGCGATCCGCTGCCGCTGCGCCTGCACCAGCCCGGCCGGGCGCACCCGGGCGCATTCGCCGACGTCGAGCCGGTCCAGCCATTCGCAGGCCGTGCTCTTGGCGGTGCGCCGCGCGGTGCCGCGCAGCAGCAGCGGCAGCGCCGCGTTCTCCCAGGCGGTGAGTTCGGGGACGAGTTGGGGCTCGGTGCCGATCCAGCCGAAGCGGTCGCACCGCAGCCGCTCACGGTCCAGGGGGGGAAGGCTGTGCACGGCGACGTCGTCGAACCACACCTCGCCGTGGTCCGGGACGAGCTGGCCCGACAGACACCGCAGCAGGGTGGTCTTCCCGCAGCCACGCGGTCCGGTGACGGCCAGGATCTCCCCCTCCCGCGCGCCGATGGAGACACCGAGGAGGGCGGGCGAACCGCCGTAGGCATACGACAGGGTGCGTGCCCGGAGCACATCATCGTTGTCCGGCGGAGCCACCATCCAGAGCACCTCGCCTTACCTGCGATCGTCTCGTTCCCCCGGTTGGGTGAACGAGCGCGGAGCCAATGGGTCACTGGCACGGTAAGGACTCGGCGGGAGGGCCGCGCCCAGGCTCGGCGCCGGGCGGGGCCCATTTCCTCCGATCAGCCCTGGCCCGCGAGGTGGGTGGGGGCGAACATGCGCAGCACCGCGGGCAGTACCACGACCGACGGTCCCGGGGCGGTCAGCGCCGCGCCCAGGTCCTCGGCCAGCCGCCCGGCTGTGGTACGGACCGCCGGGACACCGAACGACTCGGCGAGCGCCACGAAGTCGGGGCGGGCCAGCTCGGTGCCGGTCGCCTCGCCGAAGGCGTCCGTCATATAGGCGCGCAGGATGCCGTAGCCGCCGTCGTCCACGATCAGCCAGGTGACGGGCAGGTCGTACTGACGGGCGGTGGCCAGTTCGGCGATCGAGTACATCGCCCCGCCGTCGCCCGAGACCGCCAGCACCGGCCGGGTCCGGTCCGCGGCGGCGGCGCCGAGGGCGGCGGGGAAGCCGTAGCCGAGACCGCCCGCGCCCTGCGCCGAGTGCAGGGCGCCCGCACGCGGGTCGAAGGCGGACCAGGCCCAGTAGGCGAGGATCGTCATGTCCCAGAAGCTGGGGGAGTCGTCGGGCAGCGCCTCCCGCACCGCCGCGAGGACCCGCTGCTCCAGCTCCAGGCCCTGTCCGTCGATCCGCTCCCGCACCCGGGCCAGCAGCTCCGCCGCGGCCTTCGCCGCTGTCCCCGAGGCGTACGCCGTCTCCGCGGCGCGGGCGGGGACCGCGTCGGCGAGGGCGGCCAGCGCCGCGCGCGCGTCGGCGTGGATCCCGAGTGCCGGGTGGTTGGACTCCAGTTTGCCGAGGTCGGCCTCGATCTGGACGAGCCGGCCGCATGGCTGGAACGTGTGGTAATTGGAGGAGAGTTCACCGAGTCCGGAGCCGACGACCAGCAGCACATCGGCGTCCTCGAGGAACGCGGTGGTGTGCCGGTCCTCCATCCAGGACTGGAGGGACAGCGGATGGTCCCAGGGGAACGCGCCCTTGCCGCCGAAGGTGGTGGCCACCGGCGCGTCCAGCCGTTCGGCCAGCACCCGCAGCTCCTCGCACGCCCCCGAACGCACCACCCCGCCCCCGGCCAGGATCACCGGCCGCTCGGCGTCCCGCAGCAACTCGGCCGCGTGCGTGATCAGTTCGGGCCGGGGCGGCAGCGGCCGGGGCTCGGCGCGCAGCGCGGTCACCGGGGGGACGGACACCGGCTCGAGCAGTACGTCCTGCGGGATCTCCAGCCACACCGGACCGGCGGGTGCCTCCAGCGCGGACGCCCACGCGGCGGCCAGCGCTGAGGGGATCTGGGAGGCGGCGCGGACGGTGTGCACGGACTTCACCACATCGCGGAACGACGCTTTCTGGTCGGTCAGTTCATGCAGATAGCCCTTGCGTCCGCCGCCGAGCCCGGCGGTCGGCACCTGGCTGCCGATCGCCAGGACGGGCGCGGAGGCCGCGGCCGCCTCCTGGAGCGCGGCGAGCGTCATCAGCGCACCGGGGCCGGTGGAGACCAGCAGCGGCGCGACCGACCCGGTGACCCGGGCGAACGCGTCGGCGGCGAAGCCCGCGTTGTTCTCCACCCGCAGCCCCACGTACGCCAGCCCCGAGCGGCGCAGCGCGTCGAACGCCCCGAGCGCGTGCTGCCCGGGAAGTCCGAAGACGGTGGTCGCGCCGAGTGCGGTGAGGGATTCCACGACGAGATCGCCGCCGTGACGCTCACGCGGTGCGGTGTGCATGGAGGGAGGTGCCTTTCGGGTGGGGACGACGGTGAGAACGAGGGGACGACGGGGGAGAAGGGGACGTACGGAGGAGTACGGGTGCCGCTAGGCGCCCGTCGTGGCCGCGGGCGTGGCCGTGGGCTCGTCGGCGGGGACGGTCTCATCCCCGGCCAGCCGGCGGCGCCAGACGTCGAGCACCGCCGCGTCCGTCGGCTTGGTGGCGAGGCTGACGACCACGTATGCGGCGAGGGAGGCCAGCAGACCGCCGTAGATGGGCTCGTTGGCGAGGATGCCCTTCCACGCCATCAGACCGATCACGGTCACACCGCCGACGCCGACCGAGGCCAGCGCGCCCGCGCCGGTGCCGCGCTTCCACAGCAGCCCGCCCAGGATCGGCATCAGCAACCCGCCGACCAGCACGTTGTAGGCCACCGTCAGCGCCTCGACCACATCGTTGAGCACGATCGAGATGCCGACCACCGCGATGCCCATGATCAGGATGAACAGCCGGTTGCCCGCGACCTCGTCGTGCGGGCCGTCGCCGGTGCGCAGGGTGCGCCCGCGCAGTCGCGCCCAGATGTCGTTGTTGGCGACCGTGGCGCAGGCGATGAGCGCGCCCGAGGAGGTCGACATCACCGCGGACAGCGCCGCGGCCAGCACCAGTCCCTTCACCCCCACCGGGAGGGCGTCCTGGACGATGGTGGCGAACGCGTCGTCGGGCGAGCCGAGTTCGGGGTAGAGCACCTTCGCCGCCGTGCCGATGACGGCGCCCGCGACCGCGTAGACCAGACAGTACGTCCCGGCCGCGGTGCCGCCGCTGCGGGCGACCCGGTCGTCGCGGGCGGTGAACACGCGCTGCCAGATGTCCTGCCCGATGAGCATGCCGAAGGAGTAGATCAGCACATAGGTGAAGACCGTCTGCGCACCGATGCCCATGGGGGAGAAGTAGGCGTCCGGCAGTTCGTCCCGCATGGCGCCGAAGCCGCCCGCCTTGACCACGGCGATCGGCAGCAGCAGAAGCAGCACACCGACCGTCTTGACCACGAACTGCACCATGTCGGTGAGGGTGATGGACCACATCCCGCCGAGCGTCGAGTAACAGATCACGATCGCCCCGCCGAGCACGATCGCGATCATCCGGTCCAGACCGAAGATCACGTCGAAGATGGTGGCGTAGGCGATGGTCGAGGTGACCGCCAGCATCAGGGTGTAGGCCCACATGACGATGCCCGAGATCAGCCCGGAGGAGCCGCCGTAGCGCAGGTCCAGCATCTGGCTGACCGTGTAGACCTTCAGCCGGGCGATGCGCGCGGAGAAGAAGACGGACAGCGCCAGCAGGCCGAGGCCGATGGTGAGCACCATCCAGGCGCCGGACAGCCCGTACTGGTAGCCCAGGCCCACCCCGCCGATGGTGGACGCGCCACCGAGGACGATCGCCGCCATGGTGCCGGAGTACATGGCCGGTCCCAGACGGCGGCCCGCGACCAGGAAGTCGCTGGTCGAGGTGGTGCGGCGCATCCCCCACCAGCCGAGCGCGAGCATGCCCGCGAGATAGATGACGATCACCGTGTAGTCGACAGCGCTCATGGGTGCTCCTCGGTCCGACGCGAGGTCGGGATAGCGGGGGGAGACGGGGTGGGGGCGGTGGAGGGGGATCCGCGGGGGTGGTGCGGATCGCGCTGTGGGGAGTGACCGAGACCCTAGGTGTCGCCGTGGACGGCGTGGAAGTGTACGTTTCATCCATTCCTGGTCATCGGGATGTGAGAACCGTCCATTCGCGCCATCGGTGAGGTCCCACCCGTGAGGAACGACCGCGTACCCCCGACCGCCCCCGTCCCGCTCTCCGCCCTGCTCACCCACCCCGCGCTCGGGCTGCGCCAGGTCGCGGGCCCGCGCGAGCCGGAGACCTGGGTGTACCTGGTGCACACCAGCGAGATGGAAGACCCCGTCCCGTATCTGCTCGGCGGGGAACTGCTGCTCAGCGCCGGTGTGCACACCCCGGACCCGGAGGGCACCGACGACTCCTGGGACCGCTATGTCTCCCGTACGGTCCAGGCGGGCGCCGCCGCGCTCGGCTTCGGGATCGCACCGGTGCACCAGACGGTGCCGCGGGCGCTGGCCGAGGCGTGCGACCGGCACGGGCTGCCGCTGGTCGAGGTGGAGCGCCGGACGACGTTCACGGCCGTCGCCAGCGCGGTGTGGGACGCCATGGCCGAGCGCCGCCACCACGAACTGCGCCGGATCACCGAGGCACAGCAGTCCCTCGCGACGGCCGCGGCCCGCCCCCACCCCGTCCCCGAGGTGCTGCGCCGGCTGAGCCGGCACCTCGGCGGCTGGACGGTCCTGCACGGCCCGGACGGCGCCGAACTGGCCGACGCCGGACCGCGCCCGCCGCAACCGGCCCGTAGCGCACTGGAGGCGCTCGCCGCCCGGCTGCGCCCGGGGCCGTCCTCGGCGGCGGACACCGCGGCGGACGCGGACGGCGCCCCGCTGTACCTCAGCGCCTACGGCCTGGGGCAGTCGGAGCGGCGGCTCGCGCTCGGGGTGTGCGCCCCGCGCCGCGACGCGGCGGACGGGACGAACGGGGCCGACAGGGCCGTCGTCGGGTTGGCCGTCGTCCTGCTCGCGCTGCTCACGGGGCGGCGGACGGTCACCGCGGAGACCGCGCGGACGGCGGCGCTGGTCCGGCTGATGCTCGGCGCGGCCCCGGACGAGGTGGCGGGGCTGGTCCGGCGCTCCCTGACGGGCGCGGGAGCGGAAGAACCCGCCGGGGACGAGGACGGCGGAGCGTGGACGGTCGTGCGCGGACGGCGGCGCGGCCGCGCCGGGGACGCCGGACCGCTGGCCGCCGCCGCGCTCGCGGCCGGGCTCGGGACACCGCTGATCGACCTGGCCGGGGACGAGCTGTGCGCCCTGGTTCCCGGCGAGGGGGAGGTGCGCGCCCAGCCCGGCTGGACCCTGGGGGCCGCGGCGCCCGTACGGGCCGGGGAGCTGGCCCGCGGCGCGGACGACGCCGACCGCGCGCTACGCCGGGCCGTGGCCGGGCGGACGCCCGTGGTGCGGCACGCCCCGGACCGGGCCGGCGGGGTCGCCTCGCTGGTGGACCCGGCCGAGGCGGGGGCGCACGGCCGGGCCCTGCTCGCCCCGTTGGAGGACTCCCCCGCGCTGCTGGAGACGCTGCGGGTGTGGCTGTCGCTGCACGGCAGCTGGGACCGTACCGCGGTGGCGCTCGAGGTCCACCGCAATACGGTCCGGCAGCGGATCGCCCGCGCCGCGGCCCTGTTGGGGGCGGACCTGGCCGACGCGGACGTCCGTATGGAGTTGTGGTTCGCCCTCAAGTGGCGGTGAGGGCCCCGCACCGAGGAGCCCGCACACCGGGGTGACCGCTCAGAGCTTGGCCCACGCCTCCGTCAGCACCCCGCGCAGCACCTGCTCGATCTCGTCGAACACCGACTGGTCGGCGATCAGCGGCGGCGCGAGCTGCACGACCGGGTCTCCGCGGTCGTCGGCCCGGCAGTACAGGCCGTTCTCGAACAGCGCCTTGGAGAGGAAGCCGTAGAGGATCCGCTCGGTCTCCTCCTCGTTGAACGACTCCTTGGTGGCCTTGTCCTTCACCAGCTCGATGCCGTAGAAGAAACCGTTCCCCCGGACATCGCCGACGATCGGCAGATCGTGCAGCCGCTCCAGCGTGGCCCGGAACGCGCCCTCGTTGTCCAGCACATGCTGGTTGAGGCCCTCGCGCTCGAAGATGTCGAGGTTGGCGACGCCCACCGCGGCCGAGACCGGGTGGCCGCCGAAGGTGTAGCCGTGCAGGAAGGTGTTGTCGCCGTGGTAGAAGGGCTCGGCGAGCCGGTCGGAGACGATGCACGCGCCGATCGGGGAGTAGCCCGAGGTCATGCCCTTGGCGCAGGTGATCATGTCCGGGACGTAGCCGAACTTGTCACAGGCGAAGATCGTGCCCAGCCGCCCGAAGGCGCAGATGACCTCGTCCGAGACGAGCAGTACGTCGTACTGGTCGCAGATCTCGCGGACCCGCTGGAAGTACCCGGGCGGCGGCGGGAAGCAGCCGCCCGCGTTCTGCACCGGCTCCAGGAAGACCGCGGCCACCGTCTCCGGGCCCTCGAAGAGGATCTGCTGCTCGATCTGGTCGGCGCACCAGCGGCCGAACGCCTCGGGGTCGTCACCGTGGATCGGCGCCCGGTAGATGTTGGTGTTGGGCACCTTGTGCGCACCGGGGACCAGCGGCTCGAACGGGGCCTTCAGCCCCGGCAGTCCGGTGATGGACAGGGCGCCCTGGGGGGTGCCGTGGTAGGCGACCGCCCGGGATATCACCTTGTACTTGGTGGGCTTGCCGGTGAGCTTGAAGTACTGCTTGGCCAGCTTCCAGGCGGTCTCGACCGCCTCACCGCCGCCGGTGGTGAAGAAGACCTTGTTGAGGTCGCCGGGGGCATGGCCGGCCAGCCGCTCGGCGAGCTCGACGGCCTTGGGGTGGGCGTAGCTCCACACCGGGAAGAAGGCGAGCTCCTGGGCCTGCTTGTACGCGGTCTCCGCGAGCTCGACACGGCCGTGGCCCGCGTTGACCACGAACAGCCCCGCGAGGCCGTCGATGTAGCGCTTGCCCTTGTCGTCGTAGATGTACGTGCCCTCGCCGCGCACGATCGTGGGCACGGGGGAGTTCTCGTACGACGACATGCGGGTGAAGTGCATCCACAGGTGGTCGTACGCCGTCTTGGAGAGGTCGGCGCTCATTGCTATCTCGTTCCCCAGGTATAGGTCTGCTTCCGGAGCTTGAGGTAGACGAAGCTCTCGGTGGAGCGCACGCCGGGCAGCGTGCGGATCCGCTTGTTGATCGTTTCGAGGAGGTGATCGTCGTCCTCGCAGACGATCTCGATGAGGAGATCGAAGGAGCCCGTGGTGACGACCACGTACTCGACCTCGTCCATGTCGGTCAGCGCGTCCGCGACCGGGTCGAGATCGCCATCGACGTTGATGCCCACCATCGCCTGGCGCCGGAACCCCACAGTGAGAGGATCGGTGACGGCGACGATCTGCATCACGCCCTGGTCGAGCAGCTTCTGCACGCGCTGCCGCACGGCCGCCTCGGACAGGCCCACGGCCTTTCCGATGGCGGCGTACGGTCGGCGGCCGTCCTCCTGGAGCTGCTCGATGATCGCCAGGGAAACGGAGTCGATCGACGGCGTGCCGTTCTTGTCAGGTGTGGCCACGCACCTCACTGTGCACGAGGGTCGGCTGTCTCGCAACCCTCAATCGATGAAATTCGTCGTCCAGGGACTCCCAAATCACTGATTCCGTTGTTCCGGTGTGGCGGGTATGTTGAAAGCGTCGTCCAGCAGACTAGGGTGGATGTCTCACCCATCGGACAGCTGACAGGAGGGGTGGCAACGTGACCACCGAACTGCGTCGTCTGCGCAACTACATCGACGGAGAGTTCCGGGACGCCGCGGACGGGCGGACCACGGAGGTGGTCAACCCGGCCACGGGCGAGGCGTACGCCACGGCACCGCTCTCCGGACCGGCGGACGTGGACGCGGCGATGACCGCGGCCCAGGCCGCCTTCCCCGCGTGGCGCGACCTCGTGCCCGGCGAGCGGCAGAAGACGCTGCTGAAGATCGCCGACGCCTTCGAGGCCCGGGCGGAGGAACTGATCGCCGCCGAGTCCCAGAACACCGGCAAGCCGCTCGGTCTCACGCGGGACGAGGAGATCCCGCCGATGATCGACCAGATCCGCTTCTTCGCGGGTGCGGCCCGGCTGCTCGAGGGCCGCTCGGCCGGTGAGTACATGGACGGGCTGACCTCGATCATCCGGCGGGAGCCGATCGGGGTGTGCGCGCAGGTCGCGCCGTGGAACTACCCGATGATGATGGCCGTGTGGAAGTTCGCCCCGGCGCTCGCCGCGGGCAACACGGTCGTCATCAAGCCCTCGGACACCACCCCCGCCTCCACCGTGCTGATCGCCGAGATCATCGGCGGGGTGCTGGCGGAACTGGGTCATCCGCAGGGTGTGTTCAACGTCATCTGCGGTGACCGCGAGACCGGGCGGCTGATGGTCGAGCACTCCGTGCCCGCCATGGCGTCCATCACCGGGTCGGTACGGGCCGGTATGCAGGTCGCCGAGAGCGCGTCCAAGGACCTCAAGCGGGTCCACCTGGAACTCGGCGGCAAGGCGCCCGTCGTGGTCTTCGAGGACAGCGACATCGCCAAGGCCGTCGAGGACATCTCGGTCGCGGGCTTCTTCAACGCCGGTCAGGACTGTACGGCGGCTACCCGGGTGCTGGTCCACGAGTCCATCCACGACGAGTTCGTGAGCGCCCTGGCCAAGGCCGCGTCCGAGACCAGGACCGGTGCCCCGGACGACGAGGACGTGCTCTTCGGACCGCTCAACAACGCCAACCAGCTGGCCCAGGTCAGCGGCTTCATCGACCGGCTGCCCGCGCACGCCAAGGTCGAGGCGGGCGGCCACCGGGTCGGCGACAAGGGCTACTTCTACGCGCCCACCGTGGTCTCCGGGCTCAAGCAGGACGACGAGATCGTCCAGCACGAGGTCTTCGGTCCGGTCATCACCGTCCAGTCCTTCTCGGACGAGGCCCAGGCCGTCTCCTACGCCAACGGCGTGGAGTACGCGCTCGCGTCGTCGGTGTGGACCAAGGACCACTCCCGGGCGATGCGGATGTCCAAGGCCCTGGACTTCGGCTGTGTGTGGATCAACACCCACATCCCGCTGGTCGCCGAGATGCCGCACGGCGGCTTCAAGAAGTCCGGCTACGGCAAGGACCTGTCGGCCTACGGCTTCGAGGACTACACCCGGATCAAGCACGTGATGACGTCGCTGGACGGCTGAGCCCGCGAAACCCCGAGGGGCACGGGCGCGCGCACCGCGTCCGTGCCCCTTTCGCGTGCGGACCGTGCGGACCGTGCGGACCGTGCGGGACCGTGCCGCGGGGCCGGGTGGTGACGGGCCGTCGGCGCGGCCGTGGCAGGATCACTGTCATGACCATGTGGGGGAAGTCCGGAACCATCCGTACAGCGGCGGCCGCCGCGCTGCTGCTGCCCCTCGCCGGATGCGGTGACCAGAAGGCGGCGGACGCCGGGGCGGACGCCTCGGAACTGGGCTTCCGGCACTACCGCGGAGCGGTGCAGTACCCGGGTGTGGACAAGGACGGCGGCGGGCAGAACGGCCTCAACGCGCTGGTTCCGTACGGCGATTGTGTCCTCGGCCTCGGTATGTACAGCAACGGCTACCGCGACGTGGGCGTCAACTGGACCGGGGACAAGGACTGCACCGAGCTCTCGCTCGACCCGGCGCCGGGCACGGGTGGATCCGACGGACCGGAGCTGGCGCCCGGCCAGGAGGCCGGGGGCTGGAACGGGGGCGGGCTGTTCGGCCGGGCGGTGCTGGCCGCCCCGGACGGCTCCGTGTACGCCGCGCAGAGCCGTATCGCGCGCCGTGACGCGTCCGGCCGGATCCACGGCCTGGCCGACCTCGAGGTGCCGGACAGGGCCCCGGACCCGGACGCCGAGCCCGGCGGCCGGGCCAACGACGGTGCGCGGGCCATGGTGCGCAGCGGCGGACGGCTGGTCATCGGCGGCACGGAGGCCGTGCAGAAGCGCTCCGAGGCCGTGGTCTGGATCTCCGAGGACAACGGGAAGACCGTCCGGCGCACCTCGCTCCCGGCAGTCCGCACGGACGGCGGCAGCGCCCCCGCCCGTATCAGCACGGGTGTGGTGACCATGGCGGCGGAGGGCCGCCGGATCGTGGCCGTCGGCGGCGACTCCCTGGGCCAGGGCAGGCCGCGGCTGCCGGTGTGGGTGTCATCGGACGCCGGACGCACCTGGAAGGCCGCGCTCACCCCCCGGCTCCACGGCTACTCCCCGGTGCGGGGCATGCTGTGGCACGACGGGCGGTGGATCGTCTACGGCGCCCGGGGGTACGGCGGTACCGAGGACTACGGCAAGCCCGAGCGGCCCTTCGCGATGACCAGCGCCGACGGTCTGCACTGGACGGTCGAGAACACCTCGGCGCTGGGCGAGGGCTGGATCCAGGGGGCGACGGTCGACGGCGCCGGGAAGCTGGTGCTCCTCGGACGCCGCAGCGGCAGGAACATCTCCTGCGGGATGGTGTGGACGGGCGGCTTCGGTAAGGGCGCCCGGCGGGCCGAGCTGGGCTGTGCGAAGTCGCTGCCCACGGCCCTCACCACCCGCGCCGACGGAAAGGTCGTCATCGCGGGCAGCAACGACCTGTGGGTGGGCGGCAGCGCCGCCGGCTGACGGGCGGCGGCCGTCAGCGGCGGCCGAGCAGCGCGCACAGGGCACCGACGCGATTGGTGGTGATCGCGTCGACGCCCGCGCGCAGCAGCCGGGACATCGAACGGCGGGTGTCGGCGGTCCAGGCCGAGACCAGCAGTCCGTCGGCGTGGTTGCGGGTCACCAACTCCTCGGAGACCAGCCCGAAGCGGTAGTTGAGCCACCGGGGGCGCAGGGCGGTCAGCAGCTCCGGGCGGGGCGGTGCCAGTGTGGTCCAGGTCAGCGCGATCTCGGCGTCCGGGTCGGCGCGGCGCACGGTGTGCAGGGCGGCGAGCGCCCCGCAGTAGTACACCCGCCGGTGCGCCCCGCTCGCGCGCACCTCGTCGACGGCGGCCGGGGCGGCCGCGGCGTCGGGCAGGTCGATGAGCAGCCGGGCCGAGTCGGCCGAGGCCAGGGCGTCGCGCAGGGTCGGCACCGCGCCGCCGGTCAGCTCCCGCACCTGGTCGGCGGTCAGCCCGGAGAGCGGCCGGTCATGGCCCCACAGCCGGTTGAGCGTGGCGTCGTGGAGCAGGACCGGCACCCCGTCGCGGGTGAGCCGTACGTCGATCTCCACGGCGCCCGCCCCGGCGCGCACCGCGGAGCGTACCGACGCCAGGGTGTTCTCGCGGTGGACGTACGGATCGCCGCGGTGGCCGACCGGGACGCAACCCCTGTCCGCCGTGTCCGCCCCGCCCGGTGCGGTCACCGGCCCGCGACCGCCGTGTAGGCGTCGATCTCCGCGCTGAGCCGCGCCTTGCCCTCGGCGTCCAGGAAGGACGCCGCGACCGCGTTCTTGGCGAGGGCCGCGATCCCGGCCGCGTCCAGGCCGAGCAGCCGGGCGGCCACCGCGTACTCGGTGTTGAGGTCGGTGCCGAACATCGGCGGGTCGTCGCTGTTGATCGTGACGATCACCCCGGCCTCGACCATCTGCCGGATCGGGTGCTCGTCGAGCGTGGCGACCGCGCGCGTGGCGATGTTGGAGGTCGGGCACACCTCCAGCGGAATGCGGTGCTCGGCGAGGTGGGTGAGCAGCTTCGGGTCCCGCACGGCGCTGGTGCCGTGGCCGATGCGCTCGGCGCGCAGGTCGGTGAGGGCGTCCCAGATCGTCTGCGGACCGGTGGTCTCGCCCGCGTGCGGCACGCTGTGCAGCCCGGCGGCGATGGCGCGGTCGAAGTACGGCTTGAACCAGGGCCGCGGCACACCTATCTCCGGGCCGCCGAGACCGAAGCTGACCAGCCCCTCGGGGCGCAGCTCGCAGGCGATCCGGGCGGTCTCCTCGGCGGCCGCCAGACCGGCCTCGCCGGGGATGTCGAAGCACCAGCGCAGCACGGTGCCGAAGTCGGCCTCGGCGCTCTTGCGGGCGTCCTCGATGGCCTCGACGAAGGCGGTGTCCGGGATACCGCGGCTGGTGGAGCTGAAGGGGGTCACGGTCAGCTCGGCGTAGCGGATGTGCTGCCGTGCCATGTCCCGGGCGATCTCGTAGGTGAGCAGCCGTACGTCGTCGGCGTCCCGGATCAGGTCCACCACGGAGAGGTAGACCTCGATGAAGTGGGCGAAGTCCCGGAAGACGAAGTAGTCGACCAGCGCCTCGGGGTCGGTGGGCACCTTGGAGTCCGGGTGGCGGGCGGCCAGCTCGGCCACGATGCGCGGGGACGCCGATCCGACGTGGTGGACGTGGAGTTCCGCCTTGGGCAGTCCGGCGATGAAGGTGCTGAGATCGGTCAAGGAAACCTCCGGGAGACGGCTGTCCGTGGCGGACTCCGGTCATCGTAAAGGGGCGCCCCGGGAGGCCCGCCCCAGGCCGTAGCATGGGCGGACATCGCAGGGGGGAGATCCATGTCCGACCAGCACGACCAGCCCAGCCGGCAGGACGGGGCGGGAGGGCAGCCGGAGGCCGGGCGGCCCCGGCGGCCGGAGCCGCGCGACCGCGACCCGTGGGCCCCGCCCGCACAGCGGGTACCGCTGGACAAGCCGTCGCCACGGCCCTCGGCGGCCGATCAGCCGACGGTCACCTCCACTCCCGGGCTGCCGCCGGTGCCGCCGATGCCGCCGCAGGGCCCGCCCGCTCCGCGCTCCGCGCCCCCGCCGGGCGCGGTGCCCCCGCCGCCGCCCGCGCCGACCGGCCCCGGCACCCCCAGCGCGTACCCGGGCGGTCCGTACGGCGCGCCCGGGTACGGCGCCCAGGCGGCCCCGTACCCGGGGACACCGTCCTACGGGCAGCCCGCGCCGTACGGGGTGCCCGGCTACGGCCACCCGGGCACGGGCTACCCGGGCCCGGCCGGTCCGTATGTGCCGGGCCCCGGATACTTCCCGAACAACGGCAACGGCACGGCCGCCCTGGTGCTCGGCATCATCGGCGCGGCCCTGTTCCTCAGCATCGTGTTCAGCGTCATCCTCGGGGTGCTCGCGATCATCTTCGGCGCGCTCGGCCGCTCCAAGGCCGCCACCGGGGAGGCGACCAACGGCGGGATGGCCCTCGCCGGGCTGATCCTCGGGGTGATCGCCGTCGTGGCGAGCGTGGTGATGATCTTCGTGTACATCGCCCAGGACGCGGCGGACGACGATCCCTACGACCCCTACGACGATGTCTCGACGGCGCTGGTGCTGCCGTCCGCCCGGTCCGTGCCGGCCGCGGCCGGTATGAGCCGCTGACGCGCCTCCATCAGCGCGAAGCCCAGCAGGTTCAGCCCGCGCCAGCGCGCCGGGTCCGCCGCGCGCTCGTCGTCCGCCGCGAGCCCGATGCCCCACACCCGGTCCACCGGGCTCGCCTCGACCAGCACCCGCGCCCCGGTGCCCAGCAGATGGTCGCGCAGCGCCGGATGCTGCCCGAACTTGTGCACGCTGCCGTCGACCACGAGCCGGAAGCGATGCTCCCGCCAGACCGCCTCGTCGAATCCGCGCACCGAACGGCCCGCGTCCTTGGCCTGCTTGGGATGGCCCGCCGCCAGCACCCGCCGCTCGGCGTCGGTGTCCCCGAACAGCCGGGCCTTCCCGGCCATCATCCAGTGCTCGGCGGTGGCGTAGGTGACGCCGTCCACGGTGAACGGCGACGGCCACCACTGGCTGAAGCACCCCGGGCCCACGCCGCCGTCCCGCCGGGGCCGGTGGCCCCAGAACCAGACGTACTTCATCCGCTCACCGCGCGCGGTGAGCGCCACCAGCTCCTCGACGGACCGGGGGCCGCCGTCCGCCGGTGACCGCCCCGTCACCCCGTTCGTCTCCATGCCGGGGATTCTCGCACCCGGTGCCGACCCCGCCGCCGCTACTCGGCTGACCGGACGTGCGTCATGCCCATAGCATTGGCCGATATTCACCAGGAGGGGAGACCACCGATGTCCACCAGCACGCCGGGCCCGCAGCAGGGCCCGTACGACCCCAACCAGCCCTACTCCGCGCCCCAGCAGGGGTACCAGCCCCCACCCGCGCCACCGCAGTACCCCGCCGGAGGCGGCGGCTACCCCGCCGCGCCGCCGGTCCACCCGGGGCAGACCGGGATGCCCGTGCAGCAGAGCAACGGCATGGGCACCGCCGCCCTGGTCTGCGGCATCATCGGCCTGGTCTGCGGGATCACCTACTTCCTGTGGGTCTTCGCGGTCATCCTCGGCATCCTCGCGATCATCTTCGGCGCCATCGGCAAGGGCAAGGTCAGCCGGGGCGAGGCGGCCAACGGGGGCTCGGCGACCGCCGGGCTGGTCTGCGGCATCATCGGCATGGTCATCCCGGCCATCTACCTCGCCGCGCTGGACGCCGCCATCGACTCCGTGTTCTAGCCCGGAATCGGTGACCTCCGGCCCTATCCGATCACTGAATCCGTCGCGAAACTAAAAAGCAACAACGGAATCCCTTGTTGAAGAGAAGGTCCTCTGTCAGGATCGGCCTTCGATTCCGGTTGGAGCGACGCCGTGCCCCGCGGGGCGACCGGCGGAGGAGAGCACGCGATGGATCAGCGGTTCGATGTGACGGAGCGGTTCGCCCAGGGCGCGCAGTACATTGCGGGACGGCTGCGCACGGGCGGCTCGGAACGCATACACGCGGTCGTCGACCCGGCCACCGGCGAGCAGGTGTACACCTACCGGCTCGCCGGTCCGGCCGATGTCGACGACGCAGTGGCGGCGGCGGAGGCCGCCTTTCCCGTATGGGCCGGCGCCACCCCCGGTGAGCGGTCGGACGCCATGCACCGGTTCGCCGCCGCGCTCGGGGAGCGGGCGGAGGAACTCGCCCGTGCCGAGTCGTTGCAGTGCGGTAAGCCGATCAAGCTCAGCACCGAGTTCGATGTCCCCGGCAGCATCGACAACACCGCCTTCTTCGCGGGCGCCGCCCGCCATCTGGAGGGCAAGGCCGCCGCCGAGTACAGCGGTGACCACACCTCGTACATCCGCCGCGAGCCGATCGGTGTCGTCGGCTCCATCGCCCCCTGGAACTACCCGCTCCAGATGGCGGCGTGGAAGGTCCTCCCGGCCATCGCCGCGGGCAACACCATCGTCCTCAAGCCCGCCGAACTCACCCCCCTGACCTCGCTGATGTTCGCGCAGGCGGCCACCGAGGCGGGTATTCCGGGCGGTGTGGTCAACATCGTGACCGGTACCGGCCAGGAGGCCGGTGAACATCTGGTCGGCCACCCCGGCGTGGCCATGGCCTCCTTCACCGGATCGACCGCGGTCGGCAAGCGGGTGGCCGAACTGGCCACCGCCACCGTCAAGCGGCTCCACCTCGAACTCGGCGGCAAGGCGCCCTTCGTCGTCTTCGACGACGCGGACGTCGAGGCCGCCGCCCACGGCGCCGTCGCGGGCGCCCTGATCAACACCGGCCAGGACTGCACCGCGGCCACCCGCGCCTATGTCCAGCGTCCGCTGTACGACGCGTTCGTGGCCGCCGTCGCCGATCTGATGGCCTCCGTCCGCCTCGGCGACCCCTTCGACCCGCACACCGACCTCGGCCCGCTCATCTCGCAGACCCAACGCGACCGCGTCGCGGGATTCGTCGAGCGGGCCCGCGGCTACGCCACCGTCGTCACCGGCGGTGAGGCCCCCGGCGGCGATCTCGCCAAGGGCGCCTACTACCGGCCCACCCTCATCACCGGCGCCCCCCAGGACAGCGAGATCGTCCAGTCCGAGATCTTCGGCCCGGTCCTGGTCGTCCTCCCCTTCGACACCGACGACGAGGGCCTGGCCCTGGCCAACGACACCCCCTACGGCCTCGCCGCCTCCGCCTGGAGCCGGGACGTCTACCGGACCAACCGCGCCTCCCGCGAGATCAAGGCCGGATGCGTGTGGATCAACGACCACATCCCGATCCTCAGCGAGATGCCGCACGGCGGGATGCGCGCCTCCGGCTACGGCAAGGACATGTCGGCCTACTCCTTCGAGGAGTACACCCAGGTCAAGCATGTGATGTTCGACAACACGGCGGAGGTCCGCAAGGACTGGCACCGCACGGTCTTCGGGGACCGAGAGATCTGATTCGTGCGGCCACCGCGTGTGGCCATCGGCCGGCCGAGACCTGCCGACACCCTCGAAAGGCACAGCTTCATGGAACCGACGCACGAGCCCGAGAGCCTGTCCCCACCGCAGATCGCCGCGATCCGCCGCAGCATGACCAGCGGCCGGATGGCACTGACCCGCCGCGGCCTGCTGCGCGCGGGCGGCGCCGGAGCGTTCGCCATCGGCGGGCTCGGGGCGCTGAGCGGCTGCGGTATCCCGCCCGCGGGGCGCGCCGAGGCGGACAACCCCTCGGATGACCACTCCGACGAGGAGAAGCGGATCAACTTCTCCAACTGGGCGGAGTACATGGACATCAGCGATGACAAGAAGCACCACCCCACGCTGGAGGAGTTCCGGCGGCGCACCGGCATCGCGGTGAAGTACACCGAGGACATCAACGACAACGTGGAGTTCTTCGGGAAGGTCAAGCCGCAGCTGGCGGCGGGCCAGAGCACCGGCCGTGACCTCATCTGCGTCACCGACTGGCTGGCGGCCCGCATGATCAAGCTGGGCTGGATGCAGAAGCTGGACGCGGCCAACCTGCCGCACGCCTACGCCAATCTGGCAGAGGGCTTCCGCAGCCCCGACTGGGACCCGGGCCGCGCCTACTCCTACACCTGGACGGGTATCCCCGCCGTCATCGCGTACAACAAGAAGGCCACCGGCGGCCGCAAGATCACCTCCATCTCGCAGCTCCTGGAGGACCCGAAGCTCAAGGGCCGGGTCGGCATGCTGACCGAGATGCGCGACACCGTCGGGCTGACCCTGCTCGACATGGGCAAGCGGCCGGAGAACGTCACCGCCGACGACTACGACGCCGCCATCGCCCGGATCCAGAAGGCCGTGGACCGGGGGCAGATCCGCAAGTTCACCGGCGGTGAGTACACCGGCGACCTCGGCAATGGCGACCTGGCGGCATGCGTGGCCTGGGCGGGCGACCTCGTCCAGCTGCAACTGGACAAGCCCCAGGTGGAGTTCACCATCCCGGACGCGGGCTATATGACCTCCACCGACAACCTGCTGGTCCCGAGCAAGGCGCGCCACAAGAAGAACGCCGAGCGGCTCATCGACTACTACTACGAGCCCAAGGTCGCCGCGAAGGTCGCCGCCTACATCAACTACGTCTGCCCGGTCGACGGAGTCCGCGAAGAGCTCGCGAAGATCGACAAGGACCTGGCGGACAACCCCCTGATCATCCCCGACGAGGAGATGACCGCCAAGTCACATGCCTTCCGCTCACTGTCGAGCAAGGAAGAGACAGCCTTCGAGGAAAAGTTCGCCAAGCTCACCGGCGCCTGACAGACGAGGGAAGCCACCCATGACCGACCCCAGTGCCACCCCGGCCGCCGGCGGCGACGTCCGTCTGACCGGGCTCAGCAAGACCTACGGATCCTTCACGGCCGTCCATCCGCTCGACCTGGATATACCCGCCGGTTCCTTCTTCGCCCTGCTCGGCGCCTCCGGATGCGGCAAGACCACCACCCTGCGCATGATCGCGGGCCTGGAGGACCCGACGACCGGCACCGTCCGGCTCGCCGGGAACGACGTCACCGCCCTGCCGCCGCACAAGCGGCCGGTCAACACCGTCTTCCAGAGCTACGCCCTCTTCCCGCACCTCGACATCTACGAGAACGTCGCCTTCGGTCTGCGCAGACGCGGTATCAAATCGGTGAAGAAGCAGGTCGACGAGATGCTGGAACTGGTCCAGCTCGGCGACTTCGCCCGCCGCAAGCCCCAGCAGCTCTCCGGCGGCCAGCAGCAGCGCGTCGCCGTCGCCCGCGCCCTGATCAACCACCCCCGGGTGCTGCTCCTCGACGAGCCCCTGGGCGCCCTCGACCTGAAGCTGCGCCGGCAGATGCAGCTCGAGCTCAAGCGCATCCAGACCGAGGTCGGCATCACCTTCGTACATGTCACCCACGACCAGGAGGAGGCCATGACCATGGCCGACACGGTCGCGGTGATGAACGGCGGCCGCGTCGAGCAGCAGGGTGCCCCCGCCGAGCTCTACGAGGACCCCGGCACCACCTTCGTCGCCAACTTCCTCGGCACCTCCAACCTCATCGAGGCCGAGATCACCGACAAGAGCGGCGGCGACCTGGTGCTGAGCACCGCGGGCGGCAAGCTGGCGCTGCCCGCCGCCCGATGTACCGCACCGGTGCGCACCGGCGGCAAGGTGCTCGTCGGCGTACGCCCGGAGAAGATCTCCCTCACCCACGCCGAGGACGCCGACAGCGTCGCCGACGGACGCAACCGGATCACCGGCCGGATCGCCGACTCCAGCTTCATCGGCGTCTCCACCCAGTACGTCGTGCAGACCCCGGACTGCCCCGAGATCGCCGTCTACGAGCAGAACATCGAACGCGATCCGCGGCTGGTCCCCGGCGCCGAGGTCGTCCTGCACTGGAATCCGGCGCACACCTTCGGCCTCGACGCCGCCCAGGACATCGACGCGGGCACGGAACTGGACGAGGAGGCGGCGTGAGCGCGACCACCGCCCCCGAGACGGCACCACCGGCGCCGCCCCCGGCAGCCCCGGCGGGCGTCCGCAAGGCCGCGCGCCGCAAGAAGCTGGTCCCCTACTGGCTGCTGTTCCCCGGCATCCTGTGGCTGGTGATCTTCTTCGCGGCACCGCTGGTCTACCAGGCGTCCACCTCGGTCCAGACCGGCTCCCTCGAAGAGGGCTTCAAGGTCACCTGGCACTTCCAGACCTACTGGGACGCCCTCACCGAGTACTACCCGCAGTTCCTGCGCTCGGTGATGTACGCGGCGACCGCCACCGTGCTGTGCCTGCTGCTCGGCTACCCGCTCGCGTACCTCATCGCGTTCCGCGCGGGCCGCTGGCGCAACCTGGTGATGATCCTGGTCATCGCGCCGTTCTTCACCAGCTTCCTGATCCGCACGCTGGCCTGGAAGACCATCCTGTCCGACAGCGGCCCGGTGGTCGGCGTCCTGAACTCCCTGCACATCCTGGACGTCACCAGTCAGCTCGGGCTCACCGAGGGCGAACGGGTGCTGGCCACACCGCTGGCCGTGGTCTGCGGTCTGACGTACAACTTCCTGCCCTTCATGATCCTTCCGCTCTACAGCTCGCTGGAGCGCATCGACGGCAGGCTGCACGAGGCGGCAGGCGACCTCTACGCCAAGCCCTTCACCATCTTCCGCAAGGTGACCTTCCCGCTGTCCATGCCGGGCGTCGTCGCGGGCACCCTGCTCACCTTCATCCCGGCCGCGGGCGACTACATCAACGCCGAGCTGCTGGGCTCCACCGACCAGAAGATGGTCGGCAACGTCATCCAGTCGCAGTTCCTGCGGGTACTCGACTACCCGACGGCCGCGGCGCTGTCCTTCATCCTCATGGCGGCGATCCTCGGGATGGTCACCGTCTACATCCGCAAGTCCGGGACGGAGGATCTGGTCTGATGGCTCTGACACGCTGGATACGGCGGAACCTGGTCGTCATCGCGGGGCTCGGCACGCTCGCGTATCTGATCCTGCCCAACGTCGTCGTCCTGATCTTCTCCTTCAACAAGCCCAACGGCCGGTTCAACTACGAATGGCAGCGGTTCTCCACCGACGCCTGGACCGACCCCTGCGGTGTCGCCGACCTGTGCGGCTCGCTCTCGCTGAGCCTGAAGATCGCGGTGTGGGCCACCATCGGCGCCACCGTCCTGGGCACCATGATCGCCTTCGCGCTGGCCCGGTACCGCTTCCGGGCCCGCCCGGCAGTCAACAGCCTGATCTTCCTGCCGATGGCGATGCCCGAGGTCGTCATGGCGGCCTCGCTCGCCACCCTCTTCCTCAACATGGGCGTGGACTTCGGCTTCTGGACGATCCTCATCGCCCACATCATGTTCTGCCTGAGCTTCGTCGTGACGGCCGTCAAGGCGCGGGTGATGAGCATGGACCCCCGGCTGGAACAGGCCGCCCAGGACCTCTACGCCTCCCCGGCGCAGACCTTCCTGCGCGTCACCCTGCCGATCGCCGCCCCCGGTATCGCCGCCGGTGCGCTGCTGTCCTTCGCGCTCTCCTTCGACGACTTCATCATCACCAACTTCAACGCCGGATCGACCGTGACCTTCCCCATGTTCGTGTGGGGATCCGCGCAGCGCGGTACACCCGTGCAGATCAATGTGATCGGAACGGCGATGTTCGCGATCGCGGTGCTGTGCGTCCTCGCCGGTCAACTGGCCGGCACCCGCCGCAAGAGGAGCTGAGAACCATGGCCGCAGACGCCATGACGCGCTCTGCCGGGGGCAGCACCCCCGGACCGTCCGTCCTGGAATCCCTGGCCGACGCCGCGTACACCCCGTACTGGCTGGAGGACCCCGGCCGGCCCCGCGCCCGTCCCGCCCTCGTCGGGGACGAGACGTGCGATCTGCTGGTCATCGGCGGCGGCTACAGCGGACTGTGGACCGCGCTGATCGCCAAGGAGCGCGACCCCGGCCGCGATGTGGTGCTGCTCGAGGGCCAGGAGGTCGGCTGGGCCGCCTCCGGGCGCAACGGCGGCTTCTGCGCCGCCTCCATCACCCACGGCCTCGGCAACGGCCTGGCCCGCTGGCCCGGTGAACAGGCCGAACTCGAACGGCTCGGCCACCGGAACCTCGACGGGATCGAGGCCGCCGTCGCCCGCTACGGCATCGACTGCGACTTCGAGCGCACCGGCGAGATCGACGTGGCCACCGAGCCGCACCAGATCGAGGAACTGCGCGAGACCGCCGAACTGGCCGCCCGGCTCGGTGTCGCGGAGCAGCAGTTCCTCGACCGCGACGCGGTACGCGCCGAGGTCGACTCACCGACGTTCCTCGCCGGGCTGTGGGACCGCAAGGGCGTGGCGATGGTGCACCCCGCCAAGCTGGCCTGGGGGCTGAAGCGCGCCTGCGCCGAACTGGGCGTACGGATCTACGAGCACACCCCGGCCGAGCGGCTGGCGAGCGCCGGGGCGGCCATGGCGGTCCGCACCCCGTACGGCCGGGTGCGCGCCCGCCAGGTGGCGCTCGCCACCAACGCCTTCCCCGCCCTGGTGCGCCGCGTCCGCCCGTACGTCGTGCCCGTCTACGACCACGCGCTGATGACCGAGCCGCTGACCGAGGAGCAGCTCGACGCGATCGGCTGGAAGCGGCGGCAGGGGCTGAGCGACACCAACAACCACTTCCACTACTTCCGGATCACCGCCGACCACCGCATCCTGTGGGGCGGCTACGACATCATCTACCGCTACGGCGGCCGGGTGCGTGCCGAGTACGACCACCGCCCGGCCACCTACCGCACCCTGGCCCGGCACTTCTTCCGCTGCTTCCCGCAGCTGGAGGGCGTGCGCTTCAGCCACGCGTGGGGCGGTGCGATCGACACCTGTTCGCGCTTCTCCGCGTTCTTCGGCAGCGCGCACGGGGGACGGGTGGCCTACGCCCTCGGGTACACAGGGCTCGGTGTCGGGGCGACCCGTTTCGGCGCGGAGGTGATGCTCGATCTGCTCGGCGGCGAGCGGAGTGAGCGCACCCGGCTGGAGATGGTGCGCAGCAAGCCGCTGCCGTTCCCGCCGGAGCCGGTGCGCTGGGCGGGCATCGGGATCACGCAGTGGTCGATGACCCGCGCGGACGAGAACGGCGGCCGCCGGAACGTGTGGCTGAAGGCGATGGACAAGGTGGGGCTGGGCTTCGACAGCTGAGGTCCGGGGCTTCGGCCCTCCTGTACCTGTCCTGTACCTGCTCCCGTACCTGCTTCCTGGGGCCGGGGTCCGGTGGTGTGTCCGCCGGGCTCCGGCCCCGGCCATGTGCCCTTGTTCAGCTCGGTGGGGTCGTCGCGGTGGTTCCGGGGGCCTCGGAGGCGGGGGCCGACCGGCTCGGCCGGCTCAGGTGGCTCGACCGGCTCAGCCGTACCACCGCCCACAGCAGACAGCCGGTCACACACCAACTGGCGACCACATCGAGCGGCCAGTGGTACGCGCACCGCACCAGCCCCACCCCCACGCCGACGTTGAGGAGGGCGACGGCCGCGAGGACCGTGCGCCGTAGCCGCTGCCCCGGGCGCGGGCACAGCAGCAGGGCCGCGGCACCGTAGGCGACCGCGGCCGTCGCGGTGTGCCCGGAGGGGAAGAAGCCGGTCTCGTCCGCCGGCGGTCCGGGCGGCCCCGGGCGGCCGATCAGCGCCTTGAACGGGACGACCAGCGCCGGGACCGCCGCCATCGCCACCGCGGCGGTGAGGGCCGGGAGCCACCAGCGGGCCGCGCCCGTACGCCGGGCACGCCACAGCGCCCAGCCGAGGGCGGCGCCGAGCACCGGGAGCGCCACCGCCGTATGGCCGAGGTCCGCGAGGAACCCGGCGACGGGGGAGGGGACGGCGGATCCGGCGATCGCCCGGCCGAGCCGCTCGTCCAGGGAGCGCAGCGGACCGTGGGAGGCGATCTGCCAGGTGCACAGCGCGAGGAGGGCGAGCAGCGCGGCGGGTGTGAAGAAGACGGAGGAGCGAGAGAAGAAAGAACGGGAAGAACGGGAAGAACGGCAGGAACGGCAGGAACGGCAGGAAGGGGAGGAACGGGAGGAAACGGTCGGCGGCCCCGGAACAGGGGGGGTGGTTCC
The DNA here is from genome assembly GCF_013364155.1 of Streptomyces sp. NA02950. Taxonomy (NCBI): domain Bacteria; kingdom Bacillati; phylum Actinomycetota; class Actinomycetes; order Kitasatosporales; family Streptomycetaceae; genus Streptomyces; species Streptomyces sp. NA02950. Next base: position 2,731,605 of record NZ_CP054916.1, on the reverse strand, counting down.
GGGGCCGCCGTGGCGACCGGTGTGCCGCGCGCCCCGGGGGGTTTGGGGCGGGCGGCCGTCCGATCGGTGAGGAGATCTGGAGCCAGAGGCTCCAGCGGTGTGCGCGAGGGCACAGCCGGGTCGGGGCTGGGGAAGCACCGGCTCGGCGTCGCCCGCAGTCCCCTGCGAGCGGGGTGTTTCTCTCATCTGCAATGACCGTACGGCAGCGGAGCTCCGCCCGACAGGCCGATCACCCTCCTGTCATCGGCCCCGCACATCTTCTTCACGCCACTCATCGATCACGCACGGTCACAGCTTGGCGAAGGCGCTCTCGATGATGTCCAGACCCTCGTTGAGCAGCTCCTCGCCGATCACCAGCGGGGGCAGGAAACGCAGCACATTTCCGTAGGTTCCGCAGGTCAGAACCACCAGCCCGGCGGAGTGGCAGGCCTTGGCCACGGCGGCGGTCGCCTCGGGGTTGGGGTCCTTGGTGCCGGACTTCACCAGTTCGATCGCGATCATCGCGCCGCGGCCGCGGAGGTCGCCGATGATGTCGTACTTCTCCTGCATCGCGGAGAGGCGGCCCTTCATGACCTCCTCGATGCGCCGGGCCCTGGAGTTGAGGTCCAGCTCGCGCATGGTCTCGATCGAGCCGAGGGCGGCGGCGCACGCCACCGGGTTGCCGCCGTAGGTGCCGCCGAGGCCGCCGGAGTGCGCGGCGTCCATGATCTCGGCGCGGCCGGTGACGGCGGCGAGCGGCAGACCGCCCGCGATGCCCTTGGCGGTGGTGATCAGGTCCGGGACGACGCCCTCGTCCTCACAGGCGAACCACTGGCCGGTACGGCAGAAACCGGTCTGGATCTCGTCGGCGACGAAGACGATGCCGTTGGCGCGGGCGAACTCCAGGATCCTGGGCAGGAAGCCCTTGGCGGGCTCGATGAAGCCGCCCTCGCCGGCGATCGGCTCAATGACGATCGCGGCCACGTTCTCCGCCCCGACCTGCTTGCTGATCATGTCGATGGCCTGCGCCGCGGCCTCCTCGGCACAGTTCTCCGCACCGGTCAGCCAGCGGTAGGGGTAGGCGAGCGGAACGCGGTAGACCTCGGGGGCGAAGGGCCCGAAACCGTGCTTGTACGGCATGTTCTTGGCGGTGAGCGCCATGGTGAGGTTGGTGCGGCCGTGATAGCCGTGGTCGAAGACGACGACCGCCTGGCGCTTGGTGTAAGAGCGGGCGATCTTCACCGCGTTCTCCACCGCCTCGGCGCCGGAGTTGAACAGCGCCGACTTCTTGGCGTGGTCACCGGGGGTGAGCGCGGCCAGCTCCTCGCAGACCTCCACATAGCCCTCGTACGGCGTGACCATGAAACAGGTGTGGGTGAAGTCGGCCAGCTGAGCCGAGGCCCGGCGTACGACGGCCTCCGCGCTGGAGCCGACCGAGGTCACGGCGATACCGGAGCCGAAGTCGATGAGCGAGTTCCCGTCCACGTCCTCGATCACCCCGCCGCCCGCGCGCACGGTGAAGACCGGCAGCACATTGCCGACCCCGTCGGCGACCGTCGCGGTCTTGCGGGCGAGCAGCTCCTGGGACTTCGGGCCGGGGATCGCGGTGACGACGCGGCGCTCCTGGGGGAGGGACGGGCCTCCGGACAGTGCGGTCATGAGGTGCTCCAGGGGGGAGGAGGGGCGGGGGTCTGAGATGTCTCGACCATCGGAACTATGGGAGCTATCGGAACTGCTTCACCTGCCCGGAACGAAGGCGGGTCGTCGGTCGAGGCAGATCGGTCGCTTCTTCGCAGGCTAGGCGCGCTGGGGTGGATCAGGCATGTTCCGTTCGGTAGCAGTGCGCGTGTTGCGTTGTCCGCGGCGGCCATAGCGGCGGGCACTCCGCGGGGCGGCGGGGGAGGTGGCCGGGTGGGCGGCTGGGAGGGTGGCCGAGAGGGCGGCCGACGGGCGGCTCGGGAGACCTCGTACCGGCCGGGTCGCTGAACTCCCCGGGCGGGAACACTAGATTGAGCGGTGCGCGTCAGCACAGGCACAGCCGGTCAGGGGGCAAGGGGCAGCACATGGACACCGAGGGCACGTTCGATTCACGCGGCACGCGGCGCGATGCGGTGCCAACCCCCGCGCCCCCGACCCCACCCCCCTACCCCGCGGCCCCCACCACCCCGCCCCAGGGCAGCCGAGCGGTCCCGCCGCCCCCCGGCCAGGCACCGCCGTCGCATCCGCCCACCCCGCCCGTGGACCGGCCCGCGGGCCCGCCGCCGATGCCCTCGACGAGCCCCGGCACGGTCCCGGGCGCCGCCGCACGCCCGTCCTTCCTCACCTGGCTGCGCGCCCCCCGCCCCGGGGCGGGCCCGGGTGTCTGGACGTACGAGTACAAGCCGAAACCACCGGAGGATCCCGACCGGATCCCCGGGCGTCGTCTGCTCGGTGGTGCGTTGATCTCCGCTCTCTGCGGCTGGCTGGTGTGGTCGCTGCTCTGGAACGGATATCTCGGCGGCTATTGGAATTGGCCGCTGTACTTGCTGACTCCAGATTCCTGGTACGAGCGTGGCGGCAACACCGAAGCGGGCTGGTGGGCACAGCGCATCTACATCGGCATTGTCATCGCCATCCTCGCCGCCATCTTCAGCCGCGTCGGCCACTGGGGCGAAGTCTTCCGCCGCTACGTCGCCCCCCTCTTCCGCCGTGCCTGGGACGACCCCGCCGCCGATCCGAACGGCGCCGCCGCCCAGGCCGCCGCTCACCCCGAGACCGATCCGGCCGAGTGGCCGCAGTTGCGGGCCGCCGGGGCGCACAGTGCGGCTGACCGGCTGGCGGCCGAGGCGAGGGCCGGCGCGATGAACGACGTCGACCACGCCCGGATCGAGCGCGCCTGGCAGGCCGTGCGGGCCGGCCGGAACTCGCTCGCGGCCTTCACCGACACCGTGCTGCGCCACGGCGCCGCCGCCCACGGCCACCCCTCGGGCGCCCGCGACCTGCCCGCGCGCACGGCGCACCACGACCTCATCGCCCACCAGGTCCGTATCGGCACCGCGCCCGAGGACCCCCGCAACCCCTACCACCACCGCGGAGTCGGCCTCGCCCTCGATCCCGATGTGCTCGGCACCTCGCTGCTCGCCGTCGGGCCGCCCGGTGCGGGGAAGACCGGGCGGCTGGTGCGGCCGGTCGTGGAGTCGCTGTGCCTCCAGGCACTCGCCGGACGGACCGCCGTCGTCGCGGTCGGTCCCGCGGGGGCGGGGCTCGGGGGCGACGAGGCGTTCGACGTCGTCGTGAAGATCGGCCGCCCCGACTCCGCCTACGACTTCGACCTCTACGGCGGCACCACCGACCCCGACGAGGCCGCGGGCATCCTCGCCGAGGCACTCATCGGCGACATGGCCGCCTCGCTCCCGGGCGGCGACAGCCGCCGGGCCGCCACCGCGCTGGCCCAGCTGCTCGGCCCCTACCGCGCCGCCCACGGTCGCTTCCCCTCCGTGCCCGAGCTGCGCGAGCTGCTCGACGGTTCGAAGACGGCGGTCGGCGCGCTCCGCGAAGCGCTCGACGCCGCCGGGGAGCGCGCCCAGGCGCGTGAGCTGGAGGCGCGGGTGCGTCAGTCGGGGGCGCCCGGGGACGCGGGCGCGCTGCTCGCCGACCGGATCGCGCTGCTCGACCGGCCCGCCTTCGCCGACTTCTTCGACACCACCGGCGACCGCCGCCCGTTCTCGCTGCGCGCCCTCGAACACCCGCTGCGCGTCCGGATCGACCTCCCCGAGCGCGGTCACGCCGAGGCGTCCCGGATGCTCGCACGGCTCGTGCTCGCGCAGTTCACCGAGTGCGCCGTCGGCCGCGCCGACCGTTCGCTCTTCGCCTGTCTCGTCCTCGACGACGCCTCGCACACCATCACCCCCGAGGCGCTGCGCGGCATCCAGCGCCTCCGCTCCGCCCACGCCGGTGCCGTGCTCACCCTCCGCACCCTCGACGACGTCCCCGACGCGCTGCGCAGCGCGCTGCTCGGCGCGGTCGGCTGCCGGATGGCCTACGCCGGGGTGACGACCTGGGACGGGGCGCGGTTCGCCGAGGTGTGGGGCACGGAGTGGGTGGAGACGCGGGACATCACCGACCGGCAGATCATCTCGGACGAGCCGTTCACCAAGGTCCTGCACTTCATCCGCAAGGTGGTCACCGGCAAGGCCGTGACCACCCAGTCGGTGACCGTGCGGAAGGTGGAGCGCGAACGCTGGTCCGCCTCCGAGCTGGCGCACTCCGTCCCCGCCGGGCACGCGGTGCTGTCCGTCACCTCCGTACGGGGCGAGGGCGGGCCTCCCGTCCTGGTGGACCTCCGCGGATGACATGCACGGCCGGCGCACATCGGCCGGCGCACCCGGACCGGGACGCATGGACCGGCATATATGCACCCCCGGCGCGCGGGCCGACCGCCGTACCAGCCCCGCGTACGGCCGCGGCCCGCGGTGCCACCGCCTGCCGCCCGCCGCACTCCGGACGCGGATTCCACCGATTCCTCCATTGAGGCAGAATCGGCAGTAGCCGTTCATACGGGGCGGTGAAGTCATCGCATTCGCTTCGAAGGTGCCATGCCTCCCACGCTCGCCTCTCTCGTTCACCACACCGCGCTCAAGCTGACCGTCCTCGCGGGCGAGGACCGGCTGGAGACACCTGTGCGCTGGGCCCATGTCAGCGAGCTCGCCGACCCCGTGCCCTATATGGACGGCGGCGAACTGCTGCTCATCACCGCGATGCAGCTCCGGGCCGAGGATCCGGAGGAGATGGGCCGCTATGTGCGGCGGCTGGTCGGCGCGGGTGTCGTCGGGCTCGGCTTCGCGATCGGCGTCAAGTACGACGAGGTCCCGGCCGCGCTGGTGGCCGCGGCCAAGGAGGAGCGGCTGCCGCTGCTCGCCGTGCCGCGCCGCACGCCCTTCATCGCCATCAGCAAGGCCGTCTCCGCGGCGATAGCCGCCGACCAGTACCGGGCGGTGACCGCCGGGTTCGAGGCACAGCGCGAGCTGACCCGCGCCGCCATCGGCGCCGAGGGCCCCGCCGCGCTGCTCGCCCGGCTCGCCTCCCATCTCGACGGCTGGGCGGCCCTCTACGACGCCTCCGGCTCCGTGGTCGCCGCCGCGCCCGACTGGGCCGCCCGCCGCGCCGCCCGGCTCACCACCGATGTCGAGCGGCTGCACGCCCGGCCCGCCCCCGCCAGCGTCGTGGTCGGCGGGGACGGCGCGGAGTCCGCGTCGGACGCGGCCGTCTCGGACCGGGTGGAGCTCCAGACGCTGGGCACCGGGCGCCGTACCCGGGGCGTACTCGCCGTCGGCACGGGCGCCCCGCTGGGCACCGCCGAGCGCTACGCCGTGCACTCCGCCGTGGCGCTGCTGACCTTGACCACCGAGCGGTCCCGCGCCCTCCAGGAGGCCGAACAGCGCCTCGGCGCCGCGGTGCTGCGGATGCTGCTCGCGGGCGAGCCCGATCACGCGCGGGCGGTCGCCGGGCGGCTGTACGGAAGTCTGCTGGACGCGCCGTTCCGGATGCTCGTCGCCGAGGCCGCGCCCGGTGCCGGGGCGTCCGGCGCCGCCAAGTCCGGATCCGCCGTGCCCGGCACCGCCGCGTCCGGCCCCGGGGCCGCGCCGACCGTCCCGGCCTCCGCGGCCGCGTCGGACGAGGCCCCGGCCGAGCACCCCGCCGACACCGGATCCGTCCCCGCCGCGAGCGGTGAGGCGGTCGCCGCAGACCCTCTCGCCACCCTCGCCGACGCGATGGAGTCCGCCGCGGCCCGCAGCGGGGAAGCGGTGCTCGTCGTGCCCGACGGCGGACGGCTGATCGTGCTGGCCCCCGACGGCGGCGCCGCCGTCGCCGTGTGCGGGGAGCACGCCGCGGCGATCGAGAACCGCCGCGGCACCGCCGCCCGCCCCCGCGACCGCGCCGCCGGCACCACCCCGGGCGACCACCTGGTCGTCGGGATGTCCGCCCCCGCGGGCCCCATCGCCGCCGCGACCGCCTACCGCCAGGCGGAGCAGGCGCTGTCGGTGGCGCGCCGTCGCGGCCGGGTGCTGGTCGAGCATGAACAGGTGGCCGCGGGCTCGGTGCTGCCGCTGCTCGCCGACGACGCCGTACGGGCCTTCGCCGATGGCATGCTGCGCGCCCTGCACGAACACGACGCCACCGGCCGCGGCGATCTCGTCGCCTCGCTGCGCGCCTGGCTCTCCCGCCATGGCCAGTGGGACGCGGCCGCCGCCGACCTCGGCGTTCACCGGCACACCCTGCGCTACCGCATGCGCCGGGTCGAGGAGATCCTCGGCCGCTCCCTGGACGACCCGGACGTCCGGATGGAGCTGTGGCTCGCCCTGAAGGCGACCTCCCCGGCCACCGCACCCTGACCTCCCCGGCCACCGCACCCCCTCCTGACCACCGCGGACCGCCGTCCCGCCGCCACGCCATAGCGGAGCACTCCCGCCGCCGACTGCTACGCCCCGGACAAACACCCGGCGCGCCGCGCGCGCCTACGGTGGGAGGCAGAGACATCCGCACCATCACCCCACCACTCCAGAAGGGTCGGGATCCGCCGTGCCAGAGACAACCGAAGCTGTCACCCACGCGTTCTGGCTCGCCGGCCGCAAGGCGACGGGCGAGAGCACGCTCGAGGTCACGTCCCCCTGGGACGGCCGTCGCGTCGGCGCGGTGAGCGTTCCCACCGAGGCGCAGATCGAGGAGGCCGTCGCCGCGGCGGACGCCGTCCGGGACGAGTTCGCCGCGACGCCCGCCCATGTCCGGGCCGCCGCGCTCGACCATGTCTCCCGGCGGCTCGCCGAGCGCACCGAGGAGATCGCCCGGCTGATCTCCGACGAGAACGGCAAGCCCATGAAGTGGGCGCGCGGTGAGGTCGGCCGTGCCGTCTCCGTCTTCCGGTTCGCGGCCGAGGAGGCCCGCCGGTTCAACGGCGGGGAGGCCCAGCGGCTGGACACCGACGCCGGTGGCGTCGGCCGTCTCGCGCTGACCCGCCGCTTCCCGCGCGGCACCGTGCTGGGCATCGCGCCGTTCAACTTCCCGTTGAACCTGTGCGCCCACAAGGTCGCCCCGGCCATCGCCGTCGGCGCGCCGATCATCCTCAAGCCCGCGCCCGCGACCCCGCTCTCCGCGATCGTCCTGGGTGAGCTGCTGGCCGAGACCGAGCTCCCGGCGGGTTCCTGGAGCGTGCTGCCGGTGCCCAACGACCGGATGCCCGCGCTGGTCCAGGACGAGCGGCTGCCGGTCATCTCCTTCACCGGTTCGGACAAGGTCGGTTACGCCATCAAGGAGTCGGTGCCGCTCAAGCACTGCACACTGGAGCTCGGCGGCAACGGCGCGGCGGTCGTCCTCGGGGACTTCGCCTCCGAGACCGACCTCGACTGGGCCGCCACTCGCATCGGCACCTTCTCCAACTACCAGGGCGGCCAGTCCTGCATCTCCGTTCAGCGGGTGATCGCGGACGCTTCCGTCTACGAGCGGCTGCTGCCGAAGATCATCGCAGCCGTCGAAGCGCAGGTCACCGGTGACCCGACCGACGACGCCACCGATGTCGGCCCGCTGGTCAGCGAGGAGGCCGCGCAGCGCGTCGAGGCGTGGGTGGACGAGGCCGTCCAGGCCGGTGCCCAGCTGCTGACGGGCGGCAAGCGCGACGGCGCCAGCTACGCCCCGACGGTGCTCGCGGACGTCCCGGCGGACGTCACGATCTCCTGCGAGGAGGTCTTCGGCCCCGTTCTGACCGTCCAGCGGGCCGACGACGAGGCGGCGGCGTACGCGGCCGTCAACGCGTCCAAGTACGGCCTCCAGGCGGGCGTGTTCACCCGCGACGTCCAGACCGCCTTCCGCGCCCACCGCGCGCTGGAGGTCGGCGGAGTGATCATCGGCGATGTGCCCTCCTACCGCGCCGACCAGATGCCGTACGGCGGCGCCAAGCGGTCCGGTGTGGGCCGTGAGGGCGTGCGCTTCGCGATGGAGGACTACACCTACGAGCGGGTCATGGTCCTGACCGGTCTCGGCCTGTAGAGCGGCCTGAAAGCCGGCCTTGTAGGCCGGCCTCTGGATCAGTCCGCAGCTCGGCGGGAACGGCGGCCGCTCGCCGCCGTCTCAGGCGCCCACGTGGACGAACGCGGCCCACCGCATGGGCGCCGCCGGGTACGCGTCGCGCAGGGCCCGCACCGCGCCGTGCAGGGCGCGGGCGGCCCCCGCGGTCCCCGCTGCGGTGAGCTCCGCGCAGCAGGCGTCCGCGATCCGCGCCGCCGCCGTGTCACCGGGGCTCCACAGCGTCCCGATCACATGCGCGTACCCGGCGAGGTGGAACGCCCCGGTCAGATGGACCGGTTCGGCGCCCGGCCCGCGCCCCGTCCGCTCCGTCACGCACCCCGGCAGATACGCCAGCCGGGCGTCGCCGAGCGGGAGACGGGCGAGGTCCGCGGGGGTCAGCGGCCGCTCCCGGTGGTCGTAGAGCAGCACCCGCCCGGCCGACGCCGCGCCGATCCCGCTCACCGCGTGGCAGGCGAAGTGCGCCCAGCGGTGCCGGGGCAGGGTGTCGAGCACCACGTCCCGGCGGGCCCGCTCACCGGTCAGCACCCGGGTGGCGGGCAGGCGGCCGGTCAGTGCGGCGATCCCCTCCCTGGCCCCTGGCGGAGCGGGCGCGTCCGGGGTCGCCGGAACGGCCACCACCAGCGGTTCCTCCGGCCCCGGCGGCTCGTCGCCGGCACGCCGGGCGGCGCGGGCGAGGGCGTGGACGGTCGGGGCGTACGAGGAGACCACCCGGTCCAGTACGCAGTCGGCCGGGCGGCCCGACGCGTCGTGGCGCCCGGCCGCGTGCAGCGGCAGCCCGGTCAGCGGGCCCGTCGGAACCCACCACAGCCGCGGGAGCGCGCCGTCCTTCGCGCCCCGGGGGCGTCGGCCGGTCAGGCCCAGCGCACCGAGCACCGGCTCGGCCACCGCGGTCCACAGCCACTCCAGCGTCTCCCGGACCCGGGCCCGTGCGGCGGCCCGGTCCTCCTCGGCCGCCCCGCCGTCCTCCGCCGTGCGCACCGCGGGAAAGAAGGCGTCGGCGCGCCGGACCGCATCCACCCGGCTCAGCGCGGGCAGCGGAACGGCCCGTATGGAGCGGCCGGTGAGGAGCAGCGCGTCACAGCGCAGCGTGCTCACGTTCACGATCACCACCGGGCCGCGCCCGCCGGTGGCGGCCAGCAGCTCCGGCACCTCCGGTGGCCGCATGAACCCCTCGAAGCCCGGCTGCTGGCGGATTCGCGCCGTCAGCCGCTCCCACTCCTCCGCGAGCGCGTGCCGATCCGCACCGTCCAGGCCGCACGCCCCTGAGCCCGCGCGGCCCGCGACGGTATCGGCGGAGCCGAAGACCGACTCCTCCGGGCGGTCCAGGGCCGCGCGCAGCTCCTCCATGCGGTGGGTCAGACCGGGGTGCTCCGCCCGCAGTTCCGGCGGTACCGCGCCGCTGTCCAGCACCTGGCCGAGCAGCGCCCCGCGGCCCTGTTCCAGCAGCCGCACACCACACTCCGGGTCGCCGAGCCCGATCGCGCAGGCCGCCGCGTCCGACGCCAGCCCGGTGAAACCGTCCGACGGACGCTCACCACTGGGCCGGCCGCCATGGCGCGGTGCGGTACGCGCCAGCAGCTCCACGGCGAGCGCGAACGGCTCCAGCGCACCGGAGAGGTCGCCCGCGGCGAGCGCCGAGTGTGCCCAGCGCCGGGCGGCACGCACCCGTGCGCTCACGGCGGCCGTGGCGTCGTGGGCCAGTTCGCGGTGGACGGCCTCGGCCGCCGCCCGCGCCCCGGCGTCCCGCCCGGCCGCCGCCCGGAGCCCCAGCGCCTGGGCGTACCGGGCGAGCGCCTGGGCGCGCAGCCGGTGGCCCGGCGGTGCCGCGTCGGCCGCCGCGCGAGCGGCCTCGACCAGCTCCTCCAGCCCCTCCGGCGCGCCCGGCCCATCCGCGTTTCGCCGCCGCTCGTGATCACGACGCAGCACCTGCGCCAGCACGCTCAGCCGCTCGGGCCGGTCGGGATGGCCGGCCGGAGTGGCGGCCACCGCGCGCCGGGCGGCGTCCGCCGCGGCACACAGATCCTCCGGGCCGGCGCGGGCGGTGAACCGCTGGTGCAGGGTGACGCCCAGTCGGCACCGGAGGTGCGCGGACAACGGCCGGTCGGCGGGCGTGGCGTCGAGCGCCGCCCGTGCCAGCGCGACCGCCTCGTCCAGCGCCTCGGCCGCCCCCGTGCCCTCCAGCCCGGCCAGTTGCCGCAGCGTCTCGGCGAGCCGGGAGCGGGCGAGGGCGCGGGCCTCGCCGTCGTCGGGGGTGGCGGCCAGCGCCTCGCGGCAGATCCGGACGGCCTCGGCGAGCGCCGAGGGGTCCCGGTGGTGCAGAAAGATCCCCAGCAGCCCTCCGGCGAGTCCGGACAGCCGCTCCGGGCGGCACGGGTCCTCCGGCGCGGTCGCCGCCAGCGCGGCGCGCGACAGCTCGACGGCGGCCGTCAGATCCTCGCCGTCGCCGGTCAGCCGCCAGCGCAGCCGCAGTACCCCGGACAGCCGCGCCCGCACGGCGTTCACCCCCGGATCGTCCGGCGGGCTCATCGCCAGCGCGTCCGCGAACAGATCGACCGCCCGGTCCAGGTCGCGGCGTTCGCCGCCCCGCTCGTGGCGCGACCGCGCGGCGGCGCCCAGCCCGTTCGCCGCCGCGGCGCGCAGCCCGGAGTCGGCGGAGGACCGCAGCACGGACTCGAAGCCCGCCACCGCCGCCTCCAGATCCGGCAGCTCGTGGCTGCGCCCGTACGCGGCGAGCCGGGCGGCCGCCTCCCGCAGCGCGGCGGCGGCCCCGGCGGACGCTCCGCGCCCGGCGGCCCGGGGCCGCTGGATGGTGCCGCGCCCGGTGTGCACCGCCTGCCGGACCCGGGCGCAGGTGTCCAGCGCCTCCTGGGCCCGCTCACGGGCCGGATGACCGGCCGGGAACGCCTCCAGGGCGCGTTCGTAGGCATCGACGGCCTCGTCCAGCGCGGGCAGGTGGACGGTGGCGATCGCGTACTGGAGGAGCGCGGCGCCCAGATTGCTCAGGGCGATCGGATAGCGCGGATGGCCCGGGGGAGTGCCCTGCACCGCCGACCGCCCGGCGAGCACGGCCTCGTCGAGGAGGGCGGGGTCCGGGTCCTGGCAGGCGCGGCGCAGCAGGCAGGTGCCGAAGTCCGTTTGCAGGCCGGCGTGTTCGGGGTGGGAGGGCGGGACCGCCGAAAGACAGGTGCGGTACAGCGCGATGGCCTCGTCGATCACGGCGAGGTCGCCCGACCGCTCGAACACCTCCTGGAGGGAGTCGGCGAGACCGGACAGATGCCGGGCGTACTCCGGGTCCTCCCGGGTGGCGGCGGCGACTGCCGCCCGTCCCGTCTCGACGGCCTCGGCCAGCGCCCCCGGGGAGCGCTCGTGTTCGTCAGCCATGCGCAGCAGCACCCCGAGCGTGGAGAGGGCGAGCGCGTAGCGGTCTGCGCGGGCGGAGCCCCGGTACGTCTGGACCGCCAGTCGGCACATGTCCAGGGCGAGTTCGAGCAGTTGGGGATCGCCGGTCCGGGCGTAGGCCAGCCGCAGCCCGTCCGCGGAGGTGAGGGGATCGCCGGGATCGATGGTGACGGCGGGCCGGGGGCGCGCGGGATCCGCGCCGGACGCCGAAGGCGCGGGTCCGACGGGTCCGGGCGCGGTCGGCGGACGCTTCGGCGGCTCCTGGCTCACGGGCGTCACGGGCGGTGCCCGCAGCGGCGGAGGAGCCGGATGCGCCGCGCCGTCCTGCCCGGCGGGGGAGGCGTCCCCATCGACGGCCGGCGGGCCGCCCCGCTCCGCGGCCGCCTCCAGCAGCCCGCGCGCCTCGTCCGCGCGCCCCAGAGCGAGCAGGGTTCTGACGAGGCCGCCCAGCGCGTCCGGATCGCCCCCGGTCAGATACGCCCGCTCGAACCAGACCACCGCCTCCCCGAGCTCACCGCGCTCGTGGAGCGCCCGGGCGAGCCGGTGCGCCGCGTCCGGGTCGCCGGTCCCGGCCGCCTCGCGCAGCCAGCGCTCGGCCTCGGCGGCCGGCCGCCGCTCCTGCTCGGCGAGGAGGACGCCCAGCGCCCGCATGGCGTCCGTCGAGCCGTAGCGCGCCGCGCGCTCGTACAGGGGCCGCGCCGCACGGGGGTCGCCGAGCACCCGGTGGTGTACGCCCGCGACGGTGCACAGCACCTCCGGATCGTCCGTGCGGGCGGCCCGTGTCAGCCACTGCCGCGCCCCGTCGGCGTCCCCGCGCCGGGCCAGCCGCAGACCGATGGCGGCCAGGGCGCGCGGATCGTCCGGGCCCGAGCGGCCGGGGCCGGGACGGTACGCGGGACCGCCGTCCTGGCGGCCGCCGGCGGAGCCGCCGACCGAACGCGCCCAGGAGCTGTCCCCGGCGTCCCTCCCGCCGTCCGCCCGCTCCTCGTCCCACGGATGGCGGGAAGGACAGAAAGGCTGATGTCCCGCCATGCGTGGCACCCCCCTAAGCGTGCGGTTCTCCCCAGGATGAGTGTGGCAGGGAACATGTCACACGGGGTGCGAAACGAGCCTGCGGGGACAGGGTCCTGAGCGATGCCCTGGACCTGCCGTGAAGGGTGCCCCCGGACCCGTCCCGGCTCCCGCGGACCCTCAACCGGAGAAGCCGGGGCGGGCCGGTCCCGGTGCCCCGGGCAGCGTGGCACGGCTCCCTCGCGCCCCACTCGGGGATCCGCCGAGAATCCCCGCGTCCGCCCGCTTTGCCGACGTGCCCGACCGGAGGCACACTGGCAGCGGTACGTGCCGGTAATGTCACGAGATCTTCATTCGCGGCAAGGGAGCACCGATGACCGCATCCTCCGTCAGGCCGGTGTCCGAACGTGAAGCGCGCCAGGTGGCCGAGGCCGCCCGCGAACAGGTATGGCACAAGCCGAGCTTCGCCAAGGAGCTGTTCCTCGGCCGCTTCCGACTCGATCTGATCCATCCGCACCCCTCCCCCGCCCCGGACGACGTGCGGCGCGGCGAGGCGTTCCTCGTCAAGCTCCGCGAGTTCTGCGAGACGCGGATCGACGCCGCGCGCATCGAGCGGGAGTCCCGGATCCCCGACGAGACCGTCAACGGTCTCAAGGAGATCGGCGCCCTCGGCATGAAGATCGACACCAAGTACGGGGGCATGGGCCTCACGCAGGTCTACTACAACAAGGCGCTGGCCCTGGCCGGGTCCGTCAGCCCCGCCGTCGGCGCGCTGCTCTCCGCCCACCAGTCCATCGGTGTGCCGCAGCCGCTCAAACTCTTCGGCACCCAGGAGCAGAAGGACCTGTTCCTGCCGCGCTGCGCGCGCACCGACATCTCGGCGTTCCTGCTCACCGAACCGGACGTGGGCTCCGACCCGGCCCGGCTCGCCACCACCGCGGTCCCGGACGGGGACGACTACATCCTCGACGGCGTCAAGCTGTGGACGACCAACGGTGTGGTCGCCGATCTGCTCGTGGTCATGGCCCGGGTGCCGCGGTCCGAGGGGCACAAGGGCGGGATCACGGCCTTCGTCGTCGAAACGGCGGCCGAAGGCGTCACGGTCGAGAACCGCAACGCCTTCATGGGGCTGCGCGGTCTGGAGAACGGTGTGACCCGCTTCCACCGGGTCCGTGTCCCCGCCATCAGCCGCATCGGTCCCGAGGGCGCCGGGCTCAAGATCGCGCTGACCACGCTCAACACCGGCAGGCTCTCGCTGCCCGCGATGTGCGCGGGCGCCGGGAAGTGGTGTCTGAAGATCGCCCGCGAGTGGTCCGCCGCGCGTGAGCAGTGGGGCAAGCCGATCGCCCGTCACGAGGCCGTCGGCGCCAAGATCTCCTTCATCGCCGCGACCACCTTCGCGCTGGAGGCCGTGATCGACCTGGCCTCCCAGATGGCCGACGAGGACCGCAACGACATCCGGATCGAGGCGGCGCTCGCCAAGCTGTACGGCAGCGAGATGGCCTGGCTGATGACCGATGAACTGGTCCAGATCCGCGGCGGCCGCGGCTTCGAGACCGCGGCCTCGCTCGCCGCCCGCGGCGAACGGGCCGTCCCCGTAGAGCAGATGCTCCGCGATATGCGCATCAACCGGATCTTCGAGGGTTCCACGGAGATCATGCATCTGCTCATCGCCCGCGAGGCCGTCGACGCCCATCTGTCGGTGGCGGGCGACCTCATCGACCCGGACAAGTCCCTGTCGGACAAGGGGAAGGCGGCCGCCAAGGCCGGTGGGTTCTACGCGCGCTGGCTGCCCGGTCTGGTCACCGGGCCCGGCCAACTCCCCGGCGCCTATGGCGAGTTCCACCCCGAGGGGCACCGGGACCTCTCGCCCCATCTGCGCTATGTGGAGCGTTCGGCGCGCAAGTTGGCGCGCTCCACGTTCTACGCCATGTCGCGCTGGCAGGGCCGGATGGAGACCAAGCAGGGCTTCCTCGGCCGGATCGTCGACATCGGCGCGGAGCTGTTCGCCATGAGCGCCGCCTGTGTGCGGGCCGAGATGCTGCGCAGCCGCGGCGACCACGGCGTGGAGGCGTACCAGCTGGCCGACGCCTTCTGCCGGCAGGCCCGGATCCGCGCCGAGGAGCTCTTCGGACGGCTGTGGACCAACACCGACGAGCTCGACCGCAAGGTTGTCTCCGGGGTGCTCTCCGGCTCCTACACCTGGCTGGAGGAGGGCGTCCTCGACCCCAGCGGCGACGGTCCCTGGATCGCCGACGCCACCCCCGGCCCCTCCACGAAGGACAACGTCCACCGCCCCATCCGCTGACCGACCCCGGTCCGTGATCCCAGGGCCTGACAGGGCTCGTCAAGCACTGACGGCCCCTGACAGCCCCTGGCATCGAGTCGTCCCCCCGAGCGGCCACAATGGGGGGATGACGGAATCCCTGGCTGACCCGCATCTGCGCTTCCCGGCGGCGGCCGCTGCCGCCGGGGCGCTGCGCGACCTCGTGATCCTGGGCTCCACCGGATCGATCGGCACCCAGGCCATCGACGTGGTGCTGCGCAACCCCGACCGCTTCCGGGTGACCGGCCTGTCCGCCGCCGGCGGGCGGGCCGGGCTGCTGGCCGAGCAGGCCCACCGGCTGCGGGTGGCCAGGGTCGCGGTGGCCCGGCAGGAGGCGGTGCCCGAGCTGCGCGAGGCGCTGGCCGCGCACTACGGCCCCGGTGAGCCGCTGCCGGAGATCCTGGCCGGGCCCGACGCGGCCACCGAGCTGGCCCGCTCCCAGTGCCACACCGTGCTCAACGGCATCACCGGCTCCATCGGCCTGGCGCCGACCCTGGCCGCCCTGGAGGCGGGCCGGGTCCTGGCGCTGGCCAACAAGGAGTCCCTCATCGTCGGCGGGCCGCTGGTGCGCGCCGTCGCCAAGCCCGGCCAGATCGTCCCCGTCGACTCCGAGCACTCCGCCCTCTTCCAGGCGCTGCTGGGCGGTTCCCGGCAGGAGGTGCGCAAGCTGGTCGTCACCGCCTCCGGCGGCCCCTTCCGCGGCCGGACGAAGGAGGAGCTGACCTCGGTCACACCCGATCAGGCGCTGGCCCACCCCACCTGGGACATGGGCCCGGTGATCACGATCAACTCCGCGACCCTCGTCAACAAGGGGCTGGAGGTGATCGAGGCCCATCTGCTGTACGACATTCCCTTCGAACGGATTGAGGTGGTCGTCCACCCGCAGTCGTATATCCACTCGATGGTTGAATTCACCGATGGCTCCACGCTCGCCCAGGCGAGCCCGCCCGATATGCGGATGGCCCTCGCGCTCGGCATCGGCTGGCCCGAGCGGGTGCCGGACGCCGCGCCCGGCTGCGACTGGTCCAAGGCCCACACCTGGGAGTTCTTCCCGCTGGACAACGAGGCGTTCCCCTCGATCGGCCTCGCCCGGCACGTCGGCTCCCTCGGCGGTACCGCGCCCGCCGTCTTCAACGCGGCGAACGAGGAGTGCGTGGACGCCTTCCTTGACCGGAAGCTGCCCTTCAACGGAATCGTCGATACGGTCGCGGAGGTGGTGGCGGAGCACGGCACCCCCACCGCGGGAACCCAGCTCACCGTCGCGGACGTCCTCGAGGCCGAGAGCTGGGCCCGTGCCCGCGCCCGTGAACTGGCCGCCCGAGCGGCGAAGGCGACCCCGGAGGCTCGCGCATGACGACACTGATGACGGTCCTCGGCATAGTCGTATTCGCCGTCGGCCTGCTCTTCTCGATCGCCTGGCATGAGCTCGGCCATCTCTCCACGGCCAAACTCTTCGGCATCCGGGTTCCGCAGTACATGGTCGGCTTCGGGCCGACCATCTTCTCCCGCAAGAAGGGCGACACCGAGTACGGCGTGAAGGCGGTCCCGCTCGGTGGCTACATCCGCATGATCGGGATGTTCCCGCCCGGTGACGACGGCAAGATCGCCGCGCGCTCCACCTCGCCCTGGCGGGGCATGATCGAGGACGCCCGGTCGGCCGCCTTCGAGGAGCTCCAGCCCGGGGACGAGTCCCGGCTGTTCTACACGCGCAAGCCGTGGAAGCGCGTGATCGTGATGTTCGCCGGGCCGTTCATGAACCTGGTCCTCGCCGTGGTGATCTTCCTCGGGGTGATGATGACCTTCGGCGTCAACACCCAGACCACCAGCGTGGGCACCGTCTCCCAGTGTGTGGTCGCGGCCTCCGCCTCCACCGACAGCTGCCCCAAGAGCGCCAAGGACTCCCCCGCCAAGGCCGCCGGGCTCAAGCCCCGCGACAAGATCGTCGCCTTCAACGGCCATCCGACGCCCGACTGGAGCACCCTCCAGCAGGACATCCGGAAGACCACCGGACCGGCCACGATCACCGTCGAGCGGGACGGCGTCCGCAAGACCCTGCACGCCAACCTCATAAAGAACCAGGTGGCCAAGTCCGACGGGGACGGCGGCTATGTGGAGGGCCAGTACGTCACGGCCGGCTTCCTCGGCTTCACCCCGGCCAGCGGTGTGGTCCAGCAGTCCTTCGGACAGTCCGTGGACCGCATGGGCACCATGGTCCAGGACGGCATCGACTCGCTGCTCGACCTGCCCTCCAAGGTTCCCGACCTGTGGAACGCGGCCTTCGGCGACGGTGAGCGCAAGGCGGACTCCCCGATGGGCGTGGTCGGCGCGGCCCGGGTCGGCGGCGAGGTGGCCAACCTCGACATCCCGCCCTCGCAGCGGATCGCGACGATGCTGTTCCTCGTCGCGGGCTTCAACCTCTCGCTGTTCCTGTTCAACATGCTGCCGCTGCTTCCCCTGGATGGCGGACACATCGCGGGCGCGCTGTGGGAGTCCGTACGGCGGCATGTCGCGCGGCTGGTGCGGCGGCCCGACCCCGGGCCGTTCGACGTGGCCAAGATGATGCCGGTCGCCTATGTGATCGCGGGTGTCTTCATCTGCTTCACCCTGCTGGTGCTGGTGGCCGACGTGGTGAACCCGGTGAAAATCTCCTGATGACGCATGATGTCCCGAAGTTCACCTTTGGGTGGACTTCGGGTCCGGGTGTGCTCGAGCCCGCGGCCGTGTCGTAATCTCGGACGCGGAGCCCGCTGATCTCGGGCCTGTCACACACCTTGGGGTTGCTCGCCAGATGACCGCGATTTCGCTAGGCATGCCGTCCGTACCGACCAAGCTCGCCGACCGCCGGGTCAGCCGGAAGATCCAGGTGGGGTCGGTGGCTGTGGGCGGGGACGCTCCGGTGTCGGTGCAGTCGATGACGACGACGGTGACCGCGGACATCGGGGCCACTCTTCAGCAGATCGCGGAGCTGACCGCGTCGGGCTGTCAGATCGTGCGGGTGGCGTGTCCGTCGCAGGATGACGCGGAGGCGTTGCCGGTGATCGCGCGGAAGTCGCAGATTCCGGTGATCGCCGATATTCACTTCCAGCCGAAGTACGTGTTCGCGGCGATCGATGCCGGGTGTGCGGCGGTGCGGGTGAATCCGGGGAACATCCGGCAGTTCGACGACAAGGTCAAGGAGATCGCGAAGGCGGCGTCGGATGCCGGGGTGCCGATCCGGATCGGGGTGAACGCGGGGTCGCTGGACAAGCGGTTGCTGGAGAAGTACGGCAAGGCCACGCCGGAGGCGTTGGTGGAGTCGGCGTTGTGGGAGTGTTCGCTGTTCGAGGAGCACGGTTTCCGGGACATCAAGATCTCGGTGAAGCACAACGATCCGGTGGTGATGGTCAATGCCTACCGGCAGCTCGCGGCGCGGTGCGATTACCCGCTGCACCTGGGTGTGACCGAGGCGGGTCCGGCGTTCCAGGGGACGATCAAGTCCGCGGTGGCGTTCGGTGCGCTGTTGAGTGAGGGCATCGGGGACACGATCCGGGTGTCGTTGTCGGCGCCGCCGGCGGAGGAGGTCAAGGTCGGTATCCAGATCCTGGAGTCGCTGAATCTGCGGCAGCGTCGGCTGGAGATCGTCTCGTGTCCGTCCTGCGGGCGGGCGCAGGTGGATGTGTACAAGCTGGCGGACCAGGTCACCGCTGGTCTGGACGGTCTGGAGGTGCCGCTGCGCGTCGCCGTCATGGGGTGTGTGGTGAACGGTCCGGGTGAGGCGCGTGAGGCGGATCTCGGTGTGGCCTCCGGCAATGGCAAGGGCCAGATCTTCGTCAAGGGCGAGGTCATCAAGACCGTGCCCGAATCGAAGATCGTGGAGACCCTCATCGAGGAAGCCATGAAGATCGCCGAGCAGATGGAGAAGGACGGCATCGCCTCCGGCGAGCCCCAGGTCTCCATCAGCGGCTGAGTCCCGCCGGTCCCGCCGACCGCATCCGGCCGCATCGAGAGGTGTCCGGTACGGCCGGACCCGCACGGTGGCCGTCCACGCCGTAGGTGGCCCGCCCCGACCGCGGGGTACAGTGCGGAGAATCGACTCCCTCTTGGCCCGCAGGCCCGCGTCCGGCCGGCAGGCCCGCGACCGGTGAGGCAAACCGACACGTGCTGACCACGTCCACCACCAGGGTCCTCGAGCCCGGCGAGCTGAATTCCGCCCTCGCGGTCCTCGACCGCGACCCCGTGTCCAACGCCTTCGTCGCCGCCCGCGTCCAGGTGGCCGGTCTGGACCCGTGGCGGCTCGGCGGTGAGATGTGGGGCTGGTACACCGACGGACGGCTGGAGTCGCTCTGCTACGCCGGCGCCAATCTGGTCCCCATCTGCGCCACCTCCGAGGCCGTCCGCGGCTTCGCCGAGCGTGCCCGCCGGGCCGGACGCCGCTGCTCCTCCATCGTCGGCCCCGCCGACACCACCGCCGAACTGTGGTCACTGCTCGAGCCCAGCTGGGGCCCGGCCCGCGAGGTCCGCTCCCACCAGCCGCTGATGGTCACCACCTCGATGCCCGCCGACGTCCCGCCCGACCCGCTGGTGCGCCGCGTCCGCAAGGACGAGATGGACGTCATCATGCCCGCGTGCGTGGCGATGTTCACCGAGGAGGTCGGAGTCTCACCGCTCGCCGGTGACGGCGGACTGCTCTACCAGGCACGGGTCGCCGAGCTGGTCACCGCCGGGCGCTCGTTCGCCCGCGTGGAGAACGGCCGGGTGGTCTTCAAGGCCGAGATCGGCGCGGCCACCCCGCACGTCTGCCAGATCCAGGGCGTCTGGGTCGCCCCCGAGTACCGCGGCCGCGGACTCTCCGAGACCGGTATGGCCGCCGTGCTGAACTACGCCCTGCACGAGGTCGCTCCCGTGGTGAGCCTGTACGTGAACGACTTCAACACCGCCGCCCGCGCCGCCTACCGCCGCGTCGGCTTCCAGGAGGTCGGCGCCTTCATGAGTGTGCTGTTCTGATCGACGGGCCAGTAGGGTCTGGCGCATGGTGCATCTGCCCGGGGGCCGGTCCCCGGAACCCGAAGGCGTCGCCGTCGGGCCCCTCGACCTCGCCGCGCGCGTGGACGACGCCCTCGCCGTCCAGGCCGTGGCCTTCGGGCTCACGGACGAGGAGATCGGCGTACGGCGCCATATCGTGCTGCGCCACCTCACCAGCCCCGGCGCCCGCGCACTGGGCGCCACCACCCCCGCCGGACGGCTCGTGGGCTTCGTCTACGGCATGCCCAACGACCGCACGCACTGGTGGTCCACCGTCGTCCAGCCCTATCTGCGCGCCGCCGGATACGACGACTGGCTCGACGACTCCTTCGTCATCACCGAACTGCACGTCCACCCCGCGTACCAGAACCGCGGCATCGGGCGGCGGCTGATCACCGCCATCACCGACGCCGCCTTCCAGCCCCGCTCCCTGCTGTCCGCCATCGACACCGACAGCCCGGCCCGCGGTCTCTACCGGTCCCTCGGCTACACCGACCTCGCCCGCCCGGTGCTCTTCCCGAGCGCGCCGAGCCCCTACGCGGTCATGGGGGCACCCCTTCCGCTGCGCCGCTGAGGCCACGCATTTCCCGGTTGTGCACCCCTGCGGCTAACCTCCTGCACATCCCGTCCCGCACGCAGGAGAGACCCCATGGCCCACGCCGTCAACGTCCAGCGCATGTCCACGATGATGCTGAAGACGCTGCGCGAAGACCCGGCCGACGCCGAGACCGCCAGCCACAAGCTGCTCGTCCGGGCCGGATACGTCCGCCGCGCCTCGGCAGGCATCTGGACCTGGCTGCCGGTCGGCAAGAAGGTCCTGGAGAACGTCTCGCGGATCGTCCGCGAGGAGATGGACGCCATCGGCGCCCAGGAGGTCCTGCTGCCCGCACTGCTGCCCAAGGAGCCGTACGAGGCCAGCGGCCGCTGGGAGGAGTACGGCGACCTGCTGTTCCGGCTCAAGGACCGCAAGGGCGGCGACTACCTCCTCGGCCCCACCCACGAGGAGATCTTCACCCAGACGGTCAAGGACCAGTGCACCTCCTACAAGGACCTGCCGGTCACCCTCTACCAGATCCAGACCAAGTACCGGGACGAGGCCCGTCCGCGCTCCGGTGTGCTGCGCGGCCGTGAGTTCCTGATGAAGGACTCGTACTCCTTCGACACCAGCGACGAGGGCCTGGCCGAGTCCTACCGGCTGCACCGCGAGGCGTACCGCCGGATCTTCGAGCGCCTGGGCCTGGACTACCGCATCGTCTCCGCGGTCTCCGGCGCGATGGGCGGCTCGGCGTCCGAGGAGTTCCTCGCCCCGGCGGCGGCCGGGGAGGACACCTTCGTGGACTGCCCGAACTGCGACTACGCGGCCAACACCGAGGCGTACACGGTGACCGTCCCACCGGTCGAGGGCGGTACCCTCGGCCCCGTCGAGGAACTGGACACCCCCGACACGCCCACCATCGAGACCCTCGCCGCGCACCTGGGCATCCCGGCCTCCGCGACCCTGAAGAACCTCCTGATCAAGGTCGACGGCGAGATCACCGCGGTGGGCGTCCCCGGCGACCGCGAGGTGGACCTCGGCAAGCTGGGCGAGCACCTCGCCCCCGCCGAGATCGAGCTGGTCACCGCCGAGGACTTCGAGGGCCGCCCCGACCTGGTGCGTGGCTACGTCGGCCCGCAGGGCCTGGCGGGCAAGTCCTTCCGCTACATCGCCGACCCGCGCGTCGCCCCCGGCACCTCCTGGGTCACCGGCGCCAACAAGGCCGACACCCACGCCCGCAACGTCGTCTGCGGCCGTGACTTCGACGTCGACGACTACCTGGACGTCACCGTGGTCGAGCCGGGCGACCCCTGCCCGAAGTGCGGTGCGGGCATCGAGCTGGACCGGGCCATCGAGATCGGTCACATCTTCCAGCTCGGCCGCAAGTACGCCGACGCCTTCCAGCTGGACGTGCTCGGCCAGAACGGCAAGCCGGTCCGCGTCACCATGGGCTCCTACGGCATCGGCGTCTCCCGCGCGGTGGCCGCGCTCGCCGAGCAGACCTACGACGAGTCCGGCCTGTGCTGGCCGCGCGAGGTCGCCCCGGCCGACGTCCACATCGTCGCCGCGGGCAAGGCCCTCCAGACCGAGCTGGCGCTCGACATCGCGGAGAAGCTGGGCACGGCGGGTGTGCGCGTCATGGTCGACGACCGCGCGGGCGTCTCGCCGGGCGTGAAGTTCACCGACGCGGAGCTGATCGGCGTGCCGACCATCCTGGTCGTCGGCCGCGGCGCCAAGGACGGCGTGGTGGAGCTGAAGGACCGCCGCACCGGCGAGCGCGAGGAGCTCCCGCTCGACGAGGCCGTCGCCCGCCTCACCGCCTGACCCCTCGCCC
Source organism: Streptomyces sp. NA02950 (assembly GCF_013364155.1). NCBI lineage: Bacteria > Bacillati > Actinomycetota > Actinomycetes > Kitasatosporales > Streptomycetaceae > Streptomyces > Streptomyces sp. NA02950. The sequence continues at coordinate 2,709,462 of NZ_CP054916.1, read as the reverse complement.
CCGCGAACGACGCCCGGCCCGCCGCCCCACGCGGCGCGGCCGGGCGCCGCCGTCCCCGGGCCCGCGGCTTGACCGGCAGCCGCCGCGGGGAGCCGCCGGTGCGGTGCGGCGATGACGGGGTCGGCGTGGCGGCCCGGACGCCTGGGCTGGGGTCGCCGGGGCGGGCGCGTGCCTGGGCGCGGCGCGTCGTCGGGGTGACCGGGGCCACGTGGTGGGGGGTGTGGTCGCCGGTGGGGCTGTCGGCGGGGGGCCGCCCGTGCCGTAGGGCGATGGCGGAGTGAGCGTCGCCGGGCAACGGCACGCTGTCGGGACCGGGAACCCCGCGGTGAGGTGGGCCGCCGGGGCGGTCGTCGCGGGGCCTGCCCGGACAGCCGCGCTTCGTCGCCGGGGTGGGAGGACGCGCAGGGCGTCACGGCCCGGCGCGGCGGGGGAGAGCGTGCGGGGCGGGGGCGGCCGCGGTCCTCACGCGCGGCGTCGGCATCCCGCATCCGGAGCGCCGTCAGCGCGCGCCGCGCGCGGGCCCACGCGCGCCGAGGCGTGTGCTCCAGCGACGGCCCGGCGGCACGCCCCCCAGGGCCCGTCTTCACAGGAATGTCCGGCCGCGAGCGGCGTCTGGTGCGGCACACCGCACGGCGGAGGAATCGCCCTCGTACTGGGCGTACTCGGGCGACTGGCGACAACGCGGCCGGGGGCACCTCCCAGCGGTAGCTGGGGGCGCCGTGCCAGGCGTCGGGAGCAGGGCGGCCCCTGTGAAGAGGGCCCTAGAGCCAGCCCGCGAACTCCAGCAGGAGTTCGGCGCGGGAGCGGTCGCCGGTGCGGGCGCGGTGCAGGCCCGTTTCGACGGCGCGGTAGAGGGTCCAGCCCCGCAGCCGGTCGCGGTCCACGTCCAGGGAGTCGGCCAGTTTGGCCACCCGGCGGCGGGCCGCCGCAGCGGGGCCGGGGCCCGCGGCCAGGTCCTCGCAGCGGTCGAGCACCAGCTGCGCCAGGTCGTAGGCGCGCTCGCCGACCAGCGGGGCGGGGCCCACCGTGAGCCAGGGCGCCCGTTCCCCGGCGAGCACCTTGCCCTGCCGGAAGTCGCCGTGCAGCAGGACCGTTTCGGGAGGTTCGGCGAGCAGCTCCGCCCGCAGTTCCACCGCCTCCTCGACCAGCGGGCGGGCTTCGGCCGCCCAGCTCCCGGTGGGGAGCAGCGGCTCCACCGCGTGGCCCTCGCCGGTGCGCTCCGCGACCGTGCCGAAGGGGTGCTCGTCCGGCGGCGGCACCCACAGCCGCCGGACCGTGCCCGCCGCCTCCAGCAGCGCCTTCGCCTCCGGCAGTGAGCGCACCGACACGGCACTGCTCAGCCGTTCGATCAGCAGCGCACCGGTGCTCGGGTCGGCGCGCAGCAGCCGGGCCGCGCCCCATCCGTCCCAGTGGGCGAGCGCTGCCCGCTCCCGTTCCGCACCGGGCCCGGGGACGGGCAGTTTCAGCGCGGCCGGGGTGCCGTCCGCCTCCCGTACCAGTGCGACCAGGCTGCCGCGGCCGCCGGGCGTCACGACTCGCTCCGGGGTCAGCTCCCAGGCGTCGAGCAGGTGCACCACGGTGTCCGGAAGAGCCTCCAGCCAGCTGCGGACCGGACCATCCGGAGCGTCGCTCAGCGCGTCCAGCAGCCGCTTCGGCGGGTGGAAGGGGGCCGTATCCCGTCCATCGGGCTGCGGTGCCGATGCCATGCCTGAGCCGTCCCCTTCATCAACGTCGTCACGATCACCGTTGTCCGCTCCACGGGCCTGTCACCGCGGCCCGTCACAGCGCGTCGGCCGGGCCGCTCGCCGCCGACGACGGGGCGGCCGGGGCGGCGGCGTGTTCGGCGAGTCCAGGGAAGGCTACGCCGCCCCCGCGCCAGCGCACCGCCCGGACCGCCGCCTCGCGCAGCGCGCCCGCCGCCTGACGGCGCAGCGAGGCGTCACCCGCCCGGACGAGGTCGGCGTAGACGGCGGCGATACGGTTCTCCAGCTCCGCGGCCAGCCGTACCGCGGCGGGCGCGTCCGGAACGGCGAACGGCAGCGCGTAGGCGGGGGCGGCGCCCGCGGGGGTGCCGCCGAGGTCGCGCACGGTGCGGACGAGCGCGTCCCGGCGCGCACGGTGCGCCGCGTACCCCTCGCGCGCCTCGGCGAGCCGGTCGTCGCCGATCCGGCCGCCGACAACGCCGTAGCCGTAGACGGCGGCGTGTTCGGCGGCGAGCGCCGCCTGGGCGGCTCTGAGCGCCGCGGCGCGGCTGCCGCCGGACGTACGGCCTGGTCGAGAGGCCATGTCAGTACCCCTTCCCGGTGGTCATGAGCCCGAGTCGCCGTGGGCCAGGAGATACACATGGGCGGCGCCGCAGGCCGCGACGGAGGCCAGTAGCCGGGCGAGTTCGGGCGGCGCGGTGAGGAGGGCGGTGGTGCGGCTGTCGGCGGTGTGCCGTTCGGCCTGGGCCAGGGCGGCGAGGGCCTGCTTCTCGTCCTTGGGCACCGCGGGCGGCCGCTCCCGCCGCGCGGACGCCGACGCCGACGACGCCGCGGACGGCGTCCCGGACCCGGTGGGGGAGGCGGACCGTTCATGCCCGCGGAACGCCGCGGCGTGCCGTGCCGTCTCCGCCCGCAGCGGCGCCAGGCGCTTCGCAAGGGCGGGGTGCGCGTCCGCGGTCGCGTCGTAGCGCGCCAGTAGCGCGGCCGAATCGCGCGCGCCGGTGGCGCGGAGCTTCGCGACGCTCGCGCCCCCGCCGGTGTCGCGCCGGGTCTCGGAGCCGTCGGAGCAGCCGCTCAGCAGCGCGGCGGCCCCGAGCGCTCCGCCGCCCAGCAGCAGAGCACGCCGTCGCGGCGTCGCCCCTGCCGACGACAGGGGTGCGGGGGAGGTGTCGGTGGGGGACAGGGGGCCTGGTGGGGGCGTGGTGATCGACACGTTCCTCTTTCCGGGCTGCGGCAGCTCCCGGCCGCCGTTGGTGATCACAGCAGGCGAGCGTACCCGCGTAGGGGCGAGAAGCCCGGCAGCGCCCACCGAATCGTCAGCCCGCCGCTGGAACAGATAGGCTTTGACCTGACACGCGACCTTCCCACAACAGCACACGCGGCCGAGGAGTCACCCGGATGAGCACCACCCAGAGCGAGAGGCTGCGCGGACTGCTGGAACCGCTCGTCAGCGCGCGAGAGCTGGATCTGGAAGAGGTCGAGGTGACGCCCGCCGGGCGGCGGCGTGTGCTCAGGATCGTCGTGGACTCCGACAACGGTGTGCAGCTGGACGCGTGTGCGGAGCTCAGCCGGGACATCTCCCGCACGCTCGACGACACGGACGCGATGGGTACCACCCCGTACGTCCTCGAGGTCACCTCCCCCGGCGCCGAGCGCCCCCTGGTCGAACCGCGCCACTACCGCCGTGCCACCGGCCGCCTCATGCGCGCCCGGCTCGCCGACGGCGGCGAGCTGGTCGCCCGGATCACGGCCGTGGACGACGAGGGGCTCGACGTGGAGGTGCCCGGCGTGAAGGGGCGCAAGCCCACCGCCAGGCGGCTGGCCTTCCAGGAGATCTCCAAGGCCCGGGTGGAGATCGAATTCAACCGCAGGCCCGCTGGTGAGGGCGACGAGAGCAAGGAGGAGGCGTAGCCGTGGACATCGACATGAGTGCCCTGCGGGGTCTGGTGCGAGAGAAGGAGATCTCCTTCGACCTGCTGGTCGAGGCGATCGAGTCGGCCCTCCTCATCGCCTATCACCGCACCGAGGGAAGCCGCCGCCGCGCCCGCGTGGAGCTGAACCGCAACACCGGCCATGTGACGGTGTGGGCCCAGGAGGACGTTGAGGACCTGGAGGAGGGCGCCGAGCCGCGCGAGTTCGACGACACCCCCTCCGGTTTCGGCCGGATCGCCGCGATGACCGCCAAGCAGGTCATCCTCCAGCGGCTGCGGGACGCCGAGGAGGAGATCACCTTCGGCGAGTACGCGGGGCGTGAGGGCGATGTGGTCGCCGGTGTGGTCCAGCAGGGCAAGGACCCGAAGAACGTGCTGGTGGACATCGGCCGGCTGGAGGCCATCCTGCCGGTGCAGGAGCAGGTGCCCGGCGAGGACTACGCCCACGGCACCCGGCTGCGGACCTATGTCGTCCGCGTCGTCAAGGGCGTGCGCGGTCCGTCGGTGACCCTTTCGCGTACCCATCCCAACCTGGTGAAGAAGCTCTTCGCGCTCGAGGTGCCGGAGATCGCGGACGGCTCGGTGGAGATCGCTGCCATCGCCCGCGAGGCCGGTCACCGGACCAAGATCGCCGTCAGGTCCACCCGTTCGGGTCTGAACGCCAAGGGCGCGTGCATCGGCCCGATGGGCGGCCGGGTGCGCAGTGTGATGGCCGAACTGCACGGCGAGAAGATCGACATCGTCGACTGGTCGGACGACCCCGCCGAGCTGGTGGCCAACGCGCTGTCCCCCGCCCGGGTGAGCAAGGTCGAGGTGGTGGATCTGGCGGCGCGCTCGGCGCGCGTCACCGTGCCGGACTACCAGCTGTCCCTGGCCATCGGGAAGGAAGGGCAGAACGCCCGGCTCGCGGCGCGGCTGACCGGGTGGCGGATCGACATCCGCCCCGACACCGAACAGCCTGGTGATCAAGGCTGATTCAAGCCGGTCTGGGCCAGAATCCGGCCGAAAACGAGTGACCGTTCGATCACTCCCCCCGAGGGGTGAGGTCGCTACAGGGAGGTAGACTTAAGCAGTGTCTGGCCGCGCGCGTGCTCGTGCCTGCCCTGAGAGAACCTGTGTGGGATGCCGGGATCGGGCGGCCAAGAAGGATCTGCTGCGCATCGTGGCGGTGGAGGGCGTCTGTGTCCCCGATCGGCACGGTACGCTGCCCGGTCGGGGTGCGTATGTGCATCCCACACCGGTCTGCCTCGACCTGGCGGTTCGCCGCCGGGCCTTTCCCCGGGCCTTCAGAGGATCGGGGGCGCTCGACACCACGGACGTGCGCCGCTGTGTCGAGCGGGGTGAGCAGGCATCACCGTAAGTAGTTGGAAGAGCGGCACGGGACACCGTGCGGTCAGGTACCTCGCGAGTCGGAAGTAGGTCGAGATTGCGATGAGCACTCGATGAGTACGCGATGAGTACGCCCATGAAGTAGCGACGGTCCGGCGTAACCCGGACCTCAAAGGAGCGAAGTGGCTAAGGTCCGGGTATACGAACTCGCCAAGGAGTTCGGAGTTGAGAGCAAGGTCGTCATGGCCAAGCTCCAAGAACTCGGTGAATTTGTACGTTCGGCGTCCTCGACCATCGAGGCGCCGGTTGTCCGCAAGTTGACTGACGCATTCCAGGGCGGCAACGGTTCCGGCCGCGCCGCCGGCAAGCCTTCGGCGCCGCGCAAGGCGACGCCCGCCAAGCCGCCGACACCGGGTCCGGGATCGGCGGCCCGTCCGGCTGCCCCCAAGCCCCCGACGCCCGGCCCCAAGCCGGCAGCCGCCGAAGGGCCCCGCAGCACGCCCGCGGCGCCCACCCCGGGCCCGCGTCCCACCACGCCCGGCGCCCGCCCGACCCCCGGCCCCAAGCCGGGTCCGGCGCAGCCCGCGGCACCCCAGCAGCCCGAGTTCACCGCCCCCCCGGCGGCGGCCGCCGGCCCCAAGCCGGCCCAGGCCAAGCCGGGCGCGCCCGCGAAGCCGGGTGCCACGCCCGGTCCGCGCCCCAGCGGCGCCCGTCCGGGCGGTCAGGGCCAGGGTGGTCAGGGCCAGGGCGGCCAGGGTGCCCGCCCCGGCGCGCCGCGCCCCGGTGGCGAGCGCGGTCCGCGTCCGGGCGGTGCCCGTCCGGCCGGTCCGCGACCGGGCAACAACCCCTTCACCTCCGGCGGTTCCACCGGTATGGCGCGCCCGCAGGCGCCCCGTCCCGGCGGCGCCCCGCGTCCCGGTGGCCAGGGTGGCCCCGGTCCGCGCCCGCAGGGCGGCCAGGGCGGTCCCGGCCGCGGTCAGGGCGGCCCCGGCGGCGCCCGGCCCACTCCGGGCCAGATGCCCCGTCCGCAGGGCGCCCAGGGCGGCGGACAGCGTTCCGCCGGCGGCCCTGGCGGCGGTCCCGGCGGTCCGCGTCCGAACCCGGGCATGATGCCGCAGCGTCCCGCCGCGGGCCCGCGTCCGGGCCCCGGTGGCGGCGGCGGTCGCGGTCCCGGTGGCGCCGGTCGTCCCGGCGGCGGCGGTCGTCCCGGTGGCGGTGGCGGCTTCGCCGGTCGTCCCGGCGGTGGCGGCGGCGGTCGTCCGGGTGGCGGTGGCGGCTTCGGCGGCCGTCCCGGTGGTCCCGGCGGTGGCGGCGGCTTCGGTGGCCGTCCCGGCTTCGGCGGTCGTCCGGGTGGTCCCGGCGGCCGTGGTGGCACGCAGGGTGCGTTCGGCCGTCCCGGCGGTCCGGCGCGCCGTGGCCGTAAGTCGAAGCGGCAGAGGCGCCAGGAGTACGAGGCCATGCAGGCCCCGTCCGTCGGCGGCGTGATGCTGCCGCGCGGCAACGGCCAGACGGTCCGGCTGTCGCGTGGTGCCTCGCTCACCGACTTCGCGGAGAAGATCAACGCCAACCCGGCGTCGCTGGTCGCCGTGATGCTCAACCTCGGCGAGATGGTCACCGCGACCCAGTCGGTCTCCGACGAGACGCTCCAGCTGCTCGCCGACGAGATGAACTACGTCGTCGAGATCGTCAGCCCGGAGGAGGAGGACCGGGAGCTTCTCGAGTCCTTCGACATCGAGTTCGGCGAGAACGAGGGCGGCGAGGACATGCTCGTCTCCCGTCCGCCGGTCGTGACCGTCATGGGTCACGTCGACCACGGTAAGACCCGGCTGCTGGACGCGATCCGCAAGACCAACGTGGTCGCGGGCGAGGCCGGTGGCATCACCCAGCACATCGGTGCCTACCAGGTCTCGACCGAGGTCAACGAGGAAGAGCGCAAGATCACCTTCATTGACACCCCGGGTCACGAGGCGTTCACCGCCATGCGTGCCCGTGGTGCCAAGTCGACCGACATCGCGATCCTCGTGGTGGCGGCCAACGACGGTGTGATGCCCCAGACGATCGAGGCGCTGAACCACGCCAAGGCGGCCGATGTGCCGATCGTGGTCGCGGTCAACAAGATCGACGTCGAGGGCGCGGACCCGACCAAGGTGCGCGGTCAGCTGACCGAGTTCGGTCTGGTGGCCGAGGAGTACGGCGGCGACACCATGTTCGTCGACATCTCCGCCAAGCAGGGGCTGCACATCGACAGCCTGCTGGAGGCCGTGGTTCTCACCGCGGACGCCTCGCTCGACCTGCGCGCCAACGCGGAGCAGGACGCGCAGGGCATCGCGATCGAGGCCCACCTCGACCGCGGCCGCGGCGCCGTGGCCACCGTGCTGGTCCAGCGCGGCACCCTGCGGGTCGGCGACACCATGGTCGCGGGCGACGCCTACGGCCGCGTCCGGGCGATGCTCGACGACAACGGCAACGCCCTGGAAGAGGCCGGTCCGGCCACCCCGGTCCTGGTGCTCGGTCTGACCAACGTGCCGGGCGCGGGCGACAACTTCCTCGTCGTCGACGAGGACCGCACCGCCCGCCAGATCGCCGAGAAGCGCGCCGCGCGCGAGCGCAACGCCGCCTTCGCCAAGCGCACCCGCCGGGTCTCCCTGGAGGACCTGGACAAGGTGCTCAAGGCCGGTCAGGTGCAGCAGCTCAACCTCATCATCAAGGGCGACGCGTCCGGTTCGGTGGAGGCCCTCGAGTCCTCCCTGCTCCAGCTCGACGTCGGCGAAGAGGTCGACCTGCGCGTCCTGCACCGCGGTGTGGGTGCGGTCACCGAGACCGACATCGACCTGGCGACCGGCTCCGACGCCATCGTCATCGGCTTCAACGTGCGCGCCGACGGGCGTGCCACGCAGATGGCCGAGCGCGAGGGCGTGGACGTCCGCTACTACTCGGTCATCTACCAGGTGATCGAGGAGATCGAGGCGGCCCTGAAGGGCATGCTGAAGCCGGAGTACGAAGAGGTCGAGCTCGGTACGGCGGAGATCCGCGAGATCTTCCGCTCGTCCAAGCTGGGCAATATCGCGGGTGTGCTCATCCGCTCCGGCGAGGTCAAGCGGAACACCAAGGCCCGTCTCATCCGCGACGGCAAGGTGGTCGCGGAGAACCTCAACATCGAGGGCCTGCGCCGCTTCAAGGACGACGTCACCGAGATTCGCGAAGGCTTCGAGGGCGGTATCAACCTCGGCAGCTACAACGACATCAAGATCGACGACGTCATCGCGACGTACGAGATGCGCGAGAAGCCGCGCGGCTGACGCGCTGCCTCTCATCCGGGGCCGGTCGGCGGGAAATTTCCGTCGATCGGCCCCGGCCCTTGCGTGTACGGTTCGAGGAGCCTGCACGAAGCCCGCACCTTCAAGGCCCCACGGGTGGCTTGACCCGGACCGCATGTATGTAGGGACGTTGTCCTTCGACCTGCTCCTTGGCGACGTACGGTCGCTGAAGGAGAAGCGCTCCGTCGTCCGGCCGATCGTCGCCGAGCTGCACCGCAAGTTCGCGGTGAGCGTGGCGGAGGTCGGCGACCAGGACCTCTATCGCAGGGCGCAGATCGCCCTCGCGGTGGTCTCCGGGGACGCGGGTCACCTCCGGGACGTTCTCGACCGCTGTGAGCGGCTGGTCGCCGGGCGGCCGGAGGTGGAGCTGCTGTCGGTGCGACGGCGGTTCCACGGCGACGATGACGAGTGACGGACGGGGAACCCGACGGTGACGACCACCGTCGATGACCGGCCCCGGCCATCAAGGACCGAAGCGAAGAAGAGAGAAGTAGACACATGACCGACACCGCGCGGGCACGCAAGCTGGCGGACCGCATCCGGGTTGTGGTCGCGGAGACCCTTCAGCGGCGGATCAAGGACCCGCGGCTCGGCTATGTGACCATCACCGACACCCGGATCACCGGAGATCTGCGGGAGGCGACCGTCTTCTACACGGTCTTCGGCGACGACGAGGAGCGGGCCGCCTCCGCCGCGGCCCTGGAGAGCGCCAAGGGCGTACTGCGCTCCGAGGTCGGCCGTCAGACCGGGGTGCGGTTCACCCCCACCCTGACGTTCGTCCCGGACGCCCTCCCGGACAACGCCCGCACCATCGACGATCTGCTGGCCAAGGCCAAGGCGGCCGACGCACAGGTCCGCGAGGCGTCCTCGGGCGCCGAGTACGCCGGTGACGCCGATCCGTACCGCAAGCCCGGCGAGGACGCGGACGAGGACGGGAACGAGAACGACGCCAAGGGCTCCTCGGACGTATGACGCGCAACGGCAGGGCCGGTTCCGGCGCGCCGGACGGCCTGGTGATCGTCGACAAACCGGCCGGCTACACCTCCCACGACGTCGTCGCCAGGATGCGCCGCTTCGCCGGGACCCGGCGGGTCGGCCACGCCGGCACGCTGGACCCCATGGCCACCGGCGTGCTGGTGATCGGCGTCGAGAAGGCCACCCGGCTGCTCGGCCACCTGGCGCTGACCGAGAAGGAGTACACGGCCACCATCCGGCTCGGCCAGACCACCGTCACCGATGACGCGGAGGGGGAGATCACCGCCGCGCACGGGGCGGCCGGGGTCGAGCCCGGCGCCGTCGAGGCCGGGATCGCCGCGCTGACCGGCGAGATCCAGCAGGTGCCGTCCAAGGTCAGCGCCATCAAGATCGACGGCAGGCGGTCCTACGCACGGGCCCGTGAGGGCGAGGACTTCGACATCCCGGCGCGGCCGGTGACCGTCTCGTCCTTCGCGCTGCACGAGCACCGCGAGGCGAAGGCGGAGGACGGCACCGCCGTCCTCGACCTGGATGTCACGGTCGTCTGCTCCTCCGGCACCTACATCCGGGCGCTCGCCCGCGACCTGGGCGCCGGACTGGGCGTCGGCGGCCATCTGACGGCGCTGCGCCGCACCCGGGTCGGTCCGTACGGGCTGGCGGCGGCCGAGACGCTGGAGCGGCTGGAGGAGTCCCTGACGGTCATGCCCATCGCGGAGGCCGCCGCGGCCGCCTTCCCGCGCTGGGACGTGGACGCGCACCAGGCCCGGCTGCTGGGCAACGGCGTACGGATCGACATGCCCCCGGTCAGGCCGGGGGACGAGGCGGGCGGGCCGGTGGCCGTCTTCGATCCGGACGGGCGCTTCCTGGCCCTGGTGGAGGAGTCGAAGGGCAAGGCCAAGAGCCTGGCGGTCTTCGTCTGAGTGATCTTCCGGGGCCTTCGCCCGGGGGACCGCTTTCGCCCGGGAAACGCGCCGTGGCCGCCGGTGGCCGCCTGTGGCCGCCGGTGAGCGCCGTCCCGCACCGCGGGGCGGCCTGTGCCGTCCTGCGGTGCGTTGCGACCCCCCGATCTCTTCCCCTCCAGGTGTCTTTCCGCTGCCGCCGGAGAATTCACCCCATCGTGCGGGCGCCCGGAAGGCATCACGGGAGTGAAAGGGGGCGCATGAAGTCTTGCGAGGCCCCTGGCGACCGTGGTGAACGCGGGGCCGGGCGCCCGGAGTGGCCACCGATGCAAAGGACGTGCCGACGGCATGGCACTCTTAGATCTGCGAAGTCGACAGACAAAAGTTCGGGCGAGGAGCGGGCAAAGTGCAGCGCTGGCGTGGCTTGGAGGACATCCCCGAGGACTGGGGACGCAGCGTCGTCACCATCGGCTCCTACGACGGGGTGCACCGAGGACACCAGCTGATCATCGGCCGCGCGGTGGCACGCGCGCGTGAGCTGGGTGTACCGGCGGTCGTGGTCACCTTCGACCCGCACCCCAGCGAGGTCGTACGCCCCGGAAGCCACCCGCCGCTGCTCGCCACCCACCAGCGGCGCGCGGAGCTGATGGCGGAGCTGGGCGTAGACGCGGTGCTGGTCCTGCCGTTCACGGCGGAGTTCTCCCGGCTCACCCCCGGTGACTTCGTGGTGAAGGTGCTGGTCGACAAGCTCCACGCCTGGGTGGTCGTGGAGGGCCCCAACTTCCGCTTCGGCCACAGGGCCGCCGGAAACGTGGCGTTCCTGCGCGAGCTGGGCGCCACCTACGACTACGAGGTCGAGGTCATCGACCTGTACGAGCGCGGCGAGGCGGGCGGCGGCGAGGCGTTCTCCTCCACGCTGGTGCGCAGGCTGGTCGCCGACGGGGACGTCACGGGCGCGATGGAGGTCCTCGGACGGCCGCACCGCGTCGAGGGCGTGGTGGTGCGCGGTGCCCAGCGCGGCCGTGAACTGGGCTTCCCCACGGCCAACCTGGAGACCCTGCCGCACACCGCGATCCCCGCCGACGGCGTCTACGCGGGCTGGCTCACCGCCGAGGGCGAGGCGATGCCCGCGGCCATCTCGGTCGGCACCAATCCGCAGTTCGACGGCACCGAGCGGACCGTCGAGGCGTATGCGATCGACCGGGTCGGACTGGATCTGTACGGACTCCATGTCCAGGTGGACTTCCTCGCCTATCTGCGGGGCCAGGAGAAGTTCGACTCGATCGAGGCGCTGCTGGAGCGCATGGCCGTCGATGTGAAGCGGGCGCGGGAACTGGTCGAGGAGTACGGCGGCCGCTGAGGCCCCCGCACAACGGCGATCGCCCCGCCGGACCGGGATCCTCCGGTCCGGCGGGGCGATGCCTTTTCGCGGTGTGCCGTGCGCCGCTACTGCTGGGGCTCCGCCGGGGGCTGCTGCTGCCAGGGCCGGCCCTGCGCCTACTGGGGCGGCTGGCCGGGCTGCGGCTGCTGCCACCCCTGCTGGGGACCGGGCCGGCCCGGCTGGGGGTAGCCCTGGGGTGGTCCGGGCTGCGGATAGCCGGGCTGGGGCTGTCCCGGCTGCGGGTAGCCCTGTGGCTGTCCCGGCTGGGGCGAGTACGGCCCCGGGTAGCCCTGTGGCTGTCCCGGCTGGGGCGAGTACGGCCCCGGGTAGGGCTGCTGCTGTCCCTGGCCCTGGCCCTGCCCCTGCTGCGGACCCGGCTGCTGTCCCTGCCCGTGAACGGGCATCGGCGGGGCCATCTGCGGCGGCGGGGCGCTGCCGCCGTCCGCCGTCCACAGGCCCTGTGCCTGCTGGGCCCGGGCGAAGTCCTCCGCGACGAGGGCCGAGAGGTTGAAGTACGCCTCACGGGTCTTCGGCCGCATCATGTCCAGGTCCACTTCGGCGCCCGCCGACAGGTGCTCGTCGAACGGCACGACGACCACACCGCGGCAGCGCGTCTCGAAGTGCGACACGATGTCGTCAACCTTGATCATCTTGCCTGTCTCCCGGACCCCCGAGATCACGGTGATGCTGCGCGAGACCAGGTCCGAGTAGCCGTGGGCGGACAGCCAGTCGAGCGTGGTGCTCGCGCTGCTCGCGCCGTCCACCGAGGGCGTGGAGATGATGATCAACTGGTCGGCGAGATCGAGCACTCCGCGCATCGCGCTGTAGAGCAGACCGGTGCCCGAGTCGGTGAGGATGATCGGGTACTGCTTGCCCAGGACGTCGATGACGCGGCGGTAGTCCTCGTCGTTGAAGGTCGTGGAGACGGCCGGGTCCACGTCGTTGGCGAGGATCTCCAGACCGGACGGGGCCTGCGAGGTGAACCGCCGGATGTCCATGTAGCTGTTGAGGTACGGGATCGCGGTGACCAGGTCGCGGATGGTCGCGCCGGTCTCACGCCGCACCCGGCGGCCCAGGGTGCCCGCGTCGGGGTTGGCGTCGATCGCGATGACCTTGTCCTGGCGCTCGGTGGACAGGGTCGCGCCGAGGGCGGTGGTCGTCGTGGTCTTGCCGACACCGCCCTTGAGGCTGATCACCGCGATGCGGTAGCAGGAGAGCACCGGCGTACGGATCAGCTCCAGCTTCCGCTGCCGCTCCGCCTCCTCCTTCTTGCCGCCGAACTTGAAGCGCGAGCCGCCGGCGTTGTTCTTCTTCGGCTTCTGCTTGCCCCGGATGAGCCGGTCCGAGGACAGCTCGACCGCCGCCGTGTAACCGAGCGGCGCGCCCGCGCCATGGGCGGCCTGACGCCGCTGGTCCGGTGTGACGACGGGCCAGCCGCCGGTCCGCGGATCGGCCGGGGAGTCCGCCCCGGCACCGGCGTTCGCGGCGGCAGCGCTGCTGTCGGGGCGCGGGTAGCCGTAGCCGTCCTGCGGGGCGGGAGCCGCGTCGGGGCGGGGGAAGCCGTAGCCGCCCTGCGCCTGGTCCTGGCCCTGACCCGGTCCCTGCGGACCCGGTGGGGCGTACGGCCCGGGCTGTGCCTGCGGGGGCTGCTGGTTCTGCGGTGCGGGCTGGGGCGCGGGGGAGGGCTGCGGGTGGTTCGGCGGTACGGCGTCCTCGGGCTCCGCCTGCGGACGCGGGAAGCCGTAGCCGCCCTGCGCGGGCGCGGGCGCCGGGGGCTGCCCCGGACCGGCGGGCCCGGGCCGCCCCTGGTGCTCCTGATTGCTGTCGTGGGGCTGGGGCTGGGGTGCCTGCGGCGGCTGCGGGCTCTGGGGGGCCTGCGGACCGGGGGCGGCAGGTGGCTGGGCGCCGGATGCGGGCGTGCCGCCCTGGCTCCGTCCCTGTGCCTGTCCCGGGAACGGGGCGGGACCGGGCAGGCCGGGACCGCCCTGGCCCCCCGGAGCGGGCTGGGCACCCGGACCCGGCTGACCGGGAACCGGCTGGGCACCGGGGCCGGGCCGGCCCGGGACCGGACCGGGGGCGCTCTCGCCGGGGCGGGGGTAGCCGTAGCCGCCCTGCGGGGACGTGGGCGCCGGGATGCCGGGCGCGGGCTGACCCTGCGTACCGGGCACCGGCGGCGCCCAGGCGGCGGCCTGCGGCGGAGGACCGCCGCCGGTGCCGGGAGCGGCTCCGGGGCCGTCCGTGCGCTGCTCAGGGACCGACGCCGGGGCGGCCCCGCTCTCGGGGGACCACGGCGCGCCCGCGTTGGGCCGCGGGGTGGACGGAGCGGTGGGCTCCGGCGCGCCCGGAGTGCCCGTACCGCCGTCCGCGCTCCGCGGCGCGGCGGGCTGGAAGTCCGGCGGCAACGGCGGCAGTCCGGACTGCGGACCGGCCGGAGGCGCCCACGGCGTGGACGGCGGCTGCTCGGGCGAGGGCACGTCCGGCGCGGGTGCGCCCTGCGGCGCCGCGCCCTCGGGGATCGCGTCCTGGGGCTCGTCGTCGTCCGCGGTGTCGCGCTCGGCCTGGCGGCGCTCCGCGAACTCCTGGCGCAGCGCGGCGGTGGAGAACCGCATGGTGCCCTCGCCGCGCACCTCGTCGCCGGTGGGGGGAGCGGTGGCGTCCCCGGCGCCGGAGCCGGAGGAGCCCGGGGCGGACCCCTCGGCATCCGTTTCCGCGTCGCTCGCCATGCTGTCGGAGCCCTCGGGGGTCTCGGGGCCCTTGAGGCTCTCGGCGTCTCCGGCGGCGCGCAGTTCGGCCATCTCCGCCCGCAGGGCGGCGGTGGAGAAGCGCAGGGTGCCTTCGCCGCGGATCTCGCCGCTGTCGCTCCCGGCGGTGTCGGCCTCCAGGCCGGCGGTGTCGCTCGGCGCGGCGGCCGGCGGCAGCGCGTAGTCGTCGTCGGCCTTCCCGGCGGTTCCCGGGGCCGGTTCCGCGGTGTTCTCGCGCTCCGGCCACGCGTCCCGCGCGGCGCTCGTCGAGCTCTCCGCGCTGAGGTCACCCGTTCCGGCGTCAGCGGTGGGCGGAACCACCGGGTCGAGGGAGACGTCGGGCGCAGGGGGCGCTGGGGGCATTCCCCCGGAACGCTCGTCACCCGTCTCGCCCGGTCCGGCCTCGTCCGCGGCCCGCGTATGCGTCTCGCCCTCGTCGGACCGGGCCGGTGCGGACTCGGCGGACGGTGCCGGGGGCGGCGGCCACGAGCCCGCGAAGCCGTTCGGATCCGGAACGTCCGGTACCGACACCGGGGTTCCGGTCGGCGGCGGCGGAGGCGGGGGCACGGCCCCCGCGCCCGCCCCCGTGTCCACTCCGGATCCGGCGGTCCCCCCGGACGTTCCGGCCGGGCCGGGGGCGGGCGGGGCCGGTGACGGCGAAGCGTTCTGCGTGTACCAGGCGGGCGGGGTGTAGTCGATGGTGAACTCGCCCGTGTGCTCGGTCTCCGCGTCGGACCGATCATCGCCGGGTGGGGTTCCGCCCGTGCGGATCTCGTCCCGATCGCTGCTCACAATGCCTCCTGGCGTGGTCGAACACCCTTGAAATTCTTGGCGAGGCCGATCCGTTGCCGATCGTTACTGTCGTCCGACCGTTCGGCTTTCCCCTTTGGTGACGCCGGGGATACCTGATCAGGTTCTCCACCGCGTACACCAAGACTAATCACCATGAGGGCCGCTATGGCAGGTCCGTCCGGGACTCACGGCTGTCCGATACCTCACCGTGCCTTACAGGGCCGTATACCCCCTCAACCCCCGGGGGGAGCCCCGGCGTCCGGTGATAGAAAGAAACCCGCTCGAATGCCGACGGACCCGCCTAAGAGGTGAGCGCTGATGCCGCGGCCGCCCCGACCGCCCCGCCGACCTCCTGCGGGGAGCTTCGGTCCGCCACCGGAACCCGAGCCCTCCCAGGGCGGCTTCGGCCCCCCGCGGCAGCCGCCCGCGGCAGACGGGCGCACTCCACCTCAGATCTGGCATACCGGGGCGCTCCCCTCGAGTTCCCCCACACCGCCCACACCGCCCACACCCCCGGCGCCCGACGTGCCGCAGCCTCCCGGGCCGCCGACGCCCGCCCCCGGCAATCCGTACGCGACCGACCCGAACCAGCCCGCGTTCGACGGCCCGTACACCACGACGCCGTACGGGCCACCGGCCGACGGCGCCGGCGGCAGCGGTGGCAACAGGAAGCGGAAGGCCATCGTCATCGGCACGGCCGTGACGGTGCTGCTCGCGGCGGGCGGCGCGGTCTTCGCCGTCCTCCGCTCCGACGACGGCGGCAAGAAGCCCTCCGCCGCGCCGAGCACCGCCCCCGCCGGGCCCCACCGGACGCATCCGACGACCGAGACCACCGGTGGCCCTGACGGCGACAGCAAGGGCCGCGACGACGAGGAGAGCGACCCCGACGACGTCCGCCGGCCCGGCGAGGCGAAGGTCCTGTACCAGACGCCCGCGCCCGAGCTCACCGAGCGCGGCGTGGACGTGCCCGGCTTCTGGGTGCGCAAGGGCCACGTCGTCAAGGCCGTTGACGACGAGGTGACCGCGTACAAGGACGACGGCAGCGAGAAGTGGTCCCTGTCGCTGCCCAAGGCGGTGTGCGCCGCGCCGGATGCGGCCACGGACGGCAAGGTCGTGGTCGCCTACGCGGGCCACCGCAAGCGCTCGTGCGGGCGGCTCGCCCTGATCGACCTCGACAAGGGCGTCAAGCTCTGGGACCGCGAGGCCCCGGAGTCCGGCCCCTTCGGCGGCGACCACTCGAACATGGGCATGGCCCAGAGCGGGGATCTGGTCGGCCTCTCCTGGTTCGGCGGCTCGGCCATGGTCAGGGTGGACAGCGGCAAGGAGGTCTCCCCGGGCAAACTGAGCCCGGCCTGCTCGGTGGACGGTTACGCGGGCGGCAAGGTCCTGCTGCGCGCGTACTCCTGCAACGACGGATCCGCCGAACTCCAGCAGCTCACCCCGGACGGAAAGATCGAGTGGACCTATGCCGTCCGCAAGGGCTTCAAGGTCAGCAAGATCTTCTCCACCAGCCCGGCCGTTGTGGCGCTCAGCAACGAGGACCGCAAGTCCGGTGGAGTACTGGCGATTTCGGAGCGGGGCGCAAAGCGATCCTCCCTCGCCCTGGGCAAGCAGTCCTATCAGCCGCGGTGCCGGATGGACCTCTTCGGCACCGACATGGGTGCCTGCCAGGGCGTCGCCGCCACCGCGGACACCCTCTACCTGCCGACCGAGCTGACACAGGGCGGCGGTTCGGGCCCGACCACCGAGATCCATGCCTTCGACCTGGACAGCGGCAAGAAGAAGTGGGCCCTGAAGGTGAGCGGCCGGATGCTGCTGCCGCTGAGCACGGACGGCAGGAACCTCATCGCCTACGAGGAGCCCACGTCCTCCGGCGGCGGGCTGGTCGTCAGCGTCGGCCCCGGCGGTGGTACGCCGCGGAAACTGCTCCAACTGCCCCGGGCGACCCGCGAGACGGAGGCCGCCCTCGTCACCGCCACCCGGATCTACCGGAACGGCACCTTCTACATCGCCTCGGACCGCATCACGGGGACCCCGGGCGCACACGAGAAGCTGCTGATGGCCTTCGGGCCCTGAGATCGCCCGTGGGCGGCGCCCTGAGGGGCCCGGGGGACGGCGGACGGGCGGACGGGCGGACATCGGCCGGTGTCCGCCCCCCCCGGCCGCATTCCTTCTCAGCGCAGGTCGAACTCGCCGTCCCGCGCGCCCAGTACGAAGGCGCGCCACTCGGCCTCCGTGTAGCGCAGCACCGTCCCGGGATCGGCGGAACTCCTCATCGCCACCGCCCCGTTCGGCAGGTAGGCGATCTCCACCCGGTCCTCGGAGGTGCTGTTGGGCGCACTGAGCCATTCGACACCGGAGATGTCGAGGGCGTACAGCTCTGCCTTCTCTTTGGCGTCAGCCATGGGTGGAGATTCCCTTCACATACCGCGGACATCCGTCCGCCCGACGGTGACAAGTCTGATCCACCCCGCGGGCGGCGGCAATCGAACACGGAGAACACACCGGGGAGAGACGCACGGTGAGCCGAGACGGATTCAGTCCATCCGGCGCGGGCCGCCCAGCAGTCCTGTCTCCACATCGGTGGGATGCAGGGCCACATACAGCCGCGAGCGGCGGTTGCACCACAGCGTGACCCCGTCCGGCAGCGTGGACAGCGACTCGACGTCCGGGCCCGGCAGTCCCATGATCTTCCCGACCTGAGCGGCCTCGTCGGGGGAGACCCGCTGCACACCGACCAGATCCGCGTTCTCCATCAGCCGCGGTGCGACCGGGCTCAGATAGGGCAGCAGCGTCAGTACCGACTGCCAGGGCGCCGCGGACACCCGGCCCCGCGGCGGCCGCATCCCCGCGTCCCGGATCACCAGCACCGGACTGCCGATCGACGCCCCCTGCGGCGGCACCCGGCCCACGTCGTGGAGGGTGATGCTCTCGTGGCCGCCGTTCGCCGCCTGGGTCAGCCCGGTCCACATCTGACGACGGCCGGTCTCGACGGTGACCCGCGCACCCGTGGCCACCGCGCGCAACCCGATGACCTGCGCCGTCCACAACCCGCCGACCAGCAGGATGTTGAACGGCGTCGGGCGGTGCAGACCGAGCACCGCGGGCTGGTCCCGGGCGCCTATGCCGATCACCACCCCGTCGTCGCCGATCGGCAGCGCCAGTGCGTCGAACTGCTCCGGGGACAGCTCGTGCGGCTGCCGCCGGGGCCCGATCAGCCCGAAGCCGCGCCGCATCCTGCGCGGGGCGGGGGCGGGGGCGGCCGGATCGCCCGCTCCGCCGGGAGCGGCGGCCGGGACGGGGGCTCCGTAGGGTGCAGAAGCTCCGTACGGGGCAGAGGCTCCGTAGGGGGCGGTCGTCGGCGTGGCCATCAGTGGGTCCCTCCCAGGGGCAGAGTGGCGAGGACACCGGGCACCTGCTCGCGGTCCAGCCGTACGAGCCCGACCCGCACCCCGCGCGCGGTGCGCAGCAATTCGCGCCGGATCTGCACCAGTTCATCGGCGCTGCGGCCGGTGATCCGCACATGCCCGCTCACCGTCGGAGCGTGCCGCCCGCCCTGGGTGCCGCCGCGGCGCAGGGTGAGGCTCAGGGTTGTGGCCAGCGCGGGCAGCGAGGTCAGCAGCGCGGCCAGCTGGGGGAGTGGTGCGGCACTCGGCCCCATCTGCGGCCAGCGGCCCACCCAGTAGGTGGTGTGCCAGCGGTCGTCGCAGCGCCAGGTGCGGGAGCTCTCCACGGTGCGCCGCGAGAGGGTGTTGGTCTGCCGGGCCTGGGCGGTCGCCATCGGATTGACGCTCGCGGCGGTGGAGATGGCCGCGGTCAGCGCCTCCTCCGTCAGCAGCGTCACCCCGAAACCGGCCCCCTGCAACCGGCTCGCGAGCTGGTCGGCCGTACGCAGCACACACCGCTGCGCACCCTCCAGACCGCCACCGCGCGCTTCCACGGCCTCCGGGCACAGCTCCGGGTCGAACTTCAGCGCCACCCAGGTCAGCCGGGTGGACGGCGCGCCGGTGTGCTCCTGCAACGGGCCGTAGTTGCGCACCGCCACCGCCTGCGCGGGCAGATGGGGCGCGGGCGCGGTCATCGCGTGCTGGACCACCTGAACCGACTCCAGCAGGATCCCGTCCACGTCCAGGGCGTCGCGCAGCAGCGCGAGCGGCAGCGGACGCTGGGCCCGCTGCGGGCGCAGCGGCGCGTCCACCGCCTCCACCTGGATGACGGCGGTCAGGAAGGTGCCGTCCCCGACCATGCCCACCGCGCGGCGCTCCCGGTCGGTGTACGTGTACGTCCGCAGGGCGGGCTCGCACTCGACGGCGGGCGTGAAGCCCGGGTCGGTGCCCTCGTCGACCGGCTGCGACGCCCGCCGCTGACGCCTGCGCAGCGCCAGGGCCGTGCTCAGCCACTCCGGAATCGGCTGCTGATGGCGGCTCACCACGGCCACCAGCACCAGCACCACGCCCACCACCGCCGCCGCGACCAGCATCAGTTCATCGATGACCCAGGCCACCAGCACGATCGCCGCGGCCACCTCCACGAGCACGAGCTGCTGGAGCCGCAGCGGGCCCAGGCTGCCGGGACGGGGCAGCGGGCGCGGGGTCACGGAACCCGGGGCCGCGCCCCGGGCCGGAGCCGGGGCGGGAGTCGGCGCACCGGGTCCGCTCGGTGTGCGTCGGCCGGACGCGCTCCTCGCGGTACGTGCGCGCGTTGCGGCAGCCATCCCCGTCAGCCCCTTACAGTCCGAAACCCGCCCCAACGGCTCGGTCGTTGGTCTTCCCCAAGAGTGTCCCCGAGCACCATGAGTCAATTGACTACCGGCATAGTAGAGGGTCGGTACGAGACCGGTCCGAGGGCAGGCCACCTGACTACCGAGGCCGAAAAGCGGGGAGAAGCGGCTAAACATGGCATCACGGCGGGATGAACTCAACGCCTATATCTTTGCGAAGAAGCGGACAGTCGCCGCGTTCTTGCAACCCACGCCGAGCGGCACCGAGGAGGGCGCTCCGCGCCCGCTGCGCGCGGTGCTCCCCGGAGTGGTCATCGGGGCCCTGATCCTGGCCGGATTCGGCGCCTGGGGCATGTTCAAACCGGTGGCTCCCAAGGGCTGGGACGACGTCGCCTCGCACGTCGTCGTCGGCAGCGACTCCACCACCCGCTACGTCGTGCTCAAGACCGACGGGAAGGTCCAGCTCCACCCCGTCCTCAACTTCGCCTCCGCCAAGCTGTTGCTCGACCCCGACAAGTCGAGCATCGTCAAGGTGAAGGAATCCGAACTCGACAACGGCCATATCCCGCGCGGCCCGACGATCGGCATTCCCTACGCCCCGGACCGGTTGCCCTCGGCCGACGAGGCGAAGAAGCAGATGGAATGGGCCGTCTGCGAACAGCCGGGCGGAAACGGGAAGACCACGCAGAAAGCGGTCTTCCTCTTCTCCGACCGCGACCCCAAGCTGAAGAAGCTGCACGGCTCGCAGGCGCTGCGCGGCGGCCAGGCCCTCTATGTGGAGGACCAGAACCATGTGCGCTATCTCGTCGACCCGAAGGGCACCAAGTACCTCATCGGCGGCCCCGACCTCAAGAAGACCTCCCCGGACATCTACAGCCTGCTGCTGCGCACCGTCTTCCACGACGGCGCGAAGCCGCAGCGGGTGACCAACGACTGGCTGCGGACCTTCCACGACGGCAAGCCCATCACCTTCCCGAAGATCCCGGGAAGGATCGGTGCCGATGCCGGCGTGCCCAGCCTCGGTGAGAAGGCCAACAAGGTCGGCATGGTTCTGGAGGCATCGACCGGCACCGGTAAGCAGAACTACGTGGTGCTCCAGGGCAAGGTGCAGCGCATCTCGGAGTTCGTCGCCAAGCTGCTGCTCAGCAGCAGGCAGCTGGTCGGCATGGATCAGAAGGGCCGCGCGGAGAAGGTGAACGCCGCCACCTTCACCTCGGACGGCGAGGAGTTCTACGGCGGCTACAAGTGGCCCGACCAGATCCCCGACCAGGCCAATTCCGTCGCCCCTGAGCTCGGTGGCGGCGCGCGCGACACGAGTTGCAGCGTCCTGCGCGGCGTCAGCGCGAAGGGCGACCCCAGGACGGCCACCTGGGCCGGCCGTGATTTCCCGGCCGCCATTCCGGACGGTGCCACCAGCGCCTATGTCACCCCCGGCTCCGGCGTTCTCTTCCGCCAGATCAAGGGCACCCAGGTCAAGAACGGTTCGGTGTTCCTGGTGACCGACACCGGACTGCGCTACGCCGTCCAGTCCAACAACGACAGCGGTTCCGGCAAGTCGAAGATCGGTGCCGATCCCGCCGACGAGTCCGCGGCCAATTCGGCTCAGCAGAACCCCGAGGAGGCCAAGCAGCGGCTCGGTTACAAGGAGGTGAACCCGGTGCCGGTGCCCGACACCTGGTCCGAGTTCCTGCCCCGTGGTCCGCGGCTGGACAAGAACAGCGCCCGGCAGCCGCAGGGGTCCTGAGGCCATGAGGAATCCCCAGCGCAAGCGGCGCGTCACCCGACCCCTGGCCCTGTCGGCCGCGGCCTCCCTCACGGCCCTGTCCGCCGCGAGCGGCCCCCTGGCGCCGTCCCCGGCCGCGGTCGTGTCCCTGGCCGGCAACGGCCAGTGCACCTATCCCGCCAAGCCCATCAAGGGCACCCCCTGGTCGCTCCAGCGGGTCATGCTCGACCAGCTGTGGCAGGACACCAGGGGCGCGGAGAAGAACGGCCGTCCGGTGAAGGTCGCGGTCATCGACACGGGCGTGGACAACACCAACGAGCAGCTGAAGGACGCCGTCGACACCAAACTCGGCGGGGAAGTCCTTGACACGCGCAAGAAGAAGAAAGACCGGATGGAGAAGGGGAAGAAGGGCAACGGCACCGACGACCCGGTCGGCCACGGCACCAAGGTCGCGGGCATCATCGCCGCCCGTCCCCACCCCGACACCGGATTCGTCGGCATCGCGCCCAAGGCGAGAATCATCCCGATTCGCCAGAACGACGAAAAGGGATCCGGCACGACCGACACCATGGCCACCGCCATCGACAGAGCGGTCAAGTCGGGCGCCCGGGTCATCAATATCTCCCAGGACACCGCCAAACCGCTCCGGGCCAACAACAATCTGCAACGTGCCGTCCGGGATGCCCTGAACGCGAATGTCGTCGTGGTCGCCTCCGCCGGAAACGACGGCGTCGACGGAAAGCTGCGGGAGACCTATCCCGCGGCCTACGACGGAGTCCTCGCGGTGGGTGCCTCCGACCGCAACAACGAGCGGGCGGCCTTCTCCCAGTCCGGCGACTTCGTCGACGTGGCGGCGCCCGGCGTCGAAATGGTCTCCACCGTCCCCAAGGGCGGCCAATGCGTCGACAACGGCACCAGCTTCTCCGCCCCCTACGTCGCGGGCGTCGCGGCCCTCATCCGGGCGAAACATCCCGACTGGAAGCAGAACGAGGTCGTCGCCCAGATCGAGCAGACCGCCGAGCGTGCCATCAACGGCCGTGACGCGCGAGTGGGTTGGGGAGTCGTCGACCCGGTCCGCGCCCTTACTGAGGACGACGAGGCCATCGACCACGTCACCCTCGACAAGGACGCCGCCGCCGACGTCGACTCCCCGGACCCCGCTCCCCTGACGGTCGGCGAGACCCCCCAGGAGCGCAAGGAACGCCTCGCCACGTACGTCCTCGGCGGTGCTGTTGTCCTCGTCGCCGTCACCGCGGGCCTGGCGACCGTGCTCAACGAGCAGCGGCGCCGCCGGGCCGCGAAATAGGTATGCGTACTCAGATCGGAGTGTGGTGTGCTCGGTAACGTGCGCCGGGACCGGTGTCTGTTACGGGACTGTCGAGTGAACTGCGCTACTTGGGAGTTGGGGTGTCCACGTCGAGTGGCTAGAGTGGCGTAGGACATCGTCGGTGTCATACGGGGTACGGGGAGGTACAGCGTGAGTCGTCCGGTTGATCCGGGGTCTGCGCCTGACACACCTTTCGGTAAGAGGCTGGTCAAGAAGGCGGAGAAGCTCGTCAAGCTCCAGGAGCGGGTCGAGAGGATACTGACCGATCTCGAGAAGACCCCAGCCTCGAAGAAGCAGATTTCGGAACAGTCCATCACCCGGGACGCGTACGGCTCGGGCAAGGAGTTCACTTCGGCCGACGACCTGGCCAACTTGTACGAGAAGGTCCACGCCGACCTGGACACACTCTGGAAGACCTTCAACGACCAGATCGAGGCGTTCGGCCTCATGGCGCTCGTCGTCGACAAGAGCTTCAACGGGCTGGACGCCGAGCAGGCCCGTCGAATGCAAGAGATCGCGGAACGGACGAGGGAGCACTACCGCGACCCCGAGGCCGTCAAGAAGGGCGATCACGGCGACGACGGTGGGAAGCACGGCAGTGAACAAGTCGACGGCGACCCGACGTGAGGGGGGAAGCGTTAGATGCCGGGCAAGTTCGAAGGCGTCAGCCACGCAGAGCTGTACAACATGATCGCCACCGCGAAGCCGTCCAAGCTGACGGAGGTGGGGACGGCGCTGGGCGACACTTACATTCCCCTCCACGAGCTCGCCGACGAGCTGGACGCCCACCTCAAGTACGCGGATGTCGATTGGGAAGGCGAAGCCGCGCAGGCCTACCGGGAGTGGGGTCAGAAGCTGGTCAAGCAGACCCGCCTGATGGCCGAGTACACCCTGCTCGTCGGAACCAACATGGGTGTGGCGGGCCAGGGCCTGTACGACGCCCAGGCCCATGTCACTCCGCCGAAGCACGCGGACACCAAGGGCCTGAGCGCCGAGGAGAAGGCGGCGGCCCACGACGACCATCAAGAAGCCCTCAAGGCGATGGACCGGCTGGACAATTACTACGAGACGGCCCATACGGACATCTCGGGGCTCGACAAGCCGAACTTTCCGCTGCTGCCGGAGCAAGCTGGTGGTGGGGTCGGTGCTGGGCAAAGCCCTTCCGGTGGCGAAAACAGCTATGCCGCCGCTGCGGGTGGAGGTGGGGGGACCGTTCCCTCGAAGTCCTTCGCCAGTGCTCCCCACTCGTCTGACGGTGGGGGCGTCACGCCGATCAGCCACCCGGGTGTCGGTAGTGATGGACAGGTCGGCTCCGGCGTCGGGGCGGCGACCGCACCTCCGGTGACGGGCACGAACATCGACTCCACGACGACCGCGCCGCCCGTGGATCCCATCGAACGACCGAGCTTGCCCACGACACCGCCCGTGGGACCCGAGCAGCGCACCACCGGCGCGGGCCCCTTCCTCCCCGTGCCCGGTCCCGTCGTGCCGGGGACTGGTCGCGGGCTTCCGCCGGGGACCACCCGCATGCCGAACGTTCCTCCGGCTCTGCGTGGAGGGCCCAAGCCTTCCCCCCTTCGGGGGCCGTTCGGAACGCCCCCGGGACCGACGGGCCGACCGCTGACCCCGCCGCGTATCGGACCCCAGGACGGCATCACCAGTCTCTCCCGTCCGCCGCGGGGTCCGGTTTCCCGGCTTCCGAAGACTCCTGTCGTCGGTGAAGAGCGCCCCCTCATGGGACGAAACCCTATGGGTGGGGGATACCATCCGCACCACACGGGCCCGACTACCCCCGGCCCCAACGGTGCCGGTCGCCGCCTTGCCTCTGAGCGCGGTGGCATGGTCGACCGCCCGAACGGGAAGGGGCCGACGAACGGTCAGCGCTTGCCGCGGACCACGGTTGTGGGCGAAGAGCGCGGAATGCCGGTGCGTGGCCCCGTCGGGACGGGTTCTCACCCGGCCACGGGGGGTCCGCACGGCCCCGGTGGCACGGGGGCCCGGCGCGTCTCTTCGGAGCCGGGAGGGGTCACCGGAAGCCCGCGCGCATCAGGCAAGGGGCGGTCCGAGTTCACTCCCGGAGGAACGGGCCTGGTGCGCAACGCCCAGACCCCGGGAACCGTTCCGTCTCGCGCCGGAGCGGCCCGCCCTGGTGACCGGCAGGACCAGAACGGAAGCAGGCCCGACTACCTTCAGGAAGATGAAGAGACCTGGACCGGAGGGCGGCGCGACACCGTCCCGCCGGTGATTGACTGACGCGTCCGCCACTGGTGCAAGGCCGAGGAGAACACTCACTTATGCCATTTCGGAACTACGGAGCGCGTCAGCGTTCCTTGTCGGCTCTTGCGCTGCTGGGAGCCGGTCTTGTGGCGATGAGCGGCCTTGCACCGGTGGCAGTCGCGGAGGACATCAGGTCTCAGCAGTGGTACCTGGAGGCCATGCAGGCCGAGCAGATGTGGAAGGTGAGCAAAGGGAAAGGCATTACCGTTGCCGTCATTGACACGGGGGTCAACGCCTCCCTCCCTGAATTGCGTGGTCAGCTGCTTAAAGGGTCAGATGCGTCCCGCCGGGGAACGGATCCGCATCAGGACCCGGATGGGCATGGGTCGAACATGGCAGGACTCATCGCTGGAACGGGGGCTGGAGGCGGCATACAGGGGCTTGCTCCTCAAGCGAAGATCCTTCCTGTAAAGGCGTCGCTGATCGACACGCGAACTGAATCCGTGGGGTCAGTGATTGGTAGGGCGATTCGGTATGCTGTCGATCATGGGGCGCGGGTTCTCAATATTTCCCTGGCTTCCTCGGGAGAGCCCGAGTTCTTCGCCAAGACCCAGGCTGCTGTGAACTATGCGCTCAAGAAGGGGAGCTTGGTCTTTGCGGGTGCAGGGAACGACGGCAGCAAAGACAACTTGAGGCTCTATCCCGCTTCGCTTTCAGGTGTCGTGGGCGTGGGCGCCATCGACAAGAACGGTAAGGCCACCAAGTTCTCGAGTGCCAATGACAGTGTGTCGTTGGTAGCAGTCGGGGAAGACATCGCCGAGCACTGCAATAAGTCCAAAGGCATCTGCAAGGGGCAAGGCACCAGCCAAGCCACCGCCCTCACCTCCGCCTCCGCCGCCCTCATCTGGGCCAAGCACCCCAAGTGGACCAACAACCAGGTCCTCCGGGTCATGATGCAGACCGCAGCCAAGCCCAAGACCGGCGAGATTCCCAGCAGTTACGTCGGATACGGCTCCGTTCGTCCCCGTAAGGTCCTTCTCGACGGCGAGGGAGACCCTGGCCCCGCCAGTACCAATCCGTTGCTCGCTCGCGAGGGCGCGACGAAACCAAATCCCTCCCCTTCTGCGTCTAAGTCTCCGGACGCTGGATCACAGACACAGTCCTCCGGTTCGGACGCGGGCAAGCAGGGAGTCCAGCAGCCCGATAAGGAGACCAAGGCGAGCGATGGCGGCAACGGTGGCAACACCACGCTGTGGATCGCTTTGGGAGCCGGTGTCGCCGTTGTGGTCGGGGGTGCGGTCGCCTTTGCCGTCATCAGGCGCCGTGATGCCCTATGACGGTGTGGGCGAAAGGCGAGGGGTTGCCAGTTGGCCTACGGTAGGTAGGAATTCAGTGGTGAGTTGAATCAGAACCCCATCCAACTCACCAACACTTCATGGGGGAAGGCGGAATATGTCGGGCACTCAGCGGATTAGTGACGCAGCATTCAAGCAGTTCGAGACCGACCTCGGTCTTGTCAGCCAAGGCCTCTCCACAAACCTGCGTACCCTGATCAACGCCGTCGCCACAGTCGAGTCGGCGTGGACGGGTCAGGCTGGCATGAAATTCAACGAGAAGCAGACCGCTCTGAACGCGGACCACGAGGCATTGCGCCAGTTGATCGTCCAGATTCACGAGGCGGTGGAGCTCACCCACCGGTCCAGTGGCGCGAACGACAGTGAGATCGCCTCCACGCTGGGCAAAATCGACGTCAATGGCGCCGACGCGGGTGGCGGCCTCGGTTCCGGTAAAGACGGTCTCGAGCCGGGCAGCAAGGTCGACAAGTACTGATCCGCCCGGGCGCGACACGGGCGCTCGGCGTGGACACAAGGCTTTGAGCATGATCAAGACTTCACCAGAAATGGGGGCATAAATGTCCGGCGACCCTATGGACATCAAGGTCACATACTCTTCACTCCAGGACACCGCCGGTGACCTTGATCGAGGCGCTGCGGCGGTGCGCCAGCAGATCGAGGACATCCTGGCTGCGGTCAAGAAGGTGACCGCCGGCTGGGAGGGCGAGGCTCACCAGATGATGCTGGCGGCCGAGAAGCAGTTCCACGCTCGGGCCAACCACATCGAGACCACGCTCAAGGATGTCGCGGCCAAGGTCCGTCATGGCAGCATGGACTACCACAGCACGGACAGGAGGAACGCGAACCTCTTCAAGGACATCACGTTCTGAGAGATGCCGCCATCCACGAAATGGGGTGGACGACCGGTCACGGTCGTCCACCCCATTCGTCTTTTGCCTGCGGCGGGCTGCTGGGTTCCATTCCTCCCTTGCCTCCCTGGCCAGGGAGGCAAGGGAGGAATCCCCATGACCAGGCGGCCTATTGGTCGGGCAGCCACCCGAGCTGCGTCAGCGGAATTCCGCGCTTGCGCGAGACGAAGTACCCACGGCCCGGCGGCATCGGCCGGGGTCGGACTCCGCCCAGGAGATCGCCTTCGCTCGGATCACCCGACAGCACCATCCCCTGGGCGCCGAGTTCCTTCACCCGCTGCATGAACGACTCGAACATCGAGCGCGAGGAACCGGCGGAATTGCGGGCGATGATGAACCGCATGCCCACATCCCGCGCGAACGGGAGATTCTCCGTCAGCACGGCCAGCGGATTGCCGCTGCTGGTGGAGACCAGCTCGTAGTCGTCGATGATCACGAAGAACTGCGGTCCGCTCCACCAGCTGCGGTCACGCAGCTGCTGCGGGGTGATGTCCGGCTTCGGCGCGCGCCGCTCCATCAGCCCGTTCAGCGCGTTGGCGTGGAGCTCCAGGGCCGAGGCGATGGGCGCGTACTCCAGCAGGTGCGAGTCCGGGATGGCCCCGAGGAGCGAGCGGCGGTAGTCGCCGACCACGATCTTGGCCTCGTCCGAGCTGTACCGCTCGGTGATCTGCTTCACGATCAGGCGCAGCAGCGCGGTCTTGCCCGATTCGCTCTCACCGAAGACGAGGAAGAACGGGTCGGTCTCGAAGTCGACGAAAACCGGCTCGAGATTGGTCTCGTCGATACCGATCGCGATGCCGTGCTGTGGCTGCTCGAACCCCTTGGGGAGTTCGTCCGCGCGCAGCCTGCGTGGCAGCAGCCGCACCCGGGGGGCCTTCGGACCGGACCAGGCGGCGTTCGCCGCGCGCACCAGCTCGGCGGTAGCGTCCGTCATCGTCTCGGGGTCGCTGCCGCCGTCGATCCGCGGCTGGGCACCCATGAAGTGGAGCTTCTCCGGGAGCTGTCCGCGGCCGGGGACGCCCACGGGCACGTTCGCGGCGACCTTGCGGTCGAACTCGGAGTCCATCGTGTCACCGAGGCGCATCTCGAGCCGGTTGAGCAGCTGGTCCTTCAGGGACGCGCGGACCTCCATGTTGCGGGAGGCGGTGACGATGACGTGGACGCCGTAGCCCAGACCGCGTCCGGCGATATCGGTGACCACGCCGTCCAGGATGTCGTACTCGGAACGGAAGTTGGCCCAGCCGTCGACGATCAGGAAGACATCGCCCCAGCCCTGGTCCGCATGGAGCCCGTTGGCCCGCTGGCGGCGGTAGGTGCCGATGGAGTCGATGTTGTTGGCGCGGAAGTACTCCTCGCGGCGGGCCAGGATGCCGGCGACCTCCGCGATCGTCCGCCGCACCTTCTCCGGGTCAAGGCGTGAGGCCACCCCGCCCACATGCGGTAGATCGGCGACGGCGCTCATACCGCCACCACCGAAGTCGAGCCCGTAGAACTGGACCTCGGCCGGGGTGTGGGTGAGCGCGAAGGACGCGATCAGGGTCCGCATCAGGGCGGACTTACCGGACTGCGGACCGCCGACCACGAGCATATGGCCCGCGGCGCCGGAGAAGTCGCGGTAGAGGATGTCACGCCGCTGCTCGAACGGCTTGTCGATGAGGCCGAGCGGAACGACCAGACCGCCGGGCCGGGCGTAGTCCGCCGACTGGAGCCCGCGCTCCGCCGAGGGCGACAGCGACGGCAGCAGTTCGTCCAGGGAGGGGGCCTTGTCCAGCGGCGGCAGCCAGACCTGGTGGGCGGGCTGCCCCTGGCCCTCCAGACGGCCCACGATGACATCGAGGACCGTCTCGGCCAGCGCGTCGTCCTCGTCCGTCCGGGCCGCCGAGGCCGGCAGGGCCGCCGGGTCCGGGGCGGCGTAGCTCACCGGCACCGGGGCGGCGGTGAAGAGCACCGGCTTGCGCTCGATGGGCAGCGTCGTACCCTCGACCTGCGGGGCGCCGGTGCGGTACGGCCCGGAGACATACGCCGCCTTGAAGCGCGTCATCTCGTCCGTGCCGAACTTCAGATAGCCCGAACCGGGGATGGACGGCAGGTGGTACGCGTCCGGGACGCCCAGGACGGTACGGGACTCCGCCGCGGAGAACGTCCGCAGACCGATCCGGTACGACAGATAGGTCTCCAGGCCGCGCAGCCGCCCCTCCTCGAGCCGCTGCGAGGCCAGCAGCAGATGCACGGCCAGCGAACGGCCGATCCGGCCGATCTGGATGAACATGTCGATGAAGTCCGGCTTGGCCGTCAGCAGTTCGCTGAACTCGTCGATCACCAGGACGAGCGAGGCCACCGGCTCCAGCGGGGCACCGGCCGCCCTCGCCTTCTCGTAGTCGTGCACATTGGCGTAGTTGCCCGCCGCGCGCAGCAGTTCCTGGCGGCGCTGGAGCTCACCGGTGATCGAGTCGCGCATACGGTCGACCAGCGTCAGGTCGTCGGCCAGGTTGGTGATGACCGCGGCCACATGCGGCAGTTCGGACATCCCGGCGAAGGTGGCGCCACCCTTGAAGTCCGCCAGGACGAAGTTCAGGGTCTCCGAAGAGTGGGTGACCGCCAGACCCAGCACCAGGGTCCGCATCAGCTCGGACTTGCCCGAACCCGTCGCACCGACGCACAGACCGTGCGGGCCCATGCCCTCCTGGGCCGCTTCCTTCAGGTCCAGCATGACCGGCGAACCGTCCTCGGCGATGCCGATCGGCACCCGCAGCCGCTCGGCCAGCGACCGCGGCCGCCAGGTCCGCGACACATCGACCGAACCGGCGTCGCCCAGGCCCAGCAGATCGGTGAAGTCGAGGTTGGCGAGCAGCGGTTCGTCGTCGTCGCCGACCCCCATGCGCAGCGGGGCGAGCTGCCGCGCCAGTGCCTCGGCGGCCTCGCGGGACAGGGTGTCCGGGACCCCCTCGTACTCCGCGACCTGTGAGAGCAGTTGCAGTTTGCCCGGCTGGACCACGATCGACAGACCGCCGCGCGGCTCCTCCAGCTCGCCCGGCACCACCTCGATGACGGTCACGCCCTGAAGGCCCTCGGCCGCCGCGAACGCCGAGTCCGGCGGCACGATGCCGCCGTCGAGGACGACCACCACATGCGGATGGTCCAGAGCGGGCGGGGTGTCCCGGCTGAACCGGGTACGGCCCTCGATGCGCGGCTTGAGCAGCTCCTCCAGCTCGGCCAGGGAATCGCCGAACAGCCGCCGGGAGCCCGCTCCGTCGACCGCGCCCGCGATCTGCACATGGGGCAGCCACTTGGTCCACTCCCACTGCTCCGCCGATCCGCGCGCGGCGACCACCGCGATGACCAGGTCCTCCGGCGAGTGGAGCGTGGCCAGCTGGGCGACCAGCGCCCGGGCCGCCCCGTGCACATGCTCCGGCACCCCGGAGACGGTGAGGTGGTAGAAGGCGCGCATCGACACCGCCATCGGCATGCCGTCCAGCGAGCCCTGGGTCGCCAGGAACTGCTGCATCGCGCCCGCCGTCAGCGGTTCGAGGTCCTCGATGGTGGCCGTGTCGGGGGCGATCAGGGGGGTGGCGAGCTGCTGTGCGCCCAGCCCGATCCGCACCTGGCCGAAGTCGTCGTCGCTCAGCCGCCGTTCCCACACCCGGCTGCCCTCGGCCACCACCGACCACAGCTGGTCGGGGGAGGGGTGCAGGTAGTACTGCGCGCTGCGCTGCAACCGGGCCGTCTTCCGCACGGTCCGGCGCGTCTGCGCCAGGTATTTGAGGTAATCGCGCCGGGTGTCGGCCATCTGGCCCTGTGAACCCCGCCGGTACCGCATGATCATCGCCACGGTCATGCCGAGCGTGGAGAACATCATCATCACGCCCATGATCTTCATCATCGGCGCGGCCCCGGGCATGAAGAAGTAGACCATCGACGAGCCCATACCGAGGGTCGGCAACAGCTGCATCAGGATGCCTTCTTGTTGCCCGCGGGGCAGTTCCGGGGGCGGTTCGAGACGGAGTTCCTCGGTCGGCACCTCGGGCGGCAGAGCCCGTGGCTGGCGCTTGACGACGACCTGGCTCACCGGATCCCTCATCCCTCCACACGGCAGGGACAGTTCTCGTCCGGCACCCCCGTGGCGACGGCCTCCCTCCGCGAGAGGCGATCCTATCGACGTATCAGCATGATGACCCGGGTAGGGTGGCCGCCGCGCGCATCATCGAGCGAGGCAGAAGACCGAACGAGGGGGCCCCGAAAGTGAGTACGTCCGCTACGACCGGTTTCTGCAGAGTCACTGTTGTCGCGCCCGACAGCCGCATCGACGTCGCGCTCCCCGAGGACGTCCCCGTCGCCGACGTCTACCCCGAGATCCTCCGGCTGACCGGCCAGACCCAGCCCGCGGGCGCGCCCACCGGGTACCACCTGGTGCGGCGCAACGGCACGGTGCTCGAGGGTTCGCGGTCGCTCGTGGCCCAACAGGTGCTGGACGGCGAGCTGCTGTCCCTGCGGCCGTTCGCCGAGTCCCTGCCGCCCGCCGTCTACGACGATGTCTCCGACGCCATCGCGTCCGCCGTCACCCGTGACCGCACCCTGTGGCGGGACGGTTTCCTGCGCGCGGCCGGCCTGTGCGGCGGTTCCTTCCTCCTGGTCCTCATGGGCTTCGTGTTCTGGTTCGCCGACCCGCTCCGGCACGACATGCACGGGCTGCCGGGCATCATCGCGGGCTCGGTGGGCCTTTTGCTGACCGCTCTCGCGGGCGTGCGGGCGCGGGTGTACGACGACCGCGCCTCCGCCGTGGCGCTCGGTCTCGGCGCCCTTCCGCATCTGATGATCGCGGGCTCCGGCATCCTGGCCCTGGACAAGGGCGAGGGCGTCGGCCGTCTTCAGTTCCTGCTCGGCTGTGCCACCGTGCTCATCGCCTCCGTCGCCCTGGTGGCCGCCATGCCGCGCGGTGACGCCCCGTTCGTCGCGGCCGTCTTCGCCTCCAGCGTCGGCACCCTGGCCACCTTCTGCGCCATCCTGACCGAGACCGGTCCCACCGAGACCGCCGCCGTCTGCTCCGTCGTGGCGATCGGCGCCATCGCCTTCCTGCCCGGTCTGTCGGCGCGCGTCGCCCGTCTGCCCATCGGCTACGCCCCGCCCCACGCGGCGGCCGACGAGGCCCTGGACCCCACCACCCCGCCCGCCGCCGAGCCGCTGGACGCCGAGCGGGTGGCCACCCAGGCCCGTCGGGGCCACGAGATGCTGCTCGGCCTCGTCGGCGGCTGCTCCGCCGTCGTCGTGGGCTCCTCGGCCGTCCTCGGATTCTCCGACAGCATGTGGGGCCAGCTGCTGGCGCTCGCCGGGGCGCTGGCGATGCTGCTGCGCGCCCGGCTCTTCCGCTACACCGCGCAGGTCGCCTCGGTCCTGGGCGCGGGTCTGGTCTCCCTCGGTCTGCTGGTGCTCGGGCTGTCCCTGAACCCGCCCGCCGACGCGGTCCTCAAGCTGCTCACCGAGAACGACCGCGGTCCGCTCGACGTACGGACGATCTGGCTGGCCGCGGCGGTGACGGCGGGAGTCGCCCTGCTCGTCGCCATCGCCCTGATCGTCCCGAGGGTGGGTGTCTCCCCCTTCTGGGGCCGTCTGTCGGATCTGGCCGAGAGCGCCTTCCTGCTCTCCCTGGTGCCGCTGTGCCTCGCGGTGCTGGACGTGTACTCCTCTGCGCGGAGCATGACCAGTGGCTGACGCGGGACTCGGCCTGCCCGGGCGAGGCAGGGAGCCCCTGTGGAACCGCTGACCACGGACGATCCGCGGCGACTCGGCCCCTACCACCTCATTGCGAGGCTGACCCAAGCGACGGGCGAGGTCACCGTGACGGCCCGGCAGTTCGTCGCGCGCAGCGCGGGCGGCGTCAGGACGGTCGTGCTCACCACACCGCTGTCGGAGTCCGCGGGCGATCCGGCCTGTCGCGGCCGCTTCCTGGCGGAGGCGGAAAAGGCCCGTCAGCTGGCCGGCAGCCGACCGTCCGGCTGGCTCGCTCCGGTCGTGGAACTCGCGGGCGACCCCGCCGAGCCACCGTGGAGTGCCTCCCCTTACCTGCCCATGCTGCCGCTGCCCGCCGCACTGGAGGCACATGGCGGTCCGTTGCCGGCCGCCACCGTGCGCGCACTGGGTGCTGCCCTGGCCGAGACGCTGGCCGGGATCCATGCCGCGGGCACACCCCACGCGGGAATCGCGCCGGACACGGTGTTCGTGGCGGGGGACGGGCCGCGTCTTGCCGGATTCGGCGCCGTGCGAGCAGCGGGGGCCGGATGGCGAGACTCGGGCGGACCTGCCGGGGGTGGCCCTCGCCGTATTGCCGCCGGAGCAGCGTGCGGGCGGGCGGCCGCGCCCCCTGGGCGATGTCTTCCCGCTGGGCGCTGTCCTGGCGTACGCCGTGACAGGGCGGCTGGGGCCCGACGTCGGCACGCTGCCGGGAGAACTGCGGGGCACTCTTGGCACCTGTCTCGCTCCTGACCCGGCGGACCGGCCGACGGCTCAGGCACTGCTGGAGGAACTGGCCCGCCGTGGGCGTCTCCCGCCGCCGGTGAACACACCGCCTCTGCCTTCGGGGCCGGATACGGCGGACATCGGCGTACCCGCGGCGGCGGCCGCGGGCGGCATGCCTCCCTCGGGCTGGAGCGCCACCGTACGGGACAGCGGCGGGGTAAGCCCGGCCGCGGCACTGCTGGGGCCGGGCTGGCTGCCGGGGCGGGTGATCGCCGCGCTGTCGGAACAGTCCTCGGCGGTGCTGGACGCGGAGGTCGAAAGCGCGCCGGAGCCCTCGCCGGAACCGGCCGACGGGCGCGCGTCGCGTCGGGACGACGAGGAGCTGTCACCGTCCATCGGGCCGTCGCGGCGCGGACTTCTCGTCGGCGCCGTCGGCGGCACCGCGGGGGTCGCGGTGGGCGCAGGTGTCACCTGGACCGCGACGGCGCCCGACGACCCACCTCCCCCGACCCCTGCCGAGCGCCTCGCCGCCGCCCACCGCTCCCACCGCCGTCTCGAAGGAGCGCCGCCCCAGCCTCGTTGGCGGCACGACGTCACGGGAGCGGCCCCCGCCTACGCACCCCTCATCTGGCGGGACCAGGCCGTCGACCGGTACGGCCCACTGGACGAGCCGACCCTGCGAGCCGTGGGAGCCGTGCTGGTGCGCACGCTCATGGACGTCCACGGCGCCGGGCTCGTGCATCGCGACCTCAAGCCGTCCAACATCGTGCTGACGTCCCGTGGCCCCCGGATCATCGACTTCGGTATCGCCCGGCCCGAGCACGGGCTGACGCTGACCACCACCGGACAGTCGCTCGCCACCCCGGGGTACGCCGCGCCCGAGCAGGTCCTCGGCCGGCGGACGGGCCCCGCGGGAGACGTGTTCTCGCTGGGCGTGGTCCTCGCCTACGCCGCGGGAGGGCGGCCGGTCTACGCGGGCGGGCATGTGGCGGCGGTGCAGTACCAGGTGGTGCACGGTGAGCCGGATCTGGACGCGGTACCGCAAGCGATACGAGCTTGGGTGCGGCCCTGCCTCGACAAGGAGCCCGGACGGCGGCCGGCCCTCGACGCCGTCGCCCGGGGACTGACGCCGCCCCGTGGAGCGGACCGGGCGTGGCGCACCGGGCCGCTGGCCGAGGACATCGCGCGCCGTGAGGCGGACGCGAGACGCCTGGCCACCCTGCCGGGCGACGAGGTGTCAGGCCCCTCTCGGCGACGGCTGATCGGCGGGCTGGCGGCGGGCGGAGCGGTGCTCGTGGCCGGGGGCGGAGCCGGTGCGTGGTGGCTGCTGAGGGATGACGACTCCCACGCGGAGACACGGCCCTGGGCGGCGAAGCCGCTCGCGCACTACGAGGAGGGGAACGCGCCGACGCCGCTGTGGGGCCCGATGGACACGGGCGTCTCGGACCCCGGCGACGAGATCACCCCGCTCCCCGTACACGACCTCGTCGTCGTCGCGGCCACGGGGCGACGGCTGCGTGCCTACGGCGTTCGCGACGGTGCCCAGCGCTGGACCTCCACCGTGGCCGGGCTGACCGGACGGCCGCTCGTCCTCTCCGACGACACCGTGCTCATCGCCGAGAGCCGGGGCGCGGTGCGTGCGCTGGGTGCCGCGGACGGGAAAGAGCGCTGGGCCGCGAGCCGAGCGGACGCGGCGACCCCGCTGGCGGTGGACGACACAGCCGTCTACCTGGCCACACGCACCGGACGGCTGCGGGCCGTCTCGCTGTCGTCGCGCTCCACGTTGTGGACGGGCCCCCTCGCCGGTGAAGCTGAGCGGCGCACGCGCGGCGGGGGTCGCGGCCAGGGGGCGCCTGCTGGTCCACGGCTCCGACGGCCGGGCCGTCGCCCTCGACACCCGGAGCGGGAAGACGGCATGGGGTCCCAGGAAACACGGATCCACCGCCGTGGCCCCGCTTGTCGATGGCGACACCGTCTACCTGGGAGGGAAGGCCCTCACCGCGCTCACGCTCGCGACCGGTGAACGGAAGTGGGCGCACCCCGGTACGGGCGATCTCGGCTGGGGCGCTCCGGCGCTGCGCGACCACATCGTGTACGCCGTGGACGGCACCGATCTGCATGCCCGCCGTGCGGACACCGGGGCCGCGGAGTGGACGGTGACCGTCGGCGCCGAGGCGCATCCGCTCGGTCCCCCGGTGGCCGAGGGCCGCAGTGTGTGGGCGGTCGTGGACTCCACCGGTCGCAGGGGAGTCGTCGCGGCCGACTCCCGTGAGGGGAGGATCGCCTGGCCGTACAGTCAGGGCAGTGATGGAGCCTGGAGGCTGGCGGGAGTCGACAACCGGGTGTTCCTCCTCCAGGCCGGGCAGCTCACCGCCATGCCGGTCCTCTGAGCGGCCTCGCTGAAGTCCGGTGCCGTTCGGGTGCGCCCCGAAGGGGCGCGGGGAACTGCGCGACCGGCCACGACGCGTCCGCAGACGCACGAGCGCACCTCGTGGCACGTCCCACGGAGCGCTCAGCCGTCCCCGGAGGGGACCGCCACCCGGCCGGGGTCCGCACCAGCACAGGTGTCCGGGCCGGACCCGCGCGGGCCCGGACCGGGGACGCTGGTACGCTGTGTGACGGCCGTTTGTGTACGCGCCCCCGGAACCTCCCCGAGGATCTGGGGACAGCGCCCAGCGGACCTCGCCTCCCGAGTCACGGAAGCTCCCCTGAGACACCGACCAGGGGCACTCGGCGGCTGAAAGACAAACTCAAGGAGTACCGCGTGTCGCTCGACGCCGCTACGAAGAAGCAGATCATGGCCGAGTTCGCCACCAAGGAGGGCGACACCGGTTCCCCCGAGGTCCAGGTCGCGCTGCTTTCGCGCCGCATCTCCGACCTGACCGAGCACCTCAAGACCCACAAGCACGACCACCACTCCCGCCGTGGTCTGCTGCTGCTGGTCGGCCAGCGCCGCCGTCTGCTGCAGTACCTGGCGAAGAAGGACATCACGCGCTTCCGTGCGCTGGTGGAGCGCCTCGGTATCCGCCGCGGCGCGGCGGGCGCCAAGTAAGACGCCGTGGAGGGAGCGGTTCCCGGGACTGGGGGCCGCTCCCTTTGCCGTACGTGTTGCCGTACGTGCCGCCCATGGCGGCCCGATACCCCCGGTGCGCGGCGTATTTTGTCCGCTACGCACCGTGCGCGCCAGACAGCACAGCCATCGTGATGATGGCCGATGCTTTGTAGTCTGGTCCCAACAACGCCATAACGAACGAGGAGGAGCGCCTCATTTCCGCCGCACCGGCGCCACAGGAGCCGGTCCTCGGTAGTGGCTCCCGGAACTGGCAATTCCGGTGGCTTCGATCGAAGACCGGCCCGGCCGCCGGACAACAGGCTCGGGGCGCTGCTCCACCACCGTCCACCGTCACACGGACGAGGGACGCAGAAGAGGAGAATTCCCTGGTGGAGAACGAGACCCACTACGCCGAAGCCGTCATCGACAACGGTTCCTTCGGCACCCGCACCATCCGTTTCGAGACGGGCCGCCTGGCCCGTCAGGCCGCCGGCTCCGCCGTGGCCTACCTGGACGACGACACCATGGTGCTGTCGGCCACCACCGCATCGAAGAACCCCAAGGACCAGCTCGACTTCTTCCCGCTGACGGTCGATGTCGAGGAGCGGATGTACGCCGCGGGGCGCATCCCCGGCTCGTTCTTCCGCCGTGAGGGCCGCCCGTCCGAGGACGCGATCCTCACCTGTCGCCTGATCGACCGCCCGCTGCGCCCGTCCTTCAAGAAGGGCCTGCGCAACGAGATCCAGGTCGTCGAGACGATCATGGCGCTCAACCCCGACCACCTCTACGACGTGGTCGCGATCAACGCCGCCTCCTGCTCCACCCAGCTCGCCGGCCTTCCCTTCTCGGGCCCGATCGGTGGCACCCGCGTCGCCCTGATCAAGGGTCAGTGGGTCGCCTTCCCGACCCACAGCGAGCTCGAGGACGCCGTCTTCGACATGGTCGTCGCCGGCCGCGTCCTGGAGGACGGCGATGTCGCGATCATGATGGTCGAGGCCGAGGCCACCCAGAAGACCATCCAGCTGGTCAAGGACGGCGCCGAGGCGCCGACCGAGGAGATCGTCGCGGCCGGCCTCGAGGCCGCCAAGCCCTTCATCAAGGTCCTGTGCAAGGCACAGTCGGACCTCGCCGCCAAGGCCGCCAAGCCCACCGGCGAGTTCCCGATCTTCCTCGACTTCCAGGACGACGTCCTGGAGGCCCTCACCACCGCCGTCCGCGACGAGCTGGCCCAGGCGCTGACCATCGCGGGCAAGCAGGAGCGCGAGGCCGAGCTGGACCGCGTCAAGGGTCTGGCCGCCGAGAAGCTGCTGCCGCAGTTCGAGGGACGCGAGAAGGAGATCTCCGCCGCGTACCGCTCGCTGACCAAGTCCCTGGTGCGCGAGCGCGTCATCAAGGAGAAGAAGCGCATCGACGGCCGTGGCGTCACGGACATCCGTACGCTCGCCGCCGAGGTCGAGGCGATCCCGCGGGTGCACGGCTCGGCGCTGTTCGAGCGGGGCGA
This sequence comes from Streptomyces sp. NA02950, assembly GCF_013364155.1. NCBI lineage: Bacteria > Bacillati > Actinomycetota > Actinomycetes > Kitasatosporales > Streptomycetaceae > Streptomyces > Streptomyces sp. NA02950. The sequence goes on along the minus strand of NZ_CP054916.1, from coordinate 2,671,141 downwards.
GACCCAGATCCTGGGCGTCACCACGCTGAACATGCTCCGCATGGAGCAGCAGCTCGACACGCTCTCGCCCGAGACGCGCCGTCGCTACATGCACAACTACAACTTCCCGCCGTACTCCACCGGTGAGACCGGCCGCGTCGGCTCCCCCAAGCGCCGCGAGATCGGCCACGGCGCGCTGGCCGAGCGGGCGCTGCTGCCGGTGCTGCCGACGCGCGAGGAGTTCCCGTACGCCATCCGCCAGGTCTCCGAGGCGCTCGGCTCCAACGGCTCGACCTCCATGGGTTCGGTCTGTGCCTCCACCATGTCGCTGCTGAACGCCGGTGTGCCGCTGAAGGCCCCGGTCGCGGGCATCGCCATGGGCCTGATCTCCCAGGAGATCGACGGCGAGACCCACTACGTCACCCTCACCGACATCCTCGGTGCGGAGGACGCGTTCGGTGACATGGACTTCAAGGTCGCCGGTACCAAGCAGTTCGTCACCGCGCTCCAGCTCGACACCAAGCTGGACGGCATCCCGGCCTCGGTCCTGGCCGCGGCCCTCAAGCAGGCCCGCGACGCCCGGCTGCACATCCTCGATGTGATGATGGAGGCCATCGACACGCCGGACGAGATGTCCCCCAACGCCCCGCGGATCATCACCGTGAAGATCCCGGTGGACAAGATCGGTGAGGTCATCGGCCCCAAGGGCAAGATGATCAACCAGATCCAGGAGGACACCGGAGCCGAGATCACCATCGAGGACGACGGCACCATCTACATCGGTGCCGCCGACGGCCCGGCCGCCGAGGCCGCCCGCGCGACCATCAACGGCATCGCCAACCCGACGATGCCCGAGGTCGGCGAGCGCTACCTGGGCACGGTCGTGAAGACCACCACCTTCGGTGCCTTCGTCTCCCTGCTCCCGGGCAAGGACGGCCTGCTGCACATCTCGCAGATCCGCAAGCTGGCCGGCGGCAAGCGCGTGGAGAACGTCGAGGACGTGCTCGCGGTCGGTTCCAAGGTCCAGGTCGAGATCGCCGAGATCGACCAGCGGGGCAAGCTCTCGCTGCACCCGGTCATCGAGGGCGAGGACGACAAGGACGAGGCGGTGGACGCCGGGTCCGACAGCGGCTCCGGCGCGGGCGCCAAGTGACGTCCCACGCTCACGGTACGACGGCCCGCCCCTCTTCGGAGGGGCGGGCCGTCGCCCGTACCCAAACGCTTCTCGAAGGCGAGAACGGCATCGGGACGGTCCGCAGGACGACCCTCCCCGGGGGCCTGCGCATCGTCACCGAGACCCTCCCGTCCGTCCGCTCGGCCACCTTCGGCATCTGGGCGCACGTCGGCTCGCGCGACGAGACCCCCACCCTCAACGGCGCCACCCACTACCTGGAACATCTGCTCTTCAAGGGCACCCGGCGGCGCAGCGCCCTGGACATCTCCTCCGCCATCGACGCGGTCGGCGGCGAGATGAACGCCTTCACCGCCAAGGAGTACACCTGCTACTACGCGCGGGTGCTCGACACCGATCTGCCGCTGGCCATCGACGTCGTCTGCGACATGCTGACCGGCTCGGTGATCGACGCGGTGGACGTGGACGCCGAGCGCGGAGTGGTCCTCGAAGAGATCGCGATGACCGAGGACGACCCGGGCGACTGTGTGCACGACCTGTTCGCGCACACCATGCTCGGTGACACCCCCCTCGGCCGCCCGGTCCTGGGCACCGTCGACACCGTCAACGGCCTTGGCCGCGACCAGATCGCCCGCTTCTACAAGAAGCACTACGACCCGACCCATCTGGTCGTCGCCGCCGCGGGCAACGTGGACCACGCCACGGTCGTCCGCCAGGTGCGCCGGGCCTTCGAGAAGGCCGGCGCCCTCTCCCGGACCGACGGGGTCCCGGTTCCCCCGCGCGGCGGCGCCCGCACGATCCGCACCGCGGGCCGGGTGGAGCTGCTGAACCGCAAGACCGAGCAGGCCCACATCGTCCTCGGCATGCCCGGCATCCCGCGCACCGACGACCGGCGCTGGGCGCTCGGCGTGCTCAACGCGGCGCTCGGCGGCGGTATGAGCTCCCGGCTCTTCCAGGAGGTCCGGGAGAAGCGCGGACTCGCCTACAGCGTCTACTCCTACACCTCGGGCTTCGCCGACTGCGGTCTGTTCGGTGTCTACGCGGGCTGCCGCCCCAGCCAGGTGCACGACGTGCTGAAGATCTGCCGCGACGAGCTGGACCACGTCGCCCAGCACGGCCTCACCGACGACGAGCTGCGGCGCGCGGTCGGCCAGCTCTCCGGCTCCACGGTGCTGGGTCTGGAGGACACCGGTGCGCTGATGAACCGCATCGGCAAGAGCGAGCTGTGCTGGGGCGAGCAGATGTCGGTGGACGACATGCTCGCGCGGATGGCCGCCGTCACCCCCGACGAGGTGCGCGAAGTGGCGCGCGATGTACTGGGACGGCGTCCTTCGCTGTCCGTCATCGGCCCGCTGAAGGACAAGCAGGCGGCCCGCCTCGACGACGCCGTCGCCTAGCCGCACCGGAACCGAAGGAAGAGAAACGATGAGCAAGCTGCGCGTGGCCGTCCTCGGTGCCAAGGGACGGATCGGCTCCGAGGCCGTACGGGCCGTCGAGGCCGCCGAGGACATGGAGCTGGTCGCCGCGCTCGGCCGCGGGGACTCGATCCAGACCCTGGTCGACGCGGGCGCCGAGGTCGCGGTGGAGCTGACCGAGCCCGGCTCGGTCATGGACAACCTCGAGTTCTGCGTCCGGCACGGCATCCACGGCGTCGTCGGCACCACCGGCTGGACCGACGAACGCCTCGCGCGGCTGCGCGGCTGGCTCGACGCCTCGCCCCGCACCGGGGTGCTCATCGCGCCGAACTTCTCCATCGGCGCGGTGCTCACCATGCGGTTCGCCCGCCAGGCCGCCCGGTTCTTCGAGTCGGTCGAGGTCATCGAGCTGCACCACCCCAACAAGGTGGACGCCCCCTCCGGCACCGCCGCTCGCACCGCCCAGCTGATCGCCGAGGCGCGCCGGGAGGCGGGCTGCGCGCCCGCGCCGGACGCCACGGCCACCGGTCTCGACGGGGCGCGGGGCGCCGACGTGGACGGCGTCCCGGTGCACTCGGTGCGGCTGCGCGGACTCCTCGCCCATCAGGAGGTCCTGCTCGGCGGCGAGGGCGAGACGCTCACCGTCCGCCATGACTCCACCCACCACAGCAGCTTCATGCCGGGCATCCTGCTCGGCGCGCGGCGCGTGGTGACCACCCCCGGCCTGACGTTCGGCCTGGAACACTTCCTCGATCTGGACTGAGGGCCACCGGTGCGCGCAAAGATCACGTATTTCGTTCTCGCGGCCGTCCTGGTCGTGTATTTCGTCCTGGTCGGCAGCCGCGGGGTGCTGCTGATCCGGGAGGGCACCCCGGTCACCATCGCCTTCGGTCTGGCCGTGCTGGTGCTGCCGTTCATCGGCGGCTGGTTCCTGTGGCAGACCACGCAGTTCGCGCGGAACGCCAACCGGCTGGCGCGCGAGCTGGAGGCCGAGGGCGGCCTTCCGGTGGACGAACTGGAGCGCACCCCCGGCGGGCGGATCGACCGGGACTCCGCGGACGCGGTGTTCGCCAAGCGGCGGGCCGAGACCGAGGAGTCCCCGGACGACTGGCGCTCCTGGTTCCGGCTCGCGGTGGCCTACCACGACGCCCGGGACATCGCACGCGCCCGCAAGGCGATGCAGCGTGCCATCGCGCTGCACGACGGCAGGCCGGTGCGGGCCCGCTGACATCAGGCCCGTCCGGATCAGCGGCGGTAGGCGGCCGCCCAGCCCTCGAGGGCGTCGGCGGCCATGTCGAACCCCTCCGGGCGGGCCAGGAAGTCGGCGCTGTGGCTGGAGATCAGGACGCGTGTCTCCCCACCCCCCGCCGGTTCGGCGATCACGGCCTGGCCCTGCACGGTGCGCGGCAGGCCCAGCCACCGGACCGGCTGCTGGGCGGTACGTATCGCCGCGATGTGCGGCCAGGCCACCGTGGTGGACGCGAAGACGCCGACCTGACGCAGCCCGTGGGCGCTGACCTGCACACCGGAGTGCACCACCCGTACGGCGAACATGATCACCAGGGCGGCCACGGCGACACAGAATCCGGCGGCGGGCAGCGATCCCGCCATCGCGATGATCATCGCGGAGAACAGAACGTACGAGGCGAGCAGGAGCAGCAGCGCGGCTCCGCCGACCCTCCAGGGGCCCGGACGGTACGGACGGCGCCACCGGTCCAGGTCCTCGTACGCGGGATCGTCCGGTGCGCCGCCCGTTTCCTCGTCCAGGGCGTGGTCGGCAGTCAGGAAGGGCAGGGGCACGGAAGTCCTCACTCACACACACGTCCGGAAGGGCCTGTGCTGGGTGAGGCTATCTCAGCGGCTCAACGGCCGTCCGACGCCTCCGACTGCTGGGTCCGACTGGTGGGATGGGACTGGCTGTCCAGAGCGGGCATGCCGAACATCAGCGAGCCGATGAAACCGGCGACGATCGTCAGTCCGATCAGGGTGCGGCCGGCTATCTGGGACGGCGTCGCCCGGGGGCGGGCGGGTGGGGTGACATTGCTGCGGAAACGGTCGGCTTCGGCGACGAAGGCGAACGGCACGGGCTCTCGCCGGCGGGACATGTGCGGGCTCTCCTTGGAACCTCGAGCGCGGGTACTTCTGTCCGATAAGACGCGTGAACGACGTCCGGGGTGCCCGGTTTCGACAACATCACTCAAGATTTTTCCGCCCGGTCCGCACCGGTCCGCGCGCACGGGACTGTCGGCGGTGGCCCGTAGGCTTGGCACGCCCCGAGCGACGCAATACGGAAGGACCCGTCGGTGACCGAGACCCCCACCGAGACCGAGAAGCCCCAGTACCGCAGCGACGTGACCGTCGAGCTGGTCAAGCACAGCGCAGCCGACTCCGACGTCCTGTGGGCCGCGCGGGTGTCCACCGCGGGTGAGCAGTCCCTCGAGGAGCTGACCAAGGAGCCGGAGCGGTCCAAGGGGCTGATCAACTTCCTGATGCGGGACCGTCACGGCAGCCCCTTCGAGCACAACTCGATGACGTTCTTCATCAGCGCCCCGATCTTCGTCTTCCGCGAGTTCATGCGGCACCGCGTGGGCTGGTCGTACAACGAGGAGTCCGGCCGCTACCGGGAGCTCCAGCCGGTGTTCTACGTCCCGGGGGAGGCCCGCAAGCTGGTACAGCAGGGCCGCCCGGGGAAGTACGAGTTCGTCGAGGGCACCCAGGCGCAGCACGAGCTGACCGGCCGGGTGATGGAGGACGCGTACCGCCACGCGTACGAGGCGTACCAGGAGATGCTGGCCGCCGGTGTCGCCCGGGAGGTGGCCCGCTCGGTGCTCCCGGTCGGCCTGTTCTCCTCGATGTACGCCACCTGCAACGCCCGCTCGCTGATGCACTTCCTGGGGCTGCGCACCCAGCACGAGCAGGCCGCCGTGCCGACCTTCCCGCAGCGCGAGATCGAGATGGTCGGGGAGCGGATGGAGGAGCACTGGGCCCGGCTGATGCCGCTGACCCACGCGGCCTTCAACGCCAACGGCCGGGTGGCCCCCTAGTCGCCCGGCACCGGGCAGTCGCCCGTCACCGGAGCGAAGTGTCCGTATTGCGGCGTTTCGAGAAGTTCATCTAGGCTGAACAAACGGGCCCGGCACTGCTTGAACCCCCGAGCAGGCAGTGCCGGGTCCCATCTCTTCGCTCCGTCCACCGCCCCGAGGGAGGACCGCGGGGCGCGCTACGAGTAGCGTGGGGCCCATGGCACCGACTTCCACATCGCAGACCCCTTTCGGGCGGGTGCTGACCGCCATGGTCACGCCATTCACTTCGGACGGCGCGCTCGACCTCGACGGCGCCCAGCGCCTCGCCGTCCATCTGGTGGACGCCGGCAATGACGGCCTGATCGTCAACGGCACCACCGGCGAGTCCCCCACCACCAGCGATGTGGAGAAAGCCCAGCTCGTACGAGCCGTGGTGGAGGCGGTCGGCGACCGCGCCCATGTCGTGGCCGGTGCCAGCACCAACGACACCGCGCACAGCGTCGAGCTCGCCCGCGCGGCCGAGCAGGCGGGGGCCCACGGACTGCTGGCGGTCACGCCGTACTACAGCAAGCCTCCGCAGGAGGGCCTCCTCCGCCACTTCACCGCCATCGCCGACGCCACCGGCCTGCCGGTCATGCTCTATGACATTCCCGGCCGCAGCGGCGTCCCGATCGGCACCGAGACCATGGTCCGGCTCGCCGAGCACCCGCGCATCGTCGCCAACAAGGACGCCAAGGGCGACCTCGGCCGCGCCAGCTGGGCCATCGCCCGCTCGCGCCTGGCCTGGTACTCCGGCGACGACATGCTGAACCTCCCGCTGCTGTCGGTCGGCGCGGTCGGCTTCGTCTCCGTCGTCGGCCACCTCGTCAGTCCCGAGCTGCGCGCGATGCTCGAAGCCCATCTCGCGGGCGACGTCGCGAAGGCAACCGAGATCCACCAGCAGCTGCTCCCGGTCTTCACCGGGATGTTCCGCACCCAGGGCGTCATCACGACGAAGGCCGCGCTGGCACTCCTGGGGCTGCCCGCGGGGCCGCTGCGGCTGCCGCTCGTCGACCTCACCCCCGAGGAAACGGAACAGCTCACGCGCGATCTTGCCGCCGGCGGGGTACAGCTTTAGTCAAAGATGCGACAGTCGCACCTTCATACTTCACAACTGCATACAGACACATCAGCAAGTGCACGAATGTCACGCGCGCCATGTGCCCCCGGGGGGGCACGTGGCGTGTGTGGTGAGGAGAGTCTTTTGAGTCATCCGCATCCTGAGCTCGGCCCGCCGCCGAAGCTACCCGAGGGCGGTCTGCGGGTCACCCCGCTCGGCGGCCTCGGCGAGATCGGCCGCAATATGACGGTCTTCGAGTACGGCGGCCGGCTGCTGATCGTCGACTGCGGAGTGCTCTTCCCCGAGGAGGAGCAGCCCGGAGTCGACCTGATCCTGCCGGACTTCACCTCCATCCGGGACCGCCTCGACGACATCGACGGCATCGTGCTCACCCACGGCCACGAGGACCACATCGGCGGTGTCCCCTTCCTGCTCCGCGAGAAGCCGGACATCCCGCTGATCGGCTCCAAGCTGACCCTCGCCCTGATCGAGGCCAAGCTCCAGGAGCACCGGATCCGTCCGTACACCCTCGAGGTCGAGGAGGGGCACCACGAGCGCATCGGCCCCTTCGAGTGCGAGTTCATCGCCGTCAACCACTCCATCCCGGACGCCCTCGCGGTCGCCATCCGCACCCCGGCCGGTCTGGCCGTGCACACCGGCGACTTCAAGATGGACCAGCTTCCGCTGGACGGCCGGCTGACCGACCTGCCCGCCTTCGCCAAGCTGGGAGAGGAAGGCATCGACCTGCTGCTGGTGGACTCCACCAACTCCGAGGTCCCCGGATTCGTCCCGCCCGAGCGCGATATCTCGAACGTGCTGCGCCAGGTGTTCGCCAACGCCCAGAAGCGCATCATCGTCGCCAGCTTCGCCAGCCATGTGCACCGCATCCAGCAGATCCTCGACGCGGCCCATGAGTACGGACGCCGGGTCGCCTTCGTCGGCCGCTCGATGGTCCGCAACATGGGCATCGCGCGCGACCTCGGCTATCTGCGGGTCCCGGCGGGTCTTGTCGTCGATGTGAAGGCCCTCGACGACCTTCCGGACGACGAGGTGGTGCTCGTCTGCACGGGTTCCCAGGGCGAGCCGATGGCCGCGCTGTCCCGGATGGCCAACCGCGATCACCAGATCCGGATCGTCCAGGGCGACACGGTGATCCTCGCGTCGTCGCTCATCCCGGGCAACGAGAACGCGGTCTACCGGGTCATCAACGGTCTGACCCGCTGGGGCGCCAACGTCGTCCACAAGGGCAACGCCAAGGTCCATGTCTCCGGCCATGCCTCGGCCGGGGAACTGCTGTACTTCTACAACATCTGCAAGCCCCGGAACCTGATGCCGGTGCACGGCGAGTGGCGCCATCTGCGGGCCAACGCCGAACTGGGCGCACTGACCGGCGTCCCGAAGAACCGCTGTGTCATCGCTGAGGACGGTGTGGTGGTCGACCTCGTCGACGGCATCGCCAAGATCACCGGCAAGGTCCAGGCCGGGTACGTCTATGTGGACGGTCTCTCGGTCGGCGATGTCACCGAGACCTCGCTGAAGGACCGCCGCATCCTCGGCGAGGAGGGCATCATCTCGGTCTTCGTGGTCGTCGACAGCACGACCGGCAAGATCGTGGGCGGTCCGCATATCCAGGCGCGGGGCTCCGGCATCGAGGACGCCAAGTTCTCGGCCGTCATCCCGAAGATCGAAGACTCCCTGGCCAAGAGCGCCTCCGACGGCGTCGCGGACATCCACCAGCTCCAGCAGCTCATCCGCCGCGCGGTGGGCAAGTGGGTCTCCGACAGCTACCGCCGTCGCCCCATGATCCTCCCCGTCGTGGTCGAGGTCTGACACACCCTCAGCGCCCGCAGGGCGCTGAACAGCGGGCGGGGCTCCTCGATTTGCATCGAGGAGCCCCGCTCCAGTACGTTTACGGCTCCGCCAGCGGGGGAACCCGGAGCGCCCAAGGCCCTCCGGAGGAGCCCGAGGCGGGGGTGGAAAATCGGCTCAGAGA